>CAVTOE010000007.1:0-1015733 GCA_963736385.1 uncultured Acidobacteriaceae bacterium | reverse complement strand
CGCCTCTTCGATGGTGCCGACCATATAGAAGGCCGCTTCCGGCAGGTTATCGTACTTGCCTTCGCACAGGCCCTTGAAACCCTTGATGGTATCGGCAAGGTCGACGAGCTTTCCCGGCGAACCGGTGAACACTTCGGCCACGTGGAAGGGCTGTGAAAGGAAGCGCTCGATTTTGCGGGCGCGCGCCACGGCCGTTTTGTCGTCTTCCGACAATTCGTCCATGCCAAGAATCGCGATGATGTCCTGCAGCGCCTTGTAGCGTTGCAAAATTTGCTGGACCTGTCGGGCCACTGCGTAATGTTCCTCGCCCACGATCAGCGGCGACAGCATGCGCGAGGTGGAATCGAGCGGATCCACCGCCGGATAGATGCCCTTGGCGGCGATTTCGCGCGACAGCACGGTCGTCGCGTCAAGATGGGCGAACGAGGTCGCCGGTGCGGGGTCGGTTAGGTCGTCGGCTGGCACGTAAATCGCCTGCACCGAAGTAATCGAGCCTTTGGTTGTGGTCGTGATGCGCTCCTGCAACTCGCCCATGTCGGTTGCAAGTGTCGGTTGATAACCCACCGCCGATGGAATACGGCCGAGCAGCGCCGACACTTCCGAACCGGCTTGTGTGAAGCGGAAGATGTTGTCGACGAAGAAGAACACGTCCTGGCCCTGATCGCGGAAATATTCGGCGACCGTGAGACCGGAGAGGCCGACGCGGGCGCGGGCGCCGGGCGGCTATTCATCTGGCCGTACACGAGCGCACATTTCGAACCATCGACAGAGCCTTTCTTGGGATCCTTGTTGACGCCGGATTCTATCATCTCGTGATAGAGGTCATTGCCTTCACGGGTTCGCTCGCCAACTCCGGCGAACACCGAATAGCCGCCGTGCGCGTTGGCGACGTTGTTGATCAGCTCCATGATCAGCACTGTCTTGCCGACGCCGGCGCCGCCGAACAGCCCGATCTTGCCGCCCTTTGCGTAAGGCGCGAGCAGATCGACGACCTTGATTCCGGTTATGAGCATCTGCGCTTCCGTCGACTGGTCCGTGTAGGTGGGGGCCCTGGTGGATCGCGCGTTTGCTTTTGGTCTTGACCGGACCCGCCTCATCAACCGGCTCGCCGATGACGTTGATGATGCGGCCGAGCATCCGGGCCGACCGGCACTTCATTTGGCTGCCGGTGTCGGTGACGTCTGGCCGCGTACTAGGCCGTCGGATGAGTCCATCGCGATGGTGCGCACGGTGGTTTCGCCGAGATGCTGGGCCACTTCGAGCACCAGGTGGTTGCCGCCATTCGTTGTCTCGAGTGCATTCAGAATCGCCGGCAGATGTGTCTCGAACTGCACGTGGACGACGGCGCCGATGACTTGCGTGATTTTCCGACTGCGTTGGGTGTCGCCATATCGTCCTCTTTACAGAACTAAAGCGCCTCGGCGCCGGAAATGATCTCGATCAGTTCCTTGGTGATCATCGCCTGACGGGTGCGGTTGTAGGTGAGTGTTTGCTTGCGGATCATTTCGCCCGCGTTGCGGGTGGCATTGTCCATGGCGCTCATGCGGGCGCCTTGTTCGGACGCCGCATTTTCCAGGAGCGCGCGAAATACCTGCACCGACAGATTGCGCGGCAGCAATTCGGCGAGGATTTCTTCCTCTTCCGGCTCATATTCGTAGGAGGGCGGGACCCGCTCGGCGGCCTTTTCGAAGACTGGTGGAATGATCTGTTGCGTGGTCGAATTTCGCGATCACCGACTTGAAGCGCGAGAAGAACAGCGTGGAGACGTCGAATTTGCCTTGGTTAACAGCGCGACGATCTTCTTGGCTATCATGTCGGCCTGTCCGAAGCCGATGGTGCGCACGCCGCGCAATTCAATGGTCTCGATGATTTGCTTTCCGTAGACGCGACGCAACTGTTCCTGCCCTTTGCGACCGACGCACAGAACCTTGACGTCTTTACCGTCAGTGATCAGCGCATTTGCCTTTCGCGGGCCAGGCGCACGATCGACGAATTGAAAGGCCCGCAAAGTCCACGTTCGGCAGTGCAAACCACCAATAGATGGACCCTTTCGTCGCCGGTACCGGCAAGCAACCGCGGCGCTGAATCGCTGCCTGCAACCGCCGCGGCGATCGAGCCCAGCACCTTGCCCATGCGTTCGATCAGTAGTCAGTTGTCAGTAGCCAGTTATCGGACTACCACACTCCATCTTCAGGCCGGTGGGAGAGATGTGGAAAGGTCGGGGCTCACAGCCCGGAGTGACGACCAGCTGGGCAAATTCCTCCCGGGTTCATCCTCCGGTTACCGCCCTGATCAATAATTCATCTTGACATGCCCCCAATGTGCACTATGATGTTTCAAACATTTGTTGTGGGATTTGTTTCGGGTAATTCTGTGATGCAGCAGCGGTTCACATCCAAAGAAGTGGTGGCCCTGACCGGCATCAGCCCGCGCCAGCTTCAGTGGTGGGATGAGCGTCATATCGTGGTTCCGGCCCGCCAGGGGCACAAGCGCATCTATGGGCTGGATGATCTGGCCGAGGTGGCCGTCATTTGCGATCTGCGCCAACGCGGCTTCTCCCTGCAAAAGATTCGCCGGGTCATTCGCTTCCTGCAGAAGGAACTTGGCAAGCGCCTGGTGGAGACGGTTTCCGCCGCCTCGGAATACCACCTGCTGACCGATGGGCGGCATATTTACCTGGAAGATTCTGCCCGCGCGGTGGTCGATCTGCTGAAGAACGCCCGCCAGCCGATGTTATCGGTGTGCCTGAGCGACACCATCCAGCGGGTCCGCGCCGACGTGCGCGGCGCCAGAAAGCGCATCGCTTCCGTTCGTCACCTTACTGCACGACGTCATAGGGCTTCTTGAACGGTCCTGAAGGAGGGCACATGATCGGAGAACTGAGCGTCCTGAACGAATGGATCCCCGAACAGATGGAGCCTGGAACCATCTTTGTGCTGGAAAACGCCGGCGAGGTGGGCGAAAAGGAAGACCCCTACTGGGCCGTTCTGTCGTGCCCAAATTGCGGGCAGCTCGGGCTGGTCACCCGCAAGCAGATTGCCGGCCTGCTGACTGTCATTTGCGGCTCCGAGAAGTGCTCCGCCCAGTTCTTCATCCGCGATGAAGAGATCGTGCAGCGCAAGCCCAGCTAACGGGGCGGTCATCAGCCTTCAACTCTCATCTGCGACGCAGGTAAGTCAGCGGTGGGCCATCATGTTTCGAACGCTTCGCGGGACTGGATGATCGCCGCCGAAGCCCAGTTCCAAACAAGGCATTCTTGGCACATCGGTCCAACCAACCTAACCACTAGCCACTGATCTCCTCCTCCAGCGCCGACAGCGTCTCGTCGTCCACGTCCCACTTCTTCAGGATGCGAAAGATGACCCGGCTGCTGAAGCCGGCGCGCATCATAGCGCGAAACACGCGCGCCGCCTGCTTCTGTCCCTCGGGCTTCACCATACGCTTGCGTTGCAAGAACTCGCGCGCCAGGTGCTCTTCGCTAACGTCGCCGTAGGCGGCGGTGACCACCTTGTCGATGATGTCGCCGTGTACGCCCTTGATCTTCAGGTCCTGGATGACGCGCAGCCGCCCAAACTTTTCATTCTCCTTGCGGAAGCGCGAATAGTTCTCGGCGTAGCTGGTGTCGTTGAGATATTTCTGTTCCTTCAACCGGGCGACCACCATCTCGACCAGCAGTTCGCCGTGCTCCTGTTCCTTCACCCGGTTGCGCATCAGGCGCTTGATCTCAGCCACCGTGCGCATCTGCCGCGCCAGCGCTCCCACGGCGTATTCGTAGAGCGATTCTCCGTCGTACGTCTTGTGCGGGCGCTTGAACGGCATGAAGAAGATTATAGGCGGCGAGCGTGGAGAGCCGCGCCTGTCATTCTGAGCGGAGAGAGGTCGCGCAGCGGGTACCCCGTCCTTTCGCCTCTTTGCGAACGGGCGGGAAACAAGAATTGTGCCTTCTCACGGTCTTAGGTGATCAAAGCAAAACTGGTCTTTAATGCACCGCTCCCACCCGTCGCGCCAAAATCACACGCCAACGATGGGCCGCAGCAAACCGTTAGTAGATCGCGGCACAGTCTTTCAATGACCGAACTTGGCCGAATGGGTCGTCCCTCGCCCGTCGCGTGGTTGAGGCGCACTCAGCGTGTAGAGCTTGGCAATCTGTGTACTAGCTTCATCAAACATCGGCTCGCGCGTGGGTGAAGGTGCCGAGCCAGCACCTCGATTCCCGCTTTCAGTAAACCAGCCATTACGGAAGCACACGGCAACCGCGTGGGCGCGGTTATCGGCGCCCAGTTTCAGATGAATTACCCGCATCATGTTCTTTACCGCTTGCAGCGTGGTGTGAAAATGGTCAGCGATGGCCCCGTTGTCATATCCGTATGACACCAGTTCGAGGACGTTCAATTCTTTCCCCGTCAGTATTGTGTTCTGACCGGGGTGGCTAGGGGAGCGAAGCACCTCCGAAGGCTGGCTGGGCACAACCTTGGCTTTCGCGACGTTCCTGGTCTGCATTTCATGCCCCACAGTTTGCGGAATTAGACGAAGTGGAGCCTAATCATCATGCTCCTACTGGGAACGGGCGTCAGTGACATATAACACGAGGCTCCTTACAAAAGTAACCATTGAGCTTGTTACCCTTGGACGCGCACGGCTGAATCTCGCGCGGGACGCGATTGTGACGGTGCGCTCGCGTCTGGGGAGGTTATTCGCGGAGGACTATTAGGGTAGCCCAAGGAATGTCATCGCCGGATTACGAACCACCCATCGGGACGATGCATCCCCCGACCTACAAGTTAGGTCTTGCAGACAAGGCAAAGGTCTCTAGCCTCGGGGTGAGGTATGGCCGCCAGTTCAAGGTAAAATACGCAGGTTGCGAGAACGTTATGGGCTACTGGAGATTGGAATGTCCCATTTAGGGCGAGTGTTCCTCACGCTGCTGTTCATCGCTCCCGTCTCTTTACCTGCACAAGAAGCGCACGCCCACGGCGTGCCTGAAACACTGGGAAAAGTATCGTTCCCAATTTCCTGCAAATTGGCAGTTCAGCAGCAGTTCGATCGAGGCGTCGCGCTGCTCCACTCGTTCGCTTACACTGCGGCCGAAAATGCATTTCGCGGGGTGGCGGAACAGGATCCCCGGTGTGCGATGGCACATTGGGGTATTGCCATGACGCACTTTCACCAGCTTTGGGACCCGCCCCTTTCGCCCGCGGCAATTTCGATTGCCCAACAGGAAATTCAGCGGGCGCAGCAGATCGGCGCCAGTTCCGAACGCGAGCGCCAGTTCATCTGCTGCGCTGGCCTTGATTTATCAGGACGCTGCCACGGTCCCGTACCGTACCCGGGTGTTGAACTACGAGCACGCGATGAGCAATCTGGCGGCGGCGAACCGGAAGGATGTCGAAGCCCAGGTGTTTTACGCGCTCGCCCTCCTGGCAAACGCATCTCCCGCCGATAAGACGCACGCGAAGCAGAAACAGGCCGCCGACTTGCTTGAACCGCTTTATCGCGCTTACCCGCAGCATCCTGGGATCCCCCACTACCTCATCCATGCCTACGATAATGCGGAACTGGCGCCCAGAGGCTTGGCTGCGGCCAGAGCCTACGCCAAGATCGCCCCTTCAGCGCCGCACGCCTTGCACATGCCGTCGCATATCTTCACGCGACTCGGGTTGTGGCAAGACTCCATCGCTTCCAATCTTGCGGCAAAAGATGCGGCACACCGGCAGGGCGATACCGGAGAAGAGCTGCACGCCATGGATTACCTGATGTATGCCTACTTGCAAAGTGGACGCGATAGCGCCGCGTTTGAGGTCGTCCAGCAACTTAAGAACATGCCGCAGTTGAACGCAGGCGAATTCAAGATCGGATACGCCGCTACCGCGATACCGGTTCGCTACGCGGTTGAGCGGGGCCAATGGGCCGACGCTGCCGCATCGTTCCTCCGACGGCAGCCCCGCCTCAGGTGGTTGCAATTGCGGTCTGGGCCCGTGGAGTCGGACTCGCTCGCAGTGGACACCCCACCGAGGCACAGACGGAAATTGATAAGTTGGGGCAGCTCGAACAGCAACTTCGCACTTCAGGCAACGACTATTGGGCCACGCAGACGGCGATTCTGAAGCGCGAAGTCATGGCGTGGTCAGCCCAAGCGGACAAGAAAGCCGGAGGAAGCGGTAGCTTTGATGCGCGAGGCAGCCGATGAGGAGGACGCGGTCGAGAAGCTGCCGGTGACACCGGGGCCGATCGTTCCCGCCCGCGAACAACTTGGTGACTTGCTGCTGGAACAGGACCATCCCGGTCCAGCGCTCAAGGAATTTCAGACGGCGCTGGTCAATGCGCCTGGACGGCGCGGGGCGTTGCAGGGCGCTAAGCGGGCCGCTGAGCTCTCACGCCACAAGTAGACTTCATCGTGGTATATCCGTCATGGAGGCGTGTGATGTCGTCACTGGGATTCAAGATTGATAGACAGTGCCCCAAGTGCTACACCGACAGGACCCTGCTGGATACCAGCTTTGCGCTCCCCGGATATATCGACCCGCAGTCCAGGAAAGATAGCGCTGAGTGTATTAACCGGACCAGCGCGCTGCCGGTTCGCGTGGTCCTCTGTCCCAGCCTGTCATCTTCTGGAGCTGTATCACGACGTCGGATAAGCGCAAGAAACGCACGCTTCATCGGCAGATGAGCAGGTGTCCCATCCTCACCACGTGTCATTCTGAGCGGAGCGAGGTCGCGCAGCGATCGAGCGCAGTCGAAGAACCCCTATTCTGGCAGAAAAGTCTCCGGGGAATTCCCCGCTCGAATAGGGGCCCTTCGACTCGTCGCTACGCTCCTCGCTCAGGATGACAATGCATCAGTGAGTAACTGGCTGCACACAGCTGATGGCTGACAGCTGATAGCCGACAGCTAGTTGCCAATTGCTAACGGCTGACCCCCCGCTTTACACTGCTCGCGTCCTCTGGCAAAGTAAATAGTGGAAACGCAAGCGATCGTCGTCCTCGACTTTGGCGCGCAGTATTCGCAACTCATCGCGCGCCGCATCCGCGAACAGAACGTCTTCTCCGTCGTCCTGCCCTGCACCGCCTCGCTCGACGAAATCAAGAGCTACTCTCCCGCGGGCATCGTGCTGTCGGGCGGGCCGTCGTCCGTCTACGACGCCGACGCGCCGCCGGCGGACGAGCGCGTCTTGCATCTCGGATTGCCGGTGCTGGGCATCTGTTACGGCCTGCAGTTCATGGTGTACAAGCTGGGCGGCAAAGTGCGCGCCGCCGACAAGCGCGAGTACGGCCACGCGCAGGTGGAACTGCTGAGCTCGGCGATTGACACGCCGCTGTTCAAGGGACTGCAAGGTCCGCTGACGGTGTGGATGTCGCACGGCGACGAGGCGCATGGAGCTGCCGCCCGGCTTCGAGTTGATCGGCAGGACGTCGAACGCCGTTGCGGCCATCCAGAATCCCGCGCAGAAGTATTACGCCGTGCAGTTTCATCCCGAAGTACACCACACGCCGCAGGGCACCGAGATCCTGCGCAACTTCGTGTTCGAGATTTGCGGGCTCAAGCCGAACTGGACGCCGCAGAGCTTCATCGACGAGACCATCGCCAGCGTTCGCCAGACCGTCGGCAACGGCCGCGTGATCTGCGGACTCTCGGGCGGCGTGGATTCCTCGGTCGCCGCCGAGCTGGTGCATCGCGCGATCGGCGATCAGTTGACCTGCATCTTCGTCAACAACGGCGTGCTGCGCAAGAACGAGTTCCTCAACGTGCAGAAGAACCTGCGCGACAAGCTCGGCCTCAACATCGACGCGGTGGATGCCAGCGAGCGCTTCCTCAGCAAGCTGGCCGGCGTCACCGAGCCGGAGAAGAAGCGCAAGATCATCGGCAACGAGTTCATCGCGGTCTTCGAGGAAGAGGCGCACCGCATCGAGCAGTTGCACGGCAAAGTCGAGTGGCTGGTGCAGGGCACGCTGTATCCCGACGTGATCGAGTCGCGCTCGGTGCGCGGGCCGTCGCAGACCATCAAGAGCCATCACAACGTCGGCGGCCTGCCCGACATCATGAAGCTGAAGCTGATCGAGCCGCTGAAAGATTTGTTCAAGGACGAGGTGCGCAAGATCGGCCGCGACCTCGGCATGCCGGAAGACATCCTGCAGCGCCAGCCGTTCCCCGGGCCGGGGCTGGCGGTGCGCATCCTGGGCGAGGTGACCGCCGAGCGCGTGGCGCTGCTGCAGGAGGCCGACGACATCGTGGTCACCGAGATCAAGCGCGCCGGACTGTACAACAAGGTCTGGCAATCGTTCGCGGTGCTGCTGCCGGTGATGTCGGTGGGCGTGATGGGCGACATGCGCACCTACGCCTACACCTGCGCCATCCGCGCCGTGCACTCCGAAGACGGCATGACCGCCGACTGGGTGCCGCTGCCGCACGAGGTGCTGAAGACCATCTCCAGCCGCATCGTGAACGAGGTGAAGGGCATCAACCGCGTGGTGTACGACGTGACCAGCAAGCCGCCGGGGACGATTGAGTGGGAGTAGCGTAGCTGTCAGCCGTCAGCTATCAGCCGCATTGTGAGTGAGGGATTCCTCGCGCGCCGCCGTTTTTGCCGCTGTGACCTGGCTCATAGCCGTCGCCGCTAGGCTGTGATACACAATTATGTAAGCCAAAGCTGGCCGAAGAGCCGGCACGAGCCAACTATGAGCCATTCCGTTCTGCGGGGCACCAGCTCCGCACCCGTACCGCCGGCTAAAGCCGGCTCAGGAAAGAAATAACCCGCTTAGACGCTGGCCTGAAGGCCAGCTCTACCCGAACCTTACCCACCGCGGTCTTTCAGCAGCCTGCCACGGCACGCCCCTTACATCTCCCGAGCCCCGGAGGGCGGCATGTTAAGGTCGCTCTTCATTGGGCTTTCGGAAAGCAAACGATTACGCCATTTTGCCGAGCAATCGCCGATGGGGCTGCGCTTTTCCGGGCGCTTCGTCGCCGGCACGCAAGTTGACGACGTGATTCGCGCCACCCAGGTGGTGAACGAGTGGGGCGCGGGCGTCAGCATCGACAACCTGGGCGAGAACGTCACCAACGCCGACGAATCCAAACACAGCGCCGAGCTGTATCACCGCCTGCTGGACGAGATCTCCACCCGCAAGCTGAACGCCAACGTCAGCCTCAAGCTCACGCACATGGGCTTCGACGTGAGCGAGGACCTGGCGTTCGGCCTGGTGACCGAGCTGGTGGACCACGCGGTGCGCATCAACAATTTCGTGCGCGTGGACATGGAGGGCTCGCCCTACACGCAGCGCACGCTCGACTTTGTCCGCCAACTGCATCGCCTGCCGGGACACGCGGGGCGAGTGGGGACGGTCATCCAGTCGTACCTCTACCGCAGCGAGAAGGACGTGAACGATCTGCTTGCCGAGCGGATTCGCATCCGCTTGTGCAAGGGAGCGTACAAGGAGCCGCCGGAGATCGCGTTCCCCAAGAAGGCGGACGCGGATGCGAACTATCTGAAGCTGGCGCGCACGCTGCTGAAGAGCGGTGTGTTTCATGGCATTGCCACCCACGACGAGAAAATCATTGCCGAGGTAAAACAATTCGCCAGCGCGGAGTGCATCCCGGCCTCGGCGTATGAATTTCAAATGCTGCATGGGGTGCGGCGCGATTTGCAGCAGCAACTGGTGCGCGAGGGCTACGGCTTGCGCGTCTATATTCCGTTCGGGACGGAATGGTATCCGTACTTCATGCGCCGCCTGGCGGAGCGCCCGGCCAACGTGCTGTTCATCGCTCGGAACATGTTCCGGCAGTAGAGCCACGTCAATCTGAGGAATCGCTGCCCGACGCCCCGACATCCAATGCAGCACGTTATGGCGTCCAGTTCTTCCTCGGATAACGCCCTCGGGCAATTTGCCGCGCTGGTTGGGCCCGCCCGCGAGGACGACTCCATTCCGCTGGCGACGGCAGCGCTGGCAATTGCCCGCATGGAGTACCCCGACCTCGACGCGGAGCCTTACCTGGCGCGTCTGGAGGAGATGGCCCAGCAGGTGCGAACTCGCCTGCGCAAACACCCGACGGCGCGCGAGTCCATTGCGCTGCTCAACCAGGTGCTGTTTCAGGAGACGGGCCTGCGTGGCAACCGCGAAGACTTTTACGATCCGCGCAACTCGTTTCTCAATGACGTGCTGGACCGCCAGGTCGGCATCCCCATCACGCTCTCGGTGGTTTACATGGAAGTGGCGCGGCAGGCCGGCTTCCCGGTTGCGGGTGTCGGCATGCCAGGTCACTTTTTGCTGAAGCATTATGACGCGGTGGCCGGCGAGATCTTTATAGACGCCTTCGACCGGGGAAACATTCTGAGCCGGGAAGATTGTCAACAGCGCCTGGATGAAGTCTATGGCGGGCAGCTTGACATGCACGCCGAGTACCTGCAGCCGGTCACGCATCGCGAGATACTGGCCCGTATGCTGAACAACCTGCGACAGATCTATCTGACCCAGCAGAACGGGCGCAAGGGGCTGGCGGTGCTGGACATGCTGCTGGCAATTCCGCCCGGCTCGGCTGACTTGTTGCGCGAGCGCGCGCTGCTGCGGCTGAATCTCGATCAGTATCTCGGGGCCGCGCAGGATTTGGGCAAGTATCTGAAGCTGGCGCCCGAGGCTGCCGACGCGCAGGCGGTGCGCGAAACCTTTGATATGGTGCGGCAAATGGTAGCGCGGATGAATTAGAGGGGCCGCGGTTCGCTCTTCGCTTTTCGCCGTTCGCTTGCAGGGAGGGGCCAATAGCAAATAGCGAACAGCGAAAGGCGATATTGCGAAAAAGCGATTCGCCCGGGCCAAAAATAAACTCGACCGGTTACCAACAAGTTGCATCATAAGCATAAACAGCTTTTGGACTTGCGTTTAGGTCTGGAAGCTAGGTACCATAGAGACGTCCCCCAATCGCCGCACTTCCCGTGCAGGCGGCCCTCGCGCTTAACGTTCCAGGCGCCAGACGGACGTAACTGATTTCGATTTCAGCGAAGTATCCAACCGCCGAGCCCGGCACGCGGGAAAAATTGCGAATGCCTGGCCAAGAACAGCGGTTCATAGAGTGGGAGCCCGCCACCTGCGGGTGAAAACTATTAAGAGAGAAACATGAATCAAGGACCGAACCCTCCCTCCGGCGGACAGCCCGGCGGGAAAGGACGTAGACGGCGGCGCGGCCGCCGTGGACCCGTCACGCACGCATCACCAGCACAACCTGGGCAGCATCCCGGACAGCAACGTCACGGGCCTCCCAAGCGCCACGGCCGCAAGCCGGGCGGATGGCAGGCGGGACCGAACCAGCCGGGTGGTGGAATCTATTCCGCGCCTATGGACCACAGCTACCGCGCGGCCCAGGGCGCCAACAACGGCAATACCCATCGGCCAAGCCGCGGCGGTCGTCCCGGCCAGAACTTCGGCAAGCAGTTCCAGCCGCCCGACCCTGAACCGCTGCCCATGACGGCGACCTCGGATGCAGCGCCAGCCCGCATCTTCGCCTTTGTCGACGATCTGTTTTTCCTGGCCAAGATCCAGGAAACGGCGCGCAAGATGAATGTGAAGGTCGAATTCGTCAAGACCGAAAAGGACCTGAACGAGCGCATGGGCCAGAACGGCGACGACAAGCCTGCGCTCATCATCTTCGACCTGAACAATGTCTCGGCCAAGCCGCTCAGCGTCATTCCAAAACTCAAGGCCAAGCTGAAGAAGGCCACCAACATCATTGGCTTCGTCTCGCACGTGCAGGGCGAACTGAAGATGAAAGCGCAGGAAGCCGGATGCGACATGGTAGTGCCGCGCTCGGCGTTTTCGCAGAACCTGGCGCAGATCCTGCGGCGCCACGGCGCTCCGGAAGAATTGCCCGAGCCCGGACAGTAGGCCGGAAAGCGCGAATGGACCAGCGCTTGACCCGGCCACCCTTCGCAAACTCCGTCACGCGCTGCTCGCGTGGTACGACGCACATCGTCGCGAACTGCCTTGGCGTCGTGACGCCGATCCTTATCGCGTATGGGTGTCGGAGATCATGCTGCAGCAGACGCGCGTGGCGGCGGTGGTGGAGTACTACGCGCGCTTCCTGCAAAGATTTCCTGACGTGCAAAGCCTGGCTGCCGCCCGCGAGGCGTCTGTGCTGGCGGTGTGGAGCGGCCTCGGCTACTACCATCGCGCGCGACGCATGTATCAGGCAGCGAAGTTGATCGCGCGCCGGCGCCAGGGAAGCTTCCCGCGCACGGCGGAAGAGTGGCGTGAGTTGCCCGGCATCGGACGCTACACTGCGGCGGCGATCGCGAGCATTGCCTTCGGAGAGGCGGTCGCGGTGGTGGATGGCAACGTCGAGCGCGTGGTCGACCGCATGTTTGGAGCATCCGGGGGAAGGGAAGCGGCGTGGCAGCGCGCTGAATCGCTGCTCGACCGCGCGCGCCCCGGCGACTTCAACCAGGCCATGATGGAGCTGGGCGCTACCGTCTGTACGCCACGAGCGCCGCAATGCCCGATGTGTCCCCTACATGCGTGGTGCGCCGCGCGTGGCGCGAACAATGAGAGGTCGCAAGTAATACGCAAGCGTAGGCAACTCAACTACGGGTTGGCCCGGAAGAACGGTTCGGTGCTGCTGGTACAACGGCCGGCGGATGCTTCGCTGATGGCGGGGATGTGGGAGCTGCCCGCTTTTTCCGCTGCACAGCACAATGGGGAGGAGCCCGTGGCAAAGCTGCGTCATGCCATCACGGATACCGACTATGAGGTGTCGGTGTTCGCGCTCCCGCCGGGAAAGTTTCACAGCTTGGAAGTCAATGCTCGATGGTGTGCGCCGCGGCAGTTGGAACGGCTGCCGCTGACTGGGCTTGCCCGCAAAATCCTTCGCCGAGTGGCCAGATGAGTCCGGGGCGAATCCGATTGAATCTAATCGGTAAGCTGCATTCCTCGGAGGTTTGATCGATGACTGCATTGAACGCGGGCGTACTCGCCCCAGATTTCACCCTGCCGACTGTGCAAGGCGGGAAGGTATCGCTGCGCGAGGCACTCGCCAAAGGTCCGGTGGTACTGGTGTTCTTCAAGGTGAGCTGCCCGGTTTGCCAATATGCCCTGCCTTTTCTCGAGCGGGTGTTCCAGGCGAATCGAGCGGCGAACGTCACCGTGCTCGGCATCTCGCAAGACAAGGCACACGACACCAGGGACTTCCTGCGCGAATACGGCGTCACGTTCCCCGTCGCGCTCGACGATCCGGCGAACTACAAAGTGTCGAACGCTTACGGTCTGACTAACGTGCCCACGATTTTCTATGTCGCTCCCAGCGGCGAGATCGAAGTTTCCAGCGTCGGCTGGTCCAAGAGCGATGTCGAGGCGATCAACCAGAAGCTGGCCGAGCATCGCCGGCAAGCAGCGGCTCCGCTGTGGCGCAAGGGCGAAGACATCCAAGACTTCCGCGCTGGTTGAGGCTCCAAGAATTGATCCGCGGTCCGCGGATCTAAGTTCAGCGTCCTCGTGAGGGCGCCAAATTGTCGAACGGCACGGCCTATGCCTGCTGATCCATATCCTCAACAAACCTCTTGCCTTCGGGCGTTACGTAGAACCATAAGTCGTGAATTCTGCTCGAATCAAAATCCACTTTTTGCGCGTGCGGCGGGTGCGGAGACAGCAGGTACGCTTGTGCTAAGCCGCTCCTGGTCAATTCGGCCAATGCTTCATGCATCTCTTGTCTTGACAGGAAGAGCCCATAGGTCAGAGCCGATTCACTGGCCTCCGCGAATGCCGTTTCGAAATCTTCGTAATCATTCGACATTGCGCCGAGTATTGAGTATTGAATTCGTGTATCCACGGCTGCGCTTTATTCTTGACTAACACTCAAAGCTGACTACTGACAACAGGCAACTGACAACTGCCTTTACAGCTCTTCGATGGTGACTTTGTCGTTGGTGTAGATGCAGATCTTGCCGGCAATCTTCATGGCCTCCTCGGCGATGCGACGGGGCGTCAGGTCGGTGTGCTCGAAGAGGGCGGTGGCGGCCGCAATGGCATAGGGGCCACCGCTGCCGATGGCGGCGATTCCGGTGTCGGGCTCAATCACATCGCCCTGTCCGCTGATGAGAAAGGTCTGGTCCTGGTCGGCGACCAGCAGCAGGGCCTCCAGCGAGCGCAGCATTTTGTCGGTGCGCCAATCCTTGGCCAGCTCGACGGCGGCGCGGCCGATGTTGCCGTGATACTGCTCCAGCTTCGACTCGAAGCGCGCGAACAGCGAGAATGCGTCAGCGGTGGAACCGGCAAAGCCGGCGAGAATCTTGTCCTGGTAAAGGCGGCGGATTTTGCGGGCGGAGTGCTTGATGACACCTTCGCCGAGCGTGACCTGGCCGTCTCCGGCCATCACGACTTTTCCTTCCCGGCGAACACAAAGAACAGTAGTGGAGCGGACCAAACGCTTCTGTGCCATGAATGAGCTTGATTATAGCAGCGTCAAATGTGGCCCTTGCTGAGCACCGGTAAGCTATGCCTTGGCCCGCGCCGAATGGTTGGCATCCAGTTCCGCGAGCAAGTCATCCACCCGCGCCTCCAGGATGTTGCGGATAGAGACAGATGCCCAGCACTTTCCCGTGATCGTCCATGATCGGCATGTGGCGGTAGTGCCGTTCCAGCATGACCTGAAGCGCCTCGCTGGGGCGTGGTTTCCTCGGTTGCCATTTCGACCATGGGGCTCATCAGCTCGTGCACCGGCGTGCGTCTTGGGATCGCGCCCGCTGAGGGCGAACTTGGCCAGCACGTCGCGCTCGGTAAACATGCCCGCCACCACGCCCTGCTCGTCGATGACGGCCACCGCGCCCACTTGTTTTTCCAGCATCGTGTTGATGGCATCTTCCACCGTCGCCTGCAGCGACACCGTCGCCGGGCCTTCGTCACACCACTTTAGGAGGCTCATGATTTCCTTCCGCTGTCAGCCATCAGCCGTCAGCTATCAGACGTCAACTCTCGAATGTCACTGCTAGCAGCGTCGGCGACCGTTTCCACCTCATCGCTCCCGGAATAAAAGCGGCTTTGGCTGAAAGCTGACAGCTGATGGCTGATAGCTTCTTACGCATTGATCGCCATGCCAAACACGGCATTCGCCGCATCCAGCATCGCCTCTGACAATGTGGGATGCGCATGGATAATGTTGCGCCAGCTCCTCCGCGGTGCATTCCATCTCCAGCGCCAGCACGGATTCGGCGATCAGCTCAGTCGCGTTGGGGCCGATGATGTGCACGCCCAGGATCTCGCCGTACTTGGCATCGGTAACGATCTTGATGAAGCCTTCGTGCTGCCCCACGATGCTGGCGCGCGAGTTCGCGGTGAAGGGAAACTTGCCAACCTTCACAGTGTAGCCCTTTTCCTTGGCCTTGGCTTCGGTGAGGCCCACGCTGCCGATCTCGGGATGGCAATAGGTCGCATTGGGAATGCGCAGCAGATTGATTGGCTTGGCCGGCTTGCCGGCAATGTGCGTGACCGCAACGATGCCTTCCATGGCGCCGGAATGCGCCAGTAGCGGGTAGCCCAGCGCAATGTCTCCAATCGCGTAAATTCCCGGCTCGGCGGTGCGCATGTATTCGTCCACCTTCACGAAGCCGCGCTCCGACTGGATCTTGGTCTTCTCGATGCCGATGTTCTCGGTCATCGGGTGCGCGGCCCACCGCGACCAGCACTTTCTCGGCCTCCAGCTTCTGCGGCTTGCCATCGACGGTAAAGGTGACGGCCACGCCCGCTCTTGGTCTTCTCCACTTTCTCGACCTTGGCGTTCACGAAGCCGTTGATGCCGCGCTTGCGATACACGCGCATCAGCTCCTTCGAGACCTCTTCGTCTTCGACCGGAACGTAACGCGGCAGCATCTCCAGGATGGTGACCTCGGCGCCGAACGACTTGTAGATGCTGGCGAACTCGACGCCCACCGCGCCCGAGCCGATCACGATCAGCGACTTGGGGATCTGGTCCAGGCTCAGCACCTCGATGTTGGTCAGGACCTGCATGTCGGGCTGCAAGCCAGGCAACATGCGCGCCGACGAGCCGGTGCGAAAGTATGACGTTCTTCGCCTGATCGACTTCAGTTCGCCGCCCTCGAGCGCGACCGTGTGAATGCCGTCTTTCGCCGGGCCGGTCAGCTTGCCGTAGCCGCGGATGACGTCCACTTTGTTCTTCTTCATCAGGAACTGCAGGCCCTTGGCGTGCTTGTCCACGATGCCCTGCTTGCGCTTCTGGATCGCGCCCCAGTTCAGCGAGACGCCAGCGGTGTTCTCCAGGCCGAGCTCCAGCGCCTTCCTTCACGTGGTCGAAGACCTCGGCGTTGAACAGCAACGCCTTGGTCGGAATGCAACCGACATGCAGACAGGTGCCGCCCAGGTACGGATCTTTCTCGATGAGGGCGGCCTTTAGGCCAAGCTGGCCGGCGCGAATGGCCGCGGTGTATCCGGCCGGTCCGCTGCCGATGATGGCTACGTCGTAGATTGTCTCTGGCAAGTTCGTGCTCCGGTTCTAGAAGGGTTATGAGCGCCGGGAGTCAGCCGGCATGTCGGGAATAATGGCGACAGGCGAATAGATGATTGTAAATCAGGGAAAGAAGCAGGGGGTGGAGATTGCCTACTCGCGACTTCCGGTAAAGGCTGATCTACCACGGATTTACACGGATGATCACGGATCAAATTGAAACAAAGGCTCCGAGGGATTTGGATCGTCCCATTCCTTCTCAAGAATGCCAGATATGATTCAGCCGCCGGTTACTACCTAAGTAGATCAGGTTTGGCATAGACCCAAGGAAAATCCGTGTTCATCCGTGGAAATCCGTGGTCAAAGCATCGCCTTTGAGTCTTTTTCTCCCCCTGCCTCGTATATCCCGTTAGTATGGTCGCCACCGCTTTCAGTTTGCTGGTTCCGATGGAAACCGAAGAAGCCCAAATCGCTCGTGGGCTGCGGCGCCGCGATCCTGACCTGCTCGATGCCCTGATCGAGCAATATCAGCACCGGCTGCTGCGCTACCTGCTGCATTTGACCGGCAACCGCGCCGTCGCCGAGGACCTGTTCCAGGAGACGTGGCTGCGCGTGCTGGAAAAAGGCCATCTCTACGACGGCCGTAATCGCTTCGTGACCTGGCTGATGTCCATCGGACATAACGTGGCCATCGACCACTTGCGCAAGCGAAATCCCAGCAGCCTCGACGAGATGAAAGACCCCGAAGAAGGCGCTCCGTTTGAACCGGAGGCGACCGGCCCGTCGCCATTCGATACTGGCGTTGGCGCAGCAGCAGCATGAGATGTTCGACGAGGCCTTGGATCAAGGTGCCGGCGATTTTCCGCGAAGTCCTGGTACTGCGCTTTCAGGAACAGATGAAGCTTGAGGAGATCGCGCAGTTGATTCACATTCCCGTTGCCACCGTAAAGACCAGAATCTATCGCGGCGTGATGGCATTGCGTCCCGCGCTGAAAGGAGGCGCCCAATGACGAACCACGAACATGATCGCGCCATTGATACTCATTACCCGGCGCGGTGTAGACGACATCGCGGCTACGCGATACTGCCTGGCTGGAGTCGCACCTGGCGCAGTGCGCCGAATGTGCGGAATATGCCGCGCCTGGTCGAGAGCACGGGCCAGCTGCTGCGGTCGGTTGCGATCACCGCCAGCCCTGCGCTGGTGGCCACCACGCAAGCACGAGTGCGAGCGCGCGCGAGCTAGCTGCGCGAGCAGCAGGCACGGATGTTTCTTGATCGCGGATCTCGTTCTGTCTGGGACTGGTGTCGTCGGCGTTGTCGGCGGCGGTGTGGTGGAAGGTTGGCGGCTGGGTGGCCCATCGCTACGACGTACCTGTAACGCTGGTCCAGCCGGGGTTGATTGTGCTGTGGCTGCTTCCCGCCGTCGCGTTGGCGGTATTGCTGCTGGGTCATCCCCGATTGTCCGGCGAAGATATTCGCACCGTGATGCTGCACCGGGAAGGTGAAGGAGAGATCCGATGAACCAAGCGGTCGTCATACTGGCAAGAAGAGCTGCGCATCATTCCACAGGTTGCAATCGTGTTGGCAGTGGTTGCTTTTGCCTGCATACAAGTCTTGTTCCACGCGATTATTCCCCGGTTGGCGCACCACGCCCACGAACTGCCGCCGCATCCCTGGTGGATGGTGCTGGGCATCGTAGCGGGAATCTTCAGCGCGCTCTTCGTGTTGATGATGGGCTATGTGTATCGCGACGCCCAGCGTCGCGGCATGAGTCCCATTCTGTGGACGCTGGTGGTCTTGTTTTTTAAGGCGTTGGGAATTATCGCCTATCTGTTGTCCGCAAGCCGCTGCTGATACCGTGCCCCAACTGTAGTAGCGAGATCGGATTGGACTTTCGATATTGCCCCAAGTGCGGCCATGGTGTGACCCCGAGCTGTAGTCACTGCGGACGCGGCATCAGCCGCGACTACGTGTGCTGCCCCTATTGCGGAAAACCGGTGGGAGCGGCGGCGACCTCCTAGGCTTGCGGGTTCACCACAGAGGCACAGAGACACAGAGAAGAATGTTGTTCACCACGGAGAACACGGAGGACACTGAAAAACAAGAAAGAAAAAAAGGAAGGAAAAAACAATAAGAAGAGAACAGAACGAAGAAAAGCCAAGAAGGAAAACAAGAAAGAAACAACTCCGTGATCTCAGTGACCTCAGTGGTGAAAAAACTCTTTTTTTCTCTCTGTGCCTCTGTGTCTCTGTGGTGAAAATCGGTGGTGTAGTCTGCGATTGGGTTAGAATTCCTTGCCATGGCAGCAGTCACCTATCTGGAAGCCATTCGCCAGGGCATCTGGGAAGAGATGGAGCGCGACCCGCGCCGTCTTCTGCATTGGCGAAGACATTGGCATTTACGGCGGCGCGTTCAAAGTCACCGAAGGGCTGATCGACCGCTTTGGCCCCGAGCGCGTGGTGGACACGCCGATCTCGGAGATGGCCATCGTCAACGCCGCTTTGGCGCGGCGCTCACCGGCATGCGGCCGGTGGCCGAGTTCCAGTTCATGGACTTCATCAGTTGCGCCTTCAACCAGATCACCAACATGCTGGCCAAGGCCCATTTTCGCTGGGGCGCGCCGGTCCCGGTGGTGCTGCGCGGCCCGTCGGGCGGCGGCGTGCACGGAGGTCCGTTTCACTCGCAGAATCCCGAGACGTATTTTGCGCACACGCCGGGACTGAAAGTCGTCTGCCCGGCCAGCGCCTACGACGCCAAGGGGCTGATCAAGTCGGCCATCCGCGACAACAATCCGGTGCTGTTCTTCGAGCACAAGTTCCTTTACCGCCGCATCAAGGAAGAGCTGCCCGCTGGCGATTACACGGTGCCGATCGGCAAGGCACGGGTGGTGCGCGAAGGCCGCGACGTCAGCGTTATCACCTACGCGGCGATGGTGTATGTCGCGCTGGAAGCCGCGGAAATCCTGGCGAAGGAAGGCATCGAGCTGGAAGTGGTGGATCTGCGGACGGTGCTGCCGCTGGACCGCGACGCCATCCGGGACACGGTGGAGAAGACCAATCGCGTGATCGTGCTGCACGAAGACACCAAGACCGGGCGGCATTGCCGGAGAGGTGGCGGCCATCATCAACGAAGAATGCTTCGACTCGCTGGATGCGCCGATCGTGCGCATCGCCTCCGCCGACAGCCCGGTGCCGTTTTCGCCGCCGCTGGAGGAGGCGTTTCTGCCCAAGGTGGAAGACGTGGTGCGCGAAGCGCGGCGGCTGCGGAGGTACTGAGCCCATTAGATGCCGCCCACCCATGGAATGAAAGTTAACCACGGAGTCACGGAGATCACGGAGAAAGTCCCTGAGAAACAAAATCTGTGTGCTCCGTGTCTCCGTGGTGAAATGACTTTCGACAGAGATTGAGGCGGTTCATAGTACGATATTGAATTGCTCGGCGACGGAGCAGAGCACCAAGCTCAGAGGAGGCACATGCGCGGATTCATCCTGGGAATCATCATCACGCTGCTCGTCCTTTTCTGCGGAGGCTACTACTACGCCACCACGGGACATTTCGACACCCGGGCGGTGGGCAATACGCCCAGTACCTTGGAGCGCAGTTCCGCCATGAAGTCGGTGGACGCCTGGGTGGAAGGTCACGCCCCCAAGCAGGCCAATCCCTTCCAGCCGACCACGGACAACATCATGGACGGCTCCATGACCTACGATAAGAACTGCGCCTTGTGCCATGGCAGCCTGAAACAGCCGGCCTCGCCGATGCGGACGAAGTTTTATCCCCCGGTGCCGCAACTGATGAGCCATACCCCCGACGACCCCGACGGCAATCTTTTCTATGTGGTCAAGTACGGCATACGCTACACCGCCATGCCGGGATGGGACGGCGTGCTGTCGGATGATGACATCTGGAAGACGGTGCTCTTCATCAAAAATTCCAACCAGATGAAGGACGATTCGCAGCAGCAGAGGCCACAGGGCCTGCCGCCCAAGTGAGATTAGGGGTTTCCCGATCGCGCGATTGATTGCTGATTGCTGACTACTGACTGCTATGGAATGAACATCGCACTGTTTGGTGGAACCTTCGATCCCATTCATCGCGGACACGTGATTGTGGCGCGCGCGGCCGCCGCGAAGTTCGCCTTGAAACAGGTGTGGTTTATTCCCGCCGATATACCGCCGCACAAGCAGAAGACGCCGATCCTGGCGTTCGATCATCGTTACGCTATGGTTGCGCTCGCGCTCGCCGGGGAAAAGGGGTTCGTGCCGTCGCTGTTGGAGGCCCCTGAACCCGCGACTGACGGTAGCCGGCGCCAGCCAAGCTACTCGATTGATACTGTCCGTCGGGTGAAAGCCAGGCTGGGCAAGAGCGACCACTTATACTTCCTGATAGGCATGGACGCGTTCAAGGACATCGCCAAGTGGCACGAAGCTGAGGCCCTGCTGGGCGAATGCGACTTCATCGTGGCCGCGCGTCCGGGATATTCGTTGGCCGATGTGGCGTCGTCGTTACCGGCGAAGTTGCGGCCCAGCGCAGCCGTGACAAAACTGTTCCGCAAGCAGAAGATGGAAGGACCGCTGGTGTTGCCGGGCGCCACCCTGCACATGCTGCCCGAGACCCACGAAAATGTTTCGGCCACGCAGATCCGCGCGGCCGTGGAGCGCGGCGGCGCCCTGAAGCGGCTGGTTCCCGACGCGGTAGCGGAATACATTCACAAGGAGCAGTTGTATCGGAATCGACGGGAAGGGAAGTGAGTCGAGGCAAACCGAGCCGAAGCTATGAAGAGAAATGAATCGAGGGCGCAAGTCGCGATTGCGGTGCGCGCTTGCCAGGACAAAAAAGCCGCCGACATCAGCATTCTGCGGCTCGATGAGCAGGCCAGCGGGTTCACCGATTATTTCGTGGTGTGTTCCGGCGCCAATCCGCGGCAGGTGCAGGCCATCGCCGACGAGGTGGACGAGAAGCTGAGCGCTACCGGAGTGGAACCCGCGCACCGCGAGGGCTATAACCAGGCCGGTTGGGTCTTGTTGGACTATGTGGACTTTGTGGTGCACATTTTTTCTGAGAGTGCGCGAAAGTTTTACGACCTTGAACGCCTGTGGAAGACGGCGGCCCGGTTGCAACTCGCCGACCTGGAAAAGCCGGCCCGTAAACCCCCGGCCAAGAAAACCGCTGCCAGTGCTAAGCGGGCCAAGGCGGTAAAATCGGCGACGAAGTCCGCCGCGAAGGCCACAGCAAAGAGCGCCGCTCGCAAGCGGCGCGGCTCAACGGCGCGCCCGCGCAAGAGTTCCTAAGCCGTGAAGCTGCGCATTGCATGGATTGGCAGGACCCGCAGTTCGCCCATTCAGTCTCTGACCGCGGAATATCTGAAACGGCTCTCACGCTACGCCGCCTGCGATGCGCAAGAGCTCTCATCCGAAGCCGCGCTGCTGAAGCTGGTGGAAAAAAGCACCAGCCGTAAACCGCCGGTGCTGGTGCTGCTGGATGCGCGGGGCCAGCAGCTCACCTCGGAAGAGATTGCCAACTTTCTGCAGTATCACCAATCGCACGACACCCAGGAGTTGCTGTTTGCGGTCGGGCCTGCCGATGGCTGGAGTGACGCCACGCGGGCCGCCGCGTCTAACATTCTGTCCTTCGGAAAGGTGACGCTGCCGCACGAGCTGGCGCGCGTGGTGCTGTTGGAGCAGCTCTATCGCGGATTTACCATCCTCAAGGGTCATCCGTATCATGGGGGGCATTAGAAGGAGTTCCGGGATTGGTGCGTAGGGTGGAGCACCGCCTGAGTTCAACCATTCATGGCCGCACGTATTTTTGTGTGTCATCCTGAGCGACGAGGTCGCCGTGGCGACCGAGGAGTCGAAGGAACCCTTTGGCTGCCAAGCAATCTCAGATTTGTTTCTGGTCTCGGGCGGCCACCTCGTGATTCGGGCAGTAATAGGGGTCCTTCGCTGCGCTCAGGATGACACCTTAACCTTCATGAATGGTCCAGCTGAAGGCCCGCTCTATCCGAGGTAAAGCAACTCTGGAACGGCTCGACAAGGAGAAGACATGAAGTTTCGAGGAAGCAGCGTCGCCCGCACCTTACTAATATGCGCGATCGCAATGGTCTCTTCCTACGCCGTGGGACAGGCAAAACCGGCGGCGGTGTTCCCGCCGTTGGAGCAATGGAAAGCGGCAGTGATGGGCGAAAATGTCGTGGCCTTACAGGCGCTTTACAGCAGTAATCCACCGGCAATAATTTCCACGGCGACGGGCACGATCAGCGTTACTTCGGAAGTGGCCTTCTGGATTGGCCTCAGAGCGCGCCGCCTGAAGCTGACTGCCGTCCAGTCGGAATCGCCTCAGCCGGACGTGCGGCGGGTGGTCTTTGTAGCTGAGGTCCGCAGCAGCTCTAGTCCTGGCGCCCAGACGCTTTACATTACCGCGGGACAGCTATGGCAGAAGCAAGGTGTGACGTGGCGGGTGGCGGGCACGAAACGCTCCGAGGCTACGAAACTGCAACAGCCGGCCTCAACCAGCAACATCATCTACGCTCCCGGTGTCGATGCCCACGCCGAGATCAAGCACGCCTTAGGGCTCGCCGCCAAAGAACACAAACGGGTGCTGGTTGTCTTCGGCGCGAACTGGTGTTACGACTGCCACGTGCTCGACCTGGCGTTTCATCGCCCCGATGTCGCCGGTGTGCTGCGGCAGAACTTTGAAGTGGTACACGTGGACGTGGGCGAAGGCGACAAAAATCAGGACCTCATGCAGGAGTATCAGGTCCCGATGAAACGCGGCATTCCGGCGATCGCAGTGCTGGATGGTAATGGAAAGCTGCTGTATAGCCAGAAGGGCGGGGAGTTCGAGAAGGCCCGGGCCCTGGCGCCTGAGGATGTGCTGCAATTCCTGCACAAGTGGAAAGCTGTGGTGCGGTAACTCGGGCGAGACTCGCCAGGGCGTTATCCGTTACTATATTGACAGTAGTACGTCTAATGCCTGCCTCGAGTTCGGCACAAGATGAGGAAAAGCTTAGGATGAAATTTACTCTGATTCGGCAGTTCGCCCTGATTGCGACTGTGCTGCTGGGCAGCATGGCGGCGTGGGGCGGCGATACTTCAATGCTGCGGCCTCCCAAGGGAGCAAAGGTCGCCATCATAGTTTTTGAAGATCTCGAATGCCCCGACTGCGCGCGTGCGGCGCCGTTGCTGCATGAGGCGGCCAAACAATACAACATCCCGCTGGTGCAGCATGATTTCCCTCTGCCCATGCACCCCTGGTCGTTTGAGGCGGCGGTGAATGCCCGCTTCTTCGACAGCAAATCGCCGAAGCTGGGGGACGACTATCGGCTGTACATCTTTCAGAACCAACTGCAAATTACCAAGCAGAACCTGCGCGGCATGACCGAGCGATTTGCCGACGAGCACAAGGTCGCACTGCCGTTCGTAATGGATCCGAACGGGGATTTTACCGCCAAAGTCAAGGCTGACTTTCAACTGGGGCAGCGCATTCCTCTTGATCACACTCCCACAATCTACATCGTCAGCGATACGGTTCGTGGGCAGCCTTTCATCGAGGTGGTGGATCGGACCAAGCTCTACCAGCTGATTGACCAGGTGATAAAGGAAACTGGCAGCAGTCCGGCGGGAAACAAGACGGCGGCGAGCAAGCCGGCGGCGAGCAAGACAGCCAAGGCCCATAAAGCTGGGCACCCTCAGTAATCGTTCCTTGGCGCTGGAAAGCTCGCCATGACGGCGAGCTTTTTGTGTTTGTGTGCCGAACATGTTCGACAGCTTGGGGGTGCAAGTCCCCTGTTCAACCTGGTGGAGGTGAAGGACTAGAGAAGCGCAAGGGCGTCGTCGAGAGGCGGGGTCTGAAAGAAGCGTGGATCAAAAGCGCGAGCCGATGAACAAGAACCGGATGAGGAGGCCTACGGTGCAGGGCGAGCGGGCAAATGATCGCGAAGCCCATATCCACCAAGTGCACTGGTGGTAAATCCGGCGGTTGTGCGCAGAAGGCGGTCGAACTTACTTCGGGAGACCCGCAGCATGTCCCGGAAATCGGGACTGAGAGTGGAGCGATCCATCCTGACCGTGCGGCGGGAGTCAGCAGAGGGCATAGTAGGCCGCAAGGTCGAAGGCCCGAACAGCAAGGAGTGGCGAGTAGGACGCAGGACTCGATGAGCGACAAGCGGCAGAAGAACCGGCTACAGATGTTGCTGGCCTTCACCGAGGAGGGGAGGAGTGAAGCTCCGAAGGCTCCGCGGGAAGGGATCGAATCGTTCACGGCGAACTGCGCAACTGAAAGCCCGGCTGGAAGCGAACAACTGATGGAGGAGGTCTGCGGGCGGGAGAACTGCCTGCGGGCCTTACGCCGAGTGAAAGCCAACAAAGGGAGCCCGGGAATCGATGGCATGACGGTCGGCGAGTTGCCGGGCTACCTGAAGCAGCACTGGCCAGCATTGCGGCAACAGTTGCTGAGTGGAACGTATCGGCCACAACCGGTGAGGCGAGTGGAAATAGCCAAACCGGACGGAGGAGTGCGCAAGCTGGGCATTCCAACGGTGCTGGATCGATTTATCCAGCAGGCGGTGATGCAGGTTCTGCAAGGCAGATGGGACGCGACGTTTTCCGAACACAGTCACGGCTTTCGCCCGCAGCGCTCGGCGCATCAGGCGGTGGCCAAGGCGCAGCAGTATCTTGCCCAAGGCAACCGCTGGGTGGTGGACATCGATCTGGAAAAGTTTTTCGATCGAGTGAACCACGACCGGCTGATGGCGGCGATGGCGCGGCGGGTGAGCGCCAAAAGGATGCTCAAGTTGATCCGAGCTTTCTTGGAGTCGGGCGTGATGGAAAACGGGTTGGTGAGTCCGGTGGGGGAAGGAACTCCGCAAGGAGGGCCACTGTCTCCGCTGCTGTCGAACCTGGTGCTCGACGAACTCGACCGGGAACTGGAGCGACGCCAGCACCGTTTCGTACGCTACGCGGATGATTGCAATATCTACGTGGCGAGCGAGCGGGCGGGAAAACGAGTCATGCAAAGCGTGACCGGTTTCCTGCGACGGCGACTCAAGCTCAAGGTGAACGAGGCGAAGAGCGCGGTGGCGCGACCGCAGGTGCGTAAGTTTCTGGGCTTTAGCTTTACCTACGGGGCCAAGCCGAAGCGGCGCATTGCGCCGAAAGCTCTGCTCCGCTGTAAGCAACGAGTGCGGGAACTGACGCGCCGGACAAGAGGAGTCAGTGTGGAACAGATGACGAAGGAACTCGCCAGTTATCTACGAGGCTGGAAAGGATACTTCGGGCACTGCGAAACACCCTCGGTGCTGCGTAAGTTGGAGGCATGGATGCGACGCAGGTTGCGATCCGTGATCTGGAAGCAGTGGAAACGGGGCAGGGTGCGGTTTGCGCGGCTGCGCCAGTGGAACGTCGGACCTGACCTTGCGGCACAAACCGCCGGCAGTTCCCATGGGCCCTGGCGACTCTCGGACAGTCCGGCCCTGCAGTTAGCTCTTTCCGTTGCTTACTTTGACTCGCTCGGTCTGCCACGGTTGTCCGTGGGCTAGCTCAACCGAACTGAACCGCCGTATGCGGACCCGCATGTACGGTGGTGTGGCAGGGGAGGAGAGGTGACTCTCCCCCCTATGCCGATTAGGGCCGCAAGTTCCGGCTAATCCAGGGATGCGACGGAACTTTGAGTCTTGCGTCGGGTTGCTATGATCGAGTCGATATGCCCGACAAAGCTGCGGTAAAGTCCATGCCTCCGCTCTCTTCCCGCGAACGTATCCTGATGGCGGGCAAGCGCCTGTTTGCGCGCAACGGCTACGAAAACACCAGCACGGTGGCCATTTCCCGCGAAGCCGGCACCAGCGAATCGCAGATGATGAAGCATTTCGGCAGCAAGCAAGGTCTGTTGGCGGCAATTCTCGATCGCGGCTGGGCGACTATTGCCGAACGCGTGCAAATGGCCCAAAAGAGCGCTTCGCTCGCGCAGAGGCTCTTCGGAGCGTTGGAAGCCATTGCGGTCGAACTGGACAATGATTCCGATCTGAAGGAAATCATGCTGCTCGAGTCCTGGCGTGTGCGCAAAGACAACCGGGATGTGCTACTGAGCCAGGAATTCCACCGCTTTGCCGAGGTGGTGGACGGAATCCTGAGCGAGATGCGGGACCGCGGCCAAATCCGCCCGGATGTAAACCTGCAAGCCGTGCGCGCTGCCTTCATCGGAATGACGGAAGGCCTGTTGCGCGACCAGGTAGTGGCGAAACGCTCAGAGTTCAGCGCCAATTACAATTTTGACGATGTCAGAAAGGTCCTGGAAATTATGGTTCCGGCCTTCCGTGAGCAGGCTCCATCGTTGAAAGCAGTCAACGAGTAAATTATTCTGAAACCGCGTTATAGCTTTTTCAACACCTCGAATATGTCCTCATTGCTGGGTATCTGGCCGAGGGGATAAATCTTGGCGAATGCCAGCTTGCCTTTCTTGTCCACGATGAATATGGCGCGCTCATTGACCCCGGGGAGCGGATCTCCCTCCCGCTGAATCCCGAAAATTTTCGCGACTGCCCCATGGGGATAGAAATCACTGGCCATGGGGAAGCTCATGGTGCCGATCTCTTTCTTCTGCCAGGCGGTGTGGCTGGGGATTGAGTCGGCGCTGATGGCCACGGCCTGGGCGTCGTAGCCGGCGAGCCTCTCGGTTTCAGAACTCAGGGCAGGCAGTTGCGAGGCGCAAACCGGCGTCCAATCAGCCGGATAGAAAGCCAGGACCACGTTCTTCTTTCCCCGATAATCACTAAGTTTGAATTGCTGTTTGATACTTCCCACGACCGCCGGCAGTTCGAAATCCGGCACTTCATCGCCAACCTTCATTGTTTCCTCCAGACCTATCTTCGCTGCAAACAGCGATTTTAGAGGCCATGCTGGTTGGGAGCAAGTCCGTAAGCATTGAACTGCTCACGCGACCTCCCTCGCCTCCTGGGCAAACTCCGTCGCAACACTTTGCGGCTGCAGGCGCAGCATCAGTTTCTGACTCATCGCATCTCTGCGAATGGGCGTGAGCTCAGGTGCGCCAACTTTGCCGCGGTTCCCTAGCGGGCCGCCGATCATGCACATCAGCCGGCTCACGGGATTGCAAACGAAAGGCTGGTCGGGGGCATACTCAACTTCGTTGTGAGCTTCGTCCGTGGAATCGGCGGCGACAGTCGTCTCCCCTTGCTCTTGCCCTTGGCCGGCAGCGTGGCCATCCAGGGCTGCGGCTGCGGCTGCTTCTGCGCGGTATCGTTTCACTTCGCGGACAGCGCAGGCCAAGTCGCTGTCGTCCTCGACGACGGCTTCTTGTTCGTCCTCTTCTGCCACCGTCAATTCACATGCGGTATCGGCCAGGTCGTAGTCTTGCTCGAAGCTGTCGTAACTTCCCACCACCGTGGCGCTCTTGCCCTGCTCAAAATTAGCGCCCTGCCACAGATTCGAACTGGCGATCTGGAGCCCATACAGCAATTGTCCCGAGATCTTGGTGCCGACCCGTCCATGGATCAGGGCGTCCATCACCTGCATCAGTGCCAGTTGGATGGAGTTGGCATCTTCCAGCGCGGGCAGCTCCAGGGGAGGGCATTGCATGTTCATGACCTGTTTTTGCGTCCGCAGACGCCTTCCCAGGTATGTAAGATGGAAGTAACAGTAGGCGCGCCCCCGCAACGCCGGTGATCCGCAAAACTCGCCATTCGATTTTATGTGTTCACAAATACGCATGATGTCCGCCTTTCGCTATTCGCCCGGTTCGCTGTTCGCTGTTCGCTATTCGCTTTTCGCTGCTACCCCCTCCCCCCACCTTTCGCGCAAAATCTTGAAAACAAAGGGCCGGTTCGGAAAATTCCCGGCAAAATATTGCATTCAGGGGGTTTACAGGCAAAATATTGGGCCGCAAAGACTTACGGGCTGCTGAGGGAGGGTGGGAGAGCCCTGGAAAAACGCGGTTTGGCCGTTTGAGGGTCGTCAAGTGACGTTACCAAACCCAGTAAAGACACGAAAGGGCAGAAGCGCCGGGCGCGGCGGATCCTGCCCTACAAGCAGAGTATGAGTCAGGTGGGCGACGCGGTCAAGTTACGAAAGTATCAATTGGCGCGCCTATTTTGCACTGCTTCCCGGAACGGGAATGGTGGTAGTTGGACGCAACCCCAGCGCCTCGGGCGCAAAGGATCATCGCCCACCGTTTCAACGGTGGGTAGGTTCTTGGCCGGGGCACCCGGCCGGCCGCCTTATTCATCTTCAGCGGCGCCATCTGACGTTAATTGCGCGAGTGCCTCGCGAATCTCTCCCAGCGCATCACGTAGTTCCTCGACTTGCTTCGCACTAGCTTTCCAGACAGGTCGAGTGGCCTCATCTATTTCACGCTCGACTTCATTCAGACCATCATGATCATCAGACTGTGCGATTGCCACTGCTCGCCGTGCCGCATTCACGATTGCGCCGTGAGTCGCGGAATTTCCGTCATACTGGGGAACACCGACGTGGTTCAATACGTGCGTCGAGATTTGTGTCGCGATCGTGTATGACAACACGGTGAACCGTGCGATAGTGCTGCCCAGCATTGCGGCCAAGAACAGTGCCTCTGCTTCCGAACCAACAGGAACCATCATCAGTTTGTGATTCGGAACTACGATTCGCTCCTGACCGTTTCCGTCGGCGAGAGGCAGCACAGGAGCAACGATGAAATCCGAGGCGATCTCACGCCACACCACCTTGTACGGGGCGAACGTGTATGCACCTACGTTGTAGAGACCGTAATACTCGCCTACAGACGGGTCGAAGTTGCGGAACTTCTTTCTGTTGCTGAGGACTGGCTCGAACTTCGCAAGGAAATTCAACGTTTGCTTGCTATACTTCAGCATCGACGATTCTGGAATTGGGTTTGTCGGAATGCCCGGCGCGTGCGGTAATACGATTTCGAGTTTTGGTTTTGCTGCCCATCGCTCCACATCTCTACCGGTCAACAGCGGGTACAGAAATTCGCTATTGACCTTCGCGGTTTCGCGGGGGACTTTCTTGTTTCTGCCCAATCTGGGAATATTGCGGATAACCGAGTAAGCTGGCCCCATCTCTCGCAGCCTTTCAACATAGAACACACCGTTGGCGCCTCTCGTGTTCACCCCCTCGCGAACCACGTCACGATAGTATGAAGGCGAGACAAATTCGCGCGCTATGGACACGGGTTTTTCTCGCCCGACAATCCACGATGAGAGTGGGTCTGTTTTCACAATGGGGTAGCCTACCCACTCTAACCTCCGCGTGTTTCCTTTGACTTTGTCCAGAGTGTCTTCAGAATCCACCCGTCCCAGTCGTTCCCAAACCGTGTACGGAATTGGTGGTTTGATGGAAATACCTTTCTGGATCAGTAGAACGCTGGTTCGGTTTGCAGCTTCCCCGCCGAATGGCTGCAATCTGACCATGTCCTCTACAGCAACCAAACCCAGTGGACTGTCGTCTGGTGGAAGGGTAAATTGGCGGAAGGCTCTTCCTCCCAGTTCGCTTTGGAAGCCCGTTTGGGTGATGACGAATCCGAGCTTTCCGTGTTCTCGGAGGTACACGTCTGTGGCGACATAGGTCATGAGAAAGGCAACGTCAGTTTTTGACTTGTCGCTGGCCTGCCGCTTGCCTTTTGAAACGCTGCCAATCAGCCTGTAGTACTCCCATATGTGCCTTGTCTCTTTGCGATAGCCTTCCGGTAGGCTCTCCCAATTGACCCACGGGGGGTTTCCGACAACAAAGTCAACACGACTGGTGAACAAGGGAGCAAAGGATTCTTGATTATTAAGGCCCAGATGCCATTCTCTCCGCCCTTGTCGAGGCGTTGCAATTGCTTAAAGAGAACAGTATGCTCTTCACGCTTCGTGATCTTCAGTCCATCATCTACGCACCGCTGGAGAAATTCCTCGGGCGAAGACCTCGGAACGCAATATCCCAACAAGGCGGTGTACTTGGCTACGGAATCACGACTCTCACAGATTTCCTTTGGTATCAGAAAATCGCCTACTGAAGTTGGCAAGCGTTTCACATTCCCGTGCTCCATTCGAGTGAACAGGTCGCCATACTCGGTTGGAACAAGAATGGAGTCGCACAGGTAAATGGGGATTTCAGCTTCTCCGACGAATTTCAAGAGGTCTCGAATTGCGAGCAGAAAGTTGGTTCTGGCAGCCATTACTGCCAGCGGATTTAAGTCGAACGCGACAACATTTGTGAGTATCCGCTTAATCAAACCGCTTTCGTCGTACCCGCATGATTCTCGGTGCGCATTGAACCATTTCTTGATTCGGTTTATTGCAAGCACTATAAATGTACCGGAACCGCAGGCTGGATCGAGAATGCGAGAATCTGGATTGCCGTCGTAACCGACCGCATCTAGCACTTGGTCGGCGAGCCAGTCGGGCGTGTAATACTCGACCAGATCGTGCCGAACATCCTTAGGGAACAGATGTTGATAAAGCTTCTTGAGCAGATCACGACTTTCGTGGATGTCCACACTGAGAGTTCTTGGATCATACTCATCCAATCGCTTAACAACGTCCCTAACGACCTCTGCGACGGAATCATTCCAAGCCGTCAAATACCAGGCGAACAAGTCACCTTCGAGGAAGTTTGTAATGCTGAGATCGGGCCAAATCCCACCTCGCTCCAAGGTCTCCATCTCGCGTCGAAGCTTCGATGAGCTGGGAGCAGTTACGCATTTCTTCAAAACAGAGGTCCCGATCCCGCTGAAAGAGGTACCAATCTGAGCCGCCAAGAACTTCATGAAAACTGCGTAAAACGTATGTATCGAAAACAGCAGTTCAGCGGGTTTCGCGGACATGACGAAGTAATGCCGAGCAAGTTCCTTGAATGTCTCGTTGGATTTGTCGAGATTGTAGCCGCACACCTCGCCGAAGAGAATCTTCCACTGCGCGAAGAAAACCTTCGTCTTTTTGTCGGATGTTGAACACAGGACTGAATAAAGCTGCTGGACAGCTTTCTGGGCAAGTGGGCTATCACTCCCGAAATGCGAGGCGAGCTGGCCTGCGGTAAAAGAATAGCCTTGCGCTCCGAGGCTTACTAAAGCTCTGAGCAATCGCTCAATAGTGTACGGAGTGATCGGCTTTGGTTCCTCGATGTCCCACTGCTCCCCGTGGCGGCGTACAAATACAACGTGAGCAGCGTCGAGGCCGACTCCCAGCAGTGTGTCATACGAGCGTTGCTCTTTCTTCTTAAAAGCTACGAATCGCTGCTTCAACTGCTCGATGACCTTCTTGCAGCCAGGGCTGTCTAGGCTGTCTCCAATCCGTGGAGCACCCTTTGGAAACTTATACTCAAGGAGTACCCGACTGTATTTCGAGTCAAGGAAACCACCCCCAATCTCGTATTCATGCCGTCCGCTGATGTTGAGGTGTGCGGTCTCGATAAAACCATCTATCAGCTTGTTGCACTCATGCCGGACGTCCTCCTCTGACTGGGCGGTCTGGGACACCTCGGCCATCTTCCCGGAGACTGTTTGAGCCTGCTGGAGAATCAAACTCTCGAGATCGGACAATTGGGGATGTCCTGCCGCTGCGCCGTCCATGTGTTTCCTGACGTGGAAAATAGAAGCGTTTGCATTTTACGGGTGTTTAGTTAGAAATCCTAGTTGAAGAGCGATCGGTCGTCGCCCGGTTGCAAATTTCAAGGCAAAATCCTGTGCCGTCCCCGGGGGACTCGGGCCAATTTTTCACGCCCACCCACGGTTGAAACGGTGGGCTATCCTCTTTCGCGCCCGAGGCGCTGGAGTCGTGCCGGTTGCGACCGGCGCCGGGGGTGCCCCATCTTTGTCCACCGTGTCGCCGGCTGAAGCCGGCTCGGAATTCACATAGCCAGCCTACCCAGGACTTACGTGAGTGCGTGAGAACCTCTGTCGTCCCTACGGGACTCGGTCTTATTTCCCACTTCACCCAGCGCTCAACCACCCCAATCCGCGCAAAACCGGCGCGCATTGGGGACCCCGGTGCCGCGCTGGGCTAAGATCTTTCGCCCCATTCGGGGCTGGATTTTGCGCGATCGTTCCACCGTGGCAACTCAAAACGAGTTCTCACGCACTCACTTACGTCCTGGGTTAATTTTGTTCCGCCCTGACGGGCTGGCACCTGCGCATAGTTATCAATTCCGCTCTCCCCAAGCTGCGAGGATTGCGCGTTGACTGGGCGGGGACTGTCGCATAAAGTGTGGCCTTCGAGAACCAGTTGTCAGTAGCCAGTAGCCAGTTGTCAGCAACAGCGGCGTCGCCGCGCTCTGCCCACAATCGACGATTCCGTTTGACCCGCTGCGAGCCATCGCATAGAGTGTCGGCTTCGAAAACCAGTTGTCAGTGGCCAGTTGTCAGCAAACCGAGTGTCGCCAGCTGAAGCCGGCTCAGGATTCATATGACCAGGCTACCCAGGACTTACGTGAGTGCGTGAGAACCTCTGTCGCCCCTACGGGACTCGGATTTATCTCCCACTTTACCCAGCCCGCCGCGGCGGGCTGGGCTAAGATCTTTCGCCCCATTCGGGGCTGGATTTTGCGCGGTCGTTCCACCGTGGCAACTCAAAACGAGTTTTCACGCACTCACTTACGTCCTAGGCTAAGCTGTTTCGTCCCGCAAAGCGGGACTGGTACGTCGAGCGATACGTATCATCGCAGAAGCAAGTGAGGTCACGCGGCAATGGCGAATCCTGAACATCTCGATACCTCATCTGAACTCGCCCTCGAGCTTCTCTTCGGCATCAGGTTTGGGGCCACCACGCGCGAGTCCCGCGCAGCGGGACGAAAGAGCTTAGCCCAGCGCTTCAGCGCTGGGTAGGTTGCGTAATGAACCCGAGTCCCGTAGGGACGGCAGAGAAACGCTATCCAAACACAAACCGCGGATCGTAAGGAATACCCGATTTCTTCAGCATCGTCAGGAACTCCTGTTCGAAACTCCACTTCGCATGATGCTCGGCCTGTCGACCGATGTAATCCACCACTGTTTTGCGTTGTGTCTGGCTAACGCTGAAAGCGCCATAACCTTCCTGCCACGCAAAGCGAGACATCTGGTTCAGCCAGCGCGAGGTATTTCCTTTGAGTTCCTGTATCGCCTTGGCCAGCGTGATCGTCGGCGGCAGCGAGATGAGCAGATGCAGATGATTGGCAGTGCCGCCGGCGGCCAGCAAAAGAATGTGCTTCTGGCGCGCGATTCCTCCGACGTATTGCCACAGCCTCTCAGGATCAGCGATGAGGTTGGCCCGATCTTTGGTGCTGAAGACGCAATGCAGCAGGTTGCAGGTGTGGGTGTGCGCCATGAACCGAGGATATTCGTGTGGAATTAGGGTTTGCGGTGATCGTCAGCACGCTGCAATGTTTGTCTCTGCCGTCCCTACGGGACTCGTCTTCATGACAACGCCTACCCAGCCTTGAAAGGCTGGGCTAAGCTCTTGCGTCCCGCAAGGCGGGACTCGTGCGTTGGCGATTCCGGCTTTGACCGCGATACATGGGTTTGCACGCGAGACGAGTTCATTGCCTACATCGGCTCGATGGTGGGAAGGCCCATCGAGTACTACTCCTGCTTCATCAGCTACTCGACCAAAGACCAGGAGTTTGCCGAGCGGCTCCATGCCGATCTGCAAGCCAAAGGCGTGCGCTGCTGGTTCGCGCCCGAGGAAATGAAGGGAGGCCGCAAGCTGCACGAGCAAATCGACGAGGCCATTCGCCTGCACGACAAGCTGTTGCTGATCCTCTCCGAGCACAGCATGAGCAGTAACTGGGTCAAAACCGAAATTGCCAATGCGCGGGAGCGGGAAAAGCGGGAAGGCAAGCAGTTATTGTTTCCCATCACGCTGGTCCCGTTTGAGGCGATCAAGCAATGGAAATTGTTCGATGCCGATATCGGCATTGACTCGGCCCGCGAGATACGCGAGTACTTCATCCCCGACTTCAGCAACTGGAAGGACCACGATTCGTATCAGGCGGCGTTTCAGCGGCTGGTGAAGGACTTGAAGACGGAGGCTGGCGGCTAGGGGTCAGGGAATAGTAAAAAGCGGGTTCGTTCGCGCTATAGGGGTCCTTCGACTCGGACGCGTCCGCTATCGCGGTCGCGTCCTCCCTTGATTTCATAACAACGACGGCTCGCAACCGTGCCGAGTAAACTTGTTCTCGCAAAAGGCCAAGACTCGGACGAAAGGAGCCGTCATGAAGATTATAGGCTGTGATTTCCATCCGAGTTTCCAACAAATTGCCATGGTCGACACGGAAACAGGCGAGTACACGGAACGGAAGCTGACCGCGGCCGAGGCGCGACCGTTCTACGCTGGGCTGCAAGGCGCCGGTGATCGTGGGCATGGAGGCTTGCGGCAACACGCTGTGGTTTGAGCGCCTGCTGGCCGAGCTGGGCCACGAGTTGCGCCTGGGCGACGCCGCCCAGATCCGGGCCCGGGAAGTGCGCAAGCAAAAGACCGACCGGCGCGATGCCGCTCTGCTGTTGCGGCTGTTGCTGGAAGGCCAGTTTCCCGAGCTGTGGGTGCCGAGCCTGGAGCAGCGCGACCTGCGGCAACTGCTGTTGCATCGCCACAAATTGGTGGCCATGCGGCGACAGGTGAAAAACCAGTTGCAGCATCTGGCGCTGAATCAGGGAGTGCAGCAAAAGCGCAAGCTGTGGAGCGCGGCGGGACGCCAGTTGCTGGAAGCCCTGCCGCTGAGCGGGTGGACGGCAAAGCGACGCGACGATTCGCTGCAGTTGCTGGATGAGTTGGATCGCCGCATCGCCGAGTTGGACCTCGCCGCTCAGCAGGAGGCGAAGAAGAATTCCGTGGCGCGGCTGTTGCAGACCCATCCCGGAGTCGGTCCCATTACCAGCCTGGCCTTCGCGCTGACGCTGGGCCGGATCGAGCGCTTCGCCCACAGCCGCCAGGTGGTCAGCTATCTGGGGCTGAATCCGGCCGAGCATTCCAGTGGCGGGCGGCAGCGGTTGGGCCGCATCAGCAAGCAAGGCAATCCCCTGGTACGCAGTTTGTTGGTGGAAGCGGGACAGAGCGCGGCGCGCCTGGTCCCAGAATTGAAGCGCGCTTATCAGCGGCTGAAGCACCGCAAGCATTCGGCCGTGGCCAAGGTCATGGTGGCGCGCAAATTGGCGGTGCGGTTGTACTGGATGTGGCGCAGCCAACAACCCTACGCCGCCGCTCGCACGCAGGGCAGCCCGAGTCATCCTGTGGTGTCGGAATAAGACCGGTCACTTGAGTGGGCCCCCTGCCTCCCAGAAGGGTCTGGGAGTTCGAAGACAAGAATCATGGTTGGTGAAACAAACCGAATAGATGGTTGGTGGAGCGAAGGCTGCCATCAGTGATTCTCGTAGCGCGCGAGTCTTGGTCCTATGCAGAGATGGTGTTTTCCACTAGAGCGAAATGGCGCTACTTTAAAACCGTGGGCGTCGCCGCTTTCGTGCGCCCTTGACACCGCCGTCGTTGTTATAGACAGGATGACAGCGTCAATTTACTGAGAGCTGAGTGCTGACTGCTGAGTGCTGATAGCTGAGTGCTGACGGCTGACGGCTGAACTTCGCTACTGGTAGGTAACTCTTTTTTCGCCCTTTACGATGCGGCCGATGGTGTAGCCTTTCTCGCCGCAGCGCTCCAGGATGATCTGCACCTTCTTGAACTTCTTGGCGGGCACCACGAGAATCATGCCGATGCCCATGTTGAAGGTGCGCAGCATCTCGTCCTGAGGAACGTTGCCGATTTTTTGCAGGTGGTCGAAGATGGGCGGCACCGGCCAGGAATTGATTTCGACAATGGCGCCCACGCCCTTGGGCAGAACTCGCGGCAGGTTCCCGGTGATGCCGCCGCCGGTGATATGCGCCATGGCAGAAACTGCATCGGCCTCGATCATGCGCCGCATGATGGGCCAGTAGCTCTTGTGGGTCTTCATCAACTCGGTGCCGACTTTGCCTTTGATCTCGTTGACATAAGAATCGGGCGTGTAATGCGCCACCGAGAAGAAAAGCTTGCGGGCCAGGGAATAGCCGTTGGTGTGCAGTCCGGTGGAAGGCAGACCGATGAGGACATCGCCGGCTTGCACCGCTTTGCCGGTGATGAGCTTGTCGCGGTCGGCAACGCCAACGATGAATCCCGCCAAATCGTACTCGCCGTTGGCGTAGAAGCCGGGCATTTCGGCGGTCTCGCCGCCGATCAGGGCGCAGCCGTTCTGCTTGCAGGCGTCGGCGATGCCGGCGACGACCTTTTCGGCGATTTCCGACTGCAGCTTGCCGGTGGCGAAGTAGTCCATGAAGAACATGGGCGCGGCGCCCTGCACGGCGATGTCGTTCACGCAGTGGTTCACCAGGTCGGCGCCAACGGTGTGGTGCAGGCCCATCTCAAAGGCGATTTTCAGCTTGGTGCCGACCCCATCCACGCTGGAAACCAGGACCGGGTCCAGGTACTTTTTCTTGTCGATGGCGAACAGGCCGCCAAAGCCGCCAATCTCGCTCAACACTCCGCGATTGAAGGTCTTGTGGGCGAGATACTTGATACGCTGCTTGGTGCGATTGGAGCGGTCAATGTCCACGCCCGCGTCGGCGTAAGTGATGGGTCGGGTTTCTGTCGTCTGTTGTGCCAAGAGTCGGGGTCCAGTTCAGAGGGCGTATCGCCGCAGATTTTGCGCGGGAACAGGCATTGTATCATTCCGGGTTTTGGGTGGGCCGTGGATAGGGGGCCGAAGTCGGCTCCGTCCCGTTCCATTTTTGGGCGGTGCCGGCGCGGGAAATTTTACGATCCGCATCACGACCTTCTGTGACAAGCTGCTGCCGGCGCAATCCACCATGGCTTAAACTGGTAGGTAGTCCTGGGAGGGGAGCATGAGCCCTATTTCTGCCGCCAAACCGGCGAGTACCAGCGTCATCAAAGCCGATCCTTCCTCCGATGTTTACCGCACAGAAAGCCATCCTTTGGACCCTTTATTTCTGCCGCAAAGCGTGGCGGTGATTGGCGCGTCGGAACGGGCGGGCAGCGTAGGCCGTTCGGTGCTCTGGAACCTGCTCAGCAGCCCGTTTGGCGGCACGGTTTTCCCGGTCAATGCCAAGCGTCCCAACGTGCTGGGGATCAAGGCATATCCCACGGTGCGAGACCTTCCCGACAAAGTGGACCTGGTGGTGATCACCACCCCCGCCGATACCGTTCCCGACCTGATTGGCCAATCGGTGGAGCTGGGCATCCCCGCGGCCATTGTGATCTCGGCCGGGTTCAAGGAGCACGGGGAGCACGGGCAAGAGTTGGAGCGGCAGATCTCGCAGATTATTCGCGGCAAGATGCGCCTGATTGGCCCCAATTGCCTGGGGATCATGAATCCCATTCGCGGGTTCAATGCGACCTTTGCCCGCTCGGTGGCGCGGCCGGGAAACGTGGCTTTCATCAGCCAGAGCGGCGCACTGTGTACGGCGGTGCTGGACTGGAGCCTGCGCGAGAATGTTGGCTTCAGCGGGTTCGTGTCCGTCGGCTCCATGCTGGACGTGAACTGGGGCGACCTGGTGGACTACTTCGGCAGCGATTCGCGCACCCATAGCATTGTGATCTACATGGAGTCGATTGGCGATGCGCGGTCGTTCCTCTCCGCTGCGCGCGAGGTGTCGCTGACCAAGCCGGTGATTGTGATCAAGGCCGGACGCACGGCGGCGGCGGCCAAAGCGGCGGCTTCGCACACCGGGGCGCTTACCGGCAGCGACGAAGTGCTGGATGCCGCCTTCCGGCGCTGCGGCGTACTGCGGGTGAACAGCATCGCCGACATTTTCTTCATGTCCGACGTTTTGGCCAAACAGCCACGGCCTCGGGGCAAGCGGCTGTGCATTGTGACCAATGCGGGCGGCCCCGGCGTGCTGGCCACCGACGCGTTGGTTGCGGGCGGAGGCGAGTTGGCCGAATTGTCGCCCGAGACGTTAAAGGCATTCGACGAAATTCTTCCCGCGCAGTGGAGTCATAACAACCCGGTGGATATCCTGGGCGACGCCGAGCCTGAGCGTTATGCGAAATCGCTGGAAATTGCCGCCAAAGATCCCAGTATCGACGGCATGCTGGTGGTGCTGACCCCGCAGGACATGACCAACCCGACACAGATTGCCGAGAAGCTGAAGCCCTATGCCAAAGGACTGGGCAAGCCGGTGCTGGCGAGTTGGATGGGTGGCGCGGAGGTGGCGGCGGGCGAGCAAATTCTGAACCAGGCGGGCATTCCCACTTTCCAGTTTCCCGATAGCGCGGTGCGCGCCTTCAACTACATGTGGCGCTATTCCTACAACCTGAAGGGACTGTATGAAACTCCGGCTCATGCCGCAACACGCCGATGCTGCGGTGCAACGCGGAAAAGCCGGAGAGCATTATCCAGCAGGTCCGTCAGTCGGGCCGTACCATCCTGACGGAGTATGAATCCAAGCAGTTGCTCAAGGCCTACGACATTCCCACGGTCGATACCCGGATCGCCACCACTGAGGCGGAAGCGGTGCAAGTGGCGCAGGAGATTGGCTATCCCATCGTGCTGAAGCTGTATTCGCTCACCATCACCCACAAGACGGATGTGGGCGGCGTGCAGTTGAACCTGCGCGATGCCGACGCGGTGAAGGCCGCATTCCAGGCCATCCAGCAGTCGGTCACCGCGAAGGTTGGCGCCGAGCACTTCCAGGGCGTGACGGTGCAGCCCATGGTGAAGCTCGATGGCTACGAGTTGATCATCGGCAGCAGCCTGGATGCGCAGTTCGGCCCGGTCATCCTGTTCGGCACCGGCGGGCAATTGGTGGAGGTCTTCAAAGACCGCGCCCTGGCCCTGCCGCCGTTGAATTCCACGCTCGCCCTGCGGATGATGGAGCAGACCAAGATCCTGAAAGCGTTGAAAGGAGTTCGCGGACGCAAGCCGGTCGATTTGACGGCGCTGGAAGATCTGCTGGTGCGCTTCAGCCAACTGGTGGTGGAGCAGCCGTGGATCAAGGAAATTGACATCAACCCGCTGCTGGCTTCCCCGGAACGAATCGTCGCCTTGGATGCGCGGGTGGTGGTGCATGGTCTGGAGATGACGGAAGACCAGCTGCCCACCTCCGCCATTCGGCCCTATCCGATTCACCTGGTCAGGCCATGGAAGATGAAGGACGGAGGGGACGTGGTGATCAGGCCGATCCGGCCGGAAGACGAGCCCCTGATGATTGAGTTCCACAAGAAGCTGTCGGAAAGAAGTGTCTATCTGCGGTACTTCCAGCCGTTGAAGCTGACGCAGCGCACCGCCCACGAGCGTTTGACCCACACTTGTTTTATCGACTACAACCGCGAGATGGCGCTGGTAGCGGAACGCAAGAACGAGGCCGGCGAAGGCGAGATCCTGGCGGTCGGCCGGCTCAGCAAACTGCATGGCCGCGATGAAGCCGAACTGGCGGCCGTGGCCACGGATGCCGCTCAGCATAAGGGCCTGGGAACGGAGATGTATCGCCGCCTGATCGAATTTGCGCGCGACGAGAAGCTTAAGCGGGTGGTCTCCACCATGCTGCCCGAGAACCGCGAAATGAGGGCGGTGTGCGTCAAGCACGGGTTCAAGATGTTCTCCAGCCTGGAAGACAACGCGATTCGGGCCGAACTGGGACTGTAAGAGCCAGGTTCTGGTGGGCCTCTCCAGTTTGCCGGCGGAAGGGTTCCAGCCAATAATTGACAAGAATTGCCACGGAATGGTAGGGTGATTCGGCAAGGAATGTGTTATGCAGACAATGAACATCTCTCTTCCCGACCCGATGAAGCAGTACGTTGAGGAACAGGTCAGCGCAGGGGCCTATAGCAGCGCCAGCGAGTATGTGCGCGAGTTAGTGCGTGCTGACCAGAAACGTCATGCCAAAGCGCAGCTTGAGCAGATAATGCTTAACGCCATCAACTCCGGGGACCCCATCGACGTTACCCCCGGGATGGTCGAAGAGGTCCGGCAGAGACTCCGTGCCCGTGCTGCAGAACGCAAACCGGCCAAACGCTAGATGCCGCACTTTACGGTGCGCCCGCTGGCGTGGCGCGAGATCAATGCGCAGCTTGATTACCTCGAGGAACAGGCCGGACTGGAAACTGCCGAGCGCTTCCTAGGGCGGCTGATAAGCACCTTTGGAGAGTTATCCCAGATGCCGAATGTGGGCGTGCTGTGTGGTTTTCGTAAACTGGCGACTCGCCGGCTTCGTCGCTGGCCAGTAAAGGGCTTCGAGAACTGGCTGATCCTCTACCAGCCCAGGCGCGATGGCGTGGAGATTGTCCATGTTATGCACGGAGCTCGCGATATCGAGAGCCTGCTAGACGGGTAGGCTAGTTGCCCGGAAGAGCCGCCCCTGGCAATCGCCAATCGAGGATTGGAGTACCGGGACTGGATAATGCCGCCGATGGGGCAAGGATTTTGGCTGTAGACTTCGCAACTAGGAAGGGCCAATAAATATTGACGGCTCCTGTATGATGGCGCTCGCGGCGGTCATGTTATGATCGGGAGCTTGCAGAAGTGCAATCGGCAGCGCTTGCCGCGGTGGGGCAGGCGCGTCCAAGGGGCGATCGGTAGAACGTGCCAAGCGAAAAACAGGTGAAATGGTCGCAACTCCGGGTGGGACTGACCGTACTTGTCGCCCTGGTCACCCTCGCGGTGTCTGATCTTCGTCATGACCGGCACCACCGGTCTCTTCACTAAGAAACTTGTAGTTCGCGCTTACATGGACAACGCGGGTGGCCTGCGAGTGGGCGCCCCGGTGCGCCTGGAAGGCGTGGACATCGGCAACGTCATCGGAATTCGCGTGGTTGCCGATCCCAAGCGCCGGGTGACGCCGGTGGAAGTGACCATGAAGATCACCACCAAGTACGCCGACACCATGAAGAGCGATTGCCAGATCGAACTGACAACCGCCGGCGTTTTAGGGGAGGTTTTTGTCGACATGGATTGCCGTCAAGCGCAGGGCGGGCCGCTGGTAAACGGCGCTGAGCTGCCGACCCGCGAGGTGGCCCAACTGCAGGACGTGGTGCGGGCCAGCCAGGGCACGCTGGAAAACGTTGATACTCTGGTGAAGCGGCTGGACAGCATTCTTACCTACATCCAGAGCGGACAAGGTTCCATCGGCAAGATCATTTACGACCCCGCGCTGTTCAATCGAGCCAACGATATGCTGAGCCAGTTGCAGCAGGTCATAGGCCAGATCAACTCGCCCAATGGGACGATCGGCAAGCTCATCAACAGCGACGAACTCTATAACAAGGCCAACGCCGCCATCGACAACGTCAATAAGATCATCGATGAAGTCAACAGCGGGAAGGGAACGATCGGTAAGTTTCTTAAGGACCCCGCGCTTTACGACAACGCCAACAAGACCATCACGCAGTCCAACGAGCTTATCGGCGGTATCAACGCCGGAAAAGGCACGCTGGGCAGGCTGGCCAAGGATGAAGCGCTGGCGAATAAAATCGACAGCACGATCACTCGTTTAAATAACATCGCTGACCGGCTGGACAAGGGCGAGGGCAGCGCCGGCAAATTCCTGAAGGACCCTTCCATGTACGACAATACCAACAAGCTGCTGGTGGAGACGCGGGACCTCATCAAGGCGGTCCGCCAGGATCCCAAGAAGTATCTGACCATCCACCTGAAGATCTTTTGAAAAGCGTCACTTTATTCCCGCTCACCCAGCACTAATTTCCCAGTTTAATAGTGGTTGTAGTAGTGTTTTCTGGGGAGGCCTTCGGCGCCTCCGCAGGACGCACCCGGTCCTGCCTTTCATTACAACGCCTCAAGTGCTGATTAGCGTGCAGCGAGGCGACATTTCACTTTCGAGGCACTCATGCGGACCCGTTTTCTTGCCCTCCTTTCGCTGGTGCTGGCGGCCGGACTCTCCGTGGCCCAGACAGCGCCTTCCACTCCTTCTTCTGTCTCCGAGTTTCCCAAGCAAATTCCTAACTTCGACTCTGACGGCCATCGACAAAACCGTCGATCCCTGCGTGGATTTCTACCAGTACTGCGTGCGGCAACTGGATGAAGAACAATCCCATTCCGCCGGACAAGACGAGATGGGGACGTTTCAATGAGCTGGACGAGCACAATCTCTACGTCCTGCGCGACCTCCTCGACCAGGCACAGGCGCCCGGAAAACACAGCGCCATCCAGCAGAAAGTTGGCGACTACTACGCGGCGTGCATGGACGAGAGCACGGTCGAGAAAAAGGGGGCCGCGCCGCTTGAGTCGGAGATGAAGCGCATCGCGGCCATCAAGTCGAAGCAGGAGATCATTCCCCAGGTCGCTTACATGCATCGCAGCGGCATCCCGGCGCTGTTCAGCTTCTATCCCATGCCGGACATGCACGATTCCAGTTTGACCATTCCGAACCTTGACCAGGGTGGAATCACGCTGCCGGACCGCGACTACTACCTCAAGGACGATGCCAAGTCGGTGGAGACGCGGCAAAAATACCAGGAGCACGTGCAGAAGATGTTCGAGCTGGCAGGCGATAAGCCGGAGGCCGCTGCCGCCGAAGCTAAGACCGTGCTGGCCGTTGAAACCGGCCTGGCAAAAGCCGCCATGGACCGGACCGAACGCCGCGATCCGAAGAAGCGCGACCACATGATGCAGACGAAAGAGATCGTCGCACTGGCCCCGAACTTCGAACTCACCCAGTATTTCGCCGATAACGGCTCGCCCAAGTTTGCCAGCCTGAACGTCGGCAACCCCGATTTCTTCAAGGCGGTGAACCAGCAGCTCAACGCAGTGGCGCTCGACGATTGGAAGACCTATCTCCGCTGGCACACCTTGAATAGCTATGCCCCGCTTCTGCCGAAGGCATTCGTGGACGAAGACTTTCAGTTCAATCGGCAGTACATGGCCGGACAAAAAGAAATCGAGCCGCGCTGGAAGCGTTGCATCCGCTCCACCGACCACAATCTGGGCATGGCCCTGGGCCAGCTCTATGTGGATAAGGTATTTGGGCCGGACAATAAGGCGCGCACCCTCAAAATGGTGCAAGCCATCGAGCAGGCCATGCACAGCGATATCGGGCAGTTGCCCTGGATGTCCGACACAACCAAGCAGCAGGCCTACCTGAAGCTGAACGCGATCGTCAACAACATCGGCTATCCCGACACCTGGCGGGATTACAGCACGGTAGTCGTCAAACGCGACGACTACGCCGGCAATGCGACGCGCGCTGCCGCCTTCGAGACCCATCGCCAGTACAACAAGATGGAGAAGCCGACCGATCGCAAGGACTGGTCGATGACTCCGCCGACGGTGAACGCCTATTACCGTCCGCCGATGAACGACATCAACTTTCCTGCCGGTATTCTGCAACCGCCGTTCTACGGCATGAAGATGGACGATGCGGTGAACTATGGCGGCATCGGAGTTGTGATCGGTCACGAATTGACCCACGGCTTCGACGACCAGGGCCGCAAGTACGATGCTCAGGGCAACTTGAAGGACTGGTGGACCGCGGCGGACGCCAAGGCTTTCGAAGACCGCGCCAACTGCACCGCCGACGAATATTCCAGCTTCGTCGCGGTGAAGGACGACAAAGGCGAAGTGCACCTCAACGGCAAACTCACGCTGGGGGAGAACACCGCCGATAATGGCGGCCTTAAGCTGGCCTACATGGCGCTGATGAATATCATCGGCAATACGCCGGTGAAGCCCATCGATGGTTACACGCCACAGCAGCGGTTCTTCCTGGCGTATGGGCAGATCTGGTGCCAGAATGTGACCGACCAGCAGGCCCGAGTGCTGGCCATCACCGATCCGCACTCACCCGGACGCTGGCGGGTGAACGGGGCGGTGCAGAATTCGGCCGCGTTCCAGGAGGCATTTGGTTGTAAAACGGGCCAGCCCATGGTGCGTGAGAACGCGTGCCGGGTTTGGTAAGGATTGATTCTGCTCTCATTTCAAGAACGAGGTCATACATGCGACATTTTTCTCTTCTAGCTTGCATCCTGCTGTTTGCCGGAATCGCGACGCAGGCGCAAAGCACGTCGTCCTCTACTGCGGCGATTAAGACTGTCCCTAGCTTCGACTTGAACGCGATGGACAAGTCCGTCGATCCCTGCACCGATTTCTATCAGTACGCCTGCGGCAACTGGATCAAGAACAATCCGATCCCGGCCGATCAACCGGAATGGGGCCGATTCAACGAGCTGCACGAACGCAACCAGTTGATCCTGCGCAATATTCTGGACAAGACTTCAGCCGACACTCCCGGCCGTTCGGCCAACGACCAGAAGATCGGCGACTATTACTACTCCTGCATGGACGAGACCGGCATTGACGCCAAGGGCACGGCTCCGCTGAAGCCGATGTTGGACCGCATTGCCGCGCTCCAGCACAAGTCGCAACTGCCGGCGCTCATCGGTGAGCTGCACAACAACGGCGTGCGCGTGCTGTTCGATTTCGGCTCCGAGCCTGACGCCAAAGACTCCATGATGGAGATTGCCGGCACCGACCAGGGAGGGCTGGGCCTTCCCGACCGCGACTATTACCTGAAGACGGATGCGAAATCAGTCGAGCTGCGCAGCCAGTATGTCGAGCACGTGACCAACATGTTCCAGTTGCTGGGCGAGTCGCCGGAAAAGGCTGCGGCCGATGCCAAGACCGTTCTGGCCCTCGAAACCGAGCTGGCGAAGGCCGCAATGGATCGAGTGGAGCGGCGCGATCCCAACAAGGTTTATCACAAGATGACCACCGCTCAGCTTCAGCAACTGAGTCCCGCTTTTACGTGGAAAGAGTATTTCGCTACTATTGCCAGCCCCAGCTTCGATAGTCTCGATGTATCCGTGCCCGATTTCGTAAAGGGCATGAACCAAGTGGTAGCAACCAGCAGTCTCGAGGACATCAAAACGTACCTTCGCTGGCAGACCGCACATCATGCCGCGCCGCTGCTGGCAACGGCGTTTGTGAATGAAAACTTCGCCTTTTATGGAAAAATCCTTACCGGAGCGAAAGAGATCCGTCCCCGCTGGAAACGTTGCGTGCAGCTTACCAACGCGGATTTGGGAGAGGCGCTCGGCCAGGCTTATGTGGCCGAGGAATTTCCTCCCGCCAGCAAGGCTGCCACGCTGAAGATGGTCCAGGAGCTGGAAGCCGCGCTCAAGGCCGATATCAGCGAGCTGTCGTGGATGACCGAGGACAGCAAGAAGCAGGCGCTCGACAAGCTGTCGCACATTGCCAACAAGATCGGATATCCCGACAAATGGCGCGATTACAGTACGCTGACCATCGTCCGCGGCGACGCTCTGGGCAATGGACTGCGGGCCAATCAATTCGAGTTCAAAAGGCGGTTGAAGAAGATCGGCCAGCCGGTGGACCGCAACGAATGGGGCATGACGCCGCCGACGGTGAACGCCTATTACAATCCGCAGGAAAACAACATTAACTTCCCAGCCGGCATTCTGCAGCCGCCATTTTACGATCCCAAAGTTGACGATGCGGTAAACTTCGGCGCCATTGGCGCGGTCATCGGCCACGAACTCACCCATGGCTTCGACGATTCAGGCAGCCAGTTCGATGCTCAGGGAAACCTGCGCAACTGGTGGACTCCCAAGGACCGCGAACAGTTCGATAAGTTGGAGGGATGCTTCGTCAAGGAGTACGACAGCTTCGTTGCGGTGGATGACGTTCACGTTCGCGGACAACTGACGCTGGGCGAAAATACTGCCGACAACGGCGGGCTGCGCATTGCCGACATGGCTTTGCTGAAGGTGCTGGGCGACGCTGCGCAGAAGTCGATTGACGGCTTTACCCCCGAGCAGCGTCTGTTCGTTGGCTGGGGCCAGATCTGGTGCGAGAATGACCGTCCTGAGTTCGCCCGCATGATGGCGGGAGTCAATGAGCACTCGCCGGGGAGATTCCGGGTCAACGGCGTGGTGGGAAACATGCCCGAGTTTCAGAAGGCATACAAGTGCAAGCCCGACGCGCCCATCGTGCGCAAACCGGCCTGCCGAGTCTGGTAGCGACGGAGCGCAGATTGCATCAGGGACGGCGCTTCATGTTTGTCATCCTGAGCGACGAGTCCGGTCGCCTGGCGATTAGACGAGGAGTCGAAGGGCCCTATAGCTTCCATTGAGATCGGCTTAATCATAGGGATGCTTCGACTCGCGTTCGCGGCGAACGCTCGCTCAGCATGACAGGTCATTATTTTGCTACCAAGCAAGCACTCGACCCTCCTGCTTGTCACATCTTTCGCTCCCCCGTTTCGCGTAGAATGATGAGTTTCTAGATTCATCCCTGACTCCACTGGAGACGTCCTCTATGCGTAAAGCCGCAATCATTGCCCTCATCCTTCCACTGACAGCCGCTGTGTTGCTGGCCCAGGCCTCGCCCAAGTCCAGCCCTGCGAAGCCCGCTATCAGAGTTCCGCAGGTCGCGGCGCTTCCACCGGCAGCGGAGCAGGCCATGGCCGCCATCGATGCGGAGAAGATTCGCGCACACGTGAAATTTCTGGCCAGCGATTTGCTGGAGGGCCGCGGCACCGGCGCGCGTGGAGGCGATATCGCCGCCGAGTACATCGCCACCCAGTTTGCGTTGTACGGACTGCAGCCCGCCGGCGACCATGGCAGCTATCTGCAGCAGGTGGCGATGGTCGGTATTGCTACCGAGGATGACTCCACATTCGCTCTCGTGCCTGACAAAGGCGCGCCCATGAATTTGCGCAACGGCATGGACGTCGTCGCCATGGACGAGACCACCAATACGGTGGACGACGTGGACGCTCCCATCGTGTGGATGGGCTACGGCATCGACGCTCCCGAGTTCAACTGGAACGATTACAAGGACGCCGACGTGAAGGGCAAGGTACTGCTGATGATGGTGAACGAGCCGCCTTCAGACGATGCCAACTTTTTCGGCGGAAAGGCGCTTACCTATTATGGCCGTTGGACGTACAAATATGAGCAGGCTGCGCGCATGGGAGCGGCTGGCGTCATCCTGATTCACAAGACCGACATGGCCAGCTACGGTTGGACCGTGGTGCGCAACTCGTGGTCGGGCGAGCGTGCCTACCTGCGCGACGATCCGTCCCCCAAGCTGAAGGTGGCCTCCTGGATTCAGCTTGATGTGGCCGCCAAACTTACCGCGGCGTGCGGCATGAACCTCAACGCCATGATGGCGGCGGCGCAGAAGCCGGGCTTCAAAGCGGTCGAATTGCCAGCCAAGCTAAAGGCCTACATCACCAGCACCGTACGGCCGTTTGAGTCCAGCAATGTAATCGCCAAGCGCGAGGGTTCCGATCCTACGCTGAAGGGCGAAGGCGTGATCTACAGCGCGCACTACGACCACCTGGGCATTGTGCCCGGCATGGCGGGCGACAAGATTTACAACGGCGCGCAAGACAATGCCACGGGTGTTGGCATTCTTCTGGAGATCGCGCGCGCCTTCGCCGAAGCGCCGCAGTCGCCCAAGCGTTCCGTCTACTTTGTCTCGGTTACGGGGGAAGAGCAGGGGTTGCGTGGGTCGCAATTTCTGGGGTTACATCCGCCGGTTCCGGCGAAGGACATTTCGCTCGATTTGAACTACGATGACGTGTCCCCGCTGGGAGTGCCGGAGGAGGTAAACGTTTCGGGCGCCGAGCGCACCAAGTTTTATCCCACGGTCGAGCGTACCGCCAAGGAGTTTGGCCTGGCGATCGTGCCTGACTCACAACCCGGCGCCGGACACTACTATCGTTCCGACCATTTCAGTTTCGCGCGCGCGGGTGTGCCCGCGTTCTCCATTAACGAAGGCGATAAGTACCAGGGTCATGATGCCGCGTGGGGCAAGCAACAGGCCCGCGACTATGTTGCCAAGCACTATCACCAACCCAGCGACGAATACTATCCGGAGATGGACTTCCGCGGCGACGCGGTGATGGCGCAATTCGGAATCGCGCTGGGATGGCAGGCGGCAAACCAGCCGGCAACGGTAGGCTGGCAGCCGGGCGATGAGTTCGCGAAGGGAAGAGGAAGCGAGTAGCGGTTAGCAACTAGCAACTAGCAGTTAGCAATTAGCTGTTAGCATTCGGTCCCCAGCGAAGCATTGTCGTCCTGAGCGAGGTCGCCGCGGCGACCGAGTCGAAGGATCTGCGGTCCGCCGGCGCCGCAGACTCCCCCTCAGCCGGGCGCTAAGCCCTCGCACGAGGTGTACCCGCGAAAATTATCCGCCGTTCGTCCCGCTGAAGTTGTAATTAAGTTTCTTCCGTTGTACTGTAACCAAATCCTTACCTGCATATTTTCTTATCTACCAGGGCTCCGTTATACGATTACCGTTTTCATGCTGCGCAGTTGAGTTTGTCTGTGTGGAACGAAAAGACTGTCAGGCCGTGGAAGTGGCGGCCAGGGCGGTGCTGCATAGCTCTCACTTCGGATACTTCACCCAAGAAAAATAAGGAGCCAACTGATGAAAAACATGATTCGTCTCGCCGCGGTGCTGGCGTTTGCCGCGATGTTGCTGCCAAATCTATCACTCGCTCAAATGCCCGTGCGGCCGTTCCACGACGGTCCGGTGTGGGACATCAACTTCATCAAAACCAAACCTGGTCTCGGCCTGAAGTACATGGAATGGCTGGCCGGTGAGTGGAAAGCTGAACATGAGGCGTTGAAGAAGGCCGGGCTGATCCTGGATTACAAAGTTATTGCGACTGAGCCCCATGGTCCCAACGACTTCGACATCATGTTGATGACGGAATTCAAGGACCTGGCGAGCATGGAAGCCAACCAGGACAAGATGGAAGCGGTCGCCAATCAGGCCACCAACAGCAATGACCAGAAGATGGTTGCGGGATATCAGGAGCGCGCCAGTTGGCGGGAGGTCTTGGGGGACCGCCTGGCGCGCGAAATCATCCTGGAGCCAAAAAAATAGAGCAACTCTCACATCGTGGGATACACAAAGGCGCGAGCAATCGCGCCTTTAGTTTTCTACCTGCCTTTGTGGTGCTGCTATTCGAAGATTAATATCGCGGCCGCGATCACCGTCGTCCAGCGTTCGCGCTTGTCGCCGACGGCGCTCTGGGTAATGTTGGCCGTGCGCACAATCTTGTTCGACAGCCGATAGACTTCTTTCTTCTCGTCCCATGACTTGTCGGCGTCGAACTCCACATCCAGCGTGGTGGCCAGCATCTCGGCGGCAAGCTCTTCGGCGTAGTCCCCGGCCACGTCGTCGGTCTCGCCGAAGGAATGATGCTCGCTCAAATAGCCGTAAGTGCTGCGGTCGGCCGGAATCGCCAGTCCGATCGAGGCAGCCGTAAGGCGATGGGGCTCGCGGGTGGAGTTCTCCGCCACCACCGCGAACGTGACTTCTCCCGGCGACAGGTACGGCAGTCCGTCTTTGCGCGGAATGAGCTTACAGTTGGGAGGAAAGATGGACGACACCCGCACCAGGTTCTGGGCGGCAATACCCGCATCGCGCAGCGCCAATTCGAACGAAGTGAGCCGCTCCCGGTGTTTCCCCACGCCCTTGGTGAGGAAGATGCGCTTGGGGACCATGTCTTTGGCCAATTTACGTTCTCCGAAGCAGAGATGGTTGTAACCGAATCGTCAAAAATAACACACGGGAACATGACGATTGTGTGAAAACAACATTAAAGAACAAGAATTGAGAACAATGGCCGGCTGGGTCATCGGGCCGGGCTCGCCGCGGCACGCCGCCTTAGCTTCACCGCAATATCGATGAATGCCAGCGCGGCGCGGCTGAGCGCCTTGTCTTTGCGGAAGACCAGGGCCAGTTCGCGTTGAATACTGGCATCCGCCAGGGTGAGCGCGGCCAGCGCATTGGCTTGCAGGTCCTCGGCCACGTGGGAGCGCGGGATGAATCCGACCCCAACGTCGGCGGCGACGAAGCGCTTCAGCAATTCGCTGGAATCCAGTTCCATGGATATCCTGGGCTTCAGCCCGCGTTCGTGGAAGAGGGTCTCCAGCGCGTCGCGGGTGCGGCCCACCTTGGGCAGCAGCAGCGGATACTCCACAACTTCCGCCACCGTGGCTTTCTTCTGTGCGGCCAGCGGATGACGCGGCGGCGTGATCACAATCAGTTCGTCGCGATGGATGGGCACCACCGTCAGGCGCTTGTCGGGCACTGGCATGGATACGACGCCGAAGTCACAGGAGTTCTCGATGATCGCCTCCAGAATCTTGTTGTGCTCCAGGCGCTTCACGCTGACCGCGACACTGGGATACTGGCGCTTAAACTCGGCGAAAACCTCGGGCAGGATGTGCAGGCAGGTGCCTTCATTGGCGGAGACCACCATCTCGCCGCGCGGCACGCGATGCATCTCCGCCAGCGCCACCAGCATGACACGGCGCTGCTCCAGCACATCTTCGGCATACTTCTGGAAGACTTTGCCCGGACCGGTGACGGCCACCTTCCCGCCGCTGCGATCGAGCAGCTTGGCGCCGACCTCCTCTTCCAAGGCGCGAATTTGCGACGAGATCGCCGGCTGAGTGCGAAAACGGCGCTCGGCAGCCCGCGAGAAGCTGCTGAGCCGTGCGACCTCCAGAAATGTTTCGAGCTGATCGAAGTCCATAAAGCGGCACTTAGCCGTTAGCAATTAGCCGTTAGCATCCAGCATTCAGCCTCGGCGTGCGCAGACATCAAGGCTCACTTTTGCCGAGGCCTTTAACATCGTGGGTTTATTAGAGGCAAGCTCAATTCTACGGGAGCGTGACGCATTTCGTTAGCAGAATCATTAGTTTGCAGTTCATAAAGCCGGGTTATGCCAGCCATAAAAACATTGTATTAGCCAGCGCTTGGTGCGCCGAGTATGCTTCCTCTGTGCGCTAGGGTGCGCGCCCGCAGCTCACAAAACTTCCTAACCCAAATGCAGTTCGCAGTTCCGAATTCCTACGCCGGAAGGCCGCACCGCTTCGCCAGACAAGCTGGCGCTAAAGCGGGCAGGACATTCCGCAAGATCTTCACTGCAACACAACCGCCGTCCTCTTACGACGCACGCGGGTGCACCTCCGGCCGAGTGACGGACAAGGAGAATCCCAATGGCTGATACCAAGCCCGACCCGAAAGCAGTTCTGGCATTTGTCAAGGAGAACAACGTCCAAATCCTCGACCTGCGCTTCACCGATCTTCCCGGACTGTGGCATCACGTCTCGTATCCTATCGGTCAACTGAGCGAATCGTCGTTCGAAGAAGGCTTCGGCATGGACGGCTCGTCGATCCGCGGCTGGGCGGCCATCCATGAGAGCGACATGCTGCTCATTCCCGATGCCGACCAAGTACATGCTCGACCCCTTCACCGAGGTGCCAACGCTGGTGATGGTGTGCGACGTCATCGATCCCGTCACCAAGCAGCGCTACGATCGCGATCCGCGCTACATCGCCAAGAAGGCCGAGATGTATCTGGCGTCCACCGGTCTGGCCGACACCGCTTACTTCGGCGCCGAAGCCGAGTTCTTCATCTTCGACAACGTGCGCTTCGACCAGAACGAGCACGAGGGCTATTACTTCATCGATGCCGAAGAGGGCCGCTGGAACTCGGGACGGGTGGAGAACAACCTGGGCTATCGTCCGCGCTACAAGGAAGGCTATTTTCCGGTGCCTCCGACCGACCACTACCAGGACCTGCGCACCGAAATGGCGATGACCATGCAGAACTGCGGACTCGACGGTGGAGTGTCATCACCATGAAGTTGCCACCGGCGGACAGACCGAGATCGATCTGAAGTTCGATTCGCTGATCAAGTCCGCCGACGCCATGATGCTCTACAAGTACATCGTGAAGAACGTCGCCAACCAATACGGCAAGACAGTGACCTTCATGCCCAAGCCGCTCTTCCAGGACAACGGCAGCGGCATGCACACCCACCAGTCGCTATGGAAGGCAGGGCAAGCCGCTGTTCGCCGGCGACGGCTACGCGGGCCTGTCGCAGATGGCGCTGTGGTACATCGGCGGCCTGATCAAGCACGGGCCGGCGCTTGTCGGCCATCATCGCTCCGACCACCAACTCCTACAAACGCCTGGTGCCGGGCTTTGAAGCTCCGGTGAACCTGGCGTATTCGCGCCGCAATCGATCGGCGGCATGTCGCATTCCGATGTATTCGGCTTCGCCCAAAGCCAAGCGGGTGGAGTTCCGTCCGCCCGATCCGAGCTGCAATCCGTACCTGGCGTTCTCCGCCATGCTGATGGCCGGACTCGACGGCATCGAGAACAAGATCGATCCCGGTCAGCCGCTCGACAAGGACATCTACGATCTGGGTCCGGAGGAACTGGCGAAGGTCCCATCGATGCCGGGTTCGCTGGAGAATGCGCTCGACGCGCTGGCGCGGGACTATCAGTTCCTGCTCAAGGGCGACGTTTTCACCGAGGAGATGCTGAACACCTACATCGACTACAAGCGAGAGAAGGAAGTGAACGCCATGCGCCTGCGTCCACATCCCTACGAGTTCCAGATGTATTACGACATTTAGAAATAGGTGTTAGCAACATAGTTGGCTACAGATTGGTTTGCTCAGGACGTGCAAGGGGTGAAGAATCCGCAATCGTGCTCCTGCCACGGGAAACTCTGTGGCGATTGAACGACATGGGGGCAATACGGCGAAAGTGTATTTAGCTAAAGGGGTATATAGTGTGGGGCTGTGAAAGCTAAAACGGAAATTCCGGCAGAAAGGAAGTGAGATACCATGAAACGCCTATGGGTGATTTGCCTTGTCATTGTAGCGTTTTGTATCGGCGCACTTTCGGGTCGGTTCTGGTTCAATTGGAAGTTTCATCAGCCCTTGGGGACACCTGTTTCCGCAAATTCTCAGCAACCGAAGTTCGGTGGTCGCCTAGTTCAAGCTTTAATTACGGACGTTGGACACAAAGACGCTGTGGTTCTCGCCTTGCAGATGGACTTATGGAATGAAGTTGACATGCCAGAAATCTCCCTTCTGGACTACAGGGTGACAATGCGAATCAACGGGAATGAGTACCACGGCACGACAGCATGTCCCATTTCTGAATCTGGACTGGTGACTATCATCCCAGGACTCCCAGGAAATACCCGCATGTACGCATCGTTCCAAAGGGCAACCTCCCTTGAGCCACTTCGGTATGGCACAACGCGACGCGAGTGGCTCTTGTTCTACGTGGACGGATTGAAAGACGATCCGAGTGTGAACGATGCCGAGATTGACCTCTTATTCATTCACCTACATGGTGGGAGCAATGCCATCTCTCTTGGCAGCAACAAACTCATACGCGGAAGACTTAGTCTTGGAGAATTCACGCAGCCGTGAGGCTTGGGGCCGCGCCGGAGAACCTCTGACGACTGTTGTCAGTTTTCCCCTTGTTACTGGGGACTCGCGCTGACCTTGGTGGCACTGGAAGGCCGTGGTGCACAGAAAGGAAATGAAATTTTAGAGCGATTCCGGAGTTGCTGTATCCGGTGTTGGGTGGCGCACGCCTTTCAGGCGTGCATGCTAAGTCTGCAAAAAGGACGAGGCTTTAGCCGCTGAGGTAAGAGCTCTAGTTACCTCAGCGGCTAAAGCCGAATTCAGAGGCAACTTTCAAATACACCGCTGAAGCGGTGCTCCACCCGGATACACCAACTCAGAATCTGCTCTAGCCGTAGCTAAACGCCAAGGGCTACGTGCCAAATATCAAATGCCGTCCTAAATGCCCATTGCCAATTGCTAGCCTTCCGGAATCAGCCGCCGGCCCTGGATGTCCCAGGAAAGGTGATGCACGCCGGTGGTGGTGGCGAGCACGGCAGAGCGACCGCGGGCGAAGGCCAGTCCAACCAGATTTTGCCCTGACATGACCAACGATGCCTGGCGATCAGGCGTGACCCGCACAATGCCACGACGCCCGTTGAGCGAGGCGGCGACATAGAGGTTGTCGTCAACATCGACTGCCAGTCCCTGCGGGCGCCCCAGTCCGCGGTAGAAGACGCTGACCGCACCGTGAGCGTCGATCTGCTGAATGGCATCGAAGCTGGAAGTGGTGGGGCCGGTGACGTACAGATTTCCGTTGCTGCCGAACGCCAGATGATAGGCGGAGACGCTCGGCTCCAGCATGGCAAACACGAAGATCTGGCGGTCACGGTCGATCTTGAAGACGGTGCCGCTGCGATCGCCGACGTAGAGATTTCCGCGAGGGTCGAAGGCGATTCCCGTCGCGACACCCATTCCTTCGGCGTAAGAAGTCATGGTACCGTTCTGCGCCACTCGGTACACGGTGCCGTCATAGCGCGAGGAAACATAGAGACTGCCCGCGTGGTCGAAGGCCATGCCGGTGGCGTTCATCATTTCACGCACGAACGGCTTCACGTTGTAATTGTTGTCGATGCGGTAGATCGCAACCGGGACCTTCTGCCCGCGCGAGCCGGAGAACGTGACGTAAATGTTGCCGTCCTGGTCGATGGCTGGATTCGCCACGGGGTGCAGGTTTTCCGCGATGGGAACGCCCACCCGCACTTCTCCCGGATTGCTCTTGTGACCGTTGGTCGCTACCACGACCTTGCCGGAAGCAGCGCCTTCGGGCACGCGCGCTACGATGAACTGTTCCGAGCTGATGATGATCGAGCCATCTACATCGCCAAACTGCACCTGGGGCCGGCGCAGTCCCTGGGGACGAAGCCCACTGCCGCTAATGCGAATCTCGCCTCCCGGCAGAGCGCACATGGGATCGATGGAATCGATATGGGGTTTGCCGTTCACGTTCTTTGTGCCCGTTCTTCGTTCCATCATCTGCCCATCTCGTTCATTTCAGCGTATGACCCCCAAAGTGAAGCAGCAACTGCAGGACAATCAGGCCGTAAACGCCAGCGCCAAGATCGTCCACCACAATTCCCGTGCCTTCCGGCAACCTTTCCAGGCTGCGCACCGGAGTCGGTTTAACAATATCGAACGCACGAAAAAGTATAAAGCCAGCGAGCAGCGCTTGCCACACAATGGGACACGCCACCAGGGTCAGCAGTTGCCCCGCAACTTCATCGATGACCACGTGTGATGGATCTTTTTTGCCGCATCCCCGCGCTTCCAGGGTCGCGGCGGGTATGCCAATCGCGACCACCATCGCAATCAGCAGCACAATCGCCGGAACCCGGGCTGCGGGCGGAAGATGCGAAGCCAACAGCCACCACAACAGGACGGTGGCCAGCGATCCCCACGTTCCCGGGCCGGGACGCAATCGCCCAGCGCCAAAGAACGTGGCGACCAGGGTGGCCCAGCGCGGAACTGGAGACCCTATTGGGCCAGGCTCACTCTGATTTCTTACTTCGTTGGCTCGGGTAGTTGGAATCGTCGGTCTCCGGATCGTTCAACGGGGTGGAGATGACATAGCCGCCGCTCGCCCACTTGCCCAGGTCGATGGCGCGGCAGTGTTCGCTACAGAAAGGATACTCGGGATCGTTGGCCAGCACGATCTTTCTGCAAGTTGGACAACGTAAGCTGCGAACCGTTTTCTTCATGGACAAGTTGTCAGTTGTCAGTAGTCAGTAGCCAGTGGTCAGTTGTCGCTCGCCGGCTCCGCGCATTTACTGGCAACTGGCAACTGACTACTGACAACTGCTTTCCACGATGCGCGCCACCAGATCGTAGTCGTGCGCTTCGGTGATCTCGCAGCGATAGAACTCGCCTTCGCGAATGTCGTCGCGGTCCCCGAAATCGTTCACATAAACCGTGCCATCAATCTCGGGAGCATGCATCGCGGTCCGGCCTTCCCACAGCAACTCGGTCTCTGCCGAGGGGCCCGACAGCAGCAAATCGAACTGTTGTCCCACCAGGGCCCGCTTTTTCTTGCGGCTGATCTGCTTCTGCATGGACATCAGCTTCTTGCGGCGTCTCTCGATCTCTCTCCGGGGGACTTTGTCCTCCAGTGCGAACGCCCCGGCCCCCTCCTCGTCGGAATAGCCAAACACTCCCAGCCAGTCGAATTGCGCCTCGCGCACGAACTGGCAGAGCTGTTCGAAATCGGCTTCACTCTCGCCAGGAAAGCCCACGATGAACGAGGTGCGCAGTGTCAGCCCAGGAATCTCGCGGCGCATCTTTTCCACCGAACGCAAAAATATCTCTGCGCCGGCGCCGCGTTTCATGCGCTTCAAAACTTCAGGCGAAGCATGTTGCAGCGGCACATCAATATAGGAACAAATCTTTTCATGCGCTGCGATCGTCCGCAGCAGCCTGCTGGTGATCTTGTTGGGATAGGCGTAAAGGAAGCGTACCCAGCGCAATTTCTCAATTTGCGCCAGCCGCTCCAGCAGCAGCGCCAGACCATCTTTCAGGCCCAGATCTTCTCCGTAGCAGGTCGTGTCCTGCCCGATCAGCGTGATCTCACGCACGCCTTGTTCGGCAAGACGTTGGGCCTCGGCGATCACCGATTCGAATCGCCGCGAACGAAATTTGCCGCGCAATTGCGGGATGATGCAAAACGAGCAGGGATGATCGCAGCCTTCGGCGATCTTGATGTAGGCCGAATACTTGGGGGTCGCCAGCAGGCGCGGCGTGTTCTCGTCGTACAAATAGTTTGGCAGGTCGGCAAGGGCGCCGTCCCATTCGGCTTTCGAGAAGCGGCCTGCCGCCTCACGGGCATCACCCTCGGAACGAGAGTTCAAAATCACAAACGGGGAACCGGTGGGCGACGGCGGCGCAATTCCCGCCGCGCTGAGAATCTGCTGCAATTCCCCTGTACCGACGACGGCATCAACCTCGGGAATGTTCTTCTGGATTTCGTTGCGATAGCGCTCGACCAGGCAGCCCGCCACGATGAGTTTTTGCGCCCGCCCGGCGATCTTGTGCTGGGCCATCTCCAGAATCGTGTCCACCGATTCCTGCTTGGCCGAGTCGATGAAAGAACAGGTGTTCACGACGATGATGTCGGCGTCCTCGGCGCGCGGCGTGATCTCGGCGCCGCCCTGCGCCAGCAGGCCCATCATCACCTCGCTGTCCACCAGGTTCTTGGGACAGCCCAGGCTCACAAATCCAATTTTCTTGGGAGCAACCGTCAAGGGATCCGATCCGGGCCCGCCAAGGCGCACCGCATCTGCGCGGACCAGCGTGTCAGAAATGTCGAGCAGGGCTACAGAATCGGTTTTTGGCGGCATGCGATTTCCTTATTTTACCATTGTTTTCCGCGGCTCCCAGAGCAACCGGGGTCGAACTCGCGCGCTTCCTGCGCCGAGCACGCCGCCGCGATGGAATGTTATATTGAATGGTCGGGCGCTGGTCCCGCGCAACGCAATCTTGTGAATCCCGCCAGGTCCGGAAGGAAGCAACGGTAGCAGGCTAGTGCGGGTGCAGCGGTCAACTGGCGCCTGGCAAAAGAGCCGCTATTCGCTTTTCGCTATTCGCTTTCCGTTGCGACTCGCGTTGTTTTGCCACGCGACTCGCTGGAAAATCCATCGATCAATGGACCGAGCTCCTCTGGCGAAAAGCGAATGGCGAACAGCGAAGAGCGAATCTCGGAGAACTCTATTGCCAACTACTCGTCGCGCCAAGATCACTGCGCTGGGCACCTACGTCCCGCCTCGTGTCCTCACCAACAAGGAACTGGAAAAAATGGTGGACACCACCGACCAGTGGATCCTTGAGCGTACTGGAATCCGCGAACGCCACTTGGTGGACAAAGGCGTAGCGGCCAGCGATTTGGCGGTCGAAGCGGTCAAGAAACTTGTCGCGTCGCACCCGTTCGATCTTCAGGAAGTGGATGTCATCGTGGTGGGGACGGTCACCCCCGACATGATGTATCCCTCGACGGCGTGCCTGGTACAACACAAACTGGGCATCGCGCGCACCTGGGGCTTCGACGTTTCGGCGGGATGCTCAGGCTTCGTGTATGCGCTGAACGCGGGCACCCAGTTCATCGAGTCGGGCAGGTCGAAGAAGGTGCTGGTAATCGGCGCCGACGTGAACTCTTCCATGACCGACTTCACCGATCGCGCCGTGTGCATCATTTTCGGCGACGGAGCAGGCGCAGTGCTGCTGGAGCCGGCAGAAGAGGGTGAGGACGGAATCATCGACTACGAGGCCCAGGTCGAAGGCATGGGAGGCCAGTACCTGTACATGCCGGGCGGGGGAAGTCTGAACCCGGCTTCGCACGAAACTGTCGATCAGAAAATGCATTATATTCATCAGGATGGGCAGCAAGTCTTCAAGTATGCGGTGAAGAAGATGTCGGAGATGACCGAACGTGTCCTGCGCAAGAATAATCTCACCGGAAAGGACGTCGATTGCTTCATCGCCCACCAGGCCAACATGCGCATCATCACGGCGACCGCCGACCGGCTCAAGATGCCGATGGAGAAGGTCGTCATCAACATTGACCGCTACGGCAATACCACGGCGGGAACCATTCCGCTGGCCATGCAGACCGCGATTGACGAAGGCAAGCTGAAGAAGGGTGACTTGGTCTTAGTGGCAGCCGTAGGCGCGGGATTCACCTCCGGGGCCACGCTGTTGCGCTGGGCGTACTGAACGCCGCTCTTCGCGATTCGCTTTTCGCTCTTCGCTTTTGGTCCTAGCTACCGCCGCCCTTGATTTTTTCCCGCTCCTTGGCTGCGTCCAGCGGGCGCACTGGCTCGGTCATGCGCGCGGGATCAAGAATCTCCTTGATCTGTTCTTCGCTGAGTTCGCCACGCTCGCGTGCAATCTCGATGATGGACTTGCCGGTTTTTACCGACTCTTTCGCGATCTCCGCCGCCTTGGCGTAGCCGATGTACGGATTCAGCGCTGTGGCCAGTGACACCGTGCTCTGCACGTAATAATCGGTGCGTTTCTCGTTGACCGTGATGCCCTTGATGCAAAATTCGGTGAGCTGCCGCAGCATGTTGGTCATGATGGTGATCGAGGTGAGGACGCTGTACGCCATGGCCGGCATCATGACGTTGAGTTCGAGCTGGCCGGCCTGAACCGCCAGCGCGACCGTGGTGTCGTAGCCGACGACCTGGAACGAAACCATCGCCGCCAGCTCCGCCATCACCGGATTGATCTTGCCCGGCATGATGGAGGAGCCCGGCTGAAGCGCCGGCAGATTGATTTCCGCCAGTCCGGTGTTCGGCCCCGACGACAGTAGTCGCAGGTCATTGGAGATGCGGATGACCTCCAGCGCCAGATTGCGCAGCGCCGAACTGACCGACGACATCGCCAGGTTCGACTGCATGGCATAGCGCATGTCGTCCACGATGTGCAGTTTTTGCCCTGAGATGCGCGCCAGGTTGGCGATCGCCTTCTCGCGATAGTCGGGATGCGTGTTGATGCCGGTGCCCACCGCAGAGCCGCCGAGTCCCACCTCGCGCAATAGCTCCGATTGTTGCTGGATCGACGTCTTCGTCCGCCTGATCGAGCCCGCGTAAGCATGAAACTCCTGGCCCAGCCGCATGGGCACCGCGTCCATCATGTGGGTGCGGCCCGATTTCAGGACGTGGTGGAATTCTTTACCCTTTTCCTCCAGCGCGGCAATCAAGCCATCGAGCACGGCATACAGCTTGTCCAGTTCGAGCAGCGCGGCGAGGCGCATCGCGGTAGGGAAGACGTCGTTGGTCGATTGGCCGTAGTTGACATGATCGTTGGGATGGACGTGCTTGTACTCGCCCAGATTGCCGCCCAGCAACTCGGAGGCGCGGTTGGCGATGACCTCATTGCTGTTCATGTGGAAGCTGACGCCCGCGCCCGCCTGGAAGACGTCCACGACGAATTCCTGGTCCCACTTGCCCTGCTGCACTTCCTTGGCGGCCTCGATGATGGCGTTGGCGGTCTTCTCGTCCACCAGGCCGAGTTCGCGGTTGGCGAGGGCCGCCGCCTCCTTCACCATCGCGATAGCGCGGATGAGGGAAGGGTGGGCGCGCAGTCCGCTGATGGGAAAGTTCTCGACCGCGCGGGCGGTTTGAATGCCGTAATAGACGCTGGCAGGAATATCTTTGGTGCCGAGAGAATCTTTTTCGGTGCGGGTTCGGGAAGTGGTGGTGGACATAGAATTGTCCTCTATTTACACAGATGATCTCGCAAGTTGATACGTCGCGCTTATCGAGAGCGACCAAACAGTGCCGAAGGCACGGTATAGCTTAGCCCAGCGCTTCAGCGCTTGGTAGGCGTTTATTATGAATACCGAGTCCCGTAGGGACGGCAGGGGTTTCACCAGCTAGGAGCGGCCTTCCATGACGACCACACATTTATCGCTGGAAGAATATCTCAGGACGGACTACGAGCCGGACTGCGACTATGTGGACGGCGAGCTGGAGGAGCGCAACGCGGGGGAAACCGATCATTCCGAGGTGCAGGAGTTCGTTATTACGTGGTTCGCCGCCCATCGGGAGACTTGGCATTTGAAAGCGTATCCCGATTTGCGGCTCCGCATCTCGGCAACTCGGTTCCGAGTTGCTGATTTGGCCATTCTTCCAGTCAAGAGACCCTATGAGGCAGTCCCGGCCCAGCCACCGCTCGCGGTAATCGAGGTACTCTCACCCGAAGACCGCGTCTCGCGATACCAGCAGCGCCTCGACGACTACCGCGTGATGGGCGTTGTGAATATCTGGGGGATTGATCCTATCCGGCATAAGGCCTACGACTGCAGTCAGGGCGGCTGGCAGTTGGTTGACAAGCTGCTGATCCCAAATTCTCCAATTGAAGTTCCACTCGATCCTCTCTGGAAGGCACTCGACGAGCTGCATTCCTAGCGGAAGCCCAAAAGATGGGCCCAAAAACCAGAGCTTGACATGCGTAATGTAACGCATTACGGTATGGAATGATCCGGTCGATACGGCACAAGGGGCTGAAACGCCTCTATGAGGACGACGACCCGCGCGGGGTCAACCGCGAACACGTCGGTAAGCTGCGCAATATTCTGGCGAGGCTTGCCGCCGCCCGTACCGTCGCGGACATGGATTTGCCGGGGTTCCGGTTACACCCGCTAAAGGGCGAATTAACGGGCTTCTATGCTGTCACGGTTGTGCCAACTGGCGGCTGATTTTCCGCTTTCACGACGGCCACGCAGAGGATGTCGATTATGTCGATTACCACTAAGAATGGAGAACGGCCCATGCTGATGAAAAACCCCCCGCACCCCGGCACGGTAGTCTTGCAGGAGTGCATCGAGCCTTTGGGCTTGAGCATTACGGACGCCGCCGCGGCGCTTGGCGTCACCCGGACTACGCTTTCCGAATTGGTTAACGGGAAGCGGGGCATCTCGCCCGAAATGGCTGTCAGGCTATCCAAGGTGTTCGGCGGCAGCGCCGAAAGCTGGCTTGTCCAACAGGCACAGTACGACCTTGCCCACGTCCGCGCCGGCCGATTGAAGCTCAAGCGGCTGCAATTGGCGTAAGGCATACCTCATCATGGGCTGCACAGTGAGCCCGCCAGGGCGGAACAGAATTTAGCCTAGGGCGTACCGGAGTTATGCCGTCCCACTTCGTGGGACTGGCGTTGTCACCCAATCTCCACCAGCTCCGCGATCCTGGCCTGCCACTCCTTCGGGCCGGACTCGTGTACGGAGTTGCCATTGACATCCACGGCAACCGTGACGGGCATGTCCTCGACCTCGAATTCGTAGATGGCTTCCATGCCGAGATCGGCGAAGCCCAGCACGCGCGACTTCTTGATGGCCTTCGAGACCAGGTAAGCGGCACCGCCCACCGCCATGAGGAACACCGCTTTGTGATCGCGAATGGCGGAGATGCCTTCCGGCCCGCGTTCCGACTTGCCCACCATTCCGAGCAGGCCAGTTTCCTTCAGCATTTGGCGGGTGAACTTGTCCATGCGCGTGGCCGTGGTGGGACCAGCAGGGCCGACCACTTCATCCCTCACCGGATCGACCGGTCCGACGTAGTAGATGAAGCGATTGGTGAAGTCCACCGGAAGCCGCTCGCCGCGCGTGAGCATTTCCGTCATGCGCTTGTGGGCAGCATCGCGGCCGGTGAGCAACTTGCCGCTAAGGAGAATGACTTCGCCGGTCTTCCATGTCGCCACGTCTTCGCGCGTGACGGTGTCGAGGTTGACGTGACGCGCGCCCGCCGGATTGTAGGTCAATTCGGGCCAGTCCTTCAGAGAAGGCGGCTTCAGCGCGACTGCACCAGAGCCGTCGAGCACGAAGTGAGCGTGACGTGTGGCAGCGCAGTTCGGAATCATGGCTACGGGCAGGTTGGCGGCGTGCGTGGGATAATCCTTCACCTTCACATCGAGCACCGTGGTCAGGCCGCCCAGTCCCTGCGCGCCGATGCCAAGTTCGTTGATCTTTTTATAGAGCTCGAGCCGCAACTCCTCGGCGCGATTCTTAGGCCCGCGGGCAATCAGCTCCTGGATGTCGATCGGCTCCATCAGCGCTTCTTTCGCGAGCAACATAGCTTTCTCCGAAGTGCCGCCGATGCCGATGCCGATGATGCCCGGAGGACACCAGCCCGAGCCCATCGTGGGAACGGTCTTCAGCACCCACTCGACGATGGAGTCGGAGGGATTCAGCATGACGAACTTCGACTTGGCTTCCGAGCCACCACCCTTGGCGGCCACGATGACGTCAACCTTGTAGCCGGGAACCAGCGCCATGTTCACGACCGCCGGAGTGTTGTCCTTGGTGTTCTTGCGCTCGCCGGCCGGATCGGCCAGCACGCTGGCGCGCAGTTTGTTGTCGGGGTGGAGATAGGCCCGGCGCACGCCCTCGTTGACCATGTCCTCCACGCTCATGGTGGCGTCCCACTGCACCTTCATGCCAACCTTCAGGAAGACGGTACACGATGCCAGTGTCCTGACAAATCGGCCGGTGGCCTTCGGCGCACATGCGGGAGTTGATCAGGATCTGCGCCATCGCGTCCCGTGCGGCGGGCGACTGCTCTTTTTCATAGGCGCGCGCCAGGCCGTGAATGAAATCAGCCGGATGGTAGTAGGAAATGTATTGCAGAGCGTCGGCCACGCTCTGGATAAGATCGTCTTGCTTGATGACTGTCATTACCGCCTCGCTGTTCAGGAAAGAATGTAAGAGTCCGGGCAAACGCCGACACGGTGATTATAAGAACACCGATGCCTGACACCTAGGGAATTCAATGTGAGCGGAGGAATCGGCATTCCCCAAACGTGGGAGATAAGCACTTCTGCTGAACGCTGAGTGCTGAATGCTGCTTCAAACCAGCTTGCCGTACATCGACGTGTAGTTCAGGCCAATCTCGCCGCAACTGCCTTGCTCCACCGAATAGACGATGCAGGAGTCGAACGGGCGTGAGTAGATGTGCAGGCTCACGGCGCGCTGTCCCCATTCGCGCAGATTGCGGACGTCGTGCACCGGATTCAGCGGATCCACCGCCACCGGATGGGCGGGGGTGATCTCGACGACGTCGGTGGGCACGATGCTGCAGCGATGAGCGGCGAGGTCCTCGGAGAGCACGCGGTAGTTCTGCACCGCCAGACGGCCGATGGGCGCGGCCATCCAGCAGTTCTGTCCCTGGTGATTGTGGATGGAGCTGCCCATGCCCACCTCCCAGCAGATCGCCAGCAGCTCGTAGAGCTCGGTCTTGTCGATCAGGTTGCGGGTGTAGTGCTGCACGTTCCAGAACAGATAGGGCTTCAGCGACTCAGGATCGACCGGGTTCTGCCGTCAGATATCGCAGCGTGCCGGTGACTCCAGTGAAATCGTCCTCGCTGAGTTTGCGCAGGCCGGCGATGAAATGCTGTCGACCGAAACCCTCGCGCGTTGCCTGATCGGCTGACGTAGCCGTTGCCAAGTGCCCTCCTTCTGGGACGAACCGCTCATTCTAACCCGGTTTGCTACAAGCTCTTTGTCCAGCCGGCTGAAATCTTTGTGTCCGGGAAAAACCGGAAATCCAATGCGCCACAAACTGCGCTCCAAGCATATAATGAGCGCAAATAGCACCCCGGCAAGGTGGTTCAGCGTACGGCACTGGAGTTTCCCATGAAGTCACGCGCTCTCGCAGTTGCGAATGCAATGCTGCTGAGTGTCTGCCTGGCTGTGCCTTCGTTTGCGCAGGACAGCACGCCAACTCGCAGACACCGTCAGCGCAGGCACCCAGCAGTCCACCAGACCAAAGTCAGCCCGCGGCAGACGCCAGCGCTAACCCGGCTGCTCCCGCCGAACGGCACGATCAACTCCCGCCGCGACGCAGGACGCGCCGAAAGCCACTCACGATAAGGGCAAGAACGATATCGACGACATCGGCAATCGCAAAATCGGCTCCGGCAAGAGTCTCGGCGACTGGTACTCGTATCGACACCGAGATCAAGATGGGCAAGCAGTACGCCATGATGGTTGAGGCCAGCGCGCGCATGATTCAAGGACCCGGTCGTCGTCGAGTACGTGAACCGCATCGGCCAGAACCTGGTCCGCAACTCCGACGCCAAGGTGCCCTTCACCATCAAGGTCATCGACTCCGACGACATCAACGCGTTCGCCTTGCCAGGCGGTTTCTTCTATGTCAACAGCGGCCTCATCCTGGCTGCGGACGATGAAGCCGAGCTGGCCGGGGTGATGGCGCACGAGATCGCGCACGTCGCGGCCCGGCATGCGACCCGCGAGATGACGCGGGCCCGCTATGCCAGCATGGCCACGATTCCGCTGATCTTCGTGGGAAGCTACGGGGCATCTATGAGGCCGCCAGCATCGCCATGAACCTGGCGCTGCCGCTGACTTTCATGAAGTTCTCGCGCGGCTTCGAAGGCGAAGCCGATTACCTCGGCCTGCAGTACATGTACAAGGCCGGCTACGACCCGCAGGCCTTCGTCTCCTTCTTCGAGAAGATCAAGGCGCAGGAGAAGAAGAAGCCGGGAACCCTGGCCAAGGCCTTTTGCCACCCATCCGCCGACCCCCGATCGCATTCACGAAGACCCAGGAAGAGATCCGCAACATTCTTCCGCGCACGTCCGGAATACATCGTCAACACCTCGGAGTTCAACGAGGTGAAGGCCCGCCTGGCGGCATTGGAGAATCGCAAGAAGGTTATCGAAGAGCAGGACATCGACAAGCCCTCGCTGCGGCGCACGCAAACCGCCGACAGCGACAAGGGCAAACCTGGCAAGGACGGCGACGATCGTCCGACGTTGCAACGGCGCGATGATGACTTCATCGCCAGCGCAGGTCAACCATAGCCTCGCTTGAGGTTTCAGCTCAGCCCGGCGGCCGCGTGCCGCCGGTTTGCTTTTCAGGTGGTGTTCGGCCCGGATTTGCTCCGATGATGGTTTTGTCGCCCGCACCGCTCATTTTTCAATCAGCTCAAATACCGGATAGTTTGCGGCGATGCTTGCAAAACGGTCCGTAGTCGAACCGGCTGGCACCGTAAAGTAGCGCTGCACAGTGGTCTTGAAGCTGTCCAGATAAGCTTTCAGCAGCTCGGGCTTCTCGGCATCGGCAACTGGCCGCAGCCGATAGACCTGTCGCGACCGTCCTTTTTTGAGCGTAATCTCGCCGGCTGCTTCGGCATTGCGGACCCACTGAGTGCGGCCGCGAGGCGCGACCAGAAACCGTTTGCCGCCGATCTCTAGCAGATCAATCGGGGTGGAGAACAGCCGTCCACTTTTCCGCCCTCGGACCTGGAGCAGGTAATTGTGTTTCAGTCCAAAGCCGAGGCCGACCAGGAATCCGAAGAAGCGGTTGAACGCGCGTTCCATGGCTGTCGGCTGCTGGAATGCAGGCGTGCTGGGATTGGTCGCCATAAATCTATTTTACGCAGGCCCGCGCCCGGATTTGCAGCAGAGTTCTGACGCTGTCTGGTCCTCGTTCGCCGCTATTGCGGGAGATCTGCAAAGCTTTTTTCAAGCGGTCATAGCGCAACCCTCAGGTCTCGGAGTACACTTCCGCGGGGAGTTGGTCGCGTGGTTCTTCGTAACGCTTCGAAGATGGCAAAGAGCGTATCTTCTATTCCCAGCACCTCACATCATGCTGTTATGGCCTCGTTCCAAACGTGGGTCGAGTGCCGCGACCGCCCACTTGCTAACTCAGTGCCATAGTCCATTGATCGGATGTGGCTCTCGCTTCGCAACTTTCCGCCCAGGAGAGACTCTATGAAACTTCGCATTTTTCTCTGTGTTGTGCTGCTTTGCTGTTTCGGCGGCTTGCCTGCCGTTGCTCAACATGTAGCACCCGATGCCACTCCGGTTGGCCCGCTTCCCACCGCCTCCGGGGAATACGATCTTGGGGCCCAGATTGACAACCTCGTGCTGCCCGGCTGCCAGCCCGTGTCAGGCTATGACTGCAAGGTTGATGTCCGCGCGCACGTGTATTACCCGCAAACCCTCACTGGCACGTATCCGGTGATAATTTTCCTGCACGGCAACCACGGCACGTGCGGCACCCCCGGTCCGCCAATCCTGCCGGGTCGATCCCCGGCACGATAACCGATCGGCACTACACCGGCACCGGCACGTGTCCGTCGGGCTATATCGAATCGCCCAGCTATCTGGGGTACGACTATATGGCCATTCGGCTGGCCAGTTATGGCTATATCGTGGCTTCCATTGATGCTAATCGCGGCATCACGGCTGGTCCGGGTCTGCCCGGTGACAGCGGCCTGATCAAGGCACGCGGGATCATGGTGCTCCGCCATTTCAGCACCTGAGCACCTGGAACCGGCACGGCGGCACCCCCTCCGGGGTTGGGGTCGAACTTGCAAGGCCATCTCGATTTCAGCAATACCGGCATGATGGGACACTCGCGCGGCGGCGATGGCGTCCGCGCTGCCTATGACGACTACATCATGACGGGCAGCATCTGGCCGGGGATGATCGAAGATCCCGATCACCTTCAAGGGAGTCTTCGAAATTGCACCGGTCGACTTCCTGGGCAACAATTCCAAAGGCGTGGCGTGGAACATCATTGCCGGACTGTGTGACGGCGACGTATCCGACATTCAGGGGATTCATCCCTATGATCGCGATATCTTACCGCCATTCGAACCACGCCGCTGCAGAAATCCAGCATCATGATCTGGGGCGCCAATCACAACTTCTTCAATTCCCAATGGCAAATCAGTGACGCCAGCAGTCTGAGTCCGCCTTACCCCGCGGACTGCACTGGTGCGGGACAAAAGTCCACTCTTTCCGGTGTCGCCGGGTTCGCCGCAGCAGCGCCTGACAACGATGACGTCGCTGATGGCGTTCTTCCGCGGCAATGTGGGCCCGCGGAGCCGATCCGACCTTCAACCGCAATTTCAATCCCTGGTGGGGAATTCCGGCTACGGTGACCGATGAAGGCGGTGTGATGCAGCCTTACCCGACCCGCGCTGACAGAGGTTTCACTCCGCCCGCCCCTATCACAATCTTCGAAGACTTCACCGGGCAAACGGGGACCAGCAGCTATGGATTTCCCAACGACGCCTCCAATATCACCATCGTCCACGGAACTGTGCCCAACCATGATTCCAGTCTGCGCGCCGGCAGGATCAGTTGGAGCACGGGCGGTCCCGGTACCTACTTCCAAACCAACTGGACGGCAGTGGGTACAGGCAGGTTGCTCACGGGATTTAGAACGCTAGAACTCCGTGTTTCCCGGCAAAACAGCAGCCTGAACCCCACTACGCCAACCGACTTTTCGATCTCCCTCCAGAGCCCCATCCACATAACCACGGGCTCGGTAAAGCTCAGTAGCTATATCGACCCAAATTTTGTGGGCCAGCCCGGCAATCAGTCGTATTTGCAGGGACCGGTAGGATCGACAGACGGCGGACTGCATCCGATTTTGCAGACGGTGCGGATCCCGCTCACGGACTTCCCGGGTTTTAACTCTGTCCTCGGTACGCTGGTGCACGGCATACGGCTTACCTTCGACCAGACCGGGTCAGGCGCCATCTACGTGGCTAACATTCGCCTCTCGAACCAGCAGGTCACTCGTGGGCCGGAGATGGATGTCGCCGATGCGGTTGAACTCATGCAACAGTCCGAACCAGCGGCACCGCGAGTGCATGCGGGAGCGATTACGGGGTTGCGGCGGCTGCCAGCAGTACCTCAGCTTCGTGGCGCTTCGGGAGTGGAGATCGAAATCACCAGTCCGTGAACTCTTCCCGGTACGCGACGCCATGCTCACATTGCGCATGGGCGAAAAATCCTTCACCCTGAGCCACTACGTCGGCGGAGATTGGCACCGCGTGGTGTTTTCACTTACCGATGCCGAGTTTGCCAGCCTGTCTTCGGGAGATCCTATGCTAGTGCAGTATGGACCGAAGCCGTTGGGCGATGTCTGGAATATCGGAAGGTTCGACAAGCAAATGACTACGAAAAAATGAATTAGGCGCCGGGGGCCGCAACGTAGCCTGCTTCGCAGGATTCACTCCGACCCGGGTAAGAAATAAAAGGTGGAAGGGCGTTGCAATGAGCGCCCTTCTGATTTCCATACAGCCTGCGGATGTGGAATCGACTGGCTTCCACTGAAACTACGCCGCTTTGCTGCCGGGAGCGACGGCGATCGGCGCGGGAACGGTCGAACTGTCCGGCTTGGAGCGAACCATCCTCATTTCCTTCCAATCGTAAGGAAATTCCTTGCCGCAATCCAGGCAGACGACGTAGGTGCCGGTAACTGCAGCCGCTGGGCTGTTCCGAAGCTTTCCCTTCAACGTGATGGGAAAGCTGCAACGGTGATGCGAACAACCGAAGACGAAATCGAACACACTCATAAGCCTCCTCTCGCCGTCAGCCAAGGAGAACCCGGGGAAGCGCCCGGCGGCGAGGCGAACTCGGGTGAAGCCTTCCGAGCAAGAAAACCTGCTTCTAAATCTTTAGATTCGACGGCTACAAAAAAGGTTTGACAATAAGCGACACGTCTTTCCAAAGTAATCCCGCTTTGAGAATCTCAAGAGTACTAAAGCACCTTGTCTACAGTGCTACCGCAAAGCTGGTCCACACTAGATATCGGCAAGTTGGAGGAGGGGATGAGGTGGTTGCTGCGGGAAACTGGAGGGGCCCTGGCAGTCGTCTGGACTCCTGAGGACGGCGTGCCCGAATGACCAGACCCCAGCCGCAATCGCAGACCGGCGCGCCCTATTGGAATGGACGGCGGGGAAATAACCTACTTGGTGGTGGGAGAGTCGCTGCCTCGAGGACCGCTGGCTTGGCCTTTGTGGCATTCGCACTTGGAGATGATCGCCGTGCGCAGGCGGCCGCGAAGGTCGTCAGGAAGTTCGTAAAGGTGGGAGTCGCGGTAGATCTCGATGGTCATCTTGGTGGTGTTGCAGACCACATAGCAGTTGTGGCACCACTGAAGATGGTCTTCCAATTCCGCCCGTGTTTGGGCGTCCATCGAGTCGTCAAGGTAATCGGTGAGCTCTTTCAGAAAATCAGAGCAGGTCACTGTTTGCCATCTCCACCAGTGCGATTTTTGAAGTACTTGTTCAAACGTTCACGCAGTTGCAGCCGGGCCCGAAGCAAGCGGGACTTGACCGCGGGAATACTCAAATCCAAGGCATCCGCCGTCTCTTCGGTGGAGAGGCCCTCAACGTCGCGCAAGACAAACACCGTCCGAAAGCTCGGCGGCAACCCTTGTATCGTCTTGCCCAGGATCTCTTTCAGCTCACCCTGCGTAGTAAAGCTGCTCCGGATTCGGCGCCCAGTCCGCGACTTCGCGCGGCATGGAATCCTCTTCCGTCTTGATGTCCTCATCGAGCGACACCATGCGCTCGGGACGCCGGCGGCGCAAGCGCATCAGCGCTTCGTTCACCGCGATCCGCACCAGCCAGGTGTAAAACTTCGACTGCTCCTGGAAGTTCGCCAGGTTCTGGTACGCCTTCAGGAAAGCGTCCTGCACCACGTCTTCCGCGTCTTCGCGGTTCTGCGTGATGTGCTGCGCAATCCGGAACACATTGCGGTCATACCGCTTCACCAGCTCTTCGAAAGCGCTGATGTCGCCGGCCTTGGCCGCATGTACCAGCGTAAGTTCGTCGCCGGTCGCTGCTACCTTTGGTTGGATGGTTCCCATGTTTGCGTAGATTCAGGATTTTACGCCCAGCACAAAAATCCCGAAGCCATTGTACCTATATGGCTGAGGATTCGGGAAAGCCGGGGAAATGAAATTTCACTTCTCGAGCTATGGCTGCCTGCTCGGTTGACTCACGCGCCTGGTGGAAATACGTCTATTGTACGGACGCGCGAGTCCCACAGATGTCACAGGCAGGAATCCATTTTGTAAATGATTTGTCTCGCTCCGGCCTGGAAGGAATCGCGCTACACTGAATCCAGTGAGTCCCCTTGGCCGCTTCTCAAGTAGTTTTTCTGGCGCGTTCTGCTGGCCCTGCTGGGCAATGCAGTGCTTGCGCAGACAGACCTCTTCGGCGCCACAAGAAAAAGTCTGCGTCCAGTACCAGTGCGCATAAGCCAACCAAGCCGGCGAGCAAAAAGTCCGCCAACAGCGGCGCATAAAAAGTCGGCGTCGCCCATTCCCGGCATCACGCGCCACGCAAGAAAGTCACCGCCGCTCGCGCCCACCAGATGAAGCGGACCTTTGTGGCTTCCAGCGACCTGCGGCCCATGGCGCGGCAGCTGGTGCGAATTTCGCACTCCCGCCGCCTATGCCGGGGTGGAGAACCTACGCCCACGCCCACGCCGGAACCGAGGCCGGAGCGCTGGCCTGGTTCGCCATCGGATATGCCCACTACCTCGACGCGCAGTATCCGGCGGCCATCGCCGCCCTGCAAAAGGCGCAGCCGCAGATCGGCGAGCTGAAGGACTACACCGCGTTCTTCATCGGCAACTCGTACCTGGCCAGCAACAACCCGGAAGACTCGTTTGCCTATCTGCGCGACTTTGGCGCTCGCTTTCCGGATTCGCTCTACGCGCACGACGCTATGATCTCGTACGCCAAGGCCCTGCTGGCGACCAATCGGTCGGCCGAGGCCATCCGGCTGCTGGAAGCGCACCGCTCGCCCGCCACCGCCGAGACCGAATATTTCCTCGGCAAGGCCTATGTGCAGGACGGCCAGGGCCGCGCCGGAGCGGAGATCCTGCGGCGTGTTTACTACAACTATGCGACCAATTACACTGGCCGACAATGCCGCCGCCGATCTGAAGAAGATTCCCGGAGGCGGCTTCGCTTCCACCAGTGACCTACGCCGAGCACCTGAAGCGGGCTGACGCGCTGTACAAGGCGCGTCGCTATCCCGCGGCGGCCGACGAGTATCGCGCAATGGTCGGATCTCGCTGCGCAGGGCCAGCAATCCGCCGCGCTGATTCAGCTCGCCAACTCGCTACATGCACGATGGCAACACGCGCGATGCCCGCGCCGCGCTCGATCGCATTCCCGACGATGGCAGCGAAGCCAGCGCCGAGAAGTGGTATCAGCAGGCCGAGATTGCCCGCAATGCCAATGACGACGCCGGCCTGACCACAATTCTGGAGCACATGCGGAGCACCACTCCCAAGTCGCCGTGGCTGGAATCGGCGCTGTTCACCGCCGGAAACATGTACCTGCTGCGCAAGGATTATGACCACGCCATCGACTACTATCGCGAGATTCATGAGCGCTTTCCCGACGGGGACAAGAGCCGCGTACGCGCATTGGAAGTGCGCCTGGCTCACCTACCGGCAGAATCGCAAGGAGCAGGCCAAGAAATATTTCGAGGAGCAGATTGAGTTCTATCCCGGCACCAACGAAGTACCCAACGCCATGTACTGGCGCGGCCGCATGGCCGAGGACGATAAGCCCAGTACGGCACTGGCCCGCGCGTACTACCAGAAGCTTGCGGAGCGCTATCGCAACTATTATTACGGCGTGCTGGCGCGCAAGCGGCTGGCGGCTGTTGCCGGCGGCTCCCGCGCGTAGCCGTGGCGTCGCTGCAGCACATCGGTTCGGCGCCGGCATACGATGCCGACGTCGCAAAGTCACCGATCCACCTGACGACGATCTTCACTACATGCGCGCCAGCTTGCTGGAAAATGCCGGCGTGACCGATCTGGCGGTGCGCGAACTGCAGGCCGGCAGCTCGACCGGCCCGTCGTGGGAGATGCTGGAAATCGCGCGCATCTATTCCAGCGGCGGCGAGTACTTCCGCGCGCTGCAGGCCTTGAAGCGCGCCATCGCGGGATACTTCGCCATGGACGTCAGACGCGCTGCCCGCACCCTACTGGCATGGACTGTTTCCGCGCCCCTACTGGGACGCGCTGCGCCGTTACTCCGGAGGAGAACGGACTCGATCCTTACCTGGTGGCGTCGCTCATCCGTCAGGAGTCGGAGTTCAATCCCAGTGCCATCTCCCATGCCAACGCGTATGGGCTGATGCAACTGTTGCCCAAGACAGGCAAGGGCGAGGCCAAGAAAGCGGGGCTGCATCACTACAACACCGATTCGCTGCTCGATCCGACCACCAACATCGAACTGGGCACGCACTACTTCCGGCAGATGATTGACCACTTCGGCGGACAGATCGAGTACGCGCTGGCGGCCTATAACGCGGGCGCGGATCGCGTCGAGGATTGGCGCGCGTCGGGCAACTTCCGCGATGTGGAGGAGTTCGTCGAGTCCATCCCGTTCACCGAAACCCGCGAGTACGTGCAGGCCATCGTGCGCAACGCGGAAGTGTATAAGCGGGTGTACGGGACGCCGTAAGTCAGTTGCCAGTGGTCAGTGGTCAGTTGTCACTACAGCGTGTTTCATAAATAGGTTCGGCCTCACATCAGGTACTTATGCGTGAGGCAGGTGAACTGGTGAGCTTCTGTCATGAAGAAACGGCAGAAGCTGTTGACGGACGAGCAGTGGGAGCTGATTGGGCCATTACTTCCCGAACCAAAGCGTCGGCGGGACAACCGGGGCCGACCGTGGGCGTTGAACCGGGCCTGTTTGGAAGGCATTCTGTGGATTCTGCAAACCGGTGCCGCTTGGCGGTTCCTGCCCGAGGAGTTTCCTTCGCCCTCGACCTGCTGGCGGCGGCTGAAGCAATGGGAAGAGGAAGGCGTCTGGCTGGAGGCATGGCGTGCCCTGCTGGGGGCTCTGGATGAAGAGGGCCTGCTGAAATGGGACGAGACCTTCCTGGACGGCAGCTTCGCCCCGGCCAAAAAGGGGGCCTCGCGGTGGGTAAAACCAAGCGGGGCAAGGGCACGAAGTGGATGGTACTGGTCGACGGTCAAGGTCTTCCGCTGGGAGTTCGGCTGGAAAGTGCCTCTCCGGCAGAAGTTACGCTTGCGGAAGCCACGCTCGCCGCAGTCCGCGTGCCTCGTCCCAAGGGCCGGCCGCGGCAAAAGCCCGAGCGCGTAATCGCCGACCGTGGCTACGACTCTGACCCGCTGCGCCAGCGACTGAAGAAGCGAGGCATCGAACTGATTGCGCCCTATCGCAAGAACAACAAGCAACGGCGCTTCGAAGATGGACGTAAACTGCGGCGTTATGTTCGCCGCTGGATTGTGGAGCGAACCAACGCTTGGCTTGGTCAATTCCGCCGGTTGCTGGTTCGTCATGAGCATCTACTCTCCACCTACCGCGCCTTCTTCTATCTCGCGTGCTTCTGGATTACGCTGAGGCACTGTTTATGAAACACGCTCTAGCTTGTTAGGGGTTCGCAATGTCTGACGATGTAGCGCCCGGAGTGCACGTTGAGGAGCGCGATCCGAATCCTCACCCGATTATCGGAGTATCAACCTCGACAGCCGCCTTTATGGGCATCGCCACCTCAGGCCCGTTTACACCAACGCTGATCACGAGCTTCACCGAATACGAGCGCGCGTTCGGTAGTCCGTACGACGGCGGATTTCTGGGCTACGCGGTACGAGGGTTTTTCGATAACGGAGGCGACCAGTGTTACGTCGTGCGAATTGATGCAACCGCTGAGCCCTCTGAATCACTGCAAGCTCTCGAAAGCCTGGACGTCTCGATCGTCTGCTCGCCAGATGCAAACTCGATTTCCGGTATGGCCGAGGCCCTAATCGCTCATTGCGAAAAAATGCGCTACCGTTTCGCCGTACTGGATGCACCACAATCTCCCGCCCCGACCGACGGCCCACCCGCTGCGCTGCGGTCCCCGTATGCGGCCTACTACTATCCCTGGCTTCTCGTCGCCGAATCCGCCGAGCGCGGCGGCGAGATCGCCGTTCCGCCTGGCGGCGCCATTTCGGGCATCTACGCGCGTACCGATCACGAGCAAGGCGTGTGGCATGCTCCGGCGAACAAGGAGGTCGTTGGCATAGCGGGCCTCGATCAGGTCCTCACGCAGCAGCAAAGCGACCTTTTGAATGCAGCCGGCGTTAATGTTTTCCGCGTGTTTCCGGCGATCGGGTACCGCATCTGGGGCGCGCGCACAACCTCGCCGGACCCGGAGTGGAAATACGTTAACCTCCGGCGCTATCTGATTTACCTTGAGCACTCCATTGATGACGGAACCCAGTGGGTGGTGTTTGAGCCGAATGGGGAAGCCCTCTGGGCTGCCGTGAGGCGCAGCGTTTCGGATTTTCTTTTCAACGAATGGAAGAGCGGCGGGTTACAAGGCTTGAGGCAGACAGACGCGTTCTTCGTTCGCTGCGACCGGAGCACGATGACCCAAAACGACCTCGATAACGGACGGCTGATTATGGAAATCGGCGTTGCGGCGCTTCGGCCGGCCGAGTTCGTGATTTTCCGTATCGGCCAGTGGACGGCAGACGCAAAGCCTGATGGCGATCAAGGTCGCGGGCACCGATGTCACCCAAATGATATAGAGAGCTGTTAGGGCCTGAATGATTGCCGCTATCCGGCGCTGACTTGCCGGGCTAACATCATTCCGCGCTCTGCGGCTGGTTTTCAGCCCTAGCGTTCGATTCTGCCGCGCCCTTGCGTGTCTCTGACAATTGCTTCGACCAGTCCGTCATACTCCCCATTAGGCAATGACGCATGAATTACGACGCTTTGCTCCCTCGCTTCCATACCGGTGATCAAACCCTGCCGGGCGTGGAGTTCCTGTTGGGAGGCACCAACGAATTCTTCTGGCACTGTGATCCGGATTGAAACCTCGCCAGCGTCACGGTTTGGTTTCTCAGGCTCCATCTCGCCACTGGCCGTTAACCGCACTGTTCCTTCCTCCAGGCGGACGGCTGAAAGCTGATGGCTGACAGCTTTCCTACGAACTGCTTTTTACCGCCTCATTGCCCGACTTGGCGAAGACGATCTCCGACACCAGCAGGATTGCGCCAATCACGATGGCGCTGTCGGCCACGTTGAACGCCGGCCAGTGATAGCTGCCAACGTAAAAGTCGAGGAAGTCCACGACGTGCCCGGTCATCATGCGGTCCCACAGGTTCCCGGTGGCGCCGCCCAGTATCAGCGACAGGCCAATGGTGGTGGTGCTCAGCGCGTGGCTATTCTTCCACAGCAACGCCGAAACCACCATCAGCGCGATGACCGAGAAGCTGACCAGCGCGCCAACCTTCCACTGCGCCGTGGATTCGGCAAACAGGCCGAACGCCGCGCCGGTGTTCTCCACGTGAGTGAGATGAAAACAGCCGGGGATGACGGTGACGCTGTCGTGCAGAGCAATATTGCTGGCCACCGCCCATTTGGCGAGGCGGTCCAGCAGCAATACGGCAGCGGCGATGAAGAAGAAATACTTGCGCATGGGTCCGACTTGGATGCATTTCCTAGTTCTTAGACGCTACCACACCGCGGAAAGAAGCACCGGAAACGTTCGACCATTCCTGGTCCTTCGCTTTGAAGGGGCCCGTGCCCTTTCAAATCGTCTTGCCGCAGTCGTGGCTTGGCTGCGTGATTACCTTGCGCCCGCGGTCGCCTCGATCTCCGACAACACAGCGCTGCAGCGCTCGCACACCGTCGGATAGGTCTTGTCTTCTCCGACGTGGGTCGAATAGTTCCAGCAACGTTCGCACTTCTCGCCCGGGGCCCGGTTGACCGTAATCATCAAGCCCGTGTCGCCGTTGCTGGCGGCAGACTTCTCCAACACGACATCCGAAACGATAAACAGATAGCGCAACTGATCGCGATGCCGTTCCAGCACCGGGAACGGTTGCTCGGGAGCGGCCACATGAAGCTGCGCCTCCAGGCTGCCGCCGATTTGTTTCTCTGTACGGGCTGTCTCCAGCGCCTTGAGAGCTTCGTTGCGAACCGTCAGCAGAGTGTCCCAATCGGCTTCCAGAGCGCCGGCATCGAAGCCGGCGGGCATCTTGCCAGTCAATTCCTCAGGCTGCGGAAACAGCGTCACATGCACACTCTCCGGACGGCCATCGACGGCCGGCAAGAATCCCCAGATCTCCTCGGAGGTGAAGCTCATTACCGGCGCCAGTAGTCGCACCAACGCCTCGCCCAGCCGCCACAGCGCGGTCTGGGCCGAGCGGCGGGCCAGCGATTTCGGGCGCCGACGTGTACAGCCGGTCCTTGAGTACGTCGAAGTAGATCGCGCTCAAATCCACGATGCAGAAGTCTTTCAGCCGATGGTAAAGCCGGTGGAAGACAAAATTGTCGTAGTGCTCACGCACGTCCTTGGTGACTTCGGCGGCGCGCAACAGAATGTACTGATCGAGCGGATGCATCTCGGCGAAGCCGACTGCATCCTGCGCGGGATCGAAGTCGTGCAGGTTGCCCAAGATGTAGCGGAACGTATTGCGAATCTTGCGATAGCTTTCGGCGATACGCTGCATCAGCTCGTCGGAAGCCATCACGTCTTCGCGGAAATCCACCGACGCCACCCATAGGCGAACGATCTCCGCGCCGAGTTTGTCCGCGATCTCCACCGGATCGACCGTATTGCCCAGCGACTTCGACTGGGCGCGGCCCTGCGGGTCGAGCGTCCAGCCAGCAGTGGCGACGCCGCGGTAGGGCGCTGCGCCCTTGGTGGCCACGGCGCAGAGCAGGGAAGAGTGGAACCATCCGCGATGCTGATCGCCGCCCTCCAGGTACAGATCGGCAGGCCAGGGAAGTCCGGGCTCACGGCCCAGCACCGCCGCATGGCTCGAACCGGACTCGAACCACACGTCGATGATGTCCATCTCCTTGCGAAACTTCGTCCCGCCGCACTTCGCGCACTTGATTCCGGCGGGAAGAATCTCTTCCGCCGAGTGCTTGTACCAGGAGTCGGCGCCTTCGCGAGCGAACAACTCGACGACCGCGCGATTCACCGCCGGGTCGTTGAGAAACTCCTTGCAGCCCTCGCACTGAAACACCGCGATAGGCACGCCCCAGATGCGCTGGCGCGAAATGCACCAGTCGGGACGGGTGGCGACCATGTTGGAGATGCGCTCTTCGCCCCACGCCGGGTCCCATTTCACCTTCTTGATCTCTTCCAGCGCGCGGCTGCGCAGCGTGCCGCCTGGAATTTTGCCTTCCATCGAGATGAACCACTGCTCGGTGGCGCGGAAGATGATGGGATTGTGACAGCGCCAGCAGTGCGGATAGGAGTGCTCGATCTTCTCGAAGCCCAGCAGCACGCCGCGGCTCTTCAGCAACTCCACGATCAGTGGATTGGCCTTGAAGACCTGCTGGCCTTGTATTCCGGCAGGCCGTTGCGCAGGATGCCGCCCTCGTCCACGTCGCAATGCAAATCGAGGCCGTACTTAACGCCGGTGACGAAGTCGTCCGCGCCGTGCGCCGGAGCGGTGTGCACCGCGCCGGTTCCGGTGTCCATGGTGACGTAGTCGCCGAGCACGCCGAGCACGCTGCGCTCCAGGAACGGGATGCGCGAAGGTCGCATGCTCCAGCTTCGTGCCTGGAAACGACGCAATCTCCTTCGTCTCGCCGAGACTGCATTTCTCGATCGTCTGCTGCGCCAGCTCTCTGGCAACGATGTAAATCCACTCGCCGGTATCGAGCGCGACATACTTCGCATCAGGAGCGAAGGTCACCGCCATCGAGGCAGGCAGCGTCCACGGGGTGGTCGTCCAGATGATGGTTGCGACGTTCTTCTTGCCGGCCAGCGCGGCATCAATCTTTGCCGGGTCGCTGGTCAGCGGATACCGCACCCAGATGCTGGGGCTGGTATGCATCTCGTATTCGACTTCCGCCTCGGCCAGCGCGGTCTTGTCGTACATGCACCAGTACACCGACTTCAGCCCCTTGTAAACCAGTCCCTGCTGGTAGCAGGAGTAGAACGTCTCCATCACGACGCTCTCGTAGCTCGGGTCCATGGTCGAATACGGCCTGTCCCAGCGGCCGAAGACGCCGATTCGCTTGAACTGTTCGCGTTGCAGATCGAGATATTTCTGCGCGTACTTGCGGCACTCCTCGCGCACCGCCAGCGGATCCATGTCGAGCTTCTTGCGGCCCAGCAGGTCGTCCACCTTGATCTCGATGGGCAGCCCGTGGCAATCCCAGCCGGGCACGTAGGGCGCATCGAAACCGCTCATGCTGCGCGACTTGACCACGAAGTCCTTCAGCGTCTTGTTCAGTGCCGTGCCCAGGTGGATGGGGCCGTTGGCATAGGGCGGGCCGTCGTGCATCACGTAGATGGGCTGCCCTTTGTGCGCCTCGCGGATGCGGTCGTAAATCCGCATCTTTCTCCCACCGAGCGAGCATTTTGAGGCTCGTTCCGGGGCAGGTTCGCCTTCATGGAAAAGTCGGTCTTGGGCAGATTCAGCGTGGATTTCAGATCGAGCGGCACTCCCTATATCTCCCGCCAGCTGGTGACTGGATCGCAACCATTACATAAGCTACGTATTTCATTATAGGGAGCGGGTAAATTCACGTCTATCAGCGGGTTGCATTTGTGCTCGCCTTTACTGCCGGGATTCGTCCGAAGAAAAAGTTGACACCACTTACGTCCGTCGCTTTGCGCCGGGTCAGCGCATCTGGCAGTATAGAAAGGATCTCCTGCGCGAGTCCTGACGATGCGCCCGCACATCCCCTAATTGGATGCAAGCGATGAATGTCTATCTGGGCGATCATGAGTCGCTTTGAGCCAGGAAGAGTGGGGAGGTTGCGAACTCTGCCAGATGTGTAGGCGATGTTCTGAGTGTGTTTTTCGTGGATGACAGAAAGACATATCGCGTTCTGAACAGAGAGCTCTTGCTGTTGATCGCTCTCACGCTTGGCGCAGTTGGAGTCTTCGGTTTCACCCGGAGCATGGCAGCGAAAGCACAACAAGTGGACGCTCGAATGGCTGCCATCTGGTACAGAGAAGGAGAGCGCCAACTCGGCTCTGGGCAGGTGGAAAAGGCAATCGCGTCCTTTCGCAAGGCAACCACCAACGTCCTGGGAAACCGGACGTACACGCTGGCGTTGGCCAACGCTTTAGCGGCTGGCAATCACGACGCAGAGGCTGAGCAGACTTTGCTTCGGTTGCGGGAGTCCGACCCCGAGGATGCCGAGATCAACCTGCAACTGGCCCGGCTGGCGGCCAAGCGCGGAGGAGTTCCTGATGCCGTGCATTACTACCAGAATGCGCTTTATGGGCGCTGGACTGGAAGCCGGGTGGATGAGCGCGAACAGCAACTGCGAACTGAGCTGATCCGCTTTTTGTTGGGGCACCAGCAACGCAACATGGCGCTTTCCGAGCTGCTCATTTTGGAGGCTGAGCTCCCGCCATCAGCCACTGCCCGTGTGGAGGCAGCACGCTTTTTCGAGGAAGCCGGGGATGCGCAGCATGCCTTAAAGAATTACGCTGAAGCGATTCAACTCGACAAGAACAATGTGGACGCACAGATCGGAGCAGGAGAGACGGCTTTCCGGCTGGGGGATTACCCGCAGGCTGAGCCCTATCTGAAAGCCGCTCTCAAGCTAAGACCAGAGGCCCAGAAGACGAGCCAGCTCTTGTCGGTCACCGAAATGGTGCTCTCGGACGATCCCCTGGAGCCGCATCTTGCCAAGCAGGAGAGGCAGCGGCGCTTGCTTCTAGGCTTCGAGCAAGCCCGCCAGCGGCTGGAAAACTGCCTCAGTCAAACTCCAGATAACCAAGGGAACACCGAACTGGCCGCCCTTAAAGAGCAGGCGCTTGCGCTGGCGTCCAAGCTCGGTTCCAAGGCTCCTCCTGATGCCGAGTTGACGCGGTCCGGAGTGGAACTCAATTACAAAATTGAGCAAGCGGCGTCAGCCAACTGCGGAGAAGCCCAAGGTCTAGATCAGGCGCTCCTCTTGATTGGACAGAAGCACGGCGGTGCACAGCAATGAGCGCTCGTGACTTGCCGTTTGTACAGCGGTTGCGCCTGCGGGAGAATCACGTATTTCTGGCGCTGACCATAATCATAGGGATCTTCGCCGGTCTGGCGGCCGTGCTGTTCACGCTGGCAATCCAGGGCACCTCTTATCTGCTGTTCGGAATAGCGCCGTCGTATCTACGCTACATCCTGGTTCCTACCTTGATGAGCCTGGTTACCGGCTTTTTGCTGGCAAAGTTTTTCCCCGACGCTCGCGGCAGCGGAGTTCCACAAACCGAAGCTGCTTATCATCTCCATCAGGGAGAAGTTCCATTCCGAGTCGCGTTCGGGAAGTTTCTGACTGGTGTACTCTGCATCGGATCGGGCCATTCGATGGGAAGGGAAGGGCCCTCGGTGCAGATCGGCGCCGGTATCGCCTATCCGATCGGGAAGTGGTTTCATCTATCGCCGGCGCGCTTGCAAAGCCTGGTGCCGGTCGCCGCGGCCGCAGCTCTGTCGGCAGCGTTCAATACTCCGGTCGCAGCCGTCATCTTTGCGCTGGAAGAAATCATCGGAGACATGAACGCGGCCTTACTGGGCTCCACGGTCGTGGCCTCCGTCGCCTCGGTCATTGTGGAACGCTCCATTCTCGGCAACAACCCCATCTTTCATGTGCCCGCATACCACCTCGTCCATCCCGCGGAGCTGATTGCCTACCTGGTGCTCGGGATTTCAGGCGGCATCGTTTCACTGGCCTTCTGCAAGGGCCTGCTGTGGGCCCGAGGGTTTTTCCTGGGAATGCCGAAGTGGACCAAGATCCTGCAGCCCGCGATGGGGGGCCTCATTATTGGCGTAATCCTGATCTTTTTTCCCCAGGTAATGGGCGTAGGCTACCAGTACGTTGACCAGGCGATGAATGGTGGGCTTCTGCTCAAAACCATGCTGCTGCTGTGCCTGGCGAAATTGGTGGCAACCATTGTTTCCTACGCCTCAGGAAACGCCGGCGGTATTTTCGCCCCGAGCCTCTACCTGGGAGCGATGGCGGGTGGAACGGTCGGAGTACTGATGCACCGCTTTGCGCCGTTTCCGACGGGTGATCCCGGAGCGTACGCATTAGTCGGGATGGGCACGCTATTTGCCGGAATCATTCGCGCCCCCATGACTTCGGTGTTCATGATCTTTGAGCTCACGCAGGACTACCAGGTGCTGGTGCCGCTGATGATCGCCAACATGATCAGTTTCCTAATCTCAAAGCGATACCAGCCGGTTCCGCTGTACCATGCGTTGCTGGAGCAGGACGACATACACATGCCTGAACCGGGCATTCGAGAGGCGACCGGTCTCTGGCGCGCCCGCGACATCATGACCCGAGAATTTATAATCATCCCGCCGGATAGCTCAATCGAGCAGGCGGCCAGGATCGCGGCACAAACCGATGCGCAGAGCCTTCTGGTAGGCGATAACGGCGTCTATTGCGGTCTTGTGACCCGCGAGCAAATGGGGAGAGCGCTCAAGACCGGCGCGGCTGAAGCTCGCATTGAGACCATTGTCAGCGATGACTACGCCCATGTTCACCCCGACCATCCGCTCGAACGCGTGCTGGACCGGCTGGCCAAGAATCCCGGTTTGTTGCCGGTCGTGAGCCGCAGCCACGTGAATCATGTTGAGGGTGTGATCACTCCGCAAACGCTGGTTCAGTTTGTGCAAGAGAACTGGAAGGACCAAAGAGCAGTGGCGAATAATACCGAGGATCCGCTGGGGCCGACGGACCGCTAATCACAGCCTCTTCAGGAAGGCTTTGGCGCGCTCCAACTCTGGAAATAGCTTTTCTTCCGCTTGAAAGTCGGGCCCGTGGACGCAGCGACGGCTGCCGCGCAGCTTTACCGGATGCTTCAGGTGGAGCATTTCGTGATAGACGATGTATTCCACGGCGTAACGCGGCACCCGGAAATGATCGAAGATGCGGCTGACGACGATGGCGTTGTGCGCGGGATCGTAATGGGCCAGGCTGCGACGGGAGCGGACCTGGCTCCACGTCATCTGCGGGCGCGCCAGCAGGCCGTGAAAAAAGCGGAGGTTCAATTCCTCAAAAATCTGCTCCAGGTCATAAAACAAGCCGCGCGGCGAGGCGATCCGTTTTCGCCCGCGCAATTGCCGCACCAGTTGCGTCTTGGCGCTGATGTCGTGGCTGGAGACGTAGCGGCGAAAGCGTGTCGCATGCAGTGCTGCGATCGGCTTGCGGTAGATTTTGGCCAGTAGGATGTGAGCGATGGCCTCCAGCACGCTCCCCGGCGCACCCTCCAGCAGGTCGGAGATTCGCGCATACACGGTGGTCTCGCGCACCCGAATCGTGCTGTTCACATTGGCAAAAGGATAGAACTCGACGCAGAACTCCGGCAGGGGCGTGCGCGGCCGCAGCTCGCGATAGGTCCTCTGGAAAATCTCCTGCAGGTTTGGGGACAAGGTGTTACTAACGTAGCACGGAGCGCGCGGTGCGCACGACTAGCCTGGATTATTCATCAGTTTCAATAGCTGAAGCCGTGCCCCTTCAAAGCATGACAACCTCATGAATAATCCAGACTAATCCGGCCGCTCCGAATAAATCTTGTTCAGCTTCTTTTCCCTGGCCAGCTCATTCTGCCCCTGAAGCTCCTTGCGCGCGCCATCGGCACTGTCGTTTACGGCATCGCGGGCATTCGCCAGCACGAAGGAGTACTGCTCTAGCTCCTCTGGAGGAGCTTGGTCTTTCAGATTACGCAGCTTTAGGGCCCACTCACTGTCGGCCTCAATCAGCAATCGCAAACCTTTGCGCATATCGGTCTTGTGCGAGGAATACATGTCCACGTTATCGTCGATTTCATCCATCAGTGAGGAAAAATCCTGCAGCAGATCGTGTATCTGCATGGGGCGGTCGGTCGCGCTCTTCGCATTGGCCCGTAATTGATCGATCGATGTCATGCGCGCTCGCGCGAAGCCGATCATCAACTCCAGGCGCTTGTCAGGAGAGTCTGCCGCCTCGCGCATCTGATCGATTTCCTTTTCGTTAAGCGGATCTCGCTGGCGGGTTTGGGTTGGCCCAACTTGGGCAAGAGAGCAAATCAGGAACACCAGCCCCACGAGCCATCGGGTCCTACGCAGCATCACGGTTTCCCCTTCGGTTCGGCCTGCGGCCCGAACATTCTGGCCAGCAGGTCAGAGCGGATCTGTTCGATGTCATCCACCGCGGTTAGCAGCGGCGGGCGGTCTTCTACAGCCAGGGTTTCAGCAATATCACGCAAACGTTTGGAGAGCTTGCGCAACTCAATCTCGGTCTGCTTCAGATGCTTCCCCGAAGCGGACGCCGCGTCTGCCGCTTTACGGCCGTACTCCACCACCTCGCCAACCTCGCCCTGGCCCTTTTCTACATCGCCGTTGGTGAACAGAGTGTTGGCGTCTTCCAGCACTCGGTGCGCATATTCGAGGCAGAGTTTCGCTTGTTCTCCGTCATGGGCTGCGTCGGCGCGGGCCTTCAAGGCAGGCAGGGATTCCTCCGCTGCCAGCGCCATGCTGGTGAGCAGGAACACGATTGCCGCGCTTCGTAATTGTGGCCGCATACTACTTCTTCTTGATTTGATACTTTGCTGCGTGCTTCGGGTCAAGCGCCATCAGCCGGTGACGGGCCTGCCATTCCTGGTCAGGAAGCTTTCCGTCATCTGCCGCCAGGAAACGCTGATAATAATCCACCGCCTGTTTCACCGCCTTCAAATTGTCGAAGCAGGTGGCCCGCAAGAAGTAGCTTACCGGAGACTCCGGCAAAAACTTGGCGCGATAATCCAGCGCCTTCAACGCCAGCTCATAATTCTTATTTTCCGAAGCCACCACGGCGAGGTTTCCATAGGCATCGGCCAAGTCGGGCTTGAGCTTCACGGCAGTGAGCAATTCCTGTTGCGCCTCGGGATACTTCCTTTCGTGCATCAGCAGGGAACCGAGCGCGTAGTGGGCCTCTGCGCATCCTCGGCAAGGTCCTGCGAGAGGTCCCTCTGGGGCGAGCAGTCATGCCGGTTTCCACAGGCTTTTAGAACGTTATCAAATCCAACCGCAGCCTGACGCAGCCAATGTTCGGCTTCACCATCGTTCCCGTTGTTGACGTATAACGATCCAAGCTGCAACTCGGCTTCAGGATTACCGCCCGCTTGTAGGCCTTTCTTCAGCTCGTCGGCGGCCTCCTCATTCTTGCCTTCTTCCGCCAACACCCGCGCAAGTTGATAACGGGCACTGTTGTTCTGAGGATCAGCCACCAGCAGCTTGCGCAACGCAGCCTCGGCCTCGGGATATCTCTTTTGCTTCATGGCGACGTTCGCCACGCCAGCAAGGGCTTCCGGCGATTTCGGGTCGAGTTCCGCCGCCAAGCTGGAACTCGCGTGCTGCGGCGTCAAGGTCATTCTGCTTTTCCAGCAGAATTCCGGCGGAGAGATGCGGCTGAGCGGCTTTGGGATTGAGCTTGGCGGCTTCCGAATAAGCGGCCAGCGCCTGCTGCGGATCGCTGTCCTCTTCGACCCGTCCCAGCGACTGCCATGCCCGCGCCAATCCCTCCTCAGGATTTGCAGTAGGCTTCAGTTGAGTTGCGGCTTTCAGATACTTCGCAGCTTCGACCTTCTCGCCTTGCCCGGCCAGCAGTATCCCCAGGTTCAGATTGGATTCGAAGACATCCGGCTTCGCTGCAACCGACTTACGATAGGCGTCGATCGCCTGCGCGCCGCGCTGGGTCGCGTTGTACACGTATCCCAGGTCGAACCACGCACGATAATCGTTCGGCTTCGCAGTTACTGGCTTTCTGCAGCAGCGACTCCGCAGCGGTGAAATCGCCGTGCTGCATCGCGGTTTCTGCCTGGTCCACCTCCGGCGAACTGCTGTCGTCGGGGACCTCCTCGGCAACGCGATGGTGCCGAATCGTCGGCTTGCTCTGCTGCGCAGCAATGACTGAGAGAGCGTGGCCACAGTCAGAGCTATGGACAAAAGGACCGCCGCCGAGCGCCTATGGATGCTCATTCGATTGTGGCTTCCCGTTGGGCGGTAAGATGCGCGCCAGCCACTGGCCGGTGTAGGAATTCTCGCGCCTTGGCGATGGTCTCCGGCGTGTCCTACCGCCACCACCTCGCCGCCGCGCGCGCCGCCTTCCGGACCGAGATCGATCACCCAGTCCGCCGTCTTGATGACGTCGAGGTTGTGCTCGATGACCAGGATCGATCCGCCCGCCTCGATCAACCGGCGGAATGCCGCCAGCAGCTTGCTGACGTCATCGAAGTGCAGGCCGGTGGTGGGCTCGTCGAAGATGTAGAGCATGCGCGGGTGGCGCTTGTTCTGCTCGCTCTGCGAGCGTGCCAATGTCGCGCAGCTTGGGCTGAAGGTGCGCCGCCAGCTTCATGCGCTGCGCCTCGCCGCCGGAAAGCGTGGTTGCCGACTGTCCCAGCCGCAGATATCCCAGGCCAACTTCTTCCAGCACGCGCAGCTTCTCCACGATCTTCGGCACGCCGGAAAAGAAGTGCAGCGCCTCCTTCACCGTAAGGTTCAAGCACCTCGTGGATGTTCTTGCCGTGATAGCGCACCTCCAGCATCTCCGGCTTGTAGCGCGTGCCCTTGCATTCTTCGCAGATCAGTTCCACGTCGGCGAGAAACTGCATTTCGACCGTGACCGTGCCGTCGCCCTGGCAGCCTTCGCAGCGCCCGCCGGGAATGTTGAAGGAAAAATGTCCCGCCGTGTAGCCGCGCTTCTTGCTCTCCGGCAGGGAAGCGAACAGTTCGCGGATGGCGTCGAATGCCTTGATGTAGGTCACCGGATTGGACCGCGGCGTGCGGCCAATCGGCGACTGGTCCACCAGCACGACCTCGTCAATCCACTCCGCGCCTTCCACGCGATCGACTTCGGCCTGCGGTCCGCCGGTGACCTGCCCTTTTCCGCAGCCAGCGCGTTGTAGAGCACATCGTGCACCAGCGTCGATTTGCCCGAGCCGGAGACGCCGGTGATGCACACCAGCATGCCCAGCGGAATGGTGACGTTCACCTTCTTCAAATTGTGCGCCCGCGCGCCGATCAGCTTGATCTTGTCGTCCCGTGCCCGTGCGCCGCGACGACGGCATCGGTATGCGCAGCTCGCCGCTCAAGTAGCGGCCGGTGAGGGAAGCGGGATTGCGCACGAATCTCGTCGTAGGTGCCGGTCGCAATCACGCGCCCGCCGTTCTCGCCGGCGCCCGGACCGAGGTCGAGGATGCGATCGGCCGAGCGCATGATCTCGGCATCGTGCTCCACCACCAGGATCGTGTTCCCCAGGTCGCGCAGGTCGTGCAGGATCTTGATCAGCCGCTGGTGTCGCGATGGTGCAGGCCGATGGAAGGCTCATCCAGCACGTAGAGCGTGCCCACCAGCCGCGAGCCCAGCGACGTTGCCAACTGAATGCGCTGCGCCTCGCCGCCGGACAGCGTGGACGCCAAGCCGGTCGAGCGTCAGATATTCCAGTCCGACGTCGTTCAGATAGCGCAGCCGGTCGTTGATTTCCTCCAGCAGCTTGCCGGCGATGTCCGCTTCCTGCCGCGTCAGTTGCAGTTGCGAGAAGAACTGCGTCGCCTCTTCCACGGTCATCGCGGAGACCTGGCAGATGTCTTTGCCGCCGATCTTCACCTGCCGCGCCTCGCGCCGCAGGCGCAGGCCGCCGCAATCGGAGCACATCGAGTAGCCGCGATACCGGCTGAGGAAAACCCGCACGTGCAGCTTGTACTTCTTGCGCTCCAGGTGCTCGAAGAAGCCGCGCACGCCCCAGAACTTGCCGTCGCCGCTGATGATGTAAGTTCTGCTGCTCGGCGCGTAAGGTCCTGCCAGGGCACGTCGAGCGGAATGCCTGCGGCGCGCGCGTAGCGGCGCATCTCGGTCGCCAGCGGCCGGTACTTCGGCTTGGTCCACGGCTCGATGGCGCCTTCGGCCAGCGTGAGCGTCTTGTCGGGGATCACCAGGTTCAGGTCGAAATCGATGGTGTTGCCGAAGCCCTGGCAGCGCGGACAAGCGCCGAATGGGATTGTTGAACGAGAACAGCCGCGGCTCAGGCTCCTCGTAGCGAATGTTGCACTGCTTGCATTCGAAGCGCTGCGAGAAGCGCAACCGCTGTGGCGGCTTCGCCTTCGCGCGGCAGCAGTTTCGAACAGCACTTCGCCGGCCTCGCGATAGCCCTGCTCCACCGCGTCCACGATGCGCGCCCGCGCATCGGGTGAGACCGAGATGCGGTCGATCAGCACCAACACCGGCTCGGCAAAATTGAGGTCCAGCAGCGACTCGGGCGTGGAGAATTCGAAGACTCTGCCCGTTCTGATAAAGCCGGTTGAATCCGCGCTTGCGCAGCTCGAACAGGCGCTCCTTCAGCAGGGAATCGTCAGCCGGCTTGGTCGGCTTCTTCTTCGCGGTGCGGCGGCCCTTCGTCTTCTCCGGCTCCGGCGGGCTGGCGGCGGCGGCTGCACCGGGAAGAACACCTGCACGCGCGTGCCTTCGCCGAGCGCGAGGATGCGGTCGGCAACCTCGTCCACCGTGTCCTTCTTCACCTCCTGGCCGCAGTTCAGGCAGTAGGTGCGCCCCACGCGCGCATACAGCAGGCGCAGGTAGTCGTAGATCTCGGTGGCGGTGGCGACGGTCGAGCGCGGATTGCGGGTGGTGTTCTTCTGCCGGATGGCGACCGCCGGAGCGATGCCGTCGATCACGTCCACGTCCGGCTTCTCGATGCGCTCCAGGAACTGCCGCGCGTAGGCGGACAGCGACTCCACGTAGCGGCGCTGGCCCTCGGCATAAATGGTGTCGAACGCGAGCGACGACTTGCCCGATCCCGAGACTCCGGTCACCACCGTCATGGTGTTGTGCGGAATCTCGAAGTCGATGTTCTTCAGGTTGTGGACGCGCGCTCCGCGTACGATGATGCTGTCGTTCGACATGGGCCCCAGGCTTTCGGCAGGGGAAGAATCTGTCGGGGAGCAGCATTTCGCCTGCCCGCCCCACAGATGCGATTAAAACTGGCTGCCGAAACCTTTGATTATATCTGGTTGAAGATCGCTGCGGGTGAGCACGGAAGGGATGCTGCTCCTAAGCGCGTGTTGCGACAACGCCGCCCCCATCCAGCGGGTGGCGGAGAAGGGAGTTGTGCCCGCGTGGGAGACTACATCTGCTCTAGCGCGGAACAATTATTTTATGGCCGTTATCGCAGTAAATGTCTTTTACACTCCAGGTGGACCGCTCTTGGAGAATCTCTTGTTTGGCGGTGCCATGGGGTCGAATTGCGAATAGCTCTGTTTGCAGTTTGCAGTTTTCATCTTCGCATTCGGCAACAACGGAAATCCAGACCGGGTCGGTGCGGGACAGAGCGCCGAACTGTCCCAGCGATTGCCTCATGCCGTAGTTCCATTCAAAGCACTTCGTACAGCGCTCGCATACGAACACTATGAATGGTTCGCCCGTGGCCGACAGTTGCCGAGTACGGATCATTTCGGCAAGGGTGGTTTCGAACAGAGGCGTGCTGAACCTGCAATAGGGACACACCGCACCATACATGAGCTGGGCCATTTCGATTTCCTCGGGTGGATTGTCATACCAGGCGGGGAGATTTGTCCAATTTATTCTGCGCCTGACAGAGAGGGTAATAACGCCGGCCCTACCGCGCGAAGTACAGCAGCGCGAAGATATAAATCCACAACAGCCCCATGAAGTGCCAGTACCACGCGGTCACGTCAATCACGATGCGACGGGTCTCTGGCGGGCGATGCAGCCAGGCCGTCATCCCGGCATAGAGCAGCACGACAATACCACCGGCCAGGTGCACGGCGTGGACGCCGGTAAGCATGTAAAAGAACGAACTGCTCGTACTGGTGGCGAAGGTCGGGTTGGTCAGCCGTACTTGGTGCCACGCGTACGCCTGCCCGGCGAGAAAGCCGAGGCCAAGGACGATCGTCCCCCAGACCCAGGGAAGGGCCTGGCTGGCGCTGACGCGAATGCCGGGCATGCCGACAATGGGCGCCACCGCAACATCTTCGGCGGCGCGCCGCCGCGCCAACTCCAGGATAAAACTGCTCAACAGCAGGATGAAGGTGTTGACCGCCAGTAGCCTGACGGGGAGCGTCAATGGCGCCCAGTTGCTGATGTAGTCATTGCTCGCCGGGTCCCAGGCGGCCCCCGCTTTGCGCACCACGTAAGCCGTGGTGAACGAGACGAAGAGCATGACCACCGACGACAGCCCTAGCATCAGTCCCAGGCGATAGCGGCGTAAGCGCTCTCCGTAGCTGGGCGCATTGTCATCGCCTCCACGGCCCCCACCGCCTCCGCCGTTGCCCGGCCATCCCGCAGTGGGACCTCGACCTCCACCGCCTTGCGCGGTCCTCGGCACTCGAATGCTGATTTCGCGGCTCACGACTGCAATACCCTTGGCTCGCCCTCTGCCCGGCAGTTGGTTCTTCCTGGCGTACAGGTTGGACGGCGAGGCGAGTTGGCTAGTTTTGGAACGCGATGGCCCCACTCTCCCCGCGTCACAACGCCCTGTGACATTATGATGCGCGACCGGCGGGGAACTCAATCGTCAGCGGGGTTATATTTTTGGGATGGGGATTCGGCAGATAGTCGAGGTCGGCTCATGAAGCGCATTATCATCATCGCGGTTGTTCTGGCGGGCACTGCGTACCTGGCCGACTTTCTTTCGGTGCGCTTCCGCATACCTGCCCGCGACACCTTTGGCGCGGTGACCGTCCACACCTACTACGTGGTCAAGCTGAAGAATGGCAGGACCGAGTACGACTACGCGGGTGACCACGACGTAAGTTGCTCAAATTCCGTGTTTCCGCAATTTGGGGTAAAGCCCTGCTGGTATGCCCGCCGCCACACCGCGGAGCAGATCAACATCGACTCAGGCAATCCCAACAATCCGCATTTGTTTTGAGAAGCCGCTTTTCGCTGTTCGCTTTTCGCTATTCGCTTTTCGTCATTCGCTTTTCGCCATTCGCGCCAGCGGTCTCTACAGCCAACGTACTTGCTTAAACATATTGATCTAGCGCCGACCGCGCGTGCCTTGGCGAAGAGCGAAAAGCGAACAGCGAAGAGCGAAGAGCGAATTGCGCCTTCCCACTTGCATCCTGACCGACTCTGCTTCATCTTCAATACATGCCCCGGCACGAGAAAGTTCACGGTCACGAGGTAAAGAAGCAGCAGTACACCAACAATTGCTTCGGTTGCGGCCCCGGCAACGAAGCCGGGCTCCGGCTGAAGTTTGTTCTCGACAAGAAGCGCGAGCGCTTCGTCTGCCGTTTTCGGCTGCCACGGCGTTTTGTCGGGCCGCCGGCCCATGCCCACGGAGGCATCATCGCCACCATCCTCGACGAGGCCATGGGCAAGGTGAACAAGCTGCACAATCTGATTGCCCTGACCAGCAAGATGCAAGTCACCTACTTGAAGCCCGTGCCGCTGTTCAAACCGCTCCTCGTTGAAGGATGGGAGGTGCGCGTCCATGGCCGCGAACATTACCGCGCCGCCGAGATTCGCAATCGCGAAGGCGAGGTGCTGGCTAGCAGCACCTCGACGTTCATCGAGGTCGATGCGCACCGCATGTTTGCCAAGTATCTGAAGAAGAAGCGCAGCGACGCGACTTAGCACCAAAATTACTTTGGTCTGTCATCCCGAGCGACGAGGTCGCCGCGGCGACCGAGGAGTCGAGGGACCTGCTGTTTACCGGGCGCTACGACGGGGTTACGCCGCGCGTCCGCGCAGAGTAAAATAAAAGGTTCCGCAAGTACAGGATCGCTGCTGCCGCTTGGACTAAATGCCAACTGCCAAGTGCTAAATGCTGCGGCCTGGGGAGAAATTTATGTCAGAGAACAACGGCAACAACACCAGCCTGCGGCTGAAGACCGGCTTGGCCGAAATGCTCAAGGGCGGCGTCATCATGGACGTGATGAGCGTCGAGCAGGCCGAGGTCGCCGAGAAAGCCGGCGCAACCGCGGTCATGGCGCTGGAGCGCGTGCCTGCCATCATTCGCGCCGAGGGCGGCGTCTCGCGCATGGCCAATCCCAAGCTGATCCGGCAGATCATGGCCACAGTCTCGATCCCGGTCATGGCGAAGTGCCGCATCGGCCACTTTGCCGAGGCGCAGATTCTGCAGGAGATCGGCGTGGACTACATTGACGAGTCGGAGGTGCTGACCCCGGCCGACGAAGAGCATCACGTGAACAAGCACGCCTTCAAGACGCCGTTCGTTTGCGGCGCGCGCAACCTGGGCGAAGCTCTGCGGCGCATTGCCGAAGGCGCCGCCATGATCCGCACCAAGGGCGAAGCTGGAACCGGCGACGTGATCCATGCTGTCAAGCACATGCGGCAAATAGTTAAAGAGATGCGTCAACTTACGGTGATGAGCGAAGAAGAGCTTTTTGCCGCCGCCAAGAACCACCAGGCGCCGTACGAATTGGTGCGCATGGTCGCCAAAGCAGGGAAGTTGCCGGTGCCGAATTTCTCCGCCGGCGGCATCGCCACGCCGGCCGACGCCTCGCTGATGATGCAGCTCGGCGCCGAAGCTGTCTTCGTCGGCTCGGGCATCTTCATGAAGGGCGGAGCGACGCCGCTCGACCTCACGCTGAAGGCGGAGCGCGAAGAAGCCGAGTCGCGCGCCCGCGCCATCGTGATCGCCACCACGCACTACGACGATCCCAAGGTGCTGGCCGAAGTCAGCGAGCAGATGACCGGCGCGATGAAGGGCCTGGCCGTCGGCGCCATCGAAGAGAAAGACCTGCTGCAGACCCGGGGATGGTAGAAGAGCAGCCGTCAGCTATCAGCCTCAGCTTTCAGTTGGGCGCGGCTTGGGCCGCGCCTTTTTCTGTCGTCGCTCGCATCTTTAAAGTGGTGATGCTCAACGGCTCAGCGTCTTGACCAATAGGGTTGGCTGAGAGCTGACGGCTGATAGCTGAAGGCTAACTTATGAAAATCGGCGTTCTGGCCCTGCAAGGCGATTTCGATGCGCATCGCCGCCGCCTGGAAGAACTGGGCGCCGAAGTTGTCCTGGTGCGCAAGCCCGAGCAGTTCGACGAGATCGATGGCCTGGTCATTCCCGGAGGCGAGTCGAGTACCTTTCTGAAGCTGCTCGGCGAAGCACACTTTTCAGAAGCTGACGATTTCGTGCACCGCAAGCCCACGTTCGGCACTTGCGCCGGGCGCGATCATGCTGGCCAAAGCAAGTCGAGAACCCGCATCAGCCCGGCCTCAATGCACTCGATATCACCATCCGCCGCAATGCCTATGGACGGCAGATCGATTCCACCATTGTCGAAGCAGCCAGCGCGTTCGGCGGCGATCCGCTGGAGATGGTGTTCATTCGCGCGCCGCGCATCGAAAGAGTTGGCGAGGGCGTCGAAGTCCTGGCAAAACGCGGCGACGATCCCGTGCTGGTGCGGAAGGGAAGCTGTGATGGCCGCAACCTTCCATCCCGAGCTGTCAGACGACACGCGCGTACACCAAGAGTTTCTGAAGCTGGTGAAGAACGGGACGAAATGATTGATTAGCTCACGAATCTGCAGTGTCGGCATCCGTGTCTCTCCGTGTCCTCGGTGGTGAAAAGCACTCCACCTGTCATAATCTAAGACGAAGCATTCACCTCGACAGATAGGAACGGAAAGCACTCATTCTATGGCTGAATCTCCCATTACTGCCCGCACTCAGGATTTTGCAACCTGGTACCAGGACGTCGTCTTGCAAGGCGACATGGCCGAGCCCGCCGAAATCGTCAAAGGCTGCATGGTCATCAAGGCCAACGGCTACGCTGTCTGGGAGCTGATACAGCGCGAACTCGACGACCGCTTCAAGGCCACCGGCCATCAGAACATGTATTTCCCGCTGCTGATCCCGCAGAGCTTCCTGCAAAAGGAAGCCGAGCACGTGGAAGGCTTCTCGCCGGAGCTGGCGGTGGTCACCATTGCCGGCGGCAAGCAACTGGAAGAGCCTTACGTCATTCGGCCCACATCGGAGACCATCATCGGCCACTTTTTCGCCAAGTGGATCAAGAGCTGGCGCGATCTGCCGATGCTGGTCAACCAGTGGGCCAACATCATCCGCTGGGAGCTGCGCACCCGCATGTTTCTGCGCACCACGGAATTTCTCTGGCAGGAGGGCCACACCGCGCACTCCAACCACGACGAAGCCGTGGCAGGAAGTCCTGCGCATGCTCGATGTCTACGCCGAAGTCGCCGAGGACGTGATGGCCATGCCCGTCATCAAAGGCGTGAAGACGCAGTCGGAGAAGTTTGCCGGAGCGCTGCGCACCTACTGCATCGAAGCCATGATGCAGAACGGCTTTGCCTTGCAGGCCGGCACCAGCCACGATCTCGGCCAGAACTTCGGCAAAGCCTTCGACGTGCAATTCCAGAAGCAAGGAAGGCCAGCTCGATTACGTCTGGCAGACCAGTTGGGGCGTCAGCACGCGGCTGATCGGCGGGCTGATCATGAGCCACTCCGACGACAAGGGCCTGGTGCTGCCGCCGAAGCTTGCGCCGACCAAGGCCGTGCTGGTGCCGATCTATCGCAAAGATGAAGAGAAGGGAAAAGGTGCTGGAGGCGGCGCACCGCATCGCCAAAGATCGTGGGCGCGAAGGTGGATGACCGCGAAGGCCAAGTCGCCCGGCGCAAAGTTCTTCCACTGGGAGCGGCGAGGTGTGCCGGTCGTGCTCGAGCTGGGGCCGCGCGATCTGGCGTCGGGCAACATCGTGCTGAAGCGCCGCGACACCGGCACCAAGGAGCCGATGCCGCAAGCCGAAGTCGCCGCCAAGCTGCCGGCTGTGCTGGCGGAGATGCAGCAAAGCATGTACGACGCCGCCAAGCAGCGCCTGAAAGACAACACCGTGCTGGCCAACTCGATCGAGGAGGTGGAATCGATTCTCAAGAACGTCACCGCCGAAAAGGGCGGCGGCAAGTTCGTGATGGCGCACATGAAGGACGATCCGCGCATGCGATGCCGCGCATCAAGGAGTTCAAGGCCACCATCCGCTGCATTCCTCTGGTGGACGAATACGACGGGCCGGGCAAGTGCATCGTCACCGGCGAGCCGGTGGACCGTCGCGTGGTGATTGCGAAAGCGTACTAGGAGAGTGGCTAGTGGCCAGTGGCCAGTGACTAGACAAGAGCAAGGGGCCGGGTGACTATGTTCGCCGCATACTAACGAACCGCTAGCCACCGGCCATTGGCCACCGGCTACCCGAGCAGGTACGATAGGTTTAGGTTCTGCGGGGGCAAGGAGCGTACCCCATGCAGCTGACGCACTATAAGCAGTTGATTGCCTGGCAAAAGGCAATTGCCCTGGTAGCCGAGATTTACTCCGCCACGAGGTGTTTTCCCCGCGATGAGCTTTACGGCCTGACAAGCCAACTTCGGCGAGCTGCCGTCTCAGTACCAAGCAACATCGCTGAAGGTCAGGGCCGCGCGACCAGAGGAGAATTTGTTCAGTTTCTCGGCCATGCGCGAGGTTCCCTCTGTGAAGTAGAAACGCAGGTCATCATTGCGACGAGTTTGCACTACTTGGAACCTGATAGGCGAGATATGCTTTCGGACCGCATTGCCGAACTCGGCCGTATCCTGAATGGACTGATTGCTTCACTGCAGAGGAAAAGCATTCAAGCTCCATCTAACCACTAGTCACTAACCACTAGCCACTGTGAGATATGACTCTCTACGACCTTTCCGCCAAACTGAACAACGGCCGCAACAAGAAGCTCGGCGATTACAAGGGCAAGGTCCTGCTGATCGTCAACACCGCCAGCCAATGCGGATTCACGCCGCAATACGAAGGCCTGCAATCGCTTTACGCCAAGTACAAAGACCGCGGCTTCGAGGTGCTGGGCTTTCCCTGCGACCAGTTCGGGCACCAGGAACCCGGCGCCGACGGCGAGATCAAGTAGTTCTGCCAGCTCAACTACGGCGTCGAGTTCCCGCTGTTCTCCAAGATCGAGGTCAACGGCGATGACGCCCATCCCGTCTTCCAGTTTCTGAAGAGCGAAAAGGGCGGCCTGCTGGGCGATAGCATCAAGTGGAACTTCACCAAGTTCCTGGTCGACAAGAAGGGCAAAGTCATCGAGCGCTTCGCCCCCATGACGCCGCCGTCAGCTATTGAGCCGCAGATCGAGAAGTTGCTGGGGAAGTAGCCGTCGCACTCAGCAGATCAGCAATCAGCACAGTGAAGGGTTAGGACAAGAACGGTTCTAACGCTAAAGCGCGCCTTTGTGATCACACAGTCAGGCCTGCGCCTTAACAGCAATGACTGAATGCTGACTGCTGATTCGGCTGATTGCTGGCCTTTCCCGCGATATACTGATAGCTTAACCGAGGATGGTCGTGAGCTCCGCGCAAAAGACGTTCTACATCGAGACCTTTGGCTGCCAGATGAACTTCCACGACTCCGAAAAGGTCGTGGGCACGCTCATCTCCGAGGGTTACGCGCAGGTGCAGCGCGAAGAGGACGCCGACCTCATCCTTTACAACACCTGCTCCATCCGCGATAAGGCCGAACAGAAGGTCTTTCACCGCCTGAACGATTTCAAGAAGCTGCACAAGGAAGGGAAGCGCTTCGCCGTGCTTGGCTGCGTCGCCCAGCAGGAGGGCGAGAAGATCTTCGAGCGCGCGCCCTACGTCTCGCTGGTCGCCGGCTCGGCTTCTTACCGCAACCTTGCCGGACATGCTGGTCCAGATCGAGGCCGGGGCGACTCGCGTCACCGGGCTCGACGACCGCGAGACCGACCAGACCTTCGAGACCGAGTTCACCGCCCGCACCAACCCGCATCGCGGATACATCACCATCATCGAGGGCTGCGACAAGTTCTGCGCCTACTGCGTGGTGCCGTACACCCGCGGCAAAGAGCGCAGCCGCACCTCGCGATTCGGTGCTGGACGAAGCCCGTCGCATGGCCGACGCCGGTTACACCGAAATCCAACTTCTCGGTCAGAACGTGAATTCCTACCGCGATCCGGCAGGGAAGAAGAGCTTCGCCGAATTGCTGGCCGCCGTCGGGGAACTGCCCGGCATGCGCCGGGTTCGCTTCACGACCTCGCATCCGCGCGACTTCACCAAGGACATCGTCGACGCGATCGACGCCGTCCCAACGCTCTGCGACCATGTGCATCTGCCGGTCCAGAGCGGCTCTTCGCGCGTGCTGGATTCCATGTTCCGCGATTACACTCGCGAGCAGTATCTGGAGCGCATCGCCTGGATGAAGTCCACGCGCAACAGGGAGATCAGCATCACGACCGACGTGATCGTCGGATTCCCGGGCGAAACCGAAGCCGAATTCGGCGAGACCCTGAGCTTGCTCGACGAGGTCGGCTACGACGGCGTTTTCTCCTTCAAGTATTCGCCGCGGCCCAATACCCCGGCCTTGCAGTACGCCGATTCGATTCCCGACGCCGAGAAATCGCGCCGCTTGCAAGTCCTTCAGGAGCACCAGCGTGAATTGCAGAGGTCTAGCTATCGCAGGCATTTAGGGCAGATTCTTGAAGTGATGGTGGAAGGGAAGAACCCGTGCCCGCGGACAGATGATCGGCCGCACCTCGCAGAACAAGACGCTCAACTTCGTCGTCAACGAGCAGCCCGAGCCGCGCATCGGAGAGTACGTACCGTACGCGTCACGCAGACATTTCCCAACAGCCTATTGGGCGAGATGGCCGTCTAACATTCAGAAAGCGGTTGCGCTGCGTACTGCAAGGGGAGTATTAAAGAGGCAAGGTACCCGGGGAGGGACACATGATGGAAGTTGAAATGAAAATTCGCGGGCTGATGATGGATCCCGTGACCAACATGCCCATCGTGATCCTGAAGGACCAGGGCAGCGACACCGTGCTGCCCATCTGGGTCGGCATCTACGAGGCCAACGCCATTGCACTGGAAATCGAAAAGGTCACCACGCCACGCCCCATGACCCATGACCTGCTGAAGAACCTGCTCGTCGGGCTGGAAACCACCGTGCGCAAAGTAGTCGTGACCGAGCTGCGCGATGACACGTTCTTCGCCGTGATCTGGCTGGAGCGCGATGGCGAGACCATCAGCATCGATTCTCGCCCCTCAGACGCGCTGGCGCTGGCCTGCGCATGGATTGCCCCATCTTCGTCGAGGACGAGGTGCTCAAGAACAGCAAGCAGGCCACCACCGTCAGCGACCGTGTCTCCAGCGACGAGCTGCGCAAATGGCTGGAGAACCTGGGCGAGGACGACCTCGGCCGCTACAAGATGTGAAAGGCGGCAGTTGGCATTTAGCCGTTAGCATTTAGCCGAAGCTTCCGCCGTCCACATTGCAAGGCAACTCTGACCCTGAAACCTGATCGAGCCGATGTTACACCCAGGAATCGGCAGGTCTGGCCAAATGCCAAGTGCTAAATGCTAAGTACTGATTATCCCGCTGAACAACTGCAACGCCTCTACCTCGCCGGCTTCGAGCTGCAAACCTTCGAGCGCTATCCCAACTCCAGTAGGCGTCATTCGCGACGGCTGCATTGCGCTGCTGCGGGCCACGCCGGTCGGCCTGCAGATGATCGGCGCGCCCGGCTGGCGCATGGGGGAAGTGCTGGGCGTGCTGGTGGAAAAGGACGGCCGGCAGGTCTTCCAGGCCAAGTCAGAGATCGTGGAAGCCACGCCAGAGCGGCTGGAAGCGCTGCGGCGGTTCCGGGAGGACCTGGAGCAGTTGCTGACCGCGACGGCGTGAGCGTCTTGTTTTTACCACTGAGGCACTGAGAACACGGAGGCCTTTGGAGTGAGGGCTATTTTGTTGGGTTTATTATGTATTTAACATAATATCTGTTATCGGACATTACGACTGTCTTGCGTCTCAACTGTGTGCGGCAGCCTTGCCCTCCGCGGTTTCCCTCGACTTCAACGAACAGATAAGGAATTTCGGAAAACTGGGGTTCTAGCTGGCGCCGGGCGCCCCGCTCCCAAACAGCCCGTGCAGGCGGGTGATCTCGAACAAATCGTGGATATTCTCGTTCAGATTGATGAATTTCAGCTCGCAGTCGCTCTTTCGGGCCGACGCCCACACGCTGACGAAGGCGCCGATGCCCACACTATCCACCAGGCTCACGTTGCTCAAGTCCACGAAGATCGGTTTGCCCTCAGGGATGAGCGCCCGCACCGTCACTGAGAACTGGGTCCAGGATTCAATCACCACCTTGCCCGTGCAGTGCACGATGTTCGCATTGGGTTCTCTTTCGATCTCCAACTGCAAAACCGGGGTTTCGTCAGCGGCCACAGGGGCTTCCCTCCAAACTTCGGCAAAGTGTACACCCGCCGCCTAACCGCCCGGCACCACCTTGGGATGGAACAGCGTCCCTGCCACGCGACAGGCAATACAGACGGACCTCGACTATTATTCCGCTTTCACCCCTCCAGCACCGTCACGTGCTGGCGATAGGATTCTCCCGCCAAGGCCTCAATTCCCCGATCCAGCGTCACGACGCGTCCTTTGTTCTTTCTCGCCAGCCCCAGCAGATACGCGTCCGTCACCTGGCGATGACCGAAGAGCCTTTCCTGGAACGGCTGCACCGCTTCGGCTAAGGTGATATCCATCGGCCAGAAGCGATGGCCCGGCAACGCCGTCAATTTCGCTAACAGCTCGATGGCTTCCCAGACGTCCAGGCGAGGCTGGAAGAATCTGGGGTTGGATGTGATCCTGACGAACCCAGCGACGGTAAGAGCGCAGGTCGCCCAAGGCCTTCCATCCAGGCCAATAAACCACTTGTGGACCTTGCCGTAGGCTACGTGCTTTTCGTCGGCCAGCGCGATCAGGACACTGACGTCAAGCAGAACCGGCGTCACCACTCATCCTCAAGTTCTTTCACGAACTCGGTGGTAATTCGGCGCCTCGACTCGGGTAAGTCGAAGACCGGCAACCCATCAACATACTTGATGCGCGGCGCTCTTCGCGTGCCGCGCTGGATCAGCTCGTTGATCGCTCGGCTGAGAGACACGCCCTGGCCGCGCGCGTACTGGGTTGCGATCTTGGTCGTCTCCTCGTCCATGGTGATTGTGGTTCGCATGTAACTATTGTACACCACTATTGACGATGTGATGCAATATCAAAGAAACTGCATCATATGTGTCACAGCAGCACCACCTTGGGATGGAACAGCGTCCCTGCCACGCGGCTGGCGATGCAGATCAGCTCCGCCTGCCCGGCGAAGACCTTCACCCAGCGCGACCGCGACATTTCCGGCAGGTTTACCGTCCGGCCATGGCGGATCTTGGCGATGTCCTCCTCGGTGGCCGTGACCGACGGAATCTCCGGCAGCACCCGCCGTGGATGGACCAGCAACTCTGCGATACGGCCTTGGGCAGCAGCCTCGGCGATCTCCTCCAAGGTGTGGCTCTGCTCGATGGCGAACTCGGCCACAGCCGTCCGGCGCAGACTGGCCAGGTGGGCGCCGAAGCCCAGCTTTTGGCCCAGCTCGTGGGCCAGGCTGCGGACGTAGGTTCCCGACGACACCCGGCAGCGGAAATTCGACCAGCTCGCCGTTCAGGCCCAGGACCGCAAATTCCTTGACCTCCACCTCGACCGGCTGCAGTTCGACCTCCTGCTTCCTGCGGGCCAGCTTGTAGGCGGGAACACCCTTGATCTTCTTGGCGGAGAACGGTGGCGGAATCTGCTGAATTACGCCGACAAATGCCGCAGAGGCAGCTCCGAATATCTTCAAGTGTTACTTTAACTTCCTGCGGCGATCCCGACCGGGTCCCCGTCGGCATCGTAGGTGTCGGTCGCAACGCCCAGCCTAATCGTCCCCTCGTAAGCCTTCTCCGACGCGCATAGAACTGGCACAGGCGGGTCATCCGTCCCAATACCAACGGCAGCACGCCGGTGGCCATGGGATCGAGGGTCCCCAGGTGGCCGACCGAGCGTTCGCCGACCATGCGCCGCACCTTCGCGCGACCACATCGTGCGAGGTCCATCCCGCCGGCTTGTCCACCACCATCACGCCGTTGACGGCATCCTTCTGCTATCGTGGAGGTTCGACGGCTGTTTGGTCAAATCGCCGGCGTGAATTCGGCTGCCGCAGGAAGTTTGAAGGGAACTCGCTTCCCTGCCGCATCCACATCCATACCGCACATCCTATGATCCCGCTGAAAGACGACGCACCCCGGGTCGGCACGCCGTTACGTCACTACACGTTGCTGGCGCTGAACACGCTCGTGTTCCTGTTTCGAGTTCTCGCTCGGCAGCAAAGGCCAGCTGGCGCCTCTCGACGGGCTTGTCTTCCAGCTCGGAGTGGTGCCGGCGCGGTTCACGGTCGTGCTGTTCAATCATGGCTACGTGCCCTGGGACCTGGTCGCGCAGCTGGGCACGCGCTATGTTCCACCGATGGCGGCCATCCTGCCCATCTTCACCTCCATGTTCCTGCACGGCTCGTGGCTGCACCTCATCTTCAACATGTGGGCGCTGTGGATCTTCGGCGACAACGTCGAAGACCGTCTCGGGCACTGCTGTATCTGGTGCTCTACCTGCCTAGCGGGGTGGCTGCGGCACTGTTGCACACTCTGTTCAATGTCGGCTCGACCGTGCCCAGCGTCGGGCGCCAGCGGAGCCATCGCCGGAGTCATGGGCGCTTACTTCCTGCTGTATCCGCGCGCGCGGGTACTCACTCTGGTGCCGTTGTTCTTCGTGTTCTTCATGTGGCTGCCGGCCTGGATCGTGCTGGGCTACTGGTTCGTGGCGCAGTTTCTCAGCGGCGCGGCCAGTTCCATCGCGGCGCACGCCGGCAGCTCCAGCGGGATCGCCTTCTGGGCCCACGTCGGAGGCTTCCTGGCCGGCATGCTGCTCATCAAGCTCTTCCCTGCCCGCACCCGGCGATATCATTACGGCCTGTGAGGGTCGCTGTTCGCCCTTCGCTGTTCGCTTTTGGTCGAAAGACCTGACGTTGCGTCTACAGGGCATTCGGTCTGATGGAAGTGGAGCCAATAGTCGCACGCCGCTGGCGAAGAGCGAAAAGCGGGTAGCGAAAGGCGACCAGCGAAAGGCGAACAGCGGCCTTGCTACAGCGCCCCGCCAGTCGGCGCTAGCACCAACTCGGACAGGTTTGCATTGGGCGGCAGCAGCACACGCGTAGAGCACGGTCTGGGCCACGCTCTCCACGTCGATCATGCGTTCGCGCGGAGCGTCGGGCCAGAATTGCTGCCACATATCGGTATCGGTTGCGCCGGGCATCAGCGCGACCACGCGAATGCCGCGCGGAATGAGTTCTTCGCGCAGCGACAAGGTGAAACCCAGTGCGCCCTGCTTGGAGGCGTTGTAAGCCGCGAAATTGGGGAAAACGTGTCCTGGCCGCGACCGACAGGTTGTTGATGATGGTCGCGCCGGCGCTGCATCAGCGGCAGCGCCGCGCGCGTGCACAGAAACAGGCCGGTCAGGTTGGTATCGATCACGTCGCGCCACAGCTCGAGGCTGGTCTGCTCGATCGATACTGCCGGCTGCGCGATGCCGGCATTGTTCACCAGCACATCGAGCTTGCCAAAGCGCTGCTTCACCATCGCGAACAGCGCCGCCACAGACTCCGGATCGCGCACGTCGCACACCTCGGCGACGATCGAGCACTTCGCCTGCGATGCGCGGCGTCCGTTCGGCAGCGACTGCTGAGTTCTGCTGCGCTCTTGGCGAGCTTCGCCGGATCGCGACCGGTGATGACGACGCTGCACCCTTCCGCTGCCAGCGCGCCGGCAATGGCGTAGCCGATGCCGCGGCTGCCGCCGGTCACGACCGCAACCTGTGCCGAGCAGGCGAGGACTTGCAGTCGCGACCGCTGGACGCTGGCGCTGGTTTTGGCTTGGCGTTCGACTGCGGCTTCTTCGCAGCCATGGATTAGATTCCGTTGCCGTTCTTGGCGTGGATGAGCGAGAGGAATTCCTGCCGCGTCTGCTGCGCGCGAAACGCGCCCAGCATGGACGAGGTGACCGTGGCCGAATGTTGCTTCTCGACGCCGCGCATCATCATGCACAGGTGGCGCGCCTCGATCACCACGCCGACGCCCAGCGGCTGAATGGCTCTTCTGGATGGTCTCGGCGATCTGCACCGTCAGCCGCTCCTGCACCTGCAGGCGGCGCGCAAACACCTCCACCAGGCGCGGCACCTTGCTCAGGCCGATGACTTTGCCCTTGGGGATGTAGGCGACGTGCACCTTGCCGAAGAACGGCAGCACGTGGTGCTCGCACAGGCTGAACATCTCGATGTCCTTCACGATCACCATCTCGTCGTAGTCCACGCTGAACAGCGCGCCCTTCAGGATCTGTTCGGGATCTTCGCGGTAGCCCTTGGTGAGATATTGCAGCGCCTTGGCGTAGCGCTCCGGAGTGTTCAGCAGCCCTTCGCGGTCCGGGCTGTTCGCCCAGGCGAACCAGCATCTCGCGCGCCAGCTCTTCAAAGCTGGCGCTGGTCAGGGTCGGCGTTTCGATCAGGTCTTTCATAAGGTAGCAATTAGCTCTTAGCCTTTAGCTCTTAGCACTACGGCTTATGGTTTGTCTGATGTCTCTGCACCATGGTCACTATCTCACCGACTCCACTAGCCAGCTGTACTCGAAGCTGTTCATCATGGTCTCTTCCAGCCGTACCTTTTCAAGATGAGCGGCCGTAAAGCTTTGCTTCAAAATGTTGAAGATCGCTTCACTCAAGTTTTCCGTTGTGGGCACGATTGCCGCGAATTCTTGACACGCATTCAAATTCTCGTGATCGAAGCGGTCGAGGATCTCGCTCCGCACAGCGTCGATCCAGATCGAACCAGGTTGCAGATCATGCCGGTCTGCGGATTCACCTGCCCGCTGACCGTGACTTCGAGCGCATAATTATGCCCGTGGCCGTGCGGATTATTGCACTTGCCATAGATCGCGCGGTTCTCCGCCTCCGACAGCGCGTCGCTGTGCAAACGGTGCGAGGCCGAAAATATGTATCGCCGCGTCAGGTGGGCCTTCATGCTTCACCGTAGAAATCGACGAACAGGTCGGGCAGCTCGTACACCCGCACGCGATGCAGCTTCGCCACCTGCAGCTTGCTCTTGCAAGCGTTTCCAGATGGCGATGGCCAGGTTCTCCGTCGTCGGGAATCTGCCGCGAAGAACTCCGGCACTTCTTTGTTCAGATGCCGGTGATCGAGCGCCTCGAGCACCTCGCGGTTCAAGATTTCCTTTAACTCCTTCAGGTCCACCACAAACCCGGTCTTGGGATCGACGTCGCCCTTCACCGTGACTTCCAGCGTGTAGTTGTGGCCGTGGCCGTTCAGGTTGGCGCACTTGCCGAAGATGCGCTGGTTCTCTTCCGCCGTGAACTCGGGATTGTGGTAATAGTGCGACGCGGAAAACTCACACTTGCGGGTTAGATAGACCATGATCTCCTGGGTCTGCCTTGCGGGCTTAGGTGGCTGCTACCTGAGGGTCAGGTTCGCCGGTGTATTTCCGGCGGCAGACTCCGCGCTTCGTTCGCTGGTTGAACATCGCCGCTGACCACCGGAATACTCGCGCCCCTTCCAGCGAACCGTTCCCTTGCTTATGAGAGATGCTCGGAATTGAGCAAAAGTACCGCGAAAAGCGGCAATCCGAAGAACGCCAGCATATTTGACAGCCAGTCAAAATGTGCGCGCCGAATTCGCCTCCCGAACAGATAGAGCCATAGCACGGCGACCGCTGACCGCGACAAGGAAGTCGAGCATGTCGCCCTCGATCAACGAGACAATCGAAAACGTCAGCATGGCCAGCGATCAGCAGCGAACTCCATGGTCCGCCATAACGCCAGCCCACGCGGATTGGGAAACAGCAGCGCCAGGTTCTTGGTCCAGCCTTCCCACATCTGCGGAAAGCTGCGATACATGCGCGTGCTGACCACGTCCGACATGCCAAAGCGCAGCGCGTATCCCGCCTGCTTCAGCCGTTTCGCCAGTTCCACATCTTCCAGAATGCGTAGTCGCCACGGCGGCATGGCCGCCCACCGCGTCGTAGGCTTCGCGCCGAATCAGCAGGTACTGCCCGTTGGCGGCCGCCACCGGCGACTTCGGATCGCACACCTCCTTCGGCGGATAGGTCGTCGCCAGTTCGGCGAAGATCACCGGCATCAGCGCGCGCTCGGCCAAGCCGCGAACTTCCTGCCTGCGGCGAATAGGAGAGCATGTCCGCGCTGGCTTCTTGCGCCTCCTGCAAGCCGCTCGCAATCGAGTCCGGCGAGTGCCTGGTGTCCGCGTCGGTGAACAGCAGCCACTTCCCTTTCGCGACCTTCGCGCCGCTCCAGGCCGCATTGCACTTGCCGCTCCAGCCCGGGCGGCAGGATCGGCGGCGATCGATCAGCGCACCGCAAAGCTCTGCGGCGATGGCGCGCGTGCCGTCGGTCGAGTGGTCGTCCACCACGATGATCTCGTACGCAGGCCCGGCTTGGCCAACCAGCGATCGCAAGCAATCGGCCAGGCACGCCTCCTCGTTTCGCGCAGGAACGATGACCGAGACTTCGGGAGCCGCTTCGCCTTCGCCCATACAACTAAAGGGTACCAGACGACTATGGCCTCACGTCGTGCATTATTATAGCTCTGTGAAGCGCTTCATTTCCTCCACCATCCTCGTTTGCGTGTTACTCCTCGCGGCATGCAACAGCGGCTCGCATCCGCCGCGCATCGGCAACGCCGCTCCCGAGTTCACCGTCACCGATTCGCAGCGCACGGTTTCGCTGAACCAATTTCACGGCAAGCCCGTGGTGCTCAACTTCTGGGCAACGTGGTGTCCGCCGTGTGTTCAGGAGATGCCGTCGCTGGTGCAATTGCAGAAGCAACTGGGCGACAAGGTGACCATCCTCGCCGTTAGTGAAGACGACGACGACAGCGCGTACAAGCAGTTCGTCCGCGACCACAACGTCGACCTGCTCACCGTCCGCGACACCAGGCAGAAGGCAACGAGCTGTATGGCACCTTCAAGTTTCCTGAGACCTTCGTGATCGATCGCAATGGCAAGATCGTTCGCAAGTTCATCGGCCCGCAGGAGTGGACCAGCCCGGAGATCGTGGATTATCTGAAGAAGATGTGAGGACGGATGTTTGGAACGAAGGTGATTCTGGGTGCGCTTGTCCTCCCGCAACTGCTGTCCTGGGCTGCAACTCCAACGCCGCTAGAAATGGCCTACGCCCATCTGCGACCACTCGCCGGGTCGAGCGCCATTGATTGCGGCCACGTTGGCCTGCACGAAAATCCAGAGAAGTCGAAGCGTTGCGCGCAGGATGCGGTAAAAAGCATTCACCCGTTTTTTGTCGCCTATGACGACATGGGCATCGACTCCCTCATTATGTATGGATTGGCTTCCGACGGGCACGGACGAGCTTGGAGAGTTACGTATGACAGCGCGGGATGGAATACTTATGATCTGCCTAAAGGGTCAACATTGACGGACAAGAATCACACTCTGATCATCCCTTGTTCAGCTCCTGTGAAGTTCGTTACTTCCGAACACGGCTATGTCTCGTGCAAGAAGTAGTGTCTAACAGAAGTGCATTCGCTCACAGCTTCACCCTTCTCAGCCTCAGCGCATTGCTGATCACCGACACCGAGCTGAAGCTCATCGCCGCGGCCGCGAAGATCGGGCTCAGCCGAATTCCGAACTTGGATACAGGACACCCGCCGCTATCGGCACGCCCAGCGAGTTGTAGATAAACGCGAAGAACAGGTTTGCCCGAATGTTGCGCATCACGGCGCGGCTGAGGCGGCGAGCGCGCACCAGCGCCGCCAGATCGCCCTTCAGCAACGTAATGCCGGCGCTCTCCATGGCAACATCCGTGCCCGTGCCCATCGCGATGCCCACCTGCGCCTGCGCCAGGGCGGGCGCGTCGTTGATGCCGTCGCCCGCCATCGCGACCACTCTTCCCTGCGCTTGCAGCTTCTTCACCGCGTCGGCCTTGTGGCTGGGCAGCACTCCGGCCTCAAAGTCGCTGATACCGAGCTGCCTCGCGACTGCCGCTGCCGTGGTCTGACTGTCGCCGGTAAGCATTACTACCCGCAAGCCTTCATTTCGCAAATCGCGGACCGCTTGCGCCGCCTCGGGCTTCACCGGATCGGCAATGCCCAACAGCCCTGCGATGCAACCATCCACGGCAACGAAAACAACGGTGTGGCCATCGTGGCGCATGGCCTCCGCCTTGGGCTTCAGCTCATCGCCATTGACTCCCAACTCCTGCAGCAGCGCCTCATTTCCCGCAGAAACTTCATGCCCTCCAACTCTGCCCGTCACGCCGCGTCCAGTGAGCGATCGGAATTGCTCCGCCGGAATCAGATGCAGCCGGTTTGCTTGAGCAGCCTCGACGATCGCCGCTGCCAGCGGATGCTCGCTTCCCTGCTCCAGGCTGGCGGCCAGCCGCACGACGCGGTCTTCAGTCTCGCCACCGACCGCTACCACGGACATGAGCTCCGGCTTGCCCTGGGTGAGCGTGCCGGTCTTGTCGAGCGCCAGGGTGTCAACTTTTTCGAGCGTCTCCAGCGCCTCCGCATTCTTGATTAGAATGCCGGCGCGCGCACCCCGCCCTGTCCCGACCATGATCGCCATCGGTGTCGCCAGTCCCAGCGCACACGGACAAGCGATGATCAGCACCGCAACGGCATTAACGATGGCGTTGGCCAGCCGCGGCTCGGGTCCCACGATGAGCCACACCGCAAACGTGATCGCGGCCGACGCCAGCACCGCGGGAACGAACCAGGCGGCAACTTTGTCCGCCAGCCGCTGAATTGGCGCGCGGCTGCGTTGCGCGTTGCTCACCATCTGCACGATTTGCGCCAGCAGCGTTTCGCTGCCCACGCGCTCGGCGCGCATCAGCAGCCATCCGGTGCCATTCACGGTGGCGCCGACAACCTTGTCGCCGGCGCGTTTTTCCACCGGCATGGCTTCGCCAGTCACCATCGACTCGTTCACCGAGCTGAGGCCGTCGAGCACGCCGCCGTCCACGGGAATCTTCTCGCCCGGTCGCACCCGCAGCTTGTCGCCGACCTTCACTTGCTCGAGCGGGACGTTGTATTCGCTGCCGTCGTCGCGCATGATGCGCGCCAGTTTCGGCGAGAGGTCGAGCAACGCGCGGATGGCGCTGCTGGTGCGGCTGCGGGCCTTGAGTTCCAGGACCTGACCCAACAGCACGAGGGCAATGATCGCCGCCGCGGCCTCGAAGTACACTTCCGGCTGGCCATGCATGCCTCGCATTGAGGGCGGGAAGATTTCCGGCGCGATCGTGGCGACGGCGCTATAGACATAGGCCACGCCCACGCCCATCGCAATCAGCGTGAACATGTTCGGGCTGCGGAACTTGACCGACGCCCACCCTCGCACGAAGAAAGGCCAGCCGCACCACAACACGATGGGCGTCGCCAGCGCAAACTCAATCCACGTGCCGACGCGCGGCGAGAACACAGAAGCGCCATCGGGCCCATGCGCAGCATCGCGTAGGCAACCAGGGGAACGCCCAGCAGCACGCTGGTCCAGAAGCGCCGCGTCATGTCGCGGAGTTCGGGATTCTCTTCCTGCGCGCTGGTGACGGTCTTCGGTTCCAGCGCCATGCCGCAGATCGGGCATGCACCCGGCCCGTCACGCACGATCTCCGGATGCATCGGGCAGGTCCACTGCGTCCTGGTCGCCGCAACGGGGATGTCGGGCTCCAGCGCCATGCCGCACTTGGGACAAGCCCCGGGTCGCGGTTGGTGGACCTCGGGATCCATGGGACACACGTACGTTGTTCCCGATGGAGCGGCGACGGCCTTGCTCTGCTCCACCGCATCCACGGCGGTGATTTTCGGAGCCTCGATTGGCGAAACGTACTTCTCGGGACCAGCTTTGAATTTCTCGCCGCATCCTCGACTGCAGAAGTAGTAGGTCTTGCCCTGGTACTCCGCGCTGGATGCGGCTTTAGCAGGATCGACACTCATCCCGCAAACCACGTCCTTCTCCCGCTTGGGAGCGGCGCCGACCTGCACCGGGGCGCCACCGATTTGCACCATTGCGCCCATCCCAGCGGCCTTGTAGTTGGGGGAGAGATATTTCTCCGGATAATCCTTGAATTTCTCCGCGCAGCCGCGCGAGCAGAAGTGATACAGCTTGCCCTCGTACTCCACCGAAGCGGCGGCCTTCGACGCCTCGACATTCATCCCGCAAACCGGATCTTTGTCGAGCTTCCTGGGCGGGGCAGCCGCTGCGGGGGGTGATCGCAGCCGCGTGAACTGCCGAAAGATACTGCTTTGGCGACGACACAAATTTGTGCATGCAGCCGGGCGAGCAGAAATAGTAGGTCTGCCCCTCGTACTGCGCCTTACCACGAGCCTCGACCGGATTCACCGCCATCCCGCAGACGGGGTCGATTACCGAAATATCGATAATCCGGTTCTCGTTGGTTGCCTTCGGGTTCGTCCATTCCCTCCCTCTTCTGATGGGCGCGCTCGGCGCTGTTCATTGGCGCGGCGATGCTCTATATTGAATGCGGATTCAGTGCGGAGGCCGAAACTTCTGTCCGCCAGCTATTCTAGATGCTGAACAGGTTTCCCAGTTCCGCGTGACCTTATCATTGCACGTTTGGGCGAGGGTGGTTCGATGACCGCAGTCGAGGTTTTATTTCGCTATGGGATGCCGCCGGGCGAGATGGAAATGGGCGCGCTGGGGCAAGTAAGTGACGTGTACGGTATTCGCCGGGTGCGCTTCCATGAGCCGCTATCGCACCATCCGGGTGGAATACGACGCCACGCGCCTGAACGAGTCAACCGTGGAAAAACTGCTGCGCAGTGCCGGTTTCGATATTCGCGAAAAGTTGGCGTTGGTATAACGTACGGCTGGGCCAAAAAAAATGTAAAAGGCGAAGGGCTGGATGGCGAGCACTTCGCCTTTTACCGTCTTGCTCGGGCCACCCACTTAGGGGGACCCCTCTCGGCGACCCAAGTGTTGATGCACACCGCGGAGTTGGCGTTCTGGGGGAGGAACTAAACTAGAAAAGGCCGCTCAGCGGAAGGAACTCTGGCCGAAATTCCCTTCTGAGCGGCCCCTTATTGCGCCACTTCGTCTGTTCGTAGATAGTGCATCCGGCATGCCAAACGTTTGTTATTGAAAACTAAATGGGTTACGGAGTCCCCTATTTGGGGCACACGGTAGAACTTTCCAGGTACTGCGTAAAGTTTACGTGGGCATGAAAGTGGTGATAGCCAGAAGGAGGTTCTTGGAGTCCAGCCGGGTTAGCGATTTCGAGGTTGCGTGAAATCACTCACAGCGAACTTGTGGTTGACTCCCCACTCAAGCACGCGTGGAGAGCCTGCTTCTTGCTGCTGAGCGCGCAGCATTGGAGGCAACACGCTTCATGGCCGAGATGCGAAGGCGAGATGCGGCATCGCACCATGTCAGCGGTTTGATATAATTTGCTAACTGCTCACCGTGTGCGCCCTTAGCTCAGCTGGATAGAGCGTCTGGCTACGAACCAGAAGGCCGGGAGTTCGAATCTCTCAGGGCGCACCATAAAATCCAGTAAACATGCGGCTCCAAGCGATACAGGCTTGGGGCCGCCTCTGCTTTGGGCGGCCCGGTGCTACCAGGGTGCTACCAGCCGGCCCGCCCCCGGAAATAAACCCCCCCCATTTTCTCCATCTATGCAAGCGCAGTCACGTGCGTAACAGTAGAGCCATGTTCGAAAGAGGTGAACAAAACATGGCGACGACCAACAAACCCAAACTTCTCAAGCCCGATGAGGCCGCTGATTTTATTGGCCGCAAGGCGTCCACCCTGGCGGTGTGGCGGTGCACCGGGCGGTATGACCTGCCTTACATCAAGAGTGGTTCCGCCGTCCTGTACGACGAGCGCGACCTGCTGGCGTTTCTGGATAGGCGCAAGTCCGCTCACACGGCGGAGCAGCAGTAATGACCGGGGGGAAACGAAAGGGCCCGCGGCAGCAGGCCCAGAACCAACCAGAGGAAACTGTGTGAACGAGACCACAATATCACAGAACCAATCCAGCGAACCAGCGGCATCGCGGGCAAATAGATCCGAGAGGGCGGTGTTGGGTACCGTGCTGCTGGATAACACATTTTGGTCGCAAGCTGCCACCCTGGACCCCGGCGACTTTTCGCTCCCGGCGAATGGGATTATTTACGGGCGCATGGGTGAGCTGATGGATGCCGGCCGGCCCGTGGACATGATCACCTTGTCGGTGGAGCTCGAACGGCACGGCGAAATCGAGCGCATCGGCGGAGTTGAGTATCTGTCATCGCTCATTGACGGCGTACCGGACCGCCCTTCGATAGCCCACTATGTCGAGATGATCCGCAGCAACGCCGGTGCGCGCCACATTGCCCACGGCACCGAGGCGATCTGCGAGTTGGCGCGTAAGGGCCTGGACATCACGGAACTGCGGGGCCGGCTCGCGGATCTTGACCGCCTGGCCGGGCAATACGAAAACAGCAACGGGCAGGCACCCATCCGGGGATTCGACAGCGTTCCGGATCTGCTGACCATGCAGATCACTCCGATGGATTACATCATCCAAGGCTTACTCCCTCGCAAGAGCCTAACCCTGTGGGCCGGCATAGATGGAACCGCGAAAACCTATCTCGGGCAAAATCTCGCCATCGCCGTGGCAACCGGCGGCAAGTTCTTGGGTGCGCAGTGCCGAAAAGTGCCAGTGCTGATTCTGGATTATGAAAACCCCGATTTTGTGGTGCGCTCGCGGTTGGAATTGATGGCCGCGGAGCCCAACCCGAATCTCAAGATCTGGGGGACGTGGATTGCAGAACAGCCGCCACAAATAGGCAATCAGCTTTTGCTTACCATCGCCAAGGACGTCCGCCCTCTGATGCTGTTCGACCCCTTCCGATACGCACATGGGGCCGAGGAAAACGACTCAACCGAGATGATGGCAGTTATGAAGGACCTGCGGGCCTGTGTTGTGGCCGGCGCAACGGTGATTGTTTTCCATCACCCGGCAAAGGTTGAAGGTTCTACCGGCCGCGGCTCGACTGCCATCCGTGGCGCCGTTGACCTTGCTTACATGCAGGAATTATCGGATGACACGGGCCTGATCACCTTGCGCTGCGTGAAGAATCGCTTCGGGGAGCGTCCAATGCTCACTATCCGGCCCGATTTTGAAGAAGGCAATTTCGAACTTACCGACAGCCCACGGTTCGCGAAGGTTATGGCCGACGTTGACGCCCTGGCCGAGATCATCCGCGCGACTCCCTGGCTATCACAAAGCCAAGTTATCGGGCGCTGGGGAGGTCCAAAGCGAAGAGGTATGCGACTCCTGAAGGAGTACGCCGGTGCCCGCTGGGAAGTGGTCCAGAAGGGGCAGGCTTTCTGCTACGGTCACCGGTGCAGGCCGATTGCACCGGTGATTGCACCGGTGCACCGGTTGGGTCCAACCAGGGCAACTCGGGAACCGGTGCACCGTTACACACCCTTAAGGGTGTAACGGTTGCACCGGTTAGCCCTGGCCTCCTGGAACTGGTGCAACCAGGGGTGTTGCCTCAGATTTGCGCGGTGCATGGTGTCAAGGCGGATTTCTGGACCCGTCCGGACGGATCTGCGGTTTGCGGAGTCTGCCATCCGAAGGGAAGGATTCAATGACGGCGACAACTTACACCCCATTGCCTGACCAGGGAAGCCGGCGTCTACGCTGTAGCGAGCACGGCTGCTTTCTGGTTTTGCACCGCACCGTCATCGACACGCCGCGGCGCGGGCGGAAAACGCTTGAGCTCTTCGCCTGCCCGGTCGAAGGATGCACAACTAAGCGGGCAAACAAGTATCAGCGCGGCGCCCTGCGTAGCCGGATCGCGGAGCGACGACTCGAACGGCGCGTCGATGCTGTCATCGACAAAATTATCGGGATAGTTGATAAGGCAATGAAGGCATGAGCGACCAATCTGAAGTGCTAAACCAGATTCGCGAGCTACAGGAATTGCTCCGTCTGGCGCGCGCGCCGGAAGGCTGGGCGATACGCCAAGCAATGCTTTCCGATGGCGGCGCCACCTTGCGCGAGTTACGCAGCTTGATACAGGAATTGATGGCCAAGGGAGGGCAAGATGCAATCGGCGGATGAAAAGGTGACGCCATCGCTGGAAGAACGCTTGCAGCACCTAGAGGCTCTCGTCTCCAACCTGGACCAGCGCGTCGGCCTCGCCGGCGAGATGTTGGCCGCATTCGGGGAGTTGATAAAGAACCATGCGACGATCTTGCAAACGCACCAAGAACAGCTTGAGAAGTTGAGTGGCTTAGGGCCCCGGCCCTAGGAAGCACGCGAATTGAAAAAAGGCTTGCACTGCATTCGCCAGCGCGTTACTCTCAACTTGCAGTCTCGCGAGAACGCGGACGGCGCAACCACCGAACGTCACCTGGCTCTTATGCCACGCCGACAATCGGCCGGCTCTACGCTCTTCGGCAAAACGTCTCACGAGTCCCGCCGCACCACCGCCACGCGCCGGCACGTCCACGCGAGCGGAAAATCCAAACATTCGGAAAATTCATACGTTCTCACGCGCGAGTTTCTCGTGCTGAGAAAAGGAGCAGTCATGGAAATCAAAGAAGCGGTGCTCGCGGAACTGAAGGAATTAGGCGGTGTTATCGAGCAACTCAAAACCAAAAGCGGCGCGGACACTGCCGAGTTGCAGGAACGAGTGTCGCAAATCGAAACCCGAATTTCCAGACCGACGGCCGGGCTCGGCGGCGACGGCGAAACTAAAAGCATCGGCGAAATCGTCGTCAGCGACGAGCAAACCCAACTTTTCCTGAAACATCGGACGCCGCACAGCCCGAAAATTCTAGTCGGCGATTTTTTCCGCAAAGGCGTGATCGTCTCCAGCGTCGATACGTCGCCCTTGCCATACCGCGTGAGCCAAGTCCAAGCTGCCTTTCCGCCCATGCGACTAAGGGACGCGATGCGGGTCACGCCGGTTTCAGGCACCGGCAGCGTAGAGTTTATTCGCGAATCGTCCCACACTAATGCCGCTGCCGCCCAAGGAAAAGCCAGCAGCCCAGTCGTCATCGAAAATATCGCAAAAGCTGAGAGTGCCCTGTCATTCCAGCTCATCAACAACCCCATTTCCACAATCGCAACATGGGTTGCGTGCTCCCGTCAGATACTTGACGATTCGCAGAGCCTTAAGAATTTTTTGAACAGCCGCTTGCTGCATTTCCTGGCCGTCGCGGAAGAAGATGCGCTGCTGAACGGACTCGGGCCCGCAAACGGCGACATCGACGGATTACTGCATCTAGCGGCCGCCTACGTTGCAAACAGCCCGGTTGATTCGCCATTGGATACCTTGCGCTTTGCTATCGAGCAAATTGCGTCATCGGGATTCAGTGCAAACGCTGTTGTGTTGTCTCCGCACGATTGGGCAAAGATTGAAACGGCCAAGGCGCAGACCAGCGGTGAATACTTGATGTCGCCCAATCCGCGACAGTCTGGGCCGCCGTCGGTGTGGGGCATTGGGGTTGTCGAATCCGTCAAGATAGCGGTTGGCGAGTTTCTCGTTGGCGACTTTCAGACCGGCTGCGAACTCTTTGATCGGCAGGCTGGAACCATCGAAGTGTCGCTCGACCACGCTTCTTTCAGAACGTCGAACATGGCGCTGGTCCTTGCGGAAATGAGAGAAACTTTGTGCACCTATAACACCGACGCATTCCGGCAAGGACAGTTCTAAGCGAAATTGGGCCGGGTGACACCGGCCTAGTTTTTCGAGAACAGGAGCCACGATGGAAAAACGGGACGTTCACTTTGAAATTAAGTCGCTCGCCGAAGATGGCGTATTCGAGGGAATGGCGGCGATCTACGGAAACGTCGATCAGCAAGGCGACATTATCGCGCCGGGAGCATTCGCGCGCACCCTAGCCGACCACGGCAACCAAGTGCCGCTACTGTGGCAGCACAACATGGCGGCTCCTATCGGCAAGGCGGTGCTAGCCGACACGCCGCAAGGGCTAGCCATCACTGGCAAGCTGGCGCTCGGCGTCAGTGTAGCTCGCGACGCCTACGAAAGCCTGAAGGCGCGAATCGTCGGCGGACTGTCGATTGGCTTCGACACGATTCGGGCTGCGGCAGACGGTTCCAATCGCGTTCTGAAAGAACTGCGGTTGTATGAAGTTTCATTGTGCACGTTTCCGGCGAACGAACTGGCGACGGTGACAAGTGTCAAAGCGCAGCGCGAAGATGCCGAGTTGTGCGAGATCGGCAAGGCGATATGGGAGTTATCGGCGAAATTCAAGCAGAACAAGCCGAGGTCTGTCGCCCGCTGGTAGAGTTTCGCGTGCGGCATGGTGCGGCGAGATGAGCGCCGACGCCTCGCTTTTAGGGCCTTGAAACACGCACGCGGAGTATCGCAAGGCCGTCGTCGTCAACCAACGCGATGGCACTGCGGCTTTGATTCGCACGGCCGCCACGAGTCGCCGCGTTACATGACTCAGAGTTTGTGCGATGTCATCGCGCCCGACAAACCGCAACGCATTGATAATGAAGGGGATAGGGGCGCCGTTTTTCTTACAGCTTTATCCCGGCGCGACCCCGATGCCCAATTACGCGTGCGAGGATGAATCCAAAATCGTATAACACGGTGACGACTTGACGAGAACGAGCACAGGGCGAAGGCGGGCGAGAGCCATGAAGTCGCCACCAGGACTGGCGAAGGCGACATCACGGTGGTGGCGGGAGGTTACTGCGCGATGGGAACTTGACGCCGATGGCTTACGCGTTCTCGAAGTGGGTTGCCGGGCGTGGGACGCTGCCACCACTGCAGAAGCAACGGTGGCGAGTGTAGGGCAGTTTTACGCCGATCGCCATGGCGTCATTCGTCCCCATCCCGGCCTGCAGATCGCTCTAGCCAATCGAAAATTGTTTCTGCAATCGTTGCGCGACTTGGGACTGGAAGGCGAAGTGAAACCGCCGGCCGGGGGACGGGTGAATTATGGGCCATACTAGACGCCGGGCGAAGAGCGTGGCGCGCAATTTCTCTGCGGAGATGGAAGCATACCTCGCCGGCGATGATGCCGCTCTCACCGACAACGCGCTGTGGCAGATCCTTATCGCCGAGCCTTACTTTACCGCTGGCGGCCTGGAAGAGTCCATGAGCGCTGCGGAGAGACTCAGGTTCGCCGGATTGCAGGCCGAGCAAGCCCGGCGGCGCTCAGCTTCAGAGCTTGTTCATTACCGCGCGTTGGCTTCAAAGAACGGCTTTTTGCAGAGGTGGGAGGACTATTTAGCCCGCAATGTCCCGCCCGACTTCGCATTCGCCTACGCTCAAAGTGAATTTTTCCGCGAGTACGGCAGAGCCTCAATTGCCAATCCCCAAGGCCTGCCGAACTGACCCGTGGTCCACGCTGTAATCGTGGTGGTCAATCGCTTTCGCGCTTTCATCACCGGCCAGATGGAGAATCCGACTGACAAAAAGTCAGTTCAGCATAAAACCCACGGCGGATTTCTGAGCCCGTGGCCAGAGTTAATTAAATGGCGAATAAATCATCAAGCAAAAAAAGGCTCGAATCGTGGGATGACGTTCGCCGCCGTTTCGATGATCTGCTCAAGCGTCCGGTCTACCGGTTCGCGTGGCATCGCAACGTCTTGAAACGTTACGTAAATGGTGACCTGGTGCTTCATATGCATTGCCTCTATCTCGGCAAGATTGGGCTTTGCATCGCGATCAGTCCAGTGGGCGATAGGATGGATGCCGGATTCATCCGCCCAATATGCGAAGAAGGGAGCATAGCTGAGCGTCAGGATGGGCATTTGGTGCTTGTCCGCGTTTACGAGCTCATGGAGCCACCACAGCGACTCATACCCTCGGTTGTACGCCTGAACCGCCTTGATCTCGTTAATGGCCGCTGCGGGAACCTTGCGATTCGTAAGACAATTCAGACGATTCACATACCCGAGGTCGGATGGCTCCTTGAAGATCGGGAACGAGGTGATTCGCCGGTCGCTGCGCTTGGCAATGTCGAGGGGCGGCGAGAAGTAACGTGTTGCCAACTCCCATGTGATGTAATCGAGGGCGGCTCTGATATTGGTGACACAATCGCCGATAATCGTGCTGAGTCGCAAGGGTGGCGGGATAGTGGTGATTACTGGCCTCGGAAAAGGGAGATCACTTGTTTTCTCGGTACTGATTGTGTACGGGCGCTCGTCAAGGTACATGGCGATCTCCGCTTTGAGCGCATCGACATGTTCCTGTGCCCGGACGATTTTGAGACGCGCTCCATCTAGAGGATGTGCCATGGCTAAGAAAACTCCGAAGAACCGCCCGCATTAGGAGGCGGCCCGGCCCGACTGACCAAACGTCAGTTCAAAAGCCGAACATCTTGAAAATCGCAGCACCCAGTTTGCGGCGCCGTCCGCTCGCAGTTAGCGGGATGCCGATGGCCCTGGAAACCCGACTCTTCACCCGAGTCGCGCCAAGCGCGCGCGCTGCGGACCAACCGCCATAGTTACGGCGCACATGGCGGTGTGATCCCATGCCAAGCAACAGCCCGAGCAGAAGCCAACCGAGAATAGCCATCATTTCGTTTGCCTCTGAAGCTTTTGTGGCATTACCCCTGTATATTTTTCAACCAATTTGCGCACCAATTGAATGCCCTTGAGGAATCTGTCTTTGCAATTTCCTCCGTGCTGTTGCGCACCGCATTCGCAGAGGCGATTTGTAATTTCGCGATAGGACCAGTTCCCGCCCAGCCATAGATCGCAGGCGGTCAAATAGACTTCCCTTGATGTCCGATTTCCCGCCGGCGCGCCGGTTGTGGTTGGCGGCGACTCCACCAGGTTTCGGGTCTGTGGGTACGAGAAGCCAGCAGAGATTAGGATATCCCCGAGCATATCGGTTGCAGCGCGCGGAAATTCCTTTTTCTCCCGCAGGCCAGCCAATATCCAACTTCGCAATTCTAGTATTTCGCTGTTCAGTGCCTCTGTGGTTTCGTTCCAACTCTCGGGCGCAGTGTCGAGCGCTGCAATCCACGATTCCAACCGAGTGATGTATGCCCGGTATAAAGCGCCGGTTGCTGGTAATCGGTCTATGCCATCGGTAAGCGCCTGCTTGAATGTCAGCAGTTCGTTAACGAAATGCGGCCTGAGCCCCGCCCATGCAGACCTTTCGCGCTCATAATTACCGCCTGTCATTTTCCCGCTCTCGCTTTCCGCGCCTTGCGAATCGGTATCACCTGAGTCTTGCCGCTAGCTGTGCGCAGCATCTTGGTTACGGCGGATTGCATTGCGCCCCGCACCGGATCCGCGGACAACCGCTGATAAATCAGGGCAGCATTGATGGTCTTGTGACCCAGAGCGCGCATTGTGAGCACGGTGCTCGCCCCAGTGTCCGCCATCCAACTCCCAAGCGAGCGCCTTAAATCGTGGACGCGAAAATCCGTCAACCCCGCCGCCTTGAGCAGAGCAGCCCACCGTTTTCGCTGTGCACCCATTGGCCCGCCGCGGTGCCACCAGGGAACACCCAAGGACTGCCGTTTGCGCCGTCAGTGCGCCGGCCCAGCACGTCAACCGCCTCTTGTACTAGCGGAATAGTCAGCGGCTCGCCATTCTTCATCAGTTCGCCGCCGACAGTCCAGCGCGCGCCGGCCAGACTCAATTCATCCCAGCGCATTCGTATGACGTTGCCGCGCCTCGCGCCGGTGAAAAGTGACATGCGGACATAATCGGCGAAGTCCTGATCTTCGAAAGCGTCAAGGGCATTGAAGAATTTCTGTATTTCGTCGGAGTGCAAGCACCGCTCTCGCGACGCAAGGTCAAACTTTCCGATGTCCTCTGCCGGATTTTCGCCCGTATAGAGCCGCTCTCGTTTTGCGAAGTTGTACATTGCCCGAAGCAGTTCAATAACCCTGTTCGCTGTGGTGCGCCCTACCTTTTCCCCGAGGTCAAGCCGCAGCCGCGAAACCTGCTCATGTCCAATTTCGGAGATGGGGCGGCGCTCCCAATTCACCGCACCGGCGGCCTTCTTGCGCTCCGCGCCGTGGAGTTTCCGCCCCGTCTCTGGCAACTGGCCCAAGTACCGCTCCCACATCCAAGTCACGCCCGAAACGCTCTTCTTCCCTTCGGTGGTGAGATAGGAGCAATAGCGGGCAAACAGATCGCCCAGCGTCATGCCCTTGCGCGCGTTCGCCTGGGTAGGGTTGACCCCGGTATCCAACTCCGCGATGACCGCGATCGCCAATTTGCGCGCCATGCGCACATTCAGTGCCGGGTGATTGCCTAACAGGTCTAGCGGCTCCGCGCCCGCGGGCAGGTCCCGCGTCTCCGACGTGTCGGGGTCAAAGTGCCCGAGCGTGATCTTTAGCGGGCGGCCTTTGAATTTCCGATATACCCGAAACGACTTTGCCCCTTTTTCCGTGATCTCGAAGATGAGGCCTTGGACGGTGGCGTCATGGAAGCATGTCCGGCCTTCGTGAGGCAGGGCCAACTCTCGCAGTTTGCCGCCGGTAAAACTGAAGCGCTTTTTAGGCATGAGGTCCTCGACTTTCTGGCTCCGGTGCTACCATGGTGCTACCTGATAAGTAAAAGGCGGTCAATTTCCAGTAGCACCGATAAACCTGAGTAAGATTGTAAGCGCTTGATTCTGAAACACAAGTAAAAAGCGAGTATCTGGCGTAAAAGGGCGTAAATGGGGTTAGCGTCTGGCTACGAACCAGAAGGCCGGGAGTTCGAATCTCTCAGGGCGCACCATTTTCATCGGTATCAACTTCCGCTGTGCAACCAGTTTGCGCCCTCCGGAAGCTTGTTGGGTGAGGTTGCTGCAATGGTCGAATCATCCAAGGAAGCGGAAACACCACCGTCTGAGTCTGCCGAGAAAATCTCCATGACAGAATTCTTGGAGAGCTGCCCGCCAAACCAGCGGCGTCCAATCGACAAGTTCTGCGACTGGACCTTCGTTGACACCTTGAATGAAGGCTACTATCTGGTGACACCTGAGATACAGTTGCATTGTACCGACGACGCCTGTAACGGCCTCAGGTTCTTTCGCTACACTAGCGGAAAGGGCCAGGCTAATGAAACGTGGAATTCCTTTTTTCTAACCTACAGGTGCTCCAACTGTCAGCGGGTCGAGAAGATGTTTTCTATCGGAGGTGCCAAGGATAAAGGTGCCATCTCCGGCATGGCTTACAAGATCGGCGAGGTTCCACCCTTCGGGCCGCCTACTCCTTCGAGGTTAATCAAACTCATTGGTCCCGACCGAGAGCTGTTTCTCCAAGGCCGTCGTTGCGAGAATCAAGGCTTGGGCATTGGTGCGTTCGTCTACTACCGCCGCGTGGTGGAGAACCAGAAGAATCGAATCCTCTCTGAAATCCTCAAGGTCGCGACTAAGCTCGGCGCCGATAAGGCTGCTACCGCCGAATTGGAAGCGGCGTTGAAAGAGGATCAGTTCTCAAAGGCGCTTGATGGCGTGAAGCACGGTATTCCTCAAACGTTGCTGATAAACGGCCAAAATCCACTGCTCTTGTTGCACGACGCCCTGAGCGACGGCGTGCATGGGCGTACCGACGCAGAGTGTCTGGATCTGGCGACTAGTGTGAGGGTCATTCTTGTGGAGCTGGCAGATCGACTTTCACAGGCGCTCAAGGATGAAGTGGAAATAAACACTGCACTAGAAAAGCTCGCCGCGATCCGAAGCAAGCGGGCTGCTCTAGAGAAAGAGCCCAAGCGGTCCTGATTCCGTATGAAGCCAGCTCAAAGCGCAGCTTGATGCGCCCGGACGGAATGGAGTGGAGCTTGTTGAGCCGCATCGTTCCGCGGGAGTTCTTATGATCGCGAGTCTCTGTTGGCTCTTCCTCGGGATCCTGGCGATTCGGCATCCCGCTCACCGCCAGCGGACGGCGCCGCAAATTGGGCGCGACGATTTTCCGGTTGTTTGGGCTTTGAATCTCCGTGCCGGAGTCGGCCTCTCTCTGCTGTCACTGTGCTGCCACTCTCACGCTGCTAGGACCGATTTCCTCGCCGCGCGTCGGCAAAGGCATCGCAAACGCGGTCTTCGGAGTTTTCTTAGCCATGGCACATCCTCTAGATGGAGCGCGGGCCAAGGTTGAACGGGCCGTAAAGCACATCAATAAGCTCTGCATCGATGCCCGCCCGTTCGAAATATGGAATCACGCTGTGCGCTCCGAGATTGATCTCGAAGCGGGCGTGATGCGGCTCTATGCTTTGAAAATTGGCACAGTCACTGGCTTCGATCCGCCACTTGACGACTTGATCTTGCTCGCTGGTGAAATCGCTTACCAGCTTCGATCCGCTCTCGACCATGTCATCTACCTTTTGGCGAATAAGGCACCCGAACGAAAAAGGCAATTCCCAATCTTTAAGGAACGGAACGAATACATAGCCAGAGCACCTTCCATGATAGAGGGCGTTTCCGCCCGCGCCAACGCATTCATTGAGACTTACCAGCCTTACAATGGAGTCCCCGCAGATCAAGACCCCCCTCTGGATGCTGCAAGATCTCAACAATACCGACAAGCACCGGCTGATTCCGACCTGTTTCATTGCGGGCGACCATCTGCGCGGGCGACCATCTGCGAGTCCTTTTCCCTGATGGAAGACAATCCGACTTCACGTACCTCTTCCCCGGCAGTGTACTGAATGACGGCACAATACTTTGTAAATTCCGGTTGCCTGACCCCGAAGTGCAGGTGAGGTACCAGCTTTTTTGTGCGATAGCGTTCGAACAGATCGGTGGTGCCAAGAACCAATCTATTGTTCCAAGCCTCACGCAAATGGCGAACTATGTCGGAAGGATTGTCGAGAGTTTCAGCCCGGAGTTTCCGTGATTCTGTTACTGTGCGGCCACTCACACGCTGCCAGCAGCCCGCCGCGGACACATGGCGAGGGTTTAATCGTGGCGCGCAGTCTGTGACGGCGCGGGAGCGGTCTTCTTAGGAGCCCGAAAAACAGCCCTCGGCCGCCGCGCAAAGTTTTCGCTTGCTTTCGGCGCGCCTTTGTATTCTGCTTCCGATGAAAAGCAATCTTCTGCCGGAGAAATGTGGGCATGATCAAAACGATCAGTGGGTCGCTTATCCTTCTCATCGTATTTTTCGTTGTGTTCCTTGTTCTGGGTCGCCGCAAGGGTGATAAACGGCCCGACCCAAACCGCAAACGCGATGCATAGCCCGACGAGAACACAGACACTCATGTTTAGCTCGCTCTGCGGGGCCTGGTTTGGCCGGGCTTGCTGATGGTCGAAGCCCATCGCTTTGCGCGCTTCGGGGATCCGCGCTCAGGGCGCGCCATTTTCCCAACCATCGTTCGGGATTTTGCCACGGTAAGGCTGGGTGAGTGGCCGGATACCCAACGTTGCCGACAGCCAGTAAAAGACGTAGGTTGTGGGGCCTGGTAACGCGATGCTAGACTTTCGTGGGACCAGCGTCACCCCGGAGGAACGCCCGTTGTTGTCCAGGCTTGTTGCTTTTTATGTTGACCCCGGCTCGGGGAGCATGATTCTTCAGATTTTGCTGGGCGGCGTCAGCGGCCTTTACGTTATCTTTCGCTTGTTCAAACAGAAGATCCTTGGCCTATTTGGCATCCGCAGCGAGCCGGCGCCGCGGGTTGCAGAACAATCTCTCACCCACCCCGTTCCCCCCGGTGAAGACGAGAAAGCTCAGCACCCGGGGTCCGTATAGAGGCCGATGCCGTTGCCGTCGAATGCTCTAGCTGTGGACCTTCGGCGTGATCGCGGGTCGTTTCGCGATCCCGACGGCTTCATCGTACGGCAGGCCGACCGCATCTTTCGAGTCGTACTTCCGCCCGCCGTCGAGCGGTGGAGACAGTTCGCCGCGTCAGGTCTTGCCGCAGAGTTGCAATCGGCCGGCCTGCTGGTCCAGAGCCACGAGGTTGACGCAGGCGAAATCGCCTCTCAACTGAATCTTCCAGAGGGTTCGCTCGTCCTTGAGCACGAATGTATTCGGTTCGTCAGCTATCCCTACGAGTGGACATTCGACATGCTGCGCGATGCCGCGCTGCTGCACCTGGAGATTCTGGAGCGCTCGCTGAAGCACAACTGGATCCTCAAAGACGCGACCCCCTATAACGTGGAATACCTCGGAGTGAAGCCGCTGTTCATCGACGTGCTTTCCTTTGCGCCTTTGCCGGCCGGCGAGCCCTGGGCCGGCTACAACCAGTTTTGCCGCATGATGTTGTACCCGCTCATGCTGCAGGCCTACAGGCAAGTGCCTTTTCAGCCGCAAATGCGCAGCCAACTCGAAGGCATCGATCCCGTTATTTTTAGCCGCATGTTTCGCGGCCTGGACCGCTTCCGTTCCGGAGTGTTGACCCACGTGACGGCGCAAGCCTACCTGCAGCGGAAGTTTTCTTCGGCGAAATACAGCGTGCGCCAGCAAATCAAGTCGGCCGGGATGACTCCAGGCATGATTGCACGCAACCTCGGCAAGCTACGCAAACTCGTGCTCAGTTTGCATCGTCCCGAAGATGGCACCGCGTGGAGCGACTATTCGCGAACTCACTATGCCAGCGAGGCGCTCGCCCGCAAGGACGCTTTTGTGGACGCCTGTTTTGCCGGCCGCCGCTTTGACCTGGTGTGGGACCTCGGATGCAACGACGGCCGCTTTAGCCGCATCGCTGCCAGGGCGGCCCAGACCGTGGTGGCCATGGACTCTGACGAGGGCAGCGTCAATCGCCTCTACGGCGAATTGCGCCAGACTGGCAGTGCCAACATCCTGCCGTTGCTGATGGACATCGCCAACCCGTCTCCGTCGCAAGGCTGGGCGTCTGCCGAACGGGTTTCGCTGGTTGAACGCGGGCGGCCTGACCTCACCCTCGCGCTGGCACTCGTCCACCACGTCGTGATCAGCTCCAACGTTCCGTTGCCTGCGTTTCTGGAGTGGCTGGCACAAATCAGCGGCGAACTGATCGTCGAATTCGTCAGCAAGGAGGATGACATGGTGCGGCGCCTGCTCCTCAACAAGGATGACACCTACAGCGACTACAACCGCGCGGCATTCGAGCTTTACTTGCAGCGCTGGTTCCAGATCAAAGCCGCCGTGGACTTGCCGGGCGGCACGCGTTTTCTGTACCACGCCGTGGCGCACGGATAAGAGAGCGGCCCGTCTTTATGGCAATCTCCCCAGCACAACGAAGCCGGCCATTGGTCCTTGTCGCCCTGCTCTCCTTGACCGCCTTTGCGTTTGCACAGTCGGCGTACCAGGCCATGGTCGGCAATCGCGAGTTTGTGCTGCTCAACCAGATCACCCACGCCGACCTGTTCTTCATCATCCTGTGTTTCAATGTGGTTCCCGCGGTCGTCCTCTGGCTCCTCTGGATTCTGGTAGGTCGATGGAAACCCGCTGCGGCGGATGTTTTCCTGAGCGCTTCGTTCCTTTTTGTGCTCACGCCGTTTCTCTTCGAGCTGCACAAGGTTTATCTCTCGCCTCGCTTGCGTTTTTCCCACAACACCGTATTGGTGACCATTCCAGTGGCGCTGGCAGCTTTCGTCGTGTTCCGTTATCGCGCCGAATTCCAGCGCTTCCTGCTAGTGCTCTCGCCGGTCGCCATTCTGTTCCCTGCCATGTTTCTGGTGCACGCCTGGCACGAAGTCGCGCCCACCGCCGCTTCTGCCGCGGGCGCCATCGCTAGTCTGGCCGCCGAAGACACCGGGCAGCCTCATCCCCCTGTCTTTATCGTTTTGCTCGACGAGTTCACCCGACCGGCACTGCTCGATCACAACGGCAACATTGACGCGACGCGGTTCCCGCACTTCGCCGAACTCGCGCAACACAGCACCTGGTTCAACAACGCAACTGCCAATGCCGATTCCACCGAGCGCTCCATTCCCGTGATCGCGACGGGAAACTTTCCTCATGGCGATGACGCCTCCGACGCTGCCTACCCGCAAAACCTCTTTCGCCTGCTGGCGCCGGAGTACGACGTCACCGTTCACGAAGTAGCGACCCGCTTCTGTACCATGCCCGAGTATCACTGTCCCGATGCCGAGCGCGCGCGGCAACTCAGCCAGCTGCTACGCAATATTTTTGAGCTCTACCTGTGGAGGATTGCGCCGAAGGCGGTGGTGCTGCGCATCCAGGCCGACGAACTGCAAGTCCAGCAGCAACGCTTCCGCGAATTCCTCGCGGAGATAAGGCCAGAAAATGGCGGCAGGCCCATGCTCGGGTTCATGCATGTGGAACTGCCACACTCTCCATACATGCTGGCGCCCGACGGCACCGCTCACCCGGCCGAGCCCGATAGCTTCGACGTGAAACTTGCCGGTGACTTGGCGCTTCTGGAGGTCGTCCGCGGCCGCTACGAGATGCAGATTGAGGCCGTGGATCGCGAACTGGGAGCGTTCCTTGACAAGCTGAAGCAGGCTGGCCTCTACGATCGCGCGCTCATCGTCGTTACCGCCGACCACGGTGTGAGCTGGAAGGCCGACGCTCCCGGCCGCACCTTGACCGAGGCCAACGCCGACATGATCTTTCCGGTGCCGCTCTTCATCAAACGTCCGGGACAAACCGAGCCGCGCGTCTCCACGGAAGACGCTCAGTCCATTGACCTGTTGCCCACCATCGCTGCCATGGCAGGTGTGAACGTGCCGTGGCCGGTCGCCGGACACGACCTTTTTGGACCTCCCGCTCCGCCTCGCGAGAAAGTTATGATTGATGAGCACTGGCGAAGGTTCGTCTATCCTGCAAACTTTGCCGCCACATCGCCTCAACCCTAGCGGCAATGTGGTGGTCAGCAGGCGGTTGCTCGATTGTTCGCCGAGTTATCTTGCTACAACGCTGGTCTTACTTCTCGTGCTACACGTCCTGCACGTGCTGCGGTGTCAACGGCGTTCAGCTATTCAGGTTCTCCTCGCGGCGTGACAAACTCGGCTGGAGGCCAGGGCCCACTCAAGCGAAGCCGGACCCCCTCGGATGCTCCGGCGCTTCGCAACGCGGCGATGAAGCGGTCGCGGTCCTCCCGGGGCACCAGCGCGAACCAGCGATGGCTCTTGCGCTCCTGCCTGGCCCGCCACTCGCGCACCGAGCCGGCCGTGACGCTTTTCAGTTTGTTGTCGATTGCCGCAATCCGTTCCGCCGCCTGCGAGCGCCGCTTGAGATATTCACGGCCGCTGACCGGGGTCGCCAGGTCAGCCTGTTCCTCCGCTGCCCAGCTTCCCACCACTTCGTACTGCACGGCATTGCCGATCCGCTCCAGGGCAGCGCGATACAGTCCCTGCCCCTCTGCCAGCTGCTTCTCTATTGCGCCTTCGCTTTCCAGAAGCGTGGGAAAGTGAAACGGAATCGGCGTGGCTGCCGCCAGGATGTCGCGCAGCACCTGGTGAAATTGCAGCGCCGCCTTTTTCAGCGATTCGGCCGAGCCCAGGCAGGCTTCCGGATTGGCGATCTCGCTCCAGTACACCTGCACTCCGAACATCTCACGCGACTCGACCGCACCTTCGCACACCCCCGCAGCTATTTTCACGATGGGGCCCGGTTGGGTGACGCAATAGAGCAAACAGGGCATTCAGCGGCTCACCAGGCCCAAAGCGAAGAGAAAGGGCGTAGTTGGGCGCCTTTGCGGTCTGCCCGCGAGGGCCCCACTATTTCTCCTGGGTTGCTAATGTGGAATGACTCACGCACAGCCAGCCGCAGGGCGGAATATGATTTTAGCCCGGCGCGCAAGCGCTGAGCGACGGGAAAAAGCCAACGCGGGCCCCACAGGAGCAGCACAGGCTTTTTTCACGCTGAACTCACCAGGTACTCCATCGCTTCTTCGCGGGTTGCGAACGTCGGGATTTGGCGGGCGGAGAATGTACGGATGGAGTCGTAGAACGCCTTGGGAAGGTTCTCGGTCAGCACCCAGGCCGACCGCTTCAAGTGAGGACGATCGAAGACTGCGGCGATCTTCACATGCTCGACCGCCTCTCGACTGAATTCAGCACCGGTGAAGTCGCCCAGCAACAGCACCGATCCCAGCGGCTCGCGGGTGACAAACTCGGGCAGCAGATCAGCTACTGTGGCCACCTCATCAGCCGTACAGTTGCTGCAATCCGCCAGTAGGATGCGGTGGTCTTGATGCGTTATGAACCGAATGCGATCCAATGGCTGCTCCTGTCCGGTGGTTCGGTACAGCCGAGTCTGGTAAAACCCCAAAGTCCAAGTTTGCGCAGTTTACTTCAGAACGTCTGGCGACTCAAGCGACTGGCGGGGCGGGGACAGCAAAACGCCATAGGAATGACCCGTTCGGGCTATTGCGGCTGCTGTTGCGTGAGCAGCACCACGTCATCATTGGAGCGGCCGCGCGCCACCGCCAGCTTTTTGTTCTTCCAATCGTAGTCGAATCCGTAAATGAGCAGATCGTCGAAATTGGTAACCACGGAGGCGGACTCGATGCCGATAGGTTGTACAACCAGGTTGGAGACACCCTTATTGGTGACTCCGTAGTAAAGAGATTGCCCATCGGCGGAGTAGCGGAAGCTGGTGGAAATAAAGCGGCTGGGAGCGAAGCTTTTCACCGGCAATCCTCCCTCCGACGGAATAATCTCGACCATGGCTTTGTATTTCACACCCGTGCCGAAGGCGGTAAGCGCGGCGATTTGTTTTCCATCCGGCGAAATGGCAGCAAAGCTAACGAACTTATTGCTTATCTGTTTGGGTTCCCCCCCAGCGAGCGGCATCTTCATCAATACCGGCTTGCCCTTTTGCAGGCTGGTATAGAGAAAGTACTTGCTGTCGGGTGAGCACACAGCGTTCTGATCCGCGGTTCCGTTCGTAAGCACGGTGGCGCTGCCGTTCTGGACGTCAAGCCGCCAGATGTTGATGGCTTTCGTCTGCTTGTTAGCCATGAAGAAGAGAGCATGGGTGCCGTCTGAACAAACCGAGAGGCCGCCCATGGGCAGGCGCTCCTTGTAGATTACGTTGCGGTTGCTGCCGTCGGCATTCATTACGGCGATATGACTGTCGTAGTCCATTGCCAGCAAACGTCCGTCCGGCAGCCAGCCGACGCTGATATCGCCATGGTTGTCCACCTCGGTTGCACCTGGGCTGGAGTTTGCTTCCGCACTCAGTGTGTACACGCCGGCCAGCGGCGTCACTTGAATGGCAACCAATTGCGCTCCGTCCCGGGTTACGCCGAGCGTGAGGTTGCTGTACACATTGAGATCGTTGGTGATGCGATGGATCTTTTGTCCGGTAAGAGAAATCGCTCCAATCTGTCCGTTCCAGTCGCTGGAAATGTCGTGAAAGATAAGCACCAGGTGGCGCCCGTCGGGTATCCAAGTAGGCTTTTGCAGCAGGGCGGTCCCGGCGTATACGGTCTTCTCTTTTCCGTTCGCCGGATTAAGCACCACGATTCTGCCGAGCTTTTGACTGCCAGGGTCAAGCACCGCGGCCGCAATGGACTTGCCATCGATGGACCAGGCGGGGTCGGTGTATCCCGGCAGAGGAAGCGCAGCCAGGACGCGCTCACCGCTGCCATCGGCGTGGGCAACGATCAGCTTGGAATTCGCCTCCGAAGAACTGTCTCGTAGGTAAACCATCTGCTGGCCGTCCGGCGAAAAGCTGACCGCGCTATCCACATCTTCAACCAGCTTGCGGGGTGTGCCTCCGAGCACCGGGATTTGGTAGAGAAACCCTACTCCCGGTTTGTCCGGCTCGCTCCGGACGAAGTACAAGAAGTCGCCGTTCGGTGTAAAGGTGAGTCCGGTATAACGGGCCTCGGCCGGGGGCATGATCTGGGTGTTGCTGCCGGTGGCGATGTGCCGCATCCATAGACTCTGCTGGCCGTGCCCTTCATCGGTCACATTCACTACGTACTTGCCGTCCGGGGAGATCGTCGCCAACATTGCCTTGCCCGAGTTGGTGATCTTCTCCATGCTCATGTTCTGGAAGGGCACCGGGCCGGAATCTCCGAGCCAGCGGGAAGTCCAGGTGTAGATTCCGTACAATCCCGCGGCAATCATGCCCAGGCTGAGAACCAGGATGAGCCCGGCCCCGCTCTTATGACGCCGCGCGGCATCCAGGATGACGGCACTGCTGCTGGATTGCATGGCCGGGCTGCTGCCCCGTGCGGCAGGATACGACGCCGGCGCAGTCGCGATTCCTGTCGACGAGGAACGTCCTGCACCGTCCCGTTTCAGCCGCCGCAGGTCGCTGCGTATTTCAGCCGCGCTCTGATAGCGCAGTTCCACATCTTTCTCCAGCGCTTTGCTGACAATCTCCTCCAACTTGAGCGGCACCGCGGGATTCAATTCCACAGGCGGCCTCGGGTTGCGGTCGAGTATGCCCTGGAAAACGACGGCGGAAGTATTGCCTTCGAACGGAATCCTGCCGGTGGCCATTTCGTAGAAGATGGCGCCCAGGGAGAACAGATCGCTGCGTCCGTCGAGTTCTTCTCCGCGGGCCTGCTCCGGAGACATGTAGGCGATGGTGCCTACCGCGGTGCCCGGCTGCGTCAGATGCGTCGGCGCGATCGTTGCCGCCTCGCCCGCCACGGTCTCCACCACCGTGCGCCGGTCATAGGTCAGTTTGGCCAGCCCGAAGTCCAGGATCTTCGCCTGTCCTCGCGTCGTGATGAAGATATTGGCCGGCTTCAAGTCGCGATGCACAATGCCTTTGCTATGCGCCACGTCGAGAGCGTCGGTAATCTGAATGCCGATGTCGATGATCTTGTCCACCGCCAACGGGTGCCCATTGATCTTCTCGTTCAGACTCTGGCCTTCCAGCAACTCCATGGCGATGAAGTGCTGCCCATCGCATTCCTCGATGGCATGGATGGTGCAAATGTTGGGGTGGTTCAAGGCCGAGGCGGCACGCGCCTCCTGTTGGAAACGCTCCAGTGCGTACTTGTCCTGCTCGATGTCCTTGGAGAGAAACTTCAGCGCTACATGGCGGGCAAGCCGGGTATCTTCAGCTTCGTACACCACGCCCATGCCGCCGGCGCCCAGCTTTCTCACGATTTTGTAGTGAAGGATGCTCTTCCCGACCAGGGTGTCCAAGGCTTGAATCTCCGGATAATTCGACTGTATTGCGCCGTGCGAGCAGCCGTCAAGGACGTCCCAAAACTGCACTGTCACACGAGTAATGTGACGGCTGTGCTTGCGCCCTGCGCCGCTCGGACTACACTGAGGCTACACGAGGGTCAACCCACCGCAAGGAGGTAGCCCGAATGATCCAGGCTCTTACCGAGCAAGCGCGAGCAACCTCGCACAATCTACTCATACAAGCAGAGCGAAGCAAAGAGGTCGTCGACCCCTTGGACTAAATTCCATCAAGCCTGTCTTTGCGGGCCGTGGGCCCGCGGAAGGTGGCGAGGAGTTCAATATGCATTTCACCAAAATCAAAGCCTTTCTCGACGGTCACGAAGTGAAATACGTTGTCATCTCTCACTCCAAGGCGTATACCGCCCAGGGTATTGCTGCGGTCTCGCATATCTCGGGCAAATTCCTGGCCAAGACCGTGATCGTGAAACTCGACGGCGCCCTCGCCATGGCGGTGCTGCCGGCGTCCTATCAGGTGGACCTGATGGCCCTGAAAAAAGCGGTTGGCGTTAAGGATGCGGAACTGGCCAGCGAACGCGAGTTCAAACAGCATTTCCCCGACTGCGAGACCGGGGCCATGCCTCCGTTCGGCAACTTATACGGCATCCCGGTGTATGTGGACGAGAGCTTGACGGAAGACGATGAGATCGCCTTCAATGCGGGCTCGCATCATGAGCTGATCAGGATGACGTACCTCGATTTCGACAGGTTGGTGCGGCCTGAGGTCATGAGCTTCTCCTCCGCACGAAAGGCGGAACTGGTGATGGTTTAAGTCGGCCTTGATCGAGCGGGGCGGGACAAATCCAAGCATCGCCCGCCTTATGAGCCGATGTTGTCCCGCTCCGCCGATCAGCTAACCTGATCCTGGACAAGTGTGGGTTTCGCAGCAAACAGAAAAGCCCGCTCGCGCGGGCTTTTGCGTTTGATCTGTGTTCCGGAGCTAACGCTTTACCGATTGTGGTGCGGGAGCGTCGCTCTGTTGCGCCGTCAGCCTGGCGTTATTGCGCTGCGCGATCGTCCGCCGGGCATTTTCGGCCAACTGCTTGGCTTGGGGAAGCAGTTCCAGCGCCTTGGCCACCGCCGGATCGGTTTCAGCATGTGCCTTCATGCCTTCCTGCTGACCAAATTCGTTAATAAACAATTCGGCCTTGATATTGGATTTGATCCAATCGCCGTTTTCCGCCAAGTCCGCCTCCGCGAAGGCGGTTTTCTGTTCATCAAGAAACTTGCGGAACTCCTGCATCACCGCTTCGTCAACTTCAAATTGCTTGTTGATCTTGTGGTTGATAACGTAGTGCTTGGCGAAATTGAAGAACGTGTATTTCTCCAGCAGGGTGTCCTGGAACCGGTTGGTCTTCACCGGCGGGATCTTTACGTCGGGAGTGATGCCGCCGCCGCCGTACACGGTACGTCCGCTGTCGGTCATCTTGACTTCGTGGTTGGCGTTGTTGGCATCGTTGTTGCGATCGTTGTAGTAGTAGTCATAAAGCGAGATGCTGCTGTAATCGCGCTGAATCAGGCGGCCACTCGGGGTGTAATACTTCGCCGTAGTCAGCGCCAGTCCGGTATTCTCTGACAGCGGATACACGGTCTGCACCAAACCCTTGCCGAAGGTGGTCTCGCCGACGATCAGACCACGATCATGGTCTTGAATCGCGCCAGCGACAATCTCCGCTGCCGAAGCCGTTCCGCGGTTTACCAATACGACCAACGGATAATCCTTGCCTCCGTTGCCGTGGGCGGCTTTGTAAACCTTCTCGGCCGAAGCCCGTCCGTGATGGGAAACAATGACCTGTCCCTTTTTCAGGAACTGGTCAGCCACGCCAACCCCTTCGCTCAACAGTCCGCCGGGGTTCTGGCGGAGGTCGAGAATCAGCCCATGAATATCGCCGAGTTCTTCCAGCGCGTCGCGCACCTCTTTTTCCGTGGTTTCCTGAAATCCGGAGACGTGGATGTAACCGATACCCGGACGGATAATGAAATGCACGTCAACGCTATAGCGGGGTATCTCATCGCGCACTACGGTAAAGTCGAGCGGCCGATCCGACCCTTCCCGCAGCATCGTAATCTTGACCGCGGTGCCCTTGGGACCTTTCAGCAAGTCGGCAACATCGCTGGTAGTCATGTTGTCGGTGGGCTTGCCATCCACCGCGATAATGATATCGCCCGGCCGGATACCGGCCCGATACGCAGGAGCGCCGGTGAAGGGCGCGATCACGATGACCTTATTGTTACGGGGTCCGACCTGCATGCCCACACCGTAGTACTTCCCGCGCTGCTCCTCGCGCAAAGCGGCATACGATTTGGGATCGAAGAAATTTGAGTGCGGATCCAGCACCCGCAACATGCCCGGAATCGCCCCGTTGTAGATCGCCTTGTCGGGTTTGACCGGTTCGGCATAGTTCTCCTGGACGACTTCGTAAACCTGGGTAAAGCTGCGCAGGCTGTCGCGAATGTCGCCGTCGCCGGATGGAGCGGACGAGGTGAGGCGCTGGCCAAAAACCACGCCCACACAACCGCAAGCCAGAATGATGCTGAGGACGAGAACTGCAGAGCGACGCGAACTACTTCCCATGTTTGTTCCTTCGGCTGACCGGAGATGGACCTTCAAGGTATGCGCACCGGAGCGAGACTTTCAGGCAGTATATCACGCACTTAAGCCCACTCCAGCCGTTCACATCACCCGCTGTTTTGGATGCTGGTTCGGACCGAAGGGTGCGAAATCCGTTGCCTCACCGCCTACGTAACAGACGGTGGGGCCAGGAGATGGTGAGCAGGGGGCCAAGGCATCTATCAGTCATCAGCTCTCAGCCGTCTGAGATAGGTTTGTCATCCCGACCGATCCCGCTTCAGCGGGTGAGTGGAGGGACCTGCTGTTCGCCGGGTGCATCCTCTAGCGAAAAGCGAAGGGCGAAAAGCGAAAAGCGAAAAGCGAAAAGCGATCTCCACTAACGGCTGACAGCTGTCGTTGTGGTGAAAAACTACTCCCGCATTTATGATGATCCCATGAATCTTGGCATGCCAGAGATGATCTTCATTTTTCTGCTGGCACTGGTGATCGTCGGCCCCAAGCGCTTGCCCGAGTTGGCCCGCCAGCTGGGGAAATGGACGGCCGAGTTCAAACGCGCCAGCAACGAGTTCAAGAATCAACTCGAAACCGAGATGATGAATATTGAACTGGATGAGCGCGCCCGGAAGCAAACTGAGGCGGCCAAGGCGTTGCCGCCCGAGAAGCCATGGGAGCCGGCCATCCTGCCCCCAGCCGGGGTGGTGAGCCGCCGCAGCGCCGATCCGACTTCTGAGCCCGAAACTGACCCCGCGCCTCCCGATCACCTGGATGCACCCTCGGTGAACGACCCTTCCCCACCTGCCAGGTCAACTCCCGATGCCTAGCCCCGTCGTGGAAACGGCGCAAAAGCGCGCTTCCGAGGAAATGACCGGCATGAGCTTCCTCGAGCATCTGGAGGAGTTGCGCCGCCGCATCATCCACAGCTTCCTTTATGTCGCCGGCGGATTTGGAGTGTGCTGGTGGTTCCATGAGCAAATCTTCGCCATGATGCAGAAGCCCATCATGGCGGCGCTGGCCAACCACCACCTGGACCAGAAGCTGGTCTATCTGAATCCCACCGATCCCTTCAACATGTATCTGAAGATCTCGTTTCTGGCGGGGATCTTCGTGGCCTCGCCCTTCGTGCTGTACCAGGTGTGGGCGTTCATCGCGCCGGGCCTTTACCGCAACGAACGCCGCTACGTGTTGCCCTTCATGTTCAGCACCGTGGGACTATTTCTGGCGGGTGGCTTCTTCGGCTACAAGTTGGTCTATCCGGCGGCCCTGGATTTCCTGATCACCTTCAGCGGCCAGTTCACGCCGATGATCACGGTCGGCGAATATACCGACCTGTTCCTGACCATCATTGCCGGCCTGGGCATTGTTTTCGAGATGCCGATCCTGGTGTTCTTTCTCGCGCTGATGGGCATTTTGACGGCGGGCTGGATGTGGCGCAACTTCCGCTATTCCATCCTGGTGATCTTCATCATCGCCGCCATCATTACGCCCACCACCGACATCATGAACATGTGCATCTTCGCCGCGCCCATGATCGTGCTGTACCTGTTCAGCATCGCCATCGCCTGGTTCGTGCACCCCACGCAACGGAAGAAAAGAGCGGCAAAGGCGGCAGGCAATTAGTTGCAAACGCTTTGGCTGAATGCTGAGCGCTGATCGCTTCTTAGTCCAGATCGAAGTCGCGGATGGGCTTGCCGGTGTCGGGCGTTTCCTTGGCGCGCTTGAGCGCTTCCTGAAACTTCTTCTCCAGCAGGTCGCCAGAATGTTTCTGTGCTTCCACCGACTGGCGAAAGATGGACTCTTTGCGGGTGTCCTGATCTTTCATGGCGCGGGCCGCCGACTCCAGGTCCTCGAAGGTTTTGGGAACAGCCTTGGGGGTGTGCGCAATCACGGCCTTGGTGTCACTGTCGATCTTCAGCAGCGCACCGCAGCAGGGACACGGAACTTCGAATTGAGGCGCCGGCTTAGCCATGCACGAATCTTACCGCAGCCGCCGCAAACAAACCAACCGGCGAAAGCGCGCATCGCCACAACGTGTCCGAATTCAGTCCCCAGAAACTTACCGCAAAGGTGTGACCGATATCGTCGCCGGGAATCTAATGGGTTTGATAGCGAGTTTCCCGCCCGCCGAGGCGGCCATGTATCGCCCGTCGTTTGCGGGAATTCATCTTTTATCGATAGAAAGGAACTTCTTCATGGCACATGCAGTTGATGTCCTCACTTCCGAGAGGCCGACACAGCACCAAGGACGAATAAAAACCACCGGCTACGCGACCCATTCCTCTACTTCATCTCTTCAGCCATTTTCTTTCGAACGCCGTGAACCCGGCCCGCAAGACGTGCAAATCGACATTCTCTACTGCGGCGTGTGCCATTCCGACTTGCACACCGTGCGCAACGAATGGACCAATTCAATTTACCCGGTGGTGCCTGGCCACGAGATTATCGGTCGCGTGGTCAAGGCCGGTGCTCAGGTGCGCAAGTTCAAAGAAGGCGACCTCGCCGCAGTCGGCTGCATGGTTGATTCCGACCGCACCTGCGCAAGCTGCCAAGCGGGGCTGGAGCAGTACTGCGAGTCCGGCACCACCTTCACCTACAACAGCGAAGACAAGCATCTCGGCGGCATGACGTATGGTGGCTACTCCAAGACCATCGTGGTTGACGAAGCATTTGTGCTGCGTCCGCCTGCGAATCTTGATCCGGCGGGAACGGCGCCTCTGCTCTGCGCCGGCATTACCACCTACTCGCCCCTGCGGCACTGGAAAGTGCAGAAGGGCCAGAAGGTCGGCATCGTCGGATTGGGCGGACTCGGCCACATGGGAGTGAAGCTGGCCAACGCCTTGGGCGCGCACGTGACCTTGTTCACTACGTCAACTCATAAGACGCAAGATGCCAAGCGCCTGGGCGCGCATGAAGTGGTGATCTCGAAAGATCCGGCGCAGATGGAGAAACACGTCAACCGCTTCGACTTCATCCTCGACACGGTTTCGGCCGAGCACGACATCAACGCCTATCTCAACCTGCTGAAACGCGACGGAACCCTGGTGCTGGTGGGCGCGCCAGAAAAGCCGCTTTCGCTGGCCCACGGCAGCATCATTCCTCTGCGGCGCCAGCTCTCCGGCTCCATGATTGGCGGCATTGCGGAAACTCAGGAAATGCTGGATTTCTGCGGGCAGCACGGCATCACGTCCGATATCGAGATCATCCCGATCCAGAAGATCAACGAAGCCTACGAGCGCATGTTGCGCAGTGATGTGAAGTACCGCTTCGTAATCGATATGGCGTCGCTGAAGTGAAGGTCTCCGGTGCGGTGGAAGCGCCGTGCCGGAGTTCCCAACTTCTGGTTTGCCGACCATACGGGGCTCTTCCGCGAATTTTTGCAAAGTGAGAGAGTTATCCGAAAGTTCCGCCGCCAACAGCCCATGGCATTGTTTCCTCGACATGCGGCGTTCAGCTCGTAGGAGAAGGTCAGCACGAAAGTCAGTGGCTCTAACATTTGACATGACCACACCGCCGGGCTAGGTTTCTAGGAATGCCCATGCCCACGCTTCAGGAGCAATTTGGCCAGATCGACATCTATCTTTTCGACCAGCTTCTGAAAGGCCGCATGCCACCCGGAATGCGAATACTGGACGCCGGCTGCGGTTGCGGTCGAAACCTCGTCTACTTCCTGCGGGAAGGGTACGAAGTTTACGGCGCGGATTCGGACGCGCAGGCCGTGGAAAGCGTCCGCTGCCTGGCCCGGATGTTTGCGCCCGCTCTTCCGGCATCGAATTTTCGAGTCGAACCGGTCGAACGTATGTCTTTCGACGATGCCTGCGCGGATGTGGCCGTCAGCAGCGCCGTCCTCCATTTCGCCCGCGACGACGCACACTTCGAGTCGATGCTGCAGGGATCGTGGCGCGTTCTTAAGCCCGGCGGACTGTTTTTCTGCCGCCTCGCATCCACGATCGGCATGGAGAGCCAGTTCAAACGCGTCCAGGGACGCCGCTTCCAATCGCCGGATGGCGCGGAGCGGTATCTGGTGGACGAAGCGCTGCTCGGCTCAATCGCCGGACGCTTAGGCGGCGAGCTGGCCGAGCCGTTGAAGACCACCGTTGTGCAAAATCAACGCTCGATGACCACATGGGTATTGCAGAAGAAACTGCGGTGAGAGAAGCAGTTTCGATCAAGAAGCAGATAGCTCCTGAGTGACGGCTAACCGGAAGTTATGAACATGGCGTGAAGCCCTCGGTCGGGATGACAAAGATTATGGGACAAGGACCTTCGCCCGCTGCACCCGCCCTATCTTAGCGCTTCCATGCACTCGTCGAGTACCGCACGCGAGGGACGGGTGACGCTCTCCGGCAACGTGGCCAGCGGCTCATCCGTCATGTTGATCATGTCGATGAAGTTGGGCGCGATGGTGTTCAGGTAGAGCACGCCGGTGAGCACCTCGTCAGCTTCGTGCGACTCCATCAAGCGCTTCACGGCCTCGGTCTTATTGGTGGGGTCGTAATCCTTCTCCAGCTTGCGCAGCCGCAGCGAAGAGCCATCGTGCATGATGACGTTGAGGCTGGTGCCGGGATCGTAATCCACGTCAATCTCGTTGAAGTGGGGGACAAAGTTCAGATCGTGCAACGGCTCTTCATGGTCCTTGACGAACTTGTAGGACTTGGTCGAGCCTTCGTGATCGTTGAAGGTGGTGCACGGCGAGATCACGTCGAGCATTACCGTGCCGCGGTGCGCGAGCGCCGCTTTTAGCATGTGTTGCAACTGGCGCTTGTCACCCGAGAACGAGCGGCCCACGAAGGTTGCGCCCAGCATGATCGCCAGCGCGCAGGTGTCGATGGGCGGCAGATCGTTGAGCACGCCGGTCTTCAGCTTGGAGCCGAGATCGGCGGTCGCCGAGAATTGTCCCTTGGTCAGCCCATAGACGCCGTTGTCTTCGATGATGTAGATCATCGGCAGATTGCGGCGCATCAGGTGTACGAACTGCCCGATGCCGATGGACGCGGTGTCGCCATCGCCGCTGACACCGAGCGCGACGATTTTCGAATTCGCCAGCACCGCGCCGGTGGTGATCGACGGCATGCGGCCATGCACCGAATTGAAACTGTGCGAGCGGCCCATGAAGTACGCCGGGCTCTTCGACGAGCAGCCGATTCCCGACACCTTGATCACCCGCTCGGGCGCGACCCCCATCTCGTAAAAGGCGTCGATGATGCGTTCGGAGATGGCATTGTGGCCGCAGCCGGCGCACAACGTGGTCTTGCCGCCGCGATAGTCGAGCACCGTCAGTCCGATGCGGTTGGTCTTGGGCTGGGGTTGCGGCGGTGGCGCGGTTGTGGTCGCCATTTATTTGCCCTCCTGGACAATGATGTTGTCGGTGATGGAACGCGCGTCGATCGGCAATCCGTTGTAGTGGCGAACGCTGCGCAGCTTGGCGATCTCTGCGATCGCGATGTCCAGCTTCAATAACTGCAACATCTGCGCGTCGCGATTTTGGTCGATCATGTAAATCCGTTTGTGCGCCGCCACGAAGTCGTGTGTCTCGCTGGTGAAGGGATAGGCGCGCAGGCGCAGGTAATCGGCCTTTACGCCGTATTCGTTTTGCAACTGATCGAGCGTCTCAACCACCGCGTGATGCGAGGTCCCGTACGCGATGATTCCGACGTCGTTCCCGTTGTTGCGCACCAGCTCCGGCTTGGGAACCAGTGCGCGTGCGGTCTCGAACTTGTGCGTCAGGCGGTCCATGTTGTTGGCGTAGTCGTCGGGGCGCTCGCTGTAGGCAGCGTTCTCGTTGTGCCCGCTGCCGCGCGCGAACCACGCCGCCCCCGGATGGTCGGTTCCCGGCAAGGTGCGGTAGCCGACGCCGTCGCCGTCCACGTCCTTGTAGCGCGCGAAACCGCCCGCCCGTTGCAGTTCTTCAGCCGTCAGCACTTTGCCGCGATTCTGCGGCTTCGCGGGATACTGAAACGGCTCCGACATCCAGTTGTTCATCCCGAGATCGAGGTCAGACATGACGAACACCGGCGTCTGTAACTGCTCGGTAAGATCGAAAGCGTCGCTTGCCATGCTGAAGCACTCCGCCACGCTACACGGCAACAACATGGGATGACGCGTATCGCCGTGTGAGAGCTTGGCCACGAACTCGATGTCGCCCTGCGAAGTGCGCGTTGGCAATCCGGTTGACGGACCGACGCGCTGGATGTCCCAGATCACGCCCGGAATCTCGACGTAGTAACCCAAGCCGGCAAACTCCGCCATCAGCGAAATTCCCGGACCGGCGGTGGCCGTCATGGAGCGGGCTCCCGCCCATCCAGCCCCCAGGACCATGCCGATGGCCGCGAGTTCGTCTTCAGCTTGCACGATGGCAAAAGTAGCTTTACCGTCAGCTCCTACCCGGTATTCTTTCATGTAATCGATGAGGGTTTCTACGAGCGACGAGGACGGCGTAATCGGATACCACGTCACCACCGTTACGCCCGCGAACATGCAGCCCAACGCTGCCGCGGCGTTGCCATCAATGATGATCATGCCGGTGGTTTTGTCCATGCGCTCGACGGTGAACGGATCGGCCTTGGTGAGCGAAGCGGCGGCGTAATCGTAACCTGCCTTGGCAGCGTTCCAGTTGAGGTCGGCGGCCTTCACCTTTTTCGCGAACTGCTTGCGCAGCGCTTTCTCCACTTCAGCCATGTCGAGCTTGAGCAATTGCGCCATCACTCCGACGTAAATCATGTTCTTGACCAGCTTGCGCAGCTTCGACTCCGAGCAGACGGCGGCGCAAATCTTGTCGTAGGGCACGGCGTAGAACGTGACATCCGAGCGCAGTTCATTCAATTTCAGCGGCTCGTCGTACAGCACCGCAGCGCCTGACGCCAGCGACATGGTGTCTTCGCGCGCGGTCTCAGGATTCATCGCCACCAGGAAGTCAATCTCCTTCTTGCGCGCGATGTAGCCCTTCTTACTGGCCCGTATGGTGTACCAGGTGGGAAGACCGGCAATGTTCGAGGGAAACATGTTCTTGCCGGAGACGGGGACGCCCATCTGAAAAATGGCGCGCAGCAGAACGGTGTTGGCGCTCTGCGATCCCGAGCCGTTTACGGTTGCAACCTGGATGCTGAAGTCGTTGACGACAGGTTCCCGCACGGCGCCTTGGTCGGCACCGTGTACTGCGAATTCGGTTGTGGCCATCAATACCCCTTACCAACGATGGATGACTGCGGTGGGCAAACATTCAATTATAAGACAGCGCGCCAGCGGCGGGAAATGGGGGTCTGCCGCAGGGCCGCCCGCGATCCCGGTGCGATGTAGAAGGAGTAATTGACCGGCGAAAATGCAGTCCCGCGAAGCGGGGCGGAAGAAGATAGCCCACCGTTTTACTTGGATTATTTATGACCGCATGTAGTTTCTTGGGTGTCATCCCGAGCGACAAGGTCGCCGTGGCGACCGAGGAGCCGAGGGACCCCTATGGCCGCCAGCAATCCCACACGTATTGTCGTGCCGGACCGTCACACTGTGATTCTCGCAGGTATAGGGGTCCTTCGACTCGGTCGCCGCGGCGACCTCGCTCAGGATGACAGACAGAAAAAACAGGTCCTTCAACTCCGTGTTACGTGTACTATTTTTGAAGGAGCCGAGATGACCATCACCTACGACCAACAAGTGGATGCCCTTTACATCCGCTTTCGTGAGACCACGGTAACGACCAAGCATCTCGCGGACGGCATCGCTGCCGATTACGACTCCGAGGGACATCTCGCGGGGATTGAGATCCTGGATGCGATGAAACTGCTCGGGGATCCCGCCGTATTCAGGCGAGTGACACTCGAGGACGTGGCACTCGCGCACCAGCAGTAGCTTCGCCGAACTGCTTTAACTCGGCGCGCCCTCCACCTTGTAGAACTGCGCCATGTTGCGGAACTTCTTGTAGCGCGCGTCCAGCAGGGCGGCAAGTGGCATTTTCTCCAGCACTGCCAGGTGTCTCTCGAGGGCATCCGCCAGAAGTTTGGCCGCGGCCTCGTAGTCGTGATGCGCGCCGCCGGCAGGCTCAGGAATTACCTCATCGCACAGACCCATCTCCAGATTATCTTTGGCGGTAATGCGCAAGGCCTGCGCGGCGATCTCCTTCTTATTGGAGTCACGCCACATGATGGAGGCGCAGCCTTCGGGCGAAATGACAGAGTAGATGCTGTTTTCCTGCATGAGCACGCGGTCGGCCACGGCAATGGCCAGCGCGCCGCCGCTGCCGCCTTCGCCCGTTATCGCGGCGATGAACGGAACCTTGAGCCGCGCCATCTCGCGCAAATTGCGCGCGATGGCTTCGGCCTGGCCGCGCTCTTCGGCGCCCAGTCCCGGATACGCGCCCACGATATCGATCAGCGCGATGACCGGATGTTGCCATTTCTCGGCGAACCGCATTGCGCGCAACGCTTTGCGATAGCCCTCAGGATTGGGCTGGCCAAAATTGCGATAAATCCGCTGTTTGGTGTCGCGGCCCTTTTGCGTGCCCAGCACCAGCACCTGCCGTCCGTGAAAGTTGGCCATGCCGCAAATCATGGCGGCGTCGTCCCAAAAACCACGGTCGCCATGGATCTCGCTGAAATCGGAAAAGATGCGCTCAATGTAGTCCAGCGGATACGGACGCATGGGGTGGCGCGCCAGTTCGGTGCGCTCCCAAGGGGTAAGCTGGCCCGCCATCTGGCGCCGCAGCGCGTCCACCTTGGTGTGCATTTCGTGCAACTGGCGGCGGGCTTCCTGGTTGTCCCCAGCAGCGCTTTCCAGCTGTTCAATCTGTTTCTCAATACGTTCCAATTCGTCCTGCGCTTTCGAAGCAGCTTCCATATCAATATCTTTTCTTGTCTGTGACGCCCGATAGAGGGTCCCCGCGGAGATCCAGTAATCGATGGCCGGCAGAATTCCCGAGCGGAGAAGCGAAAGCTCGTTTTCCCGGGTCTCAGCAGTACCCGGTTGCGTTGGCTCCAACATCATTGCCCTTAGTCAACAACCCGAACGCTGCCGCGGCCGCATAATTCTTCCACGCGATGGATGAATGCCCGGTCTGGCAGAACATTATAGCCTTCCGCCTCCATCACCACCGTAAAGTCGCCTTTGCGTTCCAGGTCGAACAGCACCCGCGCCGCGCCTCTGCGCTCCTGGCAGAGCGTGTGCAGTTCGTCGATCACGGTTGGGGAAACGTCGGCGACAGGTATTTTGATACGCAAATACTGCGGCAGCTTGGGCTGGGCCTGCTCCAACGGAGTAATGTCGCCGATCATGAGCTTGGAGTTGGCTCCGTCCTCGACGCGCACGCCGCCTTTTGCCAGCACCGGAACCGTAAGCTTCAGCTTGTCCGCAAGCCGCTTGTAGTTATCCGCGAAGCAGAGTACCTCCACCGACCCGTTCATGTCTTCGAGCTGTCCTTGCGCGTAAAGGTCACCCTTCTTCGACTTGGCCACGCGGATGTTCTTCAGTATGCCCCCGATCAATACTTCATCCCTGCCGGTTGAGGATTTCAATTCTGCAACCTCGGTGGTGGACAGGGCGTTGAAGTCGAGCAGCTTTTCGCGATACTTCTCCAGCGGATGGCCGGTAATGAAAAAGCCGAGGATCTCCTTTTCATGGCCCAGGCGCTGGTGCTCATCCCAATCTGGGATGTTGGGCAATGGCTTCTCGGCTTGCGGCGCATCGTCCTGCTGAAAGACGCCGAACAATCCGTGCTGGCCCAGCGCCGCATCTTTTTGTGTCTTCTGCGCCTGTTCCATCGCATTGTCAACGACCGCCATCAACTGCGCGCGACGTCCGAGCCGGTCCATCGCCCCGCTCTTAATCAGTGATTCCATCACCCGCTTGTTAAGCAGGTGCAGATCGACTTTTTCGCAGAACTGAAAGATCGATTTGAACTCGCCCGCCTCTTTGCGCGCCGCCACGATGGATTCAATGGCGTTGTGGCCGACATTCTTCACCGCTGCCAGCCCGAAACGGATGGCCTCGCCATGTGGCGTGAAGTATGCATCGCTGACATTGACGTCGGGTGGCTCAACCGCGATTCCCATTTCGCGGCATTCGTTGATGTACTTCACCACGTCGTCCGTGCTGCCAGAGACGGAAGTCAGCAGCGCCGCCATGAACTCGACCGGATAGTGCGTCTTGAGGAATGCCGTCTGATAGGCGAGCAACGCGTAGGCGGCGGAATGCGACTTGTTGAAGCCGTAGCCGGCGAACTGCTCCATCAAGTCAAACAGCTTTTCGATCTTTCGCGGCGGGAAGCCACGCTCGGTGGCGCCCCGGACAAACCGCTCGCGCTGTTTGGCCATCGCCTCGGGATCTTTCTTGCCCATGGCGCGACGCAGCAGGTCGGCCTCGCCAAGTGAGTAGCCAGCCAGGCGATTGGCGATCTGCATCACCTGCTCCTGATAAACGATGACACCAAAAGTTTCTTTCAGGAGCGGCTCCAGCTCGGGCAGGTCGTATTCGACTTTCTTGCGTCCCCACTTGCGCTCGACGAAGTCTTCGATCATGCCGCCCTGGATCGGCCCGGGCCGGTACAGCGAGTTCAATGCCGTCAGATCTTCGACGCAGGTCGGCTTGTAGCGGCGCAACACGTCGCGCATGCCATGCGATTCAAACTGGAAGACCCCCGACGTCAGCCCGGTGTGGAAGACCCTCTCGTAGGTTTCTTTGTCGTCCAACGCGAGCTTTTGCAGGTCGAGCCGTTCACCCCGCGTTTGTTCAATGAGGCGCAGCGCATCGTCAATGATGGTGAGCGTGGTGAGCCCGAGGAAATCCATCTTCAGCAGGCCCAGCTTTTCGACCGCCTTCATGTCGTAGGCGGTGACGATTTCGTCGTTCTTGGTGCGATACAGCGGGACCAGGTCCGTCAGTGGCTGTGGCGAGATCACCACTCCGGCAGCGTGTACCCCGGCGTTGCGTACCAGGCCTTCAAGACGCTTGGCCGTGTCGATCAGTTCCTTGGTCTGCGGTTCGTTCTGGTAGGCCGCAGCCAGTGGCGGCGAGTCCTTCAACGCCTGGTCGATGGTGATGTTCAAGGTGGTAGGAATCATCTTCCCAATGCGATCCACTTCGGCGTAAGGAATGTCCATGGCGCGACCGGAGTCTTTGATGGCTGCTTTGGCGGCCATGGTGCCGAAGGTGATGATCTGCGCCACGTTGTCGCGTCCGTACTTCTGGGTGACGTAGTCGATCACCTCGCCGCGGCGGTTCATGCAGAAGTCAATGTCGATGTCAGGCAGGCTGATGCGCTCAGGATTGAGGAAACGCTCGAACAGCAGCTCATTCTGAAGTGGATCAATGTCGGTGATGCCGAGAGCGTAGGCCACCATCGATCCCGCTGCCGATCCTCGGCCTGGTCCGACTGGAATGTTGCGCTCTTTGGCGTAGCGGATGAAGTCCCAGACGATGAGAAAGTAGCCGGCGAATTGCATCTGCCGGATCATGTCGATCTCGCGCGACAAGCGCTGCTCGTACTCTTCCAGCGAATGCTTCAGCCGCCCTGCGGCTTGGAGTTCACGCAGAATATTGAGCCGATGGCCGAAGCCCTGCCGGGTGATGTGCTCAAAGTAGTCCGGCAGCGAGTAACCGGAGGGTACCTCGAACTTGGGAAATGGATCGTGGACTTTCTCCAGCCGGACGTTGCAGCGTTCCGCGATCTCCAGGGTCCGCGCCAGCACGTGCTCGTATCCCAGGAAGACCTTCTCCATCTCGACGGCGCTTTTCACGAAAAACTGGTTGCCACTGAATTTGAGGCGGTTGGTGTCGTTGATGGTTTTGCCCATCTGAATGCAGAGCATCACGTCCTGCGCGTGGGAGTCATCCTCGCAGAGATAGTGGCTGTCATTGGTCGCGACCAGCGGGATGTCGAGTTCCTTCTCCAGCTTCAGCAGGTTCGACTGGATGCGCGCTTCTTCCGGCAATCCCTGGTCCTGAATTTCGAGATAGAAATTCCCTTTGCCAAAAATGTCGCTGAACGTAACAGCGGCTTCGCGAGCTGCGTTGTACTTCCCTTCCGTGAGACTCTCGGCGACTTCGCCCTTAAGACACGCCGACAAACCGATCAGCCCCCTGGAATGCTCGGCCAGAAATTTCTTGCTTACGCGGGGCCTGTAGTAGAACCCGTGCAGCGATGCCTCGGAGACAATCTTGACCAGGTTGCGATAGCCTTCGTCATTCTCAGCCAGCACGACCAGGTGGTTGTAGGTGTCGCCTTCCTTGTCGGTGCGATGGTCCTCTTTTTTGCAGATGTAAAGTTCGCAGCCCAGGATCGGCTTCACACCCGCTTCTTTGGCGGCGTTGACGAATGCCACGGCGCCGAAGATGTTGCCATGGTCGGTCATGGCGACGGCGGGCATGTCGAGTTCTTTGACCCGCTTGACCAGGCGCTCGATGTTACAAGCGCCGTCCAGCATGGAGTAGTCGGTGTGCAGATGGAGATGTACGAATTGCGATTGGGACATTAGGAACTGGATCCTTCGCTGAGCAGTTTCTATTTTATGCGTTGCAGCCCGTGCCTGTATGCAAGCCAAACTGTGGAAAACCAGGCACAAATGACGGTCCCCTTCCGGAGTACACTGACCAGCGGATTATCCCGTCATGAACCACTCCTTGCTGCTTACGTGCGCTGGCATTCTGGCTGGGGCCATCGCCTCGGTCTCCGGCTTTGGGATTGGCAGCATTCTGACTCCACTGCTCGCCTCATGGATCGGCACAAAACTTGCCGTGGCCGTGGTTTCGATACCGCACTTCATTGGAACCGCGCTGCGCTTCGTCGTGATTCGCCAGCACGTGGACCGTCGCGTTTTGTGGACTTTTGGCGCAGCCAGCGCGGCCGGTGGCCTGGTGGGCGCTCTTCTTCACATCTGGATGCGCAGCGCAATCCTCGGTTACGTCCTCGGCGTCCTTCTAGTATTCGCGGGATTCATGGGCATCACCGGCCTGGCCGCGCGCATGCGTTTCGGCAAGCGAACGGCATGGTTTGCCGGTGGATTGTCAGGCATGTTTGGCGGCTTGGTCGGCAATCAAGGCGGAATTCGCTCGGCGGCCCTGCTGGGATTCAATCTGCGACGCGACGCATTTGTTGCGACCGCGACTGCGATCGCTTTACTGGTCGATCTCTTCCGCATGCCGGTTTACGCCGCGCTGCAATTTCATCAGATCGTTTCCCAATGGCAGATGGCGACCGTCGCCGCAGTAGGGGTAATCGTCGGCACGGTCTCCGGAAAGTGGATGTTGCGCCGCATTCCAGAGAATACCTTCCGCCTGATCGTGTCGGGCATCATTCTGGTTCTGGGCGTCTGGATGTTGGTCCACCCCACCGCATAGCGGCGAGCGCGCTATTGCATGCCGTCAGAAGGTGTGTGTCCAGTTGCGGTTCCGGGAGAAATCAGCCTTCCCCCGGTTATGGGCTGTCCGGGAGGCGTTTGCCGCGGGACTTGTGGTTCCGGGCGTTTCCCGGACGCCCGATACGCGAAGATGACGGCCAGCAGCGGCGCCGCCAGCAGCAGTCCCCAAAATCCAAATAGCAAGCTAAGCAAAATCGGAACAATCAACGACGCCCAGATCGGCACCCGGGCTGTGCGGCGCATGATCACCGGCTGCAAAACCAAGCCATCAATCACGATGATGGCCCCGTAGAGAATGAGGACGTAGAGAAACGGCTCGAAGCCGCCAGCGAACAACGCCACCAGTGCCGGCCCAAAAAGTGCCAGCACCGGCCCGAAGTGCGGAATGAACTGCACCCCGGCCGCGAGAATCGCCCAGAACGGCGCCCACGGTACATGCAGGTAATCGAGTCCCAACCACCACAGCGCGCCCACCGCCAGCGAGTCATAGCATTGGGCGATCGAACCACCGGCGCAGCGCGCCTCCGGTGATGTTCATGTGCCGCGAGAATCGCATAATTATTTTGATGCCGCCTTTGCAGCCGCGCCGCAACATTACTCGTGTGGGCGTTCCTACCTGGCGAAGTTCATAGTGCAAGCTGCCAAAGGGAGGTACAATAAAGCATGAGCAACGCTCAGTTCTTCACCGCGCTGTGTTTGCCGCTCATAGTGTTCATCGTCGGTCTCTATCACCAGAATACTGGAATCCGAGATCTGCGTAGCGAGCTGATTCAGTTCCGTTCGGAAGTGAATGCGCGTTTCCTGTCGATTGACGCTAAGTTTGACACGCTTACCGGCAAGGTAATCGACATCGACAACCGTCTGGTTCGGGTCGAGGAGCGGTTGAAGCTCTAAAGCGCGCTGTTGTCCCCGGCGAGCCGTATCATAGTCAACTTTCCCGCAAGAGACTTACGGCAAATGAAATTCGGCGTCATCATCTTCCCCGGTTCCAACTGCGACCACGATGCCTATTGGGCCATTGCGGAAGTGGCCAGGCAGCCCGTGACCTTCCTCTGGCACGACTCGCCCGACCTGCAGGGTTGCGACGCCATTATCGTGCCTGGCGGTTTTGCTTACGGGGACTACCTCCGCACCGGCGCCATCGCCAAGTTTTCCCCGGTCATGGAGTCGGTGCGCAAGTTCGCCGCCGACGGCGGGTTGGTGCTGGGCATCTGCAACGGATTTCAGATTCTGTGTGAAGCCGGATTGCTCCCCGGCGCGCTGTTGCGCAACGCTGGCCTGAAGTACGTTTGCAAGCCGGTGCACCTTCGCGTGGAGAGCACCAACACACCCTACACGCAGCAGTTGACCAAGGGCGAAGTGCTGGAGATTCCCATCGGCCACATGGAAGGCAACTACTTCTGCGACGAGCCTACTCTGGCCGAATTGAAAGAGCAGGACCGCATCATCTTTCGCTACACCACTGCGAGCGGCGAGGTTACCACCGAAGCGAATCCCAACGGTTCGCTGGAGAACATCGCCGGCATCTGCAATGAAGGACGCAATGTGCTGGGAATGATGCCCCATCCGGAGCGCGCCAGCGAGCCGGAGCTGGGCATGACCGACGGCGCAAAAGTGTTCCACTCGCTGGTCGCGGCGATGGTGGAAAAATAGCGCCGAGCATTTGGCATTTGCCTTATTTCGATTTGCTCAATACAGTTACGAACCTTTGGAATTGTCATCACGAGCGAAGCGAGGGATCTGCTTGCGCCCCTTCAATACCCCTACAAATTCTTCTTCGTCCACTGATCGATGCGATCCAGCGCTTGCTGCAAATTCTCAATGGAATTGGCGGTGCTGAACCGCATATACCCTTCACCGAAGGCGCCAAACGCCGTTCCCGACAGCCCCGCTACGCCCGTGTCATCCAGCAGCGCGTCGGCTAGCTTCTTCGATGGCCAGCCCGTCTCCTTGATATTCGGAAAGGTGTAAAACGCGCCCTTGGGCAGCCGGCAGGAGAATCCCTTGATCTGGTTGAGGCCGCTCACGAACACGTCGCGGCGGCGCTGAAACTCCTGGCGCATCTTCTCCGGCTCGCTCTGGTCGCCGCGCACCGCCTCGATGCCCGCTATCTGCGTGAAGGTCGCCGTGCAAGAATTAGAGTTGGTCACCAGACGCGCGAACTGCACCGCCAGATCCGGCCGCATTACGCCGTAACCCAGGCGCCAGCCGGTCATGGAATAGGTTTTCGAGAAGCCGGTCAGAATGATGGTGCGGTCCTTGAAGCCGTCCACCGACGCGATACTATACGGCTCGCCTTCGAAGAGCAGGCGGCTGTAGATTTCGTCGCTCAGGACCATGATGTCGCGGTCGCCGATGGCGGCGGCAATGTCTTCCACATCGCTCTTGGTAATGATGCCGCCGGTGGGATTCTGCGGCGAGTTCAGGATGATGAGCTTGGTGCGATCGGTGATGAGACTGGCCAGTTCGTTCACGTCGAGCCGGAAATCGCGCTCCTCGCGCAGCGGGATGGGGACCGCCTTGGCGCCCAGGAAGTTGATCATCGACTCGTAAATCGGAAAGCCTGGATTGGGATAGATGACCTCGTCGTCCTCTTCCACCAGCGACAACATAGTGAAAAAGATAATCGGCTTGCCACCGGGAACGATGACGACCTCATCGGGGCTGACCTTGATGCCTCGCGAGCTGGAGACCTCCGTCGCGACGGCCTCGCGCAACTCCGGCAATCCGGCCGCGGGGCCGTAATGCGTGTAGCCGTTGCGCAGCGCTTGCACTCCAGCTTCGACGACGTTGGCCGGCGTGTCCATGTCGGGCTCGCCGATCTCGAGATGAATAATGTTTTTTCCCTGGCGCTCCAAGGCGCGGGCGCGCACCAGCACTTCGAAGGCAGTTTCGGTTCCCAGGCGCGACATCCGCCTGGCCAGGCGCAGTTGTGTCTGAGTGGTAGTCATAAGCAAACCAAAGATTATACCGCCGGTACCCGCTTTTCGCTTTTCGCTGTTCGCTTTTCGCCTTTCGCTATTCGCTTTCGCCTCTACCCATCAATTTACACACCGAGCGAAAGTTTTTCGGGCTCCTAACCGGCGTACTCAATCTCGAATTCGATCTTCGCCGTCTTCTCCAGCATGCCCGAGACCGAACAATACTTCTCCTTGGATAAGTGCACCGCATCTTCCATTGCTTTATGGCTGACCTTCCCGCCCACGCGGTAAATCAGGCGAATGCTGGTATAGACCTTGGGAAAAGTTTCGGCACGCTCGCCGGTGGCGCGCACTTCCAGGCTGGTAAAGGGCTCGCGCTTTTTGCGGAGGATGCCCACCACGTCGCTGGCCGTGCAGGCGCACAATGCGATCAAGACAAGCTCCATCGGGCTGTTTGCCGACTTCTCGGCGCCGGCATCCACCACCAGCGCGTGACCGCTGCTTGCCTGGCCGACAAAGCGGTCGTGGTCGGTCCAGAGTGCGTGGGCTTCGATCATGGGAATCCTCCGCGGTTCGCTGTTCGCTCTTCGCTAATCGCTTTTAACTCCGTCCTCTTAGCTCTTAGTAGGCGCCTGAAACCTTGTTACCAGACAACGGCCAAGGGATTAAAAGCGAACAGCGAAGAGCGAATAGCGACTAGCGTTAGTTAGTGCTTCTCGTAGATCGAATATTGCTTCTGTGGCCGCTTCAGTCGGATGGTCAGCTCCTGCTCCGGTTGGTCAATAGTGTAGTCCTGTCCAAAGGTCTGGAAACCCGGGGCGATGACCTGCACCCGAAGTTTTCCGTACGGGATGCCATCGCTCTCGGTCTTGCCCTCGGAATTGGTCTTGAGCTCAAGTCCGCCTTTCGTTTGCTTCCCCTTCCCCCCTACAGGATGCAGGACAACGGCTGCGTTGCGCACGGGCTTGCCGTTGTCGTCCTTAAGCACCGCAAACTTAAGCGAGGACACTTGCTCGGAATCGTGCTTCTTGTCGCCCGCCACGAGCCACGCAGCAACGAAAAGCATGCAAAGGACCGCGACCAGCAAACGCCGCATCTTCATGAGGATCATTCTAGGCAGTTCAGGCGGGATGGTGCAATTCCCGACCGAGCCGAGGAAGAGGTATAGCTCTAGCTGGAGGGCTGTCGCTTTAGGGTGGGACGGCCGTCGTCCTTCTGATCGGTGGTGCCGCCATCGTCCTTCCGGCCCGCGGTGCCGGAATCGCTACCGCTTGAACGGGGGCGCCTCAGCAGCCGGGCGCGTTGGGTCCCCCTTTGCGCCTCCCAGGCGACGGCTGTTCTCCAGCAGGGCCAGGTGCTGCTTGACGTCCTGGAATTCACTGGTGTCGACCACGTACTCATCGCGGTCGGGCAGAAACTTGCGGATTTCGTCCTGGGCGGCCTGGATGCGGTCCGCATTCATGGGATGAGTGGCGAAGGCCTTGGCCACCAGGCTTTGCTTCTTCTTTTCGCCCAGGTTCAGCTTTTCAAAAAACTCGACAAAGGCTTCGGGATCGTAACCGCTGGCGTAGTCGTATTCCAATCCCAAAAGGTCCGCCTCGCGCTCGGCGTCGCGCGAGAACTTGAGGAAGCCCAACGGCACGGCCAATCCCGCGACTTCGCTGATTGCGTATGCCACCGGTCCGCCTATGAAGATCAGCGGCAGGGAAGCCATGTTCCATATCTGCGATCGAGTCATGTTCTTGGTGGCGTGGCGGGCCGCGACGTGGGCGATCTCGTGCGCCATCACCCCAGCCAATTCGGCCTCATTGTCCGCCGCCAGAATCAGTCCGCTATCGACATAGAAGAAGCCGCCGGGAAGCGCGAAGGCGTTGACCTCGTCATTGTCGAGGACCTTGATAGTGAAGGGCACGCGCGCGTCGGAGTTGCGTACCAGATTCTGACCGATACGGTTGATATATTCCGTGACCACGGGATCGGTGACCAGCCGCGCTTGCTGTTCCACCTCAAAAGATAACTGGCTGTCCCAGCGCTACCTCGCGATCCAGGGAATAGAAATCGAGGCCACTTCCCACGTTGCGTTGCCCAATCTGCGACACGTCATACTTGGCGGGCAGCGGGGCGGCGTGGCCTTCTGCGATCTGGGGATTCAGTCTTTGCTACAGCCGGCTTCGCTGCCGGCCCTCTCGCTTTCGCGTCAGCTTCATCAGAAGAGGCGCCCAGCCGTCCGGCGGCCTCGATCTGCGCTGCCGTGGGAATCTGCGAACCGCGTGCATCCGGCTGCGCTGGAGGAGTTGTCGCGCTCTTCTGCGGCGCTGCCAGAGGTCGCCTGCCCGCCTGTCGGGTCGCTGACGAGGTGTTCGCTGCATCCGGCGTCGAAGTCTGTGCGCGTCCCGAACGCTCTGCAGCGCCAGAGCAGCCAACAGCACAGCGAACACAGAGATCACCCTGCGCGCGGAAGAAGACCACCGATCGACTTTGAACACTGACACGATCACACCCACGGAAGTCTCGATTATGCCGCCAAGTTGGGGTTATGGGAATCGAAAACTTCAATCAGTGAATGGGCTGAGAAAAAATGAAAAAGCGCCCGGAAAAAACTGAGGGCGTAGATGCGTCTGGCAGCTCACGGGATTCCCTTTTTTGGCAATTAATCGGATTCGCCTTTGCGCCCCTTCAATATTTGCAGGAATCCCAATGAGTGTGCAGTAACACCCTTAAGTTACAAATAGATAGGCACCAAAAACCAGGACCGTTTGAAATATGAGTGAATTACACTCATGCCCCTACTTGACTTCCCTGCCTAGCGCAGGTTAAGATTAGCACTCGTTGGGAGTGAGTGCTAACAGGCCGCTTACATGCCGAATTGCCTGCCACAGCTTCCAATTTTCCGGGTTTATCCCAAGAGTTCATGCACATGCTGACAGCAACCCGCCGAGGCGCGCGCCAGAGCCAGCCAACGAGTAACGCAATCCAACTGAACTAAAACTGAAAGGAGTTCGAAGAATGGCTACAAAGCTGACTCCCCTGCACGACCGCATCGTGGTTCGCCGTGTTGAAGAGGCCGAGACCACCCGTGGCGGAATCATCATTCCCGACAGCGCCAAAGACAAGCCGCAAGAGGGCGAAGTGATCGCGGTGGGCCGGGGCAAGACCAATGACAAGGGCGAGACCTTCCCGCTCGAATGTGAAGGAAGGCGATCGCATCCTGTTCGGCAAGTATGCCGGCACGGAAATCAAGATTGATGGCGAAGACTTCCTGATCATGCGCGAGGAAGAAGTACTCGGCATTCTGGAAGGCGCCAGCAAGCCCAAACAAGCCGTCGCGCACAAATAAACAGTTGCCAGTTGCCGGTGGCCAGTAGTCAGTTGACTCCTGGCAACGATGCAGTCGCTGGGCGCTAACAACTGAGAAACGACATTAACAACTGATTTCAAAAATGCAGTCAGTGCGAGTATCCGGTTTCAACTGACAACTGGCCACTGGCTACTGACAACTTAAGGAGAGAACAATGGCAAAACAGATTGTGCATGGAGAAGATTCCCGCCAGGCGATCCTTCGCGGCGTGAATGTTCTGGCCGATGCCGTAAAAGTCACGCTCGGCCCCAAGGGCCGCAATGTCGTGATCGAGAAGAAATTTGGTTCGCCGCTCATTACCAAAGACGGCGTGACCGTAGCCAAGGAAATCGAACTGAAGGACCCGCTGGAGAACATGGGCGCGCAGATGGTGCGCGAAGTCGCCTCCAAGACCTCCGACGTTGCCGGTGACGGCACCACCACCGCGACCGTTCTGGCGCAGACCATCTTCCGCGAAGGCGTGAAGACGGTGGCCGCCGGCGCCAATCCCGATGGCGCTGAAGCGCGGCATCGACAAGGCCGTCACCGCGGTGTGCGGTTCGCTCGACCACGATGGCAACCGCATTCCCGGCGCGCTCGACAAGTATTCCCAGAAGGTATCGGGCGAGATGATCGCGCAGGTCGGCACCATTTCCGCCAACAACGACGAGACCATCGGCCGCATCATTGCCGAGGCCATGAAGAAAGTCGGCAAAGACGGCGTGATCACCGTGGAAGAAGCCAAGACCATGGAGACCCAGTTGGAAGTCGTCGAAGGCATGCAGTTCGACCGCGGCTATCTGTCGCCCTATTTCGTCACCGATCCCGAGCGCATGGAAGTCGTTCTGGAGAACGCCTACATCCTCATCCACGAAAAGAAGGTTTCCTCGATGAAGGACCTGCTTCCGCTGCTGGAGCAGATCGCCAAGGGCGGCCGTCCGCTGGTGATCGTCGCTGAGGACGTGGAAGGCGAAGCGCTGGCCACCCTGGTGGTCAACAAGCTGCGCGGCACGCTGCAGGTTGCGGCGGTCAAGGCCCCCGGCTTCGGCGATCGCCGCAAGGCCATGTTGCAGGACATCGCCATCCTGACCGGCGGCAAGGCCATCACCGAAGATCTTGGCATCAAGCTGGAGAACGTGCAGATGGGCGATCTCGGCCAGGCCAAGAAGATCACCATCGACAAGGACAACACCACCATCGTCGAGGGCAAGGGCAAGCACACCGACATCGAAGGCCGGGTGAAGGAAATTCGCGGCCAGATCGACAAGACCACCAGCGACTACGACCGCGAGAAGTTGCAGGAGCGGTTGGCCAAGCTGGTGGGCGGCGTTGCCGTCATCAAGGTCGGTGCTGCAACCGAAACCGAGATGAAGGAAAAGAAAGCCCGCGTGGAAGACGCCATGCACGCTACCCGCGCTGCGGTCGAGGAAGGTATTGTCCCCGGCGGCGGTGTGGCCCTGGTGCGCTGCATCCCGGCCATCGACGCGCTGAAGCTGGAAGGTGACGAGAAGATCGGCGGCAACATTGTGCGCCGCGCTCTCGAAGAGCCTCTCCGCCAGATCGTCGGCAATGCCGGCGAAGAAGGCGCCATCGTTCTGGGCCGCATCCGCGATTCCAAGGAACAGAACTTCGGCTACAACGCGCAGACCAATCAGTTCGAGGACCTGGTGAAGGCCGGCGTCCTTGACCCGACCAAGGTGGCGCGCACGGCCCTGCAGAACGCAGGCTCGATCGCCTCCCTGATGCTGACCACCGAAGCCCTGGTTGCCGAGATTCCGGAAGAGAAGAAGGAACCGGCCATGGGCGGACACGGCGGCGGCATGGGCGGAATGTACTAAAGGCAGTGGTTAGTGACTAGTGGTTAGTGGATAGTCATTGACTGAGTCGCGTGGAATGGGTGCCCCCATCCAAGCTGGTTTTGCTTGGGTGGGGGCTTTTTCTTGGCGTCTGAGCCCGCGGCCGCAATCCTGAGCGAGGTCGCCGCGGCGACCGAGTCGAAGGAACTCAGTGGTTAGTGACTAGTGGCTAGTTGATTTGGCCCTTTCGATCTCCTGTCAGCACTTCGAGACGATTGCCCGGTAACACGGCAAGATCTTTGAGTTCAACGGCGGCTTCCAGGCGGTCCAGTTTCAGACGTGCGGCGCGCTCGATACCCGAGAACGCCTTGACGCGTTTCCCGGTCGCGAAGTCTGCTGTCCGCTTGCAGTCGAGGGAGGTCGCGTGGGGGGAATCGCCGGGCCGCCTTCGTTCCCATCTGCAATGAAAAAAGGGAGAGCATCCGCTCTCCCTTTGCAGGATTCGATTTCTGCGACTGCCGAGCAACTAGCGCCGCGGTCCGCGATCGCCGCCTCGTCCGCCGCCCGGTCCGCCACGGCCGCCGCGCCCGCCGCCCGGTCCGCCACGGCCTCCACGACTGCCGCCCCCGCCGTGATGACCGCCATCGTGCCGGCTGCCAACGTGCTCACGACGTTCACCGTCGCGATTAAAATTTTGCTCGGAGCCCGGCTCGTCCGCCTTCTCGTGTCCACCTTCGAAGGTCACCGCGCCCGCTGCACCTTCGGGTGCAGGCTCGCCGCCCTCCGCGACCATCTTGGCGCGCTGCTCTTTCAGAATGGCCTTGCGCGACAGCTTGATGCGGTTGCCTTCCACGGACAGAACTTTCACCAGGACCTGGTCGCCTTCCTTCAGTTCGTCGCGAACATCGTTGATGCGGTGCTCGGCGACTTCGCTGATGTGCAGCAGTCCATCGGTGCCCGGAATGATCTCGACAAACGCCCCGAAGTCAGCCAGCCGCGTGACTTTGCCGAGATAGGTCTTCCCTACCTCAGCAGTCGCCGTGATATCGCCAATCATCTGGAGGGCCTTGGCCGCGGCCACTTGATCGCTGGACGAAACATTCACCTTGCCGGTGTCTTCCACGTCGATCTTCACGCCGGTCTGCTCGATGATTCCGCGAATCACCTTGCCGCCCGGCCCGATGAGGTCGCGGATCTTGTCGGTGGGAATCTGCAGAGTGTAGAAGCGGGGCGCAAAGTCGCTGATCTTGGTGCGCGGCTCGCCAATCACTTCGTTCATCTTGTCGAGGATGAACAGCCGTCCGTGACGGGCCTGCTCCAGCGCCTCGCGCATGATCTGCGACGTGATGCCCATCACCTTGATGTCCATCTGCAATGCGGTGATGCCATCGCGAGTGCCCGCCACCTTGAAGTCCATGTCGCCGTAATGATCTTCAGCGCCGGCGATGTCGGTGAGGATGGCGTAATCGTTGTCTTCCTTCACCAGTCCCATCGCCACTCCGGCGACCGAGGCCTTCAGCGGAACGCCAGCATCCATCATGCTGAGCGAAGCGCCGCAGACTGTCGCCATCGAGGACGATCCGTTCGACTCCAGGATGTCGGAAACCACGCGCATGGCGTATGGCCAATCTTCTTGTGACGGCAGCACGCCGTACAAAGCACGCTCGGCCAGTGCGCCGTGGCCAATTTCGCGGCGGCCTGCTCCGCGCAGGAACGCCACTTCGCCCACCGAGAAAGGCGGGAAGTTGTAGTGCAGCATGAAACGCTTCCTGGCTTCGCCCTCGAAAGCTTCCAGGCGCTGCATGTCTTCGCCAGTGCCCAGCGTTGTGGTGACCAGTGCCTGGGTTTCGCCGCGGGTGAAGATCGACGAACCGTGCGTGCGAGGCAGCACGCCGACTTCAATCCAGATATCGCGAATCTGGTCGAATTTGCGTCCGTCAGGACGATGGCGGTCTTTGATCACCTGCTCGCGGAAGATCTGCTCCCGCAGGCGGTCGAAGTACTTGCCGACCTTCTTACGCCCAGCTTCGTCGTCTTCGGGAAGGGCGCTCTTGATTTCGTCTTTGAGCTGCTTGATAAGCGCGTAGCTCTCGTTCTTGGGATGCTTCTCGGTGTTGACCGCATCCAGCAGGCGGTTGCCCAGCTTGGAGCGAAGCTCGCTCAGATAAGCCTCGTCAACCACGACTGGCGCAACGGTCCGCTTCGGCTTGCCAACTTTCTTGGCCAGGTCGCTGATCGCAGCGCAAATCTTCTTGATCTGCTCATGGCCGAACTCGATGCCCTGCACCACGGTTTCTTCCGAAACCTCCTTGGCGCCGGACTCGATCATGACGATGCCGTCAGCGGTGCCGACCACCATCAGGTTCAGCTTGCCGGAGCGCTGCTCATCGTAGGTTGGATTGATGACGAAATTTCCGTCCACCTGGCCGACGCGAATCGCGCCGATGGGGCCGTGAAAGGGAATGTCGGAGACGCTGAGCGCAACCGAGGCGCCGTTGATGCCGGCAACGTCGGGATCGTTTTCCGTGTCAGCCGAGAGCACCATGGCGATGACTTGCGTTTCGCAACGGAATCCTTCGGGGAACAGCGGCCGGATGGGCCGGTCAATCTGGCGGCTGGTCAGAATTTCGCGCTCGCTGGGCCGCCCTTCGCGCTTGATAAAGCCGCCGGGAATGCGTCCGGCGGCATAGGTGTACTCGCGGTAATCGACGGTGAGGGGGAAGAAGTCAATGCCCTCACGAGGGTCAGGGTTGGCGCAGGCGGTGGCGAGAACAACGTTGTCGCCGATGCGCACAATGCAGGAACCGTGGGCCTGCTTGGCTAATTTTCCGGTTTCAAAGTGGATGGACTTGCCGCCGTGCAGCTCGACCGTAACTTCGTGTTTCATTTCTTAAGTTCCTTCCGTTCCGAACGCAACCAATAGGGGTCACTACATGCCGTCGTTTCAAAATCCGAATACACCTCGGCCCGCGCTATGACGACCACGCGCGAAACGAGGCAGTAAATACGACGGGAGATGGAGTGGAAAACTCATCCGCCAAGAGAAAGACAAAGACAGAATGGACGAACCCTGTGGGGCACCGAAGCGCCGCGAGGGCCCATGCCGATGGAGGCATGTGTTGACGCACAATACGCCAGAAACGTTGTTGTTCAGTGGCTGGCAAACCGCGGGCTTCGTTACTTTCGGATGCCGAGCTTCTGAATGACAGTCTTATACCGTTCGGTATCCGACTTTCTGAGGTAATCGAGCAGGCCACGACGCCGGCTCACCATCATGAGAAGACCGCGCCGAGAGGCATGGTCCTTCTTATGCGTCTTAAAATGCTCCGTCAATTCACCAATCCGTGTGCTCAGGATCGCGATCTGCACCTCGGGCGAACCGGTATCGGTCGCGTGAGTGCGGTGTTGGTCAATCACAGCGGCTTTTTTCTCTGGGGCTAACACTGAATCAGCTGCGCTCCTACTCTTTAATCGTATGTTGTTACGGGATCAAGGATAACATGCACCCGCCAGAACCGCAAAAACAGTAGGCAGTTCCCGGATTGGCCGTGACTGCGTGGAGCGCCAATTGCGGCGGGTCAAAAGGCGTACCTCAGAGCCAGCGTCGTATTGTTGGCATGGAAATAGCGTGGAGCTGTCGGTCCCACGAACGATCCTTCACCGTACTGATAATAGTTCCAGGCAGCTTTCAACGTGACGTTCCTTGCGGACAGCGACATCCACTGCGGCAAGAGGTGACTGATAAATCGAGGAAAGCGGACCCAACGGCAGCAGCGTATTGAGCGAGGTCGTGTTGCCCTGGTTGTCGACGATGTTGTATCCCAGGCGCATGGTGACGCGCTCGATGGGCGTGAGCGTCAAGGCGAAGTAACCGAACTGAGTATGGGTGCGATAGAACCCGTACGTCTGCTGCAGCGCGGGATCTTCGGCACAGGTGGTGGTGTCGGGTGGGGTCACCGTTCCAGCAAAGCAGAGGAACATGTTCTGCTGGATGGCATCGAAGTTATACGCCATGTCCAGTCCCCAGTATTTGTTGGGATTGATCATGGCGTTGAGCACGGTCGAGTAGTTGTGCTGGCTGTACTGGATGTCGCTGGTGTTGTTCTTGGCCTGTTGGAAATTAAGATTGGCGCCCACCGTCAACCAAGGACGAGGCGAATACGACACATTTCCTGAAATATTGAAGGAACTCAGGGGATCGATGCGATAGATCCAGTTGTCAGCCCTGCCATATTGCGCATTGAGGTTGGCATGCAGGGTACTTCCCTTCCGGAACCAAGCCCCGACCACGCCGGAGTAATGATTGATCTCGGTGGTCGGGCTGCCAAACGGAGCGATGACTCCGCTGAACGTGCAACTGCCATCCGGGTTCAACGGTAAGCCGACACAATTGCCGCGATTGGGCAGATTGGGGTAGTAAATGTCGCCCAAGGCGGCTTGATAGGTGTCCCCAGGCTGAATGGTGGAATTGGCCCACACGAACCCGGCGCGCACTCCAAACCAGCGCGACACGTCGTACTGCACCTGGAAATCATTCTGCTTTGAATTCTGGCCGATCATGTTGATCGTCATCTCGTTGATGATGTCGGCCGGAGAACTCGAGGTGTGAAAGAGAAGCGTAGGCGGAAACGTACCCACAGGATTCAGCAGCGAGGCGGAGCCGAAGGAGGCAGCGTTGAAGTAGTTGGCCTCGAGATCAAAATAATCGCCGGAGACACTAAAGTTGCGGAAGCGGAAGGTTTCCACCAGCCGGAGCTTATCGGTGACGTGAATCGTAGCCGAAATGTCTGCGGAAGAAGAATTCCACTTGGCGCTGGAACTACTGCCGGTTGTGTTGGAGCCGAGACTCGCGGTCCGGCTGCTTAAACCACGGAAAATTTCCGTGAACGGGGTGTTCATTTGCGCATGGCTGTACTGGAACTGGCCATTGAAGTCCAGCCATTTGAGCGGAGATGAGGTCAGATTGAACTGTTCGGTCGGGATAAATGTGCTGACGTGTTGGAACAAGCTGTAATCCAAGTAGCCATTGCACGTTGGATTGGCAATCCCGTTGTTGAGCGGCTTCGAGCAGGGACTTCCGCCGTTGAACCAGGAGAGTCCCAAGCTGACTGGCGTGCCGTTGGGAAGCGGCCAGGAATTGAAGGGATTCAGACCATAAGTCGTCCCGCCATCATAGTACTGAAGCAGTTGCGTGTAACTGAGGGTGGTCTTCTTGGTGGCGCGGAAGTCGGCTCCGAAGCGATATCCGTTGAGCGTATTGTCAGTATTCTCGTTTAGCAGTGCCTCCGTACCTTCATGGACGCTGCTGAACGCGGGCCCCACGAAGCGGTTGCGGTTGTAGCCGGCCCGAAACGATAAGCGGTGCATCGGGAGCACGACCAGGTCGAAGTTGTAAAGGTTTTGCCGGTTGTAGTAGCCGTGGGGTGAGTTCAGGATCGGAATGAACGGCGTACCGGTGGGCGGATTCAACGGGTTGGCAAACAAGTCGTAATCGAAATAGTTCTGCATGTGCTGATAACTGCCGCTGAAGGTGTACCAGCGGTATTTGGACACACGCATGCGGGCTGCCTGTTGGGGATCGCCGCCCCATCCAAAGCTGTTGAGCGTCAGCGTGTCGAAAATGTCCTCGTGTGTCAGAGACTGCATGGTGAGCGACTGTTCGAGGATGCGGGGACCGCTCTGGTCATTGACCAGGGTGTCGTACATCGGCTGACTGCCACTGACCTCGGAGATGCGGCCGCCCAGCTCGATGGACTGCGTTACCTGAAAATCGCCGATCTTTTTGCCCTCTCCTGCGCCCGAGCTCGAATCGGCAGACGCGGAGGCTGTCGTCGGGCCCGAGCTCTGCCCAAGCGTGTTGCAGATCAAAGACAGGCAGACCGTCAGCAGGGCCAATCCAAAAGAACAAGCGCCGAGACTTCTTTGACAACCCATTTGATGCCCCCGCTACCGGAAGAAGAAGGGATCGAAGTTGGAACCATGAATTTGCGTGTGGCACATCGTGCATGCCTGATACTTGGTGGCCTGGTTGTGGAACGAGGGCGCGCCCGGCGCTGCTCCATTCATATTCGCCGTATGGCAGCGAAGGCAAAGAAAGTTGACGTTGTTGACCTGCAGCAGCCGCGGGTTGGTAGAACCGTGTGGCATATGACATGACAGGCAGCTTTCGTCAGTCTTCACCGGGGCATGTTCGAAGACGAACGGCCCCATGGTGTCCGTGTGGCATTTGGTGCAAGCCTTGAATTGACCGGCGGCAGCCCGCACCTGGTGACCGATTTCAGTGCCGTGAGGATTGTGGCAATCGCTGCATTGGATGAGTCCGACATCGACGCGGTGGCGATAAGGCCGGGCAAATTCAGCTTTCTGCGCAGCATGGCATCCGTAACACAGCTCAGTCTGCGGTTTTACCAGCAGGAAATTGACGTCCTTGGATCCGTGGGGACTGTGACAGTTCGTGCAACTGACGCCATTCGCCAGGTGTTCCGACTTGGAGAAGTTCTGCGTTTCCAGCGACGATTGGTGGCACTTGGTGCAGATGGCTGCGGTCTCCGCCGGAGTCAGCTTCTCAAAACGAACAATCTTGGCGGGATCGCCTCCGCCGTCAACATGGGCTTGCGCCGGACCGTGGCAAGCCTGGCACCCGTGCTGGTTGCCTTTGAGTAACGCCGCGTGTGGTGTGTTGGCGAAGTGCTTGTCCCAGACTTCCTGGTGGCACGTCTGGCAGACGTTAGTGTCGGCGTATTGACCGCCAGATGAGCCCGGGAGCGCCGCCGATGCCGTGGGACTCGGGTTGCTGGGGTGTTCCTGCGCTGGAAGGGCGGCGGTCAAGCACCAGACGATGAGGAAGGCAAGCAAAAACGGGATCGGTCTACGGCGCACGAGAGTCATCCTTGCTCCTGACAAACTCCTCGCAGGATGGTCAACAGGCTGACCAGCCAATGCCCACAGGGTTACCCAAAAACGCACCCATTATACAAGCAATCCCATAGATGGCAACGCGCGTCCGGGTAAAAACTTTAGAGGGGTTAAGGTCTGTATAGGTTGTGTGGGAATTGAGCTGACTAATAAAGATTGGTTACGCCAGTCCCGGCCGTTGTCATATCTCGATTCGCGCCATAGTTGGCCGCGCAGGAAGCCCGATTTATGAGATAGCTTCAGTCAGCAACGTTCCGTTGGCTATTTCGGCTTGCCGGTCCCGCCTGAAGCGGTTGCTGCGCCGGCCGAATTCGCTGCTAAATCGCGCACGAACTCCACCAGCGAGCGCACCGGAATTCCGGACGGCCCTTTCGCGATCCAGGGCTTGCTGTCTTCCATCCAGGCAACCCCGGCGATGTCGAGATGCAGCCACGGCGTGTCGCCGACGAACTCCTTCAGGAACATCGCGGCTGTGACCGCGCCTCCCCAACGGCCGCCGCTGTTGACCATGTCCGCGATGTTGCTCTTGATCATCTCGCGGTACTCTTCGTCCACGGGCAGCCGCCACATCTTCTCGCCCGACTTCTGCAGCGATTTGCTGAAGCGCTCGTAGAAGTCTTCGTCGTTGGCGAAAATGCCCGCGTTGACCATGCCCAGCGCCACCACGCAGGCGCCGGTCAGAGTCGCCGCGTCGATGAGGTGGGTGCAACCAAGCTCGCGCGCGTAGTGCAGGCCGTCGGCCAGCACCAGCCGCCCTTCGGCGTCGGTGTTGATGATCTCGATGGATTTGCCGGACATGGCAATCTGCACGTCGCCCGGCTTTTGCGCTTTGCCCGAGGGCATGTTCTCGCTGGCGCAGACGATTCCGATCACGCGCAGGTTCGGCTTGAGCTGCGCAATGGCGCGCATTGCGCCGATCATGGCCGCGCCGCCGGCCATGTCGTATTTCATCTTCTCCATGCCGTCCGACGGCTTGATGGAGATGCCGCCGCTGTCAAAAGTAATTCCCTTGCCCACCAGTCCGAGGACCGGCTTCTCTGGCGCGCCCGCGGGTTCGTGGCGCATGACGATCAGCCGCGGCTCTTCGTCGGAACCCTGCGACACGCTCCAGAACGCGCCCATCTTCAGCTCTTTGATTTTGTCGCCGCCGTAGATCTCGCACTTTAACCCGGTCTCGTCGCACATCTTCTTGGCGCGGTCAGCCAGGATCGTGGGCGTCATGCGATTACTCGGCTCGTTGACCAGGTCGCGGGTAAAGTTCTGCGCCTCGCCGATAATGCGTCCCTGTTCCATCGCGGTCTGCAGCGCCTTCTGGTTTGCTGCTGCCGGAGCGACGATGACCAACTCGTTGATCTTCTGCTCCTTGCGGTCGCTCTTGTAGTAGTCGGGTTCGAAGTTGCCAACGAAGGCGCCCTCGACAATCGACTTCACGGCATCTTCCATGCCACCGCGCTGGAAGGCCAGCGTGCTCTCCGATGCAGGATCGGCTTGTCCCGTCCACGAGCTTGGCGCAACGAGGGCAAAGCTCTTAAGGTCTTTGGCTTTCAGGTTGCGCACGGCGGCCCCAGCCAGCTTGCGCAGCTCGTACGAGGAGAAATTTTTCGCCTTGCCGCCACCAATCAGCATCAGGCGCTTCGCCTTTAGGCCAGCCGGTTTATGCAGCAAGGCGATTTCCAGCATCTTGCCGGTGACTTCTCCCGATGCGAGGAGGTCAGCCGCGGCGTCAAGCACGGCCTTGTCATCGCTCTGGATCTGCGGGTCGTGTTTGTCGGATTTGTCGCCGTTGTTGTTTTCGGCGGCGTCGAGCACGGGAACAACAAGGCACTCGGTTTCGATCTGTGAAGGTGTTGCGGAGTTCAGAGTCGTTTTCATAGTCATGATTCCGTTCTTGTGTTGTGCCGCTCAACCACCCCAACAAGCGCAAAAGCGGCGCTTGTTGGGGACTCCGGTGAAGGGGCTCGGAGTAAACCAAGAGCAATCAACGTTTGCATGGAAAGCTCCCTTTCAGGGCAGCTATCGTGAGGCCCATCGCATCCTCGTGCAATTGATCGGGGTGTTCCTGCAAGTACTTCACCACGACTCTGATGGCCTGAATCACCGGGATGCCGGATTCGGGAAGGCAGGACTGAAGCATTGTCGGCTTTTGCTTTGTAAAGTCGGTCCAGTCGTTATACGATCTCGTAAGGTCAAGAGCCGCTCTGATCCACCCTTGGCACCATCCCACATCCATTAGGTCTGAGACAGGCGCGCCACTATTGTCGAACCATCTAACAGCGGTCTGACATTTGTTAAGTACATCGTTACCAGTGGGGGATGCAAGAGCCGCCTCCGCAAGAAGGAGGACGATAGCCAATATGAGAAAAAACTTGCCTGTTTGCATCATCCCCCCAACTAATTTAATCAGCTACTGGTTCAGTTCTTTCGACATCTGCAACCAGCTTGAGTCCCCGGCAGTAGTTCCCGGAATCGGGACATCGCAATCGTTTGACGAACACAAATAAGCCTGTCGCAACAAGTGCCTCAATGACGCTTGCTTCAGCCTGTTTTGTATCAGGATTGTTAGCGAATTGCCGTAGCCAGTAATCGAGGGAGTGAGGTTTCGTGTGGTTTGCCCTCGCCACCGTTTGTTGCCCTTGGATGATGTAATCGCGTCGCGAGGCCCGAATGTACGTCACAAGCTCACGCTCGTCAAATTGCCCGCCGTACGGCAAACGAATCATGGGCCAATACTACGTGAGGACGTTTGAAGCTCACAACCGAACCGTTCATCTGGCGGATAAGATGAGGATTCAATGGGCGTATCTATTGGGCCGCCCGCTGCAACGCGCGGCGCGCCTTCGACTGCATGGTCGCGATGAGATTTCCGACGTGGAGGTAGCTGTCGAGTTCGGCCTGCTCCTCACCCGTCAGCTTCCCCTGCCGCGCGAGGTCAGAAAGCTCGTTCATCCGGTTGGTGTCTCGATCGTCAAAACGAATTGACAGCAGGTATTCGGCTGCGCCACGAGACAATTCTTTTTGCCCCAGTTGGATGAGCCTGGCGAGGATGGCCGCTTCGGTATTGGGAGCAGCGGTTTGTGATCTCATCGTGTTCCCCTGTTTATTGTGCCATCGTTTGCGGCACCCTGTCATCAGATTCCGCGGGGATGAGCAGACGGTTCAAACGCAAGCCGTGACACGATACCCTTTTAACTAATTTTTCCGGCTCCTGGCGACCGCCTCACGCGCTTCTTTGTCGGCCGTTTTGCGCCGTTCGGTTTCGCGCTTGTCCCAGTGCTGCTTGCCTTTCGCCAGGGCCAGCTCCACCTTCACCCTGCCGTTGCGGAAGTACAGCCTGGTCGGGACCAGTGTCAGTCCCTTCTGTTGCGTCTTGCCGATGAGTTTATGCAACTCATTTTTGTGCACCAGCAACTTTCGGGTGCGCAAGGGTTCATGGTTGAAGATGTTGCCGTGTTCATAAGGGCCGATGTGCGCGTTAATCAGCCAGAGTTCGCCGTCCTTCACCAGCCCGTAGGCGTCCTTGAGGTTGGCCCGCCCAGCGCGCACCGATTTCACTTCGGTGCCGCGCAAGGCGATGCCAGCTTCGAACTTCTCCAGCAGGAAGTAGTTGTGCGACGCGGCGCGGTTGACCGAGGCGTCCCGCTCGCCGCTGGCAGTAGGATCACGCCGCGGTTGCTTTTCTTTTTCGGGACGACCTGTGGGGGACGACTGACGGGCCATAAATATCCAGGCGCCACGCCAGCGCCGGGCTTCGCTCGTTCCGAACCGCACATCTCAGTAGATCGGAGAGCGGGGTGGCATTGCATTTAGCGCAGTTGACCGTGACGATCTGGCACGTCGCGCGAATCTCTGATGCTAACACAGGATGAAAACAGTGCACTCCATTCTATGTGAGATGTGCGCGTGTGATGCTATAATCGCGCCGATTACACTGACTCGGTCCACCACGCGGCGAGGATGGACTAGCAACTTAAACCAGGCTCACGTTTGGCGTGGGCCCAAGTGACGTTCCGGGACCCGGCAATCCTTAATCGCACAGGGGCTGAGTTCCGGCGCAATTTCCCCGGGGTCTTAAGGAACTTGATGAAACGGTTTACCCGTGTCCTAGCGGTGCTACTGATTGGCGCCGTTCTGCCGGCGGTAGCCTCCAACGACAAGGCCGCTAAGGCCCTCTATCAAAGGGGCAAAGACGCCGAAGTTCGGCAGGATTACATTGCCGCTTATAATCTTTACCATCAGGCCTATCAGCTCAAACCCTCAGACCTGCGCTATCGCGCATCCTTCGAGTATGTACGCTTCCTGGCGTCGGCGTCCTGTGTGCATCAAGGCGAGGTCCTGGTCAAGGCGGGGAAGCTGCAGGAGGGGCTGACCCAGTTCGAGCAGGCCATTGCCATCGACCCGTCCAGTTTCGTAGCACAACAGGAAGCCAACAAGACACGGCTGCTTATACAGAAGAGCCTCAGCCCTGCTCCTCCGGCGCCCACGACAGAATCGGGACTGACCAAGCGCATGGAGGAAGCTACCGGACCGGTTGAGTTGGCCCCCATTTCACAGACGCCCATCACCCTAAAGCTGACAGAAGACGCCAAGACGGTTTATGAGACCGTCGGCAAACTGGCGGGGATCAACGTGTTGTTCGATCCTGACTACAATTCGAAACGCATTCGCGTGGACCTTAACGGGGTCACCCTGGAGGAGGCGCTGGAGATCACGGCGCTGGAGTCAAAGACTTTCTGGCGGCCGGTCACGCCCAACACCATTTTCGTTGCCGCGGACACGCCCGCCAAGCGCAAGGAACTGGAACAGAGCGTCATCCGCACTTTTTATCTGACCAACCTCTCGCTGCCCAACGAATTGCAGGACCTGGTTAATATTCTTCGGACCTTGCTCGACACCCAGCGTCTGCAACAGTTTCCTTCGCAGCAGGCGATCGTGGTGCGCGGAACGCCCGACCAGATTGCCATGGCCGAGAAGCTGATCAATGATCTGGATAAAGGGCGGCCCGAGGTGGTGGTGGAAGTTGCCATCATGCAAGTCAGCCGTGACAAGTTGCGCACTCTCGGCATTCAACCACCTTCCAACGTCAGCGTACAGTTGCAGTCGAACAACACGAGCACCACGACCACCACGGTGAACGGCAACGCGGGCAATGGCGGTACCGGCAGCTCCAGCACTACGGGCAGCCTCACCCTGAATAATCTGGCGCACCTTAACGCCACGAATTTCGCGGTGACGATTCCAGCTGCTACGTTGAATTTCCTCTACAGTGACAGCGACAGCAAACTGATAAGCCAACCGCAAATCCGCGCCTCGGACGGCCAGAAGGCTTCGTTGAAGATCGGCGAACGGGTTCCTGTGGCCACGGGCTCGTTCCAGCCGGGCATCGGCGGCGTCGGTATCAATCCGCTGGTCAACACGCAGTTCAACTACATTGACGTCGGCGTAAATATCGACATCACGCCGCGCGTGCACGGGCTCGACGAGGTGACCCTGAAGCTCGCCATGGACATCTCGGCGGTGGACTCGTACCAGAACATCGGCGGCATTCAGCAGCCGGTAATCGGACAGCGCAAGATCGAGCAGGAAATTCGCCTTCGCGAAGGTGAAGTAAACATCCTGGGCGGCATCCTGGAATCCACGCAGACCAAGTCGCTGGCGGGAATTCCCGGGTTGGCGCAGATCCCGCTCTTCCGATATCTCTTCTCCTCGGAGTCCAAGGAAGTCAAGGACAACGAAATCGTTTTCATCCTGATTCCGCACATTGTGCGGGCCCAGGACTTGAACGACGAGAACGTCAAGGCGATTGACGTGGGCACCGCCAATGCCATAGCGCTGCATCACGGCATGAATCAGGCGCCCGACCAGCAACCGCGCCCCACGCAACTCCCCGGCTCGCCCGGCAATCCACCGGGAGCGCAAATCACTCCACCGCGACCGCAGGCCAGCCCCACGCCAGCCACCGGGACGCAGGCTTCCACCGCAGCGGCCCCTCCGGGCAGTGCGATCGTGAGCTTTGACCCGCCCATGCTGGATCAGGCGGTGGGTTCCACCTTCACCGTGAATGTGAACCTGAGCGGCGCGCAGAATGTGTATTCAGTCCCGGTACAGATTCTTTACAACCCGCGGGTGTTGCAGGTGCTGAACGTCTCCAATGGACCGCTGCTGGCCCAGGATGGGCAGACGGTGGCGCTGGTTGACCGCGATGACAGCATGGCCGGCATTTTGCAACTCACCGCGTCACGTCCCCCGGGAAGCGCCGGCGTCAGCGGCGACGGAGCGGTATTTACGATCACGTTCCAGGCGAAAGCTCCAGGACAGGCTACCTTGAGCGTTAACCGGGCGGGCGTTAAGAATGCCAGCATGCAAAACGTCCCCGCCAGCGGCTCGCAAGCCATCGTGACGGTTCATTAGGAGCAGCGTCTAACCGGTAGCGACCCCAGGCGTGGTCATCATCGTCGCCAGCCCGCGTACTTCGGCGGCAACCGAGCGGGTTGATTGCGAAATCATTCCCGGGAAGGACTAAACTAAGAGTGGTGCCCCTTAATCTTTCCAGTTGCGGTTTGGCGGCTGAGAGAAGCAGTGTGCCTGGATTTGCACCATTTCATCGGCAGTCTCCGGCCCCGCGACCGGTCCGCAGGAACGGTTTCACCCTGGTCGAATTGATCGTGGCGATGACCATCCTGATGATCCTGACCGCCATTGCCACTCCCGTGCTGCGTGTCGCCATTCAGCGTAACAAGGAGCGCGAGTTGCGCCGCGATCTGTGGGAGATGCGGGACGCCATCGACCGCTACAAGGACGCTGCCGACCGGGGCGCCTTCCAGACCAAGTTGGACAGCCAGGGATATCCCCCCGATCTCGACACCCTGGTAAAGGGCGTGGACTCCAATGGCAAGAAGATCCGTTTCCTGCGGCGGATTCCGCTGGATCCCATGACGGGCAAGGATGAATGGGGCTTGCGCTCGATGCAGGATGATCCCGATTCGGATTCCTGGGGCGGACAAAGCGTTTTTGACGTATACACCGAAATCCGAAGGCACAGGCTTGGACGGCACCAAGTATAAGACGTGGTAGTTTCTTACGGCGCGACCATGAACCGGCGCTTGCGACAACGCGGCTTCACTTTGATCGAGTTGATGGTGGTGATCAGCATCATCGTCATCCTGCTCTCGCTCGCCATCCCGAACTATTCGTCAGTCCATTCTGCACGCCAAAGAGACTGCGCTGCGCGACGACCTCTACACCATGAGATCGCTGATCGATCAGTACACGCTCGACAAGCAGAAGGCCCCGCAATCCTTGCAGGACCTGGTGGACGCCGGATATCTTAAGCAACTTCCCAAGGACCCGTTCACCAACTCACGCGATAGCTGGGTGCCGGTTACCGACGACAGCATCATGTCTCCCGATCAGACCGAGCCGGGGATCATCGACGTGCATAGCGGCAGCGATCAATCCTCCAGCGAAGGCACCGCGTATAGCACGTGGTAGAAGAAAGCTGTCAGTTTGTCAGTCGTCAGCTTTCAGATGCTTCTACGAACCACATGTCCCCTGTTACATCACCGGCGGCACGGTGATTCCCATCACGCCCAGCACATTGATCAACTCGCGGCGAACCACCGCCGCCGTGGCCAGCAGGAACCTTTGCCGGCCCTCGTCGGCTTCGGTGAGGATGTGGTGGCGGTGGTAGAAGTTGTTGAACTGCTGCGCCAGCTGGAAGGCATGTTTGGCCGCGAAAGCCGGCTCCGTCGTCGCGATACATTGCTCGACCACGAATGATGTCTTCCCTGCCAGCAACCACAGCTCCCAGATTTCCGTGCCGCTCTCGTCGGCAAAAAAGCGCGCGTAGTCCACGTCGGCAGCAAGCGCCTGCTCGGGGTCCACACCCGCCTTGCGAAAAATGTTGGTGGCGCGCACGACGGCATATTGAGCGTAGGGGCCAGTTTCGCCTTCGAAGGCCAGCGCCTCTTTGAAGTCGAAGGCGATCACCGACTGCTTGGTGAACTTCAGCATGAAGTAGCGCAGAGCGCCGATGGCGATCTGCTCGCTGATGCGCGCGCGCTCCGGCTCGTCCAGCTCGGGATGCCGGCTGTCCACTTCTTTCTTGGCCGCCGCGATCAGCGCGTCGAGCAGGTCGTCGGCCTTGACCCCGAAACCCTTGCGGCCCGAAACCTCGATGTAGGACTTGGCGCGGTCTTCCTCGCTGACCTCGTAGCCCAGTTCCATGGCACAGCGCGGAGTGAGCGCGACCATCTCGTAGGAGAAGTGCGTATAGTGCGCGGCCTGCTCCGTGTAACCGAGCAGCCGGAGGGCCTCGATCACGGTGTTCTGCGGATCGGCCTGGCGCGAGTCGATGACGTTGTAAATCGCCGCGACGCTGCCGAAGTGCGGATGGTCGGCTCTCGCCGTGCTCGGCCGAAATCCAGACTTCGTGGCTGTTGGGATAGCGGTAAAACTTGCGATAGCCGAAGTCCAGGCCCAGCAGACCGAACTTCCACAGGTGATAGGCAATGTCCTTGCCCACGTACCCGACTGTTCCGTTCGACCGCACGATGACCTTGGCATCTTCGTCGGGGCCGGATGTTTGAGGTCTTATACGACACTCCAGACCTCGGGAACAACCGTGAGAACGTCGTCCAATTCTGCATCTGAGTCCTTGCCCCTTTCCGACGGCTGCCCCAACTTTGTCTCCGCCGGGTGCCCCATCCTCTCGCCTTCCTTTGGCGAAAGGGTGGGATCGCCAGTCTTCGACGAGGTAGGCCGTGTCATCACCCAGCAACCCTTGTTCTTGCCTTGGGTCTCGAAATAGAGGACGCCCTTCTGCTTCAGCTGCTGGAAGGCCGCATCCCAGAAGTGCAGGCTGCAGGATCTCGCTCTCGCGCGGCAGGAAGTCGTACTCGATGTCGAGCCGGTCCATGGTCTCCAGATGACGGCGCAGTACGGCCGATGAGATCAAGTCCGGCAGCCTCAGCCATCTCATTGCCACCGTGCTCGATGGCATGTAAAGCTTCAAGTCGAACTTTAAGGTTCTCTTTGTCCTCTTCGTACCACCGCGAGACCCGCGCGTAGAGGTCCCAGCAGTAATAATCGAAGCGCGGCGTTGAAGCGATCAGTTCGACGATGTCCTGCTTCGATCTCTTCTCCAGGTAAAGGAATCCGACCACGACGTCGGCAACCTGCACGCCGGTGTTGTCGATGTAGTTCTGAACATCGACCGGATGACCGGCCGCGCGCAGCAGGCGAACGAAGGTATCGCCGAGAATGGCGTTGCGCAGATGCCCGATGTGCGCCGCCTTGTTGGGATTGATGCTGGTGTGCTCGACCAGGATTTTGCCGCTGACGTTGGCAGCGCCTTCGCCGGCGTGACTGGGGACGCCAACGGTCTCGCCGCTGGCAAGAGCAGCGCGCAGCGAGGTCGCGCTTCAGTCGCGCATTGATGTAACCGGCGCCCGCGACTTCGAGCTTCTCGAATCCTTCGGGCAGCGGCAACGCCGCCACAATCTCCTCGGCAATCTTGCGCGGAGGTTTGCGCAGCCGCTTGGCCAGCTCAAACGACAGCGGCAGGGCGAACTCGCCCATCTCAACCTTGGGCGGCTGCTCGATGACGATGTTGGCCAGCTCGATCTGGTATCTCTCGCGCAGAAATGCGCGCACATGGCCGGCCAGTTTTTTTTGTTGTTCTAGGTACACGCTTTTCGCTCTTCGCTGTTCGCCTTTAGCGGTTAGCCGTTTTACAAATTGTCAGTACCAGCGCTCGGTTGTGGCGCGAGCAATCTGCTTTCCGATGATTCACGCAAAAGCAGGTCCCTCGCTCCTCCATCCCATCGGGGCAAAAGCGGCCCTCGCTGACGGACCCCGACTGCGGTCGTGATGACAACCCTAGTTCTTCTCTGTGTCCTCTGTGTCCTCTGTGTCTCTGTGGTGAATAAGAATTGTCGAGGACAGATCGTACAGGATAGCAAATGCCGACAGCCGCGCAGGTTTGACGCTGATTTCAGCGTTACCTATGATGAAGAATCTGAGCGATCTCCATGCGCATTGCCTATCTCGAATGTTTCTCCGGAATCAGCGGCGACATGTTTCTGGGCGCGCTGCTCGATGCCGGAGTTCCGTTCGAGCTCTTCCAGAAGACCGTCGCCGGGCTCAACATCGGAGCCGATCTGGAGCATTCGCGCGTTAGCCGCGGCGGCATCTCGGCAACCAAATTCGACGTGGTGGTCAACGGCGAGAAAGACATGCCGCGCGAGGAATTCTGGGCGCAACAGCACGCCGGCGCGCACCAGGCCGAGTCGCAACATCCGCATGAGCATAGCTCACGACCAGCACCATGGCCGCAGTCTGAGCGAGATTCTGCGCATCATCGCCGCAGCGCCCATCAGCGAGCGCGCCCAGCGGACTGCCAGCGAAATTTTCCTCGCGCTGGGCGCAGCCGAGGCCAAGGTACACAACGTCGACGTGGAGCAGGTCCACTTCCACGAAGTCGGTGCAGCCGACGCGATCGTGGATATTGTCTGCGCCGCGGTTGGCGCCGAGGCGCTGGGAGTCGATCAGTTCATCGCTTCGCCGCTGAATGTCGGCGGCGGAACCGTCGCCTGCGCGCACGGCGTCATGCCGGTTCCAGCTCCAGCCACGCTCGAACTGCTGAAGAACGTGCCGATTTATTCTGGCGACATTCAGAAGGAACTGGTCACGCCAACCGGAGCGGCCATCGTCAAAGTGTTAGTCTCAAGCTTCGGACCTCGGCCGGCGATGACGACGGAACGCATCGGCTACGGCGCGGGAGCACGCGACTTCCCCGGCCATGCCAATGTTCTGCGGCTCAGTGTCGGCGAGACCCAGGAAGCGGTCATTGGCGCTGGCAAGAGCAGCGAGAGTGACACCGAAGAGGAAGAGATCGCCATACTGGAAGCGAACCTCGACGACCTGAATCCGCAGCTCATCGGCTACATCGTCGATCTGGCGTTCGCCGAAGGCGCGCTGGATGTCTTCACCACGCCGGTGCAGATGAAAAAGAACCGTCCCGGCACGGTGCTGACGATGCTGGCGCGACCCGAGCACGAGGCGCAGTTGCGCGCGCTGTTGTTCCGCGAGAGCAGCACGCTGGGGGTGCGCACGCGTCATGAGAAGCGTTATGCGCTGCCCCGTCATCACGAGGCGGTGGTCACGCCCTGGGGCGAGGTGCGCATGAAGGTCGCACACCTCAATGGCGCCGTCTCGCAGTACGCGCCCGAATACGAAGATTGCCGGCGCATCGCCGTCGAGCATCACGTCCCGCTGAAGACGGTGATGCAGGAAGCCATCCGCTTGTACCTGGACCAGAAGAATGGATAATCCCGAAAAGTTTTACATCACCACGCCCATCTATTACGTGAATGCGCGGCCTCACATCGGGCACACCTACACCACGGTGGTGTGCGATGCCATCGCCCGCCGCCAGCGCATGATGGGCGTGGACACCTGGTTCCTGACCGGCACCGACGAGCACGGCCAGAAGATTGAGCGCTCGGCCGCCGCTGCCGGCTGCTCACCCAAGGAGTTTGTGGCCAAGATTTCCGGCGAATTCCGCGACGCTGTGGGACCGCATGAAGATCTCCTACGACGACTTCATCCGCACCACGGAACCGCGGCACGTGCGCGGCGTGCAGGCCCTGTTCACGCGCCTGCAGGAGCGCGGCTACATCTACAAGGGCTCTTACAGCGGGCAATATTGCGTCTTCGACGAGCTTTACGTGGATGCTGCCGGCCCCGGCGCTCCCTGCCCGGAGTGTGGGCGCCCCACCGAAACCGTGCACGAGGAGAATTACTTCTTCAAGCTTTCGGCGATGGAGGACCGCCTGCTGCAGTACTACAGCGACCATCCCGACTTCATTCGTCCGGAAACCCGGCGCAACGAAGTGATCGCCTTCGTGCGCAGCGGACTGCGCGATCTCTCGGTCAGCCGCACGTCGTTCAAGTGGGGCATTCCGGTGCCGGGCGATCCCAAGCACGTGATCTATGTGTGGCTGGACGCGCTGGCGAATTACATGACCGCCATTGGCTTTGGCTCCGACGATCCGGCGGACCAGCAAAAACTGGAGCGCTACTGGCCGGCCGACGTGCACATGATCGGCAAAGAAATCGTGCGCTTTCATTGCGTCTATTGGCCGGCATTTCTGCTGGCCGCCGATCTGCCGCTGCCGAAGTCGATCATCGCGCACGGCTGGCTGCTCTTCGAAGAAAGCAAGATGTCGAAATCGCGCGGCAACATCGTGCGCAGCGAGACCATTCTCGACACCCTCGGCGGCGACGCCTTGCGCTACTTCCTGCTGCGCGAAATTGTCTTCGGGCAGGATGGATCGTTCAGCTTCGACGCGCTGGTGCAGCGTTTCAATGCCGATCTGGCCAACGACCTGGGTAACTTGTCGAGCCGCACCCTCAGCATGATCACCCGCTATTTTGAAGGCGAGGTGCCCTATCCCTCGCCCAGTGCGCACATAGCTGCGGATGAAGCCATCGCCGAACTGGCGCAGACAAACCATCGCGGACTTCCACGCCCAGTTCGAGCAATTCCAGTTCTCGCGCGCACTGGAGACGGCGTGGTCTCTGGTGGCCGCGGTCAACAAGTACATCGTCGAGAACGAGCCGTGGGCCGTCGCCGAACGCGAAGATAAAGACTCGCGTGCCCGCCTCGCAACCATTCTCTACACGTCCGCCGAGGCGCTGCGGGTAGTCACCGCGCTGGTGCATCCGATTATTCCAGAGGCAACGGCCCGCATCTGGACGCAGCTCGGGTTGGGCGAGATCAGCCAGTTCGATCTGCGCACTCTGGCCTGGGGACAATTGCAACTCGGCACGCAGCTGGGCAAGGTCGAAGGCGTCTTCCCGCGCGCCGACAAGAGCACCGTTCGAAAGGATGCAACAGATGGAACAGCAGCGCTCCGCCGACATAGCGCAAGCGAGTGAAACGAAAACGGCAGAATCGCGGCCCGTTGGTGCGGGCGCGCAGCCGGCGCAGCCCGCTACCCAAGCGGCCGGTGGGCCGGCATCTACGGCGTTGCCCACGGAGGCTGGTGCAATCGCTAGCGCGAAGACCACGCCGGCCACGGGTGGCCAAGCTGGAGGCGCCGGTTCGCCTGCCGCCAGCAACAATCAGATCACCATCGACGACTTCCTGAAGGTCGAGTTGCGGGTTGGCGAAGTGAAAGTTGCTGAGCGGGTGAAGGGCGCCGACAAACTGTTGCGCCTGGAAGTCGATATCGGCAGCGAAGTGCGGCAGGTCGTCGCCGGAATTGCAAAGGCATACGAACCGGAGAAGCTCGTCGGACGCAAGGTCGTAATCGTGGCCAATCTGCAGCCCCGCAAGTTGCGCGGGTTGGAGTCGAACGGAATGATCGTGGCTGCCTCTGTTGGCGATGATGGCCAGCCAGTGCTGGCGGGATTCTTGGAGGACGTGCCGGCAGGAGCGAAGTTGAAGTAGGGTGAGTCCCGGCTAAGACCAGCCATGCCTTCGAAAAAAGTGCGCGATGTCATCAAGCTGGTTGAAGATGATGGGTGGCGTCTTGTCCGCACGACCGGCAGCCATAGGCAGTATCATCATCCGAGCAAGGTTGGTACAGTGACTATCGCCGGCCATCCGGGACAGGACATGAAGCCTGGCACTTACAACAATATCCTGAAGCAAGCGGGGCTGAAGTGATGCGATTCGCGGTGGTATTTGAAAAGACGGACAACGGTTGGAGCGCCTATGCTCCTGACCTGCCGGGGCTAGGGGTGGCAGCCAGTACTCTCCAAGAAACGAAGCAGTTGCTCCGAGAAGCGATCGAACTGCATATTGAAGACCTACGGGCTACCGGGCAGCCAATTCCAGATCCAGCGTCGCAAGCGGATTACGTCGAAGTGCCGGTACCTGCCTAACGGCAACTCTGCGAGCGGAGAGCCTTGAAACTGTCCACTAGCCACTACTCACTATCCACTATGTACACTGACTCCCACGCTCATCTCGATGGCAAGCGCTTCGACGCGGACCGCGCAGAAGTCATCGCCCGCGCCAACCAAGCGGGGGTCAGTACTCTGCTCGCCATCGGCAATGGCGACGGACCCGGGACGGGCACGCTCGACTGCGCCATCAAGCTCGCCCAGCAGCACGACTGGATTTACGCGACGGTCGGAGTTCATCCTCACGAAGCCGCACTGGCCAAACAATCGGACTTCGACGAACTCGAGCGCTTGGCGAAATCGCCCAAGGTGATCGCCTGGGGCGAGATCGGCCTGGATTATTTTTACGACCACTCGCCTCGCGAAGTGCAGCAACGAGTCTTCCTTCAGCAGATGGAGATGGCCCGCGCCGCCAAGCTGCCCATCATCATTCACTGCCGTCCCTCCAATAACAGTGAGAATGCCTGGGACGATGTGTTGCGCCTGATCGGGGAAAACTGGGCGACAAGCGGACTGGGCGGCGTGCTGCACTGCTTCACCGGGACCGTCGATCACGCTCGCGCGGCGCTTGATCTGGGATTCATGGTCTCTTTCGCCGGCAACATCACGTTCCCCAAGGCGCAGAACATTCGTGACGCGGCCAGCATGGTGCCGCTCCATCGCATGTTCATCGAGACCGACTGCCCTTATCTTGCGCCGGCGCCCCATCGCGGTCAGCGCAACGAACCAGCGTTCGTGGTGGAGGTCGCCCGCCAGATCGGCCAGCTGCGTGGCCTCGACGCGGAGGAAATCGGTCAACAAACGACCGCCAATTTCTACAACTTTTTCCAGCTTACAAAATCCAACTGAGGTGCTACGCTTCCCTACCCGGGAGTGCCTGGCGTCTTGTTGCGATTGCGGCAAACGCCGCGTCTCTTGTTACACTTGAAACCTATGGCTGAATCGTTCGATGTCGTCAGCAAGGTTGATATGCAGGAAGTTTCCAACGCCGTGCAGCAGGCGTTGAAGGAAATCCATACCCGCTACGATTTGAAGGACTCCAAGTCGGATATCAAGATCGAGGAGAAGGAAGGCTTGGTGCTCGCCTCGGCTGACGAGTACAAGCTGAAGGCGGTGAACGACGTCCTGCAAGGGAAGCTGGTGAAGCGCGGGGTTTCGCTCAAGGCGCTAACCTACGGGGCCATCGAACCCGCCGCCGGCTCCACGGTGCGCCAGCGCGTTAGCATGCAGCAAGGTATCCCGATTGAGAAGGCGCGAGAGATCGTTAAGCTGATCAAGAACTCGAAGAAAAAAGTGCAGGCGGCGATCCAGGGCGACCTGGTTCGCGTCAGCGGCAAAGACCGCGATACACTTCAGGAAATCATTGCATTGCTGAAGCAGAACGATTTCGGCATTGACATGCAGTTCACGAACTATCGATCCAACTGACGGGGCGAATCCGTTTGAATACAACAGTAACCCGCAACGCTAAGGAAGTGTTCGACCTGTTGCACGACGACCTCGCGGCCATCGAGCGCGAGTTCGGACGCGACACCGTGTCCAGCGTAGGGGCGATCACGGAAATCGGGGAATACCTGCGCGCCGGTGGCGGCAAACGCCTGCGTCCTGCGCTATTGCTGCTCTCTTGCAAGCTGATGAACTACACCGGCCACGGGGCGATCAAGCTGGGGGCGGTGGTCGAGATCATCCACACCGCCACGCTGGTCCACGACGACATCATTGACGAGGCCCAGACGCGCCGCGGCCGTCCCGCAGCCAACACGCAATGGGGCAATTCCAAGTGCGTCCTCGCGGGTGACTGGCTCTACATGCAGGCCTTCAAAATTGCCGTGCAAGAGCGCAATTTTCATATCCTCGACGCGCTCATCGATCTGACCCAGGCGATGGTCGAAGGAGAATTGCTGCAGATCGAACGGCTGGGCAAAGCCATCACGATCGACGAGCACTTTGAACTCATCTACCGCAAAACGGCCTGCCTGTTTTCGGTCTGCATGAGGATGGGAGGCATTCTGGCGAATGCCAGCGAAGCCGACCAGCATCGCCTGGCCGAGTACGGGCGCAATCTGGGCATGGCTTTCCAGATTGTTGACGACGTGCTCGACCTCACCGCCTCGGAAGAAGTGCTGGGCAAGCCGGTTGCCAGCGACCTGCGCGAAGGCAAAGCCACCATGGCGGTGCTGCACGCGCTGGAACACTGCACTCCGGCAGAGCGCGAGACCATTGAGTCCGTCCTCAGTAACGGTGGCTTCAACGGCATCACGCCTGCCGACATCGTTGCCATCCTGGACCGCAACGGTTCCATCGACGCCGCCTACGCGCGGGCGCTTGAGTTCAGCAATAAAGCGCGCGAGGCCATCTGCACCTTCCCTGATTCCGAGATCAAGCGCGTGCTGCTGTGGGTGCCGGAGTTTGTGGTGCAGCGGGAAAGCTGAGAGAGGCCGCTGTTCGCTCTTCGCTATTCGCCAAACAAGGCCCTGACCTTTGAGCACGCTTGTATCGGAAGTCGCCTGAGTCAAAACACTGCTCGCCCCACAATGTCTGCCCTGGTTGAGCGAAGAGCGAAAGGCGAATAGCGAAAGGCGAATAGCGAAAAGCGGATTTCCCTGATTTACACTTCCTTCATGGCCACACCCCAGGAAGTCGAAATCAAGTTTCTTGTCTCCGATCTGAAAGGACTCGAGCAGAGGCTGCGCGAGTTGGGCTTCCACGAGGAGACGCCACCAACCCATGAGGTAAATACCCTTTACGATCTTCCCGGCCAGAAGCTGCGCCGCGAGGGCGAGCTGCTGCGCCTGCGCGACTACGGCGGGAAATGGAGACTGACGCACAAGGCCAAGGTCAAACTGGGAAGGCACAAGTCACGCGGCGAATTGGAGACGGGTGTCTCCGACGGCAAGCAGATGGATGCCATGTTGCGCGCGTTGGGCTACTCGCCATCGTTCGTGTATGAAAAGTTTCGCGCGGAATGGAGTGACAACGAAGGACATGTCGTGCTGGACCACACCCCCATCGGCGATGTCGCTGAGATCGAAGGCAAATCACGCTGGATTGACCGCATCGCTCGCGAGCTCGGCGTGAAACCGGCCGACTACATCACCAAATCGTATGCCGAACTTTTCTTCGATTGGAAACGTAGAACAGGTTGTAAGGCAGAGAACATGACATTCCGCGAAGTGAAGGGGTAGTGGCTGGTGGTCAGTGGCCAATGGTTAGTGTCGAGTTTTGATTTTGCATTTCAATGTGGACTGAATCGCATTGCAGCGGTACTCAACATTTCCGCGGAAGGCTGCGCCGGCTCCGGAGCTTAGACCTTGCCGGGCCTGAACCGGAGCCGGAACGGCGACATCGTTACTTGAAACTAATCCCTATTCCCTAGTCCCTAACCCCAGCCCCTAGCCCCAGCCCCTGGCCCTTGCCTTTCATCCTCTCCAATACCGCGCCCGCGATGAGCGGCAGGCCCACCGTCGCATCCAGCAGCACTTCGGCGAAACGGCCACCCTCTTCCGGAGGGACGAACTTGCCCCACGACACGGCTTCGCTGTAGGTGCAGCCCGACAACCCGCCCCAGTTCACCGGCTCAGGACAGATGCGCACGCCATAGTGGAAGCGCTTCAACGGCAGGTCTTCGCCGCCGCGGCGATGGCGCAATTCTATGAACGGTCCAAACTGTTGCGCCCAGTTTCGCGGCACGCCACCGCCGATGGTCAAGATTCCCAGCCGCTCTTGCCGCAGCAGCGTCTCCGCGTAATATTCCAGGTCTTCGAAGGGATCGAAGCGCAGCGGCAGGAAGATTGTTCTTGCGGCGCATACGGTTGTGGAGGGCGACATCGAGGCCGATCTCCGAATCGCTGAACGCGGGCACGAACACGGAACATTCTTCTCGTAGGCCGACTTCAGGATGCCGCGATCTTTCACGTGCTCGCTCAGGTAGCGCCCGATTTCACGATTCAATTTGTACGAGCAGAGCGTCTCGTTGTGGTCCCAGTTTTTCAGGATGCGCGCGACGATAGTCTCGACGAAGTCGAGGTTGGTCTCCGGCTCCAGCGTGTCGTACACGCGGTTGTAGCCGGCCTCATAGAGTTCGGTGTCGTCCATCTTCGGGTCGTAGCGGAAGTGCGACCGCCCGGCAGCCTCAACCAGGCCGTGCGCCATCAGCGCGCCGGTGGAGACCATGGCCTTCACCACTCCATGATCGATGAGGTCGGTGACGATCAGCCCCTGCTTGGCGACCGTCATCGCGCCGGCCAGCGTCATCACCACGAAACAGTCCTTGTCGCGAGCCATGGCTTCCAGAACGTCTGCGCCTTGGCCCACCTGCCGCCCGGTGAATGCGGTGTTGCCCATGGCGCGGACCAGGTCATCCACGGTGTGGATCTTCGCCAGATCGAGCGGCTCCAGCGGAATCAGCTTGTCGGAAATGGGGTCGTGAAGTTTGCGATCCATGCCTTCGCCATGGGTCTTATGTTCGTCAGCCAAAATTCACCTCGACAAACCAGCACTGTCATTCCGACCAAGGTCGCCGCGGCGACCGCGTGGAGGGATCTGCTTTTTCATCCACAGCAGGTTGCTTCAAGCCCGGCTGAGGCACGCTCGGTCGGAATGACATCAGAGAATTATCGAACCCTCGAAGCTACAAGCTTGACGCGGCTTCCGTCAATGTACGGAACGCGCACGGCGAATTGTCATCGTGAAGTAACAACCGCGATTCAGTTCGCGAACCCGCGCGCACAGGATGCTATTCTTGAAATGTATTTCGCGCTGGAGCTAAGCGTGGCGGAACGAAACTTCCATCTCGGCGTGGTGCAGATGTCGTGCACCCCAGAGCCAGAACAGAACCTGGAGCGCGCCATTGCTCACATTCGCGATGCCGCAGCCAAAGGCGCCGAGGTCGTCTGCCTGCCCGAACTGTTTCAGACACAGTATTTCTGCCAGCGCGAAGATATCGCTCTCTTCGACTTGGCGGAGCCCATCCCTGGTCCCACGACGGCGCGTCTCGGCGATCTCGCTCGTGATTTGAAAATTACGATCATCGCGTCCCTGTTCGAGCGGCGCGCCCCCGGCATTTATCACAACACCGCGGCAATTCTGAATGCCGATGGCAAGCTGGCCGGCATTTACCGCAAGATGCATATTCCCGATGATCCCCTCTATTACGAAAAGTTCTACTTCACGCAAGGCGATCTTGGGTTCAAGACGTTCGAGACCGACTTCGGAAAATTCGGGACGCTGGTTTGCTGGGACCAATGGTATCCCGAGGCTGCGCGCTTGACCGCGCTTCAGGGCGCGAACGTGCTCTTCTATCCCACGGCCATTGGGTGGCATCCGGACGAGAAAGCGCAGTACGGCGAGGCGCAGTACGACGCGTGGAGGACCATACAGCGCGCCCACGCCATCGCCAATGGAGTTTATGTCGCCGTGCCCAATCGCGTGGGATTTGAGACCGGCAACATTCGCGGTAACGTGGCACCGGGCAAAGGCCTGGAGTTCTGGGGCGGATCGTTTATCGCCGATCCCTTCGGGCAGGTAATCGCGCAGGCCTCGCACGACAAGGAAGAGGTACTGATCGCCGAGGTGGATCTGCAGCGAATCGAGGACGTTCGCCGAAACTGGCCTTTCTGGCGCGATCGCCGCGTGGATGCGTACGGCCCGATTACGCAGAGATTCCTGGTCTAGCCGTTCGCATGTCCAGTCCCCGCAAATTCTCGCAAACCCCCGCCGCGCTCGGCTATCGCATGCCGGCCGAGTGGGAGCCGCACGAGGCCACATGGATCGCCTGGCCGCATAACCGCTCGGACTGGCCGGGCAAGTTCGAAACCATTCCGTGGATTTACGCCGAGATCGTTCGCCATCTCGCGCGGCGTGGAGCGAGTGAACATTCTGGTGGACGACGAAGCGGCCGAGGCCAAGGCCCGCGCGGTGCTGGTTCGCTCGCACGCTCTTCCGGAAAAAGCCTGGGCACCGGGCAAGCCGCGCCGGAAACATTCGCTTTCATCCACATCCCGACCAATCGCGGTTGGACGCGCGATTACGGGCCAATTTTCGTGCGCCGCGACTCGCGCAAAGGCGACTTCCCGGCTGTCGCGGCCACTGCGTGGCGCTTCAATGCCTGGGCCAAGTACAACGATTGGAAGCTTGACGCTCCGGTCGGGAACGGAGATTGCCCAGCGCCTGCGTCTTCCGGCGTGGCAGCCGGAAGTAAGGGTTGACGGCGAATTGCACCGCATTGTGCTCGAGGGCGGCAGCATCGACGTCAATGGCCGCGGCACACTTATCACCACCGAAGAGTGCTTGCTAAGCGACGTGCAGCAGCGCAATCCCGGCGTCTCGCGCGAGCATCTGGAGGAAGCTTTTCGCCGATTACCTCGGCATCGAGAAGGTGATCTGGCTGGAGCGCGGCATTGCCGGCGACGATACCCACGGGCACGTGGACGACATCACCCGCTTCGTCGGCGCGCGCACCGTGGTCACTGCCTACGAGCCCGATCCCGACGATCCCAACCACGAGCCGCTGGGCGACAATTTTCGCTGGCTGAAGAAGAGCACCGACCAATCGGGCAAACCGCTTGAAGGTGGTCAAGCTGCCGATGCCCGCTCCGGTGTACTTCGAGGGGCAGCGGCTTCCCGCCAGCTACGCCAACTTTTACATTGCCAACAAGCTCGTGCTGGTGCCCGTGTTCGGCGATCCCAACGATCGCGTCGCGCTGAACACGCTGGCCGAGGTATTTCCTGAGCGCGAGGTGGTCGGCATCTATTGCCGCGACTTTATCTGGGGACTGGGCGCGCTGCACTGCATGACGCAGCAACAACCAGCAGCCAGTAGTCAGTAGTCAGTAGTCAGTAGCCAGTAGCCGGTTTGCCGAATGAAGATTGTCATCCCGACTGTTATGCAGGCGTGCGACCAGCTATAAGAATGAAAATCAACCACGGAGGCACGAAGATCACGGAGAAAACTCGATAGAAACCAAGAACTCCGTGCCCTCCGTGTCTCCGTGGTTAAATGATTTTCGACGGAGCGGCGAGGAGTCGGGGGACCTTTATCGCCGCGCTCTCTTCTTTGCAATGAGGGTGAAGATAAAGTAGCCCCCTGCAGCGGCCCCGGCGTAGAGAAACGCGTTAGCGAAGACGATAGTACCCACGATCAGCACCAGCGCCAGAGCGGAATCGGGATTGGGGCCGACTACCAGGGACAACACAAAAGGCGGACAGAAGATCAACCCAATCGCGGTCAGAAAGCCGTGCGCCTGAAGTTCTCCCACGTTGATCCTCCACGCAAAGTAAACAGCCAGGGCCACAGCCATCCCCAGAACGAAGCTGAGCGACAGCACCATCATTAAGTTGCGGTTATCGGTTTTTCGCGACTGCATCAACATGCACCGCCGAGTGTCTTCATCGAGTGTACTCGGTGATGGCGCCCCGCCGAGGCTGGCTGCAATAAGCGCGTGCTATGCTGCCTTCAGTCTCTGAAAGGAGCGAATTTATGAGCACTCAGACAGCACCTCCCGCACCATATGCCGCCTCCGGCATTCCGCACAGCATGGTCACCACCGCTTTCGTGCTCGACGGCTATAAAATCGTCCGCAATCTGGGACTGGTGCGCGGCATCATCGTGCGGTCGCGCTCCATTGTGGGCACCATCGGAGCGAGCCTGCAAACGCTGATCGGCGGAAACATCACGCTGCTGACCAACTTGTGCGAGCAAACGCGCGGGCACGCCTTTGACCTCATGCTCCAGCACGCGGCTGAACTTGGCGCCAATGCGGTGATCGGCATGCGTTACGATGCGACGGAGGTGATGCAGGGCGTGACCGAAGTCCTGGCGTATGGAACCGCGGTGGTGGTCCAAAAGGAAGGATGAACAGCGAAGGGCATGGTGAGCCCGGCAGGAATCGAACCTGCGACCCACGCATTAAAAGTGCGTTGCTCTACCAACTGAGCTACGGGCCCACAGTCACTAATCTACCATAGCAAAAACAGGCACGGCGCCATCGACCAAACTTGGGCAATTGATGCGCCGCCAGCCTACAATCGTTCGTAGATTGCGCGAGGAGGAGTTGATGAAGCGCCATTCGTATTTGATGCCGATACTTTGTCTCGCTCTTGCGACCGTGGCGTTCTCTCAGGAAAAGACGAAAGCTGCCGAACAGGCCGCCGCCCACTGGTTGAAACTGGTGGACTCCGGCAACTACGCGCAGAGCTGGCAGCAGGCCTCTTCAACATTCAGGGCCGCGGTTACCCAGGAGGATTGGGAGCACAAGCTCCAGGCGGTGCGCGTCCCTTTGGGCGCGGTGGCCTCACGCCAACTGAAATCGGCAGAATACACTACCCAGTTGCCGGGGGCGCCGGACGGCGAGTATGTCGTCATACGATATAACACCAGTTTCGAGCACAAGAAAACGGCGATCGAGACGGTTGTCTCTGCGCTGGATAAAGACGGCCAGTGGCGACTGTCTGGTTATTTCATCAAGTAGAACCGCTCTTGATCCCCTCAACTCGATATTAGCTTGACGTTGCTTCCTTGGAGCATAGCCACGCATCTCATCAGGTAGAGCTATGTCAGGGAAATCACGTCCGCGCGTCGTCGTTGTGGGAGGCGGATTTGGCGGTCTGGACGCTGCCAAGTCCCTGGCGCGTCTGCCCGTCGAGATCACCCTGGTCGATCGCAAGAACCACCACACCTTTCAGCCGCTGCTCTACCAGGTAGCGACGGCCGGATTGTCGCCGGCAGAGATCGCAGCGCCCATTCGCGAGATTTTTGCCAAGCATGAGAATGTAGAAGTCCTGTTGGGCGATGTGTTGGGCTTTGACCTCGAACGGCGCATCGTCAAGCTGCACGGCTTCGAGCTTGCCTACGACTATCTTGTGGTTGCCGCCGGCGCAACGCACGCCTACTTCGGGCATGACGATTGGGAGCCGCTCGCGCCCGGGATTGAAGACCGTCGAAGACGCGCTGGAGATGCGCCGCCGTATTCTGCTGGCATACGAACTGGCAGAACGCGAAGCGGCATTGACCGGCCATCATCGGCCGCTGAGTTTCGTGGTCGTGGGCGGGGCCCCACTGGCGTCGAACTGGCGGGAACGCTGGCGGAAATCGCGCGCAAATCGCTGGCCGAGGATTTCCGCCACATCGATCCCGCCAAGACCCGCATTCTGCTGGTCGAGGCCGGCCCGGCCGTGCTCAGTGCCTATCCTGCCGACCTGCGCCGCAGCGCGGTGAAGCAATTGCAGCATCTCGGCGTCGAGGTTCGCACCAACTCCGCCGTGACCGATGTTCGCTCCGGCGAAGTTCTGATCGGCGACGAAGTGGTGCCGGCTGCAGTCGTGCTGTGGGCCGCTGGAGTGTCGGCGTCGCCGCTGGGCCGTGCTCTCGGCGCTCCGCTCGACCGCGCCGGACGCGTGCTGGTCGAACCCGACCTGAGCATTCCCGGACATCGCGAGGTCTTCGTCATCGGCGATCTGGCCAGCCTGAAGGATGCAGACGGCAAGCCGCTGCCCGGCGTCGCTCCGGTGGCCATGCAGCAAGGCCGGTGGGTGGCGCGCCAGATCGCGGCCGACCTGGCCGGCAACCCGCGCGAGAACTTTCATTATGTTGACAAAGGATCTCTGGCAACCATTGGCCGCGCGGCCGCGGTTGCGCAGTTCGGCAAGGTGCACATCTCCGGATTCATCGCCTGGTTGTCGTGGCTGTTCATCCACATCCTGTTCCTGATTGGCTTTCGCAACCGTGTCCTGGTCATGTTGCAGTGGGCGTGGAGCTATCTCACGTACGAGCGTTCGGCCCGCCTGATCACCGGCGCAGCGAGCGTAATCTCCGTTCCGTCGATGGAGTACACCGAAAACCCAGCCGCACATCTGGATCGCGAGAGCCAGGGCGCCTCAGGCGATGTTCGTATGGCTTCACCAGAGGTCCTGCAAGAAAGTAAAAGTCGAGTCCGCAAAGTGAGCTATTGATTGTTGTATAAGTAATGTCCTATACTCCTCCCGGAGGGCGCGATGCGACCTAACGGGACTCCTGAACAGCTTGAGCACCGGCGTTTGCAAGCGCTTCGTCTGCTCCAGCAGGGCCAGACTCCGGTCGAGGTGGCCCGGCAGCTGGGGGTGGACCGACGTAGCGTGCGGCGCTGGAGTGCGGCGGCCAAGGGGCGCGGCGAACAGGCGCTGAGCGCTCGGCCAGCCAGTGGCCGCCCCGCGCGATTGCGACCTGGGCAGAAGCGGGTCTTGCAGCGTGCCCTGCTGCGCGGCGCGCAAGCCGCCGGCTTCGAAAACGATCTGTGGACCTGTCGGCGCGTGGCGCAACTGATTCAGCAGCGTTTTGGTATCCGCTATGAGCGCACGCATGTCTGCCGTCTCCTGCACGGCTTCAGATCACCCCCCAGAAGCCGCAACGCCGCGCCGTAGAACGGGATGAGGCGGCGATCCGACAATGGGTGCAGCAGGTGTGGCCGGCGATTAAAAAAAAGCCTTGCGCCTGAAGGCCTGGCTGGTATTTCTGGACGAAAGCGGCCTGCTGATGGCGCCTCTGGTGCGGCGTACCTGGGCACCGTGCGGCCACACGCCGGTGCTTCACCAGCGCGGAGCGCATCACCGCAAGGTCTCGGCAACCGCCGTGCTGTGCGTCGCCCCCACCCGCGATCGTGTGCGCCTGTATTTTCGTCTCTATCCCGAGGCCAACATCCATGCTGCCCAGACCATTGCCTTTCTTCGCCAACTGGGCCGCGAACTGGGAGGCCCCTACCTGTTGCTCTGGGACCGGCTCAATGCCCATCGTGCCCGCCGCACCCGGGATTTTCTTGCCACCCAAGCCCGCCTGCATCCGGTCTTTTTCCCCTCCTACGCCCCCGAACTGAATCCGGTGGAATACGTTTGGAGCTATCTGAAGACCAATCCCTTGGCCAACTTGGCCTACTTCGATCTGCCCAGTTTGGCCGCCAGCACCCGCCACCACGCCCGCCAGCTTCAACGCCGGCCCGACCTCTTGCGTTCTTTCCTCCAGCACCTCCTCTTTTTTTGCGCCTAAAGTAGGACATTACTTATACAACGATCAATAAAGCGAGCTAAATGCCGAGCACTGATCCCGTCACGACGTTCTGGACGACAGGGTCAGATCCTCGTCTTCTGGACTGTCGTCGTAAGGCGTGCTGCTGCCTTATTGCGTGAGACGGAGGAGAATCTTAGCGGCAATGGTCTGAAAGACTTGCTGCAATTGAGCGCTGCACTGGCTGGATGGGTAATTGGAGGCAAATACCGCCTGTCCCTCCGGCTGGTTGGGATTGTAAGTCGAGCTGGCTGGATCGTTAGCGATCTGTTGCAGGAAAGCCTGATCGACATTCGTCCCCAACCCGATGGAGTAGATAAACATGCCGGGATTCTCGGTGCGCATGGCGGTCGCGGTTTGAAGGGCCCGATACTTGGCGTCCGCGGTGACGTTGGCACGAGTCAGGGACTTTAGCTGCCCGTTAATTGCGGACGTGAATTTGGTCACATTCTTCAAACAAGTGTTATAGGGCGTCCAACTGGAAACCCCGTCGTAGGTCGCAAGAGAAGTTCCGGTGGTAGGGTTGAAAACATCGACCGTGTTACCGGAGTCGTACCCTCCGTAATTATAAAGAGTGAGCGTTCCGGAACAAGACAGCTTGTCCTGGATGGTATTGGCATAACCATCCGTAAAATAGACCACAACCTTCACCACGTTTTGTCCCGGCAGCACGGGAACGCTGTCGTTCTGGGTCTTCGCGGCCGTCAGTCCCCCGGGGCCAAAGGTGCCGCCGGTGAACTTGCTTCTCATGGCGTTGACTGCATTGGTAATCGGAGTGATGAAGTTGTAGGCGATCGGCACATCGATGGTCGCATTAGAGGCGAAGCTGATCATCGCCACTTCATCGTTGCTATTGTCGAAATAGTTTATGAACGTGATCACCGCGGGAGGAAGCGCTGTCGATCCGCCATTATTCGTCATCGAACCTGAGCGATCTAATACCAGCGACATCACCAATTTACCGCGTGTCGCCTGGGCGCTGTCGCTGACTGAAAGGGTCCGCCGATTGGGCAACATTCGCATGAAGAAGGTCCGGATGGTGGCTGCGGCGTTGACATTGACCAGGGTTTGGCCATAGGAGTCGGTGGAAAAACTTACGGTCACCGTTGGTGAAACCTGGTCAAGACTGGATATCTTGTAGTTGCCATTGAACGAATTGATCGCCAGAGTCCTTGCTATGGTTTGTCCTTGAGCAAGGTTTCTCATGGCTGTAAGGCAGGCGGCGTCCACAGCCTTGGACAGCTTCGCTTTCGTCACGTAAGCGAATCCCACATCAATCGCCAAAGCCATGAACAGCAGCATAACCGTGAAGCATACGGCCACCAGGAGAACGACCTGCCCGCGCTCGTTCTCCCTGCTTCGATTGCGACTGAAAGATTTCACTCTCTCGCCTCCTTAATCAGTAGTACGCCACGTCGTACACCTGGGATGGCAATACGACTCCGACCAAAAGGTTGCCGATTGGCGTGATCGGCGTGTATATGTAGAAAACCTCCGTTACATAAACCGTCTGGTTGAGTTGGGGAGTGACCAAGGCTGGAACGGTAGCTGTGCCACCAATCTGACTTCCGATTCGGCTCCTCGCCCCCAGGCTACCTTGTAATACCTGTCCGGTGAGCTGAATTTGGTTGTTGTTGTTGAAAACTGACGAAACGATCACTCTCCCACGGAGACTCAGGTTAAGAGGCGGCGAGGCTGCAACCACGGCGGCCGCGGTATCGGAAAGCGTGGATCCGCGGGAGGACATGCTCGACCCTTCCCCGGTCAAATTGGTGATTACTTCCTTAATGAAGATGGCACGACTGAAATCAACCAAAGCAAATACCAGGGTGAGCATCAGGGTTGCCGATATGGCAAATTCCACGAGCGCCTGCCCAGAATCGTTCGCCCTTTGTGGGTCGCGCATTGCATGATCGCGGCCTGGTGCTGCCATGGTGATTCCCTCCGCTAACTGGTATTGCCTGGCGGGAAGGCCTCGTTCTTGAAGCTGACGGCGACCGTAAATGTATAAACGCCGTTCTGAAAGAACCGGGCAACGATAGGCGTCATGAGTTTCAGATTGGTGGTCAGGGAAATTGTTAGCGTGTCGCCCGGACCGCCGGCGCTGCCTTTTCCTCCGGTGGCGCTGGAGATTTGCATGTTGGAGACATCAAGACCGATGGCCACCTGCTGCGCAACCTTAACTATCGAATTCACCCGCGATAGGGTCTGGCCCGGATGCATCGGATCGGCAAGGTGGTTTCCTGTGACCCCGTAACGTCCCGCCGTGCGCAACGCGTTCTGAAGCGTCATCTCCGGGTAAAACAGATGCGTGAAGTCGAACACGGCAAATAGCAGGAGGAAGACCAAAGGGGCAACCAGGGCAAACTCCAGGAGGGAGGTCCCTCTTGTCGCCCCGCCGCCGTGCGCTTGAAGTCTTACGTTCTCATTGCGAGTCTGCACATAAGGGTTATCGACACAAATTGCGCCGTAGTTTAGAGCGGTTTCAAACTACAGACTGGGTTGGAACATTCCACGTGTTTTGTACCACGCGCGGCCTCCTACAATGGGAGCTAATTCACATTTGGAACTGAGTTAATTCACATTTGGAACGCCTTTAGCGAGCTGCTTGCCAAGCCATTATGGCACCGCCAAGTGTTTACCTAACTACAAGTGAACCTTTGACTCCTATATTGTGCAACTCTCTGCGCATCGGTGACTTGAACCCTTTCGCGCTTCTGTCAAAACAAATGACTTGCAGCTTTATTCGAGTGGAACCAATCGTGCTTTGAATACTTGTATCCCTCCCCCTTAGCTTCAGAATCCGAAGTCAGCTGCTGAATGCAACTGATTCCGTTTTCTGCACTACTCCCGTCAACTGCTCTCGATTGCGGCAGCTCTTGGCGAAACTAGAGTCGAAGGAAACAGCTGAGAAGCTCGGTAGGCAACATAACATGCGAGTGCCAGGCCTGACGGCGATCCCTATGGGTGACCGTTGTCTGGCACAGCGCAGGGTTGCTGAGTCCGTTGAGTATTCACCCTAAACCAGATAATTGGTGAGTGCTTCTCTGCTTACCTTCAAGACCTTGAGGCGCGTGGGACGTTGGATCGGACATCCCAAAAGCTGAAAGTGCAAGAGTTCCAAGAAAGATGGATTAAGCTATGAAGATATTGCGCACGCTAGTTTGTCTTGCCGTAGTTGTGACAGTAGGTGCTTTGCTTGCTAGCGCGGATACGCTATATGGTTACTGCGCGGCGCCGGCAGGACTGTGTACTGATAACGGTACGATAACCCCAACCAATGACAATCCGCCAACGTTTGCCTTCAGCTACGCTGGTAACCTGAATCGCGGACACGGAGACTTCTGGCTGATTCAGTTAGTCCCTGACAACCACAATGCCGGCTTCTCTCTCACGCTGGACGCCGCCAACATGGCCAACCCTTCCGAAGCTGCATCGTTGTTCAGCAGCACGGAATGGAACAGCGGGAAGTTAAGCAACTATCTATCAACGTTTAATTTCGATGGCCCCTCCCATCCGCTGAGTGCCTATTTGCCCAGTACTCAGTCGGTCGATGCGGGCGCCAACGGCTACTATGTTTACCTCTACGACTTTGGCGCGTTTGACTACAAGTCGGCGTCAGGAGATCCCACGTTTTCCGTCAGCAGCGGTGCTGTGCCCGAAGGTTCGGTATTTCTCTTTGTTCTGACGGACTACAACACCAGGAATGTCACGGTTGACACTCCTAACAGCGCTTCCATCCTGGAGACTGGCTCGCCATCCGCTACCCCCGAGCCTTCGTCGATTCTGTTACTGGGCTCTGGCATCTTGGGATTTGCTGTCGTACTGCGCCGCCGCCTGAAGGCGTAGCTGTATTGCCAGGTAGCGATTAACGCCGGAGCCTCAAGCTTCGGCGTTCCTTTTGTGTGCCGAACATGTTCGACAGCTTGGGGGTGCAAGTCCCCTGTTCAACCTGGTGGAGGTGAAGGACTAGAGAAGCGCAAGGGCGTCGTCGAGAGGCGGGGTCTGAAAGAAGCGTGGATCAAAAGCGCGAGCCGATGAACAAGAACCGGATGAGGAGGCCTACGGTGCAGGGCGAGCGGGCAAATGATCGCGAAGCCCATATCCACCAAGTGCACTGGTGGTAAATCCGGCGGTTGTGCGCAGAAGGCGGTCGAACTTACTTCGGGAGACCCGCAGCATGTCCCGGAAATCGGGACTGAGAGTGGAGCGATCCATCCTGACCGTGCGGCGGGAGTCAGCAGAGGGCATAGTAGGCCGCAAGGTCGAAGGCCCGAACAGCAAGGAGTGGCGAGTAGGACGCAGGACTCGATGAGCGACAAGCGGCAGAAGAACCGGCTACAGATGTTGCTGGCCTTCACCGAGGAGGGGAGGAGTGAAGCTCCGAAGGCTCCGCGGGAAGGGATCGAATCGTTCACGGCGAACGGCGCAACTGAAAGCCCGGCTGGAAGCGAACAACTGATGGAGGAGGTCTGCGGGCGGGAGAACTGCCTGCGGGCCTTACGCCGAGTGAAAGCCAACAAAGGGAGCCCGGGAATCGATGGCATGACGGTCGGCGAGTTGCCGGGCTACCTGAAGCAGCACTGGCCAGCATTGCGGCAACAGTTGCTGAGTGGAACGTATCGGCCACAACCGGTGAGGCGAGTGGAAATAGCCAAACCGGACGGAGGAGTGCGCAAGCTGGGCATTGCAACGGTGCTGGATCGATTTATCCAGCAGGCGGTGATGCAGGTTCTGCAAGGCAGATGGGACGCGACGTTTTCCGAACACAGTCACGGCTTTCGCCCGCAGCGCTCGGCGCATCAGGCGGTGGCCAAGGCGCAGCAGTATCTTGCCCAAGGCAACCGCTGGGTGGTGGACATCGATCTGGAAAAGTTTTTCGATCGAGTGAACCACGACCGGCTGATGGCGGCGATGGCGCGGCGGGTGAGCGCCAAAAGGATGCTCAAGTTGATCCGAGCTTTCTTGGAGTCGGGCGTGATGGAAAACGGGTTGGTGAGTCCGGTGGGGGAAGGAACTCCGCAAGGAGGGCCACTGTCTCCGCTGCTGTCGAACCTGGTGCTCGACGAACTCGACCGGGAACTGGAGCGACGCCAGCACCGTTTCGTACGCTACGCGGATGATTGCAATATCTACGTGGCGAGCGAGCGGGCGGGAAAACGAGTCATGCAAAGCGTGACCGGTTTCCTGCGACGGCGACTCAAGCTCAAGGTGAACGAGGCGAAGAGCGCGGTGGCGCGACCGCAGGTGCGTAAGTTTCTGGGCTTTAGCTTTACCTACGGGGCCAAGCCGAAGCGGCGCATTGCGCCGAAAGCTCTGCTCCGCTGTAAGCAACGAGTGCGGGAACTGACGCGCCGGACAAGAGGAGTCAGTGTGGAACAGATGACGAAGGAACTCGCCAGTTATCTACGAGGCTGGAAAGGATACTTCGGGCACTGCGAAACACCCTCGGTGCTGCGTAAGTTGGAGGCATGGATGCGACGCAGGTTGCGATCCGTGATCTGGAAGCAGTGGAAACGGGGCAGGGTGCGGTTTGCGCGGCTGCGCCAGTGGAACGTCGGACCTGACCTTGCGGCACAAACCGCCGGCAGTTCCCATGGGCCCTGGCGACTCTCGGACAGTCCGGCCCTGCAGTTAGCTCTTTCCGTTGCTTACTTTGACTCGCTCGGTCTGCCACGGTTGTCCGTGGGCTAGCTCAACCGAACTGAACCGCCGTATGCGGACCCGCATGTACGGTGGTGTGGCAGGGGAGGAGAGGTGACTCTCCCCCCTATGCCGATTTTGAGGAGCAAGAAATACATTGAGAGGAGTGCCGGTGCTTCCAAAACTACTCGCCATGGAAGCAGCGAGGGCGCGGAGTTTGGTTTCCATGGAAACCTCTCTGTGATCTCCGTGCCTCCGTGGTTAATTTCATTCCGTAGCTACCGCTTCACGATCGGGTTGTAGCCCTCGCCGGTCAGCTTCAACTTCATCGCCTCGGCGTCCTGAAGTGAGGTAAACGGGCCAACCTGCACGTGGTAGAGCTTGTCGTTGGTGACGGGGTTGTTCACCACGAAAACGTTGTAGCTCTTCTTGCGCAGCGCCCCCGCCAGAGCGATAGCGTCGTCTTCACGGGAAATCGCAGCGATCTGCACCACGATTGTCCCTGGGCCGGTCACGGGAGCGGGATGGCTTCCCGGCGGCGCTGGGGAGGAGGCAGCCGCAGCCGGCGGGGTCGCGCTCTTTGCCGTCGTCACGGGAGCCGATTCCGGGGCCGCTGCCGGGCTCGCCGACACAGAGGAATTTGTCCCCTTGGCCGGCAATTGCGCGCCGTCGCCGGTCTGCTGTACGGCCTTGTAGAACGTGAGATTGCTTTCGGAAGTGGAGGTTGCGGACTGCTCCTGGGGCGCCGGCTCAGCCTCTGCCTTCACTGCCACCACGGCGGACGGCTTGTTCTGGCTGGCGCCGGAGGCGACGGCCGTCGCCTCCGTGGCAGCGGTCGCCGGCTGATCATTCAGCGCCTGTTCGCGCCCCGTACTCTTGCCCAGCGAATAGCCGATGGAAAAGAAAACCCCGCAGATGGCTGCCAGAAGAAAGAACAGCCCCAGCAGTTTTCCCATGCCTAAGGTTATTTCCGTGTCTTCAGAAGCCATAGTTCTCACGTTCCTCGCTATTTCTCTGGCGGCCCGGAGCCTGCGATTTTCGCCGGGTGCGCTTGCACCCGGTTCAGCAGTCCGGCCAACAAGTCCACCGGTACCGGGAAGATGATGGTGGTGTTCTTCTCCACTCCGATTTCGGTCAAAGTTTGCAAATATCGCAACTGGATGCTGGTGGGCTCCTGGGCGAGCAAGTGGGCCGCGTCAATCAGGCGTTGGGCGGCGGCAAACTCGCCCTCGGCGTGGATGATCTTGGAGCGCTTCTCGCGTTCCGCCTCGGCCTGCTTGGCCATGGCGCGCGTCATCGTCTCCGGCAAGTCCACCTGCTTGACCTCGACATTGGTCACTTTCACGCCCCAGGGATCGGTGTGCTGGTCGAGGATGGACTGCAACCGCAAGTTGATCTTTTCGCGGTGCGCCAGCAACTCGTCGAGCTCAACTTCGCCCAGCACCGAACGCAGCGTAGTCTGCGCAAACTGCGAGGTTTGGTACATGTAATTGGAAACCGCGACCACCGCCTTGTTGGAATCGACCACCCGCAGGAAGATGACAGCATTCACCTTCAGGGTGACGTTGTCGCGGGTGATGATGTCTTGCGGCGGGACCTCCAGCGCTTCCTGGCGCAGCGAAACCCGCACGATACGATCGATCGGCGCAAATACCAGGATGATACCTGGGCCCTTCGGCGTTCCCAGCAGGCGCCCGAGGCGGAAAATAACACCACGCTCATACTCGGCCAGGATCTTGATCGAGTTGATGATGTAGAGCGCAACGATGACAATGACGACAATGCCAGCTATACCGGGCACGGGGTGCCTCCAGCTATTCAGAAGTGTAGAACGGGTACTACCGAAGATTGTAGAACCAATTGGACGAGTTACCTAACTTGGCAACAGCACTCAGCCGTCAGCCTTCAGCTATCAGCCGTCAGCTGTCAGTCAAAACGCTGAGCAGGATTCTCCGAAGAGTTGATAACTGGCTACTGGCTACTGACAACTGACTACTGCTTTTCCACTTCCAACTCCAGGCCCGCGACCTTGCGCACCACGATGTGTTCGCCAATGCCGACCCGCGACGCGGCATGCGCGTTCCACAACTCGCCCTGGACGAAGACCTTGCCTTCCGGATCGAGATCGGTACGCGCCTCACCCACCGCACCGATCATGCCTTGCAGGCCGGTCACGACTTTGCTGCGTCGCGCCCGCAGGGCAATGGTCATCAGAAAGACGGTGATTACACCGAGCGGCACGCTGACGCCCAGCGCCGTCCACAAGCTGCACCCGCATTTGCGGAATGGGGCCATCCACCAGCAGCAGACCACCCAGCGTAAGCAGAACTATCCCGCCGAGACCGAGGATGCCGTGGGTCGCGAACTTAGCCTCCAGAACAAACAGCACGAACGCCGCAATGATGAGGGTGAACGACGCGTAACGCGTGGGCAGCAGGTTGAGTGCGAACAACGCCAGCAGAATGAAAACTACGCCCACCACTCCGGGCACGATCGCACCTGGGTGGTTGAATTCGGCGTAGAGCGCCAGTGCGCCCACCGCCAGCACCAGGAAGGCGATATTGGGGTCGAGCAGGAAGTCGAGGATGCGCTGCTTCAGCGTCATGGGCAATTCGTCGACGGGGTCGCCGGCAAGGTGCAGCTTCACCTGCTTGCCGTCGAAGCGCTTGATGGTGCGGCCGTCGAGTTGCTGGAGCAAGTCGCTCTGGTCGCGGGCAACCACGTCGATGAGGTGCTGCTTCAAAGCCTCCTGGTCGGTCCACGACTTCGACTCGCGCACTGCGGTCTCGGCCAGTTGCACGTTGCGTCCCCGCGGTCCGACGTAAGAGCGCATGAAGGCGGCGGAGTCGTTCTCGACCTTGGCCTTCATGGTGTCATCCATCTTCTCGCCGCCCAGGGTGACGGGATGGGCCGCCCCGGTGTTGGTTCCCGGAGCCATGGCCGCGACGTCGGCGGCTTCCAGGATGAAGAAGCCGGCGGACGCCGCTCGCGCCCCGCTGGGAGCCACGTAGACGATCACGGGGACAGGCGACGCCAGGATCGTCTGGATGATCGTACGAGTGGAATCCAGCAGGCCGCCGGGCGTGCTCAGCTCGATCAGCACGGCATCGGCGTTGGTCTGGCGCGCGTGTTCAATGGCGCGATCGATGTACTCGGCCGTAATCGGCTGAACGGTGTCATCTACCCTGATCTTGACGATGCTGTTCGCCGCCGCCAGACTGGTGGCAAAAAGCGCCAGCAGCCCACAGCAGAGGATGAAACGAGTGCGGGACATGTGTGCCTCCTTCCGGAGGGTCGTTGCAAGGTTGCGCTACTTTGAAACTGTCTGCTTCGCCGCGATGTCGCGCTTCAAAGCCTGCGCGGTTGCGTCGGCGGGCTGCAAGGCCAGGGCACGGTCCACCTCTTTGGCAGCGGACTCCAACTGGCCCTGCTTCAGGTCAAGCCGTGCCAGTACCAGCAAGCCGTCAACGTTGGGCTGCAAGCGCACCGAAGCCTGTGCTTCCGTCCGCGCATTGGCAAGATCGCCTTTCTTTTCCAGCAGGATCGCCAACCGGGCGTGCGCCGCGGCATTGTTATGGTCGGAGCCGATCGCAGCGCGGAATTCGCTCTCGGCCTGGCTCGCCATGTTCTGCGCCAGCCAACTCCTTGCCACGCTCTACGTGATAGGCCGCGCGAGTGTGCCCGTCGGCCTTGGCCAGCCGCGCCTCGGCAAGGTTGTTGATTTCCATCTCGATTTGACGATAAGACGCCTCGTCGTAGTTGCGCTTGATGCGTTCCATGGGAATGCGCGGCTGGTTTGGCGACAGCAACGGGTTAACGGCGGCCGCAGTAGCATCGGGATTCACCGGTGGAGGCGCCGCACCACCGCGGTTGATCAAGTCAAGCAGGGCCTTGGCCTCGCCGTCGCTTGGGCCTCGCTGTAACTCTTCGCGCAATTGGCGCGCGGCTCCAGAGCGATCTCCGTTCTTGAACAACGCCACTGCAAGATTGAAGCGGTAGTCGGGATCGTTGGGGTCGGCACTGACGGCCTTGGAAAAGTATTCCACCGCCGACGCTCGCCGGCCTCGCCGGGCCTCCACCACGCCCAGGTTGTTGTAAACCTCGGTGAGTGGCAAGCGTGTGGCCAGGTAATTGAAAGCAGTGAACGCCTTCTCGAAACTTCCGCGATAGAACTCCGACATACCCAGCAGAAAGTTGGCCTCACCGGCGGTTGGATCGTCCTTCGCTATGCGACCGAACCAGGCCGCTGCCGATTCATATTCGCGGTTGCCGTAATAGGTTTTGCCCAATTGCAGCATGGCCAGAGTGTAATTGGGATTGAGCTTTACCGCGTTCCGCAGATAACGAATCCTCTGCTGCTGGTTGGTGGCCAGGATTCCGCGAATGTAGTTCTCGAAGGCATCGAGGCGGATGGGCGTGGAGGCTTTCAGGAATTGATCGCGGGTGATGGCGGGCGGCGGAGCCATTTGCTGCAGCAGCTCCCACGCCAATGTCGTCTGCAAATCGATCAGGTTGGTCAACGCACCGCTGCTGTGGACCTCTGGGTAGAGATGCAGCTTCTTCATGTCGAGGAGTTGCGCATCGGCCTGGAAGGTCTGGCCATCGAAATTGTAGTTGCCGAGCACAACGTAGTCGGCGTCCATTTGCTCAGCAACCCGATAGACAGTGGCCCGCGACGGCCGCACCGTCAGCGGAATGCCGCTGTGATCGAAGGCGTAGCTGCGATCATCGCGGCTGATAACGTACAGCCGCGGCGACTGCATGCGCTGCGACAAAACCTCGGGAAAAGCTTCACCGATCCACTCCAGTCCGGGAGCCGTGGTTTGATTTTCAAACGGCATGACCATCACTGTGCGGGTGCCGGTAAGCGTCTGGCCGGCGCTCAGATGACAAAGCAGACCGCTCACGGCCAATAGAAGAAGAGCACGGTAGGTGAAACGAACGACAGAGGGTCGCAAAGTATCTCGATTATAACTGCCGCCACGGCCCCTATTTCGATACTGCCGCAAACAGGTCCGACTTCAACAGCGCAGTGAAGCGCTGATCGTCGGTCTTAAAGTGCATTTGCAGCATATCGTGGGAGTTGTCCACGGTCATGTCTGTCCAGCGCCATCTTTTCGGTCGGAGTCGCGCTCATCTTGCGGTACAGCACTCCCGCCTTTAGCAGCGACGCCATGGTCGCCGCGCGTCATGGTGTCGGAGGTCTTGATGTTCAGGTCGAAGCTGACGCCGTTGCTGAAATCCATGGTGTAATCCGATGCCAGCAGCCGCTTCTTCACCACGTCGTAGTCAGCCAACGACGCCGCCTGCCCCAGCGCTGACCGCATCATGTTCTGCGTCCCCGCCTGGTCGAGCACGCTCCAAATCGGCGAGCTGTCCACGCTGCTGATCAGATCGGCAACTGTGTTGTTGGATTCCACAGACTCGGCCCCGTTGTCGCGCACGTCGATTGCGCCCTTGAGGGAAGCAACTCTCGCCAAACAAAATGGTGCTGGGGTCGAGGAACACCAGCTGCATGCCCGAGCCCATCGGGTACAGGTAGGACAGCAGGTACTTCTCGGGCCTGATCTTCTTCAAGCGCATCTTCTGCAGAAATTCCTTCTGCTTGAAGGGACCCTGGGCGATGCCAATGCTGCGCAGACCACCTTTGGCCGGGCGATAGCTTACGAACGTGAGTTCCTCCACGTCCCTCTCCGGGTCGATGCCCGCGCCCTTCAGAGCGGTCTCGAACTCCTTCAAGTTGTCGGGCAGGACGCGGTCCTTGAGGGCGCGCGCCGGGGGCGAATCGCGCAGCGCGCGGTAATCGACCGAGATGATCTGCTGGACCGCCGATGGAACTACGGTACGGGCATTGCTGCTTAGGGGCGCCGCAACTGCCGGCAAACAAAAAACCACGCTCAGAAAAAGGCTTGTTAGGAACTGCTTCATGCTCATTATTTTACTCGACAATCTCTGGAGAGATGCGGGAATGTGAAAGTCCGGTTGCTTTCGGAGTTTCCATTGCCAGCGAACAAAGGTTTAGACGTTAGAGCGGCGTCAACATCAACACGGGCGACTATCCACTATCCACCAACCACTAGCTTCGCACCGCCGCCACTCGCTTCCGCACATCCGCGATAAATGCCTCATCCTTGATGTCGCCCAGATTGATCTCCACGTTCGCCAGCGCGCCTTCGATGGCGGCGCGCGCCAGACTTACACTCACCGTCAGGTCCGAGGCCATCTTCGGATTGGTCATGGAGCGCAGCGATTCGACGATCTGCCGCACTTCCCTTGCCCGTTCGGCGACCACCAGCGGAACCAGCGTCGCCTTCTTGGTTGCCGCCTCAACTTCGGCCTGCGCCTCGGGATGCTCCTTCGCCTTCTTGAATGCCGCCATTACCTCGTTGAACGACTCGGCATCGGCATCAATCGAAGCTTTGAACTGCTCACGCAACTCGGCCAGCCGTGCCAGCGCGTCGCTCAACTGGCGCTCGTACTGGGCATAAGCCTTCTTGCCGCGCGACATTCCGGCGACCATGCTGCCCAGTGCCGCAGCCATCGCGGCCGTTGCAGCCGCCGCGCATCCGCCTCCGGGCGCAGCCGTCGGCGCCGCAAGCTGCTCGATGAACGGCTCGACCCCGGCGCGAATCCCGCCAACCGCCATCTTCCCGCTCATCACCGCCGCCAGCCGGTTCTCCAGGATCAGCGACGAATCGAAGTTCTCCACCTGCAGAAACCACTCCGCCGCATCCTCCAACGCCTTCTTGGGAATCAGCCCGACGATCTCGCTCGACACCGGCATCACCCCGTAGCGCGCCGCCTCGCGCTTCACGTACTCGAACACGCGCGCGATCGGCGTCTGGTCGGTATCGGTCAGGTTCATCGAAACCTGCGCCAACCCGCGCACCGGCACGCCCATGCCCTTCACGTAGCGCAGGCCGCCATTGGAGAAGCGCACCGCCTTGGCGACCTTCTTCGCGATCTCGACATCCGGCGTATTGAGATAGACGTTGTAGGCGACCAGAAATTTGCGCGCGCCAACGATGGTCGCGCCCGCCGTCGGGTGCAGCGCGGCCTCGCCGAAGTCGGGCTTGCGCGCCGGATTTGTCTTCACCTCCTCGCGAATGCCTTCGAACTGTCCGCGACGCACGTTCTCCAGGTTCTGCCGCTCGGGCTTCTGCGCGGCCGCTTCGTACAGGTAAACCGGCACCTGGTAGCGCTTCCATATTTCTTCGCCGACCCGCCGGGCAATGGCCACGCAGTCTTCCAGCGTCACGCCTTCAATGGGAATGAAACGGAATTACGTCGGCCGCGCCCAGCCGGGGATGCGCGCCCGTGTGCTTGGTCAGGTCGATCAGCTCGGCGGCCTTGCCAACGCCGCGAATCGCGGCCTCCGCGACATTCACCGGATCGCCGACCAGGGTGATGACGCAGCGGTTGTGGTCGGCGTCCATCTCGCGGTCGAGCAGATACACGCCGTCCATCTTCATGGCTTCGAGAATGGCGTCGACTCTGGCCTTGTCGCGCCCTTCAGAAAAATTGGGCACACATTCGATGAGTGCGGGCATAGAAGTTGAGGATAAAGCAAGCCATCGCCTGTTACCTAATCTCTATGGGGAGCGGCGCTCCTGGAAGGCGGAAATGAACCGCGGAAAGTTGGGATGGCGGCCGCGACGAAGGATGGGGGCGCGGCCCGATTTTAACGCTGCGTCTGGTTATGCGTTTCTCAAGTTTCGCGATTCCGTCCTCCGGCAAGTTTCTTCCGCAGTCCACCGTGGGCGTGTTTGACCATGCCAGGAGCGTAACGTAAACTCACAGTTGATTTCGCTCTCGTACCACCTTGTAAGAGGCGCGTACCGCGGGGCGGTTAGCTCAGTTGGTTAGAGCGCCTGCCTTACAAGCAGGAGGTCGCAGGTTCGAGTCCTGCACTGCCCACCATCTTTCCGCCTAGAATCAAGCAGATAAAATTTCGGTTCGGGAAGCGTGGATTTCACGGGACATTCCACCTTGCAAGAGACTGGTGTTCACTCTGGTATTCACTGATGATTAGCCGCAATTGGTTGGCCGGGTTAGAGTACAGCGCCACCAGGGCAGCCCACTTGGGAATGTAATACACCGTCTCCCCGAATCCACTCGGTGGACCGAAACGAATGCGGACCAGCCGCCGCCAGTACCACCATACGGACTCGACCGCTGCCACTTGTTTGAACGGAATCCGTTCCTCGCGAAAATAATTGGAGATAACCAGCTCTCCGCCTGCGACACCGACTCGCTTCGTCCGGCTCGACTGCCACAGGACAAAGACGGTGACCGCGCCCAGCCATATGCCGTAGAAGCCAAATTTTCTTGCATCGGGCAGGTGTCCACTTTTCACGGTGATAAAGACCACAGCCGTAAGCAAAAATGCATACCAAAGAAATGGGAATACAAACATGCTTAGCGGCGTCACAATGGCACCCGATAGCCAATGTATGCGGCCACCGCTCGGGTCGGAATTCGATTCCGGAAGGGGCACGGCTTACTTGTACTCCAGCCAGAAAGCTGTGTCCAGAGCCTACAACAGCCTGCGACCATCGCGACCCGCCCACGATTCGGGTATCCTCGTCAACCCCGCGGACCTTGCGGGCGAAACTCACCGGCATATCGGGTGGTAGGGCAGGCTGTGGCCTTCAACGATCGCAGCCGGATTGTGAATGGCTAGCGCGTCGGCAATCTCTTCGCCGGCAAGTTTTGCGATTTTGGTGCGAGCTTCCAGAAGGGCCGGCGGGCGGTGCTTGGGGTCATGCGCGTCGCTGGCCACCACGTGCACGGCTGCATGCTTCAGCAGCCACTCCGCCATATTCTGCGCGCGGCTGCCCCAGAATCCCGTAAAGGAGTTGGCGGTAACCTGCACTAGACAGCCTTGCTTGGCAAATTCCAGCACCAGGTCAGGTCTTCGGAGCAGGATCTGATTGCGTTCGGGGTAGGTAATGATGGGAACCATGCCGCAACTGGAGAGCGAGAACAGGTCCTGCTTTACGCTGGGAGGAAGACCGTAGTCGCTGAACTCGACCAGTAGGTACTGCGAGCCGGCAATCGTGTAGCGCTGAGGATGGGCAAGCGCATCCTGAATATTGTCGTAGGAGAAGTGGAAGTCGCAACCCAGGCTGAATGTCAGTTTCCCATCGCCGGCATCGTAGAGTTGCCCCAGCATCTCGGTGTAACGGTTGCGATCGTAGTTGAACTCGTCATTGCAGTGCGGCGTGGCGACGATGTGCGTAATGCCGTCTTGCGCGGCGATGCGGCACATCTCGCCCGTCATCTCCCATGACTCCGGGCCATCATCAATGCCGGGCAGAATGTGGCAGTGAATGTCAACCATGTGAGAAAAGCCCAATCGCGGATCGCTATGTGGTCATGCCGAGGTCAGCGCGTCGCGCGTAGCTTTCAGCGTGTGGACCAGCGATTCCTTGGGCAGCTTACGGACAATCGGCTCCAGCACCCATCCCAGGCCGGTGGGAATGTCGCGGGTCAGCGAAATAGCGCGGCACTCAACGTACACGCCGTCGTCCCGCTCCTGGAAACGCCAATAGGAATAGAGCCGCCACAAAAATCCATAACCCTTGTCGGGCTCCAGCACCTTCTCCTTTTCCGTGCCGGCATCGTCCACTTCTGCGATTCGCGTGGTATAGGAGCGGCAGCACCAGCGAGCGTCGTCTACGCGTGAATAATGCACGTCGTGGTCAGTGTCGAGTACCACGGTAATGATTTTCTTCTTCAGAAGCCGCAGGAAGATCTGGAAATCGTTGCCCTGATGACTGATCAGCTTGGAGTCCAGTACTTCGGGCTTATAAACATTTTTGTGATTGTCGTAATTCTGAATGAGGGCGAGCGTCGCAGTGACGGTTGTGCCGGGAATGAACGCGGCCCCGATCCAGTCGTGAATCAGGCCATTGGGCACCTTGACGGACGCGTCGCCTGACCAGAGTTGCGCCGCGATGTCTCCATGCCGCACTTGCTGTGCTATCTGGGGATCGGTGTCAGACCATAGGAATGCGCCGTGCCCATGCAACGACGGCTCCATGGCGGTTTCGACCTCGCGGATATACGCGTCGAAAGCCGTCAGCGTGCGCGGCTTCAACTGCACGATGTTGGCAGTCTGCGCCATAAGTGTCTGGCCTATCGCGAATCGTGAGCCGCGCAGATTCGATTGTCAAGGACAGGGGTGAGCGTTGCGACAACGAGGCTGTGTCACATCCGCCTATGCCCTAGCCCGGCGGCGCTTTTTCGGCCGCTTCGGTTTCTCGTGACCGGCTTCCATCTCGGCGATGCGTCTGCGCAGTTCTTGCAGCTCTTGTAGTTCTGTACCGGGCTCGCTTGCTTTTTCCGTCGCCGCTCCCGGCATGAACTTCTTCATCATTTGCAGTGGGGACAGGGCCACGGATTGCACCTCGGTCAAACGGTCCTCCAACGTGTTCTGCACTTTTTTATAAGCATCGAAGGCCGACTTCAAATACCACATGATGAATTCCTGGCCGACGCGGTCGGAGGCGACGATGAGCTGCCGCAGCAGTTCCAGCGGCAATCCGGTGGGCTGCCCCTTCGCGTCTTCCACAATGATCTGGGTCAAGGTCACACGGGTAATGTCCTCACCGGTCTTGGCATCGACAACTTGCAACTCTTTCCCATTTCGGACCAAGGCGGCGATGTCTTCCAGGTTGATGTAACGGCTCCCCGAAGTGTCGTAGAGTCTGCGGTTTGCGTACTTCTTGATCACTACCTTGTCCGGGTCCACTGGGCGCCTCCTTGTTGCATCGCAAAATAATTGTACTTTTACATTGACAACCAGCGCAAGGAATACTAGGTTTAAGTTGATGCTGCAATGCAGCAAACCGGAGGTCATAATGCCTAGAACAATGAAGTCGGAATTCAACACGGCCCTCACTCGGGAGTCGTCCTTTGTTTCCTTGCTGTCGGGATGGATGCAGCAGGGTGTCGAAAATTTCTTCGCCACACAACGAATCCTGGTGGATCTGGTCACGCGTCAGAATGCGGATGTAATGCACATGCTGCGGGAGCGGTTGAACGATCCCGCCTATTGTCCGGCCGAGATCCTGACCGATCTGACCGGCGAGGGAGTGACGAACTTTATCGAAGGGCAGAAGTTGCTGCTCAACTTGGCGCAGCAGGAATACGAACTCGTCACCAACGGGGTGAAAGAGCGCGTTCACGGTTACCCAACCGCCGTGGCCGCGACCGATTTCATGCGTCGCGGTTTCGATACATTTATCGAGATGCATCTGGACATTCTTAAGATCGCCAACAAACAGATGCACAACTGGCTGATGGCGGTGAAGGCCGGCAAGCCTTATGACGGCGAAGGTCTGGTCGAGGCCGCTCGCGAAAGCTTCGACACTTTCGTCCACACCCAGAAAAAGTTCCTGGACGTGGTTAAGGAAGAGGCCACCAAGGCCACCGAAGGCAAGAACGGCGGGACCAGGAAGGCGACCGAACTCACCGAGTTGGCGCGCCACGCCACCGAGGCTTTTGTCGAGGCACAAAAAAAGCTGATGGACGTAGCCGGCCGTCAGGTGAATGCCAACCTCAAAGCCACCAACCGCTCGCTGAACATGATCTCACCAAGTGCGTTTACGCAACTGCCGAATTTTACCCGTGACAACGTGAAGCACTTTGTGAATGCGGAGAAGGCCTTGATCGACACCGTTACCAAACGTCCCCCCGAGCACAAGCCCGCGGGCAAAACGGCGCACCGGAGACGCGCGCCGCGGACCATCAAGGTGAAGGCAGTCCATACTGCAGCCTGAACCTGAGCTGACACTGGGCTGTCCGGCGTGCCGCAGCCGATGTTGCGGCACGCCAGTTCATTCTCCCCGCCAGCCCGAACGAGAAATCACTCCCGCGGTAGCATTCCCCGCTTTCAAAAAATAAACAAATTTCTGGCAACTGTCGACGGCTCCAAGTACACTAGCTCTCCAGAGATGGCGCGCGACTGTCTGCCAAGATGTGGCGCGCTGACTCCTCGCTTGTCCTGGGCCCCGCGAGTAGAGGCCCAAGAGCGACGGACAGCTCCTGATTCGCCTATGGCCACGCCCAACAACGGCTATCGACTGGACTATGCAGAGGCTGACGTTACAATTTGGAAGGAAGCGCTGTTTGGAGCAGAGGTGCTCTTACTGCATAGCTCTCCTGTCTACTATGGTTTAGGGATACCGCATGGCGACGGTTCCGGAGTTGTCCTGGTTCCGGGCTTTCTGGGTACCGACTCTTATCTCAAGCAATTGCATTCCTGGCTGGCGCGCGTTGGGTACCGTCCTTATTTTTCGGGCATTGGCCTGAATGCGGAATGTCCGAACCTGCTTATCCAACATCGTCTCAATGAGAACATCGCAAGGGCGCTGCTGGAAACCGAGCGCAAGATTCATCTCATAGGCCACAGCCTGGGCGGCATCATCGCCCGCTCGGTGGCCAACCAGAGGCCGGACGATATCGCATCCGTAATCACCTTGGGTTCACCCTTCCGTGGCACCGTGGCTCATCGCAGCGTCCTTCATGCCGCCGAGTCAGTCCGCAAGCGAATTCTGAAAGAGCACGGTCCTGCAGTGTCGTCCACCTGCTACACCGGACGTTGCACGTGCAGCTTTCTGGCTTCCCTGCGCCGCAAAATGCCGCGCTCCATGGTCGAAACCGCAATCTACACGCGACAGGATGGCGTGGTGGATTGGCGCTACTGCATCACCGGCAACGCCAATAGTAATTTTGAAGTTTCCGGAACCCATATCGGCTTGGCATTCAACGCGTCCGCATACACCATCATCGCCAATCGCCTGGCGAAAGCACAGACCAGCGATTAAGCACAGTTGGCAAAAGCGTATCCTAATTTTATTCTCCGGCAATTCTCCTAGAACTGTCGCTGCAGAGAGAAATCGCCTCAGCATATCCCTTCAGATTTGCCAACGAGCGCCGTCACACAACGGTTGTGATAAGCGCCAGAATTCGACTCGCCCGCCCGCCGTTCCAATTTGGGAATAAGATCACAAACATTTCATTTTCTTACTGATAACGGCTCTTGTATGGCGCAAACTGGATGCAGGCACAGTTGGGACCAAGCATATGAGTGGCATGATCGCTCAGGATTTACGACCCACTGTAAACCTGCAATTGGCCGCCCTGCTCCAACTTGAGGGCGAGCAAAAAGGAGATTCAAAATATGCGATCCAGAGCTCTCTCCATCATGCTCTTATTCGTACTTCTAACCGCTCTCACCTGCTTCTCACAACAAACCGACATCCGGCAGTTCAGCACTTTTGGCGGATTCTCGTATCTCAACACGCCGTCGTTGAATCTGACCGAGCGCGGATTCGATGGTGACTTTGGCGTCAACGTGCGTCCTTGGCTGACCCTCGGTGCCGATTTCAGTTGGGGCGCTGGTAGCAGTTCGCTGCTGCCGAAGAGTCTTAATGCGGTCACCCAGGCGAAATTAGCGCCGTTTCTTCCCTTCCTCCCGCCCGGCTACGTATTGGCGGTCCCTTACGATCTTTCGACCTATACCTATGAGGCCGGACCGCAGTTTAATTACCGCAAATTTAGCAAGGTGACCCTCTTCGCGCGCCCGGCGCTGGGGGCACTGCACGCCAGCGTCACCGCCAAGCCGGGCGACCCCATCAGTCAAGCAATTGTCGCCGGTCTGCTGGGCTCCAGTCCGAAGAAGAGTGACACGGTATTGTTTTACGGCTTCGGAGGTGGCGCCACCTGGGAGATCACGCCGAACTTTGGTCTTCGTGGAGCCGTCGACTTTGTTCACTATAACTTTTTCTCGGACATATTGAACGGCGGCCGTAACACCGTGCGACTCACGGTGGGAACGAAGTTCTCGTTTGGCAAGAACATTTTGCAGAAGTAGCTGAAGGGCAGTGGCTGGCGGCCGTGTTGGGTTCGAGTAGTAGATTGCTGCGCGTTCCGAATCTCAACCGGCCCGCCTGTTCCATACAAAGGAAAACCACCGCTCCGCGCGGCCGGCAAGGCTGCGCGGGCGAGCCCGGGGTGTGCCCGGTACGGCCTGCCGGTTAGCCAACTCGAGCAATTTTCGTGGGCACACAATCGAACTATTCGTTGTACGCGAGGGTAGCCATGCGAAAACTTCCCGCTGTCGAAGACGCCAGGGCGATCATGACGGAAGGAACGCAATGGGGTGTCTGGAAGTGGCTGCTGGAAAAGAAGCGCGTGCGGGCGATCGCCGACGAAGCCAGGGCCGCTCTCGATCAAGTCGAGATGAAAGTCAAGGCCACTTGGAGCGACGATTTGAAAATTGCCTACAATCAGCTGGTCTCGCAAGACGGCGACGTTAAACAGGCACGGCAGAAAGCGAAGCTCGGGAAGAAGCAAGTAGCGCCAAAGATCGATACCCATGTCACGACCGTCGTCACCCGGGTGAAGGAGGCCGATGACGACGCGTACAACGCCCATGAGGACGCGGAAGATCTCTTCGCCGAAGCGGAGAAGCGCATGAGTACCAGTATGGCCCGCGAAGCCGCCCGCAAGGCCCTCGAAGCCTACGATTTGCACGAAGCCGCTATTCGCAAAGCGGAAGCCCTCGCCCACCCCAAGTAACCGCCCGACAATTTACCCAGGGTCCTCAACGAGACACCCGCCTGGGCCGCGCTGCTACTTGGCTCGCGCCCGCGAGGGATCGGGGGAGTTTGCCGTGTCCACGTCAACGTGCACGCCCGAGCTGGCAGGCATGGCTGGCGGATAGCAGTCGCCATCGGGCGCATAGGTTTGGCGGCAGGCCGCGGTCATCTCCGGACGCCGCGGCGATTGCGCGAATTGCCATGCGTCGGCGAAGGGCACGCCGCTGCCGGCGGGCGCCGGCGGCGGCTTCGAAAAAATACAGCCGGGCGACGGGCCGCACTGGTCGTTGCTAATGAAGAAATGGATCTCGCGGCCGCCGTCATGATCACGAATGTCGTTGGCCGTCACCACCGAGACGGTATTCGACTCGCGAAACCCAATGCCTGAACAGTACACGCCGGCGCGATGGCCTCCGCGCACCACCCCATCCACCCAGGCATGAATGTAAGCACGCTGCTCGGGCAACATGCGGCCACCCTGCTCTTGATCGAGAAACAGGATTGAGCCCTTGGGAAAGCCGTCCCGTGCCGCCGACCTCACAGCCGACGCGGCGTCGCTGCTACCGAGATGGGCCGCATTGCCTGAAGCCTTGAGCTGCCGATAGTCCCGGCCGTTAAGTAGCAGCAAGAATCCGTAGCCCATCGCTTGAATCGTGGCGCGCTTGCCTTGCCAGGTATTGCGGGTTGCGCCGGGCGGGTTATTCAGCCAGTAGCCCGTGAACGCAAAGGTCTTACGCAGCGCCCGCATGTTCGCATCGCCGGGATATTCATTGCGGTCCATTCCCAGGTAGCTTCTTTGCGCTTGTGCTGACATCAGCGGAAGCCAAATCGCGATAACCGAACCAAGGGTCAGGACTACGAAGCGAGTTGGAACCCTTAATTTCACGTCATCGAATATCGCACATCTGCTAAGAGTCCCGTTCCGCGAGGACGGCCTAGTTCACCGTAGTCGTGCGCACGGCGGGCTGGACCCACATCAATTCCTGCGTCGGACAGATGCTGCGATACGAGCAGAATCGGCAATACCGGTCGGGCTTGGGTTCGAAGTTTCCCGCGGCAATATTGGCAGCGGCATCGCTCACCCTGGCCTCTTCGGCTGCGAGTTCCCTTTCGGAGCGCCGCGACTCGATGGCGCTGCAATTGGCGAGATTGACGATCACCAGTGAATCGGCGGCAAAACCCATGCTCTTGGCCGCCAGCGCATAGATGGAAAGTTGCAGGCTCTCGTCGGCATCCTCCTGCGTCTTCGGCTTTCCCGTCTTGTAATCGACAATGCTGACGCGATCTCCCTCGACCCGCTCCAGGCGGTCCATTCTTCCCTTCACCAGGGTCCCGCCAATGCTGGCGCGGAAGAATCGTTCGTTGTTCAGGATCTCGCCAGCGGGCTTTGCCAGGTCAGAGCGCAGAAACTGCCGCAGTTGCTCGCAGCCATCCTTGTCGTAAAGCTCGCGCTGCGCATCCTCCTCGATCTTCGCCTTGCTGAACTCGTCGCGAAAACACGCGATGACCGCCTCTTCACCCGCCGGATTCCCGGCGCGCACACTATCGAAATAGCCCTTGAGGGCGAGGTGCATCGCCGACCCAAACTGCATCATGGCCGCCGGTTCCTCCGGGATGCACCAGTCGCGGCCCAACTTAAATTTCAGCGGACAGAGTTCGTACTGCTCAATGGCGCTGGCGCTCAACTCGCCGAGCGGAGCGTCGCAACGCGCCGGCAGCTGCACCCACTGCGAGATCAACGACTGGGGCTCCGCCGCAGCTTGCAGCGTCGGGACAATGTTGTCGGGCGGCAACTGACGACATTCGATTGCGCCCTTCAGCGCTGCTCTTCCCGCGCTCACCAACTCGCGCATGTATTTGGCAGGAACCGGGTCATTTTTCGCTTTGCGGATCTTTGCGCAGAGGTAAAGCTCGTCTTCGGCGCGCGTCATGGCGACGTAAAACAGACGGCGTTCTTCCTCCGCATGAAGGACCTTGGGCGGGCTCTCCGCGGCATTCTCCTTACTGCGCAGTTGCTGCGGAAATTCGACCAGAGGCTCCTTGTAGTTATGCGGAAAGGATCCAGACGACAGGCGTAAAACAAAGACGCAGGGAAACTCCAGCCCCTTGGCGGCGTGCACGGTCATCAACTGCACAGCATCTTTGCGGGGCCCGCTGCTGAAGTCGGCTGGCGCCCGCACCGCCGTCACCGGATCGTCTTCCCCGCCATCCTCGGCAAGGCATCCACCCGCCTCGCGAAACCACTCGACATACTCGAGAAATTCTCGGAGAGTTCCCTCCCCCACCAGCGGCTTGGGTTTCTTGCACCATTGATCTGCCAGTTCCTGAAGCCGACGCGAGGGAAGTGAATCCGCGAGTTGGAATACGCGTTGCGCAATCTCGGTTGCCGGCCCCACCAGGCCGTTGGCGTTGGCGAGGTCGTGTCGCGCCGCGCGTACCGATTCCATCACCGCAAAGCCGCCGGAAACCTTCTCCAGCGCCGATTCAATCGAAGCCTTCTTGCCGGCCAGAGCAAGCGCAGCGCGAAACTCTTCCGGGTCCACGCTGAACTGGGGAAACGCCGCCACCCGAACCAGCGCAACCGGATTGGAGGCCTCCATGATCTGCAATGCCGCCATGGCATCGCGGGCTTCCGGCGTTTCGAAAAGATCGACGCCCAGGACGTGTACGGGAATGTCGCGCTGGCGAAGTTCGGCGAGCACTTCATCCCGATGGGTATGGTTACGGTACAACACTGCGATGTCCTGAAACTGCATCGCGGGGCGCTGCTGACGCATGGCCGCGATGGTATCGGCGACGAACTCCGCTTCCTGCTCGCAGCGATTGTGCAAGACGGCCTGCACCGCCGATGCCTGTGCCAGAGCCGGCTCCTTTTCCAGACGCGCGCAGCCCAGCGGCTCGCGCGGCCAGCCGCCATCAGGCAATTCCTTGCTGGCGATTTTTGGATTGCATTTAATCGTCTGATAGGCGCAACCCAGAATGGGCGGAGTTGAGCGGCGGTTCTTCGACAGAGTTTCGCGCTTCACCCGGCCAGGGTCGAACGTCTTCAGAAACTGGTCGAAGGCCCCGCTGGTGGCGCCACGGAAGCGAAAGATCGCCTGGTCGGGGTCGCCGACCGCGAATACGTTCGCCTCTTGCCCGGCAAGCAGCCTGGCAAGCTCAATTTGCGCGAAGTTGGAGTCCTGGAATTCGTCGATCAGAATGAAGCGGGCATATTTCTGCGCGCGTTGCAGCACGGATTGACGGCGACTGAGCAAATCGACCGCGCGCGTGATGATGTGGCCGAACGTTCCCAGACCTTCCTGCTTCAGCAGGTCCTCGACATAATGGAAGACCCGTGCGATCTCGCGGCAGCGCTCGAGCACCTCATCGTGGGCCATGGCCTCGGCGTCTTTCGACTTCCCCACTCGTGGAAGCGAAATCTCGCCCCGCTCCACACGCGCGATGTACGCGTCGTAATCGTCGGGCGTGCGCAACTCGTCGTGGCAACTACGGAAGAAGTCCAGCAAATCCTTCAGAAACTGTCCCGGGTCGAGACGCCTTGATGAAGTACTGCAAGGGCAGATCGGCAATGCGGCGCCGCAACAGGATTTGCAGGTCCTTCTCGTCGAGCAGCCCGAATCGAATGTTGGCGTCCTGCAACAATCCGTAGCAATAGGAGTGAAAGGTGTGAGGCCGCAAGCCACTCGCCATCAGCTTCTGCGCCGCGGTCGGTTGGTCGAGATGGGGATGGATGATCTCGCCAACCTTTGTGATCAACTGGGCGGCTGCATTGCGGGTGTAGGTGACGGCAAGGATTTCCTTCGGTCGGGCCGCTTCACTCTCAATCAGGTAGGCGATTCGTCGCGCCAGCACGGTAGTTTTGCCGGTGCCCGCGCCAGCCACCACCAGCATGGGGCCGTACACATGCTCGATGGCCCGGCGTTGTTCATCCGTAGGTTCGAAGTCGAAAGGTAGATGGCCCTGCACCGCACTCCTGCTATACGAAGAAAAAGCGAACATGCTATTATCCTCGGTTGGCGGGCAGATGGCAAGAGAAACATTTAGTAAATTGTCATCCAGCCCGCGAGCGTTGCACCTTGGAGCAAGAACGACCATGACAACCCGATTCATGCACGCCTTGGGGTCAGTTCGCCCAAACCCAGTTAGGTGAGGACCGCGCAGTCCAGCCTCGTTACTAAAGAACGCCGCTCCGAAACTCCACAAAGCACGGAAGTGCAGGTAAGCCGTCTCTTCGCGCAGGGTATAATCATGCCTTGCGCACTTCACCCCGAGCACTACAGGAATCCACGTGAGTCATCAGCATTCGCACACGCCCGGCCAACCGCAGGCTGGGCCGCAGCCGCTTCCCGGAGTCAACAGCATCATCGCCGTGGGCTCAGGCAAAGGCGGCGTCGGCAAAACCACTCTGGCGGTTAATCTGGCGATCGCGCTGGCGCGCCTGGGCCACAAGGTCGGGCTACTCGATGCCGACGTGTACGGCCCCAACGTCCCGCTGATGCTGGGCACCACCATGGCCCCCAGTGTGGTCGGCGAGGATCGCATTCTGCCGCCCGAGCGTTACGGCCTGAAGGTAATGTCGGTCGGTTTCCTCAGCCCGGGCGATAAGCCTCTGGTGTGGCGCGGCCCCATGCTGCATTCCATCGTCAAGCAGTTTCTCGGCCAGGTGGAGTGGGGACAGCTCGACTACCTCGTCGTCGATCTGCCGCCGGGCACCGGCGATGTCGTCATCTCGCTGGTGCAGACCGTGCCGCTGACGGGCGCGGTCGTGGTCACCACCCCGAGCGACGTGGCGTTGCAGGACGCGCGCAAAGCCATCGAGATGTTCAAGCAGGTGAAGGTGGACATCATCGGCATCGTGGAGAACATGAGCTACTTCGTGTGCCCGCATTGCCAGCATGAGATCGACATCTTCTCCAAGGGCGGCGGGGCGCGCACCGCGCAGCAGTTTGGGGTGCCCTTTCTCGGCAGCATCGAACTCGATCCCGACATTCGCAAGGGCGGCGACAGCGGCCAGCCCGTCGTTCTCGAGGGCGACCAGTCTCCCCACGCCAAGTCGCTGTTCGCCTTCACCCAGCGCGTGATCGAGCGCACCAAAGAATTGCAGGAAGCCGACACCGGGAGCGTGATCGAGATTCAATAGAAAACAATACGACGAGCAATTCAGAAGCATTGGCCAAGAGGCAGCGACCGTGAGGCAACGATGGCTGATCCTACTCCGCAGCAAAAGATCATCGACAGGTGTGAAGCACGCTTTGACGCGCACAGCCACGACTGCAGCGGCTTTTTGAAGGCCGTCGCGAACGATCTGGGAATCGCGCTGACTGGAATGGCGGACGACATCGTGGATGAGATCCAGGCTGCGCCGTGGACCACGCTCCCCGATGGCATTGCGGCAAAGGCCCAGGCCGATCTGGGCTTTTTCGTTGTGGGCGGCATAAAAGATACTCCGCATGGCCACGTAGTCGTGGTGGTGCAGGGGCCGCTGGCGCACGAAAAATATCCGACAGGATACTGGGGCCGCCTCGGGGCAACTGGAATGAAGAGCACCACCATCAACTGGGCCTGGAACAAGGCCGACCGCGATCGGGTGACCTACGCCTACCTGGCACTTCCGCCACTATCCGATTGATCGCCCTGGTGCAGAGCAGCTTGCGGAGACCGGCCCACCGCCGCCCTTCTACGGCGGCGTCGCCACCGAACGCGACTTCGTTTTGATTGACCAGCTCGGCGAATGCAGTTGTTTCGCAGTGCAGAAAAAAAGGGTGGCGCGCTGCTGCGGCCACCCTGGTGTAGGTTATGCGACTGGTTCTTAGAACGTAAATACCGGTCCGAACTCGGTGCGCCAATTGAGCGACTGGCAGTTTGGCAGGCCGGCGATCTTAGTGGTGCAAACACCATCTTTATTCGGAAGAGCCTGGCTCTCGTAACGGCTCTCTTCAAATCCGAACTGGACCCAGGGGTTCATCTTATAGAACACGGTTACCGCCTTGATAGTGCTCTTGATTGGCCCGCCACCGGCCGTCGCGCTAATGCCCTTGGCGAATCTGAAATCATTGGCATTGGCCGCATCGATACCGTATTCCAGGTAGGCTTGCCAGCCGGCGTTCCGGCCCTTCGGGTTGGCATTGAACCAGCGCGAGAGCGGGAAGCCAGCTTGGATGAAGCCGCCGTAACCACGTACCGGCAGTTGTGGGGCCACGACGGCATTGCCGGCGGCGTCGGTCCCAAAGACTACGGTGGAAGAGCCGTCCACCGAGAGGCCGTTCGCCTTGTTGAGTCAGGCCCGCCGACTGGTTGTAGATCGACAAGAGCTGGTTGGCGAAGAAGAATCGCATGTCAGCTCCCATGTAAGCGCTAGCCACCACGGTTGCCCAGCGGGTGGGCAGTGAGACTGCTATCTGATTGCCGTAGCCGTTGCTGTTGACGTCAACGCCACGAGGAAAAGCCTCCTTGTAGGCGGTGGGTACCGCCGAGGCCAGCACCGTAGCCTGGCGCCCGGAATAGAAGCCGCTCCAGAGTATCTCCGCCGGAACCACGCCCGGAGCTTTGTCGAGCTGGAACGAGAGCACGACTCTGCCTTCAAGCTCGGGCTTCCCGTTGTCGGCGCCCTGGCGTTCGCCATATCCCAACTGGTTGCCCAGTCCCGTCGACGAAGGTGCACGAGTGTGGCGACATCCAGTTCCTTGATGGTGCAGTGTCACGCTATCGGCCGGGGGGAGGCCTTCCGACGGCATCATGATGGCAAATTCGGGCGAGAGCTTCCAGTTACGGGAGCCACCCAGCTTTTCGACGAAGCCGAGACGCATCTGCGGAGAGCGCTCGTAAGTGTTGCCCCAGTAGGCGCCAAAGAACGTGGTATCGAACAAGTTCATCATTGCGCTGGAGCCGTAAGATGTCCAGTCTTGTCCAGCTTCGAAGAAGACGTCGGTGTTCGGCGCCGCGGCCCAGTCGATTCGCCCGTAAGCCAGACGCAGTTGGAACATATTGCTGCGAATGGTGGAGACGTTGCGGTTGTCCACACGGCTGAAGTTGCCCTCGTAATCAGCCTCGATTGGCTCCGGTGACCGTCACGTTCTTCGCGGCATCAGGCCACTCGAACTTGAAGCCCATGACGGGTTTGCCGTGCCTTAAGGTGGAATTCGGGATTGTTGGTCGGGCCGGTGTCGGGATTGAGGAAGCCGGGAACTGCGGAAGTCATCTCCACGGGGCTGACTGGAGTCATACGCCGCGGTGGCCTTGATGAAGCCATACGGCGTCATTCTGACCGCTCCCAACTTCAGGGCGGGCTCCAGGCCTTCCTTAGCCGGCGGCCCAATCGCAAGTACGCGGACTGGTGCGATGGCGGGAATGACTGCTGGACCCTTGGGGGCCTCCTTCGGGGCCGCGGCTGGGCCCGAGCCCGGATAGTTGAAACTCCCGGCCGAAGTGGGACCCGATTCTGTATCCACCAGCGAGTGCAAGGTATCTGCATCCGCGGCACTCTTCAGCTCGGCCGCCTCCGAATCATTGACAACCCCCTTCGCCTTCAGCAAAAGGAGTAGCTGCTGCATCCCTGCGGAACCTGACACATTTCCCAGACTCTGGGCTTCTGCTGTAGTCAGGATTCCCTTTTTCACCAGGAGATCGACTAAGGTTGGGCTGATAACGGCTCCCGCTCCTACACTGGCGCCGCTGTTCGTGGTTGCGGCGCTGGTAGCCGCATTGGTGGGATCCGCCGTGGTCGTGGCACTTGAGTCCGCAGCATACATCGCCACCGGAACCAAGAGACACGCGATCGCGAGCAGGCACACTACCGATGACCGGAAAGAGTCTCTCATCTTCGCCTCCAAGCAAGTGGGCGCAATTCGGTACCAGACGGAACAGTCCGGCGTCATCGGGATTCCTGATCGGTAAATCCCATCTGTGAATTGGCCTCGGACGGGAACTGTAAGTGACAGCATGGGGAAAGGGGGCGGACATGGCTCACGCCTGAATGTGATGTCGGTCACATTGGAGATGTGACCGACAGCTTGCGGTCCCCCTGGTTTGTAGCTGGTAACTTGCAGATTATGCGTCAGTTATCGTAGAAAAAAGTAAAATCACGAAGGCTCTCCGCAGCCACGTTGCCACTTTTGTGGGAGTGCTTGTCTGCCCCCGTGCGGAAGCCAAGGACCCAGTATGGGTTTTCAAGTCTGGAAATGCGAATCGCGCAGCATGTTTACGTGCTGGAACGAGCCGTCGACGAATCCTAAAGTCCCAGGTAGGCCCGCCGCACCTCGTCCATATTGGCGACCTCGCGCGAATCGCCTTCAATCTCCACGCGGCCTTCGGCAAGCACATAGGTATGGTCGCTCAGCGCCAGGGCGAGGTGTACGTTCTGCTCGACCAGGACGATGGTCAGTCCTTGCTTTCTCAGGCTTTTTCAGAGTGAGGAACAGCTGCTGCGCCAGCACCGGCGCCAGACCCAGCGAAAGCTCGTCAATCATGAGAACGACCGGCTCCTGCATCAAGCCGCGGCCCATGGCCAGCATCTGCTGTTCGCCGCCGGAGAGGGTGCGACGACCTCTGCTTGCGACGCTCCTTCAAGCGCGGAAAAGTATCGTACACGCGCTCCAGGTTGTCCTTCTGCCGCTTGCGTGCGCGATGCGAATACGCCCCCATCTCCAGGTTCTCTTCCACCGACATATCGGGGAAAAGCTGCCGGCCCTCGGGCACCAGAACCAGGCCGCGGTTGGCTTTCGCGTGCGGCGACAGCCTGGTCACATCTTCTCCGTTCATCAGGACGCGGCCGCCCCAGCAAGGCACGCTGCCCATGATGGTGCGCAGTGTGGTGGTCTTGCCCGCGCCGTTGGCGCCGATGATGGTGGTCATCTTGCCCGGCCTGCACCTGCAGCGATATGCCCCACAGCACCTGCACCTCGCCGTAGCCAGACTCGAGTTTTTCGATCTGCAGAACGGCGTCCATCAGTTGTTCTCCTTGAGTTTTTCCGCGATGTCCGGGTCGCCCAGGTAAGCCTCAATCACCTGCGGATCGCGCGCCACCTCCTCGGGATGCCCTTCGGCGAGCTTCTGCCCGAAGCTCAACACCACCAGGCGGTCGGAAAGGCTCATGATGGCCTGCATCACGTGTTCGATCATGAACACCGAGATACCGCTGTCGCGGATGTCGCGCACAATTCCGATCATGTAGGTGATTTCGGTGGGATTCAGTCCGGCCAGCACTTCGTCCAGCAGCAGCAGCTTGGGACGTGCCGCCAGCGCGCGGGCAACCTCCAAACGCTTCTTGCCGGCGATGGTCAGCGAACGCGCCGACATCTCGGCACGCTCCGCCAGTCCCACGCGTTCCAGCACCTCCATGCGCCACTTTGCGCGCCGGCTGCAGGGCCAGGTATTCGCGGCCGAAGCAGGCGCCGACGGTCACGTTTTCCAACACCGTCATGTCCTGCAGCGGCTTCACAATCTGGTGCGTGCGCGCCAACCCAAGGTGGACCACTTGGTTGGGAGGACGATCGGTGATGTCTTCGCCGGCAAACTTTATCGTTCCTTTGTCCGCCTTGTAGACCCCGTTGACCACGTTGAACAGCGTGGTCTTGCCGGCGCCATTGGGGCCGATCAACCCCAGAATCTCGCCTTCGCCCGAGGCTGAAGCTCACGTCGGAGACCGCTTGCAGTCCGCCAAAGCGCTTGCTTACGCCGCTCACTTCCAGTAAGGCAGTCATTCGATCACCTTGCGGGCGCGCGGCACCAGGCGATAGAGCCAGCCGATCAGGCCGCCGGGCGCAAACAGCACCACCAGCAGCAGCAGTCCGCCGGCAATGACCAGGTGAAAGTTGGAGAACTTGGGAGAAGTCAACAGGTAGGAGCGCAGCTTCTCGTACAAGCCTCCGCCCAGCGCGGCGCCGACCACCGTACCTTTGCCGCCGAGCATCAGCATCACGATCCCCTCGAGCGAGAGCATGAATTCAAAGGCAATCGAAGGATCGATCATGCCGTTCTTGTAGAACATCAGCGCGCCCGCCACCGCCGGAAGAAATGCAGACACGCTGTAAATGATCGCCTTGAACACGGTGGTGTTAACGCCCAGAACCACCGCCGCATCTTCATCTTCGCGGATGGCAAACAGGCCCAGGCCGAATTTCGAGATCTTGATGCCCAGGCTCAGGATCATCGACAGCGCCATCACCCCGATCACCAGGAAGTAGGTGATCCAAAGAGCGTGACGCGCTCCGCCCAGCCTCTCGTAGGCGTCGAACGCAACGTACATGCCGGTGGACCTGCCCCAGGGATCGAAGTTGGAGACGAACGATTGCACCGCCTCCAGAACGCCGATGGTGGCCAGCGCAAAATAAGCGCCGCGCAAACGCAGAATGCCCATGCCTAACAGCAGCGCGAACAGGCTCACCCCAGCGCCGGCCAGCCAGCGCGGCCAGCACCAGGTTCCAGTTTCGCACTGTCGCGAGATAGAGTCCGATGTAGCCGCCCAGCCCGTAAAAGACAATGTGGCCGAAGTTCACGTAACCGGTATAGCCGATCATCAGGTTCAGGTTGCTGGCCAGGATGATGGCAATCGCGACCAGTATGAGGTCCTCGCGCATGGAGACGTTATTGGCATGCAGCGGAATGAACGCCATCAGCGCCGGCGAAGACCAGGATCAGCCAGAAGACCGGGCGCCGCAGGATCATGCCGTGGCCCTCGCGAAGATGCCTTTGGGAAAGGCAACCAGCACGACCACGAACAGTCCGAACTCAATCAGCGGAATCCAACTGACCGCGATGAAGGGCGTCACCGCTCCCTCCAACAAGCCCAGCAATACGCCCGGCGACGAGCGCCCCGAGGGGCTTTCCGAGTCCAGCCAGCACCGTCACCACGAAGCTCTTCATCTGGTAACCGGCGCCGGAAAGAATGGTGAAGGGAAACAGGGTCGAGACCAGTGCCCCCGAAGCCGCCGCCAGCGCGATGCCGATGGCGAATGCCAGCGCCAGCACCATGGTCGAGGAGATGCCCATCAACTCCGCCGCTTCGCGGTTGTCGGCCACGGCCCGGATGGCCTTGCCCGGCCGGGTGCGATACAGAAACAGCTCCAGCGCCAGCGCAATGATGACCGCAGCCGACGGCCGCAGCAATGTGGTTTCCGGTAAAGGTATAGGCGCCCACCGTAATGCCGCGCAGCGTGAAGTTCACGTTGTAGGGGCTGGTGCTCCAAATCGCAGTGCCGATCCCAATGATCATCATGTTCACGGCGAAGGTGGACAGCAGGCTCGACAGCTGGGAGCGGCCGATTACCCAATGCACCGAGATCCAGTAAATCAGCAGTCCCAAACACCAAACCCGCCGCGATCATGGGCAGCAACAGCAGGTAGGCGTTCACCGGGAAGGCGGCGAACAAAATGTACATGCCGAACATGCCCAGAGCGATGACCGCGCCGTGGGTGAGATTGATGACATCCATCACTCCCCAGATCAGGCTCAGGCCCATGGCGGCCAGCCCGTACACCGAGCCGATCAGCAGGCCGTCAATCATGGAAGCTAGAATTCCAGACATTTCTCACCCTTTGCGCCGCACCGCTCGCCGCTGTGGCGCGCAAAGTTCGTCACTCAATGTACTGCAACATTAGTGGATCGGATACACCAGATTGGCGCTCTTGCCAGCCAGCGGCCAGACCACCTGCTTCACCAGCTTGCCTGACTTGTCCTTCTGCCACTGCGCCAGCACCATCGCATGGCCCACCTGCAAACCATGCTCGTTGGCCGCGGTCGAAAACTTGGTGCGGCCGTAGAACGTCGTGATGTCGGTGGCATTCAGCGCCGCCGCCACTTTGGCCGTGTCGGTGCCGCCCGCCTGTTCAATGGCGCGTTGCAGGATCAGCCCGCACGCGTAGCCGCCCGCCGATTCGTAACTGGGCGGAGCGTTGTATTTCGCGGTGTACGCTTTGGCAAATTCAGCGCCACTCGGCCCATACTGCGCCTTGAACGCTGATCTGCGGCTCCCACTGCGAGGGCACGATCACGCCCACCGCGGCATCGCCCAGCTCGCTCCATTGCGGGCTGTCCGGCGCCACCAGCAAGGTGATCATCTTCAGCGGGACCTTGTGGCTGTAGACTTGCCGCGCCAGGGTGGAGCCGTCCGCATAGTGCCCGCCGCCCAGCAGCACGGTGGACTTCGACGCGATCACCTTGTCGATGATGGCGCTGAAATCGGTGGTGTTCGGGGCGTAGGCTTCGCTGAATACCACGTTGAAGCCCGAGCTGCTGCGCATAGGCCTTGGCCGGATTCACCACCGCTACCGAGAACGAGGAGTCCTCATACACGAACGCAACCGTCGCCTTCGGGTCCTTGGTCTTCGAGCATGTCCAGCACGCCTTTCAGGTATTCCGCTGCCGGGGCGAACATCTGGAACAGATAATGATTGCCCAGCGTATAGGTCTTGCCTTCTGCCGCGCCCGTGGTCAGCATGATCTTGCCGTACTGCTCAGTCACGATGGCGGCCGTGGCGGTCAGACTCGAAGAGTACGGGCTGAACAGAAAATCGGCGTTGTCCTGCAGGATCATGCGCGAGTAAAGCTGTTGCACGCGCTTGGTGTTGGATTCGTCATCGTAGCTGACGAACTGGATCTTGTAGCTCTTGCCGCCCGCCTTGATGCCTCCGGCAGCGTTCACCTGATCGCGCCACAGTTCGAAGCCGCGTAACTGCTCCAGCGAATCCACGTTCATGGCCCCCGTTTTGGAGACTGTGAAACCAATGGTGAGGTTCTGGGCAAAAGCTGTAGTGACGAAGAGCGCAACAAGCAGAAAGATGGAAACAACAAGTCGTTTCACAGGACACCTTCTTCCATAGCATTAGGGTGGCTGAAAGCGTACGGCGGAGATTAGGCAACTCCCTATGACCCGAGTCACGTGCAAATGTGATTTTCCTCACAATAGGGGTGGAATATGAGGGGCCTGCGGGAACCAAACCTCGCGCCGGGTGCCTCAGAAGCTTGGGAACTCTTCCGCCCCGATTCAGCAACAGTTTATAGGTGCCTACCTGGAGGAAGACATTTTTTCGGCATGGACCGCAACACAAAACTTAACACTTGTGTTACCAGACTTTAGCGTCGAAATCGAATTGCCGGGGTTCCAATACATGACAGAGGACCTGTCAAGGAGGAGTTGAAAAGATCATGAAAACCAAGTTTTGGGGTGTCGCTGTGGCGTTGTTAGCGCTGGTGCTGTGTGGCACGGCGATGCTCTCGTACGCGCAGCAGAACGATGCAGCCGGTGCTCAGGGATGGGGTGGGCACCGCCATGGCCACATGGGCTTCATGGCCCGCGAGCTTAACCTGACGGATGCCCAGAAGGAACAGATCAAGACCATGATGCAGTCGCAGCGCGCCAGCACCCGTCCGCTGATGCAGCAACTTGCGGAAAACCGCAAGGCCCTGCTGGCCGCCACCGCCAACGGCGCCTTCGACCAGGCCAAGGTGCAAGCCATTGCCAATCAGCAGTCACAAGCCATGGCGCAATTGATGGTCCAGAAAGCGTCCATCCAACACCAGATCTACACCCAGGTGCTGACCCCCGATCAGCGCACCAAAGCCGACCAGATGCGCGAGAAGCAAATGGCCCGCATTGACCAGCGTCTGCAGAGGTTCTCACAGCCGGCAACGGAGGCCCCACAGCAATAACGTCGACAACGTGAGATGTCCATCCTGACGCCCGCCTGACCCGCCTCCTTTGCGGGTCGGCGGGCGCGCAGTCAAAGGACCTCCTTTCCTAGTCTGTCATCCTGAGCGACCCCGAACGTCGTGAGGGGGAGTCGAAGGACTCCTATAGTTGCAGGATTACTGTGTGGCCGCTCGTCCCCAACCACAAGTTTGAGATTGCTGGCGGTAATAGGGGTCCCTCGACTCCTCGCTGCTGCGCTCGTCGCTCGGAATGACACCCAAGAAAGTTAATCCAGCTAAAGCGCCGCTCTACCCGCCCGGCTCGACTCAGTGCACCATCGCCGCTCCCGCTTTCCCTGGTTTCGGCTTCCTCAGCAGGAACAGAAATGGAATCATGGCAACGAACAGCATGGCCATGAAAAGAAAAGTATCGTTATAGGAAAGCATTGCCGCCTGCCGCTCCACCATTCCCCACATCGCCTGATACGCCTGCCTGGTCGCGGTTGCGGCACTGGATCCTTGACTCATGAATAACGCTTTCATGCTTTCGAACATCCTCCGCGCCGCATCGCTTTGGGGATACACATGCGCACTCAGGGTGTTGATGTGCTTCTGCTGATTGCGGAACTGCAAGGTCTCGACTGAGGCGATCCCGATGCTGGCGCCGATGTTTCGCATCAGGTTGAACAAGCTGGTGGCGTTGCCCATGCGCTCATTCGGGATACCGCCGTTGGTGATGGTAGTAAGCGGCACAAACACAAAGCCCAACGCCGCACCTTGAATCATGAGCGGCCACCAGAAACTCGCCGAGGGCACGTCCAGGCTGAACCGCGACAGCGACCACATGGCATAAGCGGAGGCTACCAGGCCGATCCCCAGCAACTTCCGCTGATCGAATTTGCCGATCAGGCGGCCGACGACCGGCATGATCAGAAACGATGCCAGGCCGCGCGGCAGGTTGGTGATGCCGGCGTGGGTGGCGGTATAGCCCAGCAGCACCTGCATCAGCAGCGGCAATAACACCGTGCTGCCGTAGAGCACGAAGCCAATCACCGTCATCAGGAATGTGCCAATGGCGAACGAGCGATACTTGAACACCGTGAGATCCAACACCGGATGCTCAGCTCTCAGCTCGCGAATGATCAGCGCGCTCAGTCCTCCTACCGCCAGGATGGCGAGCGTAACAATAAAGCGCGAACTGAACCAGTCAGCTTCCTGGCCTTTGTCGAGCATGATCTGAAGGCTTCCGATACCTACCGCCAGCAGCCCAATGCCCCAGTAGTCGATGCCCGTTTTTTGGCGCCGCAGATACGGCGGATCGAAGATGAATATCTGCGTCAGAATCAGGGCGCCGACTCCGATCGGCACATTGATGTAGAAGACCCAGCGCCAACTGTAGTTATCGGTAAGCCAGCCTCCCGCCACCGGGCCGAGCATGGGCGCCACTACGATGCCCAGGGCCCAGAAGGCCATTGCCTGGCCGCGTTTTTCGGGGGGAAACGATTCCAACAGAATGGCCTGTGAGAGCGGTTGCAGTCCGCCGCCGCACGCGCCCTGAATTACGCGACACACAATCAGGAAAGGCAGCGAGGGCGCCAGCCCGCACAGAAATGACGCGGCGGTGAAGCCGGTCACAGAAAGCATCAGCAACCGTTTTCTGCCGAAACGCCCGGCCAGCCAGCCGGTCATGGGAAGGATGATGGCGTTGGCCACCAGGTAGGAGGTGAGCGTCCAGGTGGCTTCATCGTTGCTGGCCGACAGGCTGCCCGCAATATGCGGCAGCGAAACGTTGACCACGGTCGTGTCCAGCACCTCCATGAATGTGCTTGACATGACGGCGATGGCAATCAGCCAGGGATTGATATCGCGATGTTCGCTGTTTCCGATTAACGCCATTTCCGATGTCGGCCCGGTTTTCCCAAGATGATCAGCCAATGTAATAGTTCTGTCATTTCAGCCAGAGTGTTACACACGTCACAGAATCAAGATCCGCAGTTCCCTAGCATAAACTTATGGCTTCGACCTCAAACTCTGTTTGGATTACTCCACATCCCAAAGGGACTCAGGCGCGGGTGCTGCTAACCTCCGTGTTTGGCCCCTATGCCCAGGACGACGAATTCGGCAGCCGCTCCATCAACCCCATGGAGCTGTATCACAACCAGGTCACGCGCGAGCAAGGCAGCTTCTCGTTGCGCATGTTTCACCGCTCCTGGGGACTAATGATGATCCAGCGGAACATCTCCGCGCCCTGCACGCTGCTCGACTTCCCCACCCTCGACGACTTCCAGCGCGAACTTGCCTCCTCCGAGTACGACATCGTTGGGATTTCCGGAATCATTCCCAACTTCGGCAAGGTGCGCGAAATGTGCCGCCAGGTCCGCCGCCTGTCGCCGAACTCCATCATCGTCGTGGGCGGACACGTCGCTGCCATTCCCGAACTGGATACGTTAATTGATGCCGATTACATCGTGCGCGGCGAGGGTATCTCGTGGATGCGCCGTTATCTTGGCGAAGATCCCGAAGCCCCGATTGCCCATCCGGAAATCGTCTCCGGCTTTGGCTTCCGCATTCTGGGAATGCGCGTGCCTGACAGTAAATGCGATACCGCGGCCACCATCATTCCGTCGGTTGGATGTCCGCTGGGCTGCAATTTCTGCACTACGTCTTCCTTCTTCGGCGGCAAGGGCAAGAGCATCCACTTTTACGAGTCCGGAGACCAACTCTTTGAAGTCATGCAGCAGATGGAGGCTGCCCTGGGCGTCAGTTCGTTCTTCATGATGGACGAAAACTTCCTGTTGAATCGTCCCCGTGCCATGCAGCTTCTGGCGCGCATGAAGGAAGCCGACAAAAGCTGGGCGCTTTATGTTTTCTCGTCGGTGAATGCCATCCGCAAGTACACCATCGAAGAACTGGTGCAACTGGGTGTTTCCTGGATCTGGGTGGGACTGGAATCGCCCAACTCCAGCTACGCCAAACTGAAGAATTCCGATACGCGAGCGCTGGCGGCGGAGCTGCGCCAACACGGCATCAAGATCCTCGGTTCGACGATCGTAGGTCTCGAGCACCACACGCCCCAGAACATCCATGAGGAGATCGAATACGCGGTCTCGCACGGAACCGATTTCCACCAATTCATGCTGTACACGCCGGTGCCGGGCACTCCGCTGTACGCCCAGATGCAGCAAGAGGGCCGCATGCTCGACGATGTGGACCTGGCTGACATTCACGGGCAGTTCAAATTCAACTACAAGCACGCTGCTATCTCGCGCGACCAGTCGAAGGAATTTTTGGATTGGGCTTTTCGGCACGACTTCGAGCGCAACGGCCCCAGCCTGTTTCGTATTTGCGAGACCACCTTCCAAGGATGGAAGCGCTATCACAACGATCCCGACCTGCGAGTGCGGCGTCGCTTCGCCACAGAAGCCAGGAAGCTGCGCACCACCTACAATGCGGCGCTCTGGGCCATGGAAAAGCGGCTTCGAACGACGAATCCGCCGATATCGAAGCGAATTCGCGAACTGCGGCGCGAAATCGAACGCGCCTTCGGCACGTTCACCCGCGCGATACGCCTCGTGGTCGGGCCGGTATTGTTGTGGACTTCGAAACGCGAAGACCGCCGGCTGGCCAACGGCGTCACCTACGAGCCGCAGACGTTCGTCGAGCGCCGCAACTGGATAGCCGACAAACTACGGCACACCGCGGATGTCATAACCATGCACCCGCGCAACACCGAGCAGCCCTTGACCACCATTGCGGCCGCACGCGTTGCGGTCAGTCTTAGCGAGGTAACCAGCGGCGATTAGTCAAACTCTTGGTGAAACTGATGAGGGACCCGTTTTTCTTCTCTGTCATCCTGTCTATAACAACGACGGCGGTGTCAAGGGCGCACGAAAGCGGCGACGCCCACGGTTTTAAAGTAGCGCCATTTCGCTCTAGTGGAAAACACCATCTCTGCATAGGACCAAGACTCGCGCGCTACGAGAATCACTGATGGCAGCCTTCGCTCCACCAACCATCTATTCGGTTTGTTTCACCAACCATGATTCTTGTCTTCGAACTCCCAGACCCTTCTGGGAGGCAGGGGGCCCACTCAAGTGACCGGTCTTATTCCGACACCACAGGATGACTCGGGCTGCCCTGCGTGCGAGCGGCGGCGTAGGGTTGTTGGCTGCGCCACATCCAGTACAACCGCACCGCCAATTTGCGCGCCACCATGACCTTGGCCACGGCCGAATGCTTGCGGTGCTTCAGCCGCTGATAAGCGCGCTTCAATTCTGGGACCAGGCGCGCCGCGCTCTGTCCCGCTTCCACCAACAAACTGCGTACCAGGGGATTGCCTTGCTTGCTGATGCGGCCCAACCGCTGCCGCCCGCCACTGGAATGCTCGGCCGGATTCAGCCCCAGATAGCTGACCACCTGGCGGCTGTGGGCGAAGCGCTCGATCCGGCCCAGCGTCAGCGCGAAGGCCAGGCTGGTAATGGGACCGACTCCGGGATGGGTCTGCAACAGCCGCGCCACGGAATTCTTCTTCGCCTCCTGCTGAGCGGCGAGGTCCAACTCGGCGATGCGGCGATCCAACTCATCCAGCAACTGCAGCGAATCGTCGCGTCGCTTTGCCGTCCACCCGCTCAGCGGCAGGGCTTCCAGCAACTGGCGTCCCGCCGCGCTCCACAGCTTGCGCTTTTGCTGCACTCCCTGATTCAGCGCCAGATGCTGCAACTGGTTTTTCACCTGTCGCCGCATGGCCACCAATTTGTGGCGATGCAACAGCAGTTGCCGCAGGTCGCGCTGCTCCAGGCTCGGCACCCACAGCTCGGGAAACTGGCCTTCCAGCAACAGCCGCAACAGCAGAGCGGCATCGCGCCGGTCGGTCTTTTGCTTGCGCACTTCCCGGGCCCGGATCTGGGCGGCGTCGCCCAGGCGCAACTCGTGGCCCAGCTCGGCCAGCAAGCGCTCAAACCACAAGGTGTTGCCGCAAGCCTCCATGCCCACGATCACCGGCCCTTGCAGCCCAGCGTAGAACGGTCGCGCCTCGGCCGCGGTCAGCTTCCGTTCCGTGTACTCGCCTGTTTCCGTGTCGACCATGGCAATTTGTTGGAAACTCGGATGGAAATCACAGCCTATAATCTTCATGACGGCTCCTTTCGTCCGAGTCTTGGCCTTTTGCGAGAACAAGTTTACTCGGCACGGTTGCGAGCCGTCGTTGTTATGAAATCAAGCGAGCCCGCCGCGGCGGGCGAGTCGAAGGACCCCTATAGCTGGTAAAAAGCATGCGTAGCGCGCGTCCGCATCGCTATTCGGTCTACATTCTCAGCAGCCTCAGCGGCACGCTGTACATCGGCATCACCAGCAACCTGCCCTTTCGAGTGCGTCAGCACAAAGAGCACACTGTTCGTGGGTTCACGGCCAAGTAAGTGGTTGACCGCTTGAGACCTATGGCGAGGCTTCGACAGCGATTGCTCGCGAAAAACAGTTGAAGGGTTGGAAGCGGGAGAGAAAGCTTGCGCTGATCCAGAAGAGCAATCCCCAGTGGAAGGACTTGAGTCACGGGTGGTACGAAAAGCCAGTGAGAACCACGTTTCAAGGATAGGTTTGAGCAGCAATAGGGGTCCTTCGACTCCTCGCTACGCTCGTCGCTCAGGATGACAGGCGATAAAGATTTTCATATCGCTGGGTGGGCCGCAGACCCATGCAGCACTCAGGATGACACCCGTGCAGAGCCGGGCTGCATTCACGAACGGGCCAACGTTTCGGTGTCATGCTGAGCGAGCGTTCGCCGCCCTTAGCGAACGCGAGTCGAAGCACCCCTATAGCTGTGCCGAGGTCCGTAGTGGCTATAGGGTCCTTCGACTCGTCGCTACGCTCCTCGCTCAGGATGACACCTCAAGGTTCATGAGTTGCTCTGACCGCCCTAGATCGCGGCACAAACCGCCTTGACCTCGGTGTACATCTCCAATACTTCGTGACCCATCTCGCGGCCCCAGCCCGACTGCTTGTAGCCGCCGAAGGGCAAGGCTGCGTCGAACACGTTGTAGCAGTTGATCCACACCGTCCCGGCGCGCAGCTTCTCCGCAATCCGGTGGGCCTTGTTGATATCGCGAGTCCACACTGCCGCCGCCAGGCCATACTCGCTCTGGTTGGCTTCGGCAATCAGCTTGTCCACATCCCGGAAAGGCATGGCGCAAACCACCGGCCCAAAGATCTCCTCGCGCACAACTTTCATGTCGGGCTTGGTCTTGACCATCACCGTGGGCTCGACAAAATATCCCGCACCCGGCCGCTTGTGTCCGCCCACCACGGCCTCGGCGCCTTCGTGCAGCCCGCTCTCCAGATAGCTGGAGACGCGATTCATCTGCTCTTCGGAGACCAGCGGCCCCATCGACGTTTCCGGATCAAAGCCGTGCCCTAGTTTGATCTTCTTGGCCTGCTCGGCCACCCCGTGCACCACGTGGTCGAAGATGCTCTGCTCAACGTACAGTCGCGATCCCGCGCAGCAGCATTGACCGTGGTTGAAGAAGATGGCGCTCGCCGCTCCGGGAATGGTCGCCTTCATGTCGGCGTCGGCGAAGACCAGGTTGGGCGACTTGCCACCCAACTCCAGGGAAACCTTCTTAAGATTGCCGGCCGCCGCTTGCAAAATCAGCTTGCCAACCTCGGTGGAACCGGTGAAGGCGATTTTGTCCACGTCCGGATGCGCCGCCAGCGCCGCGCCAGCGGTTTCGCCGTAACCCGGCACCACGTTCACCACGCCATCGGGAAAACCCGCTTCCGCAATCAGTTCGGCCAGCAACAGCGCGCTCAGCGGAGTCTGCTCTGCCGGCTTCAACACCACGGTGCAGCCGGTCGCCAGCGCCGGACCCAGCTTCCACGCCGCCATCAACAGCGGAAAATTCCAGGGGATGATCTGTCCCACCACTCCGACCGGTTCGCGGCGGGTGTAGGCAAGGAACTTGACGTGCTTCGACCCGGCCGAAATCGGAATGGTGTTGCCCTCGATCTTGGTGGCCCAACCCGCCATGTAGTGAAACAGATCGGCCGCCAGCGGCACATCGGCGACACGCGCTACCGATAGCGGTTTGCCATTGTCGAGACTCTCCAGTTGCGCGAATTCCTCCAGGTGCTCTTCGATCAAATCGCCGAGCTTCCATATGAGGCGGCCACGCTGCGAGGCCGTCATATCGGGCCAGGGGCCGCTCTCGAAGGCCCGGCGCGCCGCTTTTACCGCGCGATCAATGTCCTCGCGGTCGCCTTCGGCAATGTGCGCCATAACTTCGCCGGTCGCAGGGTTATAGCTGGGGAAGGTTTTCCCCGAGGCCGCCTCCACCCACTTTCCGTCGATGAACATCTTGCGCGGCCGGCTGACAAATTCCTGTACGTGATTGTGCAATTGTGCTGTGCTTACTGCGGTAGCCATAAACGAACCTCCTTATGCCGAACGCCGCCCTCAGCCCTGCTTGCGATCCATCGGTATTAACAATGCCAGCGGGTGAGCGGCGGACGTCGAACCTACCTGCCGGGCAAAAGTTTATCAGAGGTTGGACATGGGCGCTGCAAATGCGGGGGCGCTGGGCGAGATAGGCCGGGGACTAGCCTCCGCTGGCTTGCGCGCGGGCCTGTTCCACCGTTGGGGCAAAAGTAAAGAGTTGATCGACCTTGGTAACCTTCAACGAAATCAGCAGCCGTTCGTTGGCGCCTACGATGACTAGCTTGCGGCCGGAGTGTTCCCTTGAAATGTGGGCGCCGACCAGGCAACCGATCCCCGCCGAATCGATGTAGGGCACGTCAGCCACGTCGAGGATCAGCAGATTGGAGGAGTCTGCCCGAACTTCGCTCTGCAGCGGAAAGAAGTTTCCCAGCAGAAGTGGACCGTGGATCCGGAGTACCACCTCGGTCCCGTTCGGATCCGCAACTTTCTCTATTTGCAGTGGCTTATCTTGCACAGCCTCTGATTCTATAACGGCGGCCGCGAGAGCAAATATTAATTTCCGGTTACTGGACGGAAAATCATGGCGTGCATTACTGAGAGTGGGCCTAACGCGGATGGCCCGAGGGTGTGCTGAGTGGCGTTTGCGAGTGCGTCGCACCGTTACTGCGCGAGCCAGTTAAATTTGCGCCATGGCTGCGCGCCGCGGATGAGTTGCTAGTGGACGCCACCCGCGTTTGCGCCGCGCTGCCTGCCGACACCACACTCTGATGTTTGGCCTGAACCGGCGGATGAAAGACGTGATGGTCACGCCCCTGATAGCGTTGCGCCGAAAGCGGCATCGCTAACAGGAAAGTTATTGCGACGACTGTAATCGTAAGTGGGCCCGAGGGGCTAACAAAAGAGGTGCTCATAAGAATTGTGCCGTAATTTACACCTGTCATTAACGTACGGCAGGCGAACGGCCAATGTCCACCTTTAGGGACGTTCCTCGCCTGCTACTTTCGCGGTAGCCTCTTATCCTTAGAGGCGGGAAGTTTGCGGTGGGTTTTCCCAAACTGGTGCTCAAAGTTTCGCATGTCCACCCGCCTGCCCCGGAAGCGCACCCCCTCCGACTCCAGCAGGAAGCGCTGCTCCAGGGCGAATTCGCCGGGCATCGAACTGCGTCCCCCCGACCCCAAGACACGATGCCAGGGCAGCCCGTCCACCTGCTGTAGAACTCGTCCGACGTGGCGGGCACAGCGCGGATAACCAGCGGCGGCGGCGATTGCGCCGTAGGTGCTCACACGCCCCCGCGGGATCTTGCGGATAACGTCACAGATGGCGTTCACCAGAGGTGTTTTGGCAGGGCGCTCAAGTTTCATCGGTCAAGGTAAGATACACCCATGGCTGAACCAACTCGCGATCCGGTAGCGCGTTTTTCCGATCGGGCGGAAGACTATGTGAAGTACCGTCCTCATTATTCGCAAGACGTCGTGCAGGCGTTACAGCAAGCCTGCGGGCTGCGTCCAGAGCACATTATCGCGGATGTCGGTTGTGGCACCGGCCTGCTGGCGAAGATCTTCCTGGAGAACGGCAATCGCGTGGTGGGAGTCGAGCCCAATCGCGAAATGCGCGTCGCCGGCGAGAAATATCTGGTGCGATATTCCACCTTCAGCATGGTGGACGGCAGCGCCGAAGCCACTGGACTGGCTGACGCCGGCGCCGACTTCGTCGTGGCCGGGCAGGCGTTCCACTGGTTCCGGCCCACCGATACGCGCGTTGAGTTTGCGCGCATTGTGAAGCCGCAGGGCTGGGTGGTCCTGGTATGGCATGATCGCGATGCCGAATCCACGCCATTTCTGCGCGCTTACGAAGCTTTGGTGCGGCGCTATTCCACCGATTACGAGCAAGTCTCCCACAAGTACCTGGCCACCTACGATGCCTTGCAACAGTTTTTCGCTCCCGATGAGATGAAGTTGATCCGGCAGCACAACCGGCAGGAGCTTGACTTCGATGGTCTGCGCGGCCGCTTGCTGTCCTCGTCCTATGTACCCAAGGCGGGCGAAAAGCACGAGGCGATGATGCACGAGTTGCCGCGCCTGTTTTCGTCCCATGCCGACAACGGCCACGTCCGGCTCGAGTACGACACCAAGATCTACTACGGACACCTGCAGCGATAGCTTCTATTTCGAGGCCATCGCTTTTACCTGGTCGAGCGCCAGATTCACCGCCAGAACATTGACCCGCGGCTCGCCCAGCAATCCCCAGGTTCGCGGTTCCAGAGTGCTGCTGGATGACCTGCCGGACCTGGCCCTCGCTTAACCCACGCTCGCGGGCGATGCGCGGGACTTGAAACTCTGCGCCCGCAGGCGAGACATCGGGATCAAGGCCTGACGCCGAGGTAGTCACCAGGTCGATGGGAACCGGTTGCCCCGGATTCTCCGCTTGCAGCCGTGCCACATCGCCCTTCACGCGATCGATCAACTGGTGGTTCGTGGGACCGAAGTTTGTTCCACCGGAGTTAGCGGCATCGTAGCCGTTGCCTGCGCCTGCCGCCGATAGCCGTGAGTGCAGGTATCCCGGCCCGACGAAAGCCTGTCCGATAATTCGCGAGCCGACGACTTCTCCGTTGCGGGAGACCAGTTGCCCGTTGGCTTTGTCGCGGAACAGCAGTTGCGCCAGCCCGGTGACCACCAGGGGATAAATAAGTCCAAGCAGCACAGTCGTGACGATCGGTCATCAGGATTGCAATCTTAAGATTCTGTTTCATAGCTCCTCTTCTTACGCCAGCCCGACGCCGGTGATGAGCATGTCAATCAGCTTGATTCCGATGAAGGGCACGATGATTCCGCCAACGCCATAAACCCACAGATTGCGGCGCAATAAGGCGGCCGCACCCATGGGCCGATACTTCACCCCGCGCAGTGCCAGCGGAATCAAGGCGATGATGATGATGGCGTTGAAAATCACCGCCGACAGGATGGCGGACTGCGGCGTGCGCAGGTGCATGATGTTGAGCGCATTCAGCACGGGGAACGTCCCGGCGAACATTGCGGGGATGATGGCGAAGTACTTCGCCACATCATTAGCAATGGAGAACGTCGTCAGCGAGCCGCGGGTCATCAGCAACTGCTTGCCAATAGCAACCACCTCGATAAGCTTGGTTGGATTCGAATCCAGGTCAACCATGTTGCCGGCTTCCTTGGCTGCCTGGGTTCCGGTGTTCATAGCAACGCCAACATCGGCTTGCGCCAGCGCCGGCGCGTCGTTGGTGCCGTCGCCGGTCATGGCCACCAACTTGCCGTCAGCCTGCTCGCGGCGGATGAGGTCCATCTTTTCCTTGGGCGTGGCTTCGGCCAGGAAGTCATCCACGCCGGCCTCGCGCGCAATCGCCGCGGCGGTCAGCGGGTTGTCGCCGGTGATCATCACCGTCTTGATGCCCATGGCGCGCAACTGATCGAAGCGCTCGCGCATGCCGCCTTTCACGATGTCCTTGAGGTGGATCACGCCCGAGCGCCCGTCGTTGTTCGGCCACCACCAGCGGCGTCCCTCCGGAGCGGGCAATCACTTCGACGCTGGCTTGCACCTCGGCCGGCATGGTGACGCCGTTCAGGGCAAGATAGCGTTCGATGGCGTCGGTTGCGCCTTTACGAATCTGATTGCCATTCATGTTCACGCCCGACATGCGGGTCTGGGCGGTGAACGGCACGAATTCCATCTCATGCGACGACAACTCGCGTCCGCGCAAGCCGTACTTCTCTTTGGCCAGCACCACAATCGAGCGGCCCTCCGGCGTCTCATCGGCCAGTGACGAGAGCTGCGCGGCGTCGGCCATTTCCGCTTCGCTCACGCCGGGAGCCGGGATGAAAGCGGCTGCCTGCCGGTTGCCCAGAGTGATGGTCCCAGTCTTATCGAGCAGTAACGTGTCCACGTCTCCAGCGGCCTCAACCGCACGTCCCGACATGGCCAGCACGTTGTGCTGAATCAGGCGATCCATGCCGGCGATGCCGATGGCCGACAGCAGCCCGCCAATGGTGGTGGGAATCAGGCACACCAGCAGCGAAACCAGTACGAACACCGTCTGCGGCGAGCCGGAGTAGATCGGCGAACGGCTGCAGAGTAACCACCGCCAGCAGGAAGATGATGGTCAGACCGGCCAGCAAGAATGTTTAAGCGCGATCTCGTTGGGAGTCTTTTGCCGCTCGGCGCCTTCGACCAGGGCGATCATGCGATCAAGAAAAGTCTCGCCAGGATTCGACGTCACCTTCACTTTGATCTGGTCCGAGAGCACGCGCGTGCCGCCGGTGACGGCGGAGCGATCGCCGCCCGACTCGCGAATGACGGGCGCCGATTCGCCGGTGATGGCAGACTCGTCCACCGAGGCGACACCTTCGATAATTTCTCCATCCGACGGTATAAATTCTCCCGCCGACACCAAGACTATATCTCCGGCGCGCAGCTTCGAGCTTTGCACCTGCTCGGTGCGGTCACCCTCCACAACCCGGTTGGCAATCGTTTCCGAGCGCGCTTTCCGTAGCGTGTCGGCTTGCGCTTTGCCGCGGCCTTCCGCCATGGCTTCGGCGAAGTTGGCGAACAGCACGGTGAACCACAGCCACAGGGTGATCTGCAAATTGAAGCCGAAATTCGTTTTGTCATGGAGTAGCAAAACTGTGGTGATCACGCTGCCCACTTCCACCACGAACATTACGGGGTTGCCCATCATGTGGCGCGGATCCAGCTTGAGAAGGGCATCCAGGATTGCGCGCCGGACGATCTTCAGGTCCCAAACCTTCTTCTTCGAACTTTTGCTTGCCATTTCGTAACCTCAGAAAACCTTTCCTGCTTGCATCAGCAAGTGCTCAAGGATGGGGCCCAGGCTGAGCGCCGGGAAGAATGTCAAGGCGCCGACGATCAGGATCACGCCGATCAGTAGCGCGGTGAAAAGCGGAGTGGTCACCGGGAACGTGCCCAGCGACGGTCGGAACATATTTCTTCTGAGCCAGATTGCCGGCGATCGCCAGCATGGGAATGATCATCAGGAAACGGCCGATCAGCATGGTGAAGCCGCCCGCAACGTTGTACCAGAGCGTGTTGGTAGTCAGCCCGGCAAAGGCAGAGCCGTTGTTACCGGCTTGCGACGTGAAGGAGTACAGGATCTCGGTCAAGCCCATGCGGCCCGGGATTAAGAATGCTGGAGGTGCCGAATCCATGTACCGACGAGATCGCCGTGAACGCCAGGATCACCAGGGGAAACACCAGCACCACCAGCATCGCCATCTTCACGTCGTAGGCTTCGATCTTCTTGCCGAGATATTCCGGCGTGCGGCCTACCATCAGTCCGGCGATAAACACCGCCAGCACGATGTAGATCAACATGCCGTACATTCCGGCGCCCACCCCGCCAAAGATGACTTCGCTGAGCATGATGTTGACCAGCGGAACCATCCCACCAAGCGGAGTAAACGAATCGTGCCAGCCGTTGATCGCGCCGCAACTCGCGTCGGTAGTCACCGTCGCCCATAAAGCGGTGTTGGTGATGCCGAAGCGCACCTCTTTGCCTTCCATGTTGCCGCCCGCCTGGGTAGCCGTGACCTGCTGATTCACGCCGGCCAGAAGCGGATTACCGCGTGCTTCCGCCCAGTAGGCCACCGTAACGCCCACCGCGAACAGAATCGCCATCGCCGCCCATACTGCCCATCCGTGGCGCTGCGACCCAGTCATGCGTCCCAAGGTGTAGGTCAGTCCTGCACCAATCGCAAAAATCAGGAACAGCTCGACCAAGTTGGAGAAGGGCGTCGGATTCTCGAAGGGATGCGCGCTGTTCGCGTTGAAGAAACCGCCGCCGTTGGTGCCGAATTCCTTGATCACCTCCTGCGAGGCCACCGGCCCCTGCGCAATGGTCTGCGTTGCAACCGTGTCCATGACCGGCTTGCCGGCGGCATCCACTGCGGGCTTGCCGTCGGCGCCAACGTGCTGCACCTGCTGCGGCTCAACCAGCTTCACCGTGTCGTAGGGCTTCAGGTTCTGCACCACGCCTTGCGAGACCAGCACCAGCGCCCCGACGACGCAGAACGGCAGCAACACCCACAGGCAGGAGCGAACCATGTCCACCCAGAAGTTTCCGATGGTCTGCATCTGACGGCGGGCGATGCCGCGAATGAAGGCAATGGCCAGCGCGATGCCGACGGCCGCCGATACGAAGTTGTGATAGGCGAGCCCGGCCATCTGGGTCAGATAGCTCATGACGACTTCGCCGCCGAATAGTTCTGCCAGTTGGTATTGGTGGTAAACGAAGCCGCCGTGTTGAAGGCCAGTGCCTGCGGGACCGCTGCAAATTTCTGCGGATTCAGCGGCAGGAATCCTTGTACGCGCTCCATCAGGTACAGCAGCAGCATCGAGACCACGCTGAACAGCAGCATGGCGAAGGCGTACTCCGTCCAGCGCATCTCGTGATTTTCGTCGACGCCGGTCAGCCGGTAGATCAGCCGCTCAATCGGCCGCAGCACCGGGTCCAGGAAGGTCCGCTCGCGATTGAAAACCCGCGTCATGAACACGCCCATGGGCTTGGTGACGGCGAGAATCAGCGCGAGAAAGATCGCGATTTGAAGCCATCCATTGATCGTCATTTCAGAACTTCTCCGGCCGCAGCAGCGCGTAGAAGAGATAGATCATCATCAACGCGCAGACCGCCAGCATGATGCTCGATTCGGTGTGCATAGCTCCCCTTTACTTCATGCGCTCACAGAAGCGCACATAGCCAATTGAAGCGACGAAAAACGCAATCGTCACCACGGTGAAAAGAACGTCTTGCATAAGCTGCCTCCCAAAGCAAGATTCTCAGCCAACATCGCCGGCACCCTCTTGCCGCTCAAAACAGGAAACCCACCTCAATGACCCCGCGGGGTTGGTTTGCTTTTGTTCCCGCGGAACCGAACGCATTTCCTGGGGCGAAACTGGTTGCCTGGACCCAAGCGAAGTCTGCACGGGTGAAGAAGCGCTGGTATTGATAGGTTGGAGTCAACGTGATGGACCAGCCGCCGCTGCCTGGACCGTACAGCAGATTGACCGACTGTTCAGCCAGGCTCCCTGTACTCGTGATGTATTCCCCGCGCCCTGCCAGCGAGAAACCATGCTTGAAGGTGTGACTCGCCAATACTGCACCACCCCACGTCGATGCCCTGTGCAGCACCCCGACACTCGGATTGGTGGGCACATTGCTGTATTGAAAGTACGGCTGAACAATCCAGCTCCCCTTGGTATAGGTGTATATGGCCGCATACATGAGGCTGTTGTTCTGCACAGGTGTGGCCAGAGTCTGGAATGCGGTCTGCCCGAGGTTTCCCATGCCGATGAACGCCAGGCTATGCGGCCCATTCGCGTAAGTTAAGGAGCCGCTCAGCCACGAGTAGCGGTTGGAGTAATAGCCGTCGTTCCAACTTAATGAGGCGGTAAATTTCCCGAAAGTCTGATTCACTTGGATGCCGCGATTGATGGCGTTCTCCTGGTCCCACAACAGGCCGCGCTCGATGTTCATGTTTTCGAAGTCGAAGGTATACTCAGCGCCCATCAACGTGGGCAGCGCCCCGATCATCACGGAGAAGGTCTTCGTCGGTACCAGCTTCACGTACGCCACCGGCACCGGACCGTAGAGGTCGGAGATCGCCTTCTGAGTTGAAAGAAAGGGTGTTCCCAGGGCGAGAATGTCGTAGGCGCCAGCCTGGACGTAGAACTGCCACCAGCTTGTGGTCTTCTGAATAAAGATCTGGCCATTACTTAGAGCTGCTTGGGTTGTGTTATCGCCCGGCACATAGTTCCCTTGCCACAGGCCTGTCCCGCTGACGATGCCGTCTAGATTGAGCTTTCCAAAAGGTCCACCCGCAAAAGTGATTGGCGGGGCCGCCTGGAGCGGGCCCGTAATTGCAGGGGTCGGGAGCGGGCTGGGCGCTGGGGGCGAGGACTGTCCCGCTGCCTGCTGCTGGTCGGCTGACTGTGTGGCCGGCGCGTTTATGGGGTCGGACGACTGGGCCGTCTGCTGCGCTTGCTGTTCGTCTGAGTTTGGGGATGGGCCTCCCTGCTCCTGGGCCACCAGCGAGGCTGAAGATATCGCCAACACCACAAGCAGAATCGCCATAGTCTTGCTTTGCAGCAGGAATTCCGCCATCTGTTGTTCGAGATGGATCAGCCACCTCCGTCCGGCAGCTGATTCACCGCCTTCGATGGTCCTCACCTTGCGGACTACCTGCGCCTCATGTGCTGATCGCCGCGGACGCGAGCATTGGAACAGGAACACTGCGAAGAACAACAAGCTCGCGATGCAAACCACGAAAAACAGAACGATCATGACTTCCCTTCTCCACGCCTGCGATCATGCGGGGTTCCGGCAATACACATTGGAGCACTCCGCTAATAAGTAACGACTAAAGAGTTCGTAAATTTTTTATAAAGAGGGCGATGGGTTCCCGCGCACAAAAAAACGCCCCGCGGGCCATCCCGCAGAGCGCAATGCATTGCAGAACTGATTTCTTAGGCTGGCGTCCAGCTATTTCTTCTTCCCTTCGCCCCTGCTGTTCACCACCCGAAGGTTGTTTGTAACCTGGAAAGTGCCAGGCACTTGGTTGGCGCGCATACCCGCCACGTTCTTGTCGCCTTCGTTGTCCACCACCCCATCCAGCGTGACATGTCCATTCTTTACGATGATGTGGATGGGTGGAACCGCCATACCTCCATACTTAAAGAGCGGGCCATAGCTGTAAATGCTCCGGTAGACAGCCCGTCGAATACGGTTGTCCGAGGAACTGGGGGGCAGCACATCAATGTTGTTGACCACCTTCTCCACGCCTTCGATGCGCTTCACCGAGTTCTCAGCATCGGACTTTATGACCGGCTGCGTTACCTGCCCTTCCAGAGTGACGGTACGCCCGTCAACGCGGAAGGCCAGTGTGTCGAAGACGCTGTAATACGGCAGCATGATTAACTGATGGCGTACTTCACGGACGAGCCGGTCCTGGCTCTGAGGAGAGAGCGTCTCGTCGGCATCCTGCGATTGCACAGCACTGCTCGGTTGGAGTTGGGCAGCCTGATCTTTGGAAGCGACGGGCTGCGCTGGTTGCGCAAACCCGATCGCCGCGAAACCAAACAGGACCAGGAAAACCACGCCCAGGGTTCTGCAAGTTTTATGCATACTTCCTCCTACTGCGCCACAAACTTTACCTCAGAAAGTCGCAGCTGCCAACTTGTAAGGCATGGCAATGGGATGCTGCAAGCGGGTTACACTGTCGCCTGATCACTCGATAGATAAATTCGCGCCGGGCTCGGCAAACGCAGGAAATCCAAGTATGATCTCAACTCATATGAAGACCAAGTCCATGATGGCCACCCCCGGCAAGCGCATCCGGCTTAAGGATTTCGACCCCGCTTTCAAAGGCGGCTATGCCTCGCACGCGCATGCTCAATCCAAGCTGAAGGCCAACGTGCAGCGCCTGGCCAAATACCAGGACCTGCTGTATTCCTCGCACACCTACGCCCTGCTGCTGGTCCTCCAAGCCATGGATGCGGCCGGCAAAGACGGCACCATCAAGCACGTGATGTCAGGCGTCAACCCTGAAGGCTGCGACGTCTTCAGCTTCAAGACGCCATCCGAGCACGAACTCAGCCAAGACTTTCTGTGGAGGACTTATCGCGAGTTGCCGCAACGCGGGCGCATTGGCATCTTTAACCGTTCCTACTACGAAGAGGTGTTGGTGGTGCGGGTCCACCCTGATTTGCTGAAGCGGGAACATATGCCCGGGTTCACCGCGCCCAGCAAGAAGTTTTGGCAACATCGCTTCGAGTCGATCAACGACGTGGAGCGCCACCTGGTCCGCAATGGCACCGTGGTCCTGAAATTTTTTCTGCATGTCTCCAAAGCGGAACAGGAGAAGCGCTTTCTGGAGCGATTGAATGATCCGGGCAAGAACTGGAAATTTTCAGAGGCCGACTTGCACGAGCGGCTGCGCTGGGATGACTACATGGCAGCGTACGAGGACATGATCAACCACACCAGCACCGAGCACGCGCCCTGGTACATCATTCCAGCCGATCACAAATGGTTCACCCATTTGACCGTCTCGAACATTGTGGTGGACACGCTGAAAAAGATGAACCTGAAATATCCGACGCCGACGAACGCTCAACGGGCGCAGATCGCATTGGCCAAGGAAGCCCTGCAACGAGGCAAATAGGCGCCTCGAATTTTCTGCTGTACGTCTCTAACGCCCGATCAGCACTCCTCGTCCACCGGTTGCCAGTAGGGTGAGCGTTCCTTTGCCCGGACCTTGGTCTCCGTGGAAACAGCCTTGGCACGATAACTGAAGCGTTCCACGATGGCCTGCTTCATCTCCCGCTTTTTCATTTCGGCAATCAGGTCTGGTGTGGTCGCTGGGGCCGGCGTCTCGTCAATTGCAAAACCGCTACGTAACATTGCTTCTCCGATCACCTACAAGAGTTATGAATGCTGCACAATCCAGCCGCGCACGGTCAGCGCCTGGCCAGGCGCGAAGCCTCGCCCCGCCAATCAACCGGGCGGGACACTTCCCTATGTTTGTCTATCTCTTGTGTAGCGCAATGCGGGCCAGAACGCTGTGACGTGCGTCAACCGGGCAGGTGATGCAGCGCAGTTATGGGATAGGGCCGTTTATGAGATGGATGAAGGAAAGATGATCACTTGTGTAATGGCGGTTTATCGGAAGTAATCCGAGAGCTAGCAGGGAGTGACTGTGTCAAAGCAGGATGCCCACGCTTCAGGTTAGACTCAGCGACGGAGGTGCTAGGATGCAACGACGTCGCATGGCAGTTCTACTTGCATCCGCCGTCATTGGCGGTGCGAGCGTCTTACAGGCAGGTTCCACGGGAAACGAAGGACAATCGCCTCACGTCGCTTGGGTCGCCGACGTGTTGAAGCGCATGCTGAGAATCGAGCCGGCATGACCCGAAAGACTCTCCTTACGGTGTTCACAAACGAGGGCGGGATATCCACTGGATTGCAGCGTACATATATCAGCCGCGACTGTTCGTACTTCAAGGTCAACGTCGAATTCCAAGCCGTTGGTCGTCCGAGCCGAGACGAAAGCGGACGGGTGACGCTGGTCGAAGGTGACGAGGATATCATTCTCAAAGTCTCGACTCCGTACTTGCAGTACAGTGTTGCGGACTGAACGTGCGATGTCGCCACCGCTGAATCCAACCCCGATTGCACGATTACTGTTGTGAACAGGCGTAGCTGTTGAAAAACTCGCTTTCAGAACACGCGTTTGTCCCTGCCATGCGGATTTTTGTTCTCCGCTTTTTCTATTGGTCTCGATTCTCAGATCGCTTCGGTTGCCGGTTGCGGTCCCAAGCTAAGGAACCGCACCAGTCGTTTGAGGTTCTGGACCGCCGCTGCTAGGTAGAACTGTTCGCGTACAAACCGTATTCTGCGTAGCCGCAGACGACGTAGTCCGATCTGATTCTTCAGTTCTCCGAACAGCGCCTCCACCTTGCGTCGCGCGCGTTGCGCCGGTGCGAACCCCGGAGTTTTCGCCACGGCATAGGCTCGCTGTCGTGCTGCTTCACAGGTGTGGATGGCAATCATGCGATACTTCCCGCGCGTACACTGGTCTTTCTGCGAGCATCCCCGGCAACGCTTCGGCGTCGAGTAGTAAAGATGGGTCCGGTTCAGCTGATTGATGCCGACATAGTTCAGTGGCTTGCCTTCGGGACAGACAAAGCAGTTCTCTTCGGGCACATAGGTGAACTTCTCGATCCCGTAGAGATCGTTCTTCGCCAGGGGATTCTCTTTCACCCGGATGTAAGGCGTGATACCACGGTCATCAAGCCATTGCAGCAGTTCACCGTTGCCATAGGTGTTGTCGGCCGCCAGACTCTGCGGCAGTCGGCCGTGTCGTTCGCGGTAACGCTCGATCATGTCCCGCGCTGCAGCGCTCTCCTGGCTTAATCGCGCGGCGGTCGCCTGCACACCCACGATCACACAACTCGAGTTGTCGATCAGGTAGTTGTCGAAATAGCCCAGTTCCGCGGCTCGGTTGCCTTTGCTCGAGTAGGTCGCGTCTGGATCGGTTGTGGACACCTTGTCTTGCTGGTGTACCGGTTCGCCATCGCCGTTCTCCTGCTCCATCTCCGCCAGATACTCGCGCACCGTGCGCTTCACCTGGGCCGCTTCTGCCAGCTGCTCGCGCGGGATGCGGCTGTGGTTGTTGGCGTTCGCCGGGATGAAGCTGCCATCCACCGACATGTGCTCACCATTGACTAAACCCGCACTGATGCACTGATCAACGATGCGCTCGAACATCTCCTGAAACAGATTCGACTCCTGAAAGCGGCCATGCCGGTTCTTGGAGAACGTCGAGTGATCAGGAATCTCCTGGTCGAAGCCCAAGCCGGTGAACCAGCGCCACGCCAGATGCATGCGCAACTCTTCCACCAGCTTCCGTTCGCTGGTGATGCCGTACAGATAGCCCAGCAAAAGAATGCGCAACAGTACTTCCGGATCAATCGACGGACGGCCGGTGTTGCTGTAGGAATCGCGCAGCTTCTCATGCACAAAATCAAAACTGATGTGGCGATCGATCAGGCGCAGCAGATGGTTCTCAGGGATGTGATCTTCCAGACGGAAGTAATAGAACAGCGACTCCGATCGGGTGTGTTGCCCCATCATGACCAGCAAGCCTCCGAGGATGGCGATCCAGCACAACATGCACAGCACTCATATTGCTTGTATCGCAATTTACCCGCTGATCATAGGTACTTTTTCAACACCTACAGGCCTTATCACAAGCAATCGGCGGTTGGGCCTGCAAGCGGTCGCATGTGCGCGGTCGGCGCTCCATGCACAAAAGACCCTCTTCGATGCCCCATTTGTGACGTCACGCCAAGCTGCGCTTTTGTTTCTTCTGGCAGCGTTCGCAGATGCCGTAAATCTGGAAGGTGTGGCGCGTCGGCAGGTACTTGTTCTTGCGGCCCACTTCCTGCTCCACGCGCTCAATCTCGCGCGAGAAGAACTCCACCGAGCTGCCGCATTCGGTGCAGACCATGTGATGGTGATTGCGGCGATTGTACTGGTTTTCGTAACGAGTGACGCCGTCATTGAAGGCCACTTCGCTGGCCAGCCCGCACTCGGCCAGCAGCTTCAACGTGCGATAGACGGTGGTAAATCCGATGCGCTGGTCGTGTTTCTTGACCAGCCGATACAGCTCGTCGGTGGAGAGATGGTCGCGGGTGTCGAGAAAGGTGCGCAGAATGGCGTCGCGCTGCCCGGTAAGCTTAAGGCCCACGCGCTTCAGGTGTCCGTGGAAAATGCCTTCGGCTTCGCGCACCATCTCGTGTGAAATGGTCGGCTGATCGTCAATTCGTTTCTGGAGCATGGGTCCGCTAATTTGCTATCAGCATAACACCGAAAACTGGGTGCCCCACCCTTGTCGCCTTCGTTTGGCGACAGGGTGGGAACAGCACAGCGCCTCTACTTGCCGCTGTCCATCGCCATGAAGAGATTGTTCAGCGATTCCGCCAGAGTAGGGTGGGCAAAGACGCCATCACGTAGCGCCGTGTAGGGCAGCTTTCCCATCATCGCAATCTCGAACGCCGACATAATTTCGCCACCTTCGATGCCCAGCACCGCGGCGCCCAGGATCTGGTTAGTTTCGCCATCCACAATGGCTTTCATGAAACCGCGGGTCTCGTCGACCTCAAGGGCGCGTGCGACGGAGGTCATCGGCAGCTTGGCCACGCGAATGTTGCGCTTCTGGTCGCGAGCTTCGGTTTCAGTCACGCCAACGCGGCCAAGTTGCGGATCGATAAAAACGGTGTACGGCACCAGGCGGCCGTCGGTGGTAGCGCTTCCCTTCTCGATGAGGTTGGTACGGATGATTCGAAAGTCGTCGTAGGAGATATGCGTAAACGCCGGACCGCCCTTGATGTCACCGAGCGCATAGACGCCATGCGACGTAGTTTCGAGGCGGCCATTCACCTTGATGAAACCGTGATTGTCCGTTTGCACCCCGGCGGCGGCAAGATTCAGAGTATCCGAGTTCGGTACGCGCCCGGTGGCAACCAGCAGATGCGAGCCGGCAAGCGCAGTCGGTTTGCCTGGTTGCTGGACCTCCAGTCGAATGCTGCCACCCGACTGGCCCACGCGACTGGCATTCCCGTTCAGCAAGACTTCGATTCCGTCCTGCCGCAGTATCTTGGCGACTTCTTCCGCGATGTCGGGGTCCTCGCGAGTGAGCAACTGGGCCCCGGACTGGACGATGGTCACGCGACTGCCGAAGCGGCGAAACATCTGCCCAAACTCCAGGCCGACATATCCGCCCCCGAGGACCAGCAGATGCTCCGGCACGGTGTCCAACTCCATGATGGAAGTGCTGTCGAGAAAGGGCACGGACTTCAGACCGTCGATCGGAGGCACAGAGGGACGCGCACCTGCGTTAATGAATATCTTGTCGGCGGTAAGTTCACGTTGCCCGCCGTTTTTCTGCCGGACAAGTAGAGACTTAGCTCCAGTAAAACGGGCTTCGCCGAAGATCAACTCGACATCGGCCGTCTTCTCAATGCGCCCCTGGCTGCCATTGCGAAAGCTGTTCACAATATCGCGCTTGCGCTGCCGGACACGTTGCATGTCGATGCGAATGTCGCCGGTGTGAACGCCATAATCGGCGCCTCGCCGCGCCAGATAAGCGACACGAGCACTGGCAACCATGGTCTTGGTGGGAGTGCATCCTTCATTAACGCAGGTGCCGCCGACATGTTCGCGCTCGATAAGAGCAGTGCGCATTCCGGCTTCAGCCAAGGCGGTGGAAAGAGGTGTACCGGCCTGCCCTGAGCCGATCACAATGGCATCGAATTGCTGCGGAATAGTCATAAGCGCGCCAAAATAATGTATCGCAACCTTGGAATTTGGAAAGTGTAAGTTGCCAGAAGATGCCGAGCCTGTCAGGACAGCGCAACAGCTTCAGGCTATGAGGATGATTTTGCCGGTTTCAGAATCTCGTCACGATAAGCAACCCCAATCCAATTGCGATCAAGTCCTCGGGAATGGCGACAGCAAAGTCCGGCGCGTGCAAGGCCCGCACCAAGCCGACGCGGGCGCGATGGCCGCCAAACGTTCCCGCAACCGCGCCAATTGCGGCAACGATCGCCCCCAGCCAAAGCGATGCTCCTCCCGCGATGCCGAGGCATGCACCGCAAAGCAGACCCATAACAATTCGGGCGCTCAGTCCGGCGGCGGCGGTACGGGCCGGAGTGCTGGGAAGCTGATCGGCGACGAATTCGACCGCCGCAAAAATGGTAAAGACGGCGACCGCCCACTCCGAGCCCATGAAGGCCGCCGGAGAACCGGAAAGATTGATCCAACCCAAGTGAGCGGCCCACGCCACCACCGCCGGTCCCGTCGCAGACCGCAGGCCGGTTACTATGCCAATTCCAAACGTCAGCAACAGCACCAGTCCAGAACTCATGAAGTTCCCTCCGTAAAGGACTTAATTGCGCAGCAGAAATACGATGGAATGGATGACTACCCTTCCAGGGGGATTCAAATTTGGCGCACAGCTTTCGACCCGATTCATGCCAGAGGCACAGAGCAGCTCATTCCGAAGCTTCCAGCCTTTCCGCCATCTCGAGCAACTTGGTGACGCTGTTCCAGTTTCTGCCCGTTCCCGGAACCTTTAGCGTCCTTTCAAGGACTGCCCAGGACATTTTCGGGCGTCCCATCCCATTGGGGAAATAGATGTAGAGCTCGCGACCGTCCATCCGCAACTCCTCGGGTTCGGTCTTAAGGTTGAGGACCTGCTCACGAACTGCCGGGCCGGGATCGCTGGCCAGGAAGCTGACCAGAAGCTTGCTGGGCTCGATGCCGCTCCGCTTCGCGAACGGATTTCTTGCGATCGCGCCTCTCAGATCGGAAGTGCTCCGGAGAATTACCGCCGGACGAAAACCAAAGCCGCGCTCGATTGCGTCCTCAATCCGCTTGGCCAAGGCAACCAGGTCGCGCTTGTCAGTTTTGAAAACGACATTGCCGCTCTGCACGTAGGTCTGTGGGTCGCGCAGCCCAAGCGATTCGTAGAGCGCTCGCAGAGCGTCCATCTTGATCTTGTTATGCCCGCCGACGTTGACGCCGCGGAGCATAGAGATAATCACGGGCATCCTGAGCTCCAATACGATTCCACCTTAACCCTTCGCCTTGCGCAACACCGCAAACAGCCGTTCAATGTCGCCGGCATCGTTGTAGAGATACGGCGCAATGCGGATCGAATCTCCGCGAACACTGACAAACACGTTGGCGTCATGGAGAAGCTGCGGGAGCCCTGCCGGAATACCGCGCACGTGGCGGATCCCAATCATGTGCGCCGACCGTTGCGCAGCAGGCAGGACCGAATAGTCAATGTCGGCGGCGAGCTGCGCGACCTTTTCCGTCAGCAGCGAAAGCGTCTGCTGGATTCGCTCCACACCCCAGGCCAGGACTTGCTGGAGAGCTGCAATCGCCATCGGCGCCAACACAAATTGCGGAGACTCGCCCATATCGAAGCGGCGCGCGCCCGGTCGGTACGCGTCGGTGTGGTCAACCAGCCGGGAGAAATCGTCACTCCCAGCGCGCGCGATCCACGACTGCTCCAGCGGGACGCCCGACTCCCGCCATTTTGGAGCGACATAGAGATAACCCAGTCCATAAGGGCCGAGCAACCACTTATATCCGACGGCAGTCAGGAAATCCGGCTGCACTCGCTCGAGATTCAGCGGGCTGGCACCGAGCGATTGGCTGGCGTCAATTACCAGACCGGCGCCAACGGCCCGCACGCGCTCCCCCACCCGCTCAAGATCGACCTTGCTGCCATCCGTCCAGTGACATTGCGGCACAGCGACGATGGCCGTACTTTCGTCGATCGCCCCCAGCAGGGCCTCGGTCCAGTCTACGCCCGGTTCCCGCTGTGCGACCACCACGCGCCCGCTGTTTTTCTTCGCCAGCTCATACCAGACGTAAACATTCGACGGGAACTGCTGATGCAGCAAAACAATGGTCTGACCTCGCGAGAGCGGCAAATTCGCCGCCGCGGTCGCAATTCCGTAGCTGGCAGCCGGAACCAGCGCAAGCGCATCGCTGTCTGTGCCCATCACTCGTGCGGCAAGAGCGCGCAGCTCTTCGGAGCCTGCAAACCACTCTGGGCCGGACAACTTCCAAGGCGATGCTTTGGTGCGCACGGCACGAAGTCCGGCCTTGGTGACCGATCGCAACTGCGGTGCCATGCTGGCGCAGTTCAGGTAGGTGATGCCATCCGGAATCTCAAACAGGTCCCGGACGGCTTCGATTGGGGTGGGGGCAGTTGGCTGAATTGGTGTCATAAGAGTGGCGCCCGTCATGCTGCGGAATGCTTCGAATCTTACCTCAGCTTTTCCCGCAGCAGATCGTCCACATCTCCAATCTTGTCGGACAGCAGATTCAGCTTGTACGCCAAGCCTTGAATCTCGACCTCGGCGCGGCGATTCACGTCGTAATCCAGCTCACCGCGCAGCCGGTCCTTAGTGTCCTGGCGATTCTGGCTCATCATGATGACCGGCGCCTGGATGGCGGCCAGCATGGAGAGAAAAAGGTTCAGCAGAATAAACGGATACGGGTCCCACGCCCTGCCCCGCAGGGCAACGTTCAGCCCTGAGTAGGTGATGATCGCAATGCCAAACAGGATGATGAACGTCCAGGATCCACCGAAGCGCGCCACCGAGTCGGCGATGCGCTCCCCGAACGTCGATTCATCCTCAATCACCTGGTTGGCATTGCGGCTGGCCCGCACCCGCACCAACTGCTGGGAAGCATGGAACTGACGGCCCAGCACCGTCAACATATCCATGCCGGCCATGGGTTTGCGTTGCAGCAGAATGGCAATGTCGTGGCGGTCCACCTCCAGACAGACGGTTTCTTCCGTGGCAATGGCGTTGGTCTGGTGGGGCGTCTGCTCCAGCATGGAGGCGAAGCCAAAGAAATCGCCGTGCCCTGGTTGATCGACCACGACCTCCTGATGGTCCTCGTCCACGGTGGTGACGCGGACGCTTCCCTCTATCATGACGTAGGCCTGATTGCCGGGATCGCCCATCTTGTAGATGCGCTGCCGCGGGGCAAACCGCTTCACCTCGACCTGCGCGGCCAGCACAGCCGCTTCTTCATCGTCGAGCAACGCAAATAGTGGAACATGTCTTAACTCTTCTCGGTCGCACGCCATCTCTCACCTCGATCGCAGTTTATGGATCGCGCCCAATCCGCGTTGAGCGCCTGATCAATCTGCGAGAGAAGATAACAGAGTGCCCCACAGCCCGGCACGTCGCGAAGATGATTTTCTGGTTACAGCCCTCGGAAAAGCCGGGCGCGCCGAGGCAGCATCGTGAGGTGCCCGTACAGGCCTGGTTCTGCCCGGATGGGGATTTTGGTTTCAGGTCACGGTGTTCGATGCGAGAATGAGTGGACCCGGGGGTGCTCGGGGAATTCGTTTCATGGTCCGGGACCCTGTGGACTATAGCGTCGCCAAAACATCGGATGCGGAGGAAATGGTCCGTCTGCTGGCCACGGTGTTCAGCGCGTCTGAACCGCCGGCCGTGGCGATGGGCCTTTCCGTCCGCGACCTGGAACAATTTCTTCAGCTTCTTGCTCCCCGAGCTATTGCGGACGGACTCACGGTGCTGGCCCGGAGCGGAGACACCGGGAAGCTGGCCGGCGTGCTTCTTACCGATGATTTCGCCTCCCCTCCAGCCCTGGACTTGGGCCAGATCAGTCCCAAATTTCTACCCATCCTCTCCATGTTGGAAACACTCGATGAGCAATTCCGCAAAGGGAGAACAATCTCCGCCGGCGAGTACCTGCACCTGTTCATGGTGGCGGTTGATGCACAATTTGCGGGACGCGGAATTGGGCATGGGCTGGTTAAGGCTTGTCTCGATAATGGACTTCGGAAGGGCTATCGAAAGGCGCTGACCGAAGCCACGGGGAAAATCTCGCAGCACATGTTTCGCAAGCAGGGATTTGCAGATCGTTTCAGCGTGTCCTACCGGGACTTCAGGTATGAGGACCAGGTCGTGTTCGCCTCGATTCAGGAGCATGAGAACGCCATCCTGATGGACAAATCGCTGGTCTAACCGGTTTCAGAATTCGTGTGGTGCATCAATAGGTGGTCACCGTGGTTACTTTCGTGCGAATACCCACTTGACATCACACAGCCCCGAGGTGGTGTTTGCCTATCATGGGGACTGTCTGGAACACCCGGGTTGGAGTTTCTGTGCCGCCGATCGATCCGTTTTGGCAGTCTGAGCGGAGAACCAGGAAATCTTACCGTGCTGTTCGATGAGGATGCCTAAGGCGGCTAGGAACTCATGCCCATAATGAGTAAAGGTACCGTTGCACGACTGCTGTTCCTGGTTCTTGCTCTGACGCTGCTCGCAGGATGCGGCAGCTCTTTCAGTCCCAATTCATCAGCGCCGCCAACTCCCGCTCCGCTGAGCGCCGGCAACCTCAACCTCATCTTCGTGGTCAGCGAGGATTTGGCTTACCAAGCTTCCGGGGACGTCAATCCAACGACGGCAAACCTCACCAATCAGGGGTTACAGCGGTCGCTCTCGATGGCCACGTTCCTGCAACAGCAAGTACTGGGAACGCAGAATGTGACCGGAATTTACGCGCTCGAACCGATGACCCATTTGCAAACCGCAAACCATTATCCTGACATGGTAGGACTGGAGACCATTCAGCAATTCGCCCTGCTCAACCAGATCACTCTGTCCAGTGACCAGTATGGGCGGGACCCCACTATACCGGCCACAGCTATCCCATTAACGACTCCTATGCGAACGTGCCGCTGCCCAGCGGAGTTGTGCCGCCGCAGCAATACTGCGCAAATTGCCAGGGGCTGGACTTCCGCGACCAGGACGGCGACAACGAAGCCCTGGTCACTCGTATCGTGAATGCAGGTGCGCCGGGTTTCTATGTCTTCTCGGCGCCATGGGAAACCGTGAGCGCCTTGATGGCGAACATTAACAAGCTCGAACATTACAACCTGGCTCTTCCGGCGAGCTATATCAGTCCCAACTTTATTTACGCGATTTCGGTCGCGCCGTCGGGAAGCGCCAGCCTGGTCACCTACGACAGCCACATTACCCCGCCTGCCACCTACCCGGTGTTGTCCCCACCACCGGCCAGCACTGCCTGCACGGCGCAGACGCATTTCAGCATCACCGTGACCGGCGGTCAGAACGGCGCTGTCATTCCGGCGGGCATCAACACCAACGAAACCCTCTACATCATCCGCCACGCCGACGCGCATCCGCAGCTCTACTGGGACGACAACAACTATGTCGGCGCCGGTCAATGGCGCGCGCTGGATCTTCCCAACGCCCTGCTCGGCAAAGTCAATGTTGACCAGGTATATTCGAACGACCCTGCTCAATTCGGCCCAGGTTCCCTCGACCTCGTCACGGGAGACCACAACTGGTCGACGGTTGCGCCCCCGTTGACCGCTATACCGTACGCCATCGCCAACAACTTGCCCTACAATCTGGTTACCGGCTTCGACCTCTCCGATAGCAACGTCGCCCAGGAGACCAGTACTTTCTTCTTCTTCAGCAACGGCGGCCAATTCTCCAATCAGAGTGTGCTGCTGGCGTGGTCGTTCCAATTCATACAACCAGCAATCTTAAAGCTGCTCACGAGCTATAACGCCGCTCAACAGGCTCCGCCCTCCGACGTGTGGCCCGACAACGACTACGACACCATCTGGACGGTGAAGCTTGACGCCCACGGCAACTTGACGGTGAACAACACCATGTGCGAAGGCATCAACTCGGGGACCTTGCCGCCCACGCCTCCGCAATTCTGACCGTCACTCCCATCCGCAACAAGGTGAATGCACCATGCCTCGCAGGTTCTCTTCGCGCGAGGCGGGCCACCAGAAACTTATATAATCAGCTTTCCCATGGGAGCTTCGACTATCCGTATTCCCGCACGGCCATCCCACTCCAAATTCATCTTCCGCGTGGTCGTGGGAGTATTGGTCCTCTTCCTGATCGGCTTTCTCGCCTTCGATTTCTGGTTTTATAGGGCGGTGCGGGCGGCGCTGCCGCAGGTGGACGGCACGATTCGCCTGTCCGGCTTGGCCGACTCCGTCACCGTGACCTACGACGCGCTTGGTGTTCCCAACATTGCCGCCGCCAACTTGCCCGACCTGTTCTTTGCTCAGGGTTACGTCACCGCCCAAGACCGGCTGTGGCAAATGGACATGACCCGGCGCTACGCTTCCGGCGACCTGGCCGCCATTCTAGGGCCGGAGTACGTCAAGCTTGATCGCGAGCATCGCATCCTCGGCCTGCGACAGGTCGCGGAGAAAACTGTGGCCAACATGGATGTGGCCCAGCGCGCCCACTTCGAAGCCTATGCCGCCGGGGTGAATGCTTACATCGAGCAGCACCAGAAAACTCTGCCGCTGGAGTTTCGCTTCCTCACGTACTTTCCTCACGTCTGGACGGTGGAAGATTCGGTGCTGGTGGGCTTGTCGATGACCGAGTTTCTGAACCACGGTCTGTACAAGAACGAGTTGGAGAAAGAGAAAATTCTCGCCAGGCTGGGGCCGGAATTGACTGCCGACCTGTATGTGAATTCCTCCTGGCGCGATCATCCACCGGGGACCGACACCACCTCCATCGAAAACGAGATTCCGGGTGAGACAACCCCGGACGAAGAGGAAGAATATTCGGTGCCAAGGAAGAAAAGCAGCCACGTTACGCCGGAAATCAAACCGCAGGTGCCTCGACTCGGTCGCCGCGGCGACCTCGCTCCATCGAAAGACGCGCCAGGCAAAAGCGAGTCGCAGTATAGGGGACCTTTGACTCCTCGTCCAGTCGCCACGGCGACCGGACTCGTCGCTCAGGATGACAGGGATAACGGAGGGATCTACGGCGCGGCTAAAGCCGCGTCCCTTCAACGCCTGCGGGCGCTTCTGCAAAGCAACGCTTCCGAGGACAGCCTTCATCCCGGCTCCAACAACTGGGTCGTCTCGGGCACGCATACAGCATCGGGGAAGCCGCTGCTCTCCAACGACATGCACCTGGACCTGCACATCCCGAATGTTTGGTACGAGGCACATCTTACGGCCGGAGACTTTGACGTTGCCGGCGTGACTTTGCCGGGCGTGCCCTTCGTCATCGTCGGACACAACCGTTACATCGCGTGGGGCTTCACCAATCTCGGTCCCAACGTCGAAGACCTCTACGTCGAGAAGTTCAACGACAAGGGCGAATACCTGACGCCGCAAGGTTGGGTGCAGCCGGAACGCCACAAAGAAATCATCCGCGTGAAGGGCAAGCCCGAGGTGAATGTGGATGTCGAGGTGACCCGGCACGGACCGATCATCAGCGACATTATTCCGGGCGAGACGCGCAAGCTGGCCCTCAAGTGGACCGTCTATGACCCGCAGGCGGAGGGCACGCCGTTTTTTGCCGTCGATTCGGCAAAGAACTGGGAGGAATTCCGCGCAGCGTTCTCGCAGTTTGGCGCGCCGGGCCAGAATGTCGTCTATGCCGACGTGGACGGGCATATCGGCTACCAGGCAACCGGGTTGGTGCCGATCCGAGCGAGGGGCGACGGTTCATTTCCCGTGCCTGGCGATGACAACTCGTATGAGTGGACGGGATATGTCCCCTACGACAAGCTTCCCAGCGTGTACGACCCACCTTCCGGGATCATCGCCACGGCCAACGGGCGCGTCACGCCGGATGGATATCCCTACACCCTGAGCATCGAGTGGGGATCGCCCTATCGCACGGAACGCATCTACCGGCTGCTGAATGCGAACAAGAAACTCACGTCGCCGGACATGCTGGCGATTCAGACCGACATTGTTTCGGCGTTTGATCGCTTCTGCGCCGAGCGCCTGGTGTACGCCGTGGATCACACCTCAACCGCATCACAGCGCGCCAAGGCAGCCGCCGATCTCCTGCGCAATTGGGACGGCGCCATGACCGTCGAATCGGCGGCGCCGACCGTGGCCTACTTCTCGCGCAAGAAACTGGAAGAGTTGCTGCTCAAGCCAAAGCTGGGAGACGATTGGAAGCAATACCGGTGGTTCATGAGCCCGGTATGGCTGGAGAACATACTGTCTCACGAGCCTGCGCGCTGGCTGCCGGAAGGCTACGCCAACTATGACGCGCTGTTGACCGCCGCCGTGGAGCGGGCCGTAAGCGATGCCGAAGCGCCGCGGGCGCTCGCGACGTGGAGGTGGGGACGGGTCCATCGCGTGGACATCAAGCATCCCTTCTGGAGCAACTTCCCCGTCCTCAAGCGTAACGCCGATCCCGGCCCGCAGCCCTTATCGGGGGATGGTGAGACGGTGAAGCAGGTCAGCGCGCACTTCGGTCCTTCCGAGCGCCTCACGGTTGACTTCGCGGACCTCGACAACTCGACGCTGAATATTGTGAATGGCCAATCCGGCAATATCTTCGACGAGCATTACAACGATCAATGGGATGCCTATTATCGCGGACGCACGTTTGCGTTGCCGTTCTCGGCGGCGGCGGTGCAGCGCGCAGGAGTGCACCACCTGCGGCTGGAGCCGTGAGAACAGTGGTTAGTGGTTAGTGGTTAGTGACGCGCTTTTAGCGCCGCGTTCGTTGCCGATAAACGAATCGCTTGACATTCTCTGTTAAAAGTCAAAAGCCATGGTGCTCATTATCCACTAGCCACTAGCCACTATCCACTTCCACTAGCTTACGGATCCACCTGCACCACTCCGTACAGCGCTCCGGTAAACAGGACCTGGGTCTTCCCGGGGGTGTCGGTAGTGGTGTCGTAAATCACCAGGTATCCTCCCTCGATCACGTACACCGTGTTGCGGCCCGAAATCGCCAGCATGCCGGTGACGCTCCCTTTGGGCGGCAGCGGTGCGTCGGCGGTGTTGTTGGTGACATCGACCACGGACAGACATCCCGTGGTGAGATTCATGCAGGTGCTGGCGCCAATGTAGAGCTTGTTGTTGCTGGACAGCGCCATGGTGTTGTGATAGCCGTCGCCGATCGCCACCGAGTTGGCGGTGACGCGCGTCATGCTACTAACGGTAATCGCATCGTAGGTCCCAGCCGGGCCGGGATTTCCGGCTACGTACAAAGTTCCGCCGTTTAGGAGGCCAACGCTGGCGCCTCCGACCGGCACCGTCGCCTTGATGGTTTGTGACGGAATGTCGAGCTGCGCTACCGATGCCCCCGAAGTTGAGCCGCACTCAACTCCGCAATTGATCACATAGGCGGTATTGCTGTCGCTGCTAAAAAACGCGTTGACCGGCCGCGCGAAACCAGGAATCTCCATCGGTGTGACCGTGGTGGCTGTCAAGTCGATCAGGAAAACCGAGTCTGAATCGTCGGCGAACACCAACAGAAATTGCCCGCTGGGGCTGAGCGCGATATAACGCGCTGACGCAACGGGATAGGTCGCAGTGATGGAAGTGGAGGAAACCGTGACGACCTCCACCGCGCCAGGGCGGGCACCGGTGACGGGCACGTTCCGCACTGGGGCGTACACTTTACTGCTGTCCGGGGAGAACAGTGCCATCTCCGTAAAGTCAGGAAGAAGCACGGCGCCGCTGGTCATCTCCGTGGCGTTATCCACGAAGGCGAGTTCGTGGGCATTCTGTTCATAAACCATCGTCGTGGCCCGGCTCGGGGCTTTCCACTTCGAAGCCCAACCTGCCTCCCACAGGTATCGTCACGGGAACACCCGGTATCACCTGGCCAGTAGTAGGGTCGTGGTCTGGGCGGTGAAAGGCGTAGTGTCGTTTTGGGTGTCCACCACTTGCAGGTTGCCCGAGTAGTTATTGCTGATAAAGGCGCGATGCTGCACCTTGCTGGGCGGCTGGGTTGAACCGCTGCTACCGCCCCCGCCGCAAGACGTTACGAAAACCGCGATTAACAAGCTGAGGAGGAAGACTGGAACCCGCTTCAAGCGTTTACCCCGGACATCATGATGAATTGAGGATGATGTGTTGGAAATCGGTTGAATTATAACAGAGCGCGACATCGGCCTCGCGGGTGGGCGGGCGATGGCGAATTTGCCGCCATTTGCGATAAAGTTCAATCAAGCTCGGCACTTACAGCCTCCACCATATCCATGACTACGGACCTCATTTCGCGTTTGCAGAAGGGCGCTGTCTTATGCGATGGCGCCATGGGCACACTGCTGTATTCCAAGGGCATCTTCATCAACCGCTGCTACGACGAGCTCAACGTCTCGCAGCCCGACCTTATCCGCGAGATCCATCAGGAATACCTCCAGGCCGGAGCAGAGATCATTGAAACAAACACCTTTGGCGCCAATTCGTTTCGCTTGTCCAAGCACGGTTGTGTGGACAAGCTGGCCGATATCAACCGCCAGGGCGCCCGCCTGGCGCGGGAGGCAGCCAAGAGCTTCGACGCCCTGGTGGCCGGCGCCGTCGGACCGCTGGGCGTGCGCATCGAGCCGCTGGGCAAAATCTCGCTCGCCGAAGCCCGCGACGCCTTTCGCGAGCAGATTGCGGCCCTGAACGAAGAAGGCGTCGACCTGCTCATCCTGGAGACCTTCGGATATCTGGAAGAGCTGCATCAGGCCATTCTGGCGGCGCGCGATGTGAATCCCAATTTGCCGGTGGTGGCGCAAGTCACCATCGACGAAGATGGCAATTGCCTGGATGGATCGGCTCCCGAGCACTATGGTCCGCAAATCGAAGCCTGGGGCGCCGACGTGGTGGGCTGCAACTGCAGCGTCGGCCCGGTGGCCATGCTGGACGCCCTGGAGCGGGTGCGCGCCGTCACCACCGCGCCGCTCTCGGCGCAACCCAACGCCGGCATGCCGCGCTCGGTGGAAGGCCGCAACATCTATCTCTGCTCGCCCGAGTACATGGCGGACTACGCCCGCAGGTTTGTGGATGTCGGGGTGCGCCTGATCGGCGGTTGCTGCGGCACCACGCCCGACCACATCCACGTCATGAAAGCCTTTCTGCGCGCGGTTTCCGGCGGCGCGCACCGCGCGACAAGTCGGCTCCAGCTCCCAAGGCCCAGCCGGTCGAAGTGCCGCCGCTCGCGCGAACGTTCGCAGATGGGACGCAAGATCGCCGCCGGCGAGTTCGTCACCATGGTGGAGATCGTTCCGCCGCGAGGCACCGACGGCAGCCGGGAGATCGAAGGCGCGCGCTTCCTGAAATCGGTTGGCGTGGACGGCGTCAACATCCCTGACAGCCCGCGCGCCTCGGCGCGCATGAGCAACCAGGCGCTGTGCCTGCTGGTGCAGCAGCAGGTCGGCATCGAGCCCATCCTGCACTACACCTGCCGCGACCGCAACGTGCTGGGCATTCAGTCGGACCTGCTGGGCGCCAGCGCCGTCGGCATTCGCAACCTGATCTGCATCACCGGCGATCCGCCGAAGATGGGCGACTACCCCGACGCCACCGCGGTCTTCGACGTGGACGCCATCGGCCTGGTCAACATCGTCCACAACCTGAACCGCGGGCTGGACATCGGCGGCAATCCCATCGGCACTTCGACCAGGTTCGTGATCGCCGTGGGCGCCAATCCCGGCAGCCCCAACATCGACGAGGAAATCCGCCGCTTCGAATACAAAGTGGAGGCCGGCGCGGAGCTGGCGGTCACCCAGCCGGTGTTCGATATTCGCCTGCTGGAGGAGTTCCTGCGCAAGATCGAGCACTGCCGCATTCCGGTGGTGGCCGGCATCTGGCCGCTCACCAGCACTCGCAATGCCGAGTTCATGAAGAACGAGCTGCGGGTCTCCATCCCCGACGAGATCTTCACCCGCATGGCGAAGGCGACCACCGCCGACGCCGCCCGCGCCGAGGGCGTGGCCATCGCTCGCGACATGCTCGCCGCCGTCCGCCACATGGTGCAGGGCGCACAGATCAGCGCCCCCTTCGGACGCTACTCCTGCGCCGTGGACGTGCTGGAGGCGCTCGGTACGGGAAGACGCGCCGCGGTGTAGCGGGCCTTCCTCTGTCGTCCCTACGACGACGGCGAGGATAACCACCCTACCCTTCCTACTGAGAAAATATTTCCCGCCGCCGCTCGATTGACTCCAAATTTTTACGTTCGCCGAAACCAATCTGCACTAGAATTGTTCCTAGGAGTTTGACCTTGCCCAAGTTTGAAGAGTGTCTGCAGCGGCTGGAAAAAATCGTGACGAACTGGAGAAGGGGGACGTCTCGCTCGATCAGCGCGCTGGAGCTTTTTGATGAGGGCATGAAGCTTTCCGGTTCCTGCCGCAAAGAACTGGAAGAAGCCGAAGGCAAAGTCGAAATCCTGCTGAAGCGAAATGGCAAGCTGCAGCCGGAAGCCTTCGAAGCCGCAACCCAATCGGGCGACGCTACCAAATAGCGCCGCCGCTCGTCCATAACTGTGGGTGCCGCGCCGGGCTGGTGCGGAGTTGTTGGATCGTCAACCAAACATCATCACCGGGTTGGCTGTTGCCGCCCCCCTCCGCCACTTCAAAAGGGGTTTGCCATGCGGCCTATCAATGTTGTTCTCGCTCATCACGATGCAGTTGCGGCCGAGCGCCTGGCCGCGTCCCTCGGTAAACAGTTCCGCAACCTAGCGGTTGCAAAATCCGCCGGAGAAATTGCTCCCGCGGTGGCGCGTTTGCGCGCTCCCTTCGCGGTCGTGGACCTGGAGCTGGTTAACTTCTCCAGTCTGAAGAACCTCTGCTCGCAATTTCCCTCCACCGCATTCGTGTGCATCCATCGTCTGGCGGACGATCGCATGTGGTCCGATGCCCTGGCCGCGGGTGCGGTGGATTGCTGTTACTCCAGCGACCTGCAGGGCATTCTGCTGGCCTCAGAGCGCTACGTGGTGCTCACTCGTTCGCGGTCCGCGGCGGCATGAACCAGTCCCGCTTGCGGGACGGGATAAGAAAGCCCACCGTTTCAACGGTGGGTAGGCGAGTAGAAACCGAGGAGTCCCCCGGGGACGGCACAAATCTGGTGAACATTACGCTTTAACTGCTACCGCCTTGTTCGCCTTCTTCTCCTGCTTCTGCGCGTCCGCCAGCAGCCGGCGCAAAATCCGCATTCCGCTATCCACGTGCTTCTCTTGCAGCAGGAAGGGCGGCAAAAAGCGCAGCACCGTGTCCTGCGTCACGTTGATCAGCAGCCCTTTGGCCAGCGCGCCCTCCAGGATCGGCTTGCCGGGAACAGTCAACTGCAGCGCCTGAATCGCGCCCACGCCGCGGACTTCCACCGCGATGTCGAACTTGTCCACCAGCTCGCGCAGCTTCTGCGAGAAGTACGCGCCGACACGACGCACCTGCTCCAGCAGGTTTTCGTCCTCCAGAATTGCCAGATACTCCAACGCGACGCGGCAGGTCAGCGGGCCGCCGCCGAAAGTGGTGCCGTGCTTGCCCGGACGTGATGTGCTGCGCGAAACCGCTCGCTTGGCGAGAAACGCGCCCAGCGGCAGTCCCGCAGCGATGGGCTTGGCAATGCAAACCACGTCGGGCATGACGCCGAAATGCTGGAAGGCGAAGAGCTGCCCGGTGCGCCCGAGCCCGCATTGGATCTCGTCGAAGATGAGCGCTGCCTGGTGCTGGTCGGCCAGCTCGCGGCACGCCTGCAAGAACTCGGGTGACGATTCCTGAATGCCGCCCTCGCCCTGGATGGGCTCCAGCACGATGCCGCAAACCTTGTCGTCCATCGCATTGCGCAAGCGCTTCCACATCGTTGCGCGGCACGAAGCGCACGCCCTCCAGCATGGGATCGAAGCCCTGGCGATATTTCGCCTGGCCGGTGAGCGCGAGCGCGCCCATGGTGCGTCCATGGAAGGAGTTCTCCAGCGCGACCACGACGCACTTCTCCGCGCCGCCTGTGGCGTGGCCGGCAGCGCGCACCAGCTTCAGCGCGCCTTCGATCGCCTCGGTGCCGCTGTTGGAGAAAAAGGCGCGGTCCAGTCCCGACGCGGTGCATAGCTTCTCCGCCAGCAGTCCCTGGTACTCGTTGTAGTAAAGGTTGGAGACGTGGATGACCCTGGCCGCCTGCTCGCGAATGGCCTTCACGATGCGGGGATGGGCGTGGCCCAGCGCGTTGACGCCCAAGCCGCCGAGCAAGTCGAGATAACGCTTGCCCTCGACGTCGATAAACGTACACGCCCTTGCCGCGCGCGATGGCAAGCGGGTAGCGGGCGTAGGTGTTGAGCAGGTATTTCTGTTCGCAGCGCAACAATTTCTTCATAGGTGAGCACGATGATGACCTCGCAGAGAGTTCATTGTAACGCCGTGCGAGGATGGCCGGACCTGTTACAGAGGATGCAAGAGTCTGGCACGCTTCGGTACACTTGAAAATATGGTGAGCGAAAAACAATTCCGCGAACGCGCCCGCAGTGAACTGCGCGAAATCCGCAACCAGGTCCTCAGCCTGGCCCGCGACCGCGACATCTACTGGAAGCTGGAGCGCGACGTCATTGCGCGCAACCCTCAGCTTGACGGTGCCCGCAATGCGTTCCTCGATATGGTAAGGGCCGCCTACGCCGACGCCATGGCGAGCCGCGTACTGCAACTGCTCGATGCGGACAATACCGATCTCTCCTTGCGGCGGGTGCTGACCCAGCTTGAGGACTATCCCCATCTGCTGCACGACAAGGTGAGCAAGCGTGAGTTTGACGACGATATTGCCGAGTTGGACCGCGCGGCCACCAACTTAAAGCAAGTTTTGAACCCGCATTTCGGCCATCATGAACGCACCCTTTCGGCCCTGGCCTCCACCCATCGGGAACTCGATCAGGCAATTGACGCAATCATCTCCACGCTGAAGACCTATTACTGGATCGTCGCGGACGCCTACCTCGATTTCGAAGTGAGCTATCCCGAGGACCCGTTGGCGATCTTCCGCTTTGCCTGGATCAAGCCAGAGTTGGTGAGCTAGACTATCGCGCCGCGATCAGGGCCACGGAAATCAGCGCGCCCACGATGCCCGCGTTCTGCGTGGCTGACATTCGCTCCTTCAAGAAGATCCGTGCGAGAATCACGGTGCTGGCAGGATAAAGCGACGACAGCACTGAAGTAACGTCGAGGCGTCCGTGCTGCGTGGCGGCGATGAAAAGCGCATTCGCAGAGGTATCCAGCATCCCCGAAAATAGAATCGCAACCATCGCTGGGCGCAGGGGCCGCTTGTCGCCAACTGAAAAAGCCCCGATGAGCAGCATGAGCAAGGTGGAAGCAGTGCGCGCCGCCACCAGTGGCCAGAACACTGCGTGATGGCCTGCTTGTTTACAAGCGATGAAGAACAAGCCGAACATCACTCCCGCCAGCACCGCCAGCCCCAGACCACGATGCGTGTCGATTTCGCCGTCCGGCCGCGCTATCAGCCAAATGCTGATCAATGCCAGCACGAAGCCCCCTAGCTGAATCGGGGCGGGCATTCCCTCGATGTAGATGCCGGCCAGCACCGGCAACACTCCCGTGATCACGGAGGCGACGGGCGCGACGATGCCCATGCGTCCCACGGCAAGCGCCTGGTACAGCGCCGCAACGCCAATGGCTCCAGTAACGCCGGCCATTGCTCCCCACAACAACGTTGAACGCGGTGGCAGCGCCTCGCCGGTAATCCAGACCAACAGCAGCATGAGCAACAAGCCGCAGGCATGCGCGCCTGCGACCACGCGAAAGACATTGGCGCGCTTGGTAGCGATGCCGCCGGCGAAATCGCCTGCGCCCCAGACGGCAGCAGTGCTAAGGCTGAGACCGGCGCCGGTTAAGGTTCCAGAGGTCATCGGAATTGAGACGGACGCTACTTCGCCGCGGCGCTTCCCTCGCGCAGCACAATCGGATTCTGATCGTAAGGCACGATGGTCACGTTGAGGTCCTTGCGAGCGTTGAACTGCTGCTCGGTGACGGGAAACGCCACCAGCACAGTTCCCTTTTGCTCGGCGCCCGGCATGATCTTGGTTTCCACCGTCAAGGTTGGGTCGCGTGTTCGCGAAGGTCGGGATAGGCGGCGAAGTAACGATCGTAATCGGACGGCGACGCGGCGTCGTCGGACTGGTCGCCCTGGTCGGTCTTGAGGTTGGCGCTGATGGACTTGATGTAGAGCGCCTTGTCGCCTACATTGCGCAGCGTGACTTGGAGCACGACCATAGTGTTGGTCATGTCGGCAGGCTGGCTGGCGTAACACCGCGTCGATGCCGCCCTGCGCCACCGGCTTGGAGCGTTCCAGGAAGGCGATCACGCCTACCACGATGCCAACGACAACCAGTGCGATGACCACCGGCACCGCGGGCGGCAGGCTGCGTTTGGCGCTGTCGAACTCCTCGGTGATGGGAACATGCCCAGCGTCGTATTGCGGTTGAGGCGGCTTGGGCGGAATTTCATTCTCAGCCATGGCTTCCTCCATCAATTCTTGGGCCACTGATGCTTCATCGCCTGGCGAAATTCTTTCTCCGGCAGCGTATTCAGCACGTCCTTCGGGGTCAGCCATGCGCGGCGCGCCTGAAGGATACCGTACTTGATCTTCTCGAAGTGCGAGGTGTGGTGCGCGTCGGTGTTGATCACGATCTTCACGCCGCGCTCCCGCGCCATGCGCAGATGCACGTCGTTCAAGTCGAGCCGGTCGGGATACGCATTCAGCTCCATCGCGACTTTGTTCTTCAGCGCCGTCTTGAGGATCGCATCCATGTCGAACGGATAGGCGTCGCGCCGCAGCAGCAAGCGCCCGGTGGGGTGTCCGAGGATCGACACGTTCTGGTTGTTCAGCGCGCGCAACAGGCGGTCGGTCATCTGCTGCGGCTCCTGGTTGAACGCCGAATGCACGCTGGCGACCACAACATCCATCTGCTCCAGCACCGAGTCGGAGAGATCGAGCTCGCCGTCGGCCAGGATGTCCACTTCGATGCCGGCCATGATGGTGATGCCATCGATCTGCTCGTTGGCGGCACGAATGCGGGCGATGTGTTGCACGGCACGCTTGTCATCCAGGCCGTTGGCGAAGGCCAGGTTCTTGGAGTGATCGGTGATGGCGATGTACTTGTAGCCGCGCTCCTTTGCCGCCTCCGCCATCTCGTCGATGGTGCACTTCCCGTCGGTCTCGACGGTGTGCATGTGCACTTCGCCGCGCAGGTCGGCGACGGTGATCAGGTTCGGGCAGTTCGTGCTTCTGCGGCGGCCTCGATCTCGCCGCAGTTCTCGCGCAGCTCGGGCGGAATGCAGTCGAGCTTCAGCTTGCCGTAGATTTCGTCTTCCGTGGCGCCGGCCACGCGCTTGTTGTTGTCGAGGCGAAACAGCCCGTACTCGCTGAGCGTGAAGCCCATCTTGAGCGCGCGCTGGCGCAGCGTGACGTTGTGGTTCTTCGAGCCGGTGAAGTACTGCATGGCCGCGCCGTAGGAGTCCGGCGGCAAGGTGCGCACGTCCACCTGCATGCCGCTGCGCAGCTTGAAGCTGACCTTGTTGTCGCCCTTGGCCAGCACTTCGACGATGCCGGGAAAGCGCAGGATTTCTTCGATCAATCCAGCGCGCTGCTCATCGTCAACGCAGCACGGCCCGGTGATCAGCATGTCGAGGTCGCCGACGGTTTCGCGTCCACGGCGCAGCGAGCCGGCGGGCGTGATCTTCTCGATGCCCTTGATGTGCTGCAGGTGCTCGGTCAGCTTCTGCGCGGTGCGGTCGGCTTCGTCCAGCAGGAAGCGCCCGGAAATGCGGCGATAATCCTCAATCGCCTTCAGGATTTTCTGCTCGCTCTTTTCGCTCAGGCGCGGCAGTTCGCGCAGTTTGCCTTCGCGCGCCAGCTTCTCCACGCCGGCGAGATCGCTCACCTGGAAGGCGCTCCACAGCAGCGCGATGGTCTTCGGGCCCAGTCCCTGGATCTTCAGCAGCTCCAGCATCGAGGGCCGGTACTTCTGTCAGCAGCTCCTGGTGCGGCCCAAGCTTGCCGCTCCGGCACAGCTCCTGGATGTTGGCCGCCATACCCTTGCCGATGCCGGGAATCTCCAGCAGCTTCTTGGGCTCGTCGATCAGCCCCGAGACCTGCTGCGGCAGTCCTTCGAGCGCCTCGGCGGCGCGGCGATAGGAGCGGATGCGGAAGGAGTCGTCGCCGTTGATCTCCATCAGATCGGCGGTTTCGTAGAAGATGTTGGCGATGGCCTTGTTGTCCACGCAAGAGTACCTGAGCGGAATTGTAACGTGGAGAGGAGCTATGCGCTGCGATTCCGACGGCTCTCAGAGCCTGAGATCTTTCACATACTCATGCAGCGCCATGCCGAAGAAATCCGTAATCTTGCCGGAGGCGACGTAGCCATGTTTTTCATAGAAGCGCATGGCGCGTTGTAGCGGCTCGGTCGTGTCGAGCGTTATTCGCGAGCAACTCCGTGCCGGCCAGTTCCAGCCTCAGCAGCTTGCAATAGTTTTTCCGCGATGCCACGGCCTTGCCACTCGGGCAAGACGGCCATGCCGCGCAGATGCCCCTCGCTGGCATTGATTGACCGCGCAGGCGATGGTGCCGACAATCAGTTCGCCGGCTCAGTGACCGCCACGAAGATGGTCATCTGCCTGAGGCGATGCGAGGATTGTCTGCGGCGTCAAGACGGTATCGGCGAAGCCGCCGGGCGTGTAGCTGGGCGCGATAGGGCTCGAAGGCGATTCTCAGGCATTCAAGCATGGCGAATGCGTCGGCCTCGAAGGCTTTGCGAATTGTGATGTCGTCTTGCATTGCGTTGGGTGACGGTTACGCGTCAGCCCCACAGAATTGTATTGCGCACCCAACAAGATTTGCCCGCCCAACAAAAAACCCAGCCACGGCGGGCTGGGTGTTCTGGAAATGCGGACAAAGGGCCCTATTGCACCCTCGTCACGTTGCCCGCTTGCGGGCCTTTCTGGCCATCGACGATCTCGAACTCGACCTGGTCGCCTTCCTGCAAGCTCTTGTAGCCTTCGTTGTTGATCGCGCTGTAGTGCACGAACACGTCCGGATTGCCATCCTCACGGCCGATAAAGCCAAAGCCTTTTGCGTTATTGAACCACTTTACGGTCCCTTTCAGTCTCACGTTTCTTCTTCCTCCGGGCAGAGCCCATCAGCATCCCCACCCCGAGGATGCTGGTCTAGAATTGCGTCAATCAGGTTGGGCCCAGAAGCCAAAGTCGATGGAGGATTCTTCCCTGGATCGACCTTGGCCAGTTGGATTGGCCTGTTGAACAGCGTGCGTTTAAGTTTGCTCCCGTTTGGTGGTGTTGTCAACGAGAGTATACAGCTTTAACAAGCGCATTTTCGGCGGGTGTGCGTCACTTTTACCAGGTCGCCGGGAACAGGGGTCCTTCACCCAGGAACGACTGTGGACGATCTGAGCATGGCGTCAAGAACCAGATTGACTGAGTACGGAGAGTTTCCGCCAGCCATAAAACGGAGGCGATCGTCTTGCCATCGCAAATCTCGCCCGAGCGGACCATCTCCAGCGCTTGCGATAAAGGCGTCAGGTGGCACTCGATGGATTCGTCCTCTTCGGGCTGCGCCTCCCCGGACGTCAGCCCGCGCGCCAGGTAAACCGTCATGGTCTCGTCCAGAAAGCCCGGGCTGGGATAGAAGAACAGCGCTTGCTTCCACTTGGCCGCGCGATATCCAGTCTCCTCCAGCAGTTCGCGCTTGGCGCCGGCCAGGGCGTTTTCTCCGGGATCGACGCGGCCCGCGGGCAGTTCCCAAAGATAATCCTTCGCCGCGTAACGGTACTGGCGCTCCAGCAGAACGCGCGGCTCGGGGCCGCTCTCGTCCACCGCAAGAATTACGGACGAGCCGGAATGGCGCACCACGTCACGGCGCGCAACAATTCCGCTGGGCTCGCGCACCCGGTCGGAACTCACGCTGAAGGCGGGCCCCTTGAAGATGGTCTTCGACGAGAGGACCTCGAGTCTCTTCCCGGGATGCGAAGGCTTACTTGATCTTCGGCTGCTGTCTGGCTTTCTCGACCGCGCACTTTCTTGATGGCATAGTCTCACCACTATAAATAGTTGCTGCGAGTTTTCGTAACTGGCGCTTGCGCCGCCCAAAATCTGCTATTCTGCCCGCCGTGCCCAAACAATCTGACTCCGCTCGTCCCCTGACGGTCAGCATCGTCGGTCCAGGGAATCTAGGAACGGCATTGGCCTTGACTTTGCCATCCGCTGGCTACGTGGTGAAGTTCATTGCTAGGCGCCCCAAAAGCTCACCCGCCGCGAGGCGGCAGGCTTGGCGCGGCGAGTGAAAGCGCGACTGGTCACGCTGGGCAAAGAACCGCTTGCCAGCGACCTGGTTTGGATCACCGTACCCGACGACGCGATTGCTGCAACCGCCCTGCAACTGGCGCAGACCCAGGACTGGAAGGGGAAGATCGTCTTCCACTCCAGCGGCGCCCTTACCAGCGACGATCTGGCCCCGCTGCGTAAGCAAGGAGCAAAGGTCGCGTCGCTGCATCCCGGCATGACCTTTGTGCGAGGCCCCGCACCGCGGATGTCAGGGGTGGCTTTCGCTGTCGAGGGCGATCCGGCTGCCGTCCGCGTGGCCAAACGAATCGTGCAGGATTTGGGCGGTACAACCTACCCGATCGACAAGCGCAACAAGGTGCTGTATCACGCCTTCGGCAGTTTTGCCTCGCCCCTGGTGGTCGCCTTGATGGCTTCGCTGGAGCGCGTAGCGAAGGCCGCTGGGATCAGGCCTGACGACGTCAAGGCCATGATGGTTCCACTGCTGCGGCAAACTTTGCAGAATTATTTGCAGCACGATGCGGCTTCCGCTTTCAGCGGCCCTTTGGTACGTGGAGACGTGGCTACGGTCCGCCGCCACCTGGAGGAGTTGAAGGCAGTTCCCGAAGCCCGCGCGGTGTACATCGCGCTGGCCAGCAGCGCAGTGAAGAATTTGCCGGTGAAAAATCGTAAGGCGATGGAACGGGAGCTGAAGAGTCGCGAGTAGCAATGCCATTCATCTCTGGACTTGTCCTTACGAGCGCAGCAGCCCCTCGCGATACTGGGCTGGGGGTACCACCGCCGAGCTATAATTAAACCAGTTCAGACTAGTTGAACGGGAGAAAAGCCATGGAAACGGTTGGGGCTTTCGAGGCCAAGACCCACCTTGCGGAGTTGCTCGACCGCGTCAGCAGGGGGGAGACGATCATTATTACGAGACATGGCGTGCCCGCCGCCAGGCTGGTTCCCATTGCTGGGGTACAAGGGAAGCTCTCCCATCAGGATGTCGTCGAGGGCATGCGCGCGCTACGCCGGCGAGTCAAAACGGACAGCATGAGCGTGCGCGAAATGGTGGAGGCGGGGAGGCGGTTTTGACGGCGATTGTCGTCGATGCCTCGGTGGCCCTGGCCTGGTGTTTTCCCGACGAGGCCAGCGAATATGCGGATGCTGTACTGACGGGCTTGGCCGGATATGAGGTGTGGGTCCCGGCAGTCTGGCCGCTGGAAGTAGCTAACGCCATAGCCGTTGGCGAACGGCGGAAGCGGATTACTCAGCCCGAGGTGCGACGGTTCCTTGAGTTACTGGAAGCCTTGACCGTTCAACAAGACTCTCTGCCGCTATCCGCAAGCGTGAGTAATATCCTTCCGCTCGCCCAGGCGTATGGTCTTTCGGCCTATGACGCGGCCTATCTGGAAGTTGCTATCCGGAGGGGCGCGTTGCTGACGACCTTGGACGCCAGGCTGGAAAAAGCAGCAAGAAAGGCTGGCGTCGAGATCTTTACAGTCAACCAACCGAAGCCCAAAAAGTATCGCACCGAATAGCTCCTACCACGTCGTGAACAGGTGCCCCATCTTCTCTTTTTTGGTGCGCAGGTAATTCTCGGAGTGCTCGTAGGGCTCGACATCGGCAGACACGCGTTCCACAACTTTGATTCCGGCATCTTCCACGGCGGCGACTTTCTCCGGATTGTTCGAGATCAGGCGAACTTGCTTCACCCCGAGCTGCCGCAGAATCTCCGCCGGCAACGTGTACTGCCGGTAGTCGTTGTCGTAGCCGAGTTCGACATTGGCCTCGACGGTGTCCAGACCCTGATCCTGCAACTCGTAGGCTTGCAACTTGGCCATCAGGCCTATGCCGCGGCCCTCCTGCTGCTCGTAAATGAGGACGCCGGCGCCAGCTTCGGCAATCATGGAAAGCGCCAGCTCAAGCTGCTGACGGCAGTCGCAGCGCATGGAATGGAAAACGTCGCCGGTGAGGCACTGCGAATGAATGCGCACCAGCGGCGGCGCGGAGTGGATGTCGCCCATCACCAGGGCAATGGCGCCTTCTTTGCGGCGCTCGGCCTTGCCCTCGCGCGCCAGGCGGTCGGCGTCTTCGGTAGAGACGCTGTCGAGTAAGTTCTCGAAGTCGCCTTCAAAGCCGTAAATCCGGAACTGTCCCCAGCGGGTGGGAAAATTGGCCTCGGCTATCTTCTTGACAGTCTGCACAGTGGAACGACTCACTTTTCGATTATAAGCTGCGGGGCGCATTCGGCCATGTTCAGCCGTCACAGGCATGGCCGTCGAACGACACAGAGGTCGTGGCTTTCAGGCACAACAAAGGGCGGCCACTTACAGGCCGCCCCTTGCTGCGATCGCTTGCTCAAATCATGTTAGCGATGTCCGCCGCCTCCGCTGCGCCCGCCGCCACCGCCGCCGGAGGAGTGCGATCCGCCACCACCTCCGCCGCGATAGCCACCACCTCCGCCGCCGCCGGAAGAGCGCGCTGCGCCGCCACCGCCGCCTGAGGCGCGATACCCTCCGCCGCCACCACCATAGGAGCGTGGCGCCGAGTAAGTCGGCGCTGGGCTACGGCCGCTGTACGCCGGGGCCGATCCATAGCTGCGGCCCGCGCCGCTGGAAGCTGACGGATACGATCCACGGCTGCCTGCTCCGCGGTAGCCATTGGTTGGGCCAGCCGATCCATATCGCGAAGAAGGCGAGTACGTCGGCGCTGCGTGATACGCGTATCCCGCAGGCGGCCTTCTGCGCCGAAGCCATACGACCGGTCCCCTGTTGGGCTCCGACCTACTCGGAGCCTGACGAGCCGCCGGGGCCGACTGCCGAGCGGGAGCCGCCTGACGCGGTGCTCCGCTGGGCGCGCGATAGGTGTAGTTCGCGGGCGGACGCGGCGCGGACGGCCTGTTGGGCGTGGCGCGCTGCGTTGAATAACCCGGCTGGTTGTGCTGAGGCATGGTCGCAGGCGTGCGCCCAGTCATGCCATTAGGGTTGCCTCGCGCGGAGTTGCCGTTCCGCTCAGGGGGCCTGGGCACGGAGCGACCGGCCATGTTCCCTGCAGCCGGCGTCCTCGCCACTCCATTACTGGCGGCGAGGCCTTGGTACGTTGCGCGTCGGGCCAGCGGTATTGCGTGTCGCGATACCGTTAGCCGAGCGCGAAGGATTCACGTTATGCTGTCCTGGCGAAGCCGCATTCCCTCTGGTCATCGCAGATCGGTTCGCCGTTGAGGCCAGCCGAGCGTGCCGGAGGCGTCATGTGGGTCACAACATTGCGATTGGTCGCCGAGGCGGGAGGAACACCATGGGTCAGAGGCGTATGTCCGCCAAGAACGGATTGTCTGGTTGGGGCCACATCGGCCGCGCCGACAAGCTGTCCCTTACCGAGTGCTGACCTGGGAACGACCGTACCAACCCGGTTGATCGCTGCGCCCGAGGTAAACGCGGATCTAGGAGCCGCCGTGACTGCGCCCGCCCTCGTACGGAAGGCGTAGCGGGTACCGGAAAAATTGTTGTTGCGGTAGTTTCTGGTGATGTTGTTAAGGTTCGAAATGCGCGTATTGGTGATGTTGACATTGCGCAGATAGGCGTTGCTTACGTAGCCGCCACGATATCCCCATCCGCCGTTATGTCCCCATCCCCGGCGTCCCCAGCCACAATAGCGGGGATAGAATGGTTCACCCCAACCCAACGGGAACCAGCCATAGCCGCCGCCTATGCCCCAGCCGCCGCCGAACCCGAAACCAACTCCGAAGCCGCCTCCGCCAATCCAGCCCACCAGGGCCGGAGAGTAATAGGAGTCCCAATATCCGATGGGTCCGGGGGCCCAGCCCCATCCGCCGTTCCAGTTGACCCAGCGTCCGTAGTGGAAAGGCGCAAAGCCCCAAGAAGCGTCATCCACCCAGGTCCATCCCCAAGGTTCGATCCATGCCCAGTGACCGTAGCGATAGGGCGCCCATCCCGCTTGCACCGAGGTGGGTACCCACACCGAGCCATACTGAGGCGAGGTCTGCCACACGCCGTAAGCGTCAAGGTCCTGATAACCAATCACGCCTGGTGAAACATAGCGCGCCGACAAGGAATCACCCAGTCGTTTGTCGCGCACCTGCGCCCAGTCGTCAAAACCATCGCGAGCAGGCGCGCTATAGGAAGTGTGCTGCAGCGAATTGGTTCCGCTGAATCGGACCTGCTGACCGGAGTTGACCCGGACCGCGTTCCCATTGCCCGTGGCCTCGCCGTACCCGCTTCTGACGGTGACCCACGTCTGATTTTCATTGGGATAAACGTCGAAACGATAGACACCAGGCTTCATCACCGTGAAGGCGAGGTTAGGCGCATCAACTTCGTAAACCTCCCCAGGCATCAGGTGGCGGACGCTGATTTCCAGAACACCCTGGTCGAGCTCGAGTTGGACCGCGTTGTCACCAACGTTGGTGAGGGTCAGGCTGGTCTCCGAATTCATGCGAATGAAACCATCACCCACGTTCAATTCGGCCCGCGAGTCCTTGTCCGTCCAGACGCGGTCGGCCGTGGTAAGTGGCCGGTTGGTGCTGGCCGCAACCCAGTCGTTCACGCCACCGGGCTGCATGGAAACTTGGCCAGACATAAACTGCACGCGCGCCACTCGTCCCGGAGGGTCCTGCACTTGCTGTCCGGCAGAATTCTCCGGTCCGGCAGAATTGTCCGGTCCAGAAGCGTTGTTGTCGTACGGTCCGGGAGAGTTGTTGTCCGGAGCATTGTTCTGCACCGACTCGTTTGCCGGCAGCTGCGCACTCTGCTCCTGGTCGGGGTATTGGTCTTGCGCCAGAATTGTGCCCGCTGAGCTCGCAACCAGGAACAGCACCGCGAGTATCCATCCAATCCGCCGTGATTTCATTTTGAGACTCCTTCCGCCTCCGACCTTTACTTCTGTTCCTTCTCGGGGGCGAACTTCTTGCAAAACGTAATCCGTTAACATGAAGTTGACTAGCACTCGCTTAAACCCTGATCCTACTCCGGTGTTTCGCGCCTCCTCATTACATTAGATGCAACCACCGATATATTGGGACTGTGTTTTACGAAGCTGAAGCCAACCTTAAATAATCGGCATGACGAACGACTTCTTCACCATAGATGGCAGCAAGACAATAGAAGGCAGCAAGCTTTGAAGAGGCACAAACGACTTCTTCAAAATAGATGGAGCAAGCTTTGAAGGGGCACGGCTTCAGCCGTGCCGTATGCGGCCCTCCTCATAGTGGCTTTAGCCACTGAGGGCCTTCGCTGTTTACACCCGCCGCGGCGGGCGAATTGTAGAACTACAACCCAAAAAGGCCCGCTTTCGCGGGCCCCGTTGAGAAGAGTCTCCACCCCCGCTCTACGGCGTAACCGCCGTTGGTGCGGTCTTGGGGGTGGCCAGATATCCGGTGATTCTGTTCTTGGCAGCGGTGAACACGACCACTTCGTAGAGCATCTTGTCGCGTCCGGTGTAAAACTGCAGTGGTTCACCAATGGTGCGGTCCTTCTTCTCGATGGTACGATCATCGGCCATTACGTTCAGCGTGAACTTGCTCTTCCTGGGGTCCACCTTCTTCAACTGCAGGCTGATGGTCGACACCTGAGTACGCACGCCCTTGTCAAGCGTGAAGTCGTAATAGTTACGGTCGCCTTTGCGCTTCAGGGCTTCAAGCTCCGCTGCGGTGTGCGCAATGAGTCCGCTCTGCACGCCCAGATCGCCAATGGCGCGCTCCAGCTTGGCATTGGTGGCGGCAAGATCGGTCTGCGTCTTCTGAATATCGGTTTTGGCGGTGCCGACTTCTGTCTTAACTCCAGTGACTTCGCCACTGACGGCTGCAATTTGCTTTCCCTGCTGGCTCTGCGCCGCGGAAAGCTTGGTGGCCGCAGCCTTCTGCTCGCGGTCCAACTCCTCGGTGCGACGGGCGAGCTCCTGCTTGGTCATGCCGACTTCCGAACTCAGCGCCTCTTTGAACTCCGACGAGGTGTCGTGAATGCGGTCGCCGAGTGCGACTTGCGCGACCTCCAGCGTTTGCTGCTTCTTCTCCATCGCCGCCAAACGTGTCCTCATGTCATACATGAGGTACAGCGACGCGATCGCATAAATGACGCCCACCGCGATGACGACGTACAGGATAATTTCGTTCCGGCGCGAGGGCGGGGGAACGTAGGTGTTTTCGGGAGAGCGGTCAGCTTCTAGGAGCATCAATGAGTCCTTTCCTGCTACTGCCAATTCTCGGGGAGTAAGAATGCCCTGTCAATGAGCATCTTAGGGACGAACCCGCAACGTCTCCTCCACTACAATCAAATCGTGAAAACCTGGGACGTGGTGATCATCGGCGGAGGTGTCATTGGGCTGTCGCTGGCGTGGCGTTTACGACGTGACGGCGCCAGCGTGCTGATCGTCGAAAAGAGCGAACCGGCGCGCGAAGCGACCCACGCCGCCGGAGGCATGATCGCGCACTGCGATCCCCACAATCCGCCCGCCCTGGCTGCTCTGATCGCCGCCAGCGCCCGCATGTATCCCGAGTTCGTCCGCCAGCTGCGCGAGGAATCCTTCGAGTCGCCCGACCTTCGCACGGCCGGCACCATCGCATTCTTCGAAGAAGGCGAGTCGCCCGGCTGTGCGGGGGCTCGCGCCCTCGACGACGAAGACCTCGCACGCCTCGAGCCGCTTGTCACCCTGCGCGGACGCACCTACTTCCTGCCGGAGAGCAGCGTCGATCCTCGAAAACTCGCCAGTGCGCTGGAGAAGACCTTGCGACATTTGGGAGTGGACTTCGTCACCGGCTCGCCGGTCAACCAGGTCGCTGTGTTAGCAGGTCGCGCCGCCGGCGTGCGCACCGCCAAGTCTTTTTATGCCGGCGACGCCGTGGTCAACTGCGCGGGCGCCTGGGCATCCATGATTCAGCCCTTCGGCATGCCCACTCGTCCGGTGAAAGGACAGATGGTCTGCGTGGTGCCGCCACCGGGGGCGCATCGCCCGGGACCGCTGATTCAGCACGTTATCCGCACGCCCGAGGTGTACATCGTTCCGCGCAATGATGGTCGCATCGTCCTGGGCGCTACCGTGGAAGAGGCCGGTTTCGACAAGCGCGTCGATCCCGACACGGTTCAGCGATTGCACCAGGCCGCCGCCAACGTCGCGCCCGCTATCGGCGAGATGCGCATTCATGAGGTTTGGGCCGGCCTGCGTCCAGGTTCACCCGACAACCTGCCCATTCTCGGGCCAACCGCGCTGCCAGGATATTTTGCCGCCACCGGCCATTATCGCGATGGCATCCTGCTGGCGCCGATCACCGCGCATGTGATGACTCAACTGCTGACCGGCCGCGTGCCCGATTGCGACCTCGCGCCGTTCTCCCCGCTGCGCTTCCCCGTGAATGCTGACCGTTAGTGAAGTTTCACATCTGGTTTGTAGGTGATGGGTGGAGCACGCCTTTCACAGGCTGCGGAAGAAGTCGGTTTCAGCGGGTGTTTTGAAGGGGCGCACCTTTAGGTGCGCCGTTAAGTTGTTCGTTTTTGTCATCCCGAACCGACTTCAGTCGGTGAAGGATCCGCGGTTTCTTTTCAGCGCGACGGCTTTTCCGGGGCCTCTTCAGCCGTGCCGCTCCCTGCCCACAACGATCTGGGCTTCAGCCCCTGCGAGTCGCCGCCCACGTCGCTCTTGCCCGAGTTGAACTTTAATTTACGATGCTTTTGACAGCGCGAGCTTCACCTTCGTCGGCAGGCGGAGCGTGATGAAATAATCCGCGGGATAGAGGTAGTCCTCTCCGGACTCGTCGATAACGCGCACCAAGCTGTGCCTGGCGGCGGACGCATCGCGAACTATGGCATACAGCTTTCTCCGTTCGAGCGACGCCGGGTAGCCTTCATTGCGAACGCAAAGCACGAAGGCCTCGCCTTTAGTCTGCTTCCGCGAGGAACCGTTTGATCTTGAATTCTTTCTTGCCAATGCCATGGGCTTCATACCAATGTAACTCCGCCATCACGAGCGCGCCACCTCTAAGTTTTACGCTTGCGATACCCTTCACCTTTCGCCAGGAACCCCGGCCATAGGCCTTCCACAATCGCCTGCGCTCGCGAACTCCCAGCCCCGCCGCAATGACCTCGATTTGTTTGATCGCGCCGACGACTTCAAAATACATTGCGGCCATTGTAATCGGCCTGACTGGCGTCCAAAACCGGGGGCATCAGGCGATGCCCGAGTCCCGCTTGCGGGACGAAAAATCTTGGCCCAGCGCTTCAGCGCTGGGTAGGCGTGAACAAGACGCCTGAGTCCCGTAGGGACGGCACACCAAACGTCCCGATGGGCTGAGGGGCGGGTGCCCCGGGTCTCGCGCTTTTCGAGACCCGGGTGATACCTAGCGCGGTTCTAGAATCACGATCATTCGTAGTGGGTCCACATGCGAAGTACTTTGACGACATGCTCCTCCGTGAGGACCTGATAGACAAGCCTATGCTGGATATTGATGCGGCGGGAATATGCGCCTCTCAGGTCGCCCAGAAGCTTCTCGAACGGCGGAGGCCTTTGGAACGGGTCTTTGGCTAGCAGTGTGAGAAGCTGTTCGGCCTTCGGTCGAAGACCAGCAGAGGCAAGTCGGCGAGCGTCCTTCTGGGCCTGCTTGGTGAACACCACCTGCCAAGGCTTCACCAGCCTGGTTTTTTCTCGCACTTATCTACCGGCGTTGCCAGTCCTTTCCGGATGGATTCACGCATGCCCGGGACCGACAGAAGATGAAGCGTCTCCTGGATGGCGTTCCAATCCTCTTCGCCCAGAAGCACGCCATTGGAGCGCGGGCCGGTGATCAGCACCGGCTCGTGGGCGGCCGCCGTTTCATCGAGCAGCCGGTACAGCTTCTCGCGGGCCTCGCTGGCATTCATGGTGTTCATAGCTGTAACCGTACGCTTTTCCGTACGTTAAAGCAAATCAAATGGAAAACGTAGTTAGGAGGCTTTCGACAGCGCCATCTTCACGTTCGCCGGCCGCTCAGGATAACGTTCCGCCTCGCGGTCCCACTCATTCGCGGGGTTCGAATGAGTGGGGCTTCCTGGTAAAACCCTTGTACTATCTGTTTTGTGGACCGCCTTTACAGAACCGTTGTTCAGCTCGAAGAAGCCAAGAAACTAATAGAGCAGGGGGATGTTGCGCACCTGCGGCTCGCATTGATCCTTCTGGATAACGCAGTTGAGGTCATGATGCACCGTGTTATCGAGCATGAACTGGAGTATTCGACGATTTATGCGCGAATGCTCGAGAACTTCCCATCGGGTTCCCTTGATCCGAAGCGAGAGGAATTGCAGCGAGAGATGTCGATTCACGTCGTACCTTCAAAGCGACAAAAGGAAATTCGTCGCGTTTTTGGCGAGAAAATCAAATTTCTCAGTGAAGACCGCGACCAAGATTCCCCTTCCCTGCGCCCGCGCTCTAAAACACCTTCACGATTACCGAAACGAGACCCAACATCAAGATCAGGTGCGTCCTGAGTCGATCAAGCCGCCAACCTTGGTGTACTTTGACATTGCTGCCGATTTTCTGGTGCGGCTGCACCCTGGGACGACGGTTTGGCATGGCGGCCAAGACTACGACTGGCTTAAGAAGTACGGCATCCAAGAGAAAGTCGCCCTACAAGAAGAGATTCATCTTCGTATTGCGGAAGGACTGCGCGCTGGCCTCCCGCTCGACCTCGCAGGTATACGAACCGCTTTGGCAACACATCTAGGCGATCGGATTGACGTGATGGAAAACCAACTGGTTTTCGTAGAAGAGTTCTTGCCTTCTGACTTGCGGGCAGAAACGCCTCTGAAGGTCATACAGTTTTGGCATCAGAACCCGATGCCTCCAAACGCCTCGCCTGCGGCAGTTCACGCATTCGTCGCTCCTCACGATGCGGATGTATTTACAAGATGGCGCACGGCGACGGACGCCCTCAATGCAGTCGGCGATAAGCTGGAAATGTTCGACCGATTCGCCACTATCGAAGATGAGTTCGAGCCTCTGGAAAAAATGATCGACGACACGGTGTCGGATATTGATCGCCAGATTCAGCACGAAATCGATGTGGCGCGTGGGAAGTAGGGAAAGTTGGCGGGCGTCCCCCCTTGCGTTTTTTGCAAGGGTGGGCGGCCGGGCGCCCACTCCTTCCCGGTTTTCGAATGAGTGGGAAAGCGACCACAGAGTAGACTGTCGCCGGCTGAAGCCGGCTCGGGATCCAATAAACCAGCCTACTTTTCCGCAGTCATGATACTCACCCGGGTCTCAAAAAGCGCGAGACCCGGGGCATCCGCAAATACTGGATTCGCGGCAAACGAAAATCATGTACGGGAGACGTGGGCCACCCGCCTCGTGATGACAATCGTCTGATTAAAGCGATTGTTGCTGTTAGGAAAGAAGCGGCCCTCACCAAGGCGGCTCGAAAGCTGCTCCTGGGTGGTGTGCCCGGCCTCGCGGGTTGACAGCATGCCGTACCTGATGATATGGCTAGCCATATGAAGACGACCGTCCAGATTCCGGACAGCCTCTTGCAGGAAGCCCGCCGATTGGCCCAGCGGGAGAATACGACTCTGAAGGCCCTGGTCGAACAAGGCTTGCGCCGCACTCTTGCCGACCGCAAAGCGCGGGGAGAGTTCCGCCTCCGCAAGGTGGCTTTCAAGGGTAAGGGGTTGCAACGTCCTGTCGCCGGGGCTTCCTGGGAACGGATTCGCGAACTAAGCTACGAGGGCCGCGGCGCGTGATGCCGCTCAGTGAAGCCGCGCCCTTCAAACCTTGAATAATCCAATATGATCGCCATTGACAGCAACGTCCTGGTGTACGCTCACCGCGAAGACTCTGCCTGGCACGAGTCAGCCTACGCCTGCGTTATGGAGCTGGCGGAGGGACGCGACCCTTGGGCGATACCCTGGCCGTGCATTCACGAGTTCCTGGCTATCGTGACTCACCACCGCATCTATGCCCCACCCACACCACTGGCAACCGCGCTCGAGCAGGTGCAAGCCTGGCTCGAATCACCGAGCCTGGTCCTGATTTGCGAAACCGAGGATTACTGGCGACGGCTGCAAGCGCTTCTTCGATCGGCTCGTGTTTCCGGGCCGCAAGTCCACGATGCCAGGGTTGCCGCGCTTTGCCTGGAGCACGGAATCACAGAGCTGTGGACCGCGGACCGGGACTTTTCCCGCTTCCCAGCGCTTAACGTTCGCAATCCCCTGGTCAGCTGACAGCTAAGAGCCGGAATTTCTCTCGGCCTGTGTCGCCGGCTGAAGCCGGCTCGGGAATCAATAAACCAGCCCACCCAGGACTCCGCTCCGCGTAGCCCGCCCTGAGCGCAGTCGAAGGGTCCTGGGCTAACCCCACCTCCACCCCTTCGGGGGTCCGAGTATTCGCAGTTCTAGAGCGGAGCCAACCGGGCCCGTGCGGCTTTAGCGCAGCGCGCAGCACTCGGGTGCCCCAGAGCCTGCCCTGAGCTTGCCGAAGGGTTCGCCCTTCTGTTGGGCCAACCTGGGATCAATGCTGTGGTTTGAGTGAGTGTTGATGGCTAAATGCTAAATGCTAAGAGCTAAGGGCCGCTTTTCGTTACTCCAGATTCTCCGGTTCCAGCGCGATTCCCTTCTCGCCGGCAGCTTTCTTCTCCCAGTACTTGCGGACCCAGGCTTCCCAGCTTTTTCCGGCGGCGGTGTCGCGTCCGCTGAACGACAGGGCGGCGATGTCGGAATAAGCAATGGAAACCTTCTGCGAGGAATTCTGAGGAATCAGGCGCACCACTGAGGCCTCGAGCGTCGGGCCGTTGCGCCGGTCGAACACGTAGCCTTCCACGCGCGAGCCGTCCTTGCGCGTGATGGTCACGTCGCCGCGATAGTCGAAGGCTTTCTCCAGCGCGTCGCGCAGCTCGGCTTCAGTGGCCAGCTCCGGAATCCAACCTTCAATCTTGTCGTGATCGCGTCCGTCGACGACTTCCAACGCATCAACCGTCAAGTTCCGCTGTGGTTCGCTCATGGTTTCGCCGTTCGCCTTTCGCTGTTTGCCAGAACCGCGGGTTACCTTCAAAACGCGGACGCCACAAGCTGAGGCGCCTCCACTCACTCATGCTTACCAGGTTAATGATTGAGACTCGCAATCGTCTGCGCGATGAGTTTGTGACCTGACTGGCTGGGATGGTCGTCGCACGTCAGGGGGTTCGGCCCGTTCTTCGCGTTCAGCAAACCCGCGACACAAGTCTTACCCCCCGCTCTCGAAGCCGCAGCCTGGAATGCCGAAAACACGTCCGCCACCACCGCGCCGAAAAGGGGTGCCGGGGCGGTAATGGCCTGGTTCAACGCTTGCGTCACCTGCGTCACACCTGGGTTGGAGTAGTCAGTCGAGTAATAATTCACCACTACTATGGCCCCGGTATATCCCGTCGCGCGGAGATCGGCGAGGGCGGTACCCATATTGGCGGCCGCCGTGGCCAACACTTGTGGGAGGCCGGCCGCGATGCACGTCGGGTCGAAATTGCACGCTTTTTCCAGAAGAAACACGTCGTTCGAGCCGAGCTGGATCGTCACCACCGCCGTGCCGCCATGCTGCTGCAGGAAAGTTGTGGCGTAGGCGATTTGTGTGGTGGCTGAACCGTAATCCACGTGCAGGGGAACATGCTCCCGATACAAGCGGCATCCGGCGTCAGGCGCGCTCGACGATAGAAAGCTGCCGGTCGTCTCCCCCGGACAGGCGGCATTCGCCAGGTTCAAGCTCAACGCCAAACCGGTCCAATCGGGATAACCTACGAAGTTTTGGGGATTAAAGTATTCGAATCCCGCCTGGTTGATATATCCGAAGGGGACGCTGTCACCCAGCGCAAGATAATCGTTGGAACTACCGGAGCGGTCCCTTGCCGAAGCAGACCCGAGCGCGAAAAAAGCAATCGTCACCAGGACGAGGACACGGAAACCCCTGCGTAGCGTCATTGCTGTCTCCTTGGAAACTTTAGTTGCGCAAGAATACCAGAACCCTGGCCGGGAGGCCGTTTGAAAAGAAGACGGTTCCGGCCAGACCCCGGTTCGCTCATGGTATCGCTTTTCGCTGTTCGCTATTCGCCAAAGTTCCTATTCACCACGGAGGCACGGAGGGGCATTCATTCTTTCGACGGGCGGCTGCTAGCCCTTAGCTCTTAGCTTTTAGCAAGCCAGGAATCTCGTCATTGCCGCTTGCTAGGAGCTAAAGGCTAAAAGCCAAGAGCCAAAGTTCCTCTGTGTCTCTGTGCCTCTGTGGTTAAGACGACTTGGCGTCCCCAATCTGCACCAGCGGATCGTAAGCGTGCACCGGCCGAACGTTTTCGTTCAGCATGGCGAGCGCTTCGTCGTCCTTGTATTTACTGGAGAACGTCGCGCGCACGGTTCCAAGAAATCCGCGCAGCGAGCCGAAGGTGTCGTTCACCGCCGAAGCTTCGTATCCGCTGTGCACCATGCAGTTGGCGCACTTGCGGATTGCCCGACTCGGTGCCGTACCTGTGCCACTCGGTCTCGCGCATCAGCTCTTCGAAGGTGTCGGCGTAGCCGTCCTGCAGCAGGTAACACGGCTTCTGCCAGCCGAACAGGTTGAAGGTCGGCATGCCCCACGGCGTGCACGGGTAGTCGCGCTTGCCCATCAGGAATTCCAGGAACAGCGGCGACTGGTTGAACACCCAGCTCTTCTTGCGGTTCGCCAGCATGGCGCGGAACAGCCGCCGGGTGCGCGCGCGTCCCAGGAAGTGCTTCTGGTCGGGCGCCTTGTCGTACGAGTAGCCGGGCGAAAGCATCATGCCCTCGACGCCGAGATCCATCATCTCGTCGAAGAAGGCGCGCACGCTGTTGGGATCGGCGCCGTCGAAGAGCGTGGTGTTGGTGGTCACGCGGAAGCCGCGCTGCAACGCTTCCTTCATGCCGTCGATGGCAATGTCGTACCCGCCTTCGCGGCAAACGGAGAAGTCGTGGTGCTCGCGCTCGCCGTCCATGTGCACCGAGAAGGTCAGGTACTTGCTGGGCTTGAACAGGTCGATCTTCTCTTTCAGCAGCAGCGCGTTGGTGCACAGGTAGATGTACTTCTTGCGCGCGACCAGGCCGTCGACGATCTCGGCGATCTGCGGATGCATCAGCGGCTCGCCGCCGGGAATGGACACCATCGGCGCGCCGCACTCGTCCACCGCGCGGAAGCATTCCTCGGGCGAGAGGTTCTGCTTGAGCACGTGCGCGGGATACTGGATCTTGCCGCATCCGGCGCAAGCCAGGTTGCAGCGGAACAGCGGCTCCAGCATCAGCACCAGCGGATAGCGCTTGCGCCCCTTGATCTTCTGCTTCAGGACGTACGTGGCGACCGTCCACATCTGTGAAACCGGAACACCCATGGGGTCAAAAACCTCTCTAGCTTTCAGCCGTCGGCTTTCAGCTATCAGCCGTAGCTGTCAGCAATTCGCTGTTCGCTTTTCGCGCTTAGCTTTTCGCTTCACCCGAGCGCAATTTCTCGGTTGTCATCCTGAGCCACGAGGTCGCCGCGGCAACCGAGAAGTCGAAGGACCCCTATGCCGCCCAATGCCCCCGGTCCGTTTCCGCTCAGAACAAGAACGCGAACTCTCTTTCGTTTTTACTCGAATTGTGGGATCATGTCAATGAGAATGATTGCGTCTTAATTCGCGCTAACGCAGATGCCTCTTAAGAATCAACTCGATGCACCTCACATTGAAGGGGAAGGTTCGCATTCAGCACGACGTGTTCCCGTCCAATACCGCAGCGTGAAAACGGTGCAGCGGGTGCTCGACGCCGCCAGTTCCCTGCTGGAGCGGATGCCGCTGGAGGACGTGACCACGACGCGCATCGCCACCGAGGCTGGCCTTTCGATTGGCGCGCTGTATCGCTTCTTTCCGGACAAGCAGACCATCATTGACGCCATCGCGGTGCGGCACGTCGAGCAATTCCGGGCATCGCTCGAAGACTCGGTGATGAAGGTGCTGGAGCGCGAACTCGCTAACCTGGAGACCTTCGACCCGGCGCTCGTTCTCGACCGCGTGGTAGACGCGTACATTGTTTATCTGGACGCGCATCCCGACTTCCGAACGATCTCGTTTGGCCGCTACATCAGCGCCGCGACCAAAGAACGCCAAGCGTCGCCCAGCGTTGGACTGCCGGCGCTGCTAAAGAATTTCATGCTGGAGCGGCTGGGCATTCCCAACATGCCGGAGCTGGACCTGATGTTGCGCGTCGTCAGCGAGGCGGGCGAGCGGCTGATCGCCTACGCGTACGAGCAGCCGACCCGCGAGGAACGCGATCGCGTGATCGCCGAGATGAAGCGCATGTTGTCGAGTTACCTGTTCCCTGCTGACACGGCGGCGAGCCAGCGCCGCTGAAACCGTGACGCCCAGGCGGCGCGGCATGACGCTCAGCAACGCATTTGCTAAACTGAAAGCGCTGCTCGGGTCTGGTCGCCCGTCGAAGACCGAGCTGGCGTAATTACAATTCGATTGCGGTTGATGCGGAGAGGTGCGTGAGCGGTTGAAACGAGCCGCCTCGAAAGCGGCCATACCTTGACGGGTATCGGGGGTTCGAATCCCTCCCTCTCCGCCAGCAATTTTCCCCACTGTTTTCACAGCTAGAGAGGTCCCTCGCTACGCTCGGGATTTCGCCTGCGGGCTCAGACGCCCGCAAAACGGCTCAAGTTCGAATCCCTCCCTCTCCGCCATAATTTCAGCAGAGTTTTCACCGCTACGGAAAGTCTGATTAAGCAAGTTGCGGGTGCCTCAGGGGCTATAATAAAGCCTAGGCTTTTATATCGGGCGTTTACGGACGGCCTGAAGGCCGTCCCTTTCAAGGCACCAGATTTAAGCAGAGCTTCCTTAGAGAGGTCCCTCGCTACGCTCGGGATTTCGCCTGCCGGAGGTCGCGTGCGCGGTACAAGGCAAAGCGGATTTCCTAGGGCGGGACTTGGCGTGTGGCCTTTGCGTCGGCCATAACGGAACTGTCCGCGGTGGTTTCGACGGTTTGCGGCGTGGCAGCGTTGAAGAACGATAGAGTGCTGTTAGTGAGGTTTCCCTGGTGCACATCAATAGCGGTCAAAACCAGGAACTTCGACTCAGCGCTGATGCTGCTGGAGCGTATGGTGTTCACCAGTCCACTGAAATTCCACCCCGATTCCCGCTTCTTGGGCTTACCGTCCGGGCAGTATATCTTGAAATTGTCGACGACGACCTCGAACTGCCTGGCCCGGCCTGCCAGGTCACCCTCCAGCGCGAACGCAGCCAGTATGTCGAGACTCAAGCCGCACTCGTCCTCGGGTTTGCCGGTCTTGCCTACCAGCTTCTCGGCTTCCGTTCGGCCCTCGGAAACCCTGCCCACCTTGATCAGGCATTCGGCGACGTTGATCCGAACTTCCACGCTCGAGGGGTCGAGCTGCAGGCGCTGCTCGTAGTAGCCCAGGGCCTTGTCATGCTGATACAGGTACTCCGTGTAGATGAAGCCGATGCCTGAGAGTACGTCGCGTTTTTCCCGGACGGACTTCAGTCCCTCCTTCAGGCAGGTGAGCGCATCTTCAGGCCGTCCCAACTCGATCAGGCTGCTGGCTTGGTTCACCCAGGGCGCGGGTTCCGTTGGGTCGAGTTTAATCGCCGTTTGGTAAAAGGGCAGGGCCTCTTCGTTCTTGTGCATCCCCGAAAGCGTCCAACCCATATTGTTGTTGACCCAGAAGTTTTCCGGCTCCAGCTCCAGGGCCTTGCGGTAGCTGGCCATGGATTCTTCCGGGCGTTGCAGGTGACCGAGACAGAAACCCTTGTGCAACCAGCCATCGGCGGACTGGGGGTCGAGTTCGATTGCCTTTTCCGCCGAGACGACGGCCTGGTCGTATCGGCCGAGAGATTCCTGGGCGAGGCCGAGGTTGCGCCATGCCACCTGGTACTTGGGATCAATCTCCAGGGCTGTCGCATAACACCCCGCGGCGGCCTCGTATTCACTGCGATCGTAGTGAATGTTCCCCTTCTCCAGCTGGAACCAGGCATTTTTCGGGTCCAGTGCGATAGCGATGTTCAGGCACTCCAGCGCTTCGCCGACCTTCTCCGGCCTTCCCCGCAGGACCAGCGCCTTGCCGCGATAGGCCCAGGCGTACTTGCCGTCGGCTTGAATGGCCTTGTCGTAGAACTGGAGCGCCTTGTCGGCTTTGCCGGCGTCAACTAGCGTGCCCCCGCGATTGGTCCACTCTTCGGCGCCAAACGACTCCGGGCTTATTTTGGCGGCCTGCTCAAAATAGGCGACTACGGCCTGGTCAATTTGACCGGCGCTGATCAGGGCATCGCCCTTCGCAATGAGGAACTCAGGGTCTTGCGGCCGGAGCTCCAGTATCCTGTCATAAAGCGCGATTGCTTCCGGAATCCTGGCAAGGCGAATCAGAAGTTGCGCCTTGGCCTTGAGGAAGGTCACCTCCGCGGGAGCAAGTTGCAGCGCCCGGTCGTAAGACTCCAGCGCTTCCGCATCACGGTCCAGGGTCTCCAAAACCTCGGCCTTTTCGGCATGGATCCACGGAACGCTGGGGTCAATCGCCAGCATCCGCTCATAGCAGGCCAGTGCTTCTTGTCGCCTATTTAGCACCACCAGGGTATTGGCCTTTTCCCGCCACAGCGACATCTGTTGGGGATTGCTCTGCAAGGCGCGATCCAGTTCACCGATCGCCCCCGTCCAGTTGCCTTCGTCGAGCAGTTTTCTCGCCTCTTCCGGGATGTGGTTCGACGCAAGGTCCGCCATCACTGGATAGTCCCTCCCGCCGCGGCAGCGCCGCTTTGCACTCCCGCCTTTTTTTGCGCCCGGTTGAAGGGTCCTTTCAGCAGGTCGGCGTTAAAGGCCCTTTCCACGTTTTCTCCCAGGGAAAGGCGGATCAAGTCCATCACCAGGTTCCCTTGTTCAACCTCGACCTTGCGGAGTGCATCGAAGCATAAGTTGTCGACCACTGGTTCCAACAATGAGAATTCTTCCCGGTAGGGAGGCCGCAGGTAGGGCCTCTTCTTTTGGAATAGCCAGTCATTCAGATAACCTTGATAGTCGGCCAATTTTGCATCAATTACCGTTACCAAGTTGGTGGCCTCGGCGGTTTCGGGCGATAGCTTCAGCGCCTCATCGATGTAGCGGACGGCATCCAGCAGAGATGCAGGAAAAACCACCTCCGCCGGGAAACGATCGTAGGCTACATGGTCGGCGTCCCGCTTTGGCACGTTGTAACAGTCGTTGATGCTGTCCTTCGCCTGCTGGATCAATAGATCAATCTTACCTTTGCTCGATGCCCTCACCAGCACCGTCTGGGAGGCCGGTCCATCGGTATAGGTCGAAAATACGCAATCGTAAATCTTGAAGTCCTTATGCCCCTCGGCCTGATAGTCGTGGACCTTGTTGGTCACGTAGTCGCAAAGGCCGCCGATGGTGACTTCGTCGCCCTTGGCGCCCATACCGCTCATGCCTTCCAGCAGGTAATAGGTCATGATCCCATGATCGTGTTTGTCGAGATCGTCGAACTCCAGCTTGTCCAGTGTCCTGTCGAGGATTTGAATCTGGTGGGCAGCCTTCATTTCGCGAGACTTCTCATCGGCGCCAGAGGATGCCAGGATGAACTTGCCACTGCCCATGATCGCCTGCTGGTTACTGGTGAGCGATTCATAGAACCGCCCGGACAAGTCAGTTGCGCCGCCACCGCCTTTTTGGGGTTCGGCGGTAACTCCGCTATGGCAGCAATCCAGGATCAGCAAGGCTTCGGTTTTATTGTTATTGGCCAGAAAGTACTCGCGCAATTCCTGCATGCGTATGCCGCACACCAGCGGGTCATCGTATTCATGGTCCCAGGGCGCGATATAGCCATTGCCGTAGTCGTCGAGAAAGCCGTGGCCCGAGAAGTAAAACACAGCGATGTCACAGGGATCTTTCTTCCAGAAAAGGTCGCTGATGGCCCGGCGGATGTCCTCGCATTTGGCCTGCTCGCCAATCAGCAGGTGCTTGGTCCGATCGAGCTCGAAGTCGCCAAACCGCTGCAGGCGCGCAAACACTTCCCGGGCGTCATTTTCAGCGCCTTTTAACTCCGGCCGGACCCTCGGATCGTTATATTTGTTAATCCCCACAACCACCGCGGCACGTCTTCCGGCCATGGTTAGCCTCCGCTGTGCTTCAATTCGAACTTACCTTCCAGCACTGAAACCGAAATGTCCCGCGAGGCGATGAACCCTCCCACCGCCTTGAGGGCGTCGCCCAGCACATTACCGACCGCACGCGCCAGCTCCCCTCTTTGCGTCCACTTCGCATTCGAGATCGCCTTGGCTACGTCACCCTGGATGAATAGGTTGAACAGTTTCTCCGCGCATTCGACCGTCCTCTCAGGAGAGCTCAGCAACTGCTTACTGTCGAGTTTGGCGTAGGCGGTCAGGTACTCGTTCCCCGGCGAGGCCAGATCGGGCACCGCCGTCATAATAATGACGGGAAATCGCTCCAAGCCAAAACGCTTGCTGATCATCGCATAGCTGGGGTCTCTTGCGCTGCCCAGGTTCACGAAAAGGTTCTTGCCCGTATTCTTACCCAGCTCCACCAGCTTGTCTTCCAGGTCCTGGTCGCCCATCGCCGCGCGGTAATACAGCAGAAACACCTTATAGTCTTCCGGTAGATCGGTGAAGAACCGCCTGCCTACGCCTTTGGCGGCGCCAACCGTCGGGCTGTCGCCCGCTGTCGTACCGGAAGCTCCCGGTTCTTCTTCGTTGAGAACAAGCTCAAAAGCCATGGAGAGGCTCCTTATCGGGCATTAGATTGTTCCGTCGAAATAAGCTACCACAGCCATTCCCGGCTCCCAACGGCCCATACATTACACCCATCGGGAGTGTGCAGCAAGAATCTTCCGTGAGCACTAATCTTACTGGCTTTTACGGGTGCCAGGAGTTGTCATCTTCCCACGCTCCCATTTTGAATTAATAGGCTTACGGGGCGCTGGCGAAGAATGTGGCTACTCCCCGCGAGTGGGGCCGCGGGCGAGAATCGATTTTCCTGAGTCCGCCTTGGATCAAGAGTCTGCTTTAGAGAGCTGCTCAGTGACCATCCGGAAGTGATGGCCCATCACGGCCAGGGTCATGGCGGCGCCGAAGGAGCGACGGTAGCGGGTGGCGGCGGTGAGCAGAAACTTCCAATAGCTGAGGCGGGATTTTCCCAGCAGTCCCTGGTGCACCATGGAAGAGAAGAAGGCGCGCAGGCTGCCGTAGCTCCAGCGCTGCCGGAATTGCGGCTGGCAGCGGCTGAGGAAGAGCTTGACCCGGTCATAATAGGCATCGCAGGCATAGATTCTGGTGAGCACATGACGATAGCCTTCGAGGAGGCGGGTGGCGTTCATGCGCGGCAGGAAGTTCAGTTCACAATCAGTGTTGTTGCCGCCTCCGGTATTCAGAATTCGGCCCTCGCTCCGCAGGCGGCGAAAAAGTTGGGTGCCGGGCATGGCTTGCAGCAGGCCCACCATGGCAACGGGAATGGCGCTGTTCTGAATGAACTCGACCAGGCGTTCAAAGACGTCTTCGCGATCGGTGTCGAATCCCAGGATGAAGCCCCCCATCACTTCGATGCCGTACTGCTGGATGATTCCGACGCTTTCCAGCAGGTTGCGCCGCGTGTTCTGCAGCTTCTGGTTGGCGACCAGGCTGTGCTCGTCCGGGGTCTCGATGCCCAGGAAGACGGAGATGAACCCGGCCGCTTTCATCAACTGCAGCAGTTCGAGATCGTCGGCCAGGTTGAGCGAGGCCTCGGTGCTGAAGCGGAAGGGGCGGCCGTGGGCTTCTCCCCACTCGGCCATGGCCAGCAACAGTGCCTTGGCGCGGGGCTTGTTGCCGATGAAGTTATCGTCGACGATGAAGACCGCGTCGCGCCAGCCCGCCACGCGCAACTGCTCGAGTTCGGCGAGGACCTGGGCCACGGCCTTGGTGCGGGGACGGCGGCCGTAGATCTCGATGATGTCGCAAAACTCGCAGTTGAAGGGACAGCCGCGCGAATACTGGATGGTCATGGTGCTGTAGCGGTGCATCTGGATCAGATGCAGGTCGGGTAACGGGCTGTGCTCCATGGCGGGACGCTCGGCGGCCTGGTAGGACGGGCGCGCCGTGCCCGCCTCCAGATCTTCGGCCAGTCCGGCGATAAGGTCCTCCGCCTCGCCGATCACCACGTGGTCGGCTTGCAGTACGGATGCGGACAGGCTGCTGGTGATGGGGCCGCCCACAACGGTCCGGAGTCCGCGGGCACGGCAGCGCTGGACGATGGAGATCAGGTCCTCCTGCTGCATGTGCATGCCACTAATCAATGCGACGTTGGCCCAGGCGAGGTCAGAGTCCCGCAGGCGTTCGACGTTGGTGTCGATCAGGCGCTTGTTCCATGTTTTGGGAAGCAGAGCGGCTACCGTCATCAGACCCAGCGGCGGCTGAGCGGCGCGCTTGCCTTGAAGCGACAGGGCATAACGGAAACTCCAATAGGTGTCCGGTGACTGGGGATAGACGAGTAAGGCGTTCATGGTTCACCTCCGCCGCAACCGCGCGTGTCAGCGTGTAACAGCGATGAAGTGTGATCCGCCTAGGGCGAAGATGCCTGCGTCCACTGCAACCATCGATACGCGCGTGGTTCAAGTGTCATCCTTCGGGGACGGAGGGCGCAATGGTAATACAAAAAGATTACAAAGGCGCAAGGAGCGGAGTTCGCCATGATATTGTTTTGAATTGCGAAACACGAGTGGGAAGCAATATGGCTGAAGATGGGTCCGTCATAGCAAAGCTGCTTGATCGAGCACGGGAAGACCCAAGCTGTGTAGAAGAGCTGGAGAAGCTTCGTCGCACCATCACGGTAATGTTTACCGACATTCAAGGGTCGACCGCATATTTCGAAAAATATGGGGATGCCGCCGGACTGGTGATGGTCCACCACTGCAACGACACGCTTCGCAGGATTGTGCAGGAGCACAGTGGTCGAGTCATCAAGACCATCGGCGATGGCATGCTGGCTACCTTTGAAGAGTGCGTTTCCGCAGTCGAAGCGGCGGTGAAAATGCAGCACGGCCTGGCGGAGATGAACGCGCCGCGCCCGGAGTCGGACCGCGTAGCCATTCGAATTGGAATCCACTACGACACGGGAATCGTCAGAAGCCTTGACGTATTCGGGGACGTAGTCAATGTCGCCTCTCGCATTGAGAGCGTTGCATCGCCCCGACAGATCGTCATCTCCGACACCTTGTATCAGGAAGTACGCAACGGGGGATTCGATATCCAGAAATTAGGCCGCTTCGTGCTCAAAGGAAAGAAGTCAGAGCGCACCTTGTACGAAGTCCTATGGAACCGGGAATCCCTCGGAGGTGTGAGCGGCGAACGTTCGCCGGAGAAGCCCGGGGCAGGCCGGAGTTTTCGGCTTCAAGTGGTAAATGGAAAGGGCGCCGTACAAGAGGAGTATCCCCTTCTCGACAGCCTCACCATTGGGCGTTCCCAAGGAGATGTCATTTTCCCCACAGATCATCACATGGCGCCGCTGAATGCCCGGGTATTCATCGACGAAGGACAGCTATTTGTCCAGGACCTCAGCCAGGGCGCCGAAAGTATATACATCCGGGTGGCTGGGGGATATACCTTGCAGAATGAGGATGTAGTTCTGATGGGCCACCAGGTATTGAAGTTCCGGGAGATCTCCGGGGCCATGTCAGTGTCCGTGGAACAGGGAGCGACGCTGAATGAACTCGCCAGGGAACTGCAGGAATCAGTGGCTGACTTGGTTCAGATGAACTCGACCGGAGGCGCCGCGGTTCGTTGTCCGCTTTCGCAGTCCGAGGTGTACCTGGGCCGTACCAAGGGCACCTACACTTTTCCAACAGACATGCTTATGAGCCGATCGCATGCCCGGATCCTGCAACGCGCCGAGGATTTCATTTTGGAAGATCTTGGCAGTCGCAACGGTACCTTCGTAAAGGTGCGTGGAACCACCCCGCTGGCCGTCAATGGGACGCTGCTTCTAGGCAATCAGTTGTTGCGGGCTGTCCATCAATGAGTGACGGCTGGTATATCTGCCGATGGGCCAACCGGATGAATGACAGATGGAATTCTCGATCGGAGCCGCCCCGAAGAGCGGCTCGACAGGTTCAGTTGTTTCGCCAGGCTATCCCATTAACTTCCGGCGCAGTACGCCGGCGACGCCGAGGATGCCGGAAGCGAACAGCAGGATGCTGCTGGGCTCAGGAGTCGTCGTGCCGCTGGCGCCACCCAGGGTGAAGGCTTCCGAAGGAATCGAGCCAAGGGTGTTCTCAAATGCGGAAGAGGGGCCAGAGTTTTCATCCCAGTAAACCGGGTCGCCGTTCGGCACGGTCGCATTCGACAGGGTGAGCCAATAGTCTCCGGGGGCGATATCGATATCGGCGAACGAGAAGTCAACCTGCTGAATGTCATAGCCATATTGGTTGATGCCCAGATCGGTGCTACCACTGGCGTTAATTACCCCGCTGAAGATGTCGGTGCCGAATGAGGTGGTGCCGATATCCATCTGCACTGAGGTCACTGACGGCGAGGCCGGGGAGTCGCCCGGGGACAGCCAAACCCCCATGTGTAGGTTTCTGACCTTGGGGTCAGCGCCCAGCGTGAACGAGTCACTGACGGAGAAACCGAAGTTAATGGTCCAACCGTCGCTTGTGCCATTAATTGGCCCGTTGGAGTAAAGAGTATCCTCAGCCATGGCTGGAGACACAGCCAGCACCAAGCAAGCGATTGTGAGCACTGCCAGCGAAGCGATGCGCATTCTCAAGTTCGAACCCTCCGTAATAAGTTTGGGGCCTATTTCTGCCTTCAGTAGTGCCATAGGACCGCACACTACCGAACAATAAGGAAGCACTTCTCTTGCCATCGTAAAGCCTTTAGATTCGACCCTTAGGGCTCTCCATGCGCAGGGTTTTGCGGTATTGTTCTAAAACGGTTCCAGAGTAACGGTATCCCGCGGGCAAGGAGTTTGGGGGGCGACCCGAAGTATCTTCTCCGCCTCAACCGACAGGATGCGTGTCTCGTAAGCTATTGCAGCTTGGCGTACTCGGCTTTGGCTTGCTTCAGAATGGGGATATCAGGGTCGGCGTTCTTCCAGAGGTCGAGGAAGTCCTGATATGCGGTATGGGCCTTGGCCGCATCACCCTGCGCGGCGTAAGCACGGGCCAGACCGAGGCGGGCCAGCGCTCCCCAGGGAAAGTTCACCACCACTCCCCGGTGGTCGATGAACTTCTGAAATTCGGCGGCGGCTGCGTTGCCGTCGTGCAGCATGAGATAGGCTTCTCCCCGCAAATAAACCGAGCATAGGAACGCCGTGGTGTTCGAAGGCTGGCCGAGTTCGATCGGACTCGTCACCTGCAACAGTTCGACTGCGCGGTTCGGATCTTTACGCCCCAAGGCGACGGCCGCCCGAATGGTAGGCAGCCAATACCTCTGGATCAGCGTGTTCAGCGGGAGTGCGCTGTCGAGTTCGGCAGCCAGTTTCTCGGCCGCTGCGGTATCGCCTGCCCGGGCCAGAGCCAGTGCGGCCAAGGCCCGTATATTGCGATTGGGGGCCAGCTTCAATGCCGCCTGGGCATCGGCCCGTGCCTGCTCCCGGTTGCCCGATTCCACCTCGCGCAGCGCCGCCAATGCCTGATAACCGGCGGCGGTTTCTTTGGCATCGTTTTGCTGAGCTGAATCCATTGCCCGCTGGGTAAGCTGGTGTGCGCTTTTCAACCTCCCGTACCAACCCTCCGTGTCCGCTTGCGCGGCCAGAAACCAGTCTTCCCAACCCGGCTTGCCCACGGCGGCCGCGGGCAACTGCGCCATCTGCGACGTGTCCCCCTTCAGAAAAGCCAACTGGTAGCGGTTCCCCAGCAGCAACTCACCCCCCAGCTTGCGCTCCGCGGCCTGCTGGTACACCCCCTCGGCCTCATCCAGCCGGTTGAGGCTTGCGTAGGCGAGGCCGAGGTTGGCATAGTTGCCCTCACTGTTTGGGTCCAGGCGCATCGCCTCTCGTCCTTCTTCCAGTGCCTTCTCCCAGTTTCCCAGGGGCATGGAAATGTCTGCTACCAAGCGGTTGTAAGGCGTGGAATCTCGTGGATAGGTTTGCCGCCACAGTTCGCACACCTGGGCCTCTTTCTCCAGCTCCCCGGTTAAGTCCGAGTAATAGCTCGCCTCGATGGCGAACCGCTCGTGTTCGCTCACCTTCTCCCGCAGCTCGTAGGCTTTGCGTGCATTCTCCGCCGCCCGCCCGGCCTCACTGAGGTTGCCGTAGACAATCGACATGGCTTGGTAGGCCAGGGCGAAACCCGGATCCAGTTCCACGGCCCGTTTGAAGAAGGGCAGAGCGGCTGTGTCACCTTTGGCAAACTTCGCTTTCCGTCCCAGGCTGTAGGCCTTCAGCGCCTCCAGCGATGGGGTGGTCGCTTCCGCCAACGGCGTGGCATATTTCTGTACCGAACCGAGCGATTCGCCCAGCTTACCGCGCAAGCTGACCGCCGCGGCGTCCAGCGCCTTGAGCACGGCTTCCTTGCCTGGCGCCGGCTCCTGTGCTTCCGCCAGCACGTCCCCGGTATTACAGCTCACCGCCTTGAGGCCAATCACGTACTGGCTGCCCAGGCCGGCAATCGAGCCAATCATCATGGCCTTGCTGCCGGTGCGCTGGCAGACCTCGCGCGTGACCTCAGGGGTCAGCCGGTCACCGGCGGAGCGCCCCATCAGCTTTAATGTGTTGTTAACCTTGTGCTCGGAAACCTGGTCGAGGAAAGGCGATTGCTCAAGCTGTACTGCGAGTCCTTGCTTCAGGGTGTCGTCGAAAACGCTGTCGCCGGTGGTGTTGGTGAAATCACAGAGAACGATGGTGTCCTTCTCCGTCAGCTTGGCGCCATGCCGCGAGCGCCAATAGAGACCACCAGCCATCGCGGCAATCAGCACCACCGCCATGGCCGCCAGCAGCTTTCGCCGCAGACCGGCGGCCTGTTCGCGGGATTGGATGCCCAGCTTGATTCTGTTCAGGTCGGCCCGGATCTCGCTGGCGCGCTGATACCGCAATCCGCGGTCCTTCTCCATCGCCTTATGAATGACTTTTTCCAGGCTGGACGACAGTTCGGGGTTCAGCCCACGCGCTGGGGCCGCCGTGCCATTCAGGATTTCCTGGTGCAGAATTTCCGCGGTGGGGCCGCTGAATGCCCTCTGCCCAGTCGCTATTTCGTAGAGCACGAGACCAAAGGAAAACAGGTCGGTCCGTGCGTCCAGCTTCTCATTGCGCACCTGTTCCGGCGACATGTACGCCAAGGTTCCCACCGTTACACCGGGGGCACTCAGGCTCAACTCCTGCGCGGCGGCGGCCGCGGCGGCCGGCGCTCCGGGCTCGCTGCTTCGAATTCTCCACCGGGACCGGTCGTCCAGGTGCGTGGCGGTCGACGAAAACGCGGACTGGTCAACCTCTTCCTGTGCGCTGCTCTGTGACAGCTTGGCCAAGCCGAAATCCAGGATCTTAACTACGCCCTTATCGGTGAGGAAGATGTTGGCTGGCTTGATATCGCGATGAATGATGCCTTTCTCATGCGCCGCTTCCAAACCGTCGGCAATTTGGATCGCCATGTCCAGCACCTGATCGAAAGGCAATGCCTTTGCCGGCGAGCTGCCGGAAGCTTGACTCCGGACGGCCGCCAGGCAGCCCTTCAGGGTTTGCCCGCGCAGCAACTGCATCACGATGAACGGCCGGCCCTCATGTTCTCCAAACTGATATATGGGACAAATGTTGGGGTGCTCCAAGGCCGAGGCGGCGCGGGCCTCGCGCTCGAAGCGTTCCACGGCCCGCGCATCGGCGCCCAGTCCCTGGGGCAGGAACTTCAAGGCCACGCGCCGGCCCAACTTTAAGTCTTCGGCCTCGTACACCACGCCCATCCCGCCACTGCCCACGATCCCCAGCACGCGATATTGGGAGAACGTCTGGCCGGTCAGACTAGCGGGATCCGCGGTCACGGGAGCGGCTCCGTCACCAGAGCTGGACTCAACCCGTTCCACGGGCAGCAGGAGACGGTACCCCCGGCTCGCCACAGTCTCGATATATTTCGGATGGTCAGGGGAATCCCCGAGCGCGACGTAAAGCTGATTGATGGCCGCGTCGAGGCTGCGGTCGAACTCCACCGCCGGGTCGTTAGGCCAAAGCTGCTGCTGAATTTCTTCGCGAGTGGTTAGGGCGCCAGCATGCTCGATGAGGATTCGCAAAATTTGGAAAGGCTGGCCCTGAAGCACCACGCGTTGGCCGGATTTGTGCAGTTCTCCAGAGTTCAGATCAAGTTCGAAGGCATCGAATCGAACGCGAAGTGGCAGTGTGTTCTTCATCTAACTAGAACGGTTGTGGGCGAAGTTTACACTGCTACCCCTGTAGTTCCAAGCGGAGATTGCGGCCTCTGAGCGGAGTGCAGGAGCGCCAGCCCCATAATTCCACGCCGGTGTAGCGGGTTGTGGGTTAGTTGACCGCAAGTGAGGGATCAGCCACGTGCATCTGCACGGGCCCGCCGCAGGTCCTCCATGTCCCCAAGCAGGATCAGTACCGCATCTTGCGGCAGCATGGTGCTTCCGGACGGGTTAAACATGGGCAGCGAATTCAAGTCGCTGGTGGGTTTCATGGCCAGTAAAAGTAGGTTGTAGCGGGCGCTCAGGTCAAGCTCACCGATGGTGCGGCCGATCCAAGCGGACACAGCTCCCAGGTCGATCTCCTCGATACGCAGGGTGCGTGATTTTTCCTGCAACATCAAGTCGAGAAAGCTGACCACGTTCGGCCGCAAGACCTCGCTGGCCAGCCGCAAGCCCCCGATATGGTTGGGTGAAACCGTAGCGTTAGCGCCCACTTTGAGCATGCGCGAGGAGTAGCCAAGATCGGTGCAACGGGACACGATGCGAATTGCGGCATTCTTCTGTCGGGCGACGACCGCTATCACCAGGTTATCTTTGTCGCTGGGTAACGTGGAAATAATTCCCTTCGCGCGATCCAGTCCAGCCTCCAGCAGCACGCCTTCATCGGTGGCATCGCCGATGACGTACAGCATTCCTGCATAACCCTCGCCGCCGTCGTCCCGGATGCGGCCTGCCGCACTATCCGACATCTCCACGACGACATAGGGCGTTCCGGTTCTCTGCAGCTCGTCAACCACATGCCGTCCCGTCTCCCCGACTCCGCAAACGATGAAATGTTCTTTCAACTGGCCAATCTGTCTTTTCATCCTAGCCCTCCGGAACAGATGACGTAGCTCGCCTTCGACTAGAAAGGCGGTCAGCTCAGAAAACACATAAACGGCGAAGCCTATGCCGAGCAGCACGACAAAGATATTGAAAACGCGCAGCGTGGGATTGTGGCCTGATCGCACGATCTCTTCATATCCGACACCGGTCAAGGTGATGACCGTCATGTACACGGCATCGAGCAGGGTTACCGACGGCCCCCCAATGATTCTGTATCCAGTGACGGCGATAATCGCCACCAGCAGCAGCAAAGAACAAGCGACCATCAGGCGGCGGCGAGGGGTCATGAGTCAGTTCTCAAACTCTGTGGAGCGTAGCAACGGCCCGCACGTCGGACGCAATCGGTGCCGCTTCCGCCCATGACTAAAGGGTGATTGCCAACTGCGCGGCCATTGTATCCCGTAGTGGTTGGGCAGCCTAGCGCCGGGAGACCAGCCTGGCCTGGCGGTTGCCGTCCTGTGCTGTTTTAGCTTGGCGAATTGGCAGCCCTGGTTTACGATTGCGCATCTTAAACAGCGCCATCGGCCTTCATTCCCGGGTCCACTTCATTAGCCGGGCGCAATCATTTCCGACAACGCGCTATTGCGCGGGTAATGTTGTCATACGTGGGTTGCGCACCCAAACGCAAGTTCGCAAGTGCGTGGAGGATCGCCATGAACTTCCCCGGTACAAGATGGAAGATGGGGGTGCCACTCGCTCTTCTAGTAATTTGCCTCGGTTGTGGCGGAGGCAGTTCCTCTTCATCTTCGTCGCAGCAGACACCGGCAAACGATCCTCCTGTCCCGGCCCCTACTGACGCACAATTTCTGACTCAGGCCGAAGTGCAAAGCGTGGTCAGCGCGACTGCGGCTGCGGCGTCCGATCCTCTGGTCATTGCCGTCGCGGACCGGGCTGGCCGGGTGCTGGCAGTGTTTCGGAAGACGGGCGCCCCGGCAACGGCGGTGGGAAATTTCAGCGCCGTCGTCGATGCCAACGAGTTGGCAGTTGCACTGGCCAGGACCGCCGCCTTCTTCAGCAATGACCAGGCCCCATTGTCGTCGCGAACGGTTCGCTTCCTTAGTGGCATCCATTTCCCGCCGGGAATCATGAACACTCCAAACGCGGCACTCTACAGTATCGAAAACAGCAACCGAGGCTGCACCCTGAGCGATGATTTTGCGCCCGGAAAGGCAGTGCCGCCGGCAAGAACCATGAACGGATCGACCGGGTTGGGCATGATTACCGGCAAGGTCGATGTTATGGACAGCAACCAAACTGCGGTAAATCCTGGCGGCGTACCGATTTTTAAGAACGGCGAAGTAGTGGGAGGAGTGGGCGTTGTGGCTTCGACTCCTGAGGTAGCGGAGTTTGCTGCCTATTCCGGTGCGACCCAGTCGCTCACTCCGTTGCCCACGTTCCCTGCTCCGGGCGCGGTGGTGATCAACGGTATCACGGTCCCCTTCGTGGAGCAGACGTCACTGCCATCCGGCTTTTCGCCCGACCCAAATTACACGGGCAGCTATGTGACCGGACCGGTCGACAGCCCCGGCGCGGTACCGAATGGTTATCTGGTTACGGCCCGGGCCGGCCCCCTCGGTGGACTGACTGTCGCAGAGGTGCAAGCGATCGTGAGCAACGCAGTCAATACCGCGAGCGTGGCGCGTGCTGTCATCAGGCTTCCCATTGGACAACGCACGAAGATGGTGGTTGCTGTCACCGATCTGGACGGTACCGTCCTGGCTTTGTACCGCATGACTGATGCAACCGTGTTCAGCATTGACGTAGCCGTATCGAAGGCGCGGAACATGACCTACTTCGACAGCCAGCAGCTTAATCCAGCGGACATACCGGGAGTGCCTTTGGGGACGGCCTCCACAAACCGTACCATCGGCTTCGGAGCACAGCCTCTCTACCCCCCCGGCATCGATGGGTCTGCCAACGGTCCGTTCTTTCAGCTCTTTGTCAACGATGTCAATAAGCCTTGTTCCCAAGGGTCGCAACCGCCGGGCCCCAAGCAAAGCGGGATTGTTTTCTTTCCGGGGAGCGTGGGACTGTATCGCAACGGACAGCTAATCGGTGGATTGGGCGTGAGCGGTGACGGAGTCGATCAGGACGACTACGTCACTTCAGGCGGTTCCATGGGATTTGAAGCGCCCCTCAGTATCCGGGCAGATCAGATCATCGACCAGGGGGTCCGGTTGCCTTACCTGAAGTTTCCGCGCGACCCTACGAACTGATCATTTGCGCCACTCATCAATCAGGTTGGCCACCAGCCCGGTCCATCCGGTTTGGTGGCTGGCTCCCAGGCCGGCGCCATTGTCCCCGTTGAAGTACTCATGAAATAACAAGTAATCGCGCCAATGTGGATCTTGCTGGAACTTGAGAGTCATTCCATAACAAGGTCGAAATCCGCGCTGGTCGCGCTTGAACAGACCGATGAGTCGGCCCGCCAGGTCTTGGGCCAGATCTTTTGGAGTTACGCGAGCACCCTGGCCCAGTGGGGTCACGCCGAAATCGGGACCGAAGGCCTCGCTGAAACGCACCAGCGATTCGAGAAGCAAATACGTGGTGGGAAACCACACTGGCCCTCGCCAGTTTGAGTTTCCACCCTTGACTCTCTCCGATGATTCGGCTGGTTCGTATCGCAAACAGACATCCCCAAAGCGAAAAGGATGTTCCAGATGAAACTTGGAGAGGCTGCGTAGTCCGGCAGGAGACAAGAACTCCGCAGGGTCGAGCAATCGGGCCATCACTCGCGAAAGGTGCTGGCGATCGACCACCGCCAGCACGTAGCGGCGGTCACCCTCTTCCTCGACAGCGCAACATGCGTGGCCCACCAGATCGTGGCGGTTTCGGATGAACCATTCAATGTCGGAGAGAAACGTTTTGTGCTGCTCGAGATCTTTGCGATGCAACACCTCGATGGCGTAAAGAGGGATCAGTCCAACCAGCGAGCGCACTCTGAACTTATGAAAGTCGCCGTTGGGATATCGAAGAATGTCGTAGAAGAAGCCGTCCTGTTCGTCCCATAGTTGATAATCTCTGCCTCCCATTTTCTTCATGGCAGCCGAAATATAGACGAAGTGCTCAAAGAACTTGGTGGCCAATACCTCGTAGGTTGCATCCGTCTTGGCCAACTCCAGAGCTATCTTCATCAGATTGAGGCAGAAGAACGCCATCCAGCCGGTTGCATCCGACTGCTCCAGAATGATTCCATTTCCAAGCTGAGTGCTGCGGTCCACCACGGTGATGTTGTCCAGGCCGAGGAAACCGCCTTCGAAGATATTGTTGCCTTGACTGTCCACCCGGTTGACCCACCAGGCAAAGTTGATCAGGAGCTTGTGGAATGTCTTCTTCAAGAATTCCACGTCACCATGGCCGGTCTGCGATTTTTCGATTTCATACACCCGCCAGCATGCCCAGGCATGCACCGGAGGATTCAAGTCAGAGAACTCCCACTCATAGGCGGGAATTTGCCCGTTGGGGTGCTGGAACTGCTCAAACAAAAGCAGCCACAGATTTTCCTTGGCGAAGGCGGGGTCGACCAGCGCCAGCGTGACACATTGAAACGCCAGGTCCCAGGCCGCAAACCAGGGATACTCCCAGCGGTCCGGCACCGCCAGAATGCGCATGGAATTGAGGTGGCGCCAATGGGAATTACGAATTCCTTGTCTCCTTTCGCGCGCACTGTCATCTCCCACATTGTCAGACAGCCATTTATCGACATCGAACAGGTAAATTTGCTTGCTCCACAACATCCCGGCGAGGGCCCTGCGCTGGATCTCCTTCTCCTCCTGGGTGGCAGAGCGGGGCGCAATGGAAGCGAAAAACTCATCGGCTTCCCCGCGCCGTTGCGTCACAATTTTGTCAACCTCGCTGAGCGAGCTGGGCGAGGGCCCCTCGGTCAGCCGCAGTCGCAGCACCAGTGAGTCGCCGGGAGAAATCATTTCGCGATAGTGAATGCCAGCCTTGCTCCCTACGCGGTCCGGATTGACGCATTGTTCCCCGTGGATGATGAATCGGTGGAAGCTGTCTTTCGGACCTCTTCCCGGCGCCAACGAACGCCTGTCGGCGGATTCGTTCTCGGCAAACAGCGCCTCGCCGGACGCCGGGCCGTGGAGAAAGGTCTGCCCGAGCACATAGGGAAACTGAAGATTCGTCAGCGGAACAAGTCGCGGGTCATCGGCGCACAGAGAAATACCGTCGCTGGAGTCCGTGAGGCTGATGGCGGGTCTGGGACCGGCAGGCGCCCAGTTATTGCGAAACCAGAGCTGGGGAATACAGTGAAGTTCGGCGGGGGCAGGACCCCGGTTCACCGCTTCCAACCGAATGCAGAGGTCGTTGGGCGAGGCTTTGGCATATTCGATGAAGATGTCGAAGTAGCGGTCCTCGTCAAAAATTCCGGTGTCGAGCAGTTCATACTCGAATGCCCGGCCCATGCGGTTCTCGCGGATGAGTTTCTCGTATGGGAATTCTGCTTGCGGATACTTGTACAGCATCCTCATGTAGCTATGTGTAGGAGTGTTGTCGAGGTGAAACCAGTACTCCTTCACATCTTCGCCGTGGTTTCCTTCCTGGTTGGTCAGGCCAAACATCCGCTCCTTCAGAATGGGATCGCGGCCATTCCAGAAGGCAAAGCCAAAGACCAGCAATTGGTATCGGTCACAAATTCCCGCGATGGCGTCTTCACCCCATCTGTACGCCTTGCTGCGCGCCCTGTCATGGCTGAGATAATCCCAGGCTTCGCCATCGGCGCTGTAGTCTTCGCGGACCGTTCCCCAGGAGCGCTCACTGACGTAAGGCCCCCATTTTCGCCACGGCTGGATCGGACCTGAGAAGGGTTCGGTGAGTCGCCGGTGCTCAGCCGTGTTTGCTCTGCCAGGTTGCGTGGACACGTTAGTTTGTTTCGGTTTCGGCGAGACGCTCGACGCCATAGATGGCTTACTTTCTGGTGAGATAACTTGACAACGTTAAACCACAAGATGAGATGCTATCGGCCCCCATTTGCGGTCTGCGAATGGGGTAACAATCCCTGGACCTTCAGCAATTGCGCCCTGAACTGCACCGCATTGTAAGCGGAAGGATTTTGCAACTGTGCAAACAGCGATTTGATGGCCGCCCGTAACTCCGCCTCATTGGGTGGCTTGGTATTCGCCGCGTAGGCGATGAAGAGAGAATCGAGGGCCATGGTTGCCTGTTCGGCTGCCCGTTCCCCGGAGTCGGATATGCCCTCTCCGTTGCCGGCGATCTTGCGCATGATGCGCGCAGTCAGGTCCGGATCGTAGCGCTGGGTGCGAATCTGTTGCGCCAATTGGTCAACCGTCGAAGCTGCGCCGAGTGCAGTTGAGGAAATCTCGTTTGGACTGGCCCATTTAGCAAACAGCAGCGCCAAATGGTCCAGCTCCTTGTCCATCTGCTCTGCAGCTTTCGGGTCCACCACCTCCGCAAAGTTTCGAAACACGACATATCGGGAAGCATTCCAGGCGGGGACACCGGCCCGGCGGCCATGGTAGTAGTCAGTCGTTGTCAGTCGCCAACTGTCGGCCGGTGAAGTCAGGGAGTGATGGCAGGCAAAACAATCGAGTTCCGCGTACTCCGGCCAGTTCGGACTGAGAGCACGGCGACTCACTCGTTGCAGCGATTTGTTTAATTGCACCGCCTGACCGACCGCCCACTCCTGCACGCCAAACCATGGAGTATTGCTCTCGCGATTGGTCTTCCAGTGCCGCGGCATGGCCGCACTGAAGGAATCGAGTTCGAAGGTCAGATCGGGATGGCCGGCGGCAATCATCTCGTGATCGACCTGCTTATCAGCCGTACCAACATGGCAGGTCAGGCACTGTTCGGTGCGTTTGACGAGATCGCGGGCGTCGTACATTCCGAGTTTGTTGACGGCGGTATCGTATTGCCAATCCTTGGTGGTGTGATAGCCGAGCCAGCCCGCAGCCGGCCCATGACAATTCTCGCAACTCACTCCATCGTCGAGTTTGAAGGTTGTGGCCCGCAAATTCTCGGGCACAAACAGGGCGTGACAGGCGAGGCATTTCGGCGACTTGTCCGGCTGCTCGACCGGGGGCTGCAACATCTTGCCCATGCGCAGTGACACGGCGTTCGATAGCACACTGTAAGCCCGGGCGTGCTTGTCCTGCGCCGCCCAGATACTAAACTCGTTCTGCCCGATTCGGGTGGTGTTCTTGGGCTGCACCCCACCATGACAACTGCTGGCGGCACAGGCGCCGGCTCCATTGAACTTCCCCACGTCACTCGATTGAGGAGAAGGAGTTTGCCCGCAGGCAACATTTGCCGCGCCCGCGCCGATCAGGAGCGCCACCGCCAGCGATGCGACGTAGCGAATGCGCAGAATGTTCTTGATACACATAGTTGTTCGCCCGTGCTGCAACTACGCTTTCTCACCGCGCCAAAAAGATGTCGGGCTGATGGCTTCGTACTCTACACCCATTCGGCGTACGCGAGTGGAAAAAGTTTGGAATTCGCGCCGGTTGGCACGCAAGAATTTCAGGCACTTCGTTCTGCATTTGGTTCTGTACAGCCGCTGCCAAGTGGGGTACAATCCCGCGACATCGGCTTGACAATGCGCACCGTTGGCCGGGCTTGCTTACGGTTGAACCTACGACCGTGGAGACGCCTTGACGGTCAAGGTATTGCCTAAGGGAGATCTCGTGTTCGATGAGCTCAGAGCCATCCAGCGGGAGTTTGGATATCTTCCCGTCGAGCAATTGCACCTCGTGTCGCAGCGCCTGAAGATTCCAGTAAGCCAGATCCACACCGTCGTCAGTTTCTACCCTCACTTCCGGCTGACTCCACCACCAAAACTGGACGTGCGCGTCTGCAGCGACATGACCTGCCACCTGCGCGGCGCTTCCCAGCTACAGGCCAGACTACGCTCGGAGTTTCGGAACAAAAGTTCGGACGAGTTCACGCTTCGCGACGTGTCGTGCCTGGGGCGATGCGACTGTGCCCCGGCATTTTCGGTCAACGACCAAATTTATGCCGGTTTGCCGGTGGAACAAATTATCGAATTGCTTAGGAACGGGGCCTCTGCGCCAACTCAGACCCAATCGGACCGGGCGCAACCTGCGCAGCCGTTGGGTACTGATCCCTACGGCGGTTCCGGCGAATACCGGGCGGTCAAGCGCTTCTTGGAGACTTCCGATTACGCGGGAGTGATTGCGACTCTCAAAGCCAGCGGGCTGCGCGGTCTGGGCGGCGCAGGCTTTCCTACGGGCATGAAATGGGAGATCGTGCGCAATGCGCCAGGGAAACAGAAGTACATCGTCTGCAACGCCGATGAAAGCGAGCCGGGGACGATAAAAGACCGCTTCATCATGCAGCATCTGCCGTACCTGGTGATTGAAGGGATGGTGATGGCTGGGCTGGTGACCGGCGCTACGAAGGGCTACCTCTACATTCGACACGAATATGAAGGGCCCAGAGAAGTGCTGCAGAAAGAAATCGAGCGTTGCTATCGCGAGCGGATATTGGGGAAAAACATATTGGGCAGCGACCGCACCTTCGACCTGGAAATCTTCGTCAGCCCGGGCGGATATATTTGCGGCGAGGAAAGCGCGCTCCTGGAGGCGTTGGAAGGCAAACGCGCGGAACCGCGCAATAAGCCGCCCTTCCCCGGAACGAACGGGTTGTGGAACATGCCCACCGCGATCAACAACGTGGAGACGTTCATCTTCGCAGCGGCGATCCTGGTTCGCGGAGTGGAATGGTTCAAGGCTCAGGGGGTGAATGGATCCACGGGACTGAAATTCGTGGGCATCAGCGGCGACGTGGTGCATCCCGGAGCCTTCGAGGTGCCGATGGGGACCTCGTACCGCGATCTGATCTTCAAGTATGCGGGAGGTGTGATCGATGGCAGAACTTTGCTGGCGTTTGCGCCTTCCGGGCCATCCTCGGGATATTTGCCTGCGGCGATGCTGGATTTGCCTTTGGACTTTAAGGCGGTCGCGGATGCCGGCTCCATGGTGGGCTCCGGCGCCATCGTGGTTTGCGCAGACAACCGTTGCATGCTCGACATGGCCCTGAATTCGGTCCGCTTCTTTCGCAATGAATCTTGTGGCAAGTGCGTCCCCTGCCGCGTGGGCTCGCAGAAGCTGGTGACCATCCTGTCGGCGTGGTCAACTGGCGAGTCCAAGCCGAGCGACAAGCAGTTGTGCGAGGAACTGTTCGAGGCCTTGCGCAAGACTTCCATATGCGGCTTGGGGCAAATCTTGCCTGCGCCCATAACTTCGGTGATGCAGCACTTTCCGGAAGTAATCGAAGATCACCTGCATCGAAAGCGATGCCCCGCCGGCGTCTGCTTTCAGCCCGTGGCGGTGATGTAATGGCCGCTCCGGGCACAACAGGCGGGCTTCCGGGTGTGAAGCTGACCATCGATCAGCGGGAGGTCGTTGTTCCGGCTGGAACGACAATCTTCGACGCGGCACGCATCTCCGGCATTCCCATTCCAACCCTTTGTCATCAGCAAAATGAAACTCCGGTGGGTGTTTGCCGGATGTGTGTCGTGGATATCGGACAGCGTGTCTACGCCGCATCATGCGTTCGACAGGTCGAAGCGGGAATGGTGGTGAAGACGGCGACGGAAGATGTGGCTGGGGTCCGGCGCACTTTGCTGGAGTTGCTGATGGCGGACCATCCCACTCCCTGCCAGCGGCAGCAACTTACGCACGACTGCGAATTGGAGCACCTGGCAGGCCAGGCAGGTCTCACCGCTTCCCGTTATCCCGGGCTGCCTACACCACGCGGACACGACGAATCCTCGCCCTCGATCGCCGTCGATCACGACGCCTGCATCCTGTGCGAGCGTTGCATGCGCGGTTGCAGCGAGATTCGCCACAATTTCGTACTCGCCCGCAGGGGCAAGGGTTACCAGGCTGGCATCGCGTTCGATGAAAACCTTCCCATGGGCAATTCGACCTGCGTCAGTTGTGGGGAGTGCATGGTTTCCTGTCCCACGGGCGCGCTGGTCAACAAGAAAAAGGAAATCGCGACCGACCTGCCAGGCAGAGCGGTACCCATCGAGGAACTGCAGCTACTGGAGATGTTCCGCAACGTGTCGGGAACATTTCTCAGCCTGAACAGCGACGCCGTACACAAGAGGCACTTCAAGGCGGGTGAGATCATCTGCCGCGAAGGCGACTATGGCTCCACCGCTTTTTACATACTGGAGGGGACATGTGAAGTTTTCCTCTCCAGCCCTATTGCCCATGTCTCGACCAAGGCCGAGCAGGGTGGCTTCTTCAAGAGGCTTAAGTCCAGCCTCACCGGCCGGGCGCCAACCCGCGAAGCCAAAACTGAGCGCGCCTTCATACCGATTGACGCTCCCGTCGATCTGCCCTACGACAACCCCATCGCCGAGTTGGTTGCGGGCGACCTGTTCGGCGAGATGACCTGCATGAGCTTTTATCCCCGCTCGGCCACGGTCCGCGCCAAAACGGATTGTACGATGCTGGAGATGTTGCGGAATGTACTCGACATTCTGCAACGCAACAAGTCATTCCGCGAAAGGGTCGAACTCAACTATCGCAAGCGTGCACTGGAAAACCACCTGCGGAGCATCCCGCTGTTCGCTTCCCTCACCCCCGAATTCATCGACTATCTGCGCGAGCGGGTCGAGCTGCGGCGCTATACGCCTGGACAAGTCCTCTGTCATGAGGGCGAGCACTCCGAGAGCTTCTTCCTGGTGCGCCTGGGATTCGTCAAAGTGTCGCAGTCCCATCCGGGTGGCGACCTGGTTCTGGGATACATCGGGCGCTCGGGCTTCCTGGGTGAGATCGGGTTGCTGGGCGCGGGCGTGTACACCGCGACCTGCACCGCCCTGGACCACGTAGAAGCGGTCCGCATTGCGGCCGAAGACTTCCGGCTGATGATTGAGCAGTTCCCTGCTGTCAAGCAGGACTTGCAGGCTGTGGCGGAGCAACGGCTCGCGGAAAATCGTGCCCGGCTTACCACCATTCGCAGCGCGCCGATTGACTCTTTCCTGGCGCAGGGACTGATGGAGGCACAGAGCCTGCTGGTGCTCGATTTGCAACGCTGTACCCGATGCGATCAGTGCGTGCGCGCCTGTGCCGACGCGCACGATGGAGTCAGCCGCCTCATTCGCGAAGGCTTGCGCCTCGACAAATATTTGATCGCCACCTCATGCCGGCAATGTAAAGACCCGCTTTGCATGGTCGGCTGTCCAGTGGGCTCGATTCGGCGCAAGAACAGCCTCGAGATGGTCATCGAGGATTGGTGTATCGGCTGCGGAATGTGCGCCAGCAATTGTCCCTACGGAAACATCAATATGCATCCGTTCCAGGTCCAGGTCGAAGATCTTTCTCAGCCTGGCCGCAAGATCGCGAAGGTGCAAGACAAAGCCACCGCCTGCAACCTCTGCCTGGACTATGACGAGCCAAGCTGTGTGTACGCGTGTCCCCACGATGCGGCGCACCGCGTCAATCCCAGCCAATTTTTCGCCTACCTTGCCCAGGGCAGCGATACCACCTTGAAGAAAGGCGACTAGCGTTGCTCATTGACTCCACGCATCGCGTCTGGATTGTGGTTGCCATGGTGGCCCTCGGGTTGGGGCTGGTTGTCTATGTTCCCTATGCGCTGGTGGCGGTCCAGGGGCCCCGCGGCGGCAGCGCGATGGGAATTGTCTATGGCAGCATCGGCTCGGCACTGATGCTGTTCGCCGGACTTCTCGGCGCCCGGAAGAAGTTTCCGGTATGGCGTGTAGGACGGGCAACCACCTGGATGCGCGGGCATCTCTGGCTGGGACTGCTGAGCTTTCCGTTCATTCTCTTCCATTCCGGCTTCAGTCTCGGCGCAGCCCCGCTGACGCGCACCCTGATGGTGCTGTTTATCTTTGTCATCGTCAGCGGAGTTGTCGGCGCTGTCTTGCAGGAGTTCATTCCTCGGGTCATGACCAGACGCGTGCCCATGGAAACGGTTTACGAGCAAATTGATCAGGTCTGCGCACAGTTAGTTACGGAAGCAACCAATGCTGCGACCGAACTTCTGTCGGCACTGGAAGGTGACCTGGGGCACGCCAACCAGCAGCAACGTGCCGAGGCTGCCTCGGCTGGGACCATGGGCGGAGTCACCTTTGCCTCGGCCATCGGGGCCGATGAACACTTTGCCGCTACGCTGCGCAGTTGTCTTGATGACGAGATAAAACCGTACCTGGTGCAGCACGGGGGACGAGGCCGGGTGTTGGCAGACAAGGAGCGCACTTCCGCGATGTTTCAGCAGTTTCGGATCCTGTGTCCCCAGGATTTTTGGTCATGGTTGAACGATCTGGAAAATATTTGTGAGGAAAAACGCGAACTGGATCGGCAGCGAGTATTGCATCGCCTGCTGCACGGCTGGCTGCTGGTGCATATACCCGCGTCGTATGCTTTGCTTCTTTTGGGTGCAGTTCACGCTGTAATAGCACTGAGGTACTGACCTGTGCCACGCGTCAGAACAGCCAAGACCTTAGCCAAGCGAATCGACTTGCAGTACTTCACCCGCCTGCATGGGTTCCGGCGGTGGCGGCTTATGCTCTCCATAATCGTCCCACTGCTTGCGGTGGGATGGCTGCTGGCGGAAAGGGTAACGGGTAATCGCGCGATTTATAGTAGTGGGCCAGTATCGTCAGCGCACGCTGTTTTCGGCCAGAATTGCAATCTATGCCACGTGCGAGGCGCAAGCTTCAGCGCCGCCGTGGACGACAAGGCATGCCTCGCCTGCCATAACGCTCCCATCCATAACGCACAACAGGCATTTACTCCTGCCTGTAGTTCCTGCCATCTGGAGCATAAGGGTAGGATCAAAATGGCGGCCACTAGCGATGCAGCCTGTGCGCAGTGCCACGGCGACCTGCATGTTAAACAGGGCGCGCTGAAGTTCGACCCCCATGTCTCGGACTTCGATAACAAACATCCTCAGTTTCTGCCCTTGCGGCACGGCCAACTTGATCCCGGCACGGTCAACCTGGACCATCATGCCCATCTGCAGCCCACGCTGCGCGGGCCTGACGGGCCGGTGCAGATGCAATGCAGCGATTGTCACCGGCCGGTCGGCATCAACCAGCCGTGGCCCTACTCCATTGCCGCGGTGCAATCCGCCAGCCAGCACCCGGTCGTGGCTCCCGCGGCTGAGACACAGCAGCAGAGGAAGAGGTTTACGGAAACCGGTGCGGGGCCTTACATGGCGCCCATCAAGTACGTGAATCAATGCGCCGCCTGCCACACCTTGCAATTCGATCCACTGATATCGCAGCCGGCGCCGCACGACAAGCCGGAGATGGTGCGCGCCTTCGTCGTGGAAAAGATAAAGCAGCTGGTCAAAGAGCATCCCGACTTGGTCCACAAGCCCGTGACAGCCGGATACGGGGACCAGATCGAGGCCGCGCGGAATTTCCTGCGTCCCACCCGCGATTACCTGGTGCTTCCCAAGGCTCCAACCACGCCGGCAAACTGGGTAGAGCAGCGGACCGAGATAGCCGAACGCTTGCTCTGGAGAAAAGATTGCAAAGTGTGCCACAGCCAGACAACGGGGGATGGCGACAAGCTACCGGCATCCGTCAAGGCGATAATTCCTGCTCGCTGGCTTATTCACTCAGAATTCGATCACCCAGCCCATCGCATGATGACCTGCGAGTCTTGCCACTCCCGGATCTTGGAGAGTAGACAGACGAATGAGGTTAATCTGCCCGGAATTGAGACCTGCCGTAGATGTCATAAGGAGGCTGGAGCAATGCAGGCGGCTGCCGAGGGCCGGTGTTATGAATGCCACAGCTACCATGATTGGCGCAAGGAGCAACCGCTGCGGGGCAAGTTCGATCTCAATGCCTTGCGGGCAGGCAAGTGAAGCCATCTTTCTGCCCCTCATTTGCGCTGCTGTTGCGTCCCATCCTGCTGCACTTCCGAACCCGCGGTAGGCGGCGGAGACTGTTCCGCGTCTCTCTGCATGGGCGACTCTGCCGCGGGCCCCAGCGGACTGTCGGTCACTGTGAAGAGCTTGCCGTCACGAAGATATAGCCGCTGCATTTCTTCGAGGTTGAAGGGGCGGGAGCCTCGGCGCCCGAACACGGCGAGCTGATGTCCAGTCTCATCCACGGCGCGGTCGCGATCGATTCCGCGGGAGATGGCCAGTGCAGGTTCCTTGGTCTTGTAGTTGGCAATGAGTTTGGGAACGGGCTTGGGAGCGAAGCCGTAGAAATTCGGCGTCGCCTGCGGCGAAAACAACTGGACCACCTGCAATCCATTGTGACCGTCGGCCACGAAGGCAAACTGGCTGGAGCTGACCATGCCAATCTTGATGTCGTTGGTGTCGTTCAGCTTTCCTCCCGCGTCGAACATCTGGTCCAATTGGGGCCGTTCTGGCGCTTCAACATTGACAATCGCCATGCCCTGCTTGCCCGCCGAGATGTACGCATAGGTGCGGGCCACGTAGATGTTGCGAGCATCCGCCAGAGGAATGAGAGCGTTAGGAACTAGCACGGGGCGCGCTAGATTTGTGATATCCAGGACCTTCATCCCCGCGCGATCGACAACGAAGGCATAGCGGAATTGAACGGCAATGCCCCGCAGCTCGTCCAGGGCGGGCGCCCCAATCTGTGCCACTAGCTTGGGCTGCAAGGGATTGTCGAGATCGACGACCGCGAGTCCCCGGTCGCACAGGACATAGGCATACGTTCCGGCAAACGCGATGCGGCGGGCCCCATTCAAGGCCCCGTCAGGATTGAACGCCAGCGCCCTTTGCAGGAAGTTATTGCTCGGGTTGCCGTCCAGAAGAGTGCCCACGCCCGGACTCTTCGCCTTGAGGTCCGGATTGCCGACGATCACCAGGCCCTCGTATTTGTCGGCCACATAGAGGAAGCCATAGAACAGATGAACGGATTGCTCTTCATTCTCGGGACGGTGGGTGCGCAGGGGATCTACCCCGAGGGTGGTCGGCGATGCCACCGCCTGGGCGTACTTGGTCTTGACGTAGAAGCGCTGGCCCAGCGGCGAAACCGGAGCTGTCGTCATTTTTTCGGAGAAGTCTTTGTCATCGATGTTGGCGATGTCAAACACGCGCAGACCGCCCTCGCCCGTGGCCGCGTACAGATACTCTCCGCGCGCTTGCAAGTCGAGCACAGTCCCGTCGTGGTGATCTGCCTCTTTTAGTTCGCTCTTATTTTTAATGTGCTGCGCGTAGTTCGCGGGATAGGCAACTTTCTGGAAATCGCTGCCGAGAATGGCGGGGGGCTCGCTATGTTCGGCTACGGCCACGGCATGGTACCCCCCTTTGCCGTTCGCCACGTAAATGTAACGGCCCATGAAGTTCATGAAGCCGGTCCCTTGAATCAAGACTTGCGCCATCCAAGCATTGTTATTACCGTTGCTCGACACATGGCAATCGGTGCAGGTGCGGGTTTCCTTGGTCCGCACGGTATGGGGTACGAACGGACTGAAGGCCTGTCCGCTGAATCCTTCGGCGGAGACGGTTTGCTGCTGGTAGTAACCCCAGTCGCGATCGGAATTCTGCGAGCTGACGAGAACGGCGCAGGCTGAACGCACCGGCGCTACCCGATGGCCGGTAACTGTGCCATCCACACCCAGCATGTAAATGTCGTCGCGCAGAATCTGGAAGCTGTACGAGGTCCAGTTACGAGTGACCAGACCTTCGTTGTGCAACATGGGCATCTTTCGGTTGGCCGCCATTTCCAGATGACAACCGAAGCAGGTGGGAATCCACGCTGAATGGCAGCTATAACAGGTCATGCGCTGGTTGCGGTGGGCCAATGGATTTGCCGCATCGTCATCGGCAGTGCTGCCCCAGGTCTTACCGTCAACTCGTACCGTCTTGGCGAAGCGTGCCTTTTCGTTGTAATTGGGACTGCCCGGAGTGATGGAGTCCAGCACCTGTATGACTTCCCATTGCTGGTTCTGGTCCAACATCGACCGTTGGAACAGCCGGCCGTCCTTCCAATAAAAGCGCTGATCGCCCCATGGCGTTCTTAGCAACCTGAGATCAGTGCCGCCTTCGGGCTTCGCCGGGCCGGAGGTCTTAAGCGTCGCGCGGGCCTGAATGCTGCCGTGGCAGTCGGTGCAGTCAACCTCAACTGCGTTGCGAGTCTCTCCGTAAAGCCGCCCATTGCCGTGACTGTCCTGCTGGAAGTGGCAATCGACGCAGTGCATGCCTTTTTGCAAATGGATGTCTGCCAGGTGCACGGCCTTCTTGAATTTGTCCGGATCGTCCGGCGAAATAGATTCGCCGTTCTTGTCCAGCATTTCACCTTTGCGATTGCGTTTGTAAACCGCGCGGTAGTTCCAGCCATGGCCATGAAAATCGGCGAACTGAGTTGACTTCAGCTTGCTCAGAAATTCCGGGCTGCCGACATTCTCCAGAAAAGGCACACTGGCCCACAGGCCTCTTGGCGTCGCACCTTCGGGATTACGGACGGCGGCGCGTTGCTGTTCTTCGGGCGTGGGATTGTGCTGTTTGGCGGGATACATTCTTTCGCCATCAACTTCGTTGTCCCACCATGTATATCCGAAGTAGGTCGTGACCATGTTGGTGCCAGGATGCATGTGGCACACCATGCACTGGCTCGATGGAATTCCGCGCGTGAACTGATGCTTGATGGGGTATCCCGACCGGCCTTTGGGAATGGTCGGATCGTTCGTCGCGCTGAACCCTGAGTGGCCAAACTGCGCGTAGGGTCCTGAGTGCTCTGGCGATCTGTCATTGGCGTAAATAACGTGGCATGCACTACAACCGCTGTTGCGATAATCCCCGGGCTGGTCGTTGGTTCCGGGCAGGTACAAGAGCGGATCGAAGAGCCGGGTTTTTTGCAGGCCGAGGAAAACCGGATCGGTGCGCAGCTTGGTTCCAAAGCCACGCTCACTGAGCTTGACGTCGGGCTCCCCTGGGTCTTCGCTAAGCTCGGGATTCCCAATCTCACCCTTTTCAGTCCCACCGCGCTCAAAAATGCGCAGCACGTTTCCGGGTTGGGAGATTTCCCATCGTTCCAGGGGTTGAAGCTCGGGAAGAACTCCCTTGGTGCGGGTTTCTTCCGCCGTGGGCGGCGGGAAACTCAGCAAGCGCTGGGGCTCGCCATTCGCGGAGTAGCTTTCTCCGAAGTGCGCGTTCTTCAGGGGGAAAGCGCCGTTGTTGTACAAGGCAGCTTCCCACAGCATCGCGCCATGCGACATCATGCTGGTCCGGACTTTCTGTAGTTCGGACACATGACAACCGGCTTGCCCGCAGGTCGCCGCTGCAATACGCAGGTCTCCCGGATTGATAAAGCGTATGTAGTCGGGACTCTCCCTGAGCCAGGCGGTGTAAGCACGAACCGGAAGCGCCCCATCCAGCTTATTGCTCAGCACCCGCGGCTGGGGATGCGCCTGGTGCTTGGCGGTGATGTATTCCGGTGACTCGGGAGACAGGCCAGTGGAGATGCGAATGTCCGAGTTGCCGCCGTGGCAATCGGTGCAGCCCAAGCGGACTGCGGGCGAGCTATGCATGGTCTGGCTGTCGGTTTTTGTGTGGCAACTGCGGCATCCGGCTGATTTCCGGTCAGCCGCCGCCTGGGTTTGCATCAGCAGAAGCTGCCGCTGCTGCTCTGCCACCGCCTGCGAGCCACCGGATTCTACCGGGTGCGCCTGTTGGCCGATGGCCGGTCGCACCAAACGGCCCGACGCCGTCACCATGATGAGCACCGCGGCCATTAGGGCAGCCAGCTTAATCGCCGATAGTCGCATCGCCATCCTGTCTTGTCTCCGCAACGCACTGGCCCTAGAACTGGAAGCGCAGTCCGGCAAACCCCGACAACAGCGGTCGAGAGTTGTAAATCTCCTTGTACCCCGTGCCTGGAACCAGCGCGTCTATGCCGGTGGTTAACACGATGTTCTCCGAAAGAGGGGGGCGATAATTGACGCCCGCTCCGAAATCCATCCCGATACTGCGGCTAATGGACGGCTGAAACAGCACCAACTGCAGTGGCTCCGTGTGATCGAACTGCAAGTAGCTGGCATTTACAAAGCCACGCAACTTAGGCGTTACGTCTGCGTCCACCCCCACGTTATAAAGACGCAGTCCGGGGTTTACGAAATTCGACTGGCCTTGAAACTTGCTGGAACGCAGGTCGGGAATAAGACTGGCAGGCGTCACCAGGGCCACCCCTGTACTGGAAAGGGGAATGCTCTCGCGGTCAAAAAAGCTGAAGTTGGTGCCCGCGAAATGCTGGTCGTCAAATATGGAATCGAAACCGCGCGCGGTATCCGATCGCGACCGACCGATCCGGGTTGAGCCGTCGCCGGAGGAATAGAAAACCGAGCCCCGAAAACGAAGCCAGTCCTTATCGATGGACAACTCCAATGCGGCCAACTGCCCGTTGATGTTCACGCGTCGCCCGGCGATGGTGTTGAAGGTGTCATAGCCGAGCGCCTGGTAAAACGCGTTGCTCACGTTCAGGCGCTTAATATGGCCGTTGCCCGTCCATCCCACGTAATAGGAGCGAATGGAGTGCGGCTGGGGTATCCCGTTGGCGATCACGACGCTGCCAATAGGGGCGGGACGGACCAGAAATCCATTCGTGTCAAATTTAATGGACGGATTGTCCTGATTGGCAAGAAAGGAGAACTCGGTCGTGTAACCCTTGGTCAGAAAGTCCTGAATGTAAACATTGGCCACCTCCACCTGCTGGTCGCGGGCCGCAAAAGTGTTGAGATGGCTGTTCGTGTCCTTCTCCAGCATGAAGAAGTAAGCGAGATTGTAGTTGATGCGATTGGAATGCAGATTGCCGAAGATCCGCACTCCCGGTTCTTCATCGGAAAATATAAAGCCGCGAAAGTCGCTGGTGAACTGCTGAATTCCTGCACGAACTGACACGAAGTCGAAATTTGGGCTAAGGTCGTGCAGCTTTAACTCAAAGAACCCTTCTTGCAGCCCTACGTGCGCGTCCAGTCGATTTGTTCCCGCTTTAACATTGACGTTGACGATGCCGCGTTCCCGTGTCTGGAGGAAATTCAAATTGACCGCCGGCGTAAAGCGGACCTGGAAATCAATGGGACGGAAGGACGTGTCTCCGCGAAAAAGATTGAATGAGAAAAGAAAGGTCTGGCCCACAGATGTCTGCTGGTCACCGCCAAAAAACTGCTCGCTGTTCGGGTCCTGCGATCCCAGACCGCTGGGCGTCGGCAAGCGGCGCAGATCGAAACCCGTGACGCTGGTACCGGTGAACTTAAGAAACCACTGCTGACCAAAAATTGGATAATCACCCTTCCAGCGGTTGCGGTTGAAAGGGTCGTACCAGTGCGATTGGACATACGGGTACTCGCCTGGTGTTTTGTACCGTTGCCAGGCGGGCATCGCAACCGTCCAGCGATACGGTTCCAGCGCGAAATTGTCATCGGCTGTTGGAACGAATTCCGGCAATGCCATAATCGCTTCGGATTGTGGGCTGCGCATCCCAGGATAAACACTGCCTGAGGTAACCTCCGGTACCGGCAGAGAGAGCGCCGCACCCGGCAAGCCGCTCGGGCCGTTTAGCGGTGTTGGACGGAGAGAGGTTTCGACACGGATGTCCCGTGACTGTATCTGTCCGGCGGACAATGCCAACCTTGCCGGTGTGGACTTGACTCCCTCGACTTGAACTGAAACTTCGTATTCGCCGGCAGGAAGGTCCAGCAGGCGAAATATTCCCTCGGCGTCGGACTTGGTGGTGTAAGGTTTGCTGCTCGCCCGATTGACAGCTCGCACTGTGATGCCGGGAACCGGATGCCCTTCCTGGTCGTGGATCGTCCCCAGCAGCGCCGCTTTGCGAGGCGGCTGCCGGGGAATGCGAGTTTCCTGTGCGATACACGAGCCGCGCAGGGCGAATACGCAAACCATCAGCAGCACAGGACAACGCAAGGCGTGCACTTGGCAGAAACTGCGTCGGACCACGGCTTGTCCTTTGCGCCGCGCCTCTTTATGAATATGGCGCGGGGTCCCGTCTGAGACATCAGCGCTAATTCAGGCAGGCAGCACTACCCTTTGCCGAAATCAGTCTGCCCGGCCCAAACCGCGAGGTGAATCGCTTCGTCCAAATGTGGTGTGAAAACTGCGTCCCCGATCTTCTCACCATTGCAGTCAAATCGAAACAAAAAAATCCTCGCAGAGGTTTCTACCGGCCGCCGGTGGCCTTGGGTTGCTGATGCCGGAGGATCCGGACGCCAAGCTGCGCCGGTCCGGCGTGCGCTCAGACCCAACTCACCCTAGATTGCGATCTCCCATCCTTCTTTCGCCACATCTGTATTTTCGAAATGACGGCGCGCTTCTCCCAGGATCTCGGTCATGCACTCATCGTCATGGTCGGGATCGTGGTGAAACAAAATGAGCCGGCCAACCTTGCTGTCGCGGGCCACGCGGGTGGCCTCCAGCCAGGTACTGTGGCCGCGCCCCTTCCACGACAAATATTCCTTTGGTGTGTACTGGGCATCGTAGATCAGCACATCGGCGTCCTGGGCAAATTCCCGCAAGGTTTTGTCAAGCTTCTCGTGCCCGTGCTCAACATCGCTGGCGTGGGTTATTACTTTGCCGTTCGATTCAAGGCGGTATCCCGTTGCACCCTGAGGGTGATTAAGAGGAAAAGGATGCGCGGCAATTCCAACCAGGCGGAATGGGCCGCTGCCGACCTCTGCAAAGTCCTTTTGCGCGGGAGGGTAGTTCAAACCGATCGGATAGTACGGATCGGACATTTGTCCTTCGAGAATCTCCCTGGTCTGCTCCGCAGGACGGGAGGAGTGGAAAGTGATTTTATTCTGAGGCGAGTAGAGGGGAGCAAAGTGAGGCAACCCCTGAATGTGGTCCCAGTGAAAATGTGTTATCAGAACATGCAACTCCAGATTGGCGCCGTTGAATTCTTTTTGCAGATGAGCCCCAAATTGCCGGGCCCCGGTTCCGGCGTCGATCATGATGACCCCGTCGCTGGACCGCACCTCCAGGCAGGTGGTGTTGCCCCCATAACCCAAATGGCTGGGCGCCGGAGTCGCTGTGGTTCCACGCACGCCCCAGAACTTCAATCGCAATGCCGGGCTGTCCCCCATGATGCCCTTCGGTTTCGTTATGTTACGGAGGATGCTGATGTCCGTTCAAACCTGCGTTCCCCAGGCCTCTCTGCAACCCTACTGCTAACGTCAGCTCAACAACAGCGGAAGCGTCTGCGGCGGGTAATTGGTGAGGACGTCCTGCACCTCCACCGAGTTTGTTCCTATGTGCAGGACCTTGTAGCGCCGGTCCACGATGTCGCCTTCCCTGGCCACGAAGATGTCTTCGCCTTTGGCAAGAAAGATCCGCTTGTTGCCATCCTTGCGACTGGCAAAGCCATAGAACTTCAAAGGAATCGGGGGTGGTGGCGGTGGCGGTGGCGCGACGCCGGGATGTTGATCCGGAGGCAGCGGTTTCGGAAGAGGAGCTTCTGCCGCCTGCGAGCGGAAAATATCGCGCCCAGTTCCCTTATAGGTCACATCTTCGCTGGACTTCAGCAGGTCGAAGCGCAAGGTGGGATCGAGGGTCTGGGCCAGCAGCGGACGGGGCTTGCGGGCGGTTTTTGTGGCGCCCGTAGCAGGTTGCCCAGTGGCGCCGGCCGGCGACGGAGCTGGCAACGATGCTTCGTCTCCGCCCCGAAATGCGCGCACCACCAGGACCACGGCAGCCACCAGCAACACTGCGGCGATGATGGTCTTCGTGCGGTTCTCGGTCCCCAGCTTCACGAAGTGCGGGCCCCTCTGCGCAAATAGGTTTCCAGCTTGATCTGCAGCCGGACATTGCCCTGCTGCTCGCCCAGCGCGATGCCATCAATCAGGAAGAACATTTTGTCGCGTTCCAGTTGGTTGATGAACTTTACCTCCTGAAGGTAGTCGCCGGAGAGAGAGATCTCAATACTCATCTTGCGCAAACCTTCGATGGGCGTATCTTTATCGTCATACTTGACGCCCGCAAAGTGGACACCGGTTTCGGACGCCACCTTGCCCAACTCCTCCACGACCGCCGAATACTCCGAGGGAAGCCGCTGGGCGTAGAAACTATCGATGTCCTTGGAGGCCTGAATCAGCTTCCCGTCCATGCCGCGAGTGGGCAGCACTTGCTGCCGCTTGGCGGTGAAGCGGGCGCGCTGCTCGTAATACTCGCGCTGCCGCGCCTGGCGCGAGCTTCCCGCGGGCGACAAAAGATATCCGATGCCCGCCAGGTCCAGAACCACCAGGGTGATGACCACGGGCATCCAGGTCTTGCGAATCTCGCGGATGCTGGCCATCAGGGTCGCCTCATGGGCATTGATTTCGGCGGTCCGTTCTGCGCCTGGGTTGGGCTCTTCACCGGAGGCTGATTGAAGTTGCGGGCTGGGGCCATGGGCGCAGTGGCTGCGGTCTTTGACTTTTCGCGTTGGTTGCCGCTCGGCTTAATCTCTTTTTCTTTCTCTTTCTCGGTGTCCACGGCGGAGTCGTTATCCTGCGCCGTGGGAACGTAGATGGCGGCAATATCGAACTGGGTGTTGCCCGGCCCCGCACTTTGAGCGCTGGAGTTCGCGGTGACGGCCTCGGCCATCACTTGAGGCTGACGGAAGTGGCTCGACTTCTCCATGCGGCGTACCAGCTCGACGGCGCGGTCGCGCGAGTCGGTGGCCACCACCACGCGCAGCATCAGGTCATTCGTCTTGGTGTACTCCGGCTTCATCGAGACCACATGCAGATTGGGAGGCACAATCCGTTCCATCTCGGTAAATACCCGCGTCCAGGACAGCGCCTTGCGGGCAAACAATTGGTTGAGGAACTCCGACTGCTCGGCCAGGTCGCGATTCGCGGGCTTGTTGAGGAGGGCGCGCGCCTGGGCCTCTTCAAAATCGAGGCCCTCGATCTCTCGCCGCACTTCGGCCAACTGCTTATTGATACCTCGCGATTGCGACCGCTGATACTACGATGTAGCCGACGAGCAGGGCGGTGACCATGGCGAGTGCGACCACCAGCACGCCCACCCGGCGGCGATAAAAGCGCGCGGCTTCGTAAGGCTGGCTGGCAAGATTGATGTTGAGCCGCATCAGGACACCAGCGCTCCCACGACCCCGGCAAACTGCGACCGCGAAGCGGTGCCGGCGGCGACGCCCGCTCGCTCACTTGATACCAGTTCTTCCACACGAATATTGGTACTGGCGCTCAAGGCTTCCTGCAAGGCCTGCGCCGACTCGACTCCGGTTACCAGGACTCGGTCTACACCCACGGAGTAACGGTCCTCGAAGTACACCAGCGAAGTATTCACGTCATCCACCAAAGACTCGCCACTGACCGTCGCGCCGCCGTTCTCCAGCGCCCGATGGAGCAACAGTTGGTTCTTGTCCACAATGGCAAAGGTGGTCGTTCCCCGTTCCACCTTGATGACCATAGTGGGACGCGAGCCATCCACCACACCGAGGGCGGCAATCATTGACGGCAACACCGCACCCGGATTGTAGCCCGCTGCGCGCACCAGCGATTCGTATTCCTCCAGAATAGTACGCGGCGTCACAGCCGCAACCAGCCGCACGGGGTCCGCCGTTCCCTGGCGATCGAAGGAAACTGCCGACTGCTCCACTTCAAAGGGCAGCGACTTCTTCAGGCGGAAGCGGACCACTGCATCCGCTTCCTCCGCTTTGTCCGGGAGGGTGTCGAAGTCGAGCAGCATGATGCGGGTGGTGGCGTCGGGAATTATCAGGCAGACATCGCGAGAGCGTCCTGCAACCGCCGCCAAGGCATCGCGCAGCGCTGCCACCAGTGGCCTCGCGGGCGGCAACGTTCGCCTGCTGCAACCCGGGCACGAGTGCCCCATCGGGAATGGCCTGTGCGGCGGCGGCTTGGAGGGCCGGTGCGCCTTCGCTAGCGCGTCCGGCAACGACCCGCTCGGCGCTTATTTCACAGGCCACCCGGGGCCGCGGAATGTGGTTGGCAGGCATGAGTCAGTTGTCAGTTGTCAGTAGTCAGTAGTGTAGCTAATTGCTAACGGCTAAGTCCTAAGTGCCGCCTTACCGCGTGGTCTCGATGAAGGTCACCTTGTTGATCTCCTTCAGCGTCGTCACGCCCCGTTTCACTCTATCAATTGCCGACTCGCGAAGGAAATGCATTCCTTCTTCTTTGGCGGTGCGGCGAATCTCGCTGCTGGGCTTCTTCGCCAGAATCATCTCGCGCACGTTGTCGGTCAACTCCAGCAACTCGTGGATCGCGGTGCGTCCGCGGAAGCCGGTACCCGAACACTCGATGCAGCCTTCTCCTTCATAGAACGGGATGTTCACCCATTCTTGCGGATTCAAACCGCTGGCCTCCAATTCTTCATCGGAGTAGTGGACCTCTTTCTTGCAGAACTCGCAGATCAGCCGCACCAGCCGTTGCGCCAGGATGCAGTTCAGCGCCGAAACGAAGTTGTAGGCCTCCACTCCCATGTTGAGGAAGCGGCCCAGCACGTCCACCACGTTGTTGGCGTGGACGGTGGTGAACACCAGGTGTCCGGTGAGGGCGGAGTTGATGGCGATCTGCGCGGTTTCGGTGTCGCGGATTTCGCCCACCATGATCTTGTCGGGATCGTGGCGCAGAATCGAGCGCAGTCCGCGGGCAAAGGTCAGCCCCTTTTTCTCGTTCACCGGAATCTGGGTGATGCCGCGAATCTGGTATTCGACCGGGTCTTCGATGGTGATCAGCTTGTCTTCGTCGCTCTTGATCTCGTTCAGGGCGGCGTACAAGGTGGTGGTTTTGCCCGAGCCGGTCGGGCCGGTAACCAGCACCATGCCGTACGGCTCCTTGATGTAGCGGCGAAACTTGCGCAGGTCTTCGTCGCTGAAGCCGACCACGTCGAGGGTCAGCTTGTGGAACTTCTCGCTCATCGACTCTTTGTCGAGCACGCGCAGCACCGCGTCTTCGCCGTGAATCGAGGGCATGATGGAGACGCGGAAGTCGATGGAGCGGCCGCAGATAGCGCACCCGAAAACGTCCGTCCTGCGGCACGCGGCGCTCGGAGATGTCCAGCTCGCTCATGACCTTGATACGCGAGATGATGGTGGAGTGGTGCTCCTTGGCGATGGGCTGCATGGCCTGTTGCAGCACGCCGTCGATGCGGTACTTGATGACCACGGAGTCGTCGCGCGTCTCGATGTGAATATCGCTGGCGCGCCGCTGCAAGGCGGTAAAGATGGTGGTGTCCACCAGGCGGATGATGGGGCTGATGTCGGTCTCGGCCGTCAGCTTCTCGATCGAGATGGTCTCGTCGGAGTTCTCGTCCTCGACAATGACGTCGAGGGCGAAGCCTTCGCTGGCTTCTTCCAGCACGCGCTGCGACTGCTCCGTCTTCTTCAGGATGTCGCTGATCTGCGACAGGCTGGCGACCTTGGTGGTGATGCGCCGGCCCAGCAGCAGGCCGATCTCGTCGATCATCATCAACTGGCTGGGATCGGCGATGGCGATCACCAGCCGGCCGTCGGGCTTGTCCTCCAGCGGCACGAAGTTGTAGCGGAACATCAAGTCCACCGGGATCTTGCGGAACAGTTCGTGCTGGATGTGGAAGTTCTTCAGGTCCACAAACTCGCAACGATAGCGCTGCGCCAGTTCTTTGCCGTGCTCGACTTCGTCCTGGGTGCCCGCCGGACTTCCGTTGCCGCCGGCTACGAATATTGGTTTCTTAGTTCTGCCATGATAATACCGTTCTCGCCTTAGCTCAGACTCTTAGCAACTAGCTACTGTAGCAACTCTTAAACACCAAGCCACTCGAACTATCCCTATCTACTAGTGTCAGTGTATCCCGCCCGCGCCCAGACTGAAGATCGGCAGATACAGCGAAATCAACACAAAGGCCACCACCACGCCCATCACGATCAGGATGACCGGTTCAATCAGCGCCATGGCCGTGGCCAGCGCGTTCTGCACATCTTCTTCATAGAACTCGGCAACCGAATTCAGCATTGCGGGCAGCGCGCCCGTCGATTCGCCGACCTCAATCATCTCCACCGACATCTCCGGAAAGACCTTGGTCTCTTCCAGGCTGTGCGCCAGGCTCTGGCCTTCGCGCACGCCGCGGGTTGCGCGTCTCAATGCCATGCGCCATCAGGTGGCTCTGCATGGACTCACCCGCCGTCTCCAGCGACGGCACCAGCGACAATCCGCCCGACAGCAGGGTGGACAGCATGCGCGAAACACCGCTACCTGGTACTTCAACCAGATGTCTCCCAGCAGCGGAGATCTTCAACTTGAGGCGGTCCATCTGGGTGGCGCCGCTGTCGCTCTTCATCCAGCGCCAGAGAAAGAACCCACATGGCCCCCAGCACCGCCAGCGTGGGCAGGAAATAATGCTTCGCATTGACCCCGATCGCCAGCATCACGGTGGTCATCGGCGGCAGTCGGCGAACCCAGTGTGTGATACAGGTTGGCGAACTGCGGAACCACGAAGGTGATGAGGAAGGTCATCATCACCATCAGCATGGCCACCAACAGCGTGGGATAGACCAGCGAGGCTATCAGCTTCTTGCGGAAGCTCACCGCCAGGCGTTGAAAGGCAATGTAGCGGCCCATCACCTCTTCCAGGTTGCCGCTCTTCTCGCCCGCCAGCAGCGTGGTGGTGTAAACCTTGGGAAAGACTTTTTGCGCTTCGAAGGCTTCGGAGAGCAACTCGCCACCGCGCACCCGGTCACGCACATTCTGCAACACCGAACGGAAGAAGGGATTGCGCTGCCGCTTGATCAGCAACTCCAGCGACTGGATGATGGGCAGGCCGGCATGAATCAGGGTCACGAACTGCTGGTTGAAGATGACAAACTGGTCCTGCTTGATCTTGCGCCGGCGCGGGCAAGCCGATCTCGGTGGAAAACAGCCCCTTGGCCTTGACCGAATAGACCAGAAAGCCCTGCTGGGCGAAGCGGTCCCGGATCTCGGCCTCCGAGGCTCCCATTCTCGATTTGCTCCAGGACGTGGCCCCGCTCGTCGGCCATCTTGATCAGGTATTCGGCCATGAGAAGTTCCTTGAGGAGAGGTTATCAGTAGTCTAGCATTCGGAGCTATCAGCCATCAGCTTTCAGCTATCAGTTGAGGCCTCAGGGTCCGAGCAAAATATTTGCAATGTGCTTGCTGGCGGCTGATAGCTGAAAGCTGATGGCTATTCCGTGACCTCCGTTCCGGCCACGACCTCGACTCCCGCTGGCGGAGTGAAGCGAAATTGCTGTCTGCTATTTCGACGTTTTCCTGCTGCTGAAGAAAGCGGAATTCGGTGACTGAGCCATCGAGTTCTTCCACCACGATGCGCACGATCAGCCCGTCCGGCGTGACTTCCAGCAACGTCTGCTCGACGCGATCGCCCATTCCCTTGGGAACGCCCCGCAGCACCACATCGCCCGGGTTGATCGGCTTTTGATCGGGCGCCAGCGAGAGCCCATCCAATTCCTTCTCCAGCTTGGTCTTGCCCAACATGTAACGCAGCGGCGAGCGCAGATCGTCGAGCTGCTTGACCGGCGTCCGGCGCGCCTGCTGTTCGCCCGGAACATAGAACCACGCGGTGTGCCCGTCGGTGAGGAACAGCTTGGGACGCGGCTGATCGTAGTCCCACCGCATGCGGCCCGGCTTTTTCATCAAAAGCAGTGCCGCTCTCGGTGCGGTTGATCCCGGCGCCGCTATAGGTTTCTGTGAACCTGGCTTTGAGGGTGCGCATGTGGTCGTAGCGCTGGTCCACTTTGGCGGCCAGTGCGTGGACGTCGGTCTGCGCGGCCAGCGGAGCGGAAGGGAGCAGAAGAAGCAGTACAACCGCAGCCAGGTTCCAGCGGTATGGGGCGCGAGGTGTCATCCTGAGCGTAGCGCCCGCTTACTGAATTGTCGGGCTGCTCAAGTCTGCGGGCCCGTCTGCATTGTAGTGAACTTCGCCGGATTCATCGGAGTAGAACCTGCGCTGCCCGGTGGTACCCACCTGATCGGGAACGGCGGTAATGGTGTATGAGGTAATCGCGCCGTTCACCTTTTCCCCCGGCGTGTAGGTGAAGGTGTAGCCGCTCTTGCGGCCGCTGGCGAGGTTGTTATCGATGGTCCGCTCTCCGCCACCCTGCGCGTTCCCGCCGAGCATCGCCAGGTCCGCCGTGAAACCCAACTCCGGATGGCTGCTGGAGTAGACTTCATCTCCGCATTCATTATGGCCTTGATGCTGGCCATGGCCGAAGCCTCGTGCGCCGGTATGGTCGACTTGGTAAGCTTCGGTATGGTGAAGGCCGCAATGATCAGAATAATGGTTACGACGATCAGCAGTTCGATGAGGGTAAATCCCCGGTCTCGATTACGTTTGCGCATAACGGGCAACCTTTCTCAGCCGCCTCGGTCGGTCCCCACATGCTTTGCCGTCCTGCTCTTCCGGCCTGACCACCGGAGGGGACAGCGGCCGGCGGCAAGGCCCGGCATTCAGCAGCTCCCGGCAACCGAGCGGCTAGCTGGAGCTTAGAGGGTCGCTTTGGATTTCTTCTTAGGCGGCTTTTTGGCTTCGCGCCTTGGTGCGTTCTTATTTCCCATGTCCACAGCATCGCACAGATTTGAAGATGATGCGAGAGGTAACACGCTCAAACCGCACCGTGGCCCCATTTTCCCGCCACGTCCAGACAGTCTGCGATTTGGACGCTCGCCGCCAGGAAAGGTTTGGCCTCGGGATTCCGAGGCAGCAGGAACCGCGTGGACGGATGGAACTGAAAGCTGACGGCTGATAGCTGATAGCTGATAGCTGATCAGCTTCTTCCTCAGCAGGCCAGTGAATCGCGGCGTGATCTTCAAGCCGTTGAGATTGCCCAGCACGGTCACCGCGATGCGCTCCGGCTGGAACAGTTCGTTCGCGGATTGCAGCAGGTCTTCCACGGTCACCGCCTGAATGCGCTCGATGATCTCGTCCATGCTGAAGAAGCGGTCGTAATACATCTCCTGGCGCGCCAGGTTCGACATGCGCGCCGTGCTCGACTCCAGGCTCAGCATCAGGCTTCCCTTCAACTGGTCCTTGGCGCGCTTCAGCTCTTCCTCCGAGATGGGATTCTGCTTCAGCTGGCGGAACTCGTTCACGATGGATTGCACCACCTTGGGCGCCGACTCGCGCGAGGTCCCGGCGTACACCGACAGCAGCCCGGTATCGCGGAAGGGATTCAGCTCGGAGAAGATGGAATACACCAGCCCCTGCTTCTCGCGAACGTTCTGGAACAGCCGCGAGCTCATGCCTCCGCCCAGCAGCGTATTCAGGATGTACGACACGTAGCGCCGCTCGTGGCTGATGCGGTAGGAGGGAACGCCCACGCAAATCTGCACCTGCTCCAGCGATTTCTTGTTGCGCAGGATGATGCGGGAATTGCATCTTGGGCGGGCTGTCGTGCCAGCCGTTGGAGCCCGCCGGCAACTGCCCGAAGTCGTGTGCGCAGAAGCTCGACAAACTCCTCGTGGTTGACGTTTCCCGCCGCCGAGATGATCAGGTTCCCGGGGGCAAACTTGCCGCCGTAATAAGCCAGGATGGCATCCTGATCGAAGCGCCGCACCGTCTCCTTGGTTCCCAGGATCGGCTTGCCCAGCGGGTGGTCCTTGAAGAAATTCTGGGTGAAGATCTCGTGCACCAGGTAGTCGGGATTGTCCTCGTCCATCTTGATCTCTTCCAGGATGACGCCGCGCTCGCGGATGATCTCCTTCACGTCGAACACCGGATGCAAGACCATGTCGCTCAGCACATCCACGGCGATGGGCAGATGTTCATCCAGGACCTTGATGTTGAAGCAGATGGTCTCCTTGCCGGTAAAGGCGTCCATGTTGCCGCCGATGGAATCCACCTGGCGGGCGATGTCTTCGGCGGTGCGGTTGGTCGTGCCCTTGAACACCATGTGCTCGACAAAATGCGAGATGCCATTCACGTCGGGATCTTCGTGGCGCGAGCCGGACTTCACCCAGATCCCCATCGAGACCGAGCGGATGTGGTCCATCTGCTCGGTCAGGATGGTCAGCCCGTTGGGCAACACCTCGCGTTGTATATTGCGGACTTCTTCCACCATGTATTTATTCCAGTTCCACTCTGCCTTCCTGGCAAACATGGGGTGCCCCGTTCTGTCATCCCGAGCGGAGTCGAGGGACCTGCTGCTCCCACTTCTCTCGGCTAGGGTGGGCAGTTCTTCCAAGCCCAATCCGTGCTTCTGCGCCTGTGGCTCCAGCCCCCGCGGGATAAAATGATCACTCTTTACAATGTACGAAATGCCCGCAGCGTCGTCGGGCCCACAGGAATCTAACTAGTCAGCATATTGGATGCATGAGCAACCAGCAAAATACCGAACTATTAGGCCTTTCGATTCAGCAACTTACGGAGATCGCTGAGGCTTTCGGGCAACCCCCCTACCGCGCTCGCCAGCTTTTAGACGGTTTGTACCGGCAAAGGTGGTCGGCACTGGACCAGTTCACCATGCTGCCGCTTGCCTTTCGGCAGCGACTGCGCGAGTCGGGCTTTGCGGTTGGCTTACCCGGAATCGAGAAGAAGTTTGTTTCCGCCGATGGCACCGTGCGTTACCTGCTGGGGTTCGCCGACGGCCAGAGTGTCGAGACGGTTTGGATGCCGGAAGGCGACGGCGGAGAAGCCGGCGACGGCTCCGAGGATGGCGATGCCGAGCTGCGAGAGCTGAAGATTTCAGCTGTCATCCTGAGCGACTGACGCCACGGTTGCGTCGCCGAGCGGACCCCGAGAAGCAGGATTCCACATCGCGGGCGCAGTCTGCCCCTCGGCGAAAGGCTCGATCAACTCGCCGCTCGCAAACGGCAAAGTCGCTTTCGCCGCGCCACCATCTGCGTTTCCAGCCAGGTAGGCTGCGCCGTGGAGTGCGCCTTCTGCATGACTGCGCTGCTGGGACTGAAGCGCAATCTAAGCGCGGGCGAAATCGTGGGCCAGATTCTCGCCGTGCTCAACGACCAGCAAGTCGAGATGCGAGCGCGACCGCGTCAACCTGGTCTTCATGGGACAGGGTGAGCCTTTCCTGAACTACGACAACTTCATGCAAGCCGTGCGCCTGCTGGTGGAAGGGGTCGGCATTCCCGAGTCGCGCATGACGGTTTCGACTTCGGGCATCGTGCCGCGCATCGCCGATTTCGGCGCCGAGCCCGTTCGGCCCAAGCTGGCGGTGTCGCTGAATGCTCCCAACGAAGCGCTGCGCACCGAGATCATGCCCATCACGAAGAAGTGGACGATCGAGAAGCTGATGGCAGCGCTGCGCGAGTTCCCGCTGCGCAATCGCGAGCGGCTGACCTTTGAGTATGTCCTGCTGGGCGGCGTCAACGATGACGTGCAGCACGCCCGCGAGATGGTGGACCTGATTCGCGGACTGCGCGCCAAGGTAAACCTGATCGCGCTGAATCCGGGCCCGGAGATTCCGTTTGCAACGCCGTCGGACGAGCGCGTGCTGGCGTTCCAAAGCGTGCTCACGCGAGCCGGAATTCCGGCGTTCGTCCGCCGTCCGCGCGGCCGCGACATCTACGCCGCCTGCGGCCAACTCAAGCACACCACAGAACTGGTGCAGGTGAGACCGTAGGTTCGAGAAGCTCGTCAACGACGAGTTCTACGATGTGACTGCACATCAAGTGGAGACAACGATGGGATGTTTATCGACTGGATCGGCGGGCTTGATTCCTTTGACTTGCTCCAGACATTCACGGTTTCAACTACCCCTCCGGGGCAAGGCAGAGGAGTAAATATACCAGTTTTCGTCATTGGGCCTTGCATCACTGTTGAGAGGCAGTCATGAAAAGGTACGCTACAATTTTGCTTTTGTTAGTCGCGGCCCTTATTTCCGCTGGATTCGCTGTGGGAATGTACCAACAGCACCGGGTGGACTCATTTTTTCGTCAATTTGTGTCCTTGCAGCTTGGCACGACGTCCTTCGAGGACGTTCAGAGACTCGCGGTTCAATATGGGGCTAAGTACAGCGGAACTCAATTGCAGAACCCGTGCACCGCTCAGGATTGTGTGGTGACGTTTACCTTCAGTAATTGGATATTTCATCATCTGCAACGCGATCGTGAGATTTCATTGGCGGCTGGCCTATTCATCAAGGACGGTCATTTGACGAGTAAAGAGATCAACTTCTCTATTGCTTCTCACTCCGGTGATCACGACTACCTGTACGTCCTGTTTGACCGATCGAGGCCTGAGGACAACAGTGGTTACAGCATCCGCCGGCCACGAATTGATTCGCACGGCGTTGCTCACTATGTAATGGTTGAACTCGGTTCGAACGCGCCGGACAAACTGAGGAATGAGGCGTACTTGGTCAATTTGCGGTGCCTTACGAGAATACTTTGATGCGATTCGCAGTCCGACGTTATCCCGGAAGTGTGGAGATGATCCTCGGACGCAGTTCCCTTCTATTGAGTATTGAATAATATAGTGACAGTTTCTTAATTCCATGCTATGTTGTGGGCATGGGAAATCCAGCCGGAGTTCGGCGAGACTTTAAGGCACTGGAGCAGCGGCGGATGCAGGCGGCGCGGCTGCTGGAGAAGGGGTACGGCCAGTCGGAAGTAGCCCGACGAGTGGGAGCGCACCGGCAGTCGGTAAGTCAGTGGGCGGCCGAGCTGCGCGAGAACGGCCGCGCTGGACTGAAGAAGGCGGGCCGTGCTGGCCGCAAGCCACGCTTGAGCACGGAGGATCTTGGCAAGATCGAGCAGGGACTCAAGCGGGGTCCGGAAATGCTGGGCTACGAGACCGGTTTGTGGACCACCAACCGTGTCGCCCATTTGATCGAGCAGGAATGTGGGGTTGCCTACCATCCCTCGCAGGCCTGGCGCATCCTGCGGCAGTTGGGATGGAGTTGTCAGCGTCCGACGGGCCGTGCCTTGGAGCGGGACGAAGACAAGATCCGGCGGTGGAAGCAGAAGCGCTGGCCGGAGTTAAAAAAAAGGCCAAAAACGAAGGCCGTACGATCGTCTTCATCGACGAGAGCGGGCTGAGCGAGCGTCCGCACCGCTGCCGTACCTGGGCACCCCGCGGACAGACCCCCGTGCTGCAATACCACTTCAACTGGAAGACGTTTCGGCGATCGCGGGCGTGACCTGGTGGAACTTTTACTTCCGCCTGTTTCCGGGAGCGATCCGTAGCCCACAGATCATCCAGTTCCTGGCGCATCTGCAGCGCCACATTCCTGGCAAGTTGCTGATCGTTTGGGACGGACTGCCCGGTCACCGTAGCCGTGCGGTTTGGCAGTTCGTACAGCAACAGAGGGGGCGTCTATGGCTGGAATATCTTCCCGGCTATGCTCCAGAACTGAACCCAGTGGAGTATCTGTGGTCACACTGGAAGCAGCACGAATTACCCAACTTCTGCCCCACGACGTTCGGACAGTTGAGTGACTCCGCACGCCGAGCGTTGCGTCGGATGCGCCGTCGGCCCACCTTGGTCTGCGCTTTCTGGGAACAAGCGGAACTCTTTCCCCTGTAACTATATTATGCAAAGATCAATAAGCCCAACCAGGCCGCCTCACCCTGGTCAACCTGCGGAATGTAAGCGTGACGCCGGCGGCGACCAGGCCAATTCCAACTGCGACTTTCTTCAAGCAGACGGCGCCGCAGGTTTGGCGAGGGCGCGCACCCGCGATGTGCTCCGGACGGAAGCCATTCCCCACCACTCGCCCGAACAGGTCATTCACGAAGGGAATATTCACCGCGACCTTCAGTTGCCATGGCGCTTTCGCCGGACCGGGATTCTGGAATATTCGCGCGAAAAGCTTATGGGCCTGGACCTGCAACAGTTGGGTGGCACGGGTGGGAAACTCGCGCCGGCATTGCACGCGCGCCAGCAATGCTTCGGTGACTTGCCGGTCGCGAAGCGCGCCGGTCAAAAGGTTGGCGGTGGCCACGGCGTCCTGGATCGCGAGATTGATGCCGACTCCGCCCGCCGGAGACATGGCATGGGCGGCATCACCGATACAGAGTAGTCCCGGCCGATGCCACTGCCGGAGCCGATTGATCTGCACGGTCAGCAACTGGACCTGCTTCCACCTCTTCAATTCGGCGACGCGGTCAGCCAGATAAGGAGCAATCCGCCCAATGTCGGCGCGAAACTCGCCCAGCCCGCGCCCCTGTATTTCTTCGAAGGAGCCCTTGGGAATGATGAGTCCGGCCTGGAAGTAATCGTCGCGAGGAATGAGGACCAGGGCCTTGCCGTAGTTAATGTTGCCGAAGAGTTGCTCGGGATCGTTGCTGGTGCGGGCAATGCGGAACCACAACACGTCGATGGGAACGCCTGACTCGATCACCTCCAGACCGGCTGCCTCGCGAATGGTTGAATGGCGCCCATCGCATCCGACGACCAGGTCCGCCCGGATTTCCACTGTCCCATTCGGCGTCTTGGCCTGCACTCCGGCGACTCGCCCGGAGTCGTGAATCAGGTCAACCGCCTCGTGCTCCATCCTGAGATTGAAGGATGGAAATTCTCGTGCGTTGCTGGAAAGAAAGTTGAGAAAGTCCCACTGCGGCATCAGCGCCACAAACTTGCAATGCGTGGGCACGCGCCGGAAGCTGGCCGCCTGAAAGGCAAAGTCACCCAGGATGCCGCCGACCGAAGTCAACTGCTGGTGCGGCAGCTTCAAGAAGTCTTCCAGCAGGCCCAGCTCGTGCATCACCTCCAGTGTCGAGGGGTGCACGGTGTCGCCGCGAAAGTCGCGAAAGAAATCTTTGTGCTTCTCCAGCACCGTGACCCGCACGCCGCCGCGCGCCAGCAGGTAGCCCAGCATCACGCCCGCGGGTCCGCCGCCAACGATACAACAACTGGTCTCAAGCGTTTCCGTTGCCATTTCGCCTCCGTCCGTTTTAGAGCGGCCCTCTCTTCTGGTTAGACGCATACATGGTAGCGGAAATCCGTTTTGGGGCCTTCCCTGACTGGAAAATTCCCTGCAACAAGCGCGGTTGTTGGCGCATCTAAACATTGACAATGATTCACTCAAGTTCTATAGTCGGTTTGTTATAAGGCTTGAGATGCAATAAATCGAAATTATTATCAATAACTTACGAGCCAGGAGGGTGGCTGCAATGGGAAAGATCATCGGAATTGACTTGGGAACCACAAACTCGGTAGTAGCCGTCATGGAAGGCGGCGAGCCCAAAGTCATCCCCAACGAAGAGGGCGGGCGCACCACGCCATCGGTCGTGGGATTCACTAAGACCGGAGAGCGGCTGGTCGGCCAGGTAGCCAAGCGCCAGGCCATCACCAATCCCGAAAACACCGTTTATTCCATCAAGCGCTTCATGGGCCGTCGGTTCGACGAAGTCAATGAAGAGATGAAGATGGTGCCTTACAAGGTGGTGCAGTCGGGAGATCACGTGGCCATCGTGGCGCAGGGGAAGGAACACACCCCGCCGCAGATCTCGGCGATGATTCTTCAGAAGCTGAAGAAGGCCGCCGAAGACTACCTCGGCGAGACGATCACCGACGCCGTCATTACGGTCCCGGCGTATTTCAACGACGCGCAGCGCCAGGCGACCAAAGACGCAGGCAAGATTGCCGGCCTCGAAGTCAAGCGCATCATCAACGAGCCGACGGCGGCTGCGCTGGCCTACGGGCTCGACAAGAAGAAGGACGAAACCATCGCCGTGTATGACTTCGGCGGCGGTACCTTCGACATTTCGATTCTGGAAGTCGGCGAAGGCGTCATCGAGGTGAAGTCCACCAACGGCGACACCCACTTGGGCGGCGACAACATCGACCAGCGCATTGTCGACTGGTTGATCGACGAGTTCAAGAAGGACGAAGGCCTGAACCTGCGCGACAAGGGCAACGAGATGGCGCTGCAGCGTTTGCGTGATGGGGCGGAGCGCGCCAAGATCGAGCTTTCCACCACCATGCAGACTGAAATCAATCTGCCGTTCATCACGGCGGATGCCAGCGGTCCCAAGCATCTGGTGAAGACCCTCACCCGCAGCAAGCTGGAAGAGATGGTGAAGGACATCATCGATCGCTCCATCGGCCCGTGCAAGGCTGCGCTAAAAGACGCCGGCATCACGCCTGACAAGATCAACGAGGTCGTGCTGGTTGGCGGACAGACGCGCATGCCGCGCATTCAGGCGCTGGTGAAGGAGGTCTTCGGCAAGGAGCCGCACAAGGGCGTGAACCCCGACGAAGTGGTCGCGGTCGGCGCTGCCATCCAGGGCGGTGTTCTCGGCGGCGAAGTCAAAGACCTGCTGTTGCTCGACGTGACTCCGCTGACGCTGTCGATCGAAACCATGGGCGGCGTGGCCACGCAGATGATTCAGCGCAACACGACCATACCAACCAAGAAGACGGAAATGTTCTCGACCGCAGCCGACAACCAGACGTCGGTTGAGGTACACGTGATGCAGGGCGAGCGTCCCATGGCGCGCGACAACCGCACTCTGGGCAAGTTCCACCTGACCGGACTGCCTCCGGCGCCGCGTGGAATTCCGCAGATCGAGGTGACGTTCGACATCGACGCCAACGGCATCCTGAATGTGAATGCCAAGGACATGGCCACGGGCAAGGACCAGAAGATCACCATCACGTCGTCCTCGGGCCTGAGCAAGGAAGAGGTCGAGCGCATGGCGAAGGACGCCGATGCCCACGCCGCCGAAGACAAGACCAAGCGCGAGGAAGTGGAAGCGCGCAACCAGCTCGACGGCATGGTGTACAGCATCGAGAAGATGCTGCGCGAGCACGGAGACAAGATCTCCGGGCAGGAGCGCAGCGATGTCGAGAATGCGCTGGCCGATGCCAAGAAGGCGCTTGAGGGCACCGACGCGGGCGCGATGAACAAGGCGCGCGAGAACCTGACCTCCGCTTCGCACAAGCTGGCGGAAGCCATGTACAAGGCAAGCTCGGCGCAAACGCCCCCAACCGGCGGTCCGCCGCCGGGTGGCGACGGCCAGGCCGCGGGCGGCGAGCACAAGAAGAAGGATGAAGGCGTGATCGACGCCGAGTACGTGGACGTGGACGAGAAGAAGTAACTAGCAGCTAGCAATTAGCAACTAGTTTTTCGAGTACGGGGCGCGCAAGCGCCCCTGCTCACAACGGGTAAGCGAACGAGAGCGAGAGGTTTAGCTGAAGGCTGACAGCGACAGCGAAAGCGAAAGGCGTGTATTTAAGTGCGATTTGAAGTGAACGGTCAGTCCTACATGTTAAGTTTTAACAACGACGACGGACGGTGGTACGTGATCACCGCCGGCGCCGATGGCCGCATGAAAGCGATTCCGGTGATCAGCGATGAATTCGGATTCGTCGCCGCGCGACGTGATTCCGATGGGCGACGGCGGACAGGCAAGCATTAACTGATGCGATCCCACTCATTCGAAAACCGCGAATGAGTGGGGCACCCGGCGCACCCGACTTCGCTCGGCTCTCGCCTCGCTTCGCTCAGGATGACAGTATGAAAATAGGATGTAGCGAAGAGCGATCGCGAATGGCGAAGAGCGAAGAGCGAAAAGCGATTACAGAGATTTTCTAGCTGAAGGCTGATAGCTGACGGCTGATAGCTAAACCATGCCAACCACGCCCGCTAAAGACAAAGACTACTACGGCATCCTCGGGGTGAAGAAGACGGCCTCGGCGGAGGACATCCGCAAGGCGTTTCGCAAGTTGGCGCGCAAATACCACCCCGACGTGAATCCGGGCGACAAGTCTGCCGAGGAGAAGTTCAAGACCCTCTCCGAGGCCAACGACGTTCTCAGCGATCCCAAGAAACGCAAGATCTACGACCAGGTTGGGTTCTACTCCGACAACATCGACGCGGCCACGGCGGAAGCCTACGCGCGCGGCGGTGGCTTTGGCGCTGGCGGCTTCGGGGCACCGGGACCGGGCGCGGGACAGCGCACCTATACCCAGGAAGTTCCTTTCGACTTCAGCGGCTTCGACTTCAATGACTTCGCCGAGGGCGCGGGTGCGGCCGGCCGCAAAGGCGGCAGTGGCGGATTCCGCGACATCTTCTCTGGCATGTTCGGAGGCGGTCGCGAGGCGCCGATGGCGCGGCCCGAAGCGGGCGAAGATCTGGAATACCAGGTGAACGTCGGCTTCTGGCAGGCGATCAAGGGCACGGAGATGCAGCTCACCATCCCACGCCGCGATCTCTGCACCAGCTGCCACGGCCAGGGCTTCCTGGAGCGCCCCGGCCAGTGTCCCGAGTGCCACGGCAAGGGACAGATCACGCAAAAGAGCGGCAGCATGAAGTTCAACGTGGTGTGCCCGCGCTGTGGCGGCAGCGGCAAGGACCGCACGGTGTGCCCGGTCTGCCACGGCGACGGCCGCATCGAGCACAGTGACGTGCTGAAGGTCCGCATCAAAGCGGGAACGCGGGACGGCCAGCGCGTCCGCCTGCCGGGCCGAGGCAATGCCGGGACCATGGGCGCACACGCGGGCGATCTTTACATCATCGTGCGCGTGGGTGAGCATCCGGTGTTCAAGCGCGAGGGCGACGATATTTATCTCACCGTGCCGGCGACCCTCACTGAAGCGGCGCTGGGCGCCAAGATCGAGGTGCCCACCATCGATGGCCGGGCGCTGCTGAAGATTCCACCGGGAACGCAATCCGGACAGAAGCTGCGCCTGCGGGAAAAGGGTGTTCCCTCGGCGGTCAACGAAGGCACACGCGGCGACGAGATTGTCGAGATCAAGCTGGTGCCTCCGAAGGTCACCGATGAGCGCTCGAAGGAAATCCTGCGCGAACTGGCCAAGCTGAATCCGGAAGATCCGCGGGAAGAGTTGTGGAAGCAAATCGGCAGTTAGCATTTAGCACTTAGCATTTGGCAATTCGGTCTTGGCTAATTGCCAAGTGCTAAATGCCAAGTGCCGCCTCGGAGAAAACCATGGCCAAGCGTAAAAAACAAGGCGCGTACATGATCAGCGCGGTGGCGGAGATGTACGACATCCACCCGCAGACGTTGCGCCTGTATGAACGCGAAGGCCTGCTGAAGCCGTCGCGCACCGAGGGCAACACCCGCCTCTACACCGACGAAGACATCGAGCGGCTGGAGCTGATCCTGTCGCTGGCGCGCGACTTGGGAGTGAACATCTCGGGCATCGCGATCATTCTGCAAATGCGCGAGCGCATGGACGAAATGCAGCGCCAGATGGCGGACTTCGTCAGCTACGTGCGCAACGAGGTGATGGCGCGCGCGCAACACGCCGATCCCAGCAAGGGGGCGCTGGTACCGGTGCGGCGTGGCATTGTGATCAAGCCAGAGAAGAAGAAACAGTAGCCAGTAGTCAGTAGCCAGTTGTCGGTTGTCGGTTGTCGGTTGTCAATCTCACTTACTGTTGTCATCCTGAGCGCAGGCGGCGCTTCGCCGCCGGAGTCGAAGGATCCCTATAGCAGGCGGAGTCCCCAACAGCATTTTCGCAGCAATAGGGGTCCTTCGACTCCTGGTCCGGTCGCCATGGCGACCGGACTCGTCGCTCAGGATGACAATAGTAATTGGAACGGGTAGCGCCCTATTGACAACCAACACTTGACCACTACTTCGAGGCGGTCTTCTGTTTCATCTTCTCCAATGCCTCCCTGGCCTTCTTCGCGTACGGTCCGTTAGGCAGGATCTTCAGATAGGCTTGGTAATTTTCCACGGCGCCAGCGGTGTTGCCGGTCTTATTCAAAACTTCTGCTAGTTTGAACGTGGCCTCGGCATCATGCGGCTTGTATTCCAGTGCCTCGCGATAGCGGCTGATAGCAGCGGGATAATTCTGCTTGACCTTGAAGTAGAAGTCGCCGACCTCCACGTCTTTCATCGCCCGCAGGGGATTGTAGGGGGTGAATTCATCGACATCGCCAGCGTTGCTGCCCAGCTCCGCTTCGGGATGCTTCTTGGTATCGTCGGAGGGAGGCGAGACGTCGATCTGGGTCTGCTTGCTGGAGCTTTCTCCCGCAGGAACGTTGTCCGAGCGTGGCGGATTTTTGCGATTGTCCTTGGGTGGAGGGGCCGACTTATCCGTGGGGACCCGTTCGACCGGCTGTTGGTCCTGCGCGACCGCAACACCGGTAAAGCAGAGACAAACTATGGCGAGAATCAGATAACGCAAACGCACTCCCATATTGTATTTGAACCCGGACATCCTGTTGGGGACTCGCCAATCGGTTAGTCTGCTGTTTTGCATTCTCACGGTCTTTTTGCGGTGCGGTAGAGTATGATTCCGGTGTGAAACAGGTGCGGAAATTCATGGCGGTCGCCTCTCCCACTGTGGGAGCGGCCATCTTCGTCGCATTTGTCATCGCTTGGTACGCGCAAAAAGTCGCTTATACTGCGGTTCTATTCGGCGCATCCGCTTTGTTTGGAATGTTTGCGGCGGGCTGCTCGTCCCTGATATTCCACCGCTTGGAGACGATTGGGCACGCTATTCCCTTCGTTCCGCTACCGGACCTTGGCTTATCATTGTATGTCGAATACTGGAATGTTGCGCCACGCCAAAACTGGTCAAGATGGCCTGTGTTTGCAGTTCCAATCGGCCTCTGTTTGGCAATCGTCCTGCTCGCCATGTCTGTTCGACCGTGGTGATTCAAAACGGCCCACCTACCGCCAATCGCTCCACAACTCTACTTTCGCCGGATGTGCAGCACCTTTTGCACTTCGGCGACTACATCGCCGGCTTCATCCTTCACCTCGACCACGAATGTCGGCTCGTACTTTTCCTGGAGTTTGAGCTTCTCGCGAATGTCGTCGAGTTGTGCATCGCTCAAGCGAAACTCGGCCTTGACCCTTCCCTTCCCGGGTTTGCGGAAGCGGATGCTGGCGGCTTTGTCCCAGACAATGTAATCGCGGCCCAGGTTTTCCATCAGCATCAGCATGTAAAACGGGTCGGCCATGGAGTAGAGCGAGCCCCCATAGTGGGTGCCCACGTAGTTGCGGTTCCAGAAGCGCAACTTCATTTCGACATCGACGGCCCGGTTGGATCGCCAGCGCACGCGGATGCCGGCGCCGCACAACGGCGGCCAGATGTTGATGGCGCGCAGCATGAATCGTTGCAGTTTTGTGGCCATGGAATAGAACGATGATAGACCTTGTTAGCGGGTCAGGGCTTTACGTTGGTTGGTGCAGCCGCGTGGAGCACCGCTTCACCTGGATTATTCATGAGCGCACGTAATTTTTTGGATTGTCATCCTGAGCGACGAGGTCGCCGTGGCGATCGAGGAGTCGAAGGAACCCTATGGCCGCCAGCAATCGCAGACTTGTGGTTGTGCCGGGCGGCCACATGGTGATTTCTCGCAGCTATAGGGGGAGGACTCTTGAGCGCGCGGCCGATCCCCCTCGACCGCGCCCCTCCCTCGGTCACCACTCTTACCGTTGCGTTTGTGGCGTCTGACCTAAGGAGCTCGGCGGCGCGGAGGAAGCCGACTCGGTGGTGTTGTTCGTCATCAGGGTGACATCCACGCGACGGTTCTTGGCACGTCCGGCGGCACTGCTGTTCTTGGCCACGGGATTGTCCTTGCCCAGACCAATCAAGTAAATCTTGTACGCCGGAACCTCATGTTTCTGTGCCAGGTACTGGATGACCGCGTCGGCGCGGCGCTGGCTGAGCTGGTAGTTGTAGTCGGCCGGCCCGGTCGAATCGGTGAAGCCTTCGACCTGAACGATGTAATGCTTCTGGCTGCCGAACTGCTCAGCGAACTCATCGAGTGCCTGCTTGTCCTTGCGCGTGAGGTCCGCCTTGTTGAACCCGAACAAAATCGTCGTGTCGTTGACCGGCTTGTAGTTGTCCAGGTTCTCGACCGTACCCGCGAGGCTGGTCACGCGATGCGAGGTCTGCGTCGCGTTCTGATTGGCCTGATCGGCAGCCTGACCTGCCGCCAGGGCCTTCTGGTCGGCGGCCGTGGCCGCGGACTGCGCCTGCTGAATGCCCTGTTGGGCGCGCGCGTCGGTGTCGCGGATGTCGTGAGTATTTTTCGCGGTCAGATCATCTAATTCATTGACCTTGTTTACGGTCGGCGTGACTTCGTTGCGTACGTATTTTTTGGTGGCGCATCCGACGGTGAACGGCAGGCTACCGGCCACCAGCGCCGCGACGAGGGTAAATCGATTCATAGGATAAGCTCCTTGCAAACCTTCGACGGCGGCATTTCGCGTCTCCGCCCTCTGAGGAACAAATGTGCAACCATGCTGCCATTGTCGGGTATCGGCGGCTGGAAGAAATACGCGTTAGTTTCAATGGCTTAGGAGCGGGCGAAATGCCGTCCTTTGAGGTTGGTCTGGCCGACCGGATAATCCTGACGCGAGGAGTAGAATTTTTACCGAGTTGAGCCGATTTGCCGGCAGATCTTTGTTTGGTCGCCGTCGACTAGCGAAACAGATGGACGGACCCGCTTCAACGCAGCTTTCTTGCGCTACGAACCTTGCTGAATGGACCTGCACCAGAAAATTCGCACATTGCCGACCTCGCCCGGCGTGTATCTGTACAAGAATGCCGACGGCGAGATCATCTACGTGGGCAAGGCCAACAGCCTGCGCGCGCGGGTGCGTTCCTATTTTCTGGAGGGCGCCGCCGACAACGCCAAGACCGGATCGCTGCTGCGCGATGCCGTCGATCTCGACTACATCGTTGTGGACAACGAGAAGGAAGCGCTGGCGCTCGAAAACAATCTGATCAAGCAGAAGAAGCCGCGCTACAACATCCTTCTGCGCGACGATAAAACTTACCCTTACATCAAACTGACCATCGGCGAACGCCATCCGCGCGTCTATCCCACGCGCCGCTTGCGCCGCGACGGATCGCTCTACTTCGGGCCGTACTTTCCCACCAGCCTTGCCTATCGGATTGTCGATCTCATCCACCGGCACTTTCTGATTCCCTCGTGCAAGCTCGACCTCAATCGCTACTATCCGCGGCCGTGCTTGCAGTATTACATCGGGCGCTGCCTGGGGCCGTGCGTGGAAGGGCTGACCACGCCCGACCGTTACGCCGAAGCTGTCCACGACGTGAGGATGTTTTTGGAAGGCCGAGGCGCCGACCTATCGCGGTCGTTGCAGCAGCGCATGGCCGCCGCCGCCGAGCGCCAACAGTATGAACTGGCGGCCAAGTACCGCGACTTGATCTCGACGGTTGAGTTGCTGGACAAGAAGCAGCGCATCGCTGCGGTTGAGGGCGACGATGCCGATGTCTTCGGCTATCACTACGAAAATGAGATGCTGGCGGTGAACCTCTTTCACATGCGCGGCGGCAAGATCGTGGACAAGCGCGAGTTCTTCTGGGAAGACCTCAGCTCGATGGTCGGCACTGCGGGCTTCCAGCCGGGAGAGTTCTTCTCGGCGCTGCTGAAGCAGGTTTACCTGGATCAGCAATATGTTCCGCACACCATCTACGTTGCAGTGGACTTCGAGGACCGCGCCACGTTGGAGGAAGTGCTCTCCGAAGGCCAAAAGCGGCGGGTACAGATTCACGTACCGCAGCGCGGCGACAAACGCTCGCTGATCGACCTGGTGGGACAGAATGCCAAGCAGGCGTACGATCAGCGCTTCCGAGTGATGAAGCCGGCGGCGAAGGCGATCCAGGAAGCCTTGCAGGACGCGCTCATGCTGCCGGAGCTGCCCAAGCGAATCGAGTGTTTCGACATCTCGCACATCCAGGGCGCCGAAACCGTGGCATCGATGGTGGTGTGGGAAGACGGCAAGATGAAGAAGTCCGACTATCGCAAGTTCATCATCAAGGGCGTCGAGGGCGTGGACGACTTCGCCTCCATGCGCGAGGTGGTGACCCGCCGCTACAAACGGGTGCAAGAGGAAAAGCAGACCCTGCCGAGCCTGGTGCTGATTGATGGCGGCATTGGGCAATTGCACGCCGCCGCTCAGGCGCTGGAAGCGCTGGCGATCATCAATCAACCGCTGGCCGCCATCGCCAAGCGCGAAGAGATCATCTACGTTCTGGGCCAAGAGGACGAGCCGGTGGTGCTCGACCGCCATTCACCGGTGTTGCACCTGGTGCAACTGGTCCGCGATGAGGCCCACCGCTTTGCTGTGACCTTCCATCGCAAGCGGCGGCAGATGCGCGACCGCAAAACTGAACTGCTCGACATCCCGGGCGTTGGCGAACACACCACCAACCGCCTGTTACAGCACTTCGGCAGCTTGCAAGCGGTGAAGCAGGCCGATGCCGCAGCGCTGGCATCGGTGGTGAGCCGTCCGCAAGCCGACGCGATTCTGCGCTATTTTGGAAAGGCAGATGGCATTAGCAATTAGCATTTAGCCGTTAGCATTTAGAGAGCGAAGCTGACATTGAGTCTCTAGAAACGTTGGGGTTTTGGCTAAATGCTAAGAGCTAGAAGCTAAGAGCTAGAAGCTAAGAGCTGAGAAGCTAAGAGCTAGAAGCTAAGAGCTAGAGAAGCTAAGAGCTAGAAGCTAATTGCTACTGGAGGTCTCATGAGCTCGGAAATGGAAGCGATGGACAAGGCGAAGGAAGCAGCTGCAGAAGCCCGGGAAAGAAAGCACCTGGCTCCGGTCAGCCTCACCATCGCGATCCTGGCGGTGCTGGTGGCCACGGTTTCGCTGCTGGGCCATCGGGCGCACACGGAAGAAATTCTGCTGCAGACCAGGGCCACCGACCAGTGGGCCTATTATCAGGCGAAGAACATACGCCGCAACAATCTCGAGGCCCTCGACGACGTGCTCACTGCCCTGGAGAACACCAAGGAAGAACGCGCCCTGGAGGTGCAGAAACGCTTCCACGAAGAGATCGACAAGTATCGCGACCAGCAGAAGGACATCCAGAGTGAAGCGCGCGGACTGGAGGCAGAAGTGGGACGCGCCAGCCGTCGCGCCGATCGCTTCGACCTGGGCGAGGTATTTTTGGAGATCGCGCTGGTTGTCACTTCCATTACTCTGCTCACGGACAAGCGCGCGTACTGGTACTTCGGATTGGTTCTGGCGACGATTGGCGTGATCGCCGCAAGCAGAGGATTTATGGTGCATTGACAGGGCCCTACCGTCGCTGATTGAGGTTCACAAGTGTAGTGACATTCGCAACGCCTAGCTACGCTATCCTTAACTAAGGAACCGCGATGCCCATTGTCACCATCCATCAAGCAAAGACCACCCTTTCGAGGTTGATTCAGCAGGCCGAACGCGGCGAAGAAGTGCTGATCGCGCGCGGCAAGAAGGTGGTTGCCAAAATTGTACCCATCGACGCCGCCCCGAAATCCCGGCGCTTGGATCTCTTCAAGGGCAAATTAACCGTCCCGGCTGATTTTTCGCAGCCACTGCCTGACGACGAACTTGATGCCTGGGGCCATTGATGCTAGCGGCCCAGGCACAGAGCGAAGACCTGCCCTTGGTCAGCAACGAAAGAGTTTTCGACTTCTACGGGGTCAAGAGAATCTGGTGAACTCGGGCTGCATGGAAGTCGTCTGTGCTATAGGGATCCTTCGACTCCGCGCGAGTCCGCCACGGTGGACTCGCCGCTCCCCTCAGGATGACAGTGGGTGCAAATGCTAGTGGCTAGTTGCTAGTTGCTGCCTACGGCTCCCATCCCTCTTCTCCCACCAGCGGCACGAAGCGGCACAGGTCGTGCAAAGTCACGACCGTTTCTGATCCAACTTTGCGCACCACCTGCACCTGCTGCTCAAAGCGGCCTCCCACCGGCACCACCAGCCTGCCACCATCGGCAAGCTGGGCGACCAGGCTTTCCGGAATCCTCGGCGCCGCTGCCGCAACCAGGATCTTATCGAACGGGGCATGCTGCGACAGACCAACACTGCCATCACCAAACACAACGTGAACGTTGACGTAGCCAAGCCTCGCCAGGAGTTCGCGCAGCCGCCATCGCCAGCTCTTGGTGCCGTTCGATCGTCCAGACCTCGGCCGCCAACTCACCCAGGATAGCGGCCTCGTATCCCGTGCCCGTGCCCACCTCCAGCACGCGGTCGGTTGGACGCAGCTCCAGCGCCGCGATCATAGCGGCCACAATGTAGGGCTGGGAAACCGTTTGGCCTGCGCCGATGGGGACCGGGTGATCGCCATAAGCGTTGCCAAGTTCCCCTTTGGCGAGGAATTCCTCGCGCGGGACTTTTCCCATCGCGGCCAGCAAGCGGGGATCGCGAATGCCGCGCCCGCGCAGTTGCTCCTCCACCATGCGAGCCCGCTGTTGCTGCGACGTGTCGTGGCTGCTCATCGCTTCCGCTTACGAATAAGAATGTCGAAGCTGACCACCCCGTTCTCGTCACGTATCGCTTCCACGGTATATTCGCTGTTGATGGTGTATTGGAACTGAATCACCTGCTGCGCCGACCTGGTCAGGTTGGTGATATAGGTCAGGGTCACGTTGTTCGATACCTGCTGCTCGAAGGTGACGCGCGCATTGGGATTATTGTCGGGCCCGCCCAGGGAAGGATTGATGCGGATGGAACTCGCGCCGAATAGCCGGGAGACGCGGTTGGAAACCGTCTGGTTGATGGCCTCTCCGAGTAGGGCGCCCGAGGCGCTCTCGGCGAATCCCGACTGCGGCGCGCTGTTCATCGCGCTCTCCTGCTGCGTCCGGCCGAAGGCCAGCAGGGCCACGATGTCTTCGCTGGACAGCGGCGGGTCCGAGCGATAGGTAGTGTTCAGCCGCTCCAGGGTGCCGTGCAAGCCGATGGTGATGTCGTAATCACGCACCCGGGTGGTCGCCTCTACATCCAGCACCGGATCAATACGCACCGGGTCGGTAAAGGTAATGTCGCCGCGCTCCAGGTGATACTTGGTTCCAGCAGATCTTGATGTCGCCCTCGGCAATGTTGATGCGTCCCAGCAACACCGGTCGAGCGGCCGTGCCTCGTAGCCGGAGGTCCACGTCGCCCGCCAGTTTCGCCAGCGCCGTCTGTACCGTCAACTCCGGCGTGGAGAGGATGCGCACATCAAGACGCAGATTGTTCAGCGGTGAATTGGCAACCGCTATGGGCGCGGGACTGGCCTGCGCCAGGGCGAAGGTCAAGTCGCTGGACGGAATCTGCGCGAAACGGGTAACGGTCACTTCTCCGCTCAGAGTCGAACCTTGCAGCGTGCCCACCAGCCGAAGGGTTTCATCCGCCGTAACGCTGATCCCGGCATAGCGGAAGCGAATCTCATTTCCATTTGCCGTCAGGTTGAACTCGACGGTCCGGCCATAAGTGAGGAAGCCGCCAAAGCTCACCAGCCCGCCGCCGGTGCGCGCCGTAAGGTGCTCCACCTCCAGCCGGTCCTGGTTGAAGACCAGGCTTCCGTTAATATCGCCGAGTCCGGCGGGCAGGTCGATCATCGAGAGACCGCCGTGTTGGATATCGATGCGCCCCGAGATCGCGGGCTGGGCCATTGGACCATTCACCGTGAGGTCAAGATTCGAGACGCCGTACGAACTCACCTCGGGATCAAGAATCTGCACCAGATTCAAATCGACATGGCCATTGGCGCGCAGGGCCAGCCGGTGGTCGTCCTTCAGGCTGGCATTGCCGCTTACGGTAAAATGCGAATCTCCGCTTACCAAAGTGCAATGTTGTACCGTGACCACTTGGTCCGCCACGGCTAGTTCCACGGGGCCGTCGCTGACGATTGCTATTTTTTCCACTTCCACCGCGAACTGGTGCAGGCTGAACTTGCCGTTCAAAAGCCTGGGCTGCTTCAGCGGCCCGCTCAATTCCGCATGTCCGGCCAACGACGCGTGGCGGGTGATCCGTCGGCGGACCTCTGGGGGCAGAAACGGATTGATGTCGAGGCCGGAAAACTCCAGCTTCAGATCGGACGGCATGTCGCCGCGCAGTTCAATCCCTCCATCCACCGCCAGGCTTGCCACGGGGAAATGCGATCGCGCAGTAAGTTGCAGATGATATCCATGGGTCACCGCGTCGGCGGTTAGGCCGCCGAAATGGTCCCCGTTGACCACCAGGCCACCCACTTGCACGTGGGCATTGATCAGCGGTTGTTCGATGGGGCCTGATCCCTTTGCCGTGAAACTGGCAACGCCTTCTATTTGCAAGCGTGGCGTTTGCAGTTCGGGGACATTGGCCAAGTCGATGCTCTCGCCCGTCAGGTCGAAGCGCACGTCCTGGTTGCGCAAGTTGTAGGCAGCCGAACCCGCAACTTTGCCGCGCATGGCCCGCATCTGGATGTCGTCGAATTGCGCCTCGTGATTAACCAAGGCGAGGTTCGCGGTGAGCGACTTGATCGGACGGCCGTAGGCTTGCGCTGCCGCCAAGGAGAAATGTCCCGAACCATGCGGATCTGCTTCCGTTCCGGCGGCCTGCACAGTGATATTCACGGTGCCGGTCACGGGGTAATTCAGACCGGCGGCGCGCTGCAATTCTGCAACGTCCGCATCCCGGATGGTAGCCTGCACCTGGAAGGGCAGGTTCTCCGTGAAGCTGCCTTTCGCCAGCGTCGCCGAACCATCCACCTTCACGCGCGCGTTACCTTCTTGAATGATGCCGTGATGCACCGCCACCCCTTTAGAGGAGTACTGCACGTCCCCGGAAAACTGATCGAGGTGGATGCGTCTGGGTTGTGCTGTAGGCAGTGGCGGAGGCGGTTGTGGTGTGGACGCAAAGTGGAACAGCGATTTCTTTTTTGCGGGCGCTTCCGTCTTGGCCGGCACCGTCTGCGCCTTGGGGGTATGGATGTAAGTGAAGTCCGATGCCTCGACGTGGCCGGCGATCTGCGGGTCCGTTAGCCTGCCACTGAGTGTACCGTCGAAGCTTGCCCCGCCCGCCAGTTCTACCGGTGGCGGCGGGTTGCCCAAAGCCGTAAGCAGGGGCTGGAATTCGGTCAGGTTGGTGGTATTCAGCACTACGCGCAGAGCGGCGGAGGCCGAGCCCAGGGTGCCCGTCGCGTTCAAATGGGAATGCGGGGTCGCCATGGTCAGGGCTGAAAAATCCATCACTTGCGCTCTGGGGTTGTAGCGGGCCCGCACCGTCGCGGTCACCGGCAATTGATTGGCTGACGGCTGCGCTGGAGGTGTAACGTCAAGCGCCAGGTCCGCGCTGGCATCGGCCACCGACTGCGTCCACGCCAGGTTCACCGTGCCTCCCACGCTGCCCGCTGGGTTGAGCTTCTCGTACGGCACTGCCTTGGTGGAGAACATGCGCGCCAGGTCCGTCAGCGATAGGCTGGTCACCCGCAAGTGGGCCGCCCCCTGCTGCAGACCAGGGCCTGAGATTGGCGGAAAAGTGGATTTACGCCGGTTCGAGCGTTGCTTCCTACCGGGTTTCACGCGTTCGGTGGTCTGCTCCATGCTCGGTTTCATGCCACGAGTCGAGCCCGACAATAGGTTCCTGATTTCGGCGTCGCCGGTAACGCCTCCACCCAGTAAGCGTCCGGCTATTCGAGTGAGTGACAGATCATCGTGCGCCAGCGAGAAATCCGCGTTTACACCCGCGTCGCGCACCGCGACTCCGTTGTCCAGATAAGTGACGCCGCGCGCCGCGGCATACCCTCGCGTAGCGACGCCCGCGATGGCCGAATAGGTGCCCGATCCGTTGAGCGTTACCCTGCCACCGCGGAGTTCGTACAAGCGGATGACCGCACCCAACTGCCCCACCTCCAGCGCACTGCTGTATTTGAAGTCCACTTTGGGGTTGTCGAAGTTGGTGAGCTCTCCCGTCGCCTCGAGGGAGGATTTTTCCGACGTCAGCTTCAGCGACTTGATTTGCAGCCGGTTCGACCACAGGCTGAACGCCACCTCGCCCTGCGCCGCAACATCGCGGAGGTCCTGGTACTTTACATCCATCTTGCCGGCTTGCACGGCGCCGTCGTAGCGGCGGTCGTGGCGATCGTAAGTCATGGCTGCCGTGACATCATCGGCGGCGAAATCAAGTGGCAACGCCCGGTCGTTCACCAGCAGCAAACCGTTGCGCAGATCGAGGTGGGCGATCGCCAGTTCGAATAACTGCTGCACCATCGTCGCATTGCTGCGCAGCTTCGGTTCCGGGGCGTTCGTCGTCCCATCAGGATTCACAATCAAGTGGACGACGGGACGGTCCAGGCTTAATTCTTTGAGGCTGATCCGCTTCTCCACAAAGGAAATGACGTGCAGCCGGACGTGGATACGGTCAGCGTGCGCGTACGGCTGCTGGTCCGGAGCTTCCAGTCCGTGAATAGTCAGATCATCGGCCTCGAACTCAAGCTTGGAAAGGTTCCAGCGAAACGCGTGCAGCTCGACGCGGCCGCCGGTGATATCTTCCAGGGTGACAATCGTCTTGCGCCGAACCAGGTCCGCGAACCGCGGGCTTCGCACATACCATACCAAGCTGACAACGACGCCGAGCAACACCACGCCGATTGCGGCCTCAATCCACAAGCGAGGGTGGGGACGGCGAATTCGGCTTTCTTCGGTCATTCTCAGTTGGCGCCGGAGGGCGGGTCGCGATCAGGCCCAGCATTGCCGGCAGGAATTGGTACGCTGCTGTGTATCTCCGCCTGTTGGCGCAAGTTGTGCAGCCATGCGTCCAGCAGCTCATCCATGCGTTGTTGGACGAGCAGCTCGCGAATCTTGGGCTCTGCCTCATGGAAGGCAACCATTGCGCCGCCGGTCTTTTGCAAATCGGGCAGCAACTGACGCTTGTAGTACGCCTCAATTTCCTCGGGCTGAATGTGTACGTGAGGGCGCAGACGCACCTCCACGAAGTTCATCACTCGCACCTCAGTCCGCAGGTGCGCCTTTAACCTGTCTGGGGTGAGCCCATAGCTGGCAAGCGACTTCTGCCAGGCCCGATCGTCGTCACCGTTCGGGACCTGCGCCCGAAGTTTGGCTACATCTCTGGCCAGATCGTCGTGCGATGGCTGCAAGAAGGTCTCGTCGCCCATCTGCGCCTCCAGCAACTGGCGATCAATGAGGCGCTGCAAGGCCCTCGCGCGATCTGCCGCAGTCAACTGGGCGATGGGTTTCTGCTGCATAAACGCCTCGAAACCGATCGCCTCCTCCCAATCGCTCTGGAACAAAGGCTGGCGATTCACCGTGGCAATTACTCGGTCGATGACCTCGCCGGCCAAGGCGGAAGCTGCAACTGTGAGCAGCAAGCACAATAGGCTAATCGTTAAAAAAGAAAGTCGTTTCATCAAAATGTTTGTCCAATGCTGAAATAGAAATTGAGGTGACGCAAGGTTTGCGTCGTGTTCTGGTCCTGGATTGGGTATCGCGTCGGATTGAAGTTGTACCCGACGTCTAAGCGGACCGGCCCGACCGGTGTCTTATAACGTAAGCCCATTCCGACAGTTTGGGGGTTATAACTGAAGTCGCACGCTGCCTTGCTGGTCGGCGCCGAACAATTCGCGATCGAGGGCTGACGAATTCGCAGCATTCCACTGATGATATGGTTTGCCGTGTCGAACACGTTGCCCATATCGTGGAAGAAAACGAATCCCAGGTTATCGCCCACGAACGGCAGTCCTACGGGCGGGGTGCGAATTTCCAGGTTGTTTATGAAGAGTCCCTGACCGCCTATGGGAAACCCCGTTTGCAGGTCGCGGGGACCGGCCTGGTTGATGGAGAAACCTCGAAGCGAATTGCCCCCGCCCGCGAAGAACAACTCGGGTAGCGGAATGGAGGTGGCTTCCGTCGGCAGCGGGTTTCCCGAGGGCGGCTGGCTGAGGAAATTGTTGCTGCCGTAGGCATGCAGTATCCCAATCTGCGTGTTGCGTGCGAACACCCAGCGCTTCTTAAAGGTGTAGTAGGTGGAATTCTGCAAAAGCACCTTGCCAAAGTTTGCCTCCGAACCCAGCGCGCTGGTCGCCAGACCTAAATCCACGATGTTGTAGCTTCCCTTGTGCGAATCAATGGGATTGTCACGCGTGTCCCGCACATAGGTGAAACTCGGAATTGCCAGCCGGACCGGTTTCGAATACAACGGAATTAACGTTGGGTCGATCACCAGGCTGTGGGGATCGATGGCCACCCGCTCAACACTTAACCGGTAAAACAGGGTCGTCGCCCGGCTATATTTCTGCTCCGCCTGGAGGGTCCCCTCCAGCCGCTCTGAGGTGAACGTGTTTACGTCGGCCGTATTGTCGTAGAAGGCGGTCGCGTTGAGACGCCATTTCTCGCGGTGAAACAGGTGCGGCGCGTCATAGCCGATCAAAGCCCGGCGGGTGAGCAAACCGGCGCGTGCCCGCAGGGTGAGTGTCTGGTCCCGTCCGAACATGTTCAGACGGGTGACTTCCAGTACTCCGTTGGGACTGACCCCAGTCTTGCCCTGGGGGTTGTTGGTGGTGGGAATGTTGCCCGTGGCAAACTCGAGGCCGCCACCGTAGCGGAAGGTCCAGCGCTTGGCCTCCTGCAGGTTGAACAGCACATTCTTGGAAGGCTCCTGGCCATCCGGATTTTGCACCGCCATGTCCACCTGGTTGAACAGACCCAGATCATAGAGGCGCCGTTGCGAGTCCACCATTCGGGCCTGGCTCATCGGATCGCCGTCGCCAATGCGCATCTCACGATTCACAATGTAAGGCCGGGTGTACTCCCGGCCGCTCACCAGTACGTGCTCGACGAAGACCTGTTCCCCCTCGGTGATCGTGTACGCCACCTGCATGCGCTGCGCTTCGCCCGGCGCCGGCGAGGCCGTAGCCTCAAACTGCACATTGGGAAAGCCGTGATTGTAATAAAAGTAGGTCACGGCGTCGCGATCGCTGGCGATGTTGGCCTGGCTGAAGGGCTGGCCCTCCACTTCGCTCATTAACGAAATCAGGCGGTCCCGCGGGAAGCTGTGATTGCCTGCCACCTGCAACGAACTCACTCGGGTCTGCGGCCCTTCCTCAATCTTGATCACCACCGCCATCTGGCTCTCCTTGCCCTGGTAGTCGTCCCGCAGGTCCGAGGTGACCTTGACATCAAGGAACCCATTGGTCTGGTAGAGATTCTTGATCACGGCCAGGTCGCCGGCCAGCAGTCTCTGGCTGAAACGGCCATTTGGCAAAAGCATGCTCGAGGGCTGTAACGCCATCCGCTCGCGGACGGTGTCGGTATCGAAGTATTTGTTGCCTTCAATGCGCAGCGCGGCAATCCTGTGCCGCACCCCGGAATCAATCTTGTAAACGATGTTGAGGCGTTTTTTCTCCGGTAACGATTGCCGTTCCACTTCTACTGTTACGTCGAAATAACCTTTGGTTTGCAGATAGTCGCGCACGTTGCGCCGGCCTTCGTTCAGCAAATCGTCGTCAACCGCGTTCTCCTGGTAAACCGGAATCAGCTTCTTTAATTGCCGGTTGCTGATCCTCGCGCCGTCGGCCGTAATTGCCACCGTCGGTCCCTCTTCGGCTTTGAACACATAGTCAAGCCGGTTGGTGTCGGCGTGGTAGCGACGCTCGATGAGCGAGACCTGGGCTTCCAGATGATCGTTCTTCTGATATTTCTGGCGTAACCGCTCCAGGGCGCGGGTGACGTGCTGCTGCTTCACCTTGTCGCCTGATTTCAGTTTGGTAAGGCTGCGGACCTTGTCCGGTGGAATGCCGGTGACACCTTCGATCGTGACCGCACCCACGCGTGCCGGTACCCCCGGAACCACATGAAAATCTATGTCCATCTGCCGCGTATCGTCGTGCGGTCTGAGGTCATAGGTAATGGTGGCTTGGTAGTATCCGTTGTCGGCCATCACCTTCAACATGCGTTCGACGGAGCGATCGACGCTCTCCTGCGAGAACATGGCCCCCAGGTCCAATTTGCTGGACTCCACCAGTTGATGCGCTTTGGGATTCGTCTTGGCCGGCGCTCCGTCCACGTTGACGTCGCCATTGAAGTAGTTCTCCGTGGCCACAAAAACCAGGGACAAACCCTTCGCCTGGCCCGGCTCGGCTTCCACCTGCAAGCTGGCGAAGCGGCCCGTGGCGTACAGTACCCGCAGACTGGCGCGGATTTTGTCGCCATCCAGCGGCTCACCCGTTTTCTGCGCCAGCAATTGCCGCAGCATGTCCGGATTGCTGCCCTTGATACCGCGGAACTCGATGGCTTGGACCCTGACGCCCTGGTACTTACTCAGCTCGCCAAGCGCCAGGGGAAGATTGGTCTGGGGAGCCGTCGGCCCGGGAGTTTGACCGGTAGGCAAGGGCGGGTTTTGCGCCCACGCCAAGGGCACGCTCAGCACCAGCAAGGCGCTGAACAACGCAAGTTTATGGAACGATGGCGTGATGGGCTCCGTCAAACCTTGACCTTCAGCATTTCCGCTGCCTGGAGGACCTCGTCTGACGGGAACCGTCTGGTATGCCCTGCCGGCGAAGATGTGCCCCCCAAGGCGGTACAACTGTCGACCTTGCTTCAACCCGGTCCTCGCGGCGAAGTTAATGTCGAGTCCCTATAATAAACAAGGAACCTTCCCCAGAGCAGGTGCAGTCGTTGGAATTCGCCGAGCGCTATTCCCGCCAAATCCTATTTCCACCCATCGGCTTGCCAGGGCAGAAGAAGCTGGCCGCGGCGCGTATCGCTATTGTGGGATGTGGGGCTACCGGTTCGGCCCTGGCTTCCCTGCTGGCCCGCGCGGGTGTAGGCACCCTGCGTATCATCGATCGCGATTACGTGGAACCCAGCAATCTGCAACGGCAGGTGCTGTTCGACGAGGCTGACGCTGCCGAATCCCTGCCCAAAGCCATCGCCGCCGCCCGCAAGATCAAGGCTTTCAACTCGGAGATTACGGTCGAGCCGCACGCCGCCGACCTCACCCCCGGCAATGTGGAAGACTTGCTGGGCGAGGTTGGCCTCATCCTCGACGGCACTGACAATTTCGAAACCCGTTACCTCATCAACGATTTTGCCATCGCGAAACATCTGCCGTGGATCTACGCCGCCGCGGTGGCCAGCTACGCCGTCACCATGACCATCCTTTCCGGCGAGACGGCTTGCCTGGCCTGCGTCTTCCCGGAATCCCCGCGCGGCATGGTCGAAACCTGCGACACCTCGGGCATCCTGAATTCGGCAGTGAACTTTGTCGCCTCGATTGCCTCCGCGGAAGCCATCAAACTGCTGGTCGGCGCTCGCGACCAACTCCGGCGCACGCTTCTGTCCTATGACGTCTGGACCAACGACTTCGCCGAGATCAAGACGGCCACGCCGCGCGCCGGTTGCCGGGCGTGTGGCCAACGTGATTTCATTCATCTCGCCGGCGAGGGGCGTCCGCACATTACTCTCTGCGGACGGAATTCCGTGCAGATCCATGAACGGCAACGGCCCGTTGACTTCGACGAAGTCACCCGCCGCCTCACGCCGCTCGGCACCGTGCGGCACAGCGAGTTCATTCTGAAATTCTGCCGTGACCCCTACGAACTAACGCTCTTCCCTGACGGCCGGGCCATCATCAAAGGCACCACCGACACCGCCGTCGCCCGCAGTTTGTATGCACGGTACGTCGGGTCGTAAGGCCGGGGCTGGGGATTAGGGACTGGGAGTGACTTCTATTTCCGGTACACGTTGGGTTCGGGGCCCTTCTCCAGCGTCTCGCGGTTCCAGATGAGCCCTTCCCGGCTGTAGTTCGCCATCTCAAAGTCCTGGGTCAACTCCAGCGCGTCGGTCGGGCAGGCGTCCTCGCAGAGTCCGCAAAACATGCAGCGGCTGAGGTCGTAGGTGAAGTCGGTCAGCTCCTTGCGCCGGGTGTGTGGATTGCGTTCGCTGTTCACCACGATGAGATGTTCAGGACACGCCAACGCGCAGAGGTCGCAGGAGATGCACAGGGTCTCGTTGGTCTCGGGATTGTTATTGAGGCGAGGCGCGCCGCGGAAACGCTCGGCAACTTCAGGCCGCTGCAGGGGATACTGCTCAGTGACATTTTCTTTCGGGTCCTGATTGCGGAAGGTGACTTTCAGCCCCTTGATCAAATCCACGAACATCAGCTTGCGCAAAACCGTGTTCATCCTCAACCCCTCGTTGAGTGAAGTTTAGCATAGCCAGCTTCGGTTGATTTGTCCTGAGCTGCTCAATCCGCCTGCCTGCCGCGACAACCTCCAACCCCCTGGCATACAATTTCACCACTGATGCGCTTTTTTGCCGGGATGCTACTCACGCTCGCGATGACGAGCACGCTGGCTGGGCAGCAGACCAATGCGCCCACCACAGCCGCTGTTCCGCAGAATAGCGCAGCAGCGGCGCAATCATCGCAGCCGCCCTCTCCAGCGCCGGCCTCGCAGCCGGATGCGGCCAGCCAGACTCCTTCCGCACAGCCGGGCACGCCGACCGCTCTGCCTGACGATCCCAAAGATGTCGCCAAAGCGAAGCGTCAGTTCAAAGCTGGTGCGAAGCTGAGATCCTCCGGCAATCTGGAAGCAGCCTTCGAGAAATTTGAACTCGCTGCTGAACTGGCGCCTCACAACGTGGAGTACCTCACCGCCCGTGAGTTCACCCGCCAGCAACTGGTGATGCAGGCCCTGAAGCAGGGCAATCAGGCGATGCTCGACCACGACGAGATCGTTGCCATGGCTGATTTCCGGCACGCGCTGGAATTCGATCCCACCAACGAATACGCGCTGCAACGGCTGCGCGACTCCATCCCGCTGGACGAAAAACCCCTGAGCCACAATCTGCGCGTGGTGGAACAGTCCACTCCCATCGAAGCGCAGCCCACGGCGCAGCACCGGGATTTCCACTACCGGGGCGATGCCAAGGCGCTGCTTACCCAAGTGGCACAGGCCTACGGGATAACCGCCCAGTTCGATGACTCGGTACAGCCGAAGCGGGTCCGATTCGACATTGAAGACGTAAACTTCGCCACCGCGATGGAGGCGGCGACACGGGTCACCAAAACCTTCTGGGTATCCTTATCGGCCAAGCAAATACTGTTTGCGTCCGATAACATCGCCAACCGGCGCACCTACCAACGCATGTCACTGCGCACCTTCTACCTGCCTGACCTGGCGACCGACCAGGAGCTGGTGGAGATGACCAACTCGCTCCGCGTGCTGCTCAACCTGCGCTACATCGCGGCGGACAAGGCCCAATCCACCATCACCGTGCGGGCCGAAGAGCCGGTGGTCGAAGCAGCCGGACAGTTGCTGGAGAGCCTGGCTGGCGGTCGTCCTGAAGTCTTGCTGGACATGCGGGTCTACCAGATCAGCTCAAATTTCTTGCGCCAGCTCGGCACCACTTGGCCGTCGCAGTTCACTCTATTCAATATCAGCCCGGCGCTCATCGCGGGTCTGGGGCAAAATGCCCAGGACCTCATCAACCAATTGATTGCTTCTGGCGGAATCAACCAGGCCAATTCGCAGGCCATCCAGGCCTTGCTGGCGTCCCTCTCCAGTCAAAGCAGCTCCATTTTGTCCACTCCGTTCGCCACCTTCGGCGGTGGGCGTACGCTGTTCGGGCTGAACGGAGGCACTGGCACTACCGTAAATGTCAACCTGAATGAGTCCGACATCCGCTCCCTGGAGCGCGTCACCCTGCGTGCCTCGCAGAACAATGCCGCGGTGTTCAAGGTGGGTGAGCGTTATCCCATCGTGAATGCAACCTTCGCTCCCATTTACAACTCCTCGGCCATCTCCAAAGTCCTCGGCAATCAGAGCTACATTGCGCCCTTTCCATCCTTCAGTTTTGAAGACCTGGGGCTGAACTTGAAGGCTACCCCCATCATTCACGCTGACCGGGACGTCACTCTGAAATTGGAGTTGAACATCCGTTCGCTGGGGGCGCAGACGGTCAACGGCATTCCTATCATCAACAACCGCGAGTACAGCGGCAGCATTACGCTGAAAAATGGCGAGTCCAGCGTAATCGCTGGGCTCATTTCCGCAGCCGACAGCCGCAGCATAAGCGGATGGCCGTTCTTGGCAAGGGTCCCCGCAGTGACCTACGCGGCCTCGGAGCACAGCAAGAACGTCATGGAAGACGACCTGCTGGTGGTCATCACGCCCCACATCCTCCGCCTGCCGGAAGCCAACTCGTTCGCGGTCCAGTTACCCAGCGGGCACTGATAGAGCAGGCACTCGCAGGCAGTCTCGCGCCGTAGTAAGATACGGGGTTAGAGCTACGAAGGATGGACAGGATGATCACTGTGCAACGCCTTACCTGGATCGGCAAGATCGCAGCCGGACTCCTCGTTACTTTGATGGCTGCCAGTTGCGGGCAGTTCTTCCCCTCCGCCGACACCATCGTCTCGATCACCCTCTCCCCGGCCAGTGCCCAGATCAAGCCCACCGAGACGCAACAGTACACGGCCACCGGGACATTTGGCGACAACTCGACGGGGGATGTGACCTCGCGGGTAACCTGGGTATCGTCTGCCACGAATGTCGCCACCATCAACAGCAGCGGCCTGGCCACCGCAGTCGCGCTCGGCACCAGCAACATCACCGCCAGGTCAGGCAGCGTGATTTCTCCCGCATCGGTGCTGACCGTCAGCAACAACATCACAACCAGCATCACCGTCACTCCGCAAAACGACAGTGTAAGTGCTGGCACGCAGGTACAGTACACGGCCATTGACAATAATGGCGATAACATCACCTCGTCGGTCACTTGGACTTCCAGCAATACCGGCGTAGCGACCATTACCAGTCCTGGTGGTTTGGCCACTGCGGTGGCAACCGGCCAAACGACGATCAGTGCCACCTTGGGTACCGTCGTCGGGAGCACCCAGCTTACCGTGCAATAAGTAGCGCCTTTCAAATTGCGCGCCCCCAATCTACCGGGATCAACGTGATAGTGGGGCAACGACGCCGGCAATATTCTCCTCCGGATTTTTCAGGTTCTGGGTTACATCTATCGCTCTCATCCGTCTCATTTCAAGTGGGATAACCTATTATCATGGCTTTCCAAACGGAGCCGCAGGGGACTACCTTTTTCCTTGATTTAAGAGAAAAAACGAGGTATAGTATTGTGTCTCTAGGCCTTCTGTTGGGACCCTACCCTCGTGTCCCCCATGGGACAATGCGCCGTTGAATCCTTGTAGAAGTGGCGCGAATCCAATTGCTTAGACCGGGGCTGCACGGGCATCATTTGTGGGGCCGATTACGTCATCTTCATAATAAATCTCGAAACGGAAAGAGCGCAGATATGGCAAAACGACGTGGCAATCCTAACTGGGGCAAGCCGGAACCCATCGGACCGGTTGTGCCCACGATCACGGAATTCGAGCAGGTGGTGAAGGAGTTCAAGCTCCAACCTGACCAGTACATCCGTTCCACCCGTCTGCGTGAATGGGCGCGCAAGAATAAGAACTCGAAATACATTCCGGAGCCTCTTTTGGAGGCCTGGGGATTTGAGATCGAGTCCACTCTGTAACCCAGCCGATTTCCGTAGAGGGCCGCCGTTTTGTCGCGGCCCTTTTTCTAGTGTGCCGAGCATGTTCGACAGCTTGGGGGTGCAAGTCCCCTGTTCAACCTGGTGGAGGTGAAGGACTAGAGAAGCGCAAGGGCGTCGTCGAGAGGCGGGGTCTGAAAGAAGCGTGGATCAAAAGCGCGAGCCGATGAACAAGAACCGGATAGGAGGCCTACGGTGCAGGGCGAGCGGGCAAATGATCGCGAAGCCCATATCCATCAAGTGCACTGGTGGTAAATCCGGCGGTTGTGCGCAGAAGGCGGTCGAACTTACTTCGGGAGACCCGCAGCATGTCCCGGAATCGGGACTGAGAGTGGAGCGATCCATCCTGACCGTGCGGCAGAAGTCAGCAGAGGGCATAGTAGCCGCAAGGTCGAAGGCCCGAACAGCAAGGAGTGGCGAGTAGGACGCAGGACTCGATGAGCGACAAGCGGCAGAAGAACCAGCTACAGATGTTGCTGGCCTTCACCGAGGAGAGGAGGAGTGAAGCTCCGAAGGCTCCGCGAGCAAGGGATCGAATCGCCCACGGCGAAGCGCGCGACTGAAAGCCCGGCTGTAGAGCGAACAACTGATGGAGGAAGTCTGCGAGCGGGAGAACTGCCTGCAGGCCTTAAGCGAGTGAAAGCCAACAAAGGGAAGCCCGGGAATCGATGGCATGACGGTCGAGCGAGTTGCCGGCACCTGAAGCAGCACTGGCCAGCATCGCGGCAACAGTTGCTGAACGGAACTTATCAAGCCGCAGCCGGTGAAGCGGGTGGAAATCCCCAAGCCGGACGGAGGCGTGCGGCACTGGGCATCCCAACGGTGCTGGATCGCTTTATCCAGCAGGCGGTGCTGCAGGTTCTGCAGCGCAGATGGGACCCGACGTTTTCCGAACACAGTTATGGCTTTCGCCCGGGCGCTCGGCGCATCAGGCGGTGGCCAAGGCGCAAGGCTACATTGCCGAAGGCCACCGCTGGGTGGTGGACATCGATCTGGAGAAGTTCTTCGATCGGGTCAACCACGACCGCTGATGGCGGCGGTGGCGCGACGGGTGCAGCGACAAGCGGATGCTCAAGTTGATCCGCGCCTTCTTGAACGCGGGCGTGATGGAGAACGGGCTGGTGAGTCCGGTGGAGGAAGGAACGCCGCAAGGCGGGCCGCTGTCTCCGCTGCTGTCGAACCTGGTGCTGGATGAACTGGACCGGGAACTGGAGCGGCGCCAGCACGTTTCGTGCGCTACGCGGATGATTGCAATATCTACGTGGCGAGCGAACGGGCGGGAAAGCGAGTGATGGAGAGCATGACGCGGCTTCATCACGACGACGGCTCAAGCTCAAGGTGAACGAGGAGAAGAGCGCGGTGGCGCGACCGCAGGAGCGTAAGTTTCTGGGCTTCAGCTTCACCTACGGGGCCGAGCCGAAGCGGCGCATTGCGCCGAAAGCTCTGCTCCGCTGTAAGCAACGAGTGCGGGAACTGACGCGCCGGACAAGAGGAATCAGTGTGGAACAGATGACGAAGGAACTCGCCAGTTATCTACGAGGCTGGAAAGGATACTTCGGGCACTGCGAAACACCCTCGGTGCTGCGTAAGTTGGAGGCATGGATGCGACGCAGGTTGCGATCCGTGATCTGGAAGCAGTGGAAACGGGGCAGGGTGCGGTTTGCGCGGCTGCGCCAGTGGAACGTCGGACCTGACCTTGCGGCACAAACCGCCGGCAGTTCCCATGGGCCCTGGCGACTCTCGGACAGTCCGGCCCTGCAGTTAGCTCTTTCCGTTGCTTACTTTGACTCGCTCGGTCTGCCACGGTTGTCCGTGGGCTAGCTCAACCGAACTGAACCGCCGTATGCGGACCCGCATGTACGGTGGTGTGGCAGGGGAGGAGAGGGTGACCCTCCCCCCTATGCCGATTGCGTCTCCTGGCCCGTTATCCCTCTGTTCATCACATTGAGATGTGATCTCGAGGCAGGCGCGCGGTTTGACCGTGGTTCCGGTGACATGCGATAGTTACCTGTTTCACCGAATTTTAATATTCTCGCAATTCTACTTTCACATGCTGTGGAATCTCCCAACGACCACTGCCGCAGGAGCCCACCACCGTGCGCTTCATTCCACGTGAGACCAAATTCTTCGATATGTTCGCGGAGATTGCGAACAACGTAGTCGAAGGCGCCAAGGTTTTGTCCGATCTGTTGCACAACTACGATTACCAGCAGATGCCCGCCGCCGTGCAAAGAATCAAGGAGATTGAGACCCATGGCGACGACATGACGCACAAGATCCTGATCAAGCTGAACCAGACCTTCATCACCCCTTTTGACCGGGAAGACATCCACCTGCTGGCCTCATCCCTCGACGACGTCCTCGATTTTGTCTACAGCGCCAGTGACCGTTTGCTCACCTATAAAATCACCCAGCCCTCTCCGTCGGCCAAGGTCCTGGCGGGAATCATTCTGAAACAGGCCGAGGAGTTGGTGAAAGCGGTTGCTTTTCTCAAAAAAGGCGATCACGTCCTGGAGCACTGCGTGGAAGTCAACCGCCTGGAGAATGAGGCCGACCAGGTAAGTCGCGACGCTATCGGCCGCCTCTTTGATGGAGATTACGACCCAATCACGCTGATCAAACTGAAGGAGCTCCTGGAAATCCTCGAAGAAGCCAGCGACAAAGCCGAAGATGTCGCCAATGTACTGGAAACCGTGGTTCTTAAGAGCGCTTGAGACACTCAGCTGTGCATTCGAACCAAAATCCAACTGCGGACGTGCGCTCGTGAGCCCAACCCTGGTGCTGCTGATCATTACCGTCGTCACCGCACTTATTTTTGACTTTCTGAACGGCTTTCACGACGCGGCCAACAGCATTGCGACGGTGGTCTCTACCCGCGTACTGTCTCCCAGATTGGCTGTAGTCTGGGCGGCTGCGTTCAACTTTCTGGCCGCCTTCCTGCTGGGAACCGCCGTTGCCAAGACCATTGGCAAAGGCATGATCCAGCTGGACATCGTAACCCAATATGTTGTTCTGGCCGGGCTGTTGGGCGCGATCGTTTGGGATGTGTTGACCTGGCTGCTGGGCCTGCCGACCTCGTCCTCTCACGCCCTGATCGGCGGCTATGCCGGAGCCGCTATGGGGCGGGCCATCATCCTCCGGGGCTGGAGAATGGCGTTCAGCGTCATCATTCCCGGCGGCTGGACCAAGACCCTGATCTTCATTGTGGTCGCGCCGGTGATGGGCTTGGTGCTCGGCTTCGGCTTCATGGTGGCCATCTCCTGGATCTTTCAGCGGAAGTCGCCGCGCCAGGTGGACAAACTCTTCCGCAGGCTGCAATTGCTCTCGGCTGCCGCTTACAGCCTCGGCCACGGCGGCAACGACGCGCAGAAGACCATGGGCATTGTGGCCGGCGCGCTCTACACCGCAGGCGTCATGAAGCAGAGCGACTTCGCCGCCAACTGGGGCCGTTGGCACTGGCCCATTATTCTGGCCGCCCATACGGCCATCGCACTGGGCACCTACTTTGGCGGATGGCGCATCGTGCACACCATGGGCTCCAAGATCACCAAGCTGAAACCGGTGGGCGGCTTCTGCGCCGAGGCCGCTGGCGCAATCACCCTCTTTGGCACCGCGCTGGCCGGAATTCCGGTCAGCACCACCCACACCATTACCGGCGCCATTGTCGGGGTCGGAACTACGCAGCGTCTTTCGGCCGTCCGCTGGGGAGTTGCGACCCGCATCGTGTGGGCCTGGATTCTGACGATTCCCGCCTCGGCGGCAGTGGCCATGCTCGCGTTCTGGGTAATCCGGCTGTTCAACCCCAACGCATGAGAGAGGCCGCTGTTCGCTGTTCGCTGTTCGCCTTTCGCTGTTCACTTATCATCTCGATACTTTTCACCCTAGCTATCGTCCCAAACAACCGACCCGCTCTGCGCGTGACCGAGACTTGAATGACAATCTTCATCTCGATCTGCGGGTGCCTCGTTCTAGCCTTCCTTTGGCTAGGGCGGGGCAGTTGCGTCGCGTGAATCTTGCTCTAGCGAAAAGCGAATGGCGAAAAGCGAAAGGCGAATCGCGAACAGCGGCCTCCCGCCTTCCCTGCTAAAATCTTCACCAGCCATCGTGCCCACTCATTCTCCATTTTGCGACGTCGAGACCGCTCTGGAGCATATCCGCGCCGGCCGCATGATCGTGGTCATCGACGACGAAGACCGTGAAAACGAAGGCGACCTGACCATGGCCGCCGAGAAGATCACTCCAGAAGCCATCAACTTCATGGCCAAATATGGGCGCGGCCTGGTCTGCCTGGCCATGACCGAAGAGCGCCTCGACTACCTGCGCCTCGGCCAGATGTCCGCCGAGAACACCTCCAACTTCGGCACCGCGTTCACCGAATCCATTGACGCCAAGGACGGCGTCACCACCGGCATCTCGGCTTACGATCGTTCGCAAACTATTCAAGTGGCGATCGATCCCGCAACCCGTCCCAACGATCTGGCGCGTCCCGGGCACGTCTTCCCGCTTCGCGCCCGCAAAGGCGGCGTGCTGGTGCGCGCTGGGCAGACCGAAGCCTCGGTGGACCTGGCGCGCCTGGCGGGACTGGTTCCGGCCGGCGTGATTTGCGAGATCATGAGCGACGACGGCACCATGGCCCGCGTTCCCGAACTGACCGAATTCTGCCGCCGCCACGACATGAAGATGCTCACTGTCGCGGACCTGATCCGCTACCGCATGGCGCACGAACGCTATGTGCGGCGGCTGGCCGAGGCGGTGGTGCCCACCGCTTACGGCGACTTTCGCATGATCGCCTACGAGTCGGAGATCACCGGCGACTCCCACATCGCCATGGTCAAGGGCGACGTGGAGAATGCGGCCGATGAGCCGGTGCTGGTGCGCATGCATTCGCACTGCCTGGTGGGCGACGTCTTCGGAGCGAGCTGGTGCGGATGCCGCGACGTCATCGACGCCGCCATGCGTCGCATCGCCAAAGAAGGCCGCGGCGCGCTGATCTACCTGCACTCGACCTCAAAGGGCTATTCGGTACAGCAACTCGGCGACCGCATGACCATCCAGTTCCACCACGAGCAGCAACTGGCAACGCTGCCCGAGAGCCAGCGGCGCACCCAGCGCGAGATCGGCATCGGCGCGCAAATCCTGTCGGACCTGAACCTCAAGCGCATTCGCCTGCTCACCAACCATCCCCGCAAAGTCGCCGGTCTCGAGGGCTTCGGCATCGAAATCGTGGAGCAGGTTCCGGTGTCGGCGGGAAAAGCGTCGGTGCGATAGCCGATTCGGTTCACCACGGAGGCACAGAGGACAACTGACCACTGACTCCTGACAAACCGACCATGCCACGAAAACTTGACCACACCGCCGCGCTGGAACATCTTTCGCGGGCCGATCGCCGCCTGGCGCGGATCATCGTGCGCACCGGCGAATGCCGCCTGCAACAGGAAACTACGCAGAGCATCTTCGAAGCGCTGCTGGAGTCCATCATCTATCAGCAGCTCAACGGCCGGGTTGCCGCCACCATCACCGGGCGCGTCAAGGCATTGTTCCCGGAGAACAGCAAGCGCCTGCGCACCCGCCGCGGGCTGGTCGCCGATTTTCCGAGCCCGGAACAAATTCTGGCGTCGTCCGAAGAATTGTTGCGCTCGGCGGGCCTGTCGCGGGCCAAGATGCTGGCCATCCGCGATCTGGCGGCCAAGACACTCGACGGCACCGTGCCGACGGTGAAGCAGGCCAACCGCATGAGTGATGAGGAGCTGATCGAGCGACTCGACACCGTGCGCGGCGTTGGCCGCTGGACGGTGGAGATGCTGCTGCTGTTTCGCCTGGCCCGTCCTGACGTGCTGGCGGTTGACGACTACGGCATCCGCAAGGGCTTCGCCAAATTGCACAAGCTCGCCGAACTGCCGAAGCCGAAAGAGCTGCTGGCCTATGGTGAGCGCTGGCGCCCGTATCGCAGTGTCGCAAGCTGGTACCTGTGGCGCGCTGCCGAAATGAAGGAACTCCCCATGGCGGGTGACCGGGCGAAGAAAACGGCTGCCGCAAGCGCCGAGAAATGTTCGGTGTCCAAGAAAAACGTTTCGCGGTCGAAATCCACAAAGCCCGCCACCGGTCGAAAGAAATCCGCCAGCGCGAAATGAGGATTAACTATAGCGTTGTCCGAATTGGCGTCCGGCAAGCACGGGTAGAGCGCCGTTACTCGTGTTTCTCCAGCGCGTCCACAAACATTTGCGCCGCTTGCTTGTGCTCGGGCGAGACGGAAGATGGCACCAGCGCCGGAATGTTGTCTGGACACGCCTTCACGGCGGCGCAGATGTTCACTGCATTCGCCATGTCGGCTTTCACGCTGGGATTCAGGTCGGCATCCGCCGGAGCATCCAGAATGATGACGTCGGCTTTCACGTCCTTGCCGAGACGGGTCAGCAGGTCGGTATAGTCGCGTATCTCGATGGTCTTCATCACAATCGATTTGCCGGATGGCAAGTGCGGATTGGTGATTTGAAACTCCACGATCCGGAGATCCATTTCGCTGCCGTAAGGGGAGTTGAGATTGCGCGCCACCTGCACTACTTCGGGCACATTTCTCGGCTTGCGCTTGCAGCCGCTTAAACCGGTGAACACGAGTATTGCCAGGATGGCAGCGGTGAACCTCAGTCGCGATGACATGGTCACATCATACCGCACCGGACATCCGCGTCTGGTCTCCGCCGGCGCAGTGCCGGGGACGGCGCGCCCGCGGCCAGCGGCGACATCCAAGACTTTCTCAACCAGCCATCCTCCCAAGCGGCGGCATCGCGGGCAGCAGAAATGGGACAACCGCAGCCTCCATCGGGCCGTCGGAAAACAGCGTCGCCGGGGTGCTCCGGTTGGCCTCGCCTACAAGCTCGTGATCAGGACCGGAAGCTCCTGGATAATCGCGGGATCCAGAAGAATTTCGTGGCCTTTAGCGGGCAATAGGATCACGTGCCCCTCGATACCGCGCTTCTTTAGAGCAGCGGCGTAGCGCTCGGTCAGGTCGGGCGGAGCTACCTTGTCCTTCTCGCCTACCACCATTTCGATGCGTACGGCTTTGCTGATGTCTCCCACCACATCCAGAGGTGAAATGCTTCGCACCGGGGCATCCCACAGCGGCGTGGGAGCAACGGTTTTCATGTGCTCCCGGAACGCGGGTACATCGCACGGACAGGACACCAGGAGCGCAGCATTTGCCAGTCCCCGGTCGCGCGCGATTAGATCGGCTGCGATTGCCGCCCCACCGGAATGTCCTACGAGAACTACCTTGGGTGAATGCAGCTCTTCTTTCAGGCGCCGAATTGCGGCGCCGAGCCGATCGAGAACTTCAGGTGTGTAATTGTCGGCGGTGGTGTTACCGCGATCTCCATCGGAACGGTCGCCTTCTTGGTCGGTATAGCCGGGGCGCAACAACGCCGCCACAACCACTCCATGAAGCTGCTTGGCCGCGTTGGCGGCAAACCTATATTGATAGGATGGCCTCTCAAAAGGAGCGTCCCCGTGCAGAACGACCACCAGAATTGGGGCCGCAGCAGCGTCGGGGCTGCGGAATACCTCTGCTTTCACGCGCCGTCCCAGGCCGCCAATCCACTCTGTGCTGCCGGGCTGCGCTTGGGCCATGGCAACCATCATCAGCAAGACGCTTAGGTATAGGCAGGTTCCGGCCGACATTGGCCCCTTTAACTCAGGATGAAATCGCATGCTACGACTGACGCATCGGCATGACATTTGTCATCCTCGACGGTTGACAATCCACACTAGCGGCCGCTGGCACCGCTCGGCGACCATCATCCCTGGCAGTTGGATTGTGAAAATAACGAATCCTGAACGCCGCCTAAATGCCGTAAGCAGTGAGTCGCGCCCTTCCCAACTTGCGGCAACAATGCGATGCTAGTAGCACCGTCCAAGGAGAGTTGGACTACCGTTTATGCGGGACTTGAAAGACGAGCTGGCATCTTTGCGGATAGAGCGCGACGCCCCGCGCCGGGGCAAGTGGCGCTGGCTCGTTGTCTTGCTGCTGCTAGCCGTCGTCGCCGCCGGCGGACTGTACTTCGTGCGCGCGCGGCCGGTATTCGGCGCGGTCGAGGTCCAAACCGTGGCCCCGAGCGTGCAGAGCGGCAGCGGGCCCATGGCGGGCACCCCGATTCTCACGGCGTCCGGTTATCTGGTGGCGCGCCGGCAGTCGGTGGTGTCGTCCAAGATCCAGGGTCGCATCTCCCGCTTGCTGGTGGAAGAGGGCAGCGTGGTGAAGACTGGCGATGTGTTGGCGACGCTGGAAAACGAGGATTATGCCGCCGCCATCGCCAAGGCCAAAGCCGACATCAACTATGCCAAGGCCGATCTGGCGGAGGCCCAGCGGCAGGAGCGCTTGCAGCAAGGACTCTTTCGCGACAAAGTGGTATCGCAGGACGCGCTCGACGCCGCCAAAGCCAAGGTCGCCGCTCGCCGCAGCCACCATCGAGCAGGACAAGGCCGACCTTACAGGTGCAGCAGGCCAACTACGACTTCACCACCATTCGCGCGCCCTTCGCCGGCATCGTGGTGAAAAAAATGACGGAGGCGGGCGAGAGCGTGGCGCCGATTCCTCCGGGCGTGAATATCTCGACGTCGTCGGGCGCCATCGTCGCCATTGCCGACATGAATTCGCTGGAAGCGGAAGTGGACGTCAACGAAGCCAACGTCGCGCAACTGCACTCGGGCCAGCCGGCGGAGATTACAGTGCAGGCCATTCCCGACCATACTTATAAGGGAGTGCTGCGCCAGGTCATCCCCACCGCCGACCGCACCAAGGCGACGGTCACGGTGAAAACTTCGATCCTGGACAAGGACAAGTACCTGAAGCCGGAAATGAGCTGCAACGTCACTTTTTTGCAGCCGCAGAAGCCCGCGGAAAAAACTGCCGGCGAACCCAAGCGGATTGTGACCATTCCGAAAGACACAATCGTTACCCGTGACGGCAAGTCGGTGGTGTTCCAGGTCGAGGACAAGAAGGTCCATCAGCTTCCCGTGGTCACCGGGGCCGATTTGCGCGGGGGAGTGATCGTGACCAGCGGGCTGGTGGGATCGGAGACACTGGTGAGTAATCCGCCGGAGAAGCTGAAGGACGGCGATTTGGTGAAGGTGAAGGGCTAACCGACGAAAGACAAAGGGGACTAGCGGCGGCGATGGAGATATGTGGCATGTAGGTGCTATATACATAGTGTGATTGCTACAACTATCCGGTAGTACATGTACTTCCTGTAAGTGCCTTATAGCGGCCCTAGGAGGCCCTAGGAACGACGCGGGGCTCTTGGGAGGCATTGGAGGCCGTCCGGCGGGTCGGGCCCGCCAGAGGTCACGTAAAGGCCCCTACTGTACGTTTCCGGTTTTGGGAAAAATGACGACCGCCGGCGAGGCACCAACCAAGACCTCGATTAAGATTCGATTAGGAACTTTGGAGAGATCATGAGCACAACCGAAGTAGCAGCCACGACCGGCGCGGTCAGCGTGCAAAATGTCCGCAAGTTTTATCAGCGCGACAGTTTGCAGATCAAGGTGTTGGACGGCCTAAATCTGGAGGTGCCGCAGGGTGAATTCCTGGCGCTGATGGGGCCGTCGGGTTCGGGCAAGACCACCTTACTGAACCTGATCGCGGGAATCGACCGCGCCACCTCAGGGCGCGTGGTGGTCGCGGGCACCGACCTGGGTCCGCTGTCGGAGGGCGAACTCGCTAAATGGCGCAGCCGGAACATTGGCTTCATCTTCCAGTTCTACAATCTGATCCCGGTGCTGAACGCGGTGGAAAATGTCGAGCTGCCGTTGCTGCTCACTTCCCTGTCGAAGCGCGAGCGCCGCGAGCGCGCCATGACCGCGCTGAAAATCGTGGGGCTCTCGGACCGCTCCAAGCATTATCCCCGCCAGCTCTCCGGCGGACAGGAGCAGCGCGTCGCTATCGCGCGCGCCGTGGTCACCGATCCGACGGTGCTTATGGCCGACGAGCCCACCGGCGATCTCGATGCCCAGAGCGCCGAGGAAATTCTGGACCTGATGCAGACCTTCAACAAAGAGTTCGGCAAGACCATCGTGATGGTGACCCACGATCCGCGGGCCGCGGCGCGGGCGCATGTCCAGCGCCATCTGGACAAGGGAGTGTTGACCGCCTGATGGCGAACCTCATAGGAATTAATCACCACAGAGACACAGAGGACACGGAGCCAAGAATGAAAAACGTTTTCCTCCGTGATCTCCGTGCCTCCGTGGTGAATACGGGAGCGATATTATGAAATTCGCGCCGCTCATTCTCAAGCATCTGCGCCGGAACTGGCTCCGCACCCTCAGCACCGTGCTGGCGATGGCGGTCTGCATCTTCCTCATCTGCACCCTGCAGACGGTGGTGGACGCGGTGAACTACGGCCTGCATCTGGGTAACGCGTCGCGCCTGGTGACCCGTCATTACGTGAGCCTGGTCTTCAACCTGCCCAATTCCTACAAGAACAAGATCGCCGCCATTCCCGGGGTGAAGAACACCACCATCAACAACTGGTTCGGCGGCGTGTACCGCGGCGACATGAAGTACTTCTTCCCCAACATGGCGGTCGAGCCCGAGCCTTTCGTGCAAATTTATCCCGAGATCATGTTGCCGGAAGACCAGAAGCAGGCGTGGTTTCACGATGGCCGCGGCTGCATTATCGGGCGCAAGCTCGCGGAAAAGTGGGGCTGGAAGATTGGCGACCATTTTCAGTTGGAGAGCTTCATCCCGCCGTACAGAGTGGGCAAGCCCTTCGAATTTATTGTGGATGGAATCTACGACACTGATCCGGTGAAGTATCCCGGCACCGATCTGAGCGCGATGTACTTCAACTACAAGTACCTCTACGAAGCCACCGGGCAGAGGGCCGGCGTCGGTACGGTGACGGAGTTGATTGACGATCCCCAGAACGCTGGCCGCATCAGCAAGGCCATCGACGCCGAGTTTGAGAACAGCGACGTCCAAACCAAGACGGAGACCGAACAGGCGTTTCGCGCCAGCTTCATTGCCATGGCGGGAAATCTCGCGTTGCTGCTCAACGGTATCGGGCTTGCCGTCGCCTTCACCATCTTGCTGGTAACGGCGAACACCATGAGCATCGCGGTTCGTGAACGGCAGCAGGAAATCGGCGTGCTCAAGACGCTGGGCTTCCCCAGCGGCCTGGTGATGGCGCTCATTCTGATCGAGGCGCTGCTGCTGGGCGCAATGGGTGGCGCGCTCGGCCTGTTCCTCGCCGGAGGGGCGATCCACGCTCTGCCCAACGTTCCCTTCATTGGCGACGTGGTGCGCCAGTTCCCGGGCTTGGGGTTGTCGCCCAAAATTGTTTCCTATGGAATGGGTGCCGCCTTGCTGCTGGGTCTGCTGGCCGGACTGGTGCCGGCGCTGCTGGCCTATCGCGCCCGCATAACCGAAGTGTTGAGGCAAGTGTGATGGCCCTTCCGCTCTCCTATAACATTCGTAACCTGCGCTCCCGCTGGAAAGTCACGCTGCTGGCGATCTTCGGTATCGCTCTGGTTGTCGCCGCGTTGGTGACGATTCTGTCGATGGCCCGCGGCTTCAAGATCGCCTTGAGTTCCACCGGCTCTGACAACAATGCGATTGTGACCCAGCGCGGCTCCATGTCGGAACTAACGTCGTGGATCGACATTGGCAATGCCAACCTGATCGCGGTCGATCCGCGGGTAGCGCGCGGCGCTGACGGCAAGCCCCTGGCGTCCTGTGAAGTTGTCGTCATTACCATGCGCCCCAGGAAAGGGACCAACATCCCGACGAACATTACGTTCCGCGGGGTGACGCCCATCGCTTTCCACGTGCGCAACAACATCAAGATTGTCGCGGGCAGGACGTTCACCCCCGGGCTGTTCGAGGTGATTGTCGGCAAGAAAATTGCCGACCGGGTGAGCGGGGTGGACATCGGCTCGACCATCAACATTCAGCGCAAGAACTGGAAAGTGGTGGGACTGTTCGCCGCCGATGATAGCTCGTTCGAGAGCGAGATCTGGGGCGATTACGACGCCATGGCGCCGGCCATCGGCCGCAATGGCGGATGCGAGTCGCTGACCGTGCGGCTGACCAATCCGGCGGTGCTGGCGTCGTTCGATAAGGACATCCGCGGCAATCCGCAGGTCCAGGTGCAGGCCGACTCGGAGCGACAATACTACGAGAACCTGGCCGGGAGTACGGCCACGGCGCTGATCATGCTGGCGTCGTTCGTCGCCATCGTGATGGGCATCGGGGCGGTGTTTGGCGCCATGAACACCATGTACGCCATCGTTTCGCAGCGCACCCGCGAGATCGGCACGCTGCGCGCCCTGGGCTTCTCGCGCTTCAGCATCCTGTTTTCTTTTGTGATGGAATCGGTGCTGCTAGCCATCGTTGGAGGCGTGCTGGGCTGCCTGATCGCGCTGCCGATGAATGGCTTCACCGCCGCCACCGGCACCAACGCCTTCAGCGAGCTGGCGTTCGCCTTCAAGGTCACGCCAACGCTGCTGATCATCGGCCTCAGCTTCGCCGTGCTGATGGGATTTGTTGGCGGCCTGCTGCCAGCCTTCCGCGCCGCAAGAATGCCGATTACCAGGGCGCTGCGGGAAGCGTGAGAGAGCCGCTATTCGCTGTTCGCTATTCTTTTGCTCTGTCATCCTGAGCGACGAGCGGAGCGAGGAGTCGAAGGACCCCTATCGCCATCGCAAACCTCGGCTCAACTAGAGGGGTGCTTCGACTCGCGTTCGCTAACCCCGGCGAACGCTCCCTCAGCATGACACGTCAAGGTTTGTTCTGATCCTGCGGGAGACCGCTAAATTTCAGGCGGGTCGTAAGCGAGGCTCCACCACGTCTGTCATCCTGAGCGACGAGCGGAGCGAGGAGTCGAAGGACCCCTATAGCTACTAAAATCTATCCTTGAAACGTGGTTCTCACTGGCTTTTCATACCACGCAAGGCTCAAGTCTTTCCACTGAGGATTGCCCTTCTCGATCAGCGCAACCTTTTTCTCCCGCCTCCAACCCTTCAACTGTTTTTCGCGGGCGATGGCCCTTGAAACTTCGCCATAGGTCTCGTAGTACAGAAGCCGGCCAACTTCATAGTTGGCGGTGAAACCGTCACAAGTGTGCTCTTTATGCTGGCGCACTCGAAAGACCAGGTTGCTGGTGATGCCGATGTACAACGTGCCGGTAAGACTTCCCAGAATGTAAACCGAGTAGCGATGCTCGGGCTCTTTGCGCATGGTTTCTGCTAACTATAGGGGTCCTTCGACTCGTCCGCGCAACACCGGCGCGGACTTGCTCAGGATGACAAACCTTACGGGTTTTGCTTGAGTCCCTCCGCCCCTACAGCTTCATCGCAGCCGCCAGCACGGCCGCGGTTTCGGGCCGGGCGACATCTCCGTGACTCTGGATGATTGCGTCTCCGTTCAGATTGAAGACCCGCTTACCCGAGGTCGTGAAATCATAGTTGCCGCCGCCAATCGCCAGCAGAGTGATCTCCGCCTTATCCACATGCTGCGCGCCGTTCGCCCCCATGCCACCAAACAAGTCGTTGGCGTCTCCAATGCCCGCCGCATCGTCCCGGTTGAGGCGTGACGCCAGGGGATAGGCCAGGCCCACGGCGCTATCGTGTTTCGAGTGTGTGATCAGAATCGGTCCGGTAATTTTGTGGTTGTCGAAGACCGCATGGAAAAAGCCGCTCTTGGAGGGCTGGTTTGGGTCGAAGCTCTTCGCCAGTCCGTTATGCGAGTAAGCCGCCTGCAGCAGAAGCAGCGTCTGCACGCGCAGGGCGTTCGGACCATCCACCGTCGCCGTGACCAGCCTGCCTCCGAAGCTATGGCCCACCAGATGGAACTTCAGCGTCTGGGGCACGGCCGCCTGTATTCTTTGCAGCAGTGGATTTACCGCGTCGTGGCCCATCTTGCCCGCCCGGTCTTTCATCACGTTATAGGTCGTGAAATTTACCATCCGCAGGGCGCCGGCCTTGATGCCGCTAAAGAAATCGCCCAGACCAGCCGCGCCTCCGGCCCCGCCGGGATGCAAAGCGGGGTTGCCCGCGAATCCGCCCACACTGGCGGCGCCGCCGCCACCGGGCTTTACTTTCTGCGTAATAGGGAGGCCAAACGATTTCAACACCTTTGCCCCGCCGTCCTTCTGCGCCCGCTCGCTGATGGTGGCCTTGCCCTCATCATCGCTCCGCTGCGCGGGATCGGTGTTTTGGTCCAGGATCGCGCCCATCAGCGAGACGAATTGATTCTGCTTGTTAGCGTCCGTGCTCAGTCCGGCAACCAGGGCCTTCATCTGCTCCAGCTTCGCGTCGGCCGCAGGGTCGTCGAAAACCTGCTTCATTCCCTCCAGCCGCTGGAGCAGTACACTATCCGCCACCGGGTCGTTGTCGGCTGATGCCGCGCCGCCGGGAATCAGATCGGCCTCGACGAACTTCTTTGACGGCCACAAAATACCCACGGCCAGGGTTTTGCCCACGGCTGCCGGGGACACTTGTTCGAGGGAGTGGAAGAAGTCGCGATAGAGAGTACGGGCCTCGTCCATGTCGTTGTTCCACCCGTGGGACATGACGACTACATCCGTGAAGGTGTTAGCGGGAGCGCTTAAAGCCTTGATGATGTCCTGCTCCTGCGAGGGAATAACCAGTTTGGCGTTCTTGTCTAACTGCACTTCGAAAATTGGAATGCTCATGGCGTCCTTCGGCTGCTGGTGGTTAGATGGACTGGATCGCGCGCATCAGATCGACCAGCCCGCGACCTTGAAAATAGGAGTTTCTTCCCAAATCCGTGGCGGTGGAGAGAAACAGTTCCTTCACCTTCGCCGGATTTCCAATATACTCCCGGCGAATGGACAGGAACGCCGCGATGACGCCGCATACGTGCGGCGCAGCCATGCTGGTGCCGCTGTCCTCGACGTAAACATTGGTCGCGTTGGCCGAGCTCTTCAGGCTCGAACAGCAGGACAGAATGCGCTCGCCGGGCGCCACCAGATCGGGTTTCATGCGGCCGTCTCCGGTGGGCCCTTTCGAGGAAAAGTAGGAGACGCCGTAGGTGTGCGGGGAGTCGCGATGGGTGGAACCAACCGTGATGGCCAGCTCGGCGTTGCCGGGATCGTTGATGGTGAGCATAAAGCCGGCGCCCGTGGCGCGTTGATTGGCGCTTAGAGTGCCGTAACCGGTGTTCCCCGCAGCCGCAACGACGACGACTCCCGAGCGCACCAGCCGGTCCACCTCCACGCAGACCGGGCTCTGTCCACAGGCGAACCACAGCGGATCGAATTCATAGCCGACGCTTAAGTTGACGCCGTGAATCTTGATGCTGCGGCCGAAATCGTTGATGGTTTGAATGCGGTCGATGGCAGCAATGATGTTACTGACATCTCCGTTGCCGTTGTCGTCGAGGACTTTGAGGCTGACCAGTTTGCACGAGGGCGCCATGCCGGCGATCTGGGAAAGCTCTTCTTCAAACGGCTCGACCTGCTCGCCTTCGCCCAGCTTGGTGCGCGTTGCCTTCGCTTTCGGCACCGGCTTAGCGGGATCGGAAGAGGAGAGGTAAGCACCGGCAATGATGCCAGCCACGTGGGAACCGTGGCCGAAGTTGTCGACCAGCGCGCCGTCGCGCCCCCGGTCGTCGCCCGGGATGGTGAAGTCGCAATGCTGGACGGGTAAGGTAACATCCAGGGTCTTTTTGGTGGCGAAGTGACCATGTTTGCCATCGATGCCGGAATCGATCACCGCCCAGACGATGTCTTTTCCTTCCGCGAGGAAGGCCCGTTGGGCAGCATCCGCTTTCACCGTACTGACCGACTTGTCGATCAGAGGGTTGATGGGGTGGTTGTACCAGATACGGAGGATTGCCAGATAGCGGGCAACCTGTGTGGGAGGAGTCGCGGCGCCCTGTGTGGGATTTTCCGCGCGCCGTTTCGCCTCCTTGTCCCGCGCCTCGGCTTGTCTCTGGCGGACCGCGAAATCGTCTAAATCGACGATCTGGAGAATCTGCTGCGGCGTCAGGCTGGTTTTGTAGTAGGGATTTTGGTCGCTCCCAATGGAAGGCAGTTCCACGCCGGCAGCGCCTTTGACCAGCTCCCGCACATCTTCCACGGCCTGTTCTTTGCCGGCATAGTAATCGTCGTTGGCCTCGATAATGACCGGGATTGCCTTAACTTTATCTTCGGGCGTGTCCTTCGCCTTGAGGATCATCGTCAAGAGCGGCTGTTTGATCGCCGTGCGGACGAGATCGCGCCGGATTTCCTCGTAGGTCTTTCGGTTTGGTTTGTCAGCCATTGTTATCCGCCATTGTACGACTAAGCGAGCAACCTTAAAGCCACCGCCGCCGAAATAAGAATTCGGTCAGCAATTGGTTTCGGCCTCCGCGCCGCGAGAACGCCGATCATCGAAGCGCTGCGGGAAGCGTAGGGAGCAGGGGCTAGTTTCAAGTTTCAAGTTTCGAGCCCGAACTCCACGTTTTGTCATCCTGAGCGCAGGCTCGCGTCGGGGTTTCGCGAACCGGAGCCGAAGGATCTGCGGTTATGGAGTTGGCCGTTGCTGAGCACGAAGCGCGCCACAGAACTGACAACTGGCCACTGACCACTGACAACTGTCTTCAAATTCCCAGCCCCGTCACTCTCCATCCCGCGCCATGCACCTTGTGGCGGATGTTGAGCGTGATCAGCAGCGCGGTCATGGCTTCCACGATGCGCGCGTTCTCCAGCTTGCCGCCATCGATGGCGCGCACGCCGGGAATCTTGCTGGCCAGCTCGGACGCAACCTGGCGCGCGCGATCGTCGTCGCTGCACACGATGACGTCGCAATCCACCGGCTGATCGCCGTGCAGCACCGTTGCCGACAGGCTGTGGAACGCCCCGGCTACCGCAATGTTCTTGCCGACAATCTCGGCTGCCTGCTCGGCTGCCGAACCTTGCCACACGCCCAGCACGCGGGTGGGCCGACCGCCAACCGCAGCCGCCAGCGGCACGGTAGCGTCGATCAGCACCGTGCCCGGCTGGAATGATGGCTTGAGTTGCTTCAGCAATTCGGCCTGTCCGGCGAAGGGCACCGTGAGCACCACAATGTCAGACATCTTGACGGCGGTGGCGTTGTCCGCGCCTTCCACGCTGCCCAGAGGGCCGACCGTCTCCGCGATCTGGGCGGCGGCGGCCTTGGCGCGTTCCGCATCGCGCGAGCCGATGATGACCGATTCGCCGGCACGCGCCCAGCGCAGCGCCAGCCCCGACCCTTCCGGACCGGTACCGCCGACAATTGCGATCATGCGTTACCCGCCCACTGCCATCGGTTCCGCCGCGGCCGATTCCGCCGGATAGCTGTACTTGGTGTACAGCGTGTTGCGCTGCGCCGGCACGCGGCCCAGCTCCAGAATCCGCTCCTGGAACTCCGCCGTCGAGATGTACTGCCCGCGGTCGCTCCCGCCAGCCGCGAGATGTTTTCCTCGAAGAGCGTGCCGCCGTAATCGTCGGCGCCGGCCAGCAGCGACAGTTGCGAAACTTCGCGACCCAGCTTCACCCACGAAACCTGAATGTGATGGATGGAGCCGGCCAGCATGACGCGCGCCAACGCATGCACCTTCAGGTGCTCTGCCAGCGTCGCGCCCGCGCGAGCCAGGCCCTGCGCAAACAGCAGCGTGTTGTCGTGGATGAATCCCAGCGGCACGAATTCGGTGAACCCGCCGGTGCGCGACTGGATCTCGCGCAGCAGCAGCAACTGATTGACCCAGTGTTCAGGCGTCTCGGCGTGCCCGTACATCATGGTCGAGGTGCTGCGGATGCCGCACTGGTGCGCCGTCTCGATCACCTCGCACCATTGCGCGGTGCTCAGCTTGTTGGCCGAAAGTATGTGGCGCACGCTGTCGTCGAGAATTTCCGCCGCGGTGCCGGGCAAGGTGTCGAGCCCGTTCTCCTTCAACATCAGGAGATATTCGCGCAGCGGCATGCCCGTGAGTTCGACGCCGTAAACCATCTCCATGGGCGAGAAGGCGTGCGCGTGCATCTTCGGCGTGGCCGACTTCACCGCGCGCAGGATGTCGCGGTAGTAGAACGGCGGCAGGTTGCGCGGCAGCCCGCCCTGGATGCAGACCTCGGTCGCGCCCCATTGTTCGGCTTCGCGCGACTTCTGCGCGACCTCGTCGAGCGAGAGGAAGTAGGCGGTCTCGTCGCGCGGACCGACGCTGAAGGCGCAGAACTTGCAGCCCACGAAACACACGTTGGTGAAATTGATGTTGCGGGTGACCACGTAGCTGACCACGTCGCCGACCAGCTGCTGCCGCATTTCGTTGGCCGCGACCACCAGGCCGAACAGATCGTCGCCGGTGCAGTTGGCGAGCAGCAGACATTCCTCGCGGGTGAGTACGCCGCCATCGAGCGACGCCAGCACCTTCTCCAGCGCAGTTCGCACAGGGAGGTCGACGCGCTGCCGCACATCGTCCCACGTCGTGTTCTGAAGTGTTTGCCGATTGGCCCAACTGATGTCGTGCATAGTTCCCCAAGTGTCATTCTGAACGATGCGGCCAGTCTTCCACGTTTGTCATCCTGAGCGACGAGGTCGTCCGCCGCGGCGGACGACCGACGAGTCGAAGGACCCCTATAGCTGCCGGGAATCTCGGCTCTGCCATAGCGATGCTTCGACTCGGGTTCGCAAACCCAGGCGAACCCTCGCTCAGCATGACACGGCTCTACCGAAACAAATCCTTCTCCTTCGGCCGCACCATCTGTCGCGCGCTGCCGTTGCCGCGACGATACGGATAACCCCGGATTATACAAGCCGGAACGCGCGAATTTTTGCCGCACACCAGGCCGGCGACGGACGCCAATTCGTCGGCCACGGCTTCTTCCGTGGCGTGCATTTTGTAACCGTAGGCGATCGCGCTTGCCACGATAATCGTGGATCACCTTCATCCCGGCCACGCCGATCGCGACCTCGCACAAGCCCTCGCGCCATGGGCGCCCGAAGCTGTCAGCTATGATGACGGGAATGTGCAGTCCGGTGCGCTTCTTTAATTCTTTGTGAATTTGCGCCGCGGAGCGGTCGGCATCGGCGGGCAGCAGCACCGCAGTCTTGCCGCCGTCCACGTTGGAGACATCCACGCCGCTGTTGGCGCACACCAGCCCGTGCTGCGGTTTCGGTGATGAGGACGTGCTTTTTGCGCACCACGCGCCTGGCCTCGCGCAAGGCCAACTCCACGACGCGAGCATCGGCGGCCATACCGTTGTTGCGGGCAAAACTTTTGGCGGCAGCGGACGGCTTCACCGAATCAAGCGCCACCATGCGGCCCTCCGCCTTGGATACGATCTTGTGCTTGACCACCAGGATGTCGCCCTCGTGAAAGCGCAGACCGCCGAGAGCGAGCGCGTCCACGATGAGGTCCGCAACGGACTCGCCGGGGAAAACGTCGCCAATGCCGGGCACGGGAATCGCGCGCAGTTCGCCGGTGTTACCTACGGACGGAGTTGGCATCAGACGGCGGCTTTCCATGGCGCATCGTCATGCGCACCGAAGCCCCACGACCGCAGCAGCCGTTGCGCGTTGGTATTGCCGTCGCGCTGCAACAGTAGATCGAGTTCGTGAGGGTTGTCGATGTCCAGCCCGATGCCGGGCATCTCCAGAATGACCAGTTCCTTGCCCGTCTTTCGCATGGCTTCGCAGTGCGGCAGAAAGCTGTCGTTGCCGAAGCGCAGTGGAATGATGGACGCCGGCCGCCGCAGAATGCAGTTGCTGCCGCGACGATCATAGGCGGGCACGAAGACCGCGCCCTCGGCGGGAGCGGCGTCGAGCACGCGGTGTAGTTCGGCGCTGGTGATGAGCGGGATGTCGCCGGGCACGACGATGGTGGTGTCGTACCCGTGCTGCTCGCACCACCCAGTCGCCATTTCGATGGCGGCGGTCTCGCTCTCGTTGCGCGGGTCGTCGATCGCGAGGAAACCGAACTCGGCGGCCAACACGCGCGCGCTGAGCATCGTTGGTCACCAGCGCCACGTCGATTCGGCCGAGCACGCCCGCGGCCGCAGTCATCACGTCGCGCAACATGGCTTCCGCAAGTTGCGAGCGCCGCTGCTGATCCAACGCCGCAGCCAGACGCTGCTTGGCCGTGGTCAGGCTTTTCACCGGGATGAGCAGAATGCCGCGCATGGTTAAGCCTCGGCGCTTTGCTTCGCAGCGCACGCCTCCAGCGTAAAGCGCGCCAGCTCGCGCTTGTCGTCTAACGAGTCCATGATGGTATTCGTGCAAACAACGCGCAGGACTTCGGTACGCACCGCGGAAGCCGTCGCTTCGTCGGCGCGATCGGCTACCAGCACATCCAGAAAATCCTCATAGGCCTTGGCAACTCCTGCGATCCCGCTTTCCCAGCCCATCATCTTCATCAGCGCACCCGCCGGGCCGGAGACCGCCTCTCCTCCCACAATCGGACTCACGGCGGCAACCGTGGCCTTCGCCCGCCGCAGGGCATCGCGAATGCCGGGCACTGCGAGAATCGGCCCGATGCTGGTCACGGGATTGCTCGGCGCAACGATGATCGCCTCCGCTGCCTCGATGCTTTCGATGACGCCGGGCGCGGGATGGGCGCGGTGGGCCCCTTCGAAGCGCACCCTGCGCACTGCAACCTGATGGCGCTCGCGCACGAAATACTCCTGAAAGGTCAGCGTGCCTTTCGCGGTGTCGAGCATGGTCGAGACGCGCTCATCCGACATGGGCAGCACACGCGCGCGAATCCCCATCCGCGTCGCCAGTTCGGCGGTGGCGCGGCGAAGCGACTTCCCTGCCCGCAACATCGCGGTGCGAGTCAGGTGCGTCGCCAGGTCAAGATCGCCGAGACTGAACCACGACGGCTGCCCGAGTTGTTTCATGCGTTCCAGGCAACGGAAGCTGTCGTTGTCCACGCCCCAACCGCGGTCCTTGCTGAGCAAGTCCGACAATCCGTAGAGCACGGAATCGATGTCGGGGGAGACGTGCAGCCCCCACCACTGGATGTCGTCGCCGGTATTGACGATGACGGTGAGGTCCTCGGGCGCGACCACCTGCTGCAAGCCCTGCACCAGCTTGGTACCGCCGGTCCCACCTGTGAGAACCACGATCATCTAGGCCGCCCTCGCATAGCCGTCGACATCGGCCGTAGCCTGAAGACGTTCCCCCAGCAGTCCGCCGCGGGCCGCCACGCTCGCAACGAATTCCGGATACACCGGCAAGCGCTGCTTCAGCTTGTGTCCCGCGGCCTCGGTGCGGCGCTGTAAATCGAGCAGGTGCGGCCAGGGCGCTTCCGGATTGATGTAGTCGGGGGTCAGCGGCGACACGCCTCCCCAATCGTTGATGCCGCCGTCCAACAGCTTCTCGTAACCCCGCTCGGTGAGGTTCGGCGGCGCCTGGATGTTCATGTTCCGCAGCAGCAAGTCGCGCCACGGCCAGCGTGCGCAGCATGTCGCCAGTGTCGGGCTCAGGCCAGGCCGCCATCGGAATGGGCGGCTTCACGCGAAAATTCTGGATGATGACTTCCTGCACGTGACCGTACCGCTGGTGCAGGCGCTTGATGGCCAGCAGCGACTCGACGCGATCTTCCATGGTCTCGCCGATGCCGATCAGGATTCCGGTGGTGAACGGCACGCCGAGTTTGCCGGCGTCCTCGATCGTCTTCAGTCGCAGGGCGGGAAGCTTGTCGGGGGTGCGATCCGCCGGGTGCGCGGCCACAAGATTGGTGCTGGTGCTCTCCAGCATCAGCCCCAGGCTGGGATTGCTGTCGCGCAGGCGTTCAATCCAGTTTGCGCTGAGCAGGCCGGGATTGGCGTGCGGCAGCAGCCGGGTTTCGCGCAACACCAGTTCGCACATGGCTTCGAGATAATGCAGGGTGCTGCGATAGCCGAGCTTGCGCAGGGTTTCGCGCATCTCGGGAAACAGCGCCTCCGGACGGTCGCCCAGCGAGAACAGCGCTTCCGTGCAGCCCAGCTTCTCGCCCGCTTGCGCCACGGAGAGAACTTCGTCGGGCGTCATGGTGTGCGCGCCGGGCTCGCCGGGATCGCGGCGGTAGGTGCAGTATCCGCAGTAATCGCGGCACAGATTTGTCAGCGGGATGAAAACCTTGCGCGAATAGGTGATGACGCCGGGGCGATATTGCTGCTTGAGCGAGCGCGCAGTTGCCAGTAGATCAGGCAGAAGGTCGTTGTCGCAGCGCAAAAGCTGGCAGGCGATTTCCGGCGAGAGCGTCCGCCCATCGCGCACCTCGTGCAGACAAGCAGCGAGGAGTTCGCTGGACGCGCAATCTGTGGGCCATAGGGGTCCTTCGACTCCTAGCTCGCCACGGCGACCTCGTCGCTCAGGATGACACTGCAAATTAGTTAGCGCTCATCTACGGTTCCTGCGGGACATCGCAAATTCCATATCGCCCGCGAAAGTACAGCAGCGGTGTCCCTTCGGCGACGATGACTTCCCTCACCTCGCCGACGAAGATGGTGTGGTCGCCCCCTTCGTAGTCATGCACCACGGAACAATCCAGATTGGCCAGCGCATTCTGCAAGACGGGCGTGCCGCTTTGCATGGGCCGGTATTGGATGCCGAGACGATAGCCGGCATCGTGGTTGCGCTCGGGATCGGCGAAAAATTCCGACAGCGCTTCCTGCTCCGCTTTGAGCACGCTCACGCCAAACTGGCGGCGCTCGCGGATGTGCAGGTAGGTCTCGGCCAGATGGTCAATGCAGACCAGCACCAGGGGCGGGCGCAACGACACCGAGCAGAAGGCGTTTGCGGTCATGCCATGCACCCCTCCCTCGGCCGTCTCAACGGTAATCACCGTGACGCCGCTGGCGAAGCGGCCCAGAGCAGCTCTGAACTCGTTGGGTGTGACCACGTCTGTCATGCGATGCGGGTCAGACGCGAAGCCGGACCCAGTGGTCAATATACCTCCATCCCATCAAGCCCGCCACGTATGCTCATGGGCGGGCCTTCCGCGCGACCGGCGGCGAAAACCCAACCACGGATTGACACGGATTTCACGGATAAAGTCCTAAGGCCTTTCTCTGCTTGTAATGAATCCGTGTTGATCCGTGAAAATCCGTGGTAAAACAAACCGGAACCGAGGAGCTAGCCGTGGCGGTCACATTTTCGGGCGAGTTCACCTCGCCGCGCACGCCGGACGAGGTTTACGACTTTGTCTGCGATGGCAATAAGTTCGGTCCGCTGCTGCCCGATTTCGAAAGCATGTCGGTCGAGGATGCGACCCACTTCACGGTGAAGCTGCGGGTGGAGGTGGGCAACATTCGCGGGTCGGCAGAAATCAGCATGGAACTGAGGGAGGCCGTGCGGCCAAGCCGGGCGCAATATCAGGGTCGGGGCATCGCCGTGGGCAGCCAGATCGCCATCAGCGTCGGCTTCGATCTGTCGCCGCTGGCCGAGGGCACCAGCATCGCGTGGCAAGGCGAGGCCGCCGTGTCAGGCAAACTGGCGTTCATGGCGGGTAGCGTGCTGGAACCGCTGAGCAAGAAGAACATTCAGCAGCTGATGGATGAACTGCAGAGGGCACTGGCTCACCCGACGGCGCCGGCGGTCGCGCAGTCGGCGCCAATCGCAGCAGTCGAGAGCGTGCCCGCGGAGGAGCCTCCGGCATCGATTGCGGAGGAAGTACCTGGCGCGGGAGTACAGACTCCGGAACCTGCTAACCCCAAAAAAATTGGATCGTAAACTATGTCCTCCGCTTTACCGTCCTCCCAACAGCCCATACCTGACAACCTGGTTCTGAGCCCCGACGAAAACGCTTCCGTCGGCGATGGTCGGGACCGTGAACTTCACCGCCAGTCCCACGCGATCGCGGCCAGGATTTTGCTCGGAGTTGTACAGCTCGCTGCCCAGGTTGGTGGCGTCGTAGGCGCGCAATACAGCGTTGCCCCCTCTGAAGGTGTCGTTCTCGATAATCCAGACGATCCCGTTGTTTGAGCCGTTGGAGGAAACCGACGGGGTGGGCCCGGGAAAGTTGAAGAACTCCGGCGAGTTGGAGCTGTAGATCGCGGCAAGCTTCTGCGCCTGGGGATCGAACGGGTAAGCCTTCAGATGGTCGTGCTGGCCGCCGAAGTAAGCAGTGTTGTTCCAAAAGGCGGGAGCGCCAAAAATGCCGCCAATCGCGTATTGCAGGGTCTGCACGATCTGGCTGTCGCTCCCCGAATGCAAGTGTCCCATGTTGTCGCGATTTACCAGGTCGATGGTGCCTTCTTTGCCGACCTGTATCAGCAGGTGGGGATAGGGGGTGCCCGGCTGATCGGGAAGAAGCAGGGCGCCGCCGGAGCCGAAGTCGCTGTCGTTATAATCCAGGGTCTGCTGGTTCCAGGGAGTGAAATAGTCGCGCAGACCAATGGAGAAGCCGGAGCTCGGCCAGGTCAGGCGGAGAGCGCTGTCCCCGAGATCGGTGCCGCCGTCGAAGCGGCCGTTTCCGCTCGCCATATAAATCGACCCCCCAGAGTCAGCCGCCGGACCGGCGCCGCCGCCCCAGAAACCGCCTTCATAACCATTCGGAGTGTCTACATAAAGGCCGCTACGGGCCAGATTCGACTGGCTGAACGACATCACATAGCCGTGATAAGCGCCGAGGTCGCAATGGGAAGCCCAGGCAATGAATACCTGTCCCTTCAGCAGCAGCAACGCCGAACGCTGCGCTTCCACCAGCGGGTCAAAGGTCAGAACGCCCCCGATGGAACCGGTGCCGTTGCCCGGTGAGGTGGCGGAAATGCGAACCGGGGCCACCTTGTCTTGGCCCGTCTTGATATCCAGTGCATGCAAGGTCTGATAGAAGGATGTGGTGCGAGTGACGGTGTCGTACTGTTTCGTCTTGGCAACCAGGTACAGGGTGCCGGTGGTGGTGTCGAGTGCCGGGGTCCCGGTGATGCCAATCTCAGGGACCAGGTCGTCACAGTTCACGTCGCTGGCGGAGACGGAACTAATCACGTAGCGAAATCCCGTGCTGGCAAGAAAATTGGTGTGCCATAGCTGCTGTCCGCTGTTCGCGTCGAAGGCGTAAACCTGATCGTGCTCGGTGGCGACGAACAGCACATTGTGGGCGGTCCCCCCAATCGTAACGCCCGGCACGTAGAGCGGTTGAGCATAAACGTAGCCCTGCACGGTAAACGTGGCGCGCTTACCGAACGATTGCGTCGTTACATTCGACGGGGTGAGGACCGTTTCCTGGGAGTTCGAACCGGAACGGTAGTTGTCGTTGTGATACGTGGTTACGGCAACTTGTGCCATGGCGAAAGTGGAGCTTAGGAACAACCATGCGGCGAGGCAACCACAGCGCAATGCAGCGCCCGACATGTTCTTCATCGTGACAAAGTCCTCCTGAATGAGCGGAATGTGCGCAGGTCCGACGGAAGAGAGGGGAAATTATCCTATAGAACCCGATGGGGCACAACCACGATCTTTGCAAGTTTGCCGATACCCCTATGGCCATCATGGTAGATTGTCGCCCAGCTTTGCGACCGGAGTACCAGGCATCCCGGAGCGCAGCCGAAGGAGAGACTGTCGCACACGTGAGGCTGTCCCACCTGCCACCCCTTTTCCGGCGCCAATTTGTACGATGAATCACCATGAATTGTGACGCCTGTCACTCGCGGTTTGCCGCCTTTCGTCTAACGTTCTGAGTTGTTTTGCATCAGGCGTTTTGCATAAGTCTTGCGAGGACTGAAATCCCCGGTGTGTACCCTGTTAGACCGGCGCGCAGCCAAGTTTCCGATTAGGAGGCGCGTTTGGCCTGGCGACTTATCCCGGTTCGCGCCAGGTTTGCGCCTGGTGTCATCGGGACGATAGGGAGCACCCCGTTGGAATTGGGGAAGCTGGTGGGGTTGGCGCCAGCAGTGCGATTTATCTTCCCCTGCCGTCATTTAGCCTTGGGCCCACACGGCTGGCGAGCGTGGTCTTCTGAAAAGCCCGCGCAGCCGCAAGTTGCGAATCCAGCACGACAACCTCGATGGCCTTTTAAAGGAAGTGCTGGAGAAAGGGAGCAGTAAATGAGAAGGTTCTTGACCTCACTGGGTTTTGTCGCTCTTGCCAGTCCGCTTTTCGCCGCCGATGGTGGCGCACCGCAGATATACCATCAGAATTACAATCCTCTGGGCAATGTCGCGCTGTCGACGATCGTGGCGGCACTCCCGATTTTGACCCTCCTGTATTTCATCGCCATCCATCCCCACCGGGATAAGCGAGGTATCCGCCATCTCGGCATCAGTGCGCCTTATGCCGCCTTCTACGGCGTGCTGGCCGCTTTCCTGGTCACCTGCCTGGCGTTCCGCATGCCCTTCAAAGCGGCGTTCTCAGCCTTTGCCTATGGAGGGTTAGCAGGCTTTCTGGGCATCATCTGGATCGTCCTGGCGGCCATGTTCCTTTACACCATGACGGTGGTCACGGGCAAGTTTGAGATTGTGAAGGAATCGATCATTCACATCTCGTTTGACCGGCGCCTGCAGGTGCTGTTGATTGCCTTTTCCTTCGGCGCGATCATCGAGGGCACCTCCGGCTTCGGGACACCGGTGGCTATTGCCGGTGCGGTCATGGTAGGCCTGGGATTCTCGCCCTTTGAAGCCGCCGTGCTCAACCTGCTGGCCAATACCGCCCCCGTGGCCTTCGGGGCGATCGGCACGCCTATCGTGACCTTGGCCCAGGTGAGCGGGCTCGATCAGCTTACCCTTTCCGCCATGGCCGGCCGGCAACTTCCGTTCGTGTCCATCATGATCCCCTTCTGGCTGGTGATCACCTTTGTCCTTATGCAGGGCGGCAAATTGAAAGATGCCCTGGAAGTCTGGCCGGCCACGCTGGTCTCCGGCGCGTCCTTCGCCATCATGCAGTTCCTGGCCTCTCAGTCCGCCTCTTTCCACCTGATGACCGACGTGGTGGCGGGCGTCTTTTCGGTGATCTGCACCGCGGTTTTCCTGCGCTTTATCTGGCATCCCAAGACGCGTTTTCTCCTGAGATCGGAGCGCGAGGAGGCGGCGGCCGACGCAGTTTCTGCGGCCAATGCGGGCCAGGCCGTAGTGCCGGCTAAAGAATGGACCTATCCCTACAGTGTCCGGGAAACCGCCCATGCCTGGGCGCCCTGGACGATCTTGATCGCCTGCTGCGCAATTTGGGGAATCCCAACCTGGAAGGCTTTCCTCAACAACCTTTTTGCGGGGGTGAAGATCAACACAACCCTACTGGGTTCAAGCCTGGCTGGGACCCTTTCCCTACCCAAATGGCAGATGCCTGCACTGCACAATCTGGTGCAGCGCATGCCTCCGGTAGCCGCGCTGACCGCCAAACCAGAAGGTGCGGTGTTTGCGATCAACTGGCTGTCGGCGGCCGGCACCGGCGTCTTTATTGCTGCCCTGCTCACCGGGTTGGTCTTGAAAATGAACGGCACTCAGTGGAGGCAAGCGACGGTCAGCACCATGCGCCGCATGAAGATCCCCGTGCTGGTCATCGGCCAAGTGCTGGGGTTGGGCTACCTAACCCGCTACTCCGGTACCGATGCCGTACTCGGGCTGGCCTTCACCAGCGCGGGCGTGATGTATCCGTTCTTCTCCGCTTACCTGGGCTGGCTGGGGGTCTTCCTGACCGGCTCCGATACCGCCTCCAACGCGCTGTTCGGAAGCCTGCAACGGATCACGGCGCAGCAGCTGCACTTGAATGAGGTCCTCATCGTGGCCACCAACTCGACGGGCGGCGTCATGGGTAAGATGATTGACGCCCAGTCCATCATGGTCGCCTGTGCTGCCTGTTACGATGATCCGTATGAACGTTCCCATGCCCTGGGACCGATTTTCCGCAAGGTCTTCTGGCACTCCATAGCCTTGGCAGCCATTGTCGGCATAATCGTCATGCTCCAGGCCTACGTCTTCCCGGGAATGATCCCGCACCTACCTGGCAAGTAAAGCGAGTATGGGTAGTGGCTCAGGTGAGCCACTACCTGACCATGGGCCTACCGTAAGGCCGTCGGTTAGCCCGTCGCCGTGGCGAAGAACCGCTTGACGTGCAGCTTTTTGGCGTGGCGCTTCGCTTGCCACAGATCGTAGGCAAGCTGCATCTGCAACCAGTGCTCCGGCGTGCTCCCGAATGCCTTGGATAGGCGCAGTGCCATTTCCGCCGTGATGCCGGAGTGGCCATTGAGAATCGACGAGAGAGTCTTGCGCGTGACGCCCAAGCCCTTTGCCGCCTCGGTCACGCTCAGATCGAGCGCCTTCAGACAGTCCTCCCTGACTATCTCGCCGGGGTGCGGGGGATTGTACATGTCCATGTGTTTTTCTCCTGTCGCTAGTGGTAATCGACCAAAGCAACGTCGGTTGCGTTTTCACCATCGAAGCGGAACACCAGCCGCCAATTACCCGACACCGAGACCGCCCACTCACCCTTGCGCTCGCCCACCAGCGGATGCAAACCTCCGCTCAGGATGACAGACCATTAAAACTCAGGATGAGACCCCAGAACGACCAGGTTCATGACTACCCGAAGTGAAGCGCCGCTCTACCCGTGCAAGCTAAACACCTTCAGCTCACCGCAACATTCCCGCCATGTGTTGCGTGCCCTGCACCAACCCCATCGACCAGTTCGCCATGTTGATGAAGAAGTTCGGGAACAGCCCGATTAAGACCGTGCCGGCCGCGGTGATGGTCAGCGCCAGCCGCATGGCCGGACGGGTATGCACCGGTTCGGGGTCGATGGGCTGGCGCATGAGCATCGAGTTGGCGATGCGCATGTAGTAGTAGAGGCCTACCACGGAATACAGCACGCCGATGGACGCCAGCGTGTAATGGCCGGTCTGGATGAGCGCCAGGAAGATGAAGTACTTGCCCCAGAAGCCCGCCAGCGGCGGAATGCCGGCCAGCGACAGCAGGAAGACCAGCATCAGCATGGCTTCGGTCGGCGCCTTGAAATACAGGCCGGCGATGTCGTCAATCGTGTCGCCGATGATGTTGCGCCGCCGCAGCGAGGTGATCACCGCGAACGCGCCCAGGTTCATGAAGGTGTACACCAGCAGGTAAATCATGATGGCCATGATGCCGGTGGAGTTGGTCTGCCCATCGCTGGCGATCAGGCCCAGCAGCATGTAGCCGACGTGGGCGATGGAGGAGTAGGCCAGCAGCCGCTTCAGGTTGTTCTGCGTGATCGCGGCCAGGTTGCCGCCGGTCATGGTCGCGATCGAAACGAAGATCAGCAGCGGAACGTACATCGGGCGCAGCGGATACAGCCCGAAGAGGAAGATGCGCAGCAGCATCGCCCAGGCGGCGGATTTCACCGCCACCGACATGAAGCCGGTGATGCTGGTGGGCGCGCCTTCGTACGCATCGGGCGCCCACTGATGGAACGGCACGGCCGCAATCTTGAACAGCAGCCCGGTGGTGGTGGTCAGCAGCGCGAAGATGACTACCGGATCGTTTGGCCGGGCGGCGATCACCTCCTGTAACCTCTGCGCAATCTGTCCCAGGTTGGTGCTGCCGGTCAGGCCGTAGAACAGCGACAGTCCATAGGCGAAGATTCCCGACGAGAACGCGCCGAGCAGCAAGTATTTCAGCGCGGCTTCATTCGACCGCTTATCGCGCCGCAGGAAGCCGACCAGCACGTAGGTCGAGATGGCCATCAGCTCCAGGCCGATGAAGATCAGCACGATGTCATAGCCGGCGGCCATGCACATCATGCCGACGACCGAAAGCAGCATCAGCGCGTAGAACTCGCCGTGGTTCTCGTGCTCGACCTCGAGATAGCGCATCGACATCAGGATGGCAATGGCCGCGCCCATCAGGAACAGATAGAAGAAGTAGATGGCGAAGCGGTCGACCACCAGCGAGCCCATGAACCCGGTGAAGGCGGCAACGGCGACGCCTTGCTTTTCCGCGACGTGATAGGCGAAATGCAGTCTGCCCACCGCGGCCGCCGAGAACGCGACGCCGATCAGAGCGGTGATGGCGTTTACCCGCTTCCACTGCTGCGGCAGCATCAGGTCGATCATCAGGATGCCGAGCGCGAATACCGTCAGCAGCAGCATGGGCAAGGCGAGCAGGTAGTCGGTGCTGGAGTAGGAAAACAAAAACGTTGTGAGCGAGGTGGTCACTAGTTCATCCTCACTTGCCGGGCGCGGCCGGAGCCGCCGCCAAGTTGGCTTTCGCCGTGTTCACCGGAACCGGTTTCTGCGCTTGACGCGCCACTCCAGGATTTGCTGGCGCGTCGCCGCGTTGCAGGCGGCTTCTGCGGTGCTCCGGCGACCTTTGGCGGTTCGGGCAGCGGAGTCGCCGCATCCGGATTCGGATTCACCACCGGCTGTGCCGCAACCACCGGCTTGGTCAGCCCGGGATAATCCGGCCGCACCGTCGCCACCAGGTTGTTCACCGGAGTGGAGAGAATCTGGAAGAACGGCTTGGGATACAGACCAATCCAGAAGGCGATGATCACCAGCGGAATGAACGTCGCCAGTTCCCTTCCCGACAGGTCCAGCAACTTCTCATTCTTGGGATTGTTCACCGGCCCGAAGAACACGCGCTGGTAGAGCCACAGCAAGTACGCCGCGGCCAGAACCACTCCCGGCACCGCCCACGCCGCCCACACCTTGTTCTCCATGAACGTGCCCTGCAGGATGGTGAACTCGCCGACGAAGCCGTTGAGCAGCGGCAGCCCCATCGAAGACATGAACATGATCAGGGTGATGGTGGCGTAAACCGGCATCACGTTGGAGATGCCGCCGTACTCGGAGATCTCGCGCGTGTGCCGCCGCTCGTACAGAATGCCGACGATCAAGAACAGCGCGCCGGTGGAGATGCCGTGGTTGATCTGCTGCAGCACCGAGCCGCTCAGCCCCAGCGGGCTGAGAGCGAAGATGCCCAGCGTGCAGAAGCCAAGGTGGCTGACCGACGAGTACGCCACCAGCTTCTTCATGTCCTTCTGCATCAGCGAGACCAGCGCGCCGTAGATGATGGCGATCAGCGAAAGCACGATCACGAACTGGCGCACCCACGGCGTCATGGCGACCGCCGGGAAGAACGGCAGCGAGAAGCGGATCAGGCCGTACGTTCCCATCTTCAGCAGAACGCCCGCCAGGATGACGGAGCCGGCGGTGGGCGCTTCCACGTGCGCGTCGGGCAGCCAGGTGTGGAACGGGAACATCGGCACCTTGATGGCGAAGCCGACGAAGAACGCGAAGAACAGCCAGATGGCCGCGTGCCCGCCGATCTTCGGCGCCGTGGCGTAGAGATCGGGCAGGTAGAAGGTGTACACGCCGGTCAGGGTGTGGTGATGGAAGTACAGGAACAGGATGCCCAGCAGCATCAGCACCGAGCCGAACAGGGTGTACAGGAAAAACTTGATGGCGGCGTAGAGCTTGCGCGGGCCGCCCCAGATGCCGATCAGCAGGTACATCGGCACCAGCATGGCCTCCCAGAAGACGAAGAACAGGAACATGTCGTTGGCCATGAAGACGCCGAGCATGCCCGTCTGCAATACCAGGAACCAGACGTAGTATTCCTTGACGCGCTCCTGGATGGCGTTCCACGACGACAGGATGGAGATGGCCCCCAGCAGCGTGGTCAGCATGATCAGCAGGAACGAGATGCCGTCGATGCCGATCACGTAGCCGGCGCCGATGGACGGAATCCAGTTGTTGGGCGCGCCCTCGACGAACTGGAAGCCGGCGCGGTCCTTCAGCGCCCAGAACCACGGAATCAGCGGCAGCGAGACCGCAAATCCCAGGAAGCCGAAGATGTTGCCAATCCAGCGGATGGCGTCCTTGTTCTCCTTGGGCACCAGCATGAGGAGAACCGCGCCCACCAGCGGCGTGAATAAAATGATCGAAAGAATATGGTTGTACATTTATTTAGCTCTCAGCCTTATTAGCTCTCAGCCTTCAGCCGTCAGCTTTCAGTAAAATCGCTAGTCGCTCTTCGCTTTTCGCTATTCGCTTAAGGATGAACCGATTTCGTTTGTCATCCTGAGCGGAGACCGCGTCTCTTATGCGCTTTGTCATCCTGAGCGGAGCACGAGCTTCTTTTGCTCGTGCGGAGTCGAAGGACCCCTATCGTTACCAAGAACTCTCGGGTGCCCCATCCTTGTCGCCGTCTCTTGGCGACAGGGTGGGCCCTACCACCGAATCACGTAATAGAAAACAAAGCCCACCAGCCCGGCCACCATTACCAGCGCGTACCACTGCACCAGGCCCCACTGCACCAGGCGCACCGGATACGAAGCCAGCTTGCGTCACGATGGCCACTCCATTCACGAACAGGCCGTCAATAATCCACTTGTCCCACAAGTACCGACAGCGTGCCGCTCATGCGGGTGGACCAGCCCGCGCCGTTGACCGCGCCGTCAATCACGTTGGCGTCGAACTTCCACGCCGCCTCGCCCAGGCCCATCGCGCCCAGGCGCACCGGTCCCACCTTCTTGCGGCCGGTGAAGACCCAGTCGTAGATTTCGTCCACGTACCACTTGCGGAACAGCGTCTTGTAGAAGCGTGGCGAAATCTCCTGAATCGGCTCTTTGTAGCCCTTGTCGGCTTTCTTGTAGGCGCGCTGCGCCAGCCACCAGCCCAACCACCGCCGCGCCCACCGAGAGCGAACATCAGCGTGTACTCCACGGGATCGGTGTGCTCGACTTGCTGCTCGCCGGCGGCCACCTGCGCCGCCTTGCCGCCCTCTTCCAGCACAACCGCTTCCTTGGCGAACACCGGCTCGAGGAATTTCTCGAAGCGATTCGAGTCGAATGTGACAAGCGCCCAGACTGTGCGGCAACCCGAGAATCCCGCGCCGATCGAGCAGATCGCCAGGATCGACCAGCGGCACGGTCATCGTCTTGGGCGATTCGTGGATGTGGTGCTCCACTTCGTGGTTCATGCGCGGCTTGCCGAAGAACGTCAGGTAGATCAGCCGGAACATGTAGAACGCGGTCATCAGCGCGGTGAAGAATGCGATGTACCACAGGTACCGGTAAGCGCCGCCTTCGCGCGACCACGTCTCCCACAGAATCGCGTCCTTGGAGAAGAAGCCCGCAAAGCCCGGAATGCCCGAGATGGCCAGCGTCGCGATCAGCATGGTGACGAAGGTGGTCTTGATCTTTGCCGCCGAGCGCGCCCATGTGCTGCATTTCCTGCTGGCCGCTCATGGCGTGAATCACCGAGCCGGCCCCGAGGAACAGCAGCGCCTTGAAGAAGGCGTGGGTGAAGACGTGGAAGACGCCGGCCGCGAATGCGCCTACGCCGAGCGCCAGAAACATGTATCCCAACTGCGAGACCGTGGAGTACGCCAGCACGCGCTTGATGTCGTTCTGCACCAGGGCGATGGTCGCGGCGAAGATCGCGGTCAGCGCGCCGATGATGGCGACCGTCTTCATCGCATTGGGCGCCAGCACGAACAGCGCGTTGGAGCGCGCCACCATGTACACGCCCGCGGTCACCATGGTCGCAGCGTGGATCAGCGCGGAGACCGGCGTCGGGCCTTCCATCGCGTCCGGCAGCCAGACATACAGCGGGAACTGCGCCGACTTGCCGCAGGCGCCGACGAACAGCAGCAGGCAGGCGGCGGTGATCACCGGATCGCCAATGTGAAATTGTCCGCTGCGCGCCAGCAGGTTGACCTTGGTGTACTGCATCGAGCCGAAGTACCAGGCGATGGTGAACATGCCCAGGATGAATCCGGCGTCACCGATACGGTTCACGATGAATGCCTTGTTGGCGGCGGTCGAGGCGGAGTGGCGCTGGAAGTAGAAGCCGATCAGCAGGTACGAGCACAGGCCCACGCCCTCCCAGCCCACGAACATCACGGCGTAGTTGTTGGCCAGGATCAGCGTCAGCATGGAGAACATGAACAGGTTCATGTAGCCGAAGAAGCGGTAGTAGCCGCCTTCATGCCCCATGTAGCCGATCGAGTAAATGTGGATCAGCATGCCCACGCCGGTCACGAACAGCAGCCAGATGCAGGACAGCGGATCGAGCAGGAAGCCGGCATCGGCGCGGAACTCGGCGGTGCGGCCGCCATGCGTCACATAGCTGAGCGAGTGTTGCCGGTGCCCATCCAGGTGTACAGCACCTTCTCGAAGGGCTTGCCGGGATTGGCGGCGCTGTAGCCCGTGTATTGCCAGACGGCGAGACAGGCCCACGCGAACGCCAGCACAACCAAGCCGACGCAAATGCCGTTCACCGCCTACTTCGACAGCTTGCGTCCAAAGAAGAACATGCAAGCCGCGCCGATGGCCGGAAACAGCGGAATCAACCAGATGTGGTCAAGAAAGAACATGTGAAATCTCGGCTCTCGCCTCGAAGCTGTCAGCTATCAGCTGTCAGCCGTCAGTGAAATTCGCTATTCGCCCTTCGCTATTCGCTCAGAGGATGAACTGAATTTCGTCTGTCATCCTGAGCGCAGGCGCGCGTCTTTTGCGCGCCGGAGTCGAAGGACCCCTATCGTTGCGGAGAAGCTTCGTTCCCCTCTTGTCAGCGTCCCAACAAACTGACGACTGACTACTGACTACTGGGTACTGACAACTGCCTTTTCACCATTTCAACAAATCCACTTCGTCCACGTTCACCGTCTCCTTGTTGCGGAAGAAGGCGATGATGATGCCCAGCCCGACTGCGGCTTCGGCGGCGGCGTCGGTGATCACGAAGATCGAGAACACCTGCCCATGCAATCCGTACAGCCGCGAGAACGCCACCAGGTTCAGGTTCACGGCGTTCAGGATCAGCTCAATCGACATCAGGATGATGATCACGTTGCGCCGCGTCAGCACGCCGATGGTGCCGATGATGAACAGCGCCGCCGCAACCACCAGGTAATGCAGTGTGGTGATCTCAGTCATGTCAAATCCTCTTCTTCGCCATGACCACCGCGCCCACGATGGCCACCAGCAGCAGCAGCGACGCAATCTCAAACGGCAGCATGTATTGCCGTACAGCCAGACGCCGATCTGCTGCGTGTTGTCGCCCTCGAGCCCGCGAAAACTCTGGTAGAACACCGACGGAAACACGCCGCGGCCGGTGCGATACACGAACGCCAGCAAGCCGCCCAGCGCCAGCGCGGCGATGGTGCCCACGATCCACTGCTTGTTGAACTGGTACTCGCGGATGTTCTGCTCCAGGTTCACCAGCATGATGACGAACAGGAACAGCACCATGATTCCGCCGGCGTAGAGCACGATCTGCACGGCAGCCACGAACGGCGCGTACAGCATCAGGTAGAAGCCGGCCAGCGAAAGCAGGGTCACGATCAGCGACAGCGCGGCGTGCACCGGATTCCGCCGCGTGATCACCGCGATGGCCGAGACGATCGCCATGACCGCGAGAAAGTAGAAGAAGAATGGTGTGGCAACAGGATTCATATTAGCCGTTAGCAATTAGCACTTAGCACGTTAGCAAAACCCAAAAGCATGTCATCCTGAGCGCAGGCGCGCTATCTTTTGTGCGCCGGAGTCGAAGGACTCTGCTGGTCCCAACTCGACGCTAGCCTAAGGCGCCACGCTCTATCACAACTGACTACTGACTACTGACAACTACTTCACTTCGCGTACCTCACCGGCTCCTGCCCGCGCTCCAGCGCCGCCTGGTCCAGCACCATGCCCTCGCGGCTGTAGAGCGCCATCTCGTAATCCTGGGTCAGCTCCAGCGCGTCGGTCGAGCAAGCCTCGGCGCACAGGCCGCAGAACATGCAGCGGCTCAGGTCGTAGGTCCACGACACGACCTCTTTGCGCTTGGTCGCCGGGTTGCGCTCGCCCTTCACCACGATCAACTGCTCGGGACAGGCCAGCGCGCACAGGTTGCACACGATGCACAGCGACTCGCCGGTATCGGGATTCGAGTTCAGCCGCGGCTGGCCGCGATAGCGCTCGAAGATCACCGGACGCTCCAGCGGATACTGCTCGGTAATTGCCTCACTTGGCGGCTGATAGTTAAACGTAACCTTTAAGCCCTTGATCAGGTCAACCAGCAGGATTTTGCGAAGCAGCGGAGTCAGCTTCATTGCAGCACCCCCAGAATCGCCGACGACAGTTGCGGCAGCAGGCCCCAAATCGCGGTGGCGATCAGCACGCCCAAGCCAGTCGGCAGCAGTACCTTCCAGCCCACTTTCATGAGCTGGTCAAAGCGGTAGCGCGGGAACGTCCCGCGATACCAGATGTACAGGTACATGAAGAACGCAACTTTGACGACGAACCAGAAGATGTCCTGCACGCGCTCGCGCACCGCCGGAACCAGCAGCACCAGGCCGACGAAGCCCAGCAGCGCGCCGAATGTTCCCAGGCCAATGGTCTGAATGCTCATCTGCGGGATCTTCGGCATGCGCATGGTGCCCAGGAAGCAGACGGCCGGCGAGCACGAAGAACGTCAGCGCCGGAAGAAACGAGAACGCCATGTCCCACGTCGGCCCGCCCAACCAGTTGGGGAAGGGCCGCATCCATCCGCCGAGCCACAGCGTGACCGCGATCGACGACACCGCCAGCATCGCCGCGTATTCCGCCAGGAAGAACAGCGACCAGCGAAAGCCGCTGTACTCGGTGTGGAAGCCGGCGACCAGCTCCGACTCCGCTTCCGGCAGATCGAAGGGCGCGCGGTTGGTCTCCGCCACCATCGCGATGGCGAACACTCCGAACGCGAGGAAGCCCAGCGGGAAGAACTTGAAGATGAACCAGGTGTGCTGCGCGGCCTGCGCTTCGACAATGCCGATCATGCTCAGCGTGCCGGTGCCGGTTTGCAGGCTGGTCATCAGCACGGCGGAGACAATCGCCAGTCCCATGGCAATTTCGTACGAGACCATCTGCGCGCTGGAGCGCAGCGAGCCCATCAGCGGGTAATGCGAGTTCGACGACCAGCCCGCCATGATGATGCCCAGCACGCCCAGCGACGACACGCCCAGCATGAACAGGATGCCGATGTTCATGTCGGTGACAGCGTGGGTGCGGCCGAACGGCACTACCAGAAACGTGGTGAACGCGGTCATCGTGACCACGACCGGCGCGCTCCAGAACACCAGCTTGTCGGCGTCGTCGGGGAATGATGTCTTCCTTGATCAGCAGCTTGAGGGCGTCGGCGAAGGGCTGCAGCAATCCGTGCGGGCCCACGCGCATGGGACCAAGGCGAATCTGCATGTGCGCCAGGATTTTGCGCTCCAGCCAGTTCATGCACATGACAGCCAGCGAAACCCCGGCGATCACCAGCAGGATGTAAATGGTGGCCCAGAACATGTTGCCGGCTTCGCCGGGGGTCGTGGCCGAACTCAGATAGCCTTTGATGTACTCGATCATTAGCGGTCCACCTCCCCGAGCACGATGTCGAGGGTGCCGATGACCGCGACCACGTCGGCCACCAGCAGGCCGCGCACCATCTTGTCGAGGGCCTGCAGATTGACGAACGACGGCGGACGCACGCGCACGCGATAGGGCTGCGTGGAACCGTCACTCACGATGAAATATCCCAGCTCGCCCTTGGGCGCTTCGATGGAGTGATAGACCTCGCCCACCGGCGGCTTGATCACCTTGGGCACCTTGGCCATGATCGGCCCTTGCGGCAGGCCATCCACCGCCTGGCGGATGATGCGCACCGCCTGCCGCATCTCCTCGATGCGCACCAGGTACCGGTCGTAGGTGTCGCCGTTCAGTCCGGTGGGGATCTCGAAATCGAAGTCCTTGTACGACTCGTAAGGCTGCGCTTTGCGCAGGTCCCACTTCACGCCGCTGGCGCGCAGCACCGGCCCGGTGACGCCCAGCGCGATGCAATCTTCCGGATTCAGAATACCGACGCCCTTGGTGCGCTCCACCCAGATGCGGTTGGTGGTCAGCAGTTCTTCGTATTCGTCGAGCTTGGGCAGGAAAGCGTCGCAGAACTTTTTGCAGTCCTGCTCGAAGCCTTCGTAGGCCTCGTAGAGGCAGCCGCCGATGCGGAACGCATGCGTGGTGAGGCGCGCGCCGCAATACTTCTCGAAGATCTTCAGCATCTCTTCGCGATCGCGGAAGCAGTAGAACAGCGGCGTGATCGCTCCGATGTCGAGCGCGTGCGTGCCCAGCCAAACCTGGTGGCTGGCGATGCGGCACAGCTCGGTGAGGATGACGCGGATGTACTGCGCCCGCGGCGGGGCCTCCACGCTGAGCAGCTTCTCGACCGCCTCGCAGTAACCCAGCCCGTTGGAGACCGCGGCGACATAGTCCATGCGGTCCACGTAGGGATTGAACATGGCGTAGGTGCGGTTCTCCGCAATTTTTTCTACGCCGCGATGCAAGTAGCCGATGACGCACTCGGTGCCCAGAACTTTCTCGCCGTCCAGCTTGAGGATGACGCGCAACACGCCGTGCGTGGACGGGTGCTGCGGCCCCATGTTGAGGACCAGTTCGGTCGCATCAAGAAAGGTTTGGTCCTTGGTATCGAGGTCTAGGTAATCGGTGCGGTCGCTCATTGTTTCGCTTTTCGCTGCTCGCTCTTCGCTTTTCGCCAGACCCGGTAGAGCCAGCCTTCAGGCTGGCGTTACCGGCATGCTTCTTACTTTCGAGCCGGCTTCAGCCGGCGGCACAAACCGGGGCTAAAGCCCCTCAACTTTGCTGCTCATCCTCAACGCTGGCCTAAAGGCCAGCTCTACCCGTTCACTGTCCACTTTCGATGCCTAAATTGATCTTCACCCATTCCTGGTCCTGCTGAAGAATTGGGTAATCCTTGCGCAACGGGAAGCCCTTCCATCCGTCGGGCAGCAGAATGCGTTTCAGGTCGGGATGTCCGTCGAACTCGATGCCGAACATGTCGAAGACTTCGCGCTCCAGCCAGTTTGCCGTCTCCCAGATCTCCACGGCGGAGCGAAGGCTCTCGCCGTCCTTGATCTGCGTCTTGATCCGCACCCGCTGGTTGTGGTGGAACGAGTAGAGGATGTAAACGATGTCGAACTGCGCCTCGCGCTTGGGATAGTGAACGGCGGTGATGTCCACGCAGTAGTCGAACAGCTCGTCGTTGCGCATGCGCAGCAGGATTTCGTAAACGATGGAGCTGTCCACGATCAGATACTTTTGGCCAAGGTACGTGCTGGCCTCTTTGATCCCCGAGCCATACTGGCTGCGCAGGCGCGTGACCAACTCTCCCTCCCAAGGCTCCGGCTTGGGGCCCTCGGGCTTGGGCGCGGGCTTGGCAGCGGGCGCTGCAGGTTTGGCGGCGACCGGGGCGGCAGCGACGGGCTTCGCGGATTCAGCGGGCTTGGCAGCGGGCGGAACAGCGGCGGGCGGCTCCGCTTTGGCAGAGGGCGCGCCTGGCGGTGGAACTGCCGGTGCAGCAGAAGTTGGGGATGTTTCGGCGGACGCTTTGGCGCCGCCTGGTCCTGCTCCCTCAGCGGGCACCGCAGGCGCGGCCGCCGGGGAGGCCGCTTCAGGAGAGACTGGGTCGGTTCCTTTGGTTTCTTCAGGCATTCCTGTGGCTCTCTGAGATTACCTTTCCGCTGTTTTCGGCAAGCTTTACTTGTAACAGTTTCCGGGTCTTATCATCTTGTGCGAGGGTCACGCCACACTGTGACGACGATCACATTGTTTCGCGGGCCTGCCATCAGAGGCCGTGCCTTGATCGAAAGCGGAACATAGCAACTTTGGTTCTGCCCTAGGATAACTCCGATCGGGCGGTGCGCGGGAGCAACCATCGCACTCGAATTCCTGTGTTAAACTAAGCTGCTTTCGCAACCCGATTCCAACCATCATGCTCTTCTCCAAAGAATATGTGGGCTATCTGGCCCGCGAAGTCACTAACAAGCTGATCGCGGGCGAGTTCATCGAAACCGCGGAAAAGCCGGCGGTGACTGCCCGCGTCCACGCCGCCCTGCTCGAGGAACTGACGCTGGAGGACCGCATCAACGACGAAGTCCGCCTCATCCTGGAGACCTACGCCGACGAAATGACCCGCAGTGGCGCCAATTACCAGGAGATGTTCAAGAAAATCAAGAATGAGCTGGTGCGGAAGTACAAGGCGGTGCTATGAGGCTCAGCCGCGAAAAGATCAATAAGCTGGCGCACGCCGTGGCCGACACCCTTGCCGAGATGGACAACGTGGACTTCGTGGAAGACCGCAATAGCATCCGCCTGGAAGCGCGCCGCGTTCTGGAACTGCTGATGGCCCAGGAAGCCAAGATCGACGCTGCCGCCCGGCAGAAGATCGAAAGCCAGCGCCGCACCATCCTCGAAGGCTCCCAGGAATGGGACATCCTCTACCGCAAGTACTACAACGAAGAAGTGAAGAAGCTGGGAATTTGAGGGTAGGGGTCAGTAGTCAGTGGCCAACCAGCGGCGTCATAAAATCTTGGCGCAGAATTTCTCCGGGATGAATGGGCGGAAGTTTTTCAGATTTTGCCATGCGACCTCCTAGTGATAATCCACGATTTCTACGTCGTATGCATCGTCGCCGCGCCAAACAAAGCAGATGCGCCACTGCTCGTTGATGGGCGTTAGCTTACCGGGAGGGAACGCTCAAATCCTTGCAGATTTTCTTCGCCAGGTCGTCGTTGATCTCGGAGTGGCGAGGAACCGCCGAAGTTTTACCCGCGGCCCGGTTAACGTAGATCGAATGATTGGCTCCTTCGCGCAGCAATTCGCACTTGTGCCGTTCGAGGTGTCGAACCAGTTCCCGACGTTTCACGCACTGACCGTCAGCGGTTCCCGAATCACGTCTTTTCCTACGGCGGCTTCCTGAGCCAGCGTCCTGTTTGCTTCCAACACAAGGGCAACGGCTTCCTGCAGGTTGGTGCGGGCTTCGTCGAGCGTGACGCCTTGGGTGTTGGCGCCGGGCAGCTCCTCGACGAACGCAATGTAGCCCTCGGGGACGCGGCGAAAAACGGCGGTGAACTGAAAATCCATGAACGTATCATACGCTTGGCTAGAGTTGCCTAACATCTGGATCCATGAGGAGTCCCCCGCGAAAAGCGACGGCTACAACTTCTGCTGCAATTGTTACACGCTTGCTTGGGCGACCCCCCGTCCGATCGCACAAAACGTCCACCGAAGCTTGGATGGGACACCCGCCGGATGTCAACGGCCAACTGCCAAGTGCCAAATGCTAACCGCTAACCGCTGATGACAAGCACCCTCCTATAATCGTCCCAACATGTCCACTGGTTTCCCCTTAGCCGTCAGCAGCCACGACGTAAAACGCCTTGCCTCCGACGTCGGCTTCGACCTTGCCGGCGTGGCCGGAGTGGCGGACACGCCTGAGCACCGCTTCTTTCCGCAATGGATCGCCGACGGCCGCGCGGGTGAGATGAAGTATCTTGCAGCGCGCAACGAAACCGGCGACTTGAAACGCGCCTCTCTGTCCAACGCCGCTCCCTGGGCGCGTTCGGTGGTGGTGTGCGCCCTCAATTACAACACCGGGGAACCCTACTCGACGCACGCCGGCACGACCGCACAGGGGTGGATCTCGCGCTATGCCTGGTCGCAACGTGACTATCACGAGGTGGTACTCGGGAAGCTTCGCGCGCTGGAAGCGGGGCTGCTGGAAATCTGCGCGCAGCAAAAGATGCCCATGCCGCGCACCTGGTGTTACGTGGACACCGGTCCGATCGTTGAGCGGATCTTTGCCCAGTACGCCGGCATCGGCTGGATTGGCAAGAACACCTGCATCCTGAATGAGCAGTTGGGATCGTGGCTTTTTCTCGGCGTCATGCTGACGTCGCTGGAGTTGACGCCCGATCTGCCTCCGCCCGATCGCTGCGGCTCGTGCACGCGCTGCCTCGATGCCTGTCCGACTGACGCCTTCCCTGCTCCGTATCAGCTCGATGCGACCCGGTGCATCTCGTATCTCACGATCGAAAAGCGTGGCGCCATTCCCGAGGAACTCCGCTCCGGCATCGGCCGGCAGGTATTCGGCTGCGATATTTGTCAGGATGTCTGCCCGTGGAACCGTGAAGCCCCGGTGACCAAGACGCCGGAACTTCAGCCGCGCGCACAGTTGGTGAATCCCGATCTGGAGTGGCTGGCTGGCTTGGGCCCGGAAGAATTTCGCGAAGTGTTCCGCGGTTCGCCGGTGAAACGCGCACGGTTCAACGGGCTGCGCCGCAATGTTGCGATCGCGCTGGGCAACAGCGATGAAAAGCGCTTCTCGCCCCTGCTCGAAGAACTGAGCCGCGATGAAGACCCGACGGTGGCGGAACACGCACGCTGGGCCTTGCGGCGCTTGCGCGAACTCTGACGACATTTCGTGAAATGACAAGCGGGCAAATTCTGGCTATAAAGAAGGCATGAACGAGGCCCTCAGCCGGCGCCTTAGCCAGACGCAATTTGCCGACCCTCAGCAGGAAGCTCTGCTGAGCCTTCTGGTCGCAGCCCACACGCTGAACGACCTGATGGACGAGCTCTGCGAGATGCATCGCATCACTCGTCCGCAGTACAACGTGCTGCGCATCCTGCGAGGCGTCCATCCCGAAGGTCACGCGCGTTGCGAGATTGCGCGCCGCATGATCGACCGCGCTCCTGATGTGACTCGTCTGGTGGACCGTCTGCAGGCCCGGGGCCTGGTGAAACGGTCTCGCGGATACGACGATCAGCGCCAAACCCTGACCAGCATCACCGCCAAGGGTCTGAAGCTGCTGGCCAGAATGCAGCCCGAGATTGACGCCGCCGTGGGCGCCCGCCTTAGCCGGCTCAATGACGAAGACTACCGCGAGTTGAGCCGCTTGTGCGGCCTGGTCCTGGAGCCGGATTCGGCGGAATGAAACCGACTTTGACGTAGCGCGCCGCAGCGCACTTGTGGCGCTTCGGCCTCCGGCCATAAGAAAACCCTCCCCGGGCGGGAGGGTTCGGTGGCTTATGGCCGCATTCGGAAGCCTAAATTCTGAAGCGACGCGAACGTGACCTTGCTTCCGCGTGGCGGAGACGTCTTACACGCGCTGCACGTTAGCGGCCTGGAAGCCCTTGGGACCCTTGGTGAGGTCGAATTCCACTGTCTCGCCCTCGTTCAGGCTCCGGTATCCGTTCTCCTGGATAGCTGAGAAATGCACGAACACATCCTCGCCCGTGGATCTCTGGATGAATCCGTACCCTTTGGCTCCGTTAAACCACTTGACTGTACCTTTCTCTCTCACAACTTACTCCTTTCACTATAGAGCTTGGAAGAACCCCTGCTTCGCGGACGTTCCGAACACAACCCTGAGGGAGCAGGGACCGGAAGACGTCTCAACGTTGCCGGGAAACAAGGATTGCGGTTCAGCTCGCAGCTTTTCTGCAATGAAAATGCCCCACGGGTCGAGTCTGGCGGACTAATGCGTCCGCGACAGAGCCGATCCCTGGAGCCAGTGCCACGCGTGAAATTTGACTGCTAACAGAAACATCAACCCAAATCCGCGTTTCGGTTCGACCGAAAGCTCCTCCCTCGCCCATTCGAGAGGGGAGCAGGAGATGATTACAGGAACTCGCGATTCTGGCAAGCGTTTTTATCACAGGGCGTGGGTTGGGCAAATTGCGCCCGTGGCACGATAGGATAACTGGGACCGTTGGAGGCCAGCAGATTGCGCATCGTGGCTGTCGGAGAGATCTTGTGGGATGTGATTGGCGAGCAGGAGTATCTCGGCGGTGCTCCCCTGAACTTTGCCGCGCATGCCCAGAAGCTGGGCCACGAAGCCTTCCTGGTGAGCGCGGTGGGCGACGACGAGCGCGGCCGGCGCACCCTCGATTGCCTGCGGCAATGGGGCCTTTCCGCCGAGTTTGTGCAGCTGCGTCCCGGCAAGGACACGGGAACGGCACAGGTCGAGCTCGACAGCGAAGGCAAGCCCACATTTCGGATTGTGCGACCCGCGGCCTATGACTTTGTGACCCTCAGCCATGAGCAACTGAGGTCCATCGCCGCATTACAGCCCGACTGGATCTATTTTGGCACCCTCTATCACATGTCGGCGCCAGCGCTGGATTCGACGCTGAAGCTGCTTCAGGCAGCGCCTTCCGCCCGCCACTTCTACGACGTCAACCTGCGGGAGGGCAACTGGAGCCTGGCCCTGGTCGAGCAACTGTCCTCGCACGCCGACGTCATTAAGTTGAGCGACAGCGAGGCGGAGTTCCTCGACGGCTTGCTCAATGCAGGCGGAGAGGAAGGATCGGTCGAATACCTCTGCCGGCGCTGGACCACCCGCTACGGCTGCGAAACTATTTGTGTGACCTTGGGCGAGCGCGGCTGCGCAATTCTGAACCGGGGCACCTACAGCGAAAGTCCGGGCTGCCGAGTGCAGGTAGCTGATTCGGTCGGCGCGGGCGATGCCTTCGCTGCGGCCTTGCTCCACGGCCTGGAACAGCAGTGGGACACACGCCACCTGGGCTGCTTCGCCAATGTCGTGGGGGCGCTGGTGGCCAGCCGGCCAGGCGCGACGCCTGACTGGAACATCAACGAGTGCTGGCCGATGCTGGGGGAGCGCTTTGACATGCAAGGAACGTAGTGGGGCGGGGGTCCGTCCTCATCCCACCCCGCTTCGTGATAGTTTGGAATCATGATCCACGAGATCTTCCCGGTCGGCCCGCTGCAATGCAATTGCTCGGTGATCGGCGATGAACAGACAAAAGAAGCCATGGTCATCGACCCCGGCGATGACATCGAAGACGTCATGGCCATCGTGCAGCGCCACGGGCTGACGGTGAAGCAAATCGTCGTCACCCACGCGCACATTGACCACGTGGGCGGAGCGACCAAGCTGAAGCAGCTGACCGGCGCGCCCATTCTGCTGAACCAGAACGACAATGCCCTGCTGAAGATGCTGGATGTGCAGGCGACATGGATCGGCATGTCGCCGCCGGGGAAGGTCGTCATCGACGCCAGCCTCGACACCGGCGACCAGGTCCGCGCGGGCGGCCTGATTGCAGAAGTTCTGCACACGCCCGGTCACACCGAGGGAAGCATCTGCCTGTATTTCGCGCCGGAGAAGAAGCTGATCGCGGGCGATACCTTGTTCGCGGGCTCGATTGGCCGCACCGACTTGCCCGGTGGCTCGTACAAGAAGATCATGCAGTCGCTGCACGGCCCGGTGCTGGCGCTGCCCGACGAGACCATCGTGGTGCCCGGACACGGACCGCTCACCACCATCGGCGAAGAGCGGGCGACGAATCCGTTTCTGGTGGGGTGAAACGAATCGCTTTTCGCTATTCGCTTTTCGCCGAGCACAGCGCGACTGAAATCCGCTCCGCAGTTCTGCACAGAGGCTCCACCGTGAAGTGCAGTCTGTGCACCTGGTGCGGCGAGATATGCAGCAGAACCTCTTTAGCCGAGTTGCAGCCACCCACGATGCCAGATTAGCAGATCCGAATTGTGCGGAGACGCGTCTCGACCTTTGCGAAAAGCGAAGGCGACGGCGAAAAGCGCCTCCCTCTCGTCCGCCAATTCCTGCTTGAACAAACTGCGCACAATCATGCTCTGCGGAATGACCAGCACAAGAACATACGACAGGATGGTCCCACCAATCACGCCCAGTGAACCGATGTGCCGCACCAGCGCGATGGACAACGCGATATTCACCACCGCGGCCACGATCGACAGTGCCGCCTGCTCACGCGTCCGGTTCAGCGCCGCCAGCAAACAGGATTCGACGCTCATGAATCCGCTGATCAGCGCCCACACTCCCATCGCCAGCAACAGGGAAAACGTCGGCACCGCCGCCGGGCCCGCCCACACCCGAATCAACGCGCGACCAAAAACAACCAGCACAGCCACGCAGCATAGATTGAGCACAACCGTGCCCTTCATCGTCAGGGAGAAGGTGCGCCGTATCCAGCCATAGTCGCGCTTGGCGTAGGCCTCGGCGTAGGCAGGCCAGAGCGCGGGAAAGATCAGCGATCTGCAGTACCGCGGCCAGTCCCACCAGTCGCCAGGTGACGCTGTAAGGCGTGACCTCGGCCGCGCCAAGATAATGGCTGACCACCATATTGTCGGAGCTGAACACCACCACCGCCGCCACTTGAATCAGGAAGAAGGAAGAGCCGGAGCTAAGCAGTTCCCTGCTGGTGAGCGATCGAGCAGCGACGGCCGCGGCAGCAGCCACGGCTTGTGCCACGTGACCACACAATCAGAGTAGCCAGGCTGGCGAAGGTCAGGCATCCCACCGACATCACGAACAGCACCGGCATCGAGACGCGCAAGACGATGCCGAGGCCAAGGCCGATAACGCTGGCCACCGCGCCCGCGCAGACCGCGTAGTTGTTGCGATGCAGCTCCTGGTAGCCGGCGAGAAGCTTGCCGCCAGATTGCACGGCAGGCCAAGCAGCATCAGGGCCGCAGCAACGGCATGACCGTGTCTCGCACCTCGGCTGCGCTCACGTTGGCGCTCACGTTGAACAGACCTATCCAGTTCAGGCGAGAACAGACGACGGCGAAGGCCGCGCCCACAACTGCCGCGACGCTTCGCCGTGAGCAACAGCGCGTTGGTGAAATAGCGCGCCGCCGAGCCTTGTCGTCGAGCGCGTAAGCTCGCGAGATGTGGTTGGTCAAGGTGTTGGCGATGCCGAGGTCCAGCAGGTTGATCCACACCACGGTCGTGGTGATGGTCGCCCATACGCCATAGCGTTCGGCCCCGAGATAGCGCACGGCCAGCGGCAACGAAACCAGCGTGAGTGCCGCGGACAGCAGTCGCGCAGCGGCGCCCGACCACACCGCCTGGACGATTCGGCCATAACGGGATGTGGCGAAGCGCGTTGGGAACATCGCATCTCCCGAACGATGCTGCTGTTGTCATCCTGAGCGAGGACTTCGCCGAGTCGAAGGACGCTCCATCGCTGCAAGAGATTGCTAACTCGCCGACGTAGCTTGGGATCAGATTGGCGGCGACAGCATACGGTCGCTCGACTCGGAGCCGCCAGATTCGCTCGCTCGCGGATGACAGAGATGTCATGCTTTCGCCGCAGCATCTGGCGCGCGGCCGCCACCGCCTGCTCCACCGAGACGGCGGTAATGCAATGCGGCTCCGAGGAGAGGCACTCTGTTTGTGCACGCGTCCAGTCCAGCCGCCGGCTGCAAAACGCGCACTCGATCGCAATAAGGCGCGAAGCGCATGGGGCTGTTGCCATGGTTCGGATCGCCGTCACGCGGATGCCGTGAGATGACGATGATCTTGCAGTTCATCGCCGCCGCCAGATGCGCGCTTCCGCTGTCGTTTCCGATGAAAAGATCGCAGCGCTCCAGCACGGCACACACCTTACGGAGCGGCGCGCCACTGACGATGATGGCTTCGCAGGGCAACAAGCTTGGCAAGCCTGCCAGCTTCTTCCCTTTCGCCGTGCCGAGCAGATGATCACCGGCTGCACGCGATGTTCCTTCCCCAATCGCGTCAGGCTCTGGGCATAGTTTTCCAGCGGCCAGCGGCGGCCGGCGCTGCGGCCACCGATACCAACGGCGACCACAGTGCTGGCGGCGGGTACGTTCGCCAGCAGCTTCGAGGCGAACTCACGGTCGCGGTCGGTGAGGCTGATCTCCAGCCTGCTGTCCGCCACTTGTCCGCCCAAGGCTTTTACGATTTCAAGATTGCGCAACACCTCGTGCTGGACCGGGCCGGCCGAAAGGCAGATGTTGAAAGCCGCGTCGAAGCCGCGATTGAGCCGCTGCTTGGCGGGCGACGCCGTCTCGGTGTAGCCCACCCGTTCGTCTGGCATCGACCAGCGAGCACAGAAATGTGGCGAGGCGCTCATCAACGTCCCACCGCGGAGAGATGGCAACGTCGAAGCGCCTGCCTCGCAACCGGCCCCAATAACAGCCACAGCACCGACAGCAGACTTCGCACCCGCGCCGGCAGCCAGCCGCCTGTCAACGGGCGCAACCCGATGATCTCGTCGATGTGCGGATTGGTTACGAGGAGCGGGCGAAAGGCATCTTGCACCACCACCGTGCAGTGCGATCCAGGAAAGGCGCGCTTCAGTTCCCGGAAGAGCGGCGTCGTCAGGACCACGTCGCCCAGCCCATCGAGCCGGATGACCAGCAAGGAGACGGCCATTGCGACGTGGAGAGCCAGGCCGGGCTTGCAGACGCCCGATGAGCGCGCCAGAAGATCGCCAACTTGGTTGGCACACGAACGGACAAGAATAGAGGTGGCAGCATCGTTCCTTTCCAACGAGTGAATCAAACCACGGCGGCGGATGGGCCGGCCGTCGATGAAGCGTTGCGGCCTGGCCTTCGCAATCAGGCGGGTCGTGCTGATCCCCTCGACCAACGGTATGAGTTCGACACGGCCTCCCCAGGCCCGCACTTCGCGAGCTCCGACGACAGCTTCTTCGCTGTAGTCGCCACCCTTCACCAGCACGTCGGGACGAATCGCCTCGATCAGCTTCAACGGTGTGCTTTCGTCGAAGAGGACCACGGCGTCCACCGCGCTGAGCGCGGCAAGGATCCGCGCGCGCTCCTGTTCGCCCACGATGGGCCGCATCGGTCCTTTGATCTGGCGCACCGACTCATCGCTGTTGAGAGCGACGATCAGGCGATCGCCCTGGCGTCGCGCCTGCTCCAGCAAAGTAATGTGCCCGATGTGCAGGATGTCGAAGCATCCGTTGGTAAACACCACGCGATCGCCGGCAGATCGCCACAGCCGCCACGCGGGAGAGCAGCCGCTTCAACGGCAAGACTTTCTCGTCCATGTGCAGAGCAAGCTCTTGCGACAAGGCGCGCCCAGCAACTCTTCCCGCTGGATGGAAACGGTGCCGACCTTGTTCACCACGATTCCCGCTGCCAGGTTCGCCAACTGGACCGCAGTCTCGATCTCGACATCGCCCGCCAAGGCCAGCGCCAGCACGGCGATGACCGTATCGCCGGCCCCGGAAACGTCGTACACCTGGCGGACAACGGCGGGCGCGTGCAGGCGCGAGTCCTTGCGCAAGACGGCAATTCCCTTGTCGCCTAGAGTCACCACCATGAACTCCATATCCAGCGCACCGAGCATGGCCTGGCCTGCGGCCAGCAGTCGATCGATGTCAGAGACCGGCTCGCCGGTGGCTGCCGACAGTTCCTTGCGGTTGGGACAGATGGTAGTGGCGCCCCGGTAGCGCGAAAAATCCTGCTGCTTGGGATCCACCAGTACGGGAACGCCCAACTTGCGCGGCTTCCGCAATGATGGAACGGCATACGGTTTCGGTCAGGACACCTTTGGCGTAATCGGAGAGCACGACAACGTCGGCGTTGGGCAGCACGCTGAGACACGCTTTTCAGCAAGCTCGCTATAAGCGGCGGTGGAAGGTGGCGGCGCGGCCTCCATATCGAGTCGCAGCATTTGCTGGTTGCCGGAAAAAATGCGCAGCTTGGTGGTCGTGGGAATGGCCTCGACGTCTGTCAGGGCCGGCTCCACTCCCGCCTCGGCCAACATGCGATTCCAATCTCTTCTGCTCGTCGTCGCCGCCGCCGAACCCCGCAACGGTGACGCAGGCCCCCAGTCCGGCAAGGTTCATGGCCACGTTGGCTGCGCCGCCAGGCCGCTCGTTCTGCCACGTGGCGCGGACTACCGGGACCGGCGCCTCCGGCGAAATGCGTTCCACCTCGCCCCAGATGTACTTGTCCAGCATCGACGTCGCCGACCACCAGCGCTCGAACGTTGCGCCAGCCCGACTCCACCAGAGCGATAACTTCAGGCAAGTTGGCGATCACTGGGCACTTCCTCGACGACGGCTCCGTGGTGCAATCGACGCGACGGCGGCAGTGATGCAAGTGGCAAGTTCCATCCATTCGCACAGAATGTGCCCGCAAAGAATATGGCCTTCCTGGATGCGCGCAGTATCGGTGGAGGGAACGCGCAGGCAGACGTCGGCGAGGGCTGCCATTCGACCGCCGCTGCGGCCGGTCATGGCGACGGTGAAGGCCCCCAGTTCCCGCGCTTTCGCCAGGGCGGCGCAAACATTTTTGCTGTTGCCCGAAGTCGAAAGTGCCCACCAACACGTCGCCCGATTGGCATAGCGCTTCAACCTGGCGTTCGAACACTTCCGGCGTAGCCCCAGTCATTGGCGATGGCGGTCAGAACAGAAGTGTCGGTGGTGAGGGCGATGGAGGGAAAAGCGCGGCGCGTGCGGCGGAAGCGTCCCACCAGTTCAGCCGCGAGATGCTGTGAGTCGGCGGCACTGCCCCCGTTGCCGCACCAGAGAATCTTGTGTCCCGCCAGCAGACAGTCGGTCATGCGAACGGCGGCGCGCTCGAATGAATCTTCCTGCGCCACGAGCTGGCGAATGATGGTGAGGTGTTCGGCGATAGCGTCAGTAAAGACGCCAGACAGGTTCAAAGAAGATGGCATTCGCTCCTCGCTTCGGCCAACGAGATTCGAGGATCTTCGCAGAACTTTTGGGAACAGCTATGAGTGAGATTGTAAACCCGATGGGCGGCCCTCGCGCCAACAATTTTCGCGGTAGCGAATATGTATTCCCAGATTGGGAACGGCCAGCCCGACTAACGGACTAGGTGTTCCAACGCCTGGTGCACCATGCTCAGGCTGCCCGGCCAGAGGACTACGATCACCAGCGCGGAGGCCATCAGGCCAGCGGCCCCGCTGACCAGGGCAATCAATTCCCTGGCCGGCTTTTCGGGAAGGGGCTGGGGACGCAACAAGCGGTCCACTCTGTCCGACAGATCGTGATCATCGGCCATCAGCGAACTGGACAGGTAAGAAAGCTGCGGCTGGTTGCCCATTCTCGCCACTCTCACCAGCGCGTCGGCCAGGGAAAGTGCACGACGAGGATCGCCGGCGCTGGCTTGATCGTCGGCCGCCCATTCGATGGCTTTCGCCCATCGGTGTTCCAGAGTTACGAAACCGCGCAGGAAGGGCAGAACATCGGGCGCCAGCAACATGAGAAAGCGCTTGAGGTTGTCGCCCGATGCGCGATGGGCACGCTCATGGCGCAGGGCAGCGTCAATCTGTTCGGCGGTAAGCCCGCGCATGACGCGGCGCGAAATCACCAGCCGGGGATGGACCACTCCCGCCACCGCCAACACTGGAGATTTATCTTTGAGCAGCAACGCCGGCGCGGTTTCTCCCGGCATGCTGATCTGCTTGCCGTGGCGCTCACAGCGATGCAGATAGCGCGCCGTGCCACGGACGGCATGGACCACCCGCACGATCGCCAGCGTCCAAATCGCCGCTCCCAGCACCGCCGTCAAGAAACAAACCAACCCGACTTTCTCGCCGGCCGCTTCCGGCTCCAGCCACAGATAGCTGGGAATGCAGAAAGCCAGCACCGCAAACAGGGTCAGAGTCAAGGGAAGCAGGCGCACCACCAATAGAAGTCGTGCCGCGGAACTGGGCTTCAGGCGTTCGGCCACGCGCATGGCGGTAGGGGCACTCAACCGGGTCGCGACCGCCAGCGCCAGGTGAATCATGAAAAACGAGGCGCAACACAGGCAGAGTAATCGCAAAGTGTAGGGAAGACTCATGGCTTCCTCCCCGCTGACAGCTCTTTGCGCTTCTTCCGGATTTTCTCTTCCAATTGATCGAGCAGGACGGCGTCGTGTTGGCCGACGACGTCAACCAGAGACGATAACAACAGCTCGCGAGCCGGCTGCGGACCGGCCAGAAAACCAGCGACAAAGTCGCCGGCGCGCTGGCGCTCCCACTCCTGATTGGACAGACGCGGCAAATACAGGAACGCGCGCTCCGACTTCTGCCGATCCAGCATTCCCTTCTTGAACAGCCGGTCCAGCGTGGTCATTACTGTGGTGTACGCCAGCTTGCGTTCCAATTTCTCGACCACGTCGCGCACACTACTCTGGCCGGCGGCCCAGAGGACCTCCATGACGCGAATCTCCAGCGGACCGAGCACCGGTTGCTGACCCGCGCGGCTTGTTGTCTCACTATGCAAACTATTATTCCTGTTCGCGTCAGCCTAAGGGCCGCGGTGAGAGTTGTCAATTCAGAAATCGGCAAACCGGCTCTACTTCCCTGCTGAAGTGTTACTGGAAAACTCCTGGCCCGCGCACGGGCGCCAAAAAGGGAATAACGTAGCCCCTTATATCAAAATGGCCGGCCTTGATGGCGTCCACGATGAGGTCATACTTGAACTCGCCCCGGCTGAACGACTCATCATTCAAATGGAAAACGATCATCTGGTCTTTGGCCCCCCGCATCGAGACCTGTGCTGGCGTCAAGTTCTTGACGACCAGCAAGATCGTTCCGCCTTTTTTCTCGTCCGCCTCGGGTTTCTCTTTTGCCTCTTGCTTTTGTTGTGTTTCCCGCTTTTCGCGCGGCTTGTGTTTTTCTTGCGGCAATTGGAATCCCGCTATCAGCTTGCGCGCCTCCTCCAGATTCGTCGCCGGAAAATTTCCCGGCCGCCAGGCAGCGTCCGGGATATCGCCAGGCCCCTCCACCATCGGAAACGTTATCAAGGTCTGACCTGGTTGCAGCTCCCTATTTCCGTTCTTGAGGGTGAACTCGCCTACTGCCACCGGCAGCGCAACCACTTTTGAGCCTTCCGCTAGAAACAAAGGCCGCGGACCCGGTTCCGTCAGATCCGGGACAAGGATGTATGCAGTATCGGGCGTCTCGGCCACGACCATCGCCGGACGGTCTTCGAAAGCGGCGAAAGTTTTGCCGCTGTCTCCGCTGAACGGCCCAACCACGGTACACAGTTGCCCCTTGAGGCAGAGCGCCGGCGCCGCAAACCAGCCTGGCGCTTTCTGCTTTCTGGCTGCGCTTTGGGGAAAACTTATCAGCTTCGAAACGGAATGAGCGGAATTCCCCGTTGGCTTGAACGTAAGGTTGAGTTTCGAGCCGCCACCCGGCACGGTAAAGGCGATCGGTCCGTCGGCACGCTGCGGGCCTTCGCCCGGAACCTCGACAGTCCAGTCCGCCAGGGTCGAAGCCTGGCCAGCCGAGTCAACTGGCGCCGCAAACTGGATCACCGCGACCCCTGCCATCCCTTCATACTCGGCGGGATTTACGACCACGCGGCCTGAAACTCGCTCGCCTGGATGGACCTGCATCGGCACCACCAGTCCGAACCCCAGTTTGGCCGCGGTAGCGGTCGAGCTGGGCGAAGTATTTGGTTGCAGCTTTGGTCCTTCGCCGGCCGCCTTTCGGGCCGCGTCCAGATGGTGCATGATTTCGTCGTAGGTAAACTTCTTGACCTCTTCCGGTCCACCCCCTTCCTCACCTGCCGGACACTCGATCGACTTGTAGTTTTGGGAGGCAACGTTCCAATCCGCGCACGTATAGACGTTGGTCATGGGATCGTGGGTCAGGCGGTGGCCGCCGATTTGTTTGCCGGATTCATCGAAGACCTGGATAAATTCGCCGGTGAAATTTGAACTGGCATCGTAAGTGTTTAGAGTTCGCTTGTTGATCTTGCCGTCTGGCCAGTACGTGGTGTTGGTTTGGTCAGCGCCAAAAAATCCGGGGCGATACTCGAACTCCACCCGCTGCAGAAGCTTCCCATCCGCGCCGATGGTACGTTGCTGCATCACCTGGCCGGCAGCGTTGTAGTCGAACTCCAGCTTTCTGCCACCTCCGGCATCCTGCACCACAGTCTTTTGTGCGAACGATGGCGCTGCGCTGCATATCAGAATCAAGAAGAAAACGAAGCTGGGCCAACTACGCCGGAAACCATGGTCGCGATTTTGTCGCACGTGTCTTCCCCTTGACGAAAATCTTGCCGTTGATGAAAGCGTTTGAAGAACTCAGGGAGCTGAAATCTGGGGGCCTTGCGATTGCCGCGCACACGCCGGAGCCACCCGATAGCGGTCAAGTTTTGAGTTTAGCACGCAGCCCTATACCGACAGGCAGCCTGCAATCCAGCGGGGCGGCGTCCAGCGATGACGGAAACAACAATCCTGGTTACAGGAGGCGTGGATAGTGGCCTCCTTTTTGGTAGGCGCTGGATGTTAACCATTTGTAAAATTTTTGTCACATTTCTCCACACCGGGGTTGGCCAAAATGGGACTTCGCTCCCACCCACACTGTAAACCACCATGAACACGGAATTTAGCTGCGTCCCGGCGAATAGCCGACTAATTTTTGAAGATAAAAGGGAGTAACTACGCGAATAATCGTTGCATTGCGCCATCGCTTGTGTTTCAATTTCACAACCTGCCTCGAACACCGTTGAACAGGTAACGAAACCAAATTGCCCAACGAAATCGACACGAGAAGTCGTGTTCCAATCCATCACACCTGCCGAGTTGCAAGACTACTGCGCGCACACGACACTCAATGCGTTCGGTAGAGCAAAAAGGAGAATGAGGTCACTATGAGAAGTAACCCCAGAATTTTCGCGTTGTTTATGCTGGCCGCTGGCGTGCTCATGCTATGTGCACTGCCGTTGACAGCGCAGAACAATGGCACGCCGCAAATCTCGGTCCATCATGCCGTGGCCTTCGCCGTGTCTCAACCGCTACGCGATATGGCCCAACAGCCACCAACCGTTTCGTATGGTTTTCACGAGACAGAACCGCCCCGCCATGTTGACTTTCACCCCGGCCGCGGGCAGCTAAGCGGAACCGATTCCGTGGAGCAAAATTTTCCTGGCCGTCCCTCGGTCACCATCATGCCGGGATTGAGCATCGAAGGTATCAACAACCTTTGCGGTTGCTATCCTCCCGATACCAATGCCGCCGTTGGCGACAATAACTCCAATCAAATCGTGGAGTGGGTCAACTTGCACCTCGAAGTTTTTAACAAGACCACCGGTGCAAGTGAGTTGGGCCCCATTGCCGGCAACACTCTCTTTTCCGCCCTCGGCGGCCCCTGCGCTACCGTCAATGACGGTGACCCCATTGCTCTGTATGACAAGGTGCACCACGTCTGGCTGCTTAGTCAGTTCAAGATCCAAAATCCCGCGTATTTCTGCACCGCGGTTTCCCAAACTGACGACGCCACCGGCAGCTACAACCTTTACGCATTCTTGACCACCGACTTCAACGACTATCCCAAGTGGGGTATCTGGCCCACCGGCTACTTCGCCACCGACAACCATTTCAACAACAGCGGGACCGCCTACCTCAACGCCCGGCTGCATGCGTTCAATGACGTGAAGATGCGGGCTGGCGATCCCTCGGCGGAAGAGATTACTGCCGATTTGACAGCCAACGACTACAGCATCCTGCCCGCCGATATGGACTCGCCCGTTGGGCCTCCTGCGGGTCAGCCGGAGTTCTTCATCGGCTCCTACGACGTGGATGCCACCAACAACCACCTCTATCTCTATTCCATGGCGCCTGACTTTTCTGCTGGTACCGCGGTCGTAACCGGTAGCGGTTTGGCGAACCCGATCACCGTGCCCACCTACGTTCCGTTCTGCGACAGCAGCCGTTCCTGCGTTCCGGAATCGGGCGGCTCCACCGTGGATGCCCTTGGCGATCGCGTCATGTACCGCTTCTCCTACTGGGATGACGGCGTCGGCGCAAACGTCGGCCCAACCGCCGGCCCCATACCCCAACAACACTGGTACGTAAACCACACCGCCACGGCCGGCAGCGGCCAGGCAGGCGTGCGCTGGTACGAGTTCGTCGCTCGCGTTAGCCGTGTGAGCACCAGCGGGTTGTCACTGAAACAGTCGGGCACCTACGCTCCCGACTCCAACTACCGCTGGATGGCTTCCATGGCCCGCGACAAGAAAAACAACTTGGCTGTCGGCTTCAGCATCTCCAGCTCTAGCACGTTCCCCTCCATCTCCGTTGCCGGACGTGGAGCTACCGATCCGCTCGGCCAGTTGGGCGGCGAGATACTGCTGACCGCGGGTGCTGGCACCCAAACCGGCAGCGCCCACCGCTGGGGTGACTACAGCAGCATGTCGCTCGATCCTTCTGACTATTGCACCCTCTGGTACGCGCAAGAATACTTGCAGACTACGGGCACAGCGCCCTGGCGCACTCGTCTGAACCAGATTAAGTTCGACAACTGCCAGTAGGCTCCTAACCCAAGCAACCTGTAGACCTAACTTAGGGCATCCCGGAAACGGGATGCCCTGTTTTTGGTGTGCCGAGCATGTTTGACAGCTTGGAGGTGAAAGTCCTCTTCCCATCCTGATGGAGGAGAAGGGATAGCGAAGCGCAAGGGCGACGTTGTGAGGCGTGGTCTGAAAGAAGCGTGGAGCAAAGACGCGAGCCGATGAACAAGAACCGGATATGAGGCATACGGTGCCGGACGAGCGGGCTAGTGATCGCGAAGTCCATATCCATCAAAGGCGCTGGTTGTAAATCTGGCGGTTGTGCGTGGAAGGCGGTCGAACTTACCTCGGGAGGTCTGCTGCATGTTCCGGAATCGGGACTGAGAGTGGAGCAATTCATTCTGACCGTGCGGCAGAAGTCAGCAGAGGGCATAGTAGCTGCGCAAGTGGCGAAGGCCCGAACGGAAGGAAGCGGCAAGTAAGCGGCAGCGACTCGATGAGCGACAAGCGGCAGAATAACCAGCTTCGGCTGGCCTTCAGCGAGGAGAGGAGGAGTGAAGCTCCGAAGGCTCCGCGGGAAGGGATCCGAATCGTCCACGGCGAAGTGCGCGACTGAAAGCCCGGCTGAAGCGAACAACTGATGGAGGAAGTCTGCGAGCGGGAGAACTGCCTGCAGGCCTTACGCCGAGTGAAAGCCAACAAAGGGAGCCCGGGAATCGATGGCATGACGGTCGGCGAGTTGCCGGGCTACCTGAAGCAGCACTGGCCAGCATTGCGGCAACAGTTGCTGAGTGGAACGTATCGGCCACAACCGGTGAGGCGAGTGGAAATAGCCAAACCGGACGGAGGAGTGCGCAAGCTGGGCATTCCAACGGTGCTGGATCGATTTATCCAGCAGGCGGTGATGCAGGTTCTGCAAGGCAGATGGGACGCGACGTTTTCCGAACACAGTCACGGCTTTCGCCCGCAGCGCTCGGCGCATCAGGCGGTGGCCAAGGCGCAGCAGTATCTTGCCCAAGGCAACCGCTGGGTGGTGGACATCGATCTGGAAAAGTTTTTCGATCGAGTGAACCACGACCGGCTGATGGCGGCGATGGCGCGGCGGGTGAGCGACAAAAGGATGCTCAAGTTGATCCGAGCTTTCTTGGAGTCGGGCGTGATGGAAAACGGGTTGGTGAGTCCGGTGGGGGAAGGAACTCCGCAAGGAGGGCCACTGTCTCCGCTGCTGTCGAACCTGGTGCTCGACGAACTCGACCGGGAACTGGAGCGACGCCAGCACCGTTTCGTACGCTACGCGGATGATTGCAATATCTACGTGGCGAGCGAGCGGGCGGGAAAACGAGTCATGCAAAGCGTGACCGGTTTCCTGCGACGGCGACTCAAGCTCAAGGTGAACGAGGCGAAGAGCGCGGTGGCGCGACCGCAGGTGCGTAAGTTTCTGGGCTTTAGCTTTACCTACGGGGCCAAGCCGAAGCGGCGCATTGCGCCGAAAGCTCTGCTCCGCTGTAAGCAACGAGTGCGGGAACTGACGCGCCGGACAAGAGGAGTCAGTGTGGAACAGATGACGAAGGAACTCGCCAGTTATCTACGAGGCTGGAAAGGATACTTCGGGCACTGCGAAACACCCTCGGTGCTGCGTAAGTTGGAGGCATGGATGCGACGCAGGTTGCGATCCGTGATCTGGAAGCAGTGGAAACGGGGCAGGGTGCGGTTTGCGCGGCTGCGCCAGTGGAACGTCGGACCTGACCTTGCGGCACAAACCGCCGGCAGTTCCCATGGGCCCTGGCGACTCTCGGACAGTCCGGCCCTGCAGTTAGCTCTTTCCGTTGCTTACTTTGACTCGCTCGGTCTGCCACGGTTGTCCGTGGGCTAGCTCAACCGAACTGAACCGCCGTATGCGGACCCGCATGTACGGTGGTGTGGCAGGGGAGGAGAGGTGACTCTCCCCCCTATGCCGATTGATCCCATCGGGGCAGCAGGCGGAGCCCGCGTTGCCCGCGGCTTCTCGCCTCACTCGGCAAACGATTGTTCTTTTGCCATCAGCCCCAAGAGCTGCGGTGAGCGTTGTCAATTTGAAGCAGATTCTGAGTTGGTGCATCCGCTCGTGCGGGTAGTGCCGGCCGTCAGGCCCGCGTCCAAGGGCGAGAAGAAAAATCCCGTTTGGCCGCGGCGAGCGCGGCGCCGAAGCGCCGCACTATCGGTACAAATCGGACATATCTATTGTGGAATCGCTCTAGAAAACGGCGCTACTTTCCTGCCGGGCGGTTAGCGGAAAACTCTTGGCCCCGCACGGGCGCCAAAAAAGCAATCACGTAGCCGTTCACGGCCAACGTGCCCGAATTGATGGCTTCGGCTACCAGGTCATAGCTGAAGCCTCCCCTGCTGAACGATGGATGCTTCAAACGGAAGATGTAGACGCCGTGCTTGGAGCCACGCAACCTGACAATGCCGGGCGCCGCATTCTTCAGCACCAGCAGGATCTCTCCACTCTGGTCTTCCTCGGTCTCTGGTTTGTCCTGTGCTTCCTTCTTTCCCGTTTCCCGCTTTTCATCCGCCTCTCGACTCTGTTTTGGCAGCTGGAATCCAGGCACCAGTTTGCGGGCCTCGGCAAGATTAGCCGGGGGAAAGTTACCTCCACGCCATCCGTTCCCGGGCACCTCCTCGGGGCCGTCCAGCCTGGCATTGACCTGCAAGGTCTGCCCTTTGGAGACGTTCCGGCGCTCGGGATCCAAGGCAAGCTCGGCGACGACCACCGGCAGCGCGACCAGCTTAGCTCCCTCAGCAATAAACAAACTCGGAGCGCCGGCATGGATAAGCTCCGGGACCTCGATGTAAGACGTGTCCTGGGTTTCGGCCACGACCCGGGCGGGGCGCTCATCAAAAGCCGCAAATGTCTTGCTGCTGTCGCCGCTGAAAGGCCCACTCACGGCGCACAGTTGCCCCTTAAGGTAGATCGCGGCAGCCATGAAGGAGTGGGGGGCTTTCGGCCTTGACTTCGCCTGAGCCAGGTCAATTACTTTCGCAGCTGCCATTGCCCCATTGCCGGACTGTCGAAACGTGACATTAAGTTTGGATGAGCCGGGCGGCAGCGCAAAAGTGACCGGCCCATCCGCCGGCTGCGGTTTTTCACTTCCCGAAACAACCTCCCAGTCGAGCAAAGTTGAGCCCGTGCCACTCGAGGCAAATGGCAACGTGATCCGAAAAACCGTGACTCCTGGCATGTCCTCATACCGCTGAGGGTCCTCGCTCACGCTTCCCGAAAATCTGGCGCCCGAACCAATTTGGGCAGGCAAAATGAGTCCGATTTCCTTGTTCGCCGTGGAGGGGTGCAGTGGCTCTGGCATCGCGGGGCGGCGGCGCCGCTGCTTCCGCTCCAGCAGGGCGGCATTGCGGGCCGCCTCTACATGCCGCACCACTTCATCGTAGGTAAATTTCTTGGCCTCTTCCGGACCTTCACCGCCGCCTCCTTCACCCCCCGCCGGACATTTGATCTCTTTGTAGTCCTGTGCGGCAACGTTCCAGTCCTTGCAGACGTACACGTTGCTCTCCGGATCGTGAGTTAGCCGGTGGCCGCCGACCTGTTTGCCGGACTCGTCATAGATCTGAACGAACTCGAGCGTGAAGTTCGCATTGGGGTCGTAGCTGGTGCGGGTTACGGTCTTGACCTTCCCATCCGGCCAGTACGAAGTAACGGTCTCCTGCTGTTGAAAATAGCCCGGGCGATATTCGTACTCAGTCTTGTTGATCACTTGGCCGTCGGCGCCAAGCATCCGTTCCTCTGTCACCTGGCCGGCGGCGTTGTAGTGCAGTTCCGTTTTTCTGCCGCCTCCGGCATCCTGCACCACGGTTTTTTGTGCGAACGATGGCGCTACGCTGCAGGTCAGAACCAGGAAGAAAACAACAAAGCTCAGCCAACTACGCCGGAAATAATAATCGCGATTTGATTGCACGTGTCTTCCCCTTGACGAAAATCTTGCCGTTGATGAAAGTGTTTGAAGAACTCAGGGAGCTGAAATCTGGGGGCCTTCCGATTGCCGCGCATACGCTGGAGCCACCCGATAGCGGTCAAGTTTTGAGTTTAGCACGCACCCCCGTCTCTCGACGGCTGCCCGCAATCGAGCCAGGGGCCCGCGCCCCAGCGATGACGGGAAGAACAATCCTGATTCCAGGAGGGGGATACCTACCTGCTTTTTGGGCAGGCGCTGGATACTAACGATTTGTAAAATTTCTGTGACATTTTTCTCATACAGGCTGGATTAAACTGGGATTTTGGTCTCCCTCACCGCGTAAAACCTGCATGAACACTGGTTTAGCTGCTCGGCGGCCAAGGGCCGACCATCTGAAGGTAAAGGGGGTAACTACGTTAATAATAGTTGCATCCGAGAATGGCTTGTGTTTCAATCCTACCACCTGCCTAGAACACCGTTCAACAGGCACGAAACCAAATTGCTTAACTACAGCGACACGAAAGGCCGTGTTCGCAACCAATCACACCTGCCGAGTTGCGAAACTACCGTGCGCAAGCGACACCCAATGCGCCCTGTAGATCAGTGAAGGAGAATGGGATCACTATGACAAGAAATACAGCAAGAATCATCGGCGTCGTCCATGCTCGCCATGGCCGTGCTTTTGCTCTGTACCCTGCCGCTGTTAGCGCAGGACCAACCAAGACCAATCGTGAACACCGCGACGGCGTCTGGCATCACTCCGCCCCTTGGCGAACTGGCGAAGCTGCCACAGCCGCAGCAATACGGCTTCCACGAAGCAAATCCGGTTCGTTGTATTCCTAAACGCAACTTTGGAACTTCAGTGGATCCGGTGGAACAGCGCGGTTCTGTCTCTCCCGCAACCAATTATTCGCGTCGGTTGCTCAATTTCCTTGGCGTCGGCAATGGCTTCCCGGGATACACCGTTCCTGACGCTCCCCCCGATACCAACATGGCGGTGGGCGACACTCAGATCGTGCAATGGGTCAACGTCTCCTACACGGTATGTGACAAGAGTTCACCTACACCTGCGGGCCAGCCATCCATGGCAATGCCTTTGGGCTGCCGGCTCGCTGGGATCCGCGTGCGCCAACCACAACGACGGCGATCCATCGCCCAGTTTGACCGGTTGCCGATCGCTGGTTGCTATCCCAGAATGTGTTTGTTCTCCGTACAACGTTTGCATCGCCATCTCCGACACCAACAACGCGCAATGGCACCTACATCTCTACCAGTTCCCGGTGCCCGGAAACGGCTTTCCCGACTATCCCGAAGTTCGGTGTTTGGCCCACCAACGGCGTCAACAACGGCTACTACGAAGCCGTGAACAACTTCGGTCCCGGCGGCAGCGGCTTCCGTGGTCCGCAGTTCTGCGCGTACGACCGCACAGAACTGCTGGCTGGCATGCTCGTCGGCGGAGCAGATTTGCTCCCAGTTGCACCCCAGATCGAGGACAGCTTGTTGCCCGGCGATCTTGATTCGATTCCTTGACTGCCCAACACCCCACGGAACTCCGAGGACCAGTTCTGCCATCGGCAGCGTCGGCGATGTGGACAACTCTCACCTGTCCCTGTACTCCGTGCATATCAACGACCCGAACGACTGGCCAGCCAATGCGACCTTCACCGGCGACCCGAACACCAACCTCATAACCATTGCCACCTTCAACGGCTGCCTGCAACGGCAACTACGGCGGCGCTTGCGTTCCGCAGAAGGGCATAACCGACTTGGTTGACTCCCTGGGCGATCGCCTGATGTACCGCTTCGCTTATTGGGAGGACCACCCTCGGTCAACGTCACGGCCACCCCGCCGCTGCCGCCGCCGGCCCAGCACTGGTTTGTGACCTTCGACGTGACCGCCTCGGGCGGCCAAAACGCCCCGCGGTGGTTTGAGTTCACGGCGCCGATCAGAATCGGTTCCGACCTCTACCGCCTCCATGTCTTCCAGCAGGGCACCTACGCTCCCGATGGAACTGGCGCTGGATGGGCTCCGTCGCCCGCGACAAGAAGGGCAACATCCTGCTCGGCTACAGCGAATCCTGCGGCAAGCACCTGCCCCGGCGGTACTCCCGGCGGAGTTTATCCCTCGATGTTCTAGCCGGACGCGCATGGTCAACGATCCTCTTGGCCTTGGCAATCTGGAATCTGAGCTGCGGTGCTCGCGGCGCAGGCCGGTTCGCAGCCGGATACCGCCAACCGCTGGGGCGACTACAGCTCCATGCGCATCGACACCAGCGGTTGACGGTTGCACCTTCTGGTACACCACTGAGTACTACATGGTTACGCTGCGCTTCGACTGGAGCACTCGGATCGCTTCAGCGCAGTTCTCGAACTGCCAGTAGAAAAATCCTTTACGGCCAGGCGAGGATGTACAGTAACCAAAACCTTCACCACAGGGCATTCCGGAAACGGGATGCCCTGTTTCTTTTGCGCCATTCCGCACTGAGGCCGCGAATTGAAAGTTGCTTTGGGTGTAGGGCGGATTGCAGCACCGTTTTAGCAGTTCCGGTAGGTGTCGGCGTTATTCCTTCTCGACGATGAAATTTCCCAGCACCAGGGTGTCCATTTCGCTTTTGGAGAAGGTATTGAAGGCGTTGGCCGGGGTGTTCACGATCGGCTCGCCCTTGAGGTTGAAGGAAGTGTTGAGCACGACCGGCACGCCGGTCGCCTGCCCAAAGCGCTCGATCAGCCCGTAGTAGCGCGGGCTGACATCGCGAAACACGGTCTGCAGGCGCCCCGTGCCGTCCACGTGAGTGATGGCCGGCAGCAAGCTCTGCCTGCTGGGGCGCACCGGGACGACGTAGAGCATGTAGCGCGCCGGATAGTGCTCGATCGCGTTGGGCAGATCGAAGAACTGCTCCGCGCACTCGGCCAGCACCGACGGCGCGAAGGGACGGTACGGCTCGCGAAACTTGATCTTGGTGTTGACGATGTCCTTCATCGCGGGATTGCGCGGGTCCGCGATGATGCTGCGGTTCCCCAGGGCGCGCGGGCCCCACTCGAAGCGGCCCTGGAACCAGCCGATCACCTTCCCCTGTTGCAAGTGGTCGACGACCAGGTCGAGGAGCCGATCGTCGTCCTCAATGTTCTGATAAGGGATCTTATTGGTATCGAGAAAGTCCTGAACCTCGGACGGCTATAGGCCTTTCCCCAGTAGGCGTGGTCCATGCGAAAGCGCCGCGGATTGCCCAGCAGCATGTTGTCGGCCCACAGCGCAGCGCCCAGCGCGCCGCCGCCGTCGCCGGCCGCAGGCTGGATGAACAGCTCCTCAAAGCCGGTCTCGCGCAGGATGCGCTGGTTGGCGACGCTGTTGAGCGCCACGCCGCCGGCCATGCACAGTCGCTTCAACCCGGTCTCCTTGTGCAGGCTGCGCGCCATGCCCAGCAAGACCTCCTCGGTGACCTGCTGGATGCTGGCGGCGATGTCGGCGTAGTACTGGTTCAGCTTGCAGAGTTCGTTGAAGTTCGCCGGCGGCTCGCCGAAGTAGGTGGGAAATCCGGAAGCCGCGGTGAAGAACAACATCTTCGGCGGACGCGGCTCGCCGAACAGCTCGCGAATCTGCCGTTGTAGGTCCGGTCGGTGGAGTGGTGGAAGCAGAAGTAATCCATGTCCAGCGAGAAGCAGCCGTCGGACTCCTGCCGGATCAGCTTCCAGACCTTGTCGACGTAGCGCGGCTGGCCGTAGGGCGCCATGCCCATGACCTTGTACTCGCCCTCGTTGACCTCGAAGCCGAGGAAGGCGGTGAAGGCGCTGTAGAGCAGGCCCAAGGAGTGGGGAAAGAGCATCTGCTTGCGCAGCGTCGATCTGGTTGCCGCGTCCGACGCCCCAGGTGCCCGTCACCCACTCGCCCACGCCGTCGACGGTGAGGATCGCCGCCTCCTCGAAGGGCGAGCACAGGAAGGCGCTGGCGGCGTGCGACAGGTGATGCTCGCTGAACAGGACCCGGTCGCTGCGGTATGCCCAGCTCTGCGGAGATCTTGGAGCCCACCCACAGCTTGTCGAGCATCCAGGTGATCATGGCCTCGCGGAACACCTTGCAGGACTGCGGATAGGTCTGCAGCACGGTCATCAGGATGCGGTCGAACTTGAGGAACGGCTTCTCGTAGAAGACGACGTAGTCCACGTCGCTGACCCTTGATGCCGCCGCTTTCCAGGCAGAACTGGATGGCCAGGTGGGGAAAGTCGGAGTCGTGCTTGATGCGGGTGAAGCGCTCCTCTTCCGCGGCCGCGATCAGTTGGCCGTCCTGCAGCAGGGCGGCCGCAGCATCGTGGTAGAAGCAGGAAATTCCCAGGATATTCATGTCAGCCTTGGTGACGGGCCTGTTCCAAGTTGCTCGCCACCTCGGGGTGGTCCAACCACTTGACGGGGCGTTTCTTGGTGCTCAAGGAATCGGAAAAGAGACGAACAGCCAGGCCGAAAGGCAATATCAAAACGGCATAGATGATCGTTAACAGGATACGGGCTTGAAAGTTGCCAATCGCATGGGCGATCCGCTTCCACGCAGCCCATAGCTTCTTCAACTGTTGCATGACACCTCGTTCGGGTAGAACCGGCCTTCCGGCCGGCGTCTAAGCCGTGGTAAATGCTCTGGGGGCTTGGGCCCCGGAAATACGCAACGCTGGCTTTTCAAAGCTTCTCTAGAAGAATGAGTAGATGAACGGAGCAATCGCGGAGCTCTGCGCCAGGATCAACAGGATCGCGAACAGGCCAAGCGTAATGAGAATTGGCGTCATCCACCAGCGCTTGTTGCTCCAAAAGAAAGCGAACAATTCCCCTGCAATCCCAAAACGGTGGCCGGTCGTCTTCAAAAAGCCCATGGATATCCCTTTTCTGTCAGAGGATGAACTGTGCGCAAGATCTTATAAAGTAGTTTGCCATAAGCTGAGGAGATTGTCAGTAATGCAATTGGCCTGCGGGCCGCAGCGCGTGCTGCGATTGCCCATTTGGGGAATCTGCGCCCGAGGCTTGCGCTTCCCGCTTGACCACCGGCGCGGCGGAAAGGGCCTTGCTGACGGCCTCGGTGACCAGCCCATTCCCCGCGGCGTTGTAGTGTATGTCTCCGAAGACGAAGTATTTCAGATACCAGCAGCCGGGTTGCAGCCGGGAACACTCATCCTTGGCGGCAAAGAAGCCCGGAAACACGGTGACGAAGCGCTTGCACTTGCCCTCGCACCACTCCCGCCAGATGCGCACCTGGCGGGAATCCACCTTGTCGTGAATGATCTGAGCGGGATAGGGATACACGACAACGCTGATCGGGATGTTGCGCTGGGCCAGTTCCTGCCAAAGCAGAGTCATCTTGGCCTTCTCTTTGGCGATGCCGCCCTCCAGCCCCAGCGGAGCATAGCCCGTTTCGAAGGGCAGCTCGTCAGAAACCTGCCGGTAGGTCCACGCCGACTTCGCAAAGTCGAACTCGTTGCCGTTGTTTCCCCGGTCGAGGTGATAGCAGCCAAACCTGACCAGCGCTTTTTCCAATTGCTCGTAGATGAAGTTGGTCAGCAGAAAATGCTCGCTGATGGTCATGCGCAGCTTGGAATACCAATTGCGGTCAAAGTAATGCCGCTCCGGTATGGAGACTGCGCCGGATGCGCTTACGTCCCAGAAGAAGGCGGCTTCGTCCTGGGCATCGGAGATGTCGATAAAAACGATGGCCTCGTCGAAATTCACTCCCTTGTTCAACGCTATACGTGCGGTGTTGAGATAGTTCGAAGGAGAATAAGCTCCTACACCGCCATTCAAAAAGTCGTACTGCGGAAAATGGGCCGCGATTTGTCCCACAAAGGTATCGTCCCACGCCTCCATGCCTTCGGTGAAAGAGTCGCCCAGCATGAGGACCCTGGGCTTGGTATCGCTTAGGGGGACTTCCCTGATCTGCTGGTCGCGGAAGCCCAGGCTGTTGGTCATCAAGGCATATCTCTGCCCGCCCCAGGCGCGAATGCAGGAGCAGTCAGGTCGCAAACTGAATACACGCGTCATGTCGCGGACGGTGAAGCATCCCAAACCTTTTCCGGTTACCCGAAGGGCATTCCTCTGGACCCTGGCGGTATGAAACCAATCAAGGGTCAGAAACAGCGCTACACAGAAGAGAAGGACAAACAAAAGCAATAAGAGTTTTTTCCCCAGTTGCGTCCCTGGGGAGTTCGAGGCAGGACCGGGGTCCCGAACTTCTGTCTGAGTCGTGTTCACTGGTTCCCTTTTTCTTTCGTCCTCAGCGCATAATGCTTACGTCATCCCAATAGATCGTGCCTGAGCCCGGACGGCGCAGAAGGTGAAGGCGGATTGCGCCCTCCCGGCCGGCGGCCACGGCAAGTGAAATCGGCTGCCAGCCAGGCCGGCAGTTCAAAACGCGACTCGATGTGGAGCCGCTGTTGCTAGGGTCGAACACGACGAGTTGAGCGGTCGCGGTGGCATCCGGCGAACCCGAGACCCAGGCAGAAATCGTATATGTCGTGCCCGGTTGCAAACCGTTTACATCCTGATAAACGCTGCCCGCATCGCCCGTTTCGGCCAAGCTGTAAGACCCGCTGTGGGCAGTCTCCCGCGTGGCATTAGCCTTCAGGTCCCACATTGGAGTCCACGGGCCGGAATCGCCGTCTTCAAATCCGGGATTGGCAAGCGCGTGCTCCAGCCGCTGATCGGCGGTCATCAGCACGGGACTCAGCCCGAAGTCGGTCCGGGTGGAGCACAGGATGAAACCGTCGAGATCGTGACATTTGCCCGGCCCGGTTGGACCCTGCGCGATGGCGGCAGCCACCTCCGCAGACACCACATAAACCGAATCTGGCGAGAGCGGCTGTTGGCTGAGTTGCGCAATCGCTTGGTTGCAATGAAAGTCTCGTGCCACCTGGGTATAGCGTGCCGACTGATAGCTATTGATTCGCATCTTCTGGTTGACCGCCAGAAATCCAAAGGTCCTATACCCTTCCGTGCCGCCGGGCGAAGCGTTGGCGGCACACTGCCATGCCGGCAAGACAATCAGGTTCTCATGCGTGGAACCGAGCTTCGCCCAGATAGGCGACCGCAGCGGCGAGGGATGCTCGCCGTTTGTGGTTACATGCACCCAATGGCGCAGAGGATTGGTGTCGGCGATTTGCACTAAAAGCGCCGCCGCCAGCAGCAGGTTTACCCACAGGCGGCGGAACAGCAGAAGCGCCGCCGCCAAAACCGCCGTCAGAATGACGTAATAAGGAAGCCAGAACAAACGTCCCGTTGCACGCAGCGGCGCCAGCAGCGGCGAGAATCGCTGCGACGGATCCACATCGAGCAGGGTCCGCGAGCCGATGGTGATCCTGGTGGACAATGCCATCAGGGTGAGCAGCAAGCAACACCCTGCCAGGGGTAGCACCCATCGCAGGTCTGGCATCCGCAGCTTGCGCCGCCGCGCCAGGCAGGCAACCACCACGATCAAGGCCAGGGCCAACACGCCCGCGCCCAGGTAGTTGTAGCCCTCGTACTGGCCGGGCGACGCCGAGCCGAATCTTGGCATCACCAGCGATGTCCAACCACGCGGATCAATGGGCGCCAGCAAATTCATCGAAAGGTCGCGATAGCCGCCGCTGGCATAGCCTCGACCTCCAGTAATCACCAGCCCCAGCGCGGCGGCCATGCCAATGCAGACGGCAATCAGCAACGCCATCATTCCCGTCGCACGAAGCCATGTCAGCCTTTCCTGCCAAAGCAGGCTGACGACGGCTGCCGTCAGGACCAGCACTACCTGAAATGCAAGGTAGGGATTGGTGCCAACCGACACCGCCGCCAAGGCCACCGCTGCCATCACGAACCGCCGCAGGTTCTGCGTTGGCGCCAGTTGCTCCCGCAAAAAGATGAACAGCGCCGCCAGCAGCAGCCAGTGATTGCTCAGCGAGAAATGTCCCCAGAAACGATAGGTGAGGGGAGGCGAAAGCAGGAAGAATGCGCTCGCCATTACCATCCCCCACAGATTTCGATTGAGGATGAGCCGGAAAATCCTGAGCGCAAAAAAGAACTGCAACGCGCAAGCCAACACGGCCTCGATGCCGAAGTACTGCATCGGTTCCGGCAGCAGCGGTGAGAGCGGTTTCAGCACCACCGCCAGCAGCGGGTTCAGGTCGGTCAGCGCAACCGCTTCGCCCGCAGGATAGCCGAGCCTGTCGGTATAGGTGACCGGCCAGTGCAGCTTGGGGTCCTGGCGGAAGAGCTCCCAACCAATGTAGTGATAGGCGGGATCGAAGGGAATCCAGCCAACGTTGCGCGGATTCATCGGCCGCGGCCCCAGCACGATCAGGGCATACAGCAGACCGGCGACCAGGGCAATGGCCAGGTCGAACCAGACCGAGCCACCCCCTCCACGCCAGGGAGCAGCAGGCGCATTCGGAAGCGCCGAGGGGGCATCGTCCCGTTGCCGCCCATCAGCCGCAGGTGGTTTGGTTTGGGTTCCCATGGACAACGATTGCGCAACACCGCCGGCTTGCGTTTGCGGCAGAAAAAAAAGAGTACCACATAGGCTTCAGCGCACGGCGTCGTGATGCTGAACCTGCTTCGACACCAGACGCAACGCAGGGACAGCACAGGAAAAGTGCGGACGTGTCGTGCCTGACGGCACTCGGATTTCACGGCCGGCTTCCATGCGGGCCTGGACCTGGATTATTCATGAGTCACGTAGTTTTTTAGCGTGTCATTCTGAGCGACGAGCGCAAACGGGGTCCCCGGCAAGCACCGGGTTTGTGCTTGCTGGGGTGTTGGAGCGAGGAGTCGAAGAACCCCTTTGGCCGCCAGCAATCTCAACCCTGTTGCTGCGCCAAGCGGGTACATTGTGATTTATCGCAGCTATAGGGGTCCTTCGGCTTCGCACCCGCCCGACCAGGGTGCGTCGGAAATTCTTTGCGGGCGCTCCGCTCAGGATGACAGGTCAATGTTCATGAATAATCCAAGTGAAGGCTCGCTCTACCCTCTGCCCGTTCAATACCAAGCCTAAACGGAGACGCTACCTCCCCACTCAGGGCCGCTTGGCGGGAACGCGCCGGCCGGGCTAGACTGAAATGCTTTCCACAGACTTTCCTAGCGAGTCAAAATTGGCTTGGGTCTTTACCTTTTTTTTCCTCTCGGGTTTTTGCAGCATCCTGTATGAACTGGTTTGGCTGCGCCTGGCAATGGCCAAGTTCGGGGTCACGACGGCCCTGGTCTCGATCGTGCTCTCGGTCTTCATGGCGGGACTGGGAGCTGGTTCATGGATCGCTGGCGCGCTGGTTCGCCGCTATCGTGATCGCATAAAGTTTCCGCCGCTTCGTTTGTACGCTCTCAGCGAACTTGTCATTGGTATCTCCGCTCTGGCAGTGCCGCTGCAACTGGCATCGGGAAACCGCATACTGGAGCGAATTGCCGGCCATGTTCCGCTTTCGTCGGCGTCGTATTACGTGGTGTCGGGCGCGTGGCTGGCGCTCACGCTGGTCCCATGGTGCGCTTGCATGGGAGCGACCATACCGCTGGCCATGTTCGCCATCCGCAACGCTGGGCGCGCTGACTCGCAGCGCTCATTTAGCTTTCTCTATTTGGCAAACGTTCTGGGAGCAGTTGCGGGTGCAGTTATTCCGCTGTGGCTGGTTGAGCTTTATGGCTTTCACGGCACGCTGCGGATCGGCGCTGTGGTGAATACTCTGATTGCGGCATCTGCGTTCGCCCTGACACTTGATCGAGCACAGCGCGGGGTGGCCGCGCAGAAATCCACCGCCCCCAGGTCGATGGCCCAACCCGAGAATGGCAAAGGGACCCTCGTTCTGCTGTTTACCACCGGCGTGGTCACGATGGGGATGGAGGTCATCTGGATCCGGTTGTTCACTCCCTACGTCGGTCCCGTGGTGTATTCGTTTGCTACGATCCTGGCGGTGTACCTGCTTGCCACCTTCGCCGGCTCACAGGTGTACCGCTTGTGGATACGCCGTCATACTCGCGAGAGCGGACTGCTATGGGTTTCGCTGGCATTCCTCGGCTTGCTGCCACTGCTCACGGCAGATACCCGCCTGCCCCTGGGCAATGTGCGAATCTTGTTGGGCGTCGCCCCGTTTGCGGGCGTGGTTGGTTTTCTTACGCCCATGTTGGTGGATCGCTGGTCGGGGGGCGAGCCTGATCGTGCCGGTCGCGCCTATGCCGTCAACGTCGTGGGCTGCATTGTGGGCCCATTGCTGTCCGGATTCTTCCTCCTGCCATGGTTTGGGGAGCGGGTGTCGATGCTGCTGCTGGTGCTGCCCTGGTTTGCGATGGTGCTGCCGCTTGGCAGGCAGGCACAGCGCGGGATCCTGCAAACCGTAGCCACGGCCGGCTTGCTGGTCGCGCCCCTGGCGGTGTTCCTCTTCACCACCGACTACGAGACGCAATTCCCCAATGCGGTCGTACTGCGCGACAGCACCGCCACCGTAATCGCCTTTGGCGAGGACATGGACAAGGAACTCCTGATTAACGGTATCGGCATGACCTCGCTCACTCCCATTACCAAGATGATGGCGCATCTGACCCTTGCTTCCCTTGCGGAACCGCCGCGCAATGTGCTCATCATCTGCTTTGGCATGGGCACAACATTTCGCTCTGCGATCTCGTGGGACGTACCGGTGACCGTAGTGGAACTGGTTCCCAGCGTCCCCAAACTGTTCTGGTACTATCACGCCGACGCCGATGAGGTACTGGCGTCACCGTTTGCGCACGTGGTGATTGACGATGGCCGGCGCTACCTGGAGCGTTCGCCCCAGCAGTACGACGCCATCATCATCGACCCGCCGCCTCCGGTAAAGTCGGCCGGTTCCAGCCTGCTGTACTCTCGGGATTTCTATGCCGTAGTGAAACAACGCCTCCGCCCCCACGGCATTCTTCAGCAGTGGCTACCGGAAGCCGACAGCGCAGTTCACTCCTCGGTCACCCGTGCGCTGACGGAAAGTTTTCCTTACGTTCGCGTCTATGGGTCCTTCTTTGGGGAGGGAAATCATTACCTGGCAAGCATGAGCCCCATCCCGAATCGCAGTGCAGAGGAATTGGTGGCCCGTATGCCCGCTGGCGCGGTTGCGGATTTGATGGAATGGGGCCCCGGAAAAACGCCAGTGGCACAGTTCAATCAGATACTGTCCCGCCCGGTCTCGGTCTCCGAGTTGATCGACATGGCTCCCAAAGTGCCGGCCCTTCAGGACGATCGCCCCATTAACGAATACTATCAACTTCGCAAGCTGTTCCCGGATAAGGCCGGGGTGCAGTTTGAATTTCTCCGCCCTTGAACGCCAGCGCAGACGGCGTAAGCTTGGAGCATGAACGCAATAGACTTCGAATGTCCGACTTGTGGCGCTAAACCGGGAGAAAGGTGCCACACACTTACGGGTAAAATGACACCGGTATCCCATTCCAAACGGAAGCGGGCGGTTCTCGACGCCGGTGCGCCATATTTGGTTCCCGATGGCAACCTGAAACGTTGCTCAGTTTGCGGATACCCGTTTCCTGCCGACGTACCCCCGTCAATGAGCGTGGCGTTTGCGGACCATCTCAGTAAGGCCCACACGCCCGGCCAACCGACCGAGGACGTCAACCAGGCGGCTGCGCGGATCGTGGGAGAAGCCACCAAGGACTGACTAACGTGGAAACGCTAAAGCCTCGTCCTTTTTGCAGCCTTGGTATGCACGCCTGAAAGGCGTGCTCCACCCAATACCGAATACAGTGACTCTGGAATTGCCCAGTGCGCCAAATGGTGCACAGGCAACACCTTCCAGGCCAGCTTCCTTCATGAACATACGTTCGCTCACCACGGTGCGTGATCTGAGTCACTGACCCAGTGTGCGGTTTCGAATGATAACTAGCTCACGTTTGCAACTACGGCGCGCCGGACCCAGCGGCTCCCCGTTTGCTGACGCACGTCGACAAATCCGAGAGTGGGTTGTGGAAGTTTTCCTCACCGGGGTCTGCAAAAACTCGTCTGTTGTCTGCCCGTCGTCCCGGAGCCCCCGGCTCCGCCGCCGGTCTCTGTTCAGCACGTTACCTCTAATGGTGATGCTGTTCTTATTATCCGTATCGTTTACAGCCCGATGTCACGCAACCGGACCTACCAGCGACGACTGCCTGGCCTGCCATAGCGACAAGACCATGACCACCAAGCGCGGCGGACGCACCGTCTCGCTGTTCGTGGACCCGAAGAAATTCGCCGGCTCCATTCACGGCTCTCTGCAGTGCACCAACTGCCACGCCGACCTGGACGGCAAAGACCTGCCGCACTCCACGCCGCTGGCCAAGGTGAATTGCGGCTCCTGCCACAGCGACGAAGCCCAACTGTATGCAAAATCGTTGCACGGGAAGGCGGTCGCTCGTGGCGATCCCCTGGCGCCGCGCTGCGTGACCTGCCACGGCAACCACGACATCCTGCCGGTCAAGGACCCGCGTTCGTCAGTGGCCGCGATGAAAGTTCCCTTTGTCTGCGGGCAGTGCCACCGCGAGGGCACGCCGGTCCAGAGGAACCGCAACATCCCCGAGCACGACATCCTGGCGAACTACACCGAGAGCATCCACGGCGAGGGCTTGCTGAAGAAGGGGCTGATCGTGGCGGCCAACTGCGCCTCGTGCCACACGGCGCACTCGATTCTGCCGCACACCGACCCCAATTCGTCCATCAACCGGCGCAATATCGCCGCTACCTGCACCAAGTGCCACGCCAATATCGAACAGGTACACCGCAAGATCATTCGCGGCGAGCTTTGGGAGAAGCAGGCAAACAGTCTTCCCGCCTGCGTGGATTGCCACCAGCCGCACAAGGTCCGGAACGTTTTCTACTCCCAGGGCATGGCCGATGCCGATTGCATGCGCTGCCATGCCAATGCCAGTCTGAAGTCGGCCGATGGACGCGCGATGCTGGTGCGCGTCAGCGAAGTGGCGGACTCGCGTCACGCTGAAGGTGGCTTGCAGCCAGTGCCACTCCGAGGTGAACGCCTCGCGGGTGCGCCCCTGCGAGACCATCACCCACCCGGTGGATTGCACCGCCTGCCACGCCGAAATCGGACAGCAATATCAGCGCAGCACCCACGGCCAGTTGCATGCCAAGGGCGACCCCAACGCTCCGTTCTGCAAGGATTGCCACGGCGGCCATCACGTGCTGGGCCAGCACAACCCCGAATCGCTGACCTTCCCCACCAACGTGCCCGATCTGTGCGCCAAGTGCCACCGCGAGGGCCAGAAGGCCGCCCTGCTCTACACCGGTGACGGAGCACGCACATTATTCCTCGCTACGACCGAGAGCATCCACGGCAAGGGGCTGCTGAAGAGCGGGCTGACGGTGACCGCAACCTGTACCAGTTGCCACACCGCGCATCGAGAACTGCCGGCCTCGGACCCGGAATCGACGGTCAATCCCAAGAACGTGCCGGCGACGTGCGGCACTTGCCACCACGGCATCGAGGAGCAGTTCGTGCAGAGCATCCATTCCGCCACGGTGACCAAGACGGACAAGCCCCTGCCGGTTTGCAACGACTGCCACACCGCGCACTCCATTCGCCGCACCGACCAGGACGAGTTCAAGCTCGACATCATGAACACCTGCGGCCGCTGCCACGAGGAGATTGCCAAAACCTACTTCGACACCTATCACGGCAAGGTTTCCAAGCTGGGCTATACCAAGACCGCGAAGTGCTATGACTGCCACGGCGCGCACGACATCCAGAAGGTCACCGATCCACGCTCGCACCTGAGCCGCGCCAACGTGGTGGCCACCTGCCGACAAGTGCCACGCGGACGCGACCCGGCGTTTCGCCGGATATCTCACCCACGCCACCCACCACGATCCCAAGAAGTATCCGTTCCTCTACTACACGTTCTGGGGGATGACGGCACTGCTGGTCGGCACGTTTACCGTGAGCGGCGTCCACACCCTGCTGTGGTTCCCGCGCGCCTTGCAGATGCGGCGCGAACTGCGCGCGGAGGAAGCGCTGGAAGAGAAAGCACTGGAAGCGGAGGCGCTGCAAGCGGAAGCCGAAAAGAACTCTGGCAAGACCGATGCCGAAGCGAAGGATGGCGACGATGCCCAACGGTAAACCGCAGGGCGCAGCCCCGGCCGACTACGAGCAGAAAGCGGCAGCGGTACAGGAGCCGCGGCTCGCCGCAGTTGCGCCGAAAGCAATTCCGGCAGTTGACGGGCGCGAGTTCGTCCGCTTCCCTCACCTCTACCGCGTGCTGCACGCCTGCATGATCGTCAGCTTCATTACCCTGGCGGTCACCGGACTTTCCCTGAAGTTCTCCTATACCCCCTGGGCGGCCAGGTTCTCGCGCCTGCTGGGCGGGTTCGAGACCGCGGGATATGTCCACCGCTTTGCCGCCGTCGTCATGTTCAGCACCTTCACCGCACACGTGATTGGACTGTTCAAGCAGAAGCGCCGCAACCAGACGACCTGGAAAGCGGTCCTTCTCGGGCCCAACACGCTGCTGCCCACCAAGCGCGACGGACAGGAGTTCGTGGGCACCATGAAGTGGTTCCTGGGCATGGGACCGCGACCCAAGTACGGGCGCTGGACCTACTGGGAGAAGTTCGATTACTTCGCCGTGTTTTGGGGGATTGTGGTCATCGGCTCCACCGGGCTGACGCTGTGGTTCCCTGTCTTCTTCACCCGGTTTCTGCCGGGCCCGTTCATCAACGTGGCCACCATCATCCACAGCGATGAGGCCCTGCTGGCCACTGGCTTCATCTTTACCGTGCATTTCTTCAACACCCATCTGCGGCCGGAAAAGTTTCCCATGGATACCACCATCTTCACCGGCCACATGCCATTGGCGGAATTGAAGCGCGACAAGCCTCGGGAGTATGCCGCCCTGCTGGCCTCCGGTGAATTGGAACAGCACCTGGAAGAACCGCAGCCCGCCATTGTGGTCAAGACCATCCGGGTGTTTGCCTGGATTGCGCTGGGCACCGGCTTCAGCGTAGTTATCTGGATCGTTTACGCCATGCTGTTTGCGTACCGATAGGGATTTGGCGCGCGGGGCGCGAATACTCGAGAGGAACGAGCACATCGTCTGCATTGAATGGGAGCATGTCATGAAAAGACGAATTGTTTGTCTGCTTGGCCTTAGTCTCTTAGTGCTGTGGATGAGCGCCTGCTCACGGGACGACAAGAAAATAGTAGCCGAGGGAGCTGCCAGCAACTGGTTAAAGTTGGTGGACGCCGGCAATTATGCTCAGAGTTGGGACGACACCGGCAACGTACTCAAGGCCAATGTCGCAAAAGACCAGTGGCTGGAAGTGCTGGCCCGCAATCGCGGGCCGCTGGGCGCACTGATTTCCAGAAAGCTGACCTCGGCAGAGTACACAACCAAGCTTCCCGGGGCCCCTGATGGGCAATATGTCGTCCTTCAGTATGCGAGCAGCTTCGAGCACAAGAGCTCGGTAAGCGAAACTGTCACCCCCATGTTGGGCAAAGATGGAAAATGGCGCGTGTGCCTGTACGTCGTCAAATAAGGCACTCTCATTATGACTGCCCCGCCCTAGCCTGCCGCTTTCAACGCGGGACCAATGTGCTCGGCTCTGGTCTCGGCTTCGTTCATGGAGTTCCTCAAGCAGGAATCATGGCAGGATGCGGAAAGCGCGATTGCAAGTGGAGCGATACACGGCAAAATCCCGGCGGTCGAGGGTGAAGATGGTGTCGATGCCTTCGCGGCCAGCCAGATAAACCAGCGCGGCGTCGGCCAGTTGCGGACGGATGTCCTCGTACTCCTTCATCACATCGGCAATCGCGCTGGCCTCCGCGCCTGCCAGCGGCAGCAGTTCCAGAAAGCCGCCTGGCTTCTCGGAAAAGCAGCTTCTTAGAAGTTGCTGCACCGCCCGCGGATGGGAACGCAAGAGCCACACCGCTTCGGTGATCACCGGCCAGCAGGAAAATAGAGGGCCGGGGAGTTGATGCAGGGCCTTGACGCAAGCCGCGTGGTGCTCGTCCACGCTGGAGAGAATGGCAACCAGCGGTCCGGTGTCCACCAGTACGCGACGCTTCATTTGGATTTCCCGAAACCTTCCAGGTGGCGGGGACTGGAGCTGAGGTCGGTTGCCGGAGATTTCCGGCCGCGCCCTATACAGCCAATCAATCCCGCTTCTTCGGCCAGTTCGTAGGCTGGCCGCGCCTCGCTGGGCTGCCCAAGATAGGTTTCCAGGGCTTCGCGGACCAGTTCCGACTCCGGCTGTCCTTTTAGCCGCGAGCGGTGGCGCAGGCGCTGCCCAAGAGTCTCTGGAATGCGAATTGTTATACGGGCCGATGCCATGTCTGACATTATAGCGCAAATGTCAGACAAGCCGCTGCGGCGGGCGTTCTCCATCCAATAGCGGATACAGCAACCCTGGAATGGCCTCAGCCGCTGAGGTCGAGGCGATACGTGCAGGCATGACTGCCCCGCCCTAGCCAAAAGCAGGCTAGAACGGGGCACCCAGGTCAGGGTTTTCCTGCACCTACTGCGCTTGGCCGGGGCACCCGGCCATTGGCCGGGGCACCGGGCATGATTGCAGGGAATCTCGCATCTCAAGGCCGATTAATGGAACGTGAGGTATTTGAGATACTTCTTTAACTCGCTGGGAGTCATGATCTTCACACCTTGAACTGCATGGTCACTCTCACGTGTCGAAGGCGGCGTCTTCGTGACAAGAAGGGGTTCGCTGCCCGTGCGCTCGGCGGCTTCGCGAAGCCGTTCGACGACGCGCGCCAGCAACTGACGGGGAATCGGTCCTTTTTTCACTTCCACAACGATTTTCTTTCCGCCACCCTCTCCTAAGAAGTCGTAGCCCGAGTCTCCACTTAAACCAGCGTGCTCTATGGCAAGACCTGCGCCGCGCAAGATGTCAAGAACCTCTGACTCGAAATCGAAGTACGATGAAAGCTCGCTAGCCTTACCTGGGAGAATCCACCTGCGATGCCCTGACACGAAACAACACGTAGCCAACTGCTATCACTAGAAGGCTTGCAATGGCGGTGCCCAATATAGTTGGGAAAACGTCCGCCATCCTTAATCCAAATCGATTAAACACCTTAAGATTCGGGAGCACCGTAACGAGTCCGCCGATGACCGAAACTACCATACCCAGGAGAGCTACTGCTACATCACCCCGCAGCCGAATTCTCTTGGATACAGCAGCCTCCTCGATGATCTCCTCGTGAAGTGGTGCTGTTTCGTAGGCTATAAGAGAAGGCGAAAGTCGCTGCAATATTTCATCACGTTGTTCGGGGGGGATTAGGTCGCTCTCTGTTATACGGGTGTAGATTGTGTTCAGCAACTGGTTTTCAGATAACAACTCTACTGACCGAACTCGGTAGTCCCTCGCTTTTCCTTCAATTAGCCTGGAAAGATCAACCTGCGACGGCGTGTGCTTTTCCAGCACCACGCGCCTAATGAGGGTCCTCTCCAACTGTGCATTTGCCGTAGCGACTCGTTCCCGCTTCGCACCGATCGTCTGACGGAACCCAATCAGAAAAAGTAGAACCGAGACCAAGATACCGACAATCCCTAGGAGATATTCAGCCATTTGCGTTTTTGGCTTTCCTAACAGGCGGACATGAGTTCGACTACCGCGTCGCATTATACGTAGTCGCTCACGGAGAGGCTACTACTTCTTGCCATTCCCACCCGCGTGCTTCACACCAATCCGCGCTCGCCCAGCGCCGGTTCCGCACGCCGCGCCCGCTCGCCAAGGGAAACGAGCCTGGTGTTTCAGGTTCGCGTCCTTCTTTTGGGCGCTAACCTAGGCAGAAAAATATTCGGCCGGCCCGCCGAACATTCTCGACTCACAATCGCTGGCCGTCCGCTCCGATTCGATCTCCACCACTCCGTTTTCCCGCAATCGGTGACGACCCAGGTTAGCCCAACCGAGGGGCGAACCTGGGGCACCCCGGCTCTGCCCGAAACTTTCTGACACACCTTACCGAAGCGTACAATCGGCTGCTGATATGTCGAAAATCAATCCTCCAGCGCACACGGATTTCAGAAGGTTTCTGCTCTATATTTCAGGCACTTATCTAGCGGTTTTCTCCGCGATAGTGATCCCTGCCCTTGGAATTTGGCACGCGACTCAGACCCCATCCAATTCTGCCAGTCCACCAGCAGAACCTTTTGTTGGCTAATCGCCGGACTAGTTGCGGGCTTTATTACTCATAGTCTTGCGGAACTACTTGGAATACCGGAGAGTGATTTATGACCCGCAATGGGCTATGAATTTTCAGGACCGGTTTGACAAGATGAATGATGAACGCTCCAAAGGCTGCCAAGATTCTGTGGAAGAAGAAAGCAGAGCTTGAGAACATTAAGAACCGAGAGCTTGAAGATATTGATGATGTCTTGGACTTCCTTGAGGATGTCGGGTTGTACCAACGAGCGGACTACGTGAGTCCGGAACTTGCACACCATCATTTCTTCCATTGGACAAGGGGATATTGGCAAGCCGCTGGACCCTACGTTCAGGCTTGGCGTAGGAAGGAACGGGCGCGGTGGAATCACGTTGAGGAATTGTTCGAAACGAGTTGTAACATTGAACTGGAAGAACACGGTGGAAAACGTGAACAACTGCTGTTAAGTGATGCGGACTTAAACGAGTTCTTGCGGCAAGAGATTGGTGATGCGACGGCGGAGGAAGTCTAGATATTGCGGTCAAAGGTCGCTCTTAGAAGTTTCGCTTTCTTGAAATACCAGAACCAGCGCTCGCCGCTTCCGCCCGTACGCGCACGGCGCATCGCCCAAGGCCGCCCAGGAGTCTCGCGCCCGCGCACCGCACGCGCGCTCCGCCCCTCCAACTAGCGACAACATGTTTGCACACGGTGCACGCAGTCTGCACAAAAGTGGTGCCGTGGCAAAATCCCCTCAGTGGATAACACCCCCCCTGCCTGTTGACCGGATTTCGTGCGCAGCCTAACATACCGCCAAATGGAAACCGCCGCCCCGGGGATGATCGGCCAGACCGTTTCTCACTATCAGATCGTGAGTAAGCTTGGTGGGGGCGGCATGGGCGTGGTGTACGACGCGGTGGATACGCGCCTGGGCCGCCACGTCGCCTTGAAGTTCATTCCTGACAGCCTGCTCGATGACCCCAAGTCCATGGACCGCTTCGTCCGCGAAGCGCGCGCCGCTTCGCAGTTGAACCATCCTGGCATTTGCACCATCCACGACATCGAGGATTTGGACGGGCATCCCTACATCGTCATGGAGAAGCTGGAGGGGATGAGCCTGAAGGAGCGGCTGAGGGGCGAGCGGATGGAAGTGGATGAGATCCTCGGCATCGGCATTCAGGTGGCAGATGCTCTGGCCGCTTGCCACGCCAAGGGGATCATCCATCGCGACATCAAGCCGGCCAACATTTTCCTGACGGAGAGCGGACAGGCCAAGGTCCTGGACTTCGGGCTGGCCAAGTTGGCGCGCGGAACGGAGACCAGCGGAGGCGCCGTGTCGGAAGATCCGTTGTCGCTGGCGGGCGACATTTTTGGGACGGCGGTTTACATGTCTCCCGAGCAGGCCCGGGGCGAAGAACTTGACGCGCGCACTGACCTATTCTCGCTCGGCGTGGTGCTTTACCAGATGGCGACGGGCCAGAAACCGTTTGCCGGGAGCAATGCGGTAACCACGCTGGAGGCGATCCTGAACCGCAAGCCGGTCTCTCCCTTGAAGCTGAACCCGAAGCTTCCTGTCGATCTGGAAGGCATCCTGGGCCGGGCCATGGAGAAGAACCGCGGCAACCGCTATCCCACGGCGTTGGCCCTGAAGGGCGATCTGGAGTCGCTGAAGCGGGAAACGGAGCCGGGATTAACCACCAGCGGACGGTTGCGCGCCGCTTTGCCCTACCGCATCCACACCAGCACCTTTCAGACCACGAACCGAACTCAGACCTACGTCCTGCTGGGGGTCATCGCGTTGCTCCTGACCTTGCTGATACCGGGAGGCATCTGGTGGTTTAAGCACCGGCCCGGGGCGGGCGGCGCCGCGAAAAACACGATTGCTGTACTGCCGTTGCAGAACGTGGATGGCGACATCAGTGTCGAGTTTCTTCGCTTCGCCCTAGCCGACGAAATCGCCAATGTGCTCACCTACACCCGCACCCTGGACGTTCGTCCTTCTTCGAGCACGCAAAAGTACGCGACGAACAATGTCGAGACCCAGCAGGCGGGCCGGCAGCTGCACGTTGCCACCGTGCTGACCGGACACTTCTTGAAGCAAGGGGACAACCTGTTAGTTACGCTGGAAGCCATCGACGTCAACAATAATCGGCTACTTTGGCAGACCAACTTTACCGCGCCCGCCCAGGACCTTATCGCTTTGCAAAGCGCGATGGCCGCCCAGGTGCATCAAGGATTACTGCCGACGCTGGGTGTGACCGGTGCACCCACCGAGGCGGGCACTCGTCCCAAGAACCCGGAAGCTTATGACCTCTATCTCCACAGCGTTGCCCTGCCCCACGATCCGGCAGCCAACAAGGACGCCATCGCGGTGCTGGAAAACGTGGTGCAAATGGACCCCAACTATGCACCCGCCTGGGAGCAGTTGGGCCTGCGCTGCTACTTTGACGCAACCTACTCCGACGGTGGCGAAGCCATGTTCCAGCGCTCCAACCAGGCTTACGAGCGGGCTTTGGCACTGGACCCGGATCTCAACGTTGCCGCCGGGCAGTTGATCGGCAATCGGGTGGAGAGAGGTGAGCTAGGCAAGGCGTACGAGGCGGCCCAGGCATTGGTCAAGCGCCGTCCGGAAAGCGCACAGGCCCATTTCACGCTGAGCTACGTTTATCGTTATGCGGGGATGCTGGAGCGGTCGGCAAGCGAGTGCAACGCGGCATTGGCGCTCGACCCCAGCAATTACACCTTCCGCTCCTGCGCCTGGGCCTTCATGGAGCTGGGTAACACGACGCGGGCGGCGGATTTCGTTCGCCTCGACGCGGGTTCGGAATGGGCCGCCTACGTGACGCCATCCCTTCTTTTGCGCGAAGGCAAGATCGCCGAAGCGCGGGAAGCCGTCAAGCACATGCCCACCGCTCCCCGCTATCACCGCGATCTGCTGGAAGCGTGCCTGCAACTGCGGACACCCTCAGAACTCGACCGTATTGCGCAGGAGCTGCAAGCCAACGAGGCGGCGGAGGCGGACCCCGAGATCCTGTACTACGAAGGAGCGCTGCTGGCATACTGCGGCAAGAGGGAGGCTGCGCTCGATCTATTGCAGAGCGCCGTCGAGCGAAACTATTGCTCGTACTCCAATCTGGTTTCTGACCCCCTGCTGGCGAAGCTGCGCGCCGATCCCGCCATTGACAAGGTATTAACGTCGGCCAGAGAGTGCCAGGAGGCGGTACGGTCACCCAGCAACCCGCCCGGCCAATGATTTGCGCTGATGGACATACCGATTGCGAAGACCAACCCGGTGAGGCGAGCCAGAATACGAGTCATTTGCCGTCTCCTGGTTTTGACAATTCGTTCTGGCGGCCCTCGCCGGCAGGAAATGCTTGCGTTTCCCGCCGAGTTGCATAGAATGTCACACCGGGGTTAAACAGCCACAGGGACTGGATTCCAAGCCTCCCTCAAGATGGTCTCGCCTGGGCCGCCAAACCGCGGGCGAAACATTCTGTTTGACCCCTAAATTTTTCTGTTTGACCCCTAAGTTTTTTGCGCAGTGCGGAGGGCTTGCGCACTCCTGCTAATTGTTCTTCACGGATATACGTTGCGCGCACGCGGAAGGTTCATGGCCCTCGCAGCGGACCCGAATTAGTGTATCCGCCCGTTCGGGTAGTGCGGCGCTTCAGCTGGATTATTCATGAGCCACGTAGTTTTTTGGGTGTCATCCTGAGCGACGAGGTCGCCGTGGCGACCGAGGAGTCGAAGGACCCCTTTGGCCGCCAGCAATCTCAAACTTGTTGCTGCGCCACGCAGCCACACCGTAATTTCTCGCAACTATAGGGGTCCTTCGACTCCGCGCCCGCCCGACCCGCAAAAGAGGCGGGTCGGAAAATCTATGCGGGCGCTCCGCTCAGGATGACACCTCACATTCATGAATAATCTAGGTTCAGCGCCGCGTTCGCCTTCCCCAAAAGGCCTCGCGTAAGCCGCTGAGGTCGACGACCTCAGCGGCTTACGCGATATTTCTTCTTGCCTATACGCGGGCCTGAAGGCCCGCACTACCCGTGCAAACCGGACACACCTATTGCGGAACTGGTCTAGCTACCCGGCCGCCATCGCGCGCTGCTTCCACTTCATGCGTTCGCGCAGCGCGGTAATGTGCGTCAGGTGGTGCGAGGAGTGCCACGCGTACATGGCCAGCATCCGGTCGAGCGACAGCACTCCATGCTCAGGATGGTTCAGGGTCCGGGCAAAGTCCGCAGGCTTCATGGCCTGCAACAAATCGACCCACCGCGAATGCAGTGCGGCCAGCAATTGCAGAGACACTTCCACCGGAGTTATGGCGTTGTCGGGCAGCTCGGCCCACAACTTTTCGTGGTAGGGCTTGATGGTGGGCCCGTCTTCGGTAAGCGCCAGCTTGAAGCGGATGTAGGCGTTCAGGTGGCTATCGGGCACATGATGCACCACCTGCCTTACGCTCCAGCCCTCGGGACGATAAGGTGTGTCGAGCTGTTCCGGATCCAGATCTCGCACCGCCGCCCACATCTGCGCCGGCAGCTTGGACAGCACCTCGATGTAATGCACTCGGCGCTTGGCCATCTGGGTTTCATTCTCGGGCGGAATCCACTCGAACTTGCCAATGGGGTATCGCAGGTCGCTCATTGAAAATCTCCGGTTCAGCACTCTATCTTATCCCGCAATTGGATGGCCTCTGATCACGTCTGGCGCGGCCCCTTAGGCCGCAGTCCATCAGTCCAACGTGCGCACGAATTCGGCAGGAAGCAATTCGATGCTGCATGGCTGCGCCGGCCCCGGTGACTCCTGGCTTCCAATTGCAGCGGTCGGAGCTTTTTCTTTGCCGGACGGTCCAGCGGGTGGGGGACTCGCCGACGGCGCTCCGCAAGTCACCACGCCTCGACGCACCACGCGCACTTCCGCCCCCGCCGGAAACTTAATCCCCAGGTCGGTCTTCTCCAGGACCTCAGCCAGGCTCTTCAACCCGTCGCTGCCTTTGATGAACTTCACCTGTTCCACCTTCGCGGGTGAGATCAGCAGGAAAAACTCAGCCTTGCCTTTGCCCGACGCCTTGAGAAGAGTCGTACGCTGCCGTTGCAGTTCGTGACGGGCCTCCTCAACCTTGGGGTCAACTCCTTTGCTGACTCCCAGCGCACTAAGCCGGGCCCGTGCGGTATCGCTGGGCGGGTCGCCGGCCAGCGAGTCGACGTACATGCGAATGGCCTGTTCACGCTTTCCCTGCTTCTCATAAATTTCGCCCAGGTGCTCGCCCTCGGTGCCGCTACCGCTGGCTTGCCAGGCCGCCTTGAGGTACTGCTCCGCCAGGTCCAGATCGCCACGCTTGAACTCGACCCAGCCCTTGGTGTCCCAGATGTTGTACAAGAACAGCGCGGCCGCCAGGTCCTGAAAGCGAAGGTTGTCCAGCTTGACGTCGCGCAGTTGCGTCTGCATCGCATTGATCGCCGCGTCGGCGTACTTGTCGGCGCGATCCAGTTGCACGTTTTGCTCCGCCAGCGAATACGCGATGTTGTTCCAGGTCAGCGGGCTGGGCGACACGCTGATGGCCTTCTCAAATTGCGCCATGCCCTTGTCGGTCTGGTTGGTCGCGATGTAAGACTGCCCCAGCAAGATCAGCAGCACCGTATTGTTGGGCCGGAGGGTGACCGCTTTCTCCAGCTCGGGAACGGCCTCCGCGAATTTCTTCTGGGTAACGTAAACCTGCCCCAGGCTGGCGTGGGCCGACGGGTCGAGTGGATTGATTTCGATTTGCTTCTGGAACTGCTGAATGGCTTCGTCGTATTTCAATTGCCGCTGGTAGGCCGCTCCCAAATCGTTGTAGGCGTACTGGTGGTAGGCATCGATTTCGATCTGCTTCTTGAACGCATCGATGGCCTGATCGTTCTGGTTGAGCGCCAAATACGCGCGCCCAAGATTGTCCCACGCCGTCTTATGCTTGGGTTCCAACTTCACCACCCGCTGGAAAAGACTTACCGCCAGCTGGTAGCTGTTGTTCTTCAGGGCCTGAATTGCAGACGCATTCAAGTCCTCAGCCGATTCATTGGCGCCCACTCCAGCCGTCCCCGGGGACTTGTTGTCCAAAGATATCTCTTGCGCCACATCGGCAGCCATGGCCCGCCGGAAGGCGGCATAATCTTCACGTCGCGCCACCGGTAGTTCCCTGTTGAGCAGCTTCACCGTGCGCATGGCGGTCAGTTGTCCGGCTTCAAACTTATAACTGGAAGCATACTCAGCGTAGTCACGCTTGACTTCGACGCCGATGGGCAGGTGTACGGTGTACTTCGGCGGGATGGTGAGCCGCACCTCGATGCTTGCCTCCCCGGGGGCGCCCAGCTTGATGGGTTTAGGATGGGTCTGGTCGTCATCCTCGGCGTCACCCTCGGCGGGAAGAGAAACCCCCAGGAACGGCAATCTCATTTCCGACTCCGGCGCCGACCAGTCGAAGTAATTGTTCGCGGTGACATCCAGATCGATCTGCAGCGGATTGTCCGGGTTGCTGGGATCGCTGACTTTCAGGTTGTCGACCTCGGTCCCCTTCATGACCATGGACTGTAGGGCCGAGGTGAAAAAGTCCTTCCAGCGATTTCCCGGCATCTGCCGCAGGACAAAACGGAAGAACAACTCCTGGTCGCCGCGCACGCGCATGGAGACATGTGCCTTGAGCGTCCCCGTTTCGTTGATCGAGCCATTGACCTGGGTGCGATCGAAAGCGGCAAAGGGCAGATCGGCAGGAGTGCGCACCAGGCTGGCTTTGCCGTCAGGAGGAATCGCCAGGGCTTGCTTATCGCGCAAACTCGCAGACAGCATACGGAAGGGAGCGACGCCATTGGTGCTGTCGAGCCAGATCTCTTTTCCGTTGACGGGAACGCGCGTGATCACGTGGTCGAACTGCGACGGAGAAGGAATCTCGGGGTCGAGTTCATGTTGCGACCCGATCAGCACTGAGGTCGCCTGAAATCCCTCAGCCGCGAGCAATGCCGCCAGCAGCGTATTTTTGTCCTTGCAATCGCCGTAGCCGTTGCTTAGCACCTCGCTGGAGGCATGGGGCTGATAGCGCCCCAGCCCGAATGACAAGCTGACATAGCGAATGTTGCGCGAAACATATTCGTACAGCGCTTTCACTTTCGCCATGTCGTCTGTGGCGCCCTGCACCAACTCTTTGGCCTTCGCCTTGACGGCATCGTTCGGCTGGCGCCGCTCGCGCTCCAGCGAGGCGTACCACGCTCCCAGCTCTTCCCAGCTTTGGAAGGTGGTCAACTGGACCGTGGGGATTTCGTCTTCCCGTCGGTGCGGTTTCTTCTTCTTGCCAGACGGGCCTTTCTCCTCATCTTTCAGGTGCGTGTAGGTCCAGCGGTAAATGCGCCGGTCGCCCTCCTCCGTGATCTTGGGCTCATAACCGGGCTTGCTCTTCAGCTTGATCTGCCGCCCCTGGGGAACGTTGATCTCCAATTGCTGATCGAGGATGATGCCCTTGTCGGAAAAGTTGACGCTGGTCCAGAACTGCCCGGGGGTCAGCGGGTTCGTGATGGTGCGGACGAACTCGTACTCCAGCACGTCTCCGGGACGCAACGACGGGACGCTGATGTGCTTCTCGTGATAGTCGGTGTACACCGGGGCGTCGGGCAGGGTGAGGTCCTGGATGGCGGATTCCTGCGCGGTAATAACGGTCCCGTCGGGCTTGCGCACCCGCACATAGACGATTTCCAGCTTGTCGCTGAGCGCACTATAGCCCACCTTGAGCTGGCCCAGCTCTTGCACGCCGCTCTCGCTGACCACTCTGACTTGCGCATCGAGTTGGTCGCGCCCGGTCCCGTCATTCTCGAAACGCATGGTCTGGTGATAATGCTCGAGGACGTAGGCTTCCTGCGAATAATCGGGCGGCGTGGGCGACTGCACTGAGCCGGTTTGCGCCGGAGTCACCACGGTGGGCTGCTGCGGCTTCCCTTGCCCAGGAGTTACGGGCATCGGAATGACAGGCGTCTGGGGCAAGGGAACGACTTGCGTCGGAGTACCCGCCGGCGCCTGCTGCGCCGCCGCGAAGACTGTCGTGAGTGAGAAAAGGAAAAGAAGTCCCGATAAAACTGGTTTCATGGCTACGCAGCTAGGGTAAACATCCATCGTACGCGAGCCGGAACTAGAAGCCAAACGCGGAAGACCCGGTTCATGGATGATCGCTAATTACTCGTAGAAAAGAACGAGAGGAATTCCTGCGCCACCTGCTCCGGCAGCTCCTCGCGATTCGATTTCTGCAGCAGACCGTGTCCGGCGCCCTCGATCGGAAGCAGCTTCGTGGCCGCCGGAATCAGCTTGATCGCGCTCTTCAGTTCGTCGGTCGAACCAAACGCGTCGTGCGTACCGCTGATGAAGAGAACCGGGGTCCGCAGGCTGGGGAAATGCGCGGTCCGCAACTGCGCCGGTCGTCCCGGAGGGTGTAGCGGGTACGAGAGCAGGAGCAGCCCATCAACTAATGTCGGCTCGGCTGCAACCAACATGCTCGCCTGGCGGCCACCGTAAGAGACTCCGCCCAGAAAAGCCCGTCCCGCAAACTGCTTTTTCATGAGCTCAACAGCTCGCCGCAGTCCATCCTGATCATGCTTGGCGTCGGAGGGAGAAGGCGGTCCCTTGGGCCGCCGCTGGCGAAACGGCAGGTCGCAACGCAGCGTGGTCAACCCGGCCGCAGCAAACTTGTCTGCCAACGCAACTAGCAGCGGCGCATTGCAATTGCCGCCGGCTCCGTGGGTGAGGACCAGGAAGCCGAAGCTTGACCTTCCCGCCCGGTGAACAAATCCGCGAACCGGCGCCTCGCCCGGCGCGTCATCAGCAAACTGTTGTGCGTCGTTGTTAATCATTTACCGCTGGTGGATTTGGCATCCATGTAGGCGCGGAGAATCGCATTAATTCGCGTTTGGTAACCGGGGTTGCCACGGAACCAGTCCAGCAGGTCCGCGTCGAGCCGCATGGTGACTGTTTTCTTGGAGCGGGGCATGACCACCTTGGCTTTGGCCCAGAACTTCTCGTCCGTCGGGTTCACGTCCGGATCTCTGTGAAGGCCCGCGCGGATTTGTTTGTCCGTCAAGGAGCGCAGCCGGTGCCAATTGGTTTGCGGTTTAGCCACTTTTCTCTTCGAGGTTTTGCCAGTAGTACCGACGCTCATGCGGCTCCGATCTCCATGCCGATATTAGGTGCCGTTCCCCGTTTTCACGGTCCGTGTAGATGACCGTGATCTCAAGGCTGTTCACCAGGCCGATGGCGTAAATGCGCGTCTCTGCGTAATCGAAACGGTCATCGACTCTCTCCACCGTGGGGCCACCGAAAATCTGGGCCGCGTCCTGGAAAGCTATCCCATGACGCCGGACGTTAATGCGGTTCTTCTCGGACCTCCAAGTAAATCGCATCTCAATATTTACGTAATGTATTTACATCTGTCAAGGCCAACGTGCCACTCCTATCGTCCCAGCTTCCTTGCCTGGCAGGCCACCACGACCTTCGTCGGGTCGATGGCCTCCGAGTCCAACTGCATCTCGATCACCTTGCCGCCTTTGTCGATCAGGTAGTTGACCCGCCGCGCGGCCTTGTACTTCGGGTTGTAGAGCCCGTATTCCTTGGTCACGTCGCCGCCCCAGTCGCTGAGCAACGGGAAGGTGACGCCGATCTTTTCCGCCCATGCCTTGTTGGAGAAGGGAGAATCCATGCTTACACCCAGAACCTGGGTATCGGCAGCTTCCAGCTTGGACAAGTTCTGCTGGAAAGCCTGCATCTGCTTGGTTCAACCACCGGTGAAGGCGAAGATGTAAAACGCCAGGGCGACGTTCTTCTTGCCCTTGAAATCGTGCAGCGAAACTTTGTTTCCGTTCTGGTCTTGCAGGGTGAAATCCGGCGCCATGTCGCCCACCTTGATCTTGGGCGGCGGCGTCTCGCTCGGCTTGTCGGCGGCTTGGCTGGCGGGCAGAAATGACGCGACGAGCAACAGCGCCAGTAGCATTTTCTTCATGAAAACTCTCCTCTCGATGCGACCCCAACCCATCAGGAATTGGCAGTCCAAGCATTGTGCCATTAAAGGCCGTTGATTCGCCACACAAGCCCGGCGCCATTTTAGGGAGCACCCTCTCAATTGCGTAAATCCCGCCGCGGCTATAAATTTAGAACTGAATGAACATTCATTCGGCGAGATTACAGCCTGGCGCCTCGCGCAACGATTGCATGAGCACGAGGGTCGTCGGTCAGGTGTATCCGCTTCGATTTACGGGCCTTGGATGAAGCAGGAATCTCAACCGATTGTGCCTCCTATAGGGAACTCTACCAGCAGCGGCACAAACCGCAATGCCTGAGAAATACCAGCGCATTCTCGATGCTGCGGTTGCGGTATTCGCCGACAAGGGTTTTTTTAACTCGCGAATCTCCGACATCGCCGATCGCGCCGGCGTCGCTGATGGCACCGTCTATCTCTACTTCAAGAACAAGGAAGAGATTCTGATGATGGCCATCAACACCGCCTTCGATGCCTTCATGCGGCACGCCCGTACGGAAGTGGAGAAGCTCCCCAGCCCCGCCGAGCGCTTGCGGCGGCTGGCTTTTCTTCATCTCGATGCGCTGGGGTCAAATCGCAATCTGGCGGTGGTATTTCAGATGGAACTGCGGCAGAGCACGCGCTTCCTGTCCGAGTTCTCGCACCACCACATGGTCGAATACCTCAGCTTGGTGCGCTCGGCCATCAGGGATGGGCAGGCGAGCAGCGTTTTCCGCCGCGACCTGTCGGACAAGATCGCGGCCAACTGTTTCTTTGGGGCGCTCGACGAGATGGTGACCTCCTGGGTGCTGAGTGGACACGAGTATCGGCTGTCGAACATGGCGGAGTCCGTGGTCGATATTTTCCTCAACGGGATGCAAAGCGGCGGACATCCGGGAGTGGCTCAAAAAGGGCCCCCGTAGGCCCCGGAAAATCGCGCCGGCTGCCCTTGCGGTAAGCACAGTCATACATGTCACAGATCACAGCCTCGGGGGCCGCGGAAAAGCTAACATTTTGGTCCGGGGACGCTTGCGTCTCCAACCCGGTCGCTGCCCAGGCTCGAACGCCATGCATATTCGGACCCTCAACGAAGTCTTCTTCGCGGTTGTCGAGCGCAACACCGACCGCGTGATGCTGACCCGCGCGTCGGGCGCCTGGACGCCGATTTCCTCCGCCCAGTTGCAAGCCCAGGTCTACGCCACCGCCCGTCAATTGCGGGCTTGGGGGATTGGCAAGGGCGACCGCGTCGCCATCTTGAGCGAGAACCGTCCGGAGTGGGCGATCGCCGACTTCGCCACTTTGCTGCTGGGCGCAGTGGACGTCCCGATTTACGCGACCCAGATCGCCGAACAGTGCGCCTACCTGCTGCAACATTCGGAGGCCAGCATCGTCTTCGTCTCCACTCCCAAGCAGTACGAGAAGATCGCTTCCATCCAGCACCAGACCAAGGTGGAACGCATCGTCATCATGGATGACGCTCCCGAGCTCACCGAAGCCATTCCCATGCAAAGCTTTCTGCGGAACGCCACACCCGGAGCGGACCCGGAACTCGAAGCCTTGGGACGAGCGGCCGAGCCCGACGACCTGGCGACGCTCATTTATACGTCGGGGACCACGGGCACGCCCAAGGGGGTGATGCTGACGCATGGCAATTTGGCAGCGAACATAAGCGTCTCGCTCGACATGTTTGACGTCGGCAAAGACGACCTCTGCGTTTCGTTTCTGCCGTTGTCCCACGTCACGGCGCGGCATCTGGATTACGCCATGATGAACTGGGGCGTCCCCCTCGCTTACTGTCCCAATATTGACGATCTCCTGCGCACACTCGCGCGAGGTGCATCCCACCATATTCGTGGCCGTGCCCCGGCTGTACGAGAAGATCTACAACGGGGTTGAGCACAAGACGCAAGGCATAAAACGTAAGCTCTTCAACTGGGCCATGTCGGTGGGAGGCGCCAACCGCGAGGCGGTCCTTCGCGGCGAAACTCCCACTGTCTTGTCGTGGAAGCTGGCCAACAAACTGGTATTTTCCAAGGTACGCCATGCCATGGGCGGTCGCCCGCGCATCTTTGTGTCCGGAGGCGCGCCGCTCGGCCGCGAGATCGCCACCTGGTTCGCTAACATCGGAATTCGTATCCATGAAGGCTACGGGCTGACCGAAACCTCCCCGGTCATTGCGGTGAACAACCCCATCAACCACCGCATCGGCACGGTGGGCAAAATCCTGCCTAACGTGGAAGTCAAAGTCGCAGCCGATGGCGAACTCCTGGTGCGAGGCCCTTCGGTGTTCAAGGGTTACTGGAACATGCCGGAGGAAACTGCTGCAGCATTTGAAGATGGATGGTTCAAGACTGGCGATGTGGCGGTCCTCGATGAGGACGGATACCTCTCCATCACCGACCGCAAGAAAGACCTGATCAAGACCTCGGGCGGAAAATTCATCGCTCCTCAGCCGATCGAGAATTCGCTCAAGGCGAACCTGTTCGTGGGCGAGGCGGCGGTGCTCGGCGACAAGCGGCGCTTCCCTGCCGTGCTGATCGTTCCCAACTTCCCCGATCCTGGAAGAGTGGGCGAACAGCCATGGAGTGAAGTTCACCACCCACCGGAACTGGTGAAATCGCCGCAGGTGCAATCGCTCTACGAAGAGATCGTCGAAGATTAAATCAGAACCTTGCCCAGTACGAAAAACTAAAGCGGGTGCTGGTGATTCACGCCGAGCTCAGCATTGAAGACGGCACGCTCACCCCGAGCATGAAGCTCCGTCGCCGCCATCTGGAGCAGCTCTACAAGAAAGAGATTGACGCGCTTTACGCCGATGCGCAGCCGCATTCGCGCACCTCGGCTCCGGCCAGGCGGTAAGACCTAAACATCCGATTAGAGCAGTACAAGTGTGGCTGTCGGTTGGGTAGTTCTCAGCAGACCACATGACATAACGGAATCCACATTCTTGCGGTTGCCGAGCGAGCAGTGACCCCAGGTCAGCCCCGACCGAGGGGCGAACCTGGGGAACCAGGCGGAATTTTCAGAAGCGGATGCGGCGCCGCACAAAAGCAGCTACTCCCACCAATCCGGTCCCCAAAAGGAGCAGGCTGGAAGGTTCCGGTGTGGTGCCGACCGTGCCAAAGCTGAAGCCGGTCACCAGTCCGTATCCGGTGTCTACCGTACCATCGCTACAGGAGATACCGCTGGGGCAATAGACGCGGGTGAAGTAGTCGCTCCCGCTATGCACGTCGAAGAAGGTGCTATTGTCGGGCACAGTTATCCCGGTCCCAACTATATCCATCAGGAGGTTGCCCGCGGCGGGGTCGTAGTTGTAAGCCGTGGTCAGGTCGATGTGTAAAGTGTCTCCGAAGGTCCACGGCTGGTTGATGTTCCCCGAAAACACGGTGACCACGTTCGTGCTGCCGGCCAAGTTGGTGGCAAAGTTGCCCGAAATACTGTTCCAGTCCGCCGTCGACTGGGCTAGGGTAATGGTCCAATTGCCGGTTGGCAACTGGCTGGCGAAGTTGTTGAACTGGGTGTTGAAGAACTCCAGATCGGTAATCGTGACAGGACCGCTGAATAACGAACTCGTGTAAACCTGCTGATATTCAGCATTGTAGGCACTGCCCCAGGGGAAGCTATTGCCGGATCCCGGATCCGGTGGATTTCCGACGATGACTTCGCCGGCCAGCGCTGGTAAGGCTACCATGATGGCGAGGCATAGAGTAAGTCCTACAAGAACCTTCTTCATACTACCTCCGGAAGACACGCTTAAACGTACGATTCGCTGTTAGAGCCACTCGCGGAAGAGGGCTTCAAGGCCAACGGTCAGCCCGTTTGCCTGGTCCTGTTCCTCCTAAGAGCGGCGTTCGAGTTGCAAGAATGACCCTGCAAACCTGAGAAACAGCCACAAGGGCTATTGCAATTCTGGGGCCGCGCTAATTGCTTGAAACAAAAGCGATTGATTCCTTGCGACTGCAACGAGTTGCAGTAAATGTGAACACAATTATCTGTTCCTAAGTACGCACCAGGTGTTCCACCTTGGTTCGCGGACTCGACCCTAGGAGCAAACGGGCCCGCGACTGTCCTGATGCAGCTTCAGGGCCCTCACCGTGTAGTTGATTCCGAGCGGCTGATACACCGATGCCAGCAAATCCGATATCTCTCGCACCTTGGTCTCCGCCAGGGCCACGACGGAGGTCGGCCTGGCCCGGAACCTTGGCTTCAGCGCCAATGAGGTGAAACGATGCAATCACTCGTGGAGACCAACCAAGAAGAGCTATTGGAGGCTTGGAATGGGTATTTTGGCAGTAGCGGCAGATGAGAGAGTGGCGGACGTATCGTTTGATCAAGACGCGCTGAGTGTGCGCCTGAAGGATGGCCGCACCATCTCCGTTCCGCTCGCGTGGTACCCAAGGCTATTCCACGCCACCGCCGAGCAGCGCCGCAATTGGAAGATTGCCGGAGGCGGATACGGTATCCACTGGCCAGAAATTGACGAAGACATCAGCACCGAAGGCCTGCTGCGCGGGGCGCCCGCTCCGCGTGGCGGCAAGAGCAGTTGAAGATTCCCAATTCCCACCCTGTCCGCAACGTCGGCGGACAATGGTGGGGTACCCGGTAGCTGAGGTTTTAGCTGGACTATTCATCAGCGCGCGTAATTTCTTGGAGTGTCATCCTGAGCGACGAGCGTAAACGGGGTCCCCAGCAAGCACCGGGTTTGTGCTTGCTGGGGTGTTGGAGCGAGGAGTCGAAGGAACCCTATGGTCGCCAGCGATCGCAGACTTGTTGCTGTGACGAGCGGCCACACTGTGATTTCTTGCAGGCATAGGGGTCCTTCGACTCCGCGCCCGCCTGACCAGCACAATCACCCGACGAGAAGCGGGTCAAGCGGGCGCTACGCTCAGGATGACACCTTGCTTTCATGAATAATCCAGCCGCCGTATCGGCACGCGAACACACGGCGTGATACAAAATTCCAAGTCTCTCTCCAACCAAAATAAAATCCCTGCCCAAGCAAAATCGGCTTGGACGGGGCACCCTCGAGAGTATAAGTGATTCAATGGGCATCGCCATTTCGTTGGCTGGGCCACCCGCCCAAGGCAGTCTATGCAGCGTTCACCAGTTTTGGTGCTCCGTTGGAAGGTATTACGGTTGACCTATTGCCTTTTGTACTTCCTTTCCCATCGCCTCAATGTCTTTGCTGCCCTCCTGGCCACCCGCCAGCGAGCCGGTGCGCTTACAAGCCGTTGCACCTCCTCATCTGAATTTGTGAATTTCAAACGAAGCAGACCCGGCTCGATGATCCCGACGACCGCTTCGTACAAGGAAATCGGAGTGTCTTCATCCTCAAGGCTCGCACCTTGTATATTGGAGTAGGGCTTTGGAAGCTTAGCCGGATTCAGACCCCCGATACACAGAGGTATGAGGACCTTGCCGTCACTGAACCAAGCGCCACCCGATTCAAAGTTCACCCATGGGCGCTTGACAGATTCCGGACTAAAGATAGCGATTACTACTCTTGCAGCTTTCAGAGCGCGTCGCACCTCCTTAAGCCACTCATCCCCAAGTTTCAACCTCGAGCTGGAGACGAAAATTTTGGGCTTCGAACGGAGCAGCTTCCGTCGCAAAAAACGCCTGACTGCGTTCGCGACGATAGCATCCTCGTGGATATGGCTGATGAAGATGTCGGTCATGAATGCCGGTATTTCACAGGCTGGCACCCCCAACCTACGACTCGTGAAACGTGAATCCAGCGACAGTTCAAAGCCGCCTTATTTTGATTTCTGTGTATCGCGATATGCGTTGGTATTCGCCGTAAGAAATCTCACCCAATCATCGTCGGTTTCGGTTATCCCCGTGCTCGCGTTCCAGATTCTGTGCAATAGATGTTTAGCGATCAAACGATGACTAGCGGCATACTCTTGTTCGGCCGAGGCATATGCCTGTAGGCTAATGGCCTGTTCCAAATCTTTTGCTTCCTGACTGTAAGTAACTTCGGCCGATGCCTTGCCATCAGCAAAGATTTGCGCCCTTTCTTTGGAAGAGCCAGCAGCCTGCATCTCGGCCGTTGCAGCGTGAAGATCAGATGTTATCTTTTCTCCCAACTCCTTAGCTTCAGCTTGCAACAACTCCTGCCTTTGGCTTGCATGTTCCGCTCGGATCAATGCCTGTTTTTGTTCATTAGAGCGTGTTTCATAAACAGTGCCTCAGCGTAATCCAGAAGCACGCGAGATAGAAGAAGGCGCGGTAGGTGGAGAGTAGATGCTCATGACGAACCAGCAACCGGCGGAATTGACCAAGCCAAGCGTTGGTTCGCTCCACAATCCAGCGGCGAACATAACGCCGCAGTTTACGTCCATCTTCGAAGCGCCGTTGCTTGTTGTTCTTGCGATAGGGCGCAATCAGTTCGATGCCTCGCTTCTTCAGTCGCTGGCGCAGCGGGTCAGAGTCGTAGCCACGGTCGGCGATTACGCGCTCGGGCTTTTGCCGCGGCCGGCCCTTGGGACGAGGCACGCGGACTGCGGCGAGCGTGGCTTCCGCAAGCGTAACTTCTGCCGGAGAGGCACTTTCCAGCCGAACTCCCAGCGGAAGACCTTGACCGTCGACCAGTACCATCCACTTCGTGCCCTTGCCCCGCTTGGTTTTACCCACCGCGAGGCCCCCTTTTTGGCCGGGGCGAAGCTGCCGTCCAGGAAGGTCTCGTCCCATTTCAGCAGGCCCTCTTCATCCAGAGCCCCCAGCAGGGCACGCCATGCCTCCAGCCAGACGCCTTCCTCTTCCCATTGCTTCAGCCGCCGCCAGCAGGTCGAGGGCGAAGGAAACTCCTCGGGCAGGAACCGCCAAGCGGCACCGGTTTGCAGAATCCACAGAATGCCTTCCAAACAGGCCCGGTTCAACGCCCACGGTCGGCCCCGGTTGTCCCGCCGACGCTTTGGTTCGGGAAGTAATGGCCCAATCAGCTCCCACTGCTCGTCCGTCAACAGCTTCTGCCGTTTCTTCATGACAGAAGCTCACCAGTTCACCTGCCTCACGCATAAGTACCTGATGTGAGGCCGAACCTATTTATGAAACACGCTGTAGCAAAAAGCCCATATATCCTCAGTGCCGCAAAACCTAGAATGGACAGGACAATGGCAGCTATTAAGTATCGAACTTTTGCTGATTCAAGCACCATGATTCGTACTGGCGGAGTGTAGGTCTTAGGTCCACCGAAGTCAACAACCTGGGGTACAAAGGTGTGGCCTGGGGCACCGAGCTGCCAGCCATAGATTCTCTCGACTTCTCGCGGCGCTCGTCGCTCGGGATGACAGAGGTGAAATGGTCAATGCGGAGACTCTGCCGTCTTCTCGGGCGGGTGGCCCGCCCTAGCGCCTCCCAATAATACGGGTGCCCCGTTCTAGCTCGCTTTTGGCTAGGGCGGGGCAGTTATGGCCCAACTGCTTCACTGCGGCCGTGAACCCAGACAGTTAACGCACCGCGTCCATGGGAGAACTAATCTCCTGTTTGGCAGGAAACACGTATCGCGCAACTCCCTGCAGCGATTCCGTCCCGCGCACTTCGTTGTCCAGCAGAGGCACCACCGCGCGCACATTGTCGAAGTCGCGCCAGATTTCCTCCATGTAACCATCCTGCATGGCGACCCGGTTGCGGACGAACTCGGGCGAGTCGGGCTTGACCTGGTCTTTCTGAATCACCATGTTCACGATGACCCCGCCGACCGGGATACCGAAATCGTGGAACCAGTTGATGAAGCGCTTGATCACGGCGATGGGCAACGCCTCCGGCAGGGTGACGAAGAAGAACGCGGTTTGCTCGGCGTCGGTGAGCAAGTTCGCGCGCCTTCAAGATCCGTTCGCGAAAACTGACCAGGTACTCCATCAGCGGGTCGGTTTGCTTCTTCTTGGTGAAGGACAGCAGTTCGCGCAGGGACTGCGCCTCGGCGCGCGATTTCACCATCTTGTTGACCCAGAGCGAATACACCTTGCTCATGCCCAGCAGACGGCGGGCATTGGCCGTGGGCGCGGTGTCGAAGACGTAGGCGTCATATTCGTTCTTGAGCATCAGGTCAACCATGTTCTCGAACATCGCCGATTCTTCGAACGCCGGATTCATGGTGGCGCTCTCGACAAAGGCGTCGGCCTGGGTGGAAATTTCGGCGAACTTGAGAAACCAGCGGATCTTGGTCTTGATGTCCTGCTTGGAGCGTTCGATGGTCTCCTTGGTGTCGATCTCGTACGCCCACAGGTTGGGGACGCCGGTGACCTGGGTGGGCGCTCCGTAGACGTTCTGGTCCAGCAACCCGCTCAGGCTGTGCACCGGGTTGGTGGAGGCCAGCATGGTGCGCTTGCCTTCGCGCGCCAGGTGAAGGGCGGTGACGCCCGCCATGGTGGTCTTGCCGACGCCGCCCTTGCCGCCAAAGAACATGAACTTCATTTTGGGATGCGCCGCCACAAATTCGGTAAAGCTCTCTTTTATCTCAGACATATTCCGCTCACCTTTTTCCGTTGCCATACATGATGTCGGCCAGTTTCTCGATCATCGCCAGCCCGGTAATGTCACGCTCGAGTTCGGGAACGCGCCCAACGACTTGCTTGCCAAAAATCTTGTCAATCTTTTGCAAGTAGTCTCCCTGCATGGCTGAGACGCTTCTGGAGGTAGGGCGGCATGACCTGCCCGGCCAGGTCCGCCGGAAGCACGCGGTTCACCACATACCCGACAATGGGAACATCGAATTTGGCGAACAGTCCGGCCGCCTTTTCGGTGTCGAGGATGATCATCTCTTCCGGCACGATCACGAAGAAGAACGCCGTCTTCTGCTTGTCCGTCAAAATGCGCGAGGACTGGTTGATGCGGTCCTTGATGTATTGCAGTTCGGTCAGGATATGGTCTTCTTCGGTGGTCTTCTGCCGTTTGATTCGCGCCACCATCTCTTCCTGCTCGCGCATCTCCTGGCGGAGCTTGGTGATGCGATTGATCCACTCGTCGTACACCTTCGCCATGGAAAGGTAGTAGAGCGCGTGTCCCAGGGGAACCAGATCGTAGATGTAATAGTCGTACTCGCCTCCGACCACGATATCGACCACCGCGTCGAAGATGGCGGACTCTTCCATCGCAGGTTCGGCCGATGCCGCCTGAATGTACTGCTCGATTTCCTCCGGCACGGCATCGAGGCCGTACATGTCGCGGATCTTTTTGCGGATCTGCTCCTGGTAATCGTGGATGTGACGGTCGGCATCGACCTCCTGGGCGTAGAGGTTGGGCATGATCTCGACCGCACCCTTGCCAAAAATGTCGCGCTGAAAGATGTCGCTGAGCGACGCCTGGGGATCGACCGAGAAGACCAGCACCTTGTGGCCGTGCTTCGCCAGCCAGTACGCCGTGGCGGCGGAGAAGGTGGTCTTGCCGAGGCCGCCCTTGCCGCCGAACATGATGTAGCGGCGGTCCTTGTTGTTTTCGAATGTTTCTCGCAATGACATGAAAAGTCCTCGTATGAATTGCCGGTATTGGAGAACGCTGCTGCCGGCTCAGAACATCGCGTCCGATACGTCCTTTTCCCGCAACATGCGGCGCTTCCAGGTCGAGATATTGGGCACGACGTAGGGCAAAAGCCGCAGCGAGTAGTAGGGCGGAAGAATGGGAACGCCGATGAGGTCGCCCATGGTGATCAGGATGAACAGGTGTTCCATGCTGGCGCGGGTGCGCAAGGCATAGCGCGACATGTCATGCGCGCTCATGCCGTAGGCAATTTCCTTCAGCTTGCTGAACAGTCCCTGTTTCTCTTCGGTTTCTTCCGTTCTTCTTCTTTGGATCGTCTGGCATATTCACAACTCCATTCCGTGCCTGTTGTTGGCTCGGGGTATCACACCCCGTGCAAATGAAACTCTTCCCTGTCGGAAAGATCACGCTCGCGCACGACCCTCCGTTTCCAGGTACTAATCATCGGTACCGCATAGGGCAAGATGCGAAGCGCGTACAGCGGGGGCATCACCGGGACGCCCAGCATGTCACCCAGAGTCAGGAGCATGAACGCGGACTCCAGTTCTCCGCGCTGTTCCCTGGCCTGCTGCTCGAACTCGAACCCGATCATCCCGTAGAAAAACTCGCGGACCTTGTCCAGCCAACTGCGCGCTTGTCGGCATTGTGATTACGCGCATGCCAGCGCCATTCCGCGATGAGGGCGTATGCCATAATGGTCCTCGACTTCTTGGACTCAGCCGTCAAACCAATGTCACCCCAGCTCGCCATCTTCGTGGTGGTTGTCATCGCCATCGTCGGGTGGTTCGCGCTCGGTACGCACCTGAATGTCCGCAAGGGCCACCGCTTCCTGGAATGGCTACAGGACGGCTTGCCGCTGGTCGGAGAAAAAACCACCCTGCGCTGGCTTGGCTCTTCCGTCGTCCACCTCCAGATCGAAAACGCTCGCGAGCCTTTCCGCCGGGTCGAAGTCCTGGTCGTTTTGGAACCCCGGGACGTTCCGCCGTTGTGGCTGCTCTCGCGCCTCCGCGGCAGACGCGACCTGCTGATCGTTCGCACCGAGTTGCGTTCTGTCCCCAAGCTGCAGGTCGAAATCCTCGACCGGCAAGCCTGGTCCACCCGGGCTGTCGATCAAGAAGTTCGACAGCAGCAGTGGCAACTCGTTCCCTTCGAAAACCCGGGGTTCCAGGTTTACGCTCTCCCTCCGGTTGCAAACATCGCCGAGCTGGTGGCCGAAGCCGGACGCCCAGGTCTCTCGCTGGTTCGCGTCGGAGTGCGCCGAGCCAAAAACAGCTTCGAGGTGCAGTGGCGGCTCCCTGCGCGGCCGGCAGTCGGAGCACGCGCCGTTTTCGAAACCGTCCAGCGCCTCGCCGAACAAGTCCAGCGGTAGAGCGGGCCCTCAGGCCCGCTCTATCCAAGCCCTACCACTCGATCTGCCGCTGCTCAGTCCGCCGCCATCGGCTGCACCTGCGCCGGCCCTTTTAAGCGGCCCCAGGCATGCCAGGCGTCGTAGGCGATGATCACCGCCGCCACGAACAGCAAGACCGCAACCACGATCATCGCCACTGCGCCGAGCATGTTGATGGTCTGCGAGGCGATCTGCCGAGTTCGACAATATGCTGGCGTACAGGTTGTAGGCGGTCACGATGATGGCCGCCATGGTCGTGATGTACATGAACAGCATGGGCCAGAAGGCGATAGCGCGGACTGCGTCCCATCGACTTCAGCCAGAGGCTGACGATCAGCAGGCTCAGCGCCGCCATCAACTGGTTGGAAGCCCCAAACAGTTGCCACAGGTAGATCCAGGTCCCACTGAGCACCAGGAGCATGCGTCAAGCCCATGGAAATGATGGCCGAAATGTGCGGGTTCTTGAAGCCCAGCCACACATCGCCCAGCCACTCGCCCAAGGTGACGCGCATGACGCGGAAGACCAGTTGCACCATGGTCAGCACGATCACCACGAACACGCCGAAGCCCAGCGCGGTTCCGTAGGCCTGCTCGATCCCGCCGAACGTGACCAGTCCCAGCAGCTTGCCCACGCCGCCGGCGAACGCGCCTGCGCCGGCTCCGCCAGCGATGGAAACCGCCACCAGCGCGAGCAAGGCGAGCGCATTTTCCGTGAACATGCCGCCGCCGCCCACCGGCAATGCGTCGGTCTCATATTCCAGTTGCCGCGCGGTGCCGATGGAGCCGACCAGCGAGTGCCAGCCGGAGATGGCGCCGCACGCGATGGTCACGAACAGCATCGGCCAGATCGGCTGGATGGCCGGCAGGTTCTGAATGATGTGGCCGGCGGCATCCTTGGCTTGCGTCATGGGGACCCAGGTCCCAAACACCTTCGTCTGGAAGGTCACGGCCTGCGTCATTACCGCATTGCCGAACAGTCCGCGGAGTCCCGCGACGACTGCACCCAAGGCGGAGAAGCCGATGGTGAGGAAGGTGATCCAGAAGCCGATATAGTTGGTGGGCTGGGCGAATCGCCAGATCGGCAAGACGGTCCCCAGATATGAGAAGGCGAAGATGAACAGGCACCAGAAGATGAACGAGGGCAGCATCTTGATGGCGCCGCCGCCAGCCATGTACCGCGGCACAATCTGGCCTTGTGCATTGACGGTCATCGCCGCCAGGCGCGGATCCGATCTGGGTCGGATCGACGACGGTGTACAAAGCCTTCCCGCCGCTGAGCTGGTTAATGGCCCCATTCAGCTTCTCCACCGCAGAATTGATCGGACCACCGAATACGACGGCTGCGCCAGGCTTGCCAGCGGGGGTGGTTCCCTTCACCACGGACATGCCCTTTGCACCCCACGCCATTGCGCCCATGGTCAAGCCCACCGCGAGCACGGTGACGACGATCAGGTCCATCTTCCAGCGATAGAGCATCTGCCCCATCACCAGGCCCATGATGGCCAGAATGAAGATGCCGAACGGGACATCGGCCCGCGGATCGAAGATGCCGGCCATGATTCCCACGAACGCCCCAGCCAGCAGCAGCAGATAAAAGAAGATGAACACAAACAGGATGACGCGCGCGCGCGGCGCAATCAGCCGGTGGGCAATGGCCGACAGCGAGTTGCCGTCGTTGCGCACGGCCACCATGATGGCCGAGTAGTCGCTCGCCCAGCCCAGGAAGGTAACGCCCAGCGTCAGCCACAGCAGCGAGGGCAGCCATCCCCAGAGCGCGACCGCGGCAATCGGACCCACGATGGGACCGGCGGCAGCAATCGATTTGAAGTGGTAGCCGTAGAGCACATTGCGGCTCGTCGGCATGAAGTCCACCCCGTCCATGTACATGCGCGCGGGAGTCGCTTTCTTGGCATCAGGTTGAATGACGGTTTGGTCGATTCGGCGGGCATACCCTGTGTAGCCTAGCCAGATCATGACCGCCCCCAGGATGGCAATCACGGGAGCGTTCATGGGCCGCTTGGCGAGGGCAAAACCGCCACCTACCAGGATGGGGAGGAGAATCAGAACCAGGATCGTGGCCCGGTATTTCATATCCAGCCTCCTTCGGCGAGAGAGCCTGAAGACCAGAAGATCGAAGGCCGAGGTAAAGAGTCTTCTTGCGGCCGTTTCTTTCGAATCCGGCCAGGACGGGCACCAAAAACATTATAGACTCTCATGTCCACCCCTCTCCGGTTGGTGAGCCCTATCACGGGTCAACGTGATAAACCTTGGGTCAGGGCTGGTAAATCTGTAGTAAGTGTCGAACGTAAACGTTGTAGAAGGCGAACCAGGCCGCCACGCTTTGCGAAGAGGTTCGGTGGTTTTTGCCGATCCTGATCAACTCAGCTGGCATCTTCCAGAACTGGAAAATCGCCTTCGACAAGTATTGATGGTAGACGGCACCTTCTCCGCACATCAGATACGTCTTCCGGAATTATTCTCGTATGTCGCAGGAGCAACATCTAACGACGACCATTGCCTCCACGAATTTTTTGGGCTTGAAGCAACGACCGATCAACCGGATGACCAATTGCACCGAAGATTCACTCTGTTCTTAGATGAGATCGAAAGGGCCTCACGGGGAGGATGGCTAGGATTTGATCCCAACAGACCTTTGTCGGCCAGGAAGTATTTCAGGTTTTCGGCCTAATTTCCGTGGTTTGTGAACATCAAGCGAGGACAAATGACACCTGAGAATCTGACAGAAGTCATGCGGAGATTGAACGAAGCTGCCGAGGTTTTGAAATCTGCTGCACTTGCCGCAGAACGTAACCCTGCAACCAAATCAATTAGTATTCGGTTGTTCAAGATGTCCGATGAAGCCGAAGGATATGGCCAATACATTGGTGCCTACTTCCAGCCAACCGGAAAGCGAAACTGATTAGCCTAGTGCCGAGGGGCGCGTTTCTTGTAGGCCGCAACCAACAAGAAACTCCGCCGTCGAGTCAAGTTCTTTGCGCAACCGCGACGACTCTTCGGCGCTTGGCTGAGGAACGTAGAGGATCATTCCTTGCCGAGCCCGGGTTAGCAGGACTCTATATCCATTTATGCGAAACTGATGTTTGCGTTCGTTCTTGTTTGGTTTCCAAATCTTCCCGCCAAAGTTGAAGCTTGCCCATCGGTTCTCTGTCCAAACAAGATCCTCTCCCCAGCACAAGCCAATCCAGTCCAATTCCAGGCCTTGCACCTCGAATTGTGTCGCAGCCACCTCCAACCTTGAGGACGCGCGCACATCGTGGCAATACTTATGATCACATCCGACCTCGTCGCATGTATCGCGATCTAGAAACCAGCGTTCCCATTCAAAATCCCGGTGGAACCCGAAGGCAGTTTCGATGCCGTCTTCCCTCAACCGCGAGGCACTGGCGCTAGCAACAAGACCCGAGCGAGTAAAACCTCTTCGCTTCCCTTGCAACCATGCTCGAACCGTTGGAAGGCTTCTGGTAAGAACGGGAGGATACTGCATGCCGCGAGCGATCTGTCTTGCGGTGTTAGGATCCCCTCTAAGCACGGCATCGACCCAATCCGACATGTGTTCTGCCCGAATGGACCTGTTGCTGACCTCAAGATGAAATTGCGAAACAGCTTTGACCCTGTCGGGGTAAGGGTCTTCTTCTCGGAACAGCAAGAATGGGCCTTCCAATTTCTTAGCGAGAACCTGAGGAGATGCATGCACTTCCCATTCTTTGAACTTGCGGAGAGCGGTTCCCCACTCCGCCAAACCCGCCTCGCCGCGGTTTATCTCCTGCCCACCACCTATCAAGCAGACCAGCACAGCCCAACCCTCGTGACGACTCATCACGTCAAGCATCATGTGTGCCTCGGAGACCTCCGGTCGCTTGGCTCGTTTGTTCTGCTCAGCGTCCCAAGCCCGTTGGGCCTCATCGAATAAGATGACTCGCTGGGCTGGGATGGGATCGCCTTCGTGGTAATGCTCATCAGCAAATCGATGTACGCTTTGGATAAAGGCTTGTACAGATATCCCCGCTGCGCGACGCGTGATCGGCTTCCCTGTATCTCGTGACCGTTGGGTTACATCGCGAATGAGCGCTTCTCGAATGATTTTTATGAGGGGTCCGTTCCCCGACAAGAACGCGCTACCGTCTCGGAGCTCTTTGCGGTGGACTGCGTTGAGCCCGACCAGGGTTTTGCCTGCGCCGGGTACTCCTGTGACGAAGCAGATTAGCTTCTTGCCGCTTGTGCGCGCCTCTGTTACGGCCTCAACGAGAGCGTTGGTCGCTCGCTCGAGATCTTCCTGCGCCGCACACGCGTGACCAATTTCGAACACTTCCATTTCGGAATACAGCTTGACAGCCGCTTCGATGATCGGCGGAATCGGCCGAAAACGTCCTTTGTCCCACGCTTCCCCATTGATGGGCTCCACGTCAGATCTGCAATTCTCACGTTCAATAGAAACGAGCGCTTGTCCAACACCCTTGCTGGACGCGATACGACAGGGACGAATTACCTCATCAGCGAACGGACGAACGCCACCACTGGCGATACGTCCATCGGAAATAACCAAAGGAACAATGGTTCGCCCAGCGCTCGGCTCATGAAAGCAAGCCAAGTAAATCGCATAATCGTCCACTTGGCGCTCCGCAGAAGTGGGCGCGTGCCCTGTTTTAGTTTCGATCGCGACAACCACGTCGTCCATTAACAGGACGGCATCGATGCGCTTGCCAACCCGCGGTATTGGATATTCGAGCAGGAGTTCGTAATCTGCCGCCGCCGGAACCGCTGCTATCAATTCGGCGCACCCGTTCATCAGGGTCGGTAATTGCAGTCTCCACGCTTCTATCGCCTCTGGGACGAGTGGAAATCTTGCCTCACCGTTCGCGACCGCTAGTTCACCGAGGATGCTCGAAGGCGACTCCTGGACAAACCGATGAAGTGGAGCGCGATAATAGGCAGGCATCGCAGCCAGGATGCCAGGTTTCGTTGAGATGGTCCAGACAAACCCTCGGCGGACCGCCACATTTTGAGCGGGGGCAGAAGGTTGTAACTCCAAAGTACCCGAATGATAGCCCGAAGGGCGAAACTGATTAGCCCACAGCGGCAGCTGTGTGTAAATACACCCGAGCCCCTTCAGGGGCGGCACAGGTTACCAAGAGCTGAAGGCTGACAGCTGAGAGCTGACGGCTTCGACATTTCCCATTCCGGAAGCAGAAGCAAAATAGGAGCGCCAATTGCTACTTTCGTAACTTGACCGCATTGCCGACCCGTCCCATACTCTGCTTGTAGGGCAGGATCCGCCGCGCCCGGCGCTCCTACCCTTTCGTGTCTTTACTTCCACCCCAACAAGCGCAAAATCGGCGCTCGTTAGGGACCCCGGCTGTGGGTTTGGTAACGTCACTTGACGACCCTCAAACTGCCAAACCGCGTTTTCCCAGGGCTCTCCCACCCTCCCTCAGCAGCCCGTAAGTCTTTGCTGCCCAATATTTTGCCTCTAAACACCCTGAATGCAATATTTTACCGGGAATTTTTTGATGCGGCCCTTTGTTTTCAAGATTTTGCGCGAAAGGTGGGGGAGGGGGGTACTTGCGAACGGCGAAGAGCGAAAGCGAACAGCGAACAGCAAACCGGGCGTACTATCCCCATTACACTACACTCGCAATCCCCGGAACTAGTCGGTTGCCGGCGAGTCAGCTACCCGGAAGTCTTAGTGCTGTATCTGAAGCGCCCACCGGCGGAACAGTCGGCGATCGCATGATCCTTGGCCGGGCGCTTCGGATACAGCGACTTGAAGGAAGCCGCCCCGGGGGAAGGCTATGTACTTTGAATGGGGCTGAGCGGGTGCAGAGGTTCAAGCAGGCCGCTGTGATAGGTATGATCTGCCGCATTGAGGTCCTGTTGAAGCGGCGAAGCGTTGCACAGAGGCGTTCCGCATAGGCTGAAAAAATAAGTAATAGAGCACTCCGGGCTCGACGAGACAACGGATCTCCGTGCGTGCCGGAGCACGAGCAGAGGCCGACGATGTGGATAGAGATTCATGCTGCGCACTGGTCGGGTTGAGGTGGAGAGCGAAGCAGGAGTTGAGCCGCGGTGAGCCGTTCAACGACGTGCATGGTTCCACCGCAGACGGGACAGTTCCATAGCGACTGAGGCTGGTCGGCGGGCGGCGATGCCGGTGAAGCAGTTATGTTCTCTGAGGCGTGGAGCAGTTGGAAGCAGAGCGGCAGGAGGATGGCGCGTTGCCGGTTGGCGAGAAATCCGAAGTTGCGGATGCGCACGAAGCCGCGTGGCAGCAGATGGAGCAGGAATCGGCGCAGGAACTCCTCGACATCCAGAGTCATGAGCCTCTTCTTGTTGCCATGGGCGGAGTCTCGCCATTGGAAGGTGACGTTGCCCTCGGAGAGAGCGACTAGCCTGCGGTTGGAGATGGCGACGCGATGGGTGTAGGCGCCCAGATAGCGCAGCACATGTTCCGGCCCTCCGAAGGGCCGCTTGGAGTAGACGACCCAGTCATGGCGGAACAGTACCCGCAGCCATGCTGCGAAGGCACGTGGCTCGGCCATGGGCAGGAGGTTGCCGTGGAACTGGATCATGCCTCGATGGAAGGCGCTGCGAAGTCCGGCGACGAACTTGCCGCGGAAGACACGGCTGAGCACGCCGATGGGCAGGAAGAAGGAGCGCCGGGCGGAGATCCAGCGGGAGTGATCCGGAGCCAGACCACCGGCGGCCAGTACGCAGTGGACATGGGGATGAAACTGCAAGCGCTGGTTCCAGCTGTGGAGCACGCTGAAGAAGCCGATCTCGGCCCCAAGATGCCGGGGATCGCGAGCGATCTCCAGCAAGGTCTCGGCGCTGGCATGAAAGAGCAGGTTGTAAATCAGCCGCTTGTTCTGCAATGCGAGCGGGGCTAGTTCCCGCGGCAAGGTGAAGACGGCGTGTACATAGCGAGTGGGCAGTAGTTCCTGTTCCCGCGCCTTGAGCCAGCGCCGGCGCGCGTTGCCCTGGCAGCGCGGGCAATGGCGGTTTCTGCACGAGTTGTACGAGATGGCAGTATGTCCGCAGTCCGAGCACTGATCGCGATGTCCGCCCAGCGCGGCAGTACGGCAGCGCGTGATGGCCAGCAACACTTTTTGGTGTTGCCAGTTGATCCACTTGCGACTGTGTTCAAGAAATGCTTGTCCAGCACAGCGAACGATGTCGGCCACCTCCAGCGGCGGCCGGCTCATGAACGGTGCTTGTGTCCTCCTGGTGCCGAGAAGGTGAGGGCATCGAGCGGGCTGGCGGTTGCGCTGAGATGCCGTTGGGAGAGATGCAGATAGACGGTAGTTACTTCGAGGTCGCGATGACCGAGCAGTATCTGGATGGTGCGCAGGTCGGCTCCGGCTTCCAGCAGGTGGGTGGCGAAGCAGTGGCGTAGCGTGTGCGGATGGATGTGCTTGTGCGCCAAGCCGGCGCGCTCAGCGGCGTTCTGACAGGCAGTCCAGAGGACCTTGGTGGTGACGGGATAACTTGCGGTATGCCACCGGTTGCCGGGAAACAGCCACTCTGTCGGCTTGCGTCTGAGCCCGCGCCAGTAAGTGCGCAGCGCTTCGAGAAGCTTCGGGCTCAGCATGACGTCTCGGTCCAAGCCTCCCTTGCCTCCCCGGATATGGACAACCATGCGCTGACTGTCAATATCGCCGATCTTCAGATGCGCTGCTTCTGCGCGACGTGCCCCGGTGGCATACAGCGTCATTAGCAGGATGCGGTGGAAGGGACTTTCTGCGGCGTCAATCAGACGCGCAACCTCCTCCTGGCTGAGCACCTGCGGAAGGTGACGAACCTTCTTCGGATATGGCGTCTCGGCGATGCTCCAGCCGCGCTTCAACACGTGAATATAGAAGAAGCGCAACGAAGCCAACCGCAGGATCACAGTGTTGGGACTGAACTTCAACTGGGTGAAGAGCATCGCCTGATACTTGCGAATGTCCTCAGGGCCAAGCTGATCGGGCCGGCGACGGAAGTACCGGCTGAAGTGCTCAACCCCATGAAGGTATGAGCGAATCGTTGTCTCGGCGAAGTTACGGCGCCGCAACTCCTCAAGCATGAGCTGACGTAGTTGGGTCACAGAGAGTTCCTCCTCTGCGACACAAACTAGCTCACATCACCGCGAGACTGCCGGCTAAACAACACGCGAATGCGTCCGCCGCAAAGCGGCTTCGTTCAAGTTGATTACACTGGCCCAATCTTTACGTTGCAAAATCCCAGCTCTGCGATCTGCGGAATTCCACTCCAAAGCTCCGCCTGGGCTGGTCGCCAAAGTACGTCAATACGTCGCTGTTCTGCTTGGCCTGCGTTGACAAATCCGCAAACCTCATTCGGCGGTCCTGGCGCTCCGGCCTCTGCACCAACGCCGAGACAGAATTCTGTGTTATCCCGCCGGGGACTCAGGGTAAAATCACTCACCAAGAAGTGGGGCGAATGCAGAAAACGAAATTGCCGATCGCAGACCGGCATCGCTGCTCCCGTCACACCAGGTGACACAACTTATGACCTTGCCGGCCCTCGGTTCCCTCTCTCTAAGACGCGCGCTCGCACTGGCGCTGGCTCTTCAACTGGTTGGATGCGGCGGGACTTCCACTCCCCCGGCGCCTCCACCTCCACCCGGCAGCGGCGGAGGCACCACGACTCCCATCAAGCACGTCATCATCGTCATCGGGGAAAACCGCAGCTTCGACAACCTTTTCGCGACCTATCAGCCGCCCGATCCCTCGCAGCAGGTTTGGAACCTATTGTCGCAGCAAGTTGTGACCGCGAGCGGAGCTCCAGGTCCGAACTTCGCCGCGGCGGCGCAGCATCAAGCCTCCGACACCGACGTCTATCGCTTGAGTCCGCCGCAGACGGGCAGCTTTGCGACCCTGCCGCAGCCCAACACAACGTTGAGTCCTATTCTTTTTCCGCCAGCGATTGATTTCGGCATCGTGTCCGATCCAGGCCTCGCCGCTGGTGACCAGGGCCTGCTGAACGACGGCGGGATTCTCTATCAGCCGCCCCATCAATTGCCATTACTCCCGGACGCGCGCTTTCCCGCCAATTTGCCCAACGGCCCGTTTCCGATCACGCAGTATGCGAAGTCCTCGGATACGCTGGGCGATCCGGTCCATCGCTTCTACCAGATGTGGCAGCAGATCGACTGCAGCGCAGCCAGCATGAGCAGTTCCAACCCGAGCGGCTGCGCCACGGACCTGTTTCCCTGGGTGGCCATCACGGTTGGCTGGGACTTTGGCGCAGAGAATTCGCCTCCTCCTCCGCTGTTCACCGACCAGTCCACCTATCAAGGTGCGGTCTCGATGGGCTTCTACAACATGGCGGCCGGAGATGTGCCCTACTTCGCGTCACTGGCCAACACCTACGCCATCAGCGACAACTATCATCAGTTCCTATTGGGCGGGACTGGACCAAACTCTATTTCCATCGGTACGGGCGCGCCGCTGATCTATAGCGATGCTAACGGCAACCCCGCCACTCCGCCGGCGCTGCAGATCCAAAATCCCGATCCTTATCCGGGGAGCAACAATTGGTATAAGCAAGACGGCTTCTACCTTCCGGATTCCGGCAACGAGAGCAATGCTTCCTACACCAACTGCTCCGATTCCACCCAGCCGGGGGTGTCGGCCATCCTGAACTATCTTGCCGCGCTGCCCTACAAACCATTCAACTCAGGCAACTGTGCGACAGGGGCGTATTACCTGGTGAACAATCAGGACCCCGCCTACAACCGTGACGGCACCCTGCGCGCCGACCAGGGCCATAGCGTAGGACCGTCTTCGGTCCCCACCATCGGCGACGCGCTCTCTGCCGCTGGCATTACGTGGAAGTATTATGGCGAAGGATTCAGCTCCACCGGCTTAGGCGGAGTTTACTCGCACTACTGCAACATCTGTAATCCCTTCCAGTACGCGACGTCCATCATGACCACCGATCTCAAGAACAATATTCAGGACATCACCCAGTTCTATCAGGACGTGCAGAACGGCACCTTGCCGGCAGTCTCTTTTGTGAAGCCGGACGACATCGTGGACAGCCACCCGGGCACATCGCTGCCGGAGCTGTATGAAGCCTTCGTCCGCAATCTGGTGGATACCGTCAAGGCGCAAAACAGCTTGTGGCAAACAACTGCCATCTTCATTACCCTCGACGAGTCGGGCGGCAATTACGACTCCGGCTACATTCAGCCCATTGACTTCTTCGGCGATGGTCCGCGCATTCCGCTGATTGTGGTTTCGCCGTTCGCCAAGCCCGGGTACGTGGACCACAGCTATGGCGACCACGCCTCGCTGCTGAAATTCATTGAGAAAAACTGGGGACTGAAGCCGTTGTCGTCGCGCAGCCGCGATAATCTTCCCAATCCCGAAAGCGCGCCCGGTGCCCCCTATTTCCCGACCAACAGCCCCGCCATCGGCGACCTGATGACGCTGTTCAAGTTTTAGAGATACGACTCATGTCATGCGCGGCACAGATTCGGCGAAGGGCACCAGCCTGTTACTCCAGCTCGCGCCTGCGTGCTTGCATCCTGGTGTTATTGCCCCTGTTGCTCATCTCCGGCGCAGCCGGTCAACTGGCACGGAAAAACGCTCCCGGCAGGCTACTCATAGCATCGGACATTCACTTCGATCCGATGGCCGATCCTGCGCTGGTTACCGATCTCGCAGCGGCCGACCTCTCGCAATGGGAAGCCATCTTGCAGCGGTCGAAGCTGACGGCGTTCAGTAGCTACGGACAAGACACGAACTGGTGGCTACTGCGGTCTGCATTGGACGCGATGGTCCGGGCTGAGCCCCATCCGGCGCTGGTGATGTTCACTGGCGATCTGCTGGCGCACGACTTCCCTAAGACTTACCAGAGCATTACCCATGACAGCGAGCCCGAGCACTATCGCGCTTTCGTGCTCAAGACGGTTGACTTCGTAGCGCTGGAATTGCGCAAGCGTTTTGTGGCAGCGAAGATCCTGCTGACGCCCGGCAACAACGACGACGACTGCGGCGATTACAACATTGAGCCCAATGGAGCATTCCTGCACGACACCGCGGAAAGGGCCCGCGATCTTGCGATGGAAGGCGAGCCATTCAGCGCCACCTGGAAATCGCTGGGAAGCTACAGCTTGGAGCATCCCACGCTGCACGGGGTGCGCATCCTGTCGCTCAACACCGTCTTCTGGTCCGAGAAGTATCGGGCCGCCAGCTTTAGCCATGGCTGTGCGACGGTCAACTCTACGGCAGCGAGCGATCTGCTCACCTGGCTGGAATCGCAACTGGCCGATGCGCAACAGTCACACGAAAAAGTCTGGCTCATGTTTCACATTCCCCCTGGCATCGACGGCTGGGCGACAACCCATCCCTATGATGGAACCTCGGCGGGGACCAGAGGCTCGGCCACGTCGTGCGCAAGTTCGGTGGCGCCCATGTGGGTCCCGGAGTGGACCGCGCGGTTCGACAGTTTGCTTGAGCGATATCGGAGCACGGTCTTGGCCAGCTTCGCCGGTCACACCCACGTGGATGACTTCAGGGTGATCGGAACGAAGGGCGCCAACCAGGAGTTCGTGCTGATCGAGCCTGCGATTTCTCCGATCTATGACCAGAATCCCGGGTTTCGAATCGTAGATTTCAGGAGCGACGGAACGCTGGCTGATCAGACCACCTACTTTCTGACGAATCTCAAGCAGGCAGGCGGTAAGACTCGCGGACGTTGGAGGCGGGAGTATACGTTTTCGCGGCGATGGAAAGTGCGGCAACTGGACGGCGCCAGTCTGGCCAGGATTTATGAGGAGATCGCCAGCCGCAACACCGCGCGGGACGTGTGGTTGCAGCTCTACATGGTATCGAGTTCTGCCGCACCCATTCCGGCTAAGGATGTCAGGGGCCTGTATTGTGCGATTGGCGGACTCAGCCAGCAGAGCTATGAATCGTGCTATTGTGCGGCGACTGTGCCGGAAAAGCCGTCTCCCTAGCGCACGCCATCTTCCCGTTCCCGAGGAAGCAGTCGGAAGCCGCTGGCCGCCACGCTGCCAGTGCAACTCACAATCGGAGGTTCGATCCATGGCATTACCAGTGTTCCGCTACCGTCTTGAGCAGCAGGATCCAAAGGTAGGAAACGGGGGCGTCACGCGCGGCGCATCCGTCCGTGAGTTCCCTGTTTCGACTGGCATTGCCGGTGTCTCCATGCGGCTGGCGCCAGGCACGATGCGCGAGCTGCACTGGCATGCCAACGCCGCCGAGTGGGCCTACGTCGTCAGCGGTTCCTGCCGCACCACAATCCTCCATCCCGACGGATCAGCGTATATCGACACCTTCAACGCCGGCGATGTCTGGTACTTTCCGCGAGGGTATGGCCATTCGATCCAGGGACTCGGCCCCGGTGAGTGCCACTTTATCCTGATCTTTGATAACGGCGACTTCTCCGAAGATCACACCTTCAGTATCACGGACTTCCTGGCGCAGATGCCGCGTGAAGTTGTGGCGCAAAACCTGGGTCTGTCCGTGGAAGAACTGGCGCCGCTGCCCGACCACGAAGCCTACTTCGTCCGCGGTCCTGTGCCTGACGACAGCTCGCTCTCGGCGACACCGCGTAGAGTTCCGGAACTGGCGACGATGCATCGCTACCCGCTCGACGCCCAACAGCCCCGGCGTGTCCCGGGAGGTGGTAGGCAGCGCACCGTAACGGTGGATGAATTTCCTATCTCGACGACGATGGCAGGGTCGGTGATTGAGCTGCAGCCCGGAGCTCTGCGCGAGCTGCACTGGCACCCAAACGCGGACGAGTGGCAATACTACATCGACGGCACGGCAGAAATGGGCGTGTTCCTTGCCCAGGGGAATGCTGTCATCGAGCAGTTCGAAGCCGGCGACGTTGGCTATGCCCCCATGGGGGCGGGTCACTATATCAAGAACACCGGCAACGAGGTCTGCCGCATCCTAGTCGGCTTTAACAGCCCCCACTATCAGGCGATGGATCTCAGCGAGTGGCTCGCCGGCAATCCGGCTGACGTGCTGGCAACAACGTTTGGGCTTAGTCCCGAGGTCGCCGCCAAGCTTCCGCACAAGACCGTGTTCGTTGCGCCGTCGCTCAGCAGGAAATAAGCAGTGCTCTGCGCATCGAACCATTCGCAGGAGTTTGTCGTGCAACCGTCCGCGAATGGCTTGCCCTTGGTTAAATCTGCGACCTCACTCGATCGGCTCAACCGCGATCACGGGCTCCCGGCGGTCCTCGCGCTCCGGCCTCTGCACCAGGATGGTGGCTGACAACACCACAACGATTCCGACCACCTGCATCGCTGACACCAATTCGCCGAGGATGAGCGCGGTCAGCAGAATTGCCCACACCGGTTCGAGGCAGGCGGTCACGATCGCGCGCGTGGCGTCGAGATACTGCAATCCGGTGAAGTAGAGCGCGAACGGAACCAGCATGGAGGTGACGGAGAAGACGGCCATGAACAGCCACTGTCCTGCGCTGTAATGCTGAGCGATGATTTTCCAGGGCGGATTTACCAGTTGCCAGAAAACAGCGGCGCCCAGCAGGGAATACACCAGCACCGTCCAGCGCTGATAAATCTGTAGCAAGTGTTGGCCGAAAATGTTGTAGAAGGCGAACGAAATTGCCGCCAGCTCGGCGGCCACTACGCCCAACGTATTGAAGCGAATCCCGGAAATCATGAGCCAGGGCAATCCGCGCTGCGCCGCCAGTTCTCCCACCGCCAGCCCGCAGCCCAGCACCGCCAGGACCACACCGCTTACCCGCCGCAGCGTTGGGCGCTGGAGGCGGCGCGCGAACATATACAGCAGCACCCACACCGGCGCCACATATTGCAGGACGATCGCCGTGGCGACGCTGGTTTTCTGGATGGCGAAATAGTAGAAGTAGTTGGAAGCCGCAAGCCCGAAGATCCCCAGCAGAAAGAACTGGACCAGATGGCGACGGCGCAGGCGTAGCGACGACCTTGCCTTCAGCAGCAAAATCGGCAGGAGTATCAGCAAGGCAATGGTGGTCCGGCTCTGGGCCAGGATGAGAGGCTCGATCGGGCGCAGGGCTTGCCCCCCGGTGAAAAGTCTGCCGGTGAAGACTGCGCGGCCCAGAGTCGCCGAAAATCCCCAGAAGAACGTGGCCGCGGCGATGAAGAGATAGCCGCGGGCGGGGTGGGGCGTGTCAGTCAAGCGAGTGGATAGTGGACTAGTCGGCCAGCGCGGATTGGCTGTGCGATGAGCGCAATACGCGGTCCACGGTGTAAGGGGCACGCTTGGTCGGTTCGTGGAAGTGCCGTACCTGCAACTCGCCCAGCAGCCCCACCGCGACCAGTTGCACACCCGCCACGATCAGCACGGCCGCAAACACCAGCAGCGGCCCGTGCTCATCCATTACGTTGATTCCACGAATGAACTTCTCGACCAACATCCATATTGCGATCAGGAAACCAGCCAGCGAGCCCAGCGCCCCGACGGTGCCGAAAAAATGCAGCGGCCGGGCCATGTATTTCAGCAGGAAACGGATGGTGATGAGATCGAAGAACACGCGGAAGGTGCGCGAAATGCCGTAGTGCGATTCGCCGCGTTCGCGGTTGACATTGCGGATGGGGATCTCGCAGATGGTGGCGCCATAAGCCGAGGCCAGCGCCGGAATGAAGCGATGCAATTCCCCGTAGAGCGGAATCTCCTGCACCACTGCCCGGCGATAAGCCTTGAAGGTGGTGCCGAAATCGTGCAAGTCAACCCCGCTCAACCTGGCCATCAGCCAGTTGGCGATCTTGGAGGGAATGCGCCGCATCACGAAGCTGTCAATGCGCTGCTTGCGCCATCCACTGACGATGTCGTATCCCTCGCGCAGCTTTTGCAGAAACAGTGGAATATCGTGGGGATCGTGCTGTAGATCGCCGTCCATGGCAATCACGTACTCGCCTTCGGCATGGTCGAAGCCGGCGGCCAGGGCCGAGGTCTGCCCGAAGTTGCGGCGCAGTTTCACCACCACCACGCGCCGGTCCACCGCTGCGATTTGCTGCAACATCCAGAAGGTATGATCGCGACTGCCGTCGTCCACAAACACCAGCTCGAACAGTTCGGCGGTGGCTTCCATCACCACCTTCAGCCGATCGTAGAGCTCGGTTACGTTTTCTTCTTCATTATGAAATGGGACGACGATCGAGTACTTGAGCACAGTTCTGTAATTATAACGTCACGCCGTCGCAAAGTGGGCGGCTGTTTTGATCGAATTGTTCATTCGCTGACACCACTAAGATAACGTCGCAAATTCGTATCCTTAGTTCGGCGAATGACGGCCAGCGGTAAATGCCAGCAAACGCCGGATTCCTTCAGCGAACTCATCGGCGGCAGTAATGAGGCTAAGCACCAGATATCCATCCGATGGGAAGTCATAAAAATGGCCCGGCTGCACCAGCACCCCGGTCTCGCGCAGCAAGGCGATGGCAAGTTCCTCGTCGGAAGCCGTTACCGGGACCCGCAATACGGCATACCATCCGCCCTCGACCTCCAGCCGGCGACAAAGCGGTTGCGCGGCCAGTTGGAAATCAAGCAGCGCGAGATTCGCAAGTATGCGTTGCCGCAGTTGGCGCTGTACCCTGTGCCGCTCCTCCAGCATGACCGGAACCGCCCACTGAAGTGGCGCGTTCATCGATAGGTAGGTGTCGGCGATAACTTCAAGCCGGTCCGTCGCATCCGACAGCAACGGCTGCGGGCCGTTCGCCGCAATCCAGGCAATTTTCATCTGCGGCAGGCCGGAAATTTTCGACAGCCCACTGAGCGTGAAAGTGAGAACCGTGCTGTTCGACAAAAACGTCAGCGGCGGATCTTTCGCCAGAGAGTAATCGAGGAAAACTTCATCGGCGACGATTGCCATATCGTTGGCGGCACATATGCGGTTTAATTCCTCAACCTCTGGCGGCTTTACAAACGAGCCGGTCGGGTTATTGGGATGCACGGCTAGCACGGCCCGGCAACGCGAGCCGGCGCTGCTCGCGCGTTCGATGGCGTTCTGCGCCGAGTGAAAATCGATCTGCCAACCGTGGTCATACACCAGCTCATAAGGCGAGAGCTTCACGTCCTGGAGATCGGCGAGGAAATCGAAAAGCGGGTAGCTCGGGGTCGGGACCAGCACCGTGTCTCCCGGATCGCACAGCAGGCGGAAAAGGAACGAATACGCCTCGCTGGTGCTGGTGGTCAGGATGAGATTGTCGGGCGAGACCTGACTTCCCCGCGCTGCGTAGTAGATTGACACCGCCTCACGCGCAGCCAGCAGCCCCTTCGGTTCGGGTTTGTAGGTCAGCGCTTCGTCATGCGCCAACGCCTTCAGCAGTTCTTCCTCGCGATAACGCAGGCCAATGGTGGTGGGGTTGGAAGCCGTCAAGTCAAGCACTTCCCGGCCCGCCCGCCGATGCGCCGCCAGCGCCTCGGTGTAGCGGTTGGTGGTCAAGTTCCAAGAGGTGCGCCGCGCGAAGAAGTTGCGCATGAGAGGAAGGATTATACAGAAGCGGGGAGGTTCCTCGGCAAATGTGCACTGCCCGGTAGTGTCCTAACAGTGCGTTGCTGCCCTACATGTTCCAAAGACGTATCGGTATAAGGATGCCGAGAACCAAAGACGTTGCGCCGATAGCGAACGCAACATAGCGCGTATGCCAAGGCAATTTGCGATTGGCCGAACCGATGAAGCAAAGCAATGACGCGAATAAGAAAAAAGCGCCGAACTCAAGCGTTTGGGTGTGCGTCCACATTTTGCAGTAATCCTATTGGAAAAGTTCCGCCAGAGTCCATATGTGATCGGTGAGACCAGCTTCCATCACTGGCGTCACCCGAAGGCTTTTGTGTATACGGCAGAAATTGTAATACGCGAAGTGCAGAGCGCAAGCGGCTTTGTGATTGTCCAGCTTCTTTGAGAAGGCATTGGTCAAGCGGGTAAAACGCCGAATTGCCATGCGAATCAAGAGATTCCGCCTCTCGACATAGCTGGTAGGGATGTGGCGCGGGTTTGGGCGACTGCCCCAAAAACTTTATCCGGTCGTGTCGCACTCCGCTATAATCGCAGACCGCAGTTGAAGCTAACGGAGGACAAGCGATGAAGAAACTGTTTTTCGTGGGACTGGCGATGCTGTTGCTGATGCCGATAGTGGCTTCGGCGCAGAGCGCCTTCGATGGAACATGGAAGATCGATCTGAAGAAAGCCGAATTTCCCAAGAAGCCTGACGTTTACCTGCTGGAGCACGGCATGTACCAATGCAAAACCTGCGTCCCGGCAATCGACGTCAAAGCCGATGGCCAGGACCAGAAAATTACCGGACATCCGTATTACGACAGTATGGCGATCAAGGTGGTAAACGACCACGAGATCGAAGAAACCGACAAGAAGAATGGGAAAACCGTCGCCACTTCAACCACGAAGGTTTCGTCCGACGGTAACACCCTGATGTTCACCTTCAGCGACAGCAGTAACACCAACGCTGAGCCAGTCACCGGCAATGGTGAAGAAACGCGGGTCGCCAAGGGCCCGGCTGGAGCTCATGCCATATCCGGCTCCTGGCGAATGTCGAAGATGGATACCGTCTCCGACAACGGGCTGATGTGGACCTACAAAGTCAGCGGCGACGAGTTGACCATGACATCGAAGACGGGTCAGTCCTACACCGCGAAACTAAATGGCGCGCAGGCGCCCGTCAAAGGCGATCCGGGCACGACCAGCGTGTCGGTGAAGATGATGGGCAAGGACACGCTGGAGGAGACCGACTATCGCGAGGGGAAAGCCATCAGCGTCGCAAAATCGACAGTTTCTTCCGATGGCAAGACGTTGAAGATAATGGTGGACGACAAACTACACGGAACCAAAGCCGAATTCGTGGCGATGAAACAGTAGTGCCTTTATTCCGCAACCCACCCTCTGCCGTGAAGAGGGTGGGCACCCTGTCATCTTTGCGGAGATGATTTGAACCCATCCGGAGGCCGAGCCCATCGTGTCATCTTTCACAGGCGGCGGAGAAACTCGGGAGAACGCTTTTGGTGGGAGCCCCCTGCTTTAGCAGGGGGAGCTGGACTTCAGTCCAGCGGAAAACAAGGCGATTTTGAAATGGGCTTTAGCCCCGGCTTTTTCAATGCCCAGCGCTAAAGCGCATGGTCAAGGTGGCAGCTTTGCCCGGAGCGCTGAAGCGCTCCTTCCCCCGCATGAATGCGGGGGCTCCCACCATGAATCTCACACCCTAGATTTTGGCTCGCGCAGCGTGCTCAACCGTGCCCCTTCCGCGGCTAGCTCTTGTCAACGACGGTGGCCGTGCGACTCTGTCTGCTCCTACTGGGTTATCGTCTTCACTGCGTCACCCACTTTGAAACCGGAACCAGAGACTGGCGTACCCACGGCGGAGATCTCATCCACGTCGGTCAGGCGAATCACGCCCACGGGGGACGTCATGCGTCGAATTACCTGTCCGGTTGAGGGATCCTTAATCTCCTTTGTCACCCTCTGTACGGTGAGCTGATCGCCAACTTTCAACCCTGACTTTGACCCGACGTTGAGCACGACCTGGCCTCCGTCCACAGCGGCGACCACGCCTTCCACGGTGATGGTGCGGGTCTCCAGTTTAGCGTTGTCGGCCACCAGTTCGCCGCTCATCTGGGTGACCGCGGCGTTCACGGCCTCGCCAATAATGGTCTGCTGGAAATCGCTGCTGCCGAAGTCCACGGCGCCACCGCCCCAACCATGCCAATTGCCGCCGCCGCCCAGCAGGGACGTGCTTTCGCGCGAGGACTCACCCTTACCGGTGGCCACACCCATGATTTCGGCAGTATCGATGTTCACCAGACGCGCGTCCACCACGACCACGGCCTTGCTCTTCTTGTGAGAGAAGCCGCCGATGCCATATCCGCCCCATCCGCCACCACCGCCACCGACCTTGGTATCCTTAGTGTCGTTTCCGAATTGGGTAATACTGCCGACGACGATGGCATCCACGCCCAGGATCTTGCCGATTTTGGCAGCCGAGTTCGCGTTGGCGCGATCGCTATTGGAGAAGTTCTGCTCTCCTAATATCTTGCTCATGGCCTGGCGCTCGATTACGGAGTAGGTGCCGTCCTTGACCAGGTTCCTTACCAGCAAGTCTGAGATACCCCTGCCGATGTCCACATTGGTGCCGAAAACCGCGGCCGAGGAGCTCTGCACCGTCGCATAGTCGAAATCGAATATAGCGATCCGCTTCTTACGCGTATGCAGCGGCTGCGAGCCATTGGCGGTCTGCGCGACGGCTCCCGTTAGAAGAAATGACGCTACAACCAGTATCACCAAGAAAATTCGTTTCATGACCAGTCTCCCTGCACTGAAGTACCTCCTCATCACAAAACATGGGCCCTTATCAAGCCGGGCCGGGCGTAACTGTGGGTGGCGCAATCAGCTAAACCCTGGTTTGCTCTGGAGGAATCCGTGCGGCGAGATTCTACCACCAAAGCGGGGGTTTCCAACCGGAAATCTCATCGGTCGGGGCGAAGGTAGGGCTGCGCCGACCACGGCCACTAAACAGCAACGACGGAAGGCACCTAGGCGCTGACCCGCTCCAGTTCGTCGGCATCTACTTCCACGGCCACGCTCCGCATGATCAGCTCCAGAGTTAGCACAACTCGTAAACTGTTCTTTTTGCGAGCTAAAACACCCACCATGCCGGCCAGGGACCCCGACTTGATGCGGGCTTTCTCGCCCACAACCAGGTAGGGGTGAGGCTCAAATCTGCGGAGGTGGAGGCCGGAGCGCAACGCCTCGATCTCAAAGTCCGGCAGGGCCTGTGGTTCGCGTCCAGAACCCACGATCAACAGGACGCCGGGTACGGAGAGCACTTGGGTCGAGTCGCGGCGTCCGATTCGCGCGAACAGGTATCCGGGAAATAGGGGCTGCTCCACGTTGACCCGGCAACCGTTCTTCCAGCGGTGCATCTCCTTGTAAAGAGGCAGAAACGACTCGATCACTCGGGATTCGAAGTGCCTGGCTACCGCTTTTTCGTGGCGCGGAGTGGTATACACGGCAAACCATTTCGGCGACTCCATAGCAGAGGGGGCCAATGCCCTCGACGAAGATACACCCGCATTCAGTTCGGCTGGCATGGTTTCGTTGACCGAATACATAGCTTTGTTGCCCTGACTTCGCAAGCTGAACTCACACGCCCCTTGCGGACCTTTACTTAAGGGGTGCAAACAAAAAAGCCCGCCAACCCGTCGCACGGCCCAATGCAGTTCCAAAAAGACCCCACTTCCAGCACGCCGAACTCATCAAGGCTTGTTTGGATCATGGCCCACTCCCATCGGTACCAGGACCTTCCGGGTAATGGTCGGCCAGTATTCCTTCAGAATGTTCACCCCAGCGGAAGCAGCCATAGCCCAACCATAGCGCTCAAACGTGTAGCCCGCCGTCCTTTGAGCGTCCGGCATGTAGGTGTTTGCCAACCCCGCTGCCGCCAAGGGCGCCACGACTCCGGGGAAGTTGAACGCTTCTCCTCCGTCATCTTTGCGGACGATCACGACCCGGCGAAGCCCATACTTAATGCTTTGCCCCAAGCTTCCATCTCCCATCACGAAATAACGCGGATCATCGTGCATCACCGAGGACAGGAGAAAGGTGCCAATGAGGTTCGTGCTGGCGCCGGTCGCCATGGAAGCCCCAAATCGCTTGCCGTAGCCTTCGGCGCCTTGACCATAGCCGGCGGGGCTGTCTGCCGCTTGTCCAATGCCTGCGGCGAGACCTGAACCCAAAAAAGCCATGGGAGAAACGCTGTTGGCGATAGCCAGTTTGAACTTTTCGCCGGCGGTCAAGGGCTGGCTGTTGTGGGCGAGGTCAGGAAAGAGAAAGGAGGGCTTCTCGAGCACCTTAACGGTCCCCGGCTGCTGCTTCTGCCCAGCCGTCGGAGCTGATGTCTGCGCCTGGGTGTCTGAAGAGGGTGGAGGCGAATTCGCATCCGAGGTTTGTGCCAGCGCAGGCACCGCAAGCGAGGCGCTGATCGCTACCATGACGCCGACGGCGAACCGAATCACCGCCTTGTGCATGGTTGAATTTCGCCCGCTGTAGCCGTTGGTCATAGTCATTTCGCGTGTCTCTCCATGCGTTTCTTTCCCCGGTCTCTTATAGGTTCAGGTCGAAGCTGTCCCTGGAGTCTACCCTAATGCGGCCTGTGGTTGCTGGAAATTCCTGGGGCTCGCTTGCGCCCAAACCGGCGGCCCCAATACGAACCCCGCCAAAACGGCGGGGCTCGCTAGCATTTCAACGCGGTACCGTCTGCCGGCCGCTTTGCTGTGGCGTTTGCAGAACTCAGTGTTGCATGTTGCTCATGGCGCCGCCACTGCCGCCTTTTTGCGCCAGCATCTTCACCTTGTCGACGTGAATCGAGCCATCGGCGTTCATCGTACCCATCACTTCAACATGATGGGCGAGGTGGCCCATCACCGCATCCGGATTGTCGATGGCAACCACCTTCATGTCCTTGTCGGTCACCAATACCGGCTTCTCGCCGGCCGCGATGCACTTCTTGGCGCAGGCCGCGTGCTCGGCATTGGCGCCTTTGGCGCCACACTTGGAATCGCTGATCCAGCCGCTCCAGCTCATGTCCTTCGCGACGGCCAGCACCGTCATGCTGCACAAATAGAGCCCGATTACCAATAACACTTTTTTCGTCATCGTAGAATCTCCTCTTGAAATTGCCGCCAGGCGGCCGATCAGGTTGATAAAGCCGAGAAATGCAAATCCATTTCAGGCAATCGCCCAGGTCGCCACCCATGAAGGGCAAAACCCTAGGTGCACTCCCCGGCATTTCCAACCCATCAAGGTACGAGGCGGAAGTCCCCACAGATTTGCTGCCGACAAGTTTATTCCACAAAGGGGGGTTTGCGCGAAAAAAAACTGTGGCTGCGCGAAACGCGAGAGCGGAACCGCCGGTCAGGGCTGGGCAGCGGCCGGCAACGCCGCAGTGGGGGGAACCGCTATTCCTGCCCCATATTTTCAGCTAGCGGGGGGCGCGCTTGGGGTCAGGTTTGGGCTGCGGCTCGATCAGCACGATCTCACCCGGCCTAACGTAGCCCAGTTGTTCGCGCGCTTCTTTCTCGATGGCGCTGGGATCTTCCCGTTGCAGGCTCTCGACTTGGTGCTGCAGTTGTTCGTTCTTCATCTTCTCGTCGTCAATCTGCTGTTGCAGCCGGACAGCTTCCGCTCGCTTGCCTTGATAAACCTTCATGCCGTTGGCGCCGAAGATTACCTTGTAGGCAATGAAAACGGCGAGCACGGCAATGCATAAGGTCGCCAGCACGCGGCGCGTGCGGTAGAACCAATCTCCGGCAATACGAATTGTCAGCACCATATTGTCAGCACCATAGGGACTGCTCCAAGGGGCCCGTCTCCTCCTGGCAGGCTGCGGACGACACCGACCCGATTCTTAGTGGACTTCGGCATGACCTTGCGCGTCAAGCGAAACTCTGGCGAAAGAATAGGATGAGTCAACTCTGCCAAAGCGATGCTGTAATGGTTGACGCCGCGAAGCTGATGAAGGGGCTTGCGCTTCCTGCCGTGCTACAGTCTGAACCGAAAATATCCGCCGCGGGGGTGCTCGATGACGAGTGCGCGCATTGTGCTGACTACGATCGGGCAGAAGCAAGACGCCGAAAAGCTCGCCTTGCAGTTGGTGGAGCGCAGATTGGCGGCCTGTGTCAACATCGTCGGGCCGATCCGCTCGGTGTACCGATGGAAGCAAAAAATCTCCAACGAGCCAGAGTACCTGCTGGTGATCAAGACGACCGCGGAACACGCCGCGCAATTGCGGTCGGCCTTCAAGGAACTGCACCCTTATGAGTTGCCTGAATGCGTCGAACTGGCAGTACAGGGCGGCAGCGAGGATTACCTGGCGTGGCTGGCGGGAGAGGTCAGCGGTTGATCAATGGAAACACCATTCACCACAGAGACACAGAGGACACAGAGATTTATTGAGCGAGGTGAAACATGATGGCCTTTACTAAATGCCTCTTCAGCGGCATTGTAACCGTGTTATTGGCCTGGTTCGTTTCCCTCGTAATATTCGTGGTGCGCACCGCGACAGCTGCCAAGGCATTTGGAGGACAAGGTCCCGTGGCCATTGCGGGTGGCTGGGAGTATCTCTTGCGCACGCCCTTGATCGTGACGCTGCTCACTTTGGCTTTCGGGATTGGATTTTATCTCTGCGCCCGCCGCGTCTAGTTAAACGGATAGGCGGGTAGGCCCGGCCTTTCGACGACCACCTCCAAATTTCGGGTGGCGGGTCGCCCAGGCAACCATTCTGAGGGCGCCCCACTCATTCGCGGCTTTTGCGAATGAGCGGGAAAGTACATTTTTCTCTGTGTCTCGGTGCCTCTGTGGTTCAATCTCACTGCTTCTCACTGCTTCATCTCGCTGGTCGTCGTTCCCGCAGGAAACACGTTATGGCGAGGTAAGGGCATCGGGACCCGGCCCTTGGCCGCCCTCCATAAGATGGCATTGAGCACGCTGGTGTTCGCCGCATCTGCGTGGGAGAAATCGAGCTTGGCTGATTGCCTGGCGCCGGGAGCATCGGCCGCATTTGCCTGATAGATCATCCCATTGTCACGATTGCGATAGTCAGCCTGGAATGCCGGTTGCAGGCCCGCTCCCGTGAACAAGGGCGCCATGACCGCAGCATGGGCATCGTTGTTGTTCATGGGTGGAAGTCCCAACAGGACCTCCATGGTGTGGATCAGGTTGACCGTCGTATAGAAGTGATGGTCCACAGCAGGTTGCGGTGGCGTACCCGGTGAATACTTACTGATCGCCAGCGCGATGCTGCGGTGGGCATCCACGTGATCGGCGCCGTCCTGCGCGTCATCTTCCAGGATGAAGATCGCCGTATCAGCCCAGTAGGGGCTGCTGGAAACGGCTTCCACCACGCGCCCCACAGCCAGGTCGTTGTCCGCGACAGAAGCGTTCGGGGTGGGCGATCCGGCCCGGGTGCCGGCGGTGTGATCGTCAGGCAAGCGCAGCAGTACGAAGTTCGGCAACTGCTCCCCCTTGCCACTTTCGCGAGCCCGGACAAAAGCCCCAAACTCGCGCAGAAATTCGTCGGCGCGGAACTGGTCGGGATAACTAACGTTGAAGTCCGCAAAGTTGGGATCGAAGTGGCCGCGCAACTCCGGTTTGTTGGCCGCGTTGTAGGCGATCAGCGGAATTCTGTATTGATAGGGACTCTTGCCTCCGCCCAGCTTCTCGGGCAGATCTTCGCCGGGTAGAACTGCTTTGCGAGAGCAATCGAGCAGACGCCTGGAGGCGCCCTTCGCCGCCATGGCGTTGTGGGCAGCATCGTCGCACCACCAGGTGTTCACAAATTCGCCATAGTGACGATAACTGAGGTGGTGGCGCGCCAGGTTGCCCCACAGGTAACCCGTTGCCGGCTCGTTCACATCGGGGATACCGATGCCCATGGGGTTCGAATCGCCAACGTACCCCTCATAGTCGTAACCCCGTTCGTTACTGCGATAGGTAATCTCCCAGGTCTTCTCCGTGTAGTCGCTGGTAATGGCCGCCGTGGACCACACATGCCCATCGCCGGAAACCTCGCCGCTATCGTAGAAGTTGTCGAGAATTCCGAACTGCCGGGCCAGCTTGTGCTGGTTGGGAGTGATGTCCTCTCCGTACATGACCAGCGAGGGATCGCCGTTTCCCTCGCGGATGTCGCCAAAGAGCTGATCGTAGGTGCGATTTTCCTTGATCACGTAAATGACGTGATGAATTGGATTTTCGCCGTGCTGAAAGCTGATCTCGCCGGTGCGGCCTTCCATCTGGTTGCCGCGCACAACTTCCCGGGTGAGTTGGTCGCGCTTAGTTTCCGCCTCAGCCAGCGACACGCGGGCGATCGAGCCGCGAATCAGGGTCGCGATGTAGGGGTGGCGGCGCTTTCCCCGATGGCCGGGATTTTCTTGCCAACCTGCGTTAGGACCGGTTCCCTGCCCCTTGCCGCTTGCAATCAGCAGCTCACCGCCATGGACAGCTATCGCCGTCGGGTACCACTCCGTGGGAATGAAGTACTCAGCGCTCTGTGCATTGGTGGAGCCGCCTTTCAGGGCCCCGGTAGTGGCAGGCGACCCGGGCTTGGCGGCTCGGTCTCCCATTTCGAACACCGCGATGGCGTCGGCGGATGCGTTGGCGACGTACAACCTGCTTCCGTCCGGTGACTGCGCGAGCGCGTCGGGATAGCTGCCGCCATGGGTCTCTCCGGGCAAGCTGGTGCTGAGATATCGCTCAATACGGCCATCTGCGGTTGATACGACCGCCACGGAATCGCGATTGGACAGCGTCACGTAGAGATGGCGCTGGTCCTGACTTAGCACCAGGGCTGTCGGATGTGACGAGGCATCGATATCGTGCTGCGGAGGCAGTAGCGCGACCTGCCGCACAACTTTGCCAGAGCGCAGATCCAGCTCTGCGACCTGCGATGCGTTCCATAACGAACACCAGCCCCGGCTGGAGTCGGCACTCACCACAACGCCGTATGGAAACGCAGCTGGAACATATTTGCCACGGCCCAGATCGAAGCGCTGCAGCAGCTTGCCGCTGCGCGCATCCAGCAATACCGCGTCGTCCGCCAGGTTCTCCGCGATCAACAGCGCGTCGCCGCTTTCGCGCTTCACCACCGCCAGTCCGGCGGGATACGGATTGGCAGCGCCGGGCGCAACCGTTTTGGGATTGTAAGTAAACCGTTTGCCGTGGCCCAGCGGCGCCATCGGCAGCTTTACAAAACGGTCCGCCAGCAGCGTGCCGTTCTGCAAGCGATACACAGCGATGCCGTTGCCTGTATCGCCGGTCTTCTTGCCTGCGGGGTCGGTCAGCGACGCCATCGAGGCGTAAAGGCTGGCGCCATCGCTGCTCCAAGCCAAACCCAGGAAATACGATTGCCTGGCATGAAGCGCGAGGCGCGGATCGGGAAAGTCGCGCACTCGATTGCTCGCCAAGTCCAGCAAGGCGATCGACTGTTGAAACTTGGACTCGGCGGTCCCATATCCGTTATTCAAAATGGCGAGGTACTTTCCGTCCGGACTGAGCGCCACCGCGGTGGGAAAGCTATTGGTGGGCTGCGGTCCGCCCGGCGCCGGCAACAGCAGCAACTTGCTGGAAGGCAGTTGTATGTCCTTATCCGGCGCGGATGATTGGGCGGCAGCAGACAAGCCGCCCAGGCCCAACAGTGTAAGAGCGAGGCAGGTGCCGAACTTCATTTGTCCCTCGTGATGGCTGGCGTGGCTTTTCGCTGCGCTGGATGGGCCGGGGCGTGAGCCCTGGCGTTGGCAATTTGCTGCTGGCAATGCGCCAACACGCGGGAGACACCATCGGCAATGGAACCATTTCCGGAGACCACGATATCGGCGTGTACGATGGTGGGCCGCACATAGCGCTGCGCCATGGGAGCGACGGTCGCGGCATATTGCTGCATGACGGACTCGGGAGTGCGGCCGCGCTCGCGCACATCGCGCGTCTGGCGCCGCGTCAGGCAGACTTCGTCATTCAGGTCCACGAAAACCTTGGTGCCCAGCAAGTCGCGCAGACCCGGCCAATGCAGGGTGAACAGTCCTTCGACAATAACGACGTCCGAGGGGGGCAACACCTCGGTGGTCGGGGTCCGCGTATGGGTGGAGAAGTCGTACACCGGCAGATGCACAGTTTGGTTGTTGCGCAACCCAGCAACTTGCTCGACGATGAGTTCGTGATCGAGCGCTTGAGGCGCGTCGAAATTTACCCGCGCTCGCTCCTCCAGAGACAGATGCGAGAGGTCCCGATAGTAGCGGTCAAGCGCCAGCACGCTGGCCTGAAGCGCAGCGGCAAGATGGGTCGCGAGGTAGGTTTTTCCCGCCCCTGAAGGACCGGCAATGCCAATGAGATAAATTTCCGCGGGCATGTGCAAATTAGTGTAGCGCAGGGACTCCTAACGTTAATCGGAATTGGGAAGGTTAGTCAGATAGCCCTCGATCCTGGGCAACACGGCCCGCAATAGCGCCAGAAACTTACTACCCAGGCGTTCGCCTGTTTCCAGCACTTCCTCGGCCGTGATCTTTTCGCCAGTCATGCCGGCCGCCATATTGGTCACGCAGGAGATGGCCAGGACTTCCATACCCATGTGCCGCGCGGCGATCACCTCGGGCACGGTTGACATGCCCACCAGGTCGGCTCCGATAGTGCGCAGAAAGCGGATCTCCGCCGGGGTCTCAAAGTTAGGCCCCAACACCGCCGCGTACACGCCCTCGAAGATGCCGCCGCCCAATCGCTCGGATTCCTCCCGCACGAACTGCCGGAAGCGCGCGTTGTAGGCGTTGGTCATGTCGGGATGGCGCAAGCCAAGACGCTCGTCGTTCGCGCCAATAAGGGGGTTCTGTCCCTGGAGATTGATGTGGTCGCGCAGGACCACAAGCGCGCCACGGCTGTATTCGCTGCTGATTCCGCCGGCGGCATTGGTCAGCACCAGAGCGCGCACTCCCATAAGCCCTAATGCGCGCACCGGGAAGGCGACCTCCTTCGCTGAATAGCCTTCGTAGAGATGGGCGCGGCCTTGCATCACCGCCAGGGGAATGTTGTCGATGGCCCCGATGACAAGTACGCCCGCGTGGCCCTCGGCCGTGCTCTGCGGAAAATGTGGAATTTCCCGGTAGGGAATGCAGACCGCGTCCTTTACGTTATCGGCAACGGCGCTGAATCCCGATCCCAGCACCACGCCGATACGCGGACGCAGGTTAGTACGCTCAGCAAGGAAGTGCGCCGCCTGTTCAGCGCGAAGGAAGTCGTCGGTAGCGGAGACCGCCATAAATTTCGATCATCCTGCCAGATCCGGGTTGTCATCCTGAGCGGAGCAGGAGTCCGTTATGACGGACTCCTGCGAAGTCGAAGGACCCCTATAGCTGCAAGAAATCAAGTTTGGATGCCTGGCACAGCAAGCAGCCTGAAATTTCCTGGCGGGCAAAGGGTTCCTTCGACTCCTCGGTCGCCACGGCGACCTCGTCGCTCAGGATGACACTCAAGCAGTTGGTTCGCTCAGGAATGATCCAGGTCTAACGGCTGCACGTTGACCCTACTTCCCGATCTCTTCCAGATATTTCTCGGCTTCAAGGGCGGCCATGCACCCCGTTCCGGCAGCGGTGACCGCCTGGCGATAATGGCGGTCAGCCACATCACCGCTGATAAAGACACCCGGCGCTCGCGAACAGACGTAGCCGTCGGGAATGAGATACCCGTCGCCATCGCGGTCGAGTTGCTCACCCACGAATTGCGCATTGGGTGTATGCCCGATGCCCAGGAACATGGCGCTAACTGGAAGGTCCCACTGTTCCTTCAGTCTTCAGGTTGCGCAGCCGCAGGCCGGTGACCTCTTTCTTGCTCACGTCGAACACGTCTTCTACAACGGTGTCGGTGAGGAACTCGATCTGCTTATGCTGGCGGGCGCGCTGTAGCATGATCTTAGAGGCCCGGAACTCGCCGCGACGATGAATAATAGTGACCTTGGTCGCGAAGCGGGTGAGGAACAAGGCCTCTTCCATGGCCGAGTCGCCGCCCCCGATGACGGCGATCTCCTTGCCCGAGAAGAAAAACCCATCGCAGGTAGCGCACGAGGTAACGCCGTGGCCGATGAGCGCCTGCTCGCTGGGCAGGCCCAGCCAGCGCGCCGAAGCGCCGCTGGCAATGATGAGCGTACGGGTCAACAACGTCTCGCGGCCCAGGTTCACCTCGATCGGCTTCCTGCTCCCGTCGGGGCCTTTTTGGCTGAGGTCCACCGCAGCCACATGCCCGGCGAGAAACCCGGCGCCAAATCGCATGGCCTGCTTGCGCATATTCTCGATGAGTTCCGGCCCCTGGATGCCATCGGGAAATCCCGGAAAATTCTCCACCATCGTGGTCATGGAAAGCTGTCCGCCGGGCTCATGTCCGTCGATGACCAGCGGGCTGAGATTAGCGCGGGCAGCATAGAGCGCTGCAGTCAGTCCCGAACACCCGGAACCGATGATGATGACGTTACGCACATTGTCTGCCATAGGACTGAGCTTAGATTCCGCGCCGCGCCGGAAGATGCAACTGCACCCATCCTTGAGGCGCCCAAAGGAAATAACGGCTGCTAGTCAAAAGTCTCACTTGCCATAGATCCAGGGTTCCAAAATATCTGCGGCGACGATGGCGCCACGTGCCGACCAGTGGGCGTCGCACTTCAGAAACAGCGACCTGTCGTCGCCCTTGGTGCGTGCGTCCATTTCCGGCAATAGATCCTTAACCGGGATTCCGGACTCGCCTCCCCAAGCTTCCAACGCCGGCCCTAATCGGTTTCTCCCCAGGTGCGCCCGTTGGAAGTCGTTGGCGCTAGGGATGAGGAAAACAAACATTTTGGCGCCGTGCGCGTCGGCGGTGCTCTTGATGTCGAGCAGCGCCTTTTCCAGACGCGCGAGATCCACATCGTTGTAGTCGTCATAGCCTGCGTAGGTGCGGTGTTTCAGGAAGCGCGTAACGGCCAGGTACTGGCCCACATGGTAGGAAGCCAGGTACGCACGCATGACGGCTTTCGCCCTTTCCCACGGTCCTTCCTTCTCCCGCGCGTGATAATGCGCCACATATCCGACAGAGAGGTCGTCCTTATAGTATGGGCGATATTGTCCGGGATAGGCGTCGCTTAACCAACTTCGATCCATCTCATGGAAGTCATTATCCGGCAAGACGGCAACCACTACGCGATCGTGGTCGAACGCCGCTGCCATAGTCCGGTACAGTAGGGCATCTTGCAACGGGCTGAAACCGCCGCCGACGCCGAAATTAAGATGCTCGTGCCCGGTGCGCTTCTCCAAAATGTTGGTAAGGCGGTCCTGGTCCGCCAATCCGAAGCCCTCAACGAAGGAATCTCCCAGCACCACGGTGCGCGGTTGGTTGGAATGCAGGCTACGTTCGACGTCACGGGCGCCGTAGCTATTGGTCGAGTATTCCAGGCTGAAGCAGCCTTCCTGGTGAATAAAGTGGCCGTTGGGCCGGTGCCATATCCCGAACGACGGATTGGTATCGGTCCAGAACTGAAAGTGGGTGAGATGATAGGTAGGCCGTGCGGAAGGCCAACGCTTGAGATGGACCAGCACGATACTGGCGAGTTCGGCCGACACGGCGAACACAAGAAAATTCACCGCCAGCAGTCGCAGCACCGAGGCTGCCTTCGGCAAAAAGGAACGGCCGCTGCCGGCCTTCTGACTGTCCCGGCTTGCAGTACCCGGTTGTGAGTTGCCAATGGCAGTGGACTCAGACACGTTTTTCTTCTCCGGTCATCGCAGCCTGCTGGCAACCATATCCACGCTCCGATCCTGCGATGCGACGCAAAGGCTTGAGCCAACAGAAGCGCCGTCTGGATTCTAACAAGTGCCTGCGGTCTGGGGAACGTTTAGAATCAGGGGATGGCAAAGTTGACTCTGGTATATGGGCTGCGGCTTCTGCCGTCGGAAGAAATCGCCTCGGTAGGCGAGGGCGCGGTAACGCTGAAGAATGGGCATGAGGCGCACGTGACGCTGCATATTATTGAGGGCTCGAAGGCGGAAATCGAGCGGCAGTTGCGCACCAGTGTGGAGGCGTTCTTCGATCTTTATCCCGAGATCTGAGCAACGTTATCGTAAGCGGCACGGCCTGTGAAAACAGTGCAACGTTTCCCGGCGCATACCCGTAACAACGTAAGACTAGCGACACACGCCACGGAACAGCAATAATTCCAAGGTCCTATGGTGTTCAAGCTTCCAGAGTCCCGCGAAATCAAGGCCCGGCTGCGGAGGGCGTTGCGCCCCAAGAGCAAGTTGGGGCGAACCACGCTGTGGTTTGGCGGGTTGGCCCTGGTCCTCGAACTGCTGCGCTTGATCTTCCGCGCGCCCAACGGCACCATGCTGAGCGGCTGGGCCACCTTCCTGGTCTTTGTCTTCGCTGTCTGCGCCATGCTGACGGGCCTACGCTGGGTGCGCCGGCAGCTCATGTGGCGCCTGCGCAACCGCCTAATCGTCACCTACATGTTCATCGGCGTGATCCCCGTCGTGCTGCTGCTGAGCATGGGACTTCTGGCCGGCTACCTGTTTGCGGGACAATTCGCGACCTACGTCGCCATGTCGGACTTGCAATCGGAACTACAGCATTTGGAATCAGCCAACCGGTCCCTGGCCATGCAACTCCGCGGTTTGGCACGCTCCGAGAAGTTGAATGAACAAATGGCTGCCGAGATCGTCAGCGCTTCGGATGAGAATTTTCGCAATCGCGCGGTAAGCGTATGGGACGGAGATAAACCTTTTGTCCTGGCCGCGGGCCGGCGAACTGCGGACATCGAGCCGGTCCGTGAATCAGCCGCGATTCAGGGAGATTTCGCGGGGTTCGTGATGGACGGCAAGCGCCTGCATCTTCGCGTGGTCAAACACGTGGAGGCCGGCTCCCATCACCTGACCGTGATCTCCAACGTACCCGTCACTCCGCAGCTTCTTCACATGGCAACCTCGCAGCTAGGATCGGTAACAGTGCTTCCTCCGGACGAGGACACGAAAGCGGAATCGGACACTGCATCGGGCGCCTCCGCCCGGCCGTCTAAATCGTCTTCGGCACCCGATAAAGATAACGAGAAACTGGTGTTCGGCACGGGAAATTCGCTCGCGAAGGTGCGCCTGGCTGGCGAAAATGCCAGCTCCAGGGTGGAGGCTGGACGCCTGCCGCCTCCGGCCAACAGCTTCGACGTGCACATTCCTTTCGCCACTCGATTCAGCGCTATCGATTGGCACACCGGAAAATCGCTGACTGGACTGCTGCTGGTGGATACCCGGCCCTCGATGCTGAACGCCACCTTGTTCAGTGTGCTCGGAGATAAGGCTGAGATCTTTCTCGATGGCCTGGTGGGCATCGCAATCGTCTTTGGCGTGATCGAGCTGATCGCGCTGTTTATCGGCATGAGGCTCACTCGCAGCATCACCAAGTCGGTGGCCGATCTCTACGTTGCCACGGAGCACGTGAATCGCGGCGACCTGGCGCATCGCATCAAGGTGCGCACTAACGATCAGATGGCCGCGCTGGAGCAGTCGTTCAATTCCATGACCCAGTCGCTGGCCGCCTTGATGAGCGAGCAGAAGGAGAAGCAGCGGCTGGAGGGCGAACTGGCCATTGCACACGAGGTGCAAACCCTGCTCTTCCCCGCCGATTTGTCCGGCCTGGCCACGTTGGAGGTGCATGGAGTGTGCCGTCCGGCACGCACCGTGAGCGGCGACTATTACGACTTCATTCCCTTGCGCGAAGACCGGCTGGTGATGGCGGTTGGCGATATCAGCGGCAAAGGTATTTCGGCGGCGCTGCTGATGGCCACGGTGCATGCGTTCGTCCGCGCCTATTCGCTGGAGCCGGAGCGGACCCTGGCATCGGTGGCGCTGGACGCCGGCCTGACCCGGGCCAGCACTCTTCCCATGTACTACCGCGGCGATGGCATCAGCGATTCCGAACTGGCTCCGGGATTGTTGATGGCCACCCTGAACTATCAGCTCTATCGCAGCACGCCGCCGGAAAAATACGCGACCATGTTCCTGGGCTGCTACGATGCGGCTTCGCGCTCGCTTACCTATTCCAACGCAGGCCATCTGCCTCCCCTGGTCCTGAGTAACAACGGCCAGGTCCGGCGGCTGCAAACCTCGGGCACCGTGGTGGGTCTATTCGACGGGATGAGTTACGACGAAAGCACGATTGCCATGGAGCCGGGGGACATGTTCATTGCCTACAGCGATGGCGTCACTGAGCCGGAGAACGAGTTTGGCGAATTCGGTGAGGAGCGTCTGATCGAGCTGATTCAGCGGCATCGCGATCAGTCGCTGGCGCGCATCAGCGACATAGTGACCGGCGCCGTCAGCGACTGGATTGCCGGAGGTGAACAGCCGGACGATGTGACGCTGGTATTGGCCCGGGCGCGGTAGGACAGTTCCAGCTTTGTATTTCTCGGTGGGAGCCCCCGCATTTATGCGGGGGAGGAGCGCTTCAGCGCTCCGGCAAGAGTCGGCTTTGATCATGCGCTTTAGCGCCAGAGAATGGAAAAAGCCGGGGCTAAAGCCCATTTCAAAATCGACTCCTCTTCCGCTGGACTAAAGTCCAGCTTCCCCCTGCTGAAGCAGGGGCTCCCACCAAGAACTCGCCCGACTTTTTCAGCGGTCCCATACCCCACTCCTGTCGCAAACAGTGCGAGAGGCTGACCTGGCGCTGTAAGATACCGCTTATGCCCGCAGCCAGCGAGCGTCCCCTCGTCTATTCTGCACCGACGCCATACCCCGCGTGGATTCCAGAACTTACTGGTCGCAACCGGGCCCTGTTACTCACTCTGCTGACCCTCGCCGGGGCGTGCTTCCGTCTCTTTCACCTGGGCACGAAAAGTTTATGGCTGGATGAAGGCGCCACAGTAACCCTGGCGCGCATGGCATGGCCGCACTTCGTACATGTGTGGTGGTACGGCGAGGCCAGCTTTCAGGGAGCGTTCTTCCTGATGATGCGTGGCTTGCTGCACCTGGGGCAAAGTGAGGTATGGATCCGGCTACCTGCCGCCATCTTCGGGATCGCGACGATTCCGTTGATCTACCTGGTGGCGCGAAAACTGGTTGGCGTGGGACCGGCGCTCGCGTCGGCGGCAATCCTGGCGTTTAGTCCAACTCACGTGTACTACTCGCAGGAAGCCCGCAGTTACACCCTGACGATTCTCCTGGTGCTGGTGTCGTCATGGTTCTTCGTGCGGGCGGTGGAGCAAAACCGCGAAGCAGACTGGGCCTTGTGGACCGTCTTCGGCGTCCTGGCGGTTTACAGTCACTACTTCGCGTCTCTGGTGCTGGTAGCGCAAGCCTGCTCTTTGTTTTTCCACAAGAAACCAACGCCGTGGGGGCGACTGGTCGTCCACGGCCTGGCGATTCTGGCCCTGGCGGCCCCCGGACTCACCTACGTGCTGCGAGTGCCGCCGCAGGCGATGACTTTTCCCTGGATGCCAAAACCGACCCCCAAGCAATTGCTGCACATCGCACTCTTTTTGGGTGGGAGCGGCGAGAAATTTGTGGTGGCCGCGATTTTGTGGATAGCAGGGGCGATTGCGATTCGCCGCGAACGCCATGCTGAGTCTGCGCCGGGCAGTTACTGGCGAGGGACGTTGGTCATTGCATGGGCGGTTGTGCCGGTCCTGCTGACGGCGCTGGCGTCGTTGCGCCACCCCATTTTCGTTCAGCGCTACATGATCTTCAGCCTACCGGCCACTATCATGCTGGCAGGCCGCGGAATGACTGCGCTGCCCAAGCGGCATATCGGATTTTGGCTGGTGGTGCTGTTGTGCGCGACCTCCATTCCAACCGTCTTTCTGGGCTACCGCAAGCCGCGCGAAGACTGGCGCAGCGCTACAAATGTCATTCTGGCTGCCGCGCAGCCGGGAGATGCCGTAGTCATCTATCCCTTCTATGCCATCGTCGGCTTCGATTACTACCGTCAGCTCGACCCACGCGCGCCAGCTTTGCGTTTGTTCACGCAACCGTATTACGGCGTAGGGGACAACGACAAGACGCTGCTACAAGCGCTCAGTTCCGGCTCGCGTGAATTCCATCACGTATGGGTCATGCTACGGCGTGAGGGTCCGGGGCGGGACAATCTGCAAGACGATTCTCCCGTGGTTGCCGCCAGGTTGCAGGCGGTATTTGGCGCGCCCGCGGCATGGCAATTCAAGGACGTAACCGTTCTGGAGTTTGGCCGCTAAGAAACAACCGAAGCATTCCTGTCGTGCCCTAGGTCCCGGCTGGCGTGGGCAGGAAGCGGTAGCCCACGCCGCGTACGGTGAGCAGGTGTTGGGGATGCGACGGGTCCTTTTCGATGTATTTGCGCAAGCGCACCACAAAATTGTCGATGGCGCGCGTGTCGGTATCTTCGTGCAATCCCCACACCTCTTCGAGAATGGACTTGCGCGAAACAATCTTGCCGCTGCTGCGGATCAGATGCCGCAACAGTTCGGCTTCCATGAGGGTCAGGCGAAACACGTTGCCATGGGCCCGCAACTCCAGCGTCCCAAAATCGACCTCCTTGCCGGCGAAGGTATAAACGTCGAACTCGCGCAAGGAAGCGGCGTCTTCAGGCTCGGCCACGCGCACTTGCGCCGGAGGGTCGGTGAGTAAGGTGCGGCCCCAGTCGCGGCGGCGCAGCAGGCTGCGAATGCGCGCCAGCAGAATGGCCAGATCGAACGGCTTGGGCAGGTAGTCGTCGGCCCCGGAGGCAAAGCCCTTCAACACATCTTCCGGACGGCCGCGTGCGGTCAGCATCAGCAGCGGGATGTAGTGGTTGGCCTTGCGCAGTTCGCTGGCGACTACGAAGCCGTCTTTGCCGGGAAGCATGACATCGAGCACCAGCAGATCGAACTGGTTGTGCTTCTGCAACAGCAGATCGAGGGCGGTTTCGCCATCGCCCACGACCCTGGTGGGATAGCCTTCGGCTTCCAGGTTGAACTTCAAGCCTCGCGCCAGATGCTCTTCGTCTTCGACCAGCAGAATTTCGCTCACTGCGAGTTCCTCGGCAATTGGATGGTGACGGTTGTGCCTTGGCCTGCGCCTTCGCTCTCCGCGTAGGCGTTGCCACCGTGGCGGCGGGCAATGGCGCGCACGATAAATAGGCCTAAACCGCTGCCCTTTACCTGCGTCGCACTGGGCGCCAGCACGCGATAGAAGCGCTTGAAGATGCGCTTCAGGTCGCCGCGAGATATTCCGATGCCATTGTCCTGCACTCGAATCTGCACATGGCGCAGATCGGGGGTGAGCACCTCAACCCGAATGGCCGGGTCCTTCTGGGAATATTTAACCGCATTGTCGAGCACGTTGGAGAGGGCGGTGGCCAGTTCTTCGCGATCGCCCATGACCGCAAGCCGTTCCGACGGGCGGCCGTCGGCGGCCCAGTCCATCGCCTCGCGAGACAAATGATGGCGGGAGCGCGCCAGATCCAATGTCTCCTGCACCAGCGGACCAACCTCCACTTCGCTGCGTGAAAGCAGCGCGTTCTTCTGCACCACCCGGGCGGCGCGCAGCACCTGCTCCACCGTGCCCATCAGACGCCGGGTATCGTCGAGCATAACCTGATAGAACTCGCGGCGCTGTTCCTCGTCAATATTGTGCTTCTGCAAAGTCTCCAGATAAAGACGGATGGAGGTGATCGGCGTCTTCAGCTCATGGGTCACCGCATTGAGAAAGCTGTCCTGCTGTTCATTGCGGCGGATCTCGCGCACCAGAAAGATGGTGTTGAGGATGACCCCGGCGATAATGAAGCCAAAGAAAATGACGCCCAGAATCAGGGGCACGACTTCGCGCCAGTTGAGGATGACCCAACTGGTGCTGAGAACCACCGCCGTCGCCGCCAGACAGACGCCGAGCGTAATGAAAAACGCGATGGTGGTTTTGCGGCTGGTGATGCGCATGGGGCGACGAGAAGAGGATAGCACCGCCGAAATCAGGGAGGCGTCCGCTGGTGCCCCATCCTTTCGCCTTCTTTTGGCGAAAGGATGGGAAACGGCCAGCTATTGAGCCAGCAGCCGGTCGGCGCCCCGCTGGGCATTTTCGAAATTGTGGGTCAGGGCCTGAGCTTGTCGAATGGCCGACAGGGCTGCAGGGTTGTCGCCGCTCCGTTCCAGGGCCCGCGCGAGCAGCAGATATCCCCAATCCGAAGGTTGCAGTTTCATGGCCTGCGAGTACGCCTGGATCGCCGCGCCAAGATTGCCGGATTTTTGGTTGACCAGCCCTAAGCCGATCCATGCCTTCGCGAATTGGGGATCGGAGGCCACTGCGCCTGCAAAGCTCTCCCGGGCATGAGGTAAATCGCCGAGCTCGTGATAAAGGTAGCCCATATTGTCGAATGCCTTACCTCGTACCGCGGCGTTCAGGATGGCCGAGTCTTGAGTGGCGCTGATCACCTGGTTGTAACGCACGATGGCTTGCGGGAAATTCCGTTGTTGCTGCTCGTAGACACCGATATTCAGGTTACTTTCAGGATCGCCGGGATGGATGGCCACCGCCCGGTAGAAATGCGGCATCGCCAGTTCCATCTGTCCGTCGGCCAGCAGCGCTCCCCCCAGATGGTCTTCCGCCATGTAGTTGTTCTTCGTGACCGCGACCGCATGCGACCACAGCTTGACGTTGTCGTCCCAATAGGCGAGCTGGCGGTGCGTCAAGACTGCCAGCGCCACCAGCACGACGATGCTGACGGCGGCCGGCGCTGCCATGGGAATGTGGCGCTGCCGCGTCCACCCCAGTACACCCCAGCAGACCATGATGAACAGGCCGATAAACGACAAGTACGCGTAACGATCGGCCATAGCCTGGATACCTACTTGCCTAAGCCCGATCATAGGAACCAGGGTCCCAAGAAACCACAGCCAACCCACCAAAAGATAACGGCGGCGGCGCTTGACAATGACCAGAGCGGTGACCGCCACCAGGAAGACGGATGCCGCGATTACCTGCCAGCGCATCAGCGAATCTGCGCTGGGATACGGGTAGTACAGCGCCAAGCGCGAAGGCCAGAATGCCTTCCCTACATATCGCACGTACGAAACAATGGCATTCTGCAGCCGGAGGGAGAAGGGGTGAAAGTAGATTCCACTGAGTGTGCCCCCGGTGCGCTCGGCCCGCAAGGTAATGACTGCGCTGGCCACGCAGATGGCGAAAAGCGGCACCTTCTCCGCTATCAGCCAGGAAAAACTCTTCGCAGGAATCGTCGCAGAATTTTCCGACGGCGCGCCGGTTGGGTCCGCAAACATCCTCTGCAATGGCCAGTAATCCCAAAGCAACAACACGAAGGGAAAGGTGATCACCTGCGGTTTAGCCATCAAGCCAAGCGCGAATAATGCCGCGACCGCGGCATAGCGTGTCACCCGAGGCCCGCGCGCATACCAGCAGTAGGCGCCCAACCCGAGCAGAAAAAACAGCGTGCTCAGCAGGTTCTTACGTTCCGAGATCCAAGCCACGGATTCGACGTTGATGGGATGCAAGGCAAACAGCGCAGCCACCACCAGGCTGGGACCGGGAGAGCCGGTCGCCCGCAGCAACACCCAGAACAGCAGCAGCGTATTCAGGACGTGGAGCGCGACACTGGTCTCATGATGCCCGCCCGGATCCAGTTGAAACATCTGGTAATCCAGCGCGTGAGAAATCCAGGTTAGGGGATGCCAATTGACGAATTCGTAGGTGGTAAACGCCCACTTGACTGTGTTCCAGGTCAATCCTGATTGGACATGGGCATTCCCGGTTACATAAGCGTCGTCGTCGTAGTTGACGAACGGCTGATGCCTGACAGGGGCGTAGAGTATGACCGTCGCAGCCGCCAGGACAAGGGCCAAAATCCAGGATGGCCAGGATGACACCTTCAAGTTCATGGATAATCCAGCGGAAGCGCTGCTGTACCCTATACACCAAACGGCGCTATCGCAATCCCGCCTGCCCCAGCATCTCCAAGAATTGCTTCTGCGTGCGCATGTCGATGGACTGGGTCACCAGCTTTCCCTCGCGGTCGTAAACAAAACTTTTGGGAATGCCTTCGACTTGAAACAGCCCGTTAACTTTTCGTCCGGGGTCGAGCATGACCGGATATCTGATGTTGCGCTCCGCGATGAAAGGCTTCACTTTGTCAGCCTCTTCATCGGAGATTGCCAGAATTACGAAACCTTGATCTTTGAATCGCTGGTAGAGCGTATTGAGATCGGGCATCTCCTTGCGGCACGGCGGACACCAAGTCGCCCAGAAGTTCACCAGCACGACTTTTCCCTTCAGCGCCTTCAACGTCCACGTTTTACCCTGCAAGTCCGTGAGCGTGAAATCGGCTTGCTGGCGGCGCTGGTCATCGGCTTCCAGCTTCGCCGTGGCAGCCTTGAGCTGCGGCACGTCCAACGACGCCTGCACATGCTCGTAACGCACCAACTGCGCCAGCTCCACATAAGCGTCAGCCGGTTGGCCGTGGTCGTCGGGCGCGGGCTGCTGACGTAGCGTGTCGGCCAAGGTGGTAGCGACTTCCTGCAACGTGTCGTGCCCGAAATCGCCTTCGGTGGCGCGACTCGCCAGATAATTTGCCAGCCGCAGCTTGTTCTCGCTCACCGGCAAAGCACGAATCTCCAGCGCGATGCCCCTGGTGGTGCGTGCGCGGACGTTGTCGGCCAGGCTACGCAGAGTTTTAATCTGCTCGAAGATCGGCTTTTCCTGCGCACTCCATACGATTTCTTGCGTCTGCGCCCAAACAGAAAGCGGAATCATCACCAACATCGGGACTGCCACGCTACACAGCGCAGCCGACAGCAGGACGCGCCGGGCGATGCTCTTGTGGGAAGCGCGAAGAATGGCATTCATCGTCTCATCCCCTCCGCAGTAATCTTATCCTCATTTGCCGTCATTGGTCATTGGTCAGGGGAAGGGCCCACGCGAAAAAGGACGGCGCTGTGCACGCCGTCCTTCGCGATTGCTCCGACCCCGAAACTAAACGCCGACTAGTTCTCTTTGCGGCTGGGCTGCGGGCTCCGGCTCTGCGACCGGCTGAATCCTGGACGACCCAAGCTTGGGCAGCTTGACATCCCAGATGAGTCCCAGAGCTTCCAGAGTCTTGATGCCGTACCAGTTCACATCTACTTCATACCAGGCCAGGCCATGGCGCGCCGACTGCGGATGCGCGTGGTGATTGTTGTGCCAGCCTTCGCCGAAGCTGAGATAGGCGACCCACCACAGGTTGCGCGAGTCGTCATCGGTGGCGAAGCGCTTGGAACCCCACATGTGGGTCGCCGAGTTCACAAACCAGGTGGCATGCAGCAGCACCACGGTGCGCAGGAAGACCGCCCAGAGCATCACTCCCCAGCCGCAAGTGACCAGCAGCACCACGCCCAGCGTGGTCAGAGGGACCCAGTGATACTTGCTGATCCAGAGATGAAACTTATCTTTGCGAAGGTCGGGGACGTACGCCAGAAGATCGCTGTTGTTGTTATGAAAGGTCTGCCCGGTGAGAATCCAGCCCATGTGCGCCCAAAAGCCGCCGTCGCGCGGGGAGTGCGGATCGCCCGGCTTGTCGGTGAGCTGATGATGAACGCGATGCGTGGCCACCCAGAAGATCGGGCCGCCTTCCAGCGTCAGCGTGGCGCAGACGGTCATTACGTATTCCAGCCACTTGGGGCATTTGTAGCCGCGATGGGTCAGCAGCCGGTGATAGCCCATACCGATGCCAAGACTTCCCGCAACCCAATACACAATCACGCCGACGATCAGCGCCTTCCAACTGAACATAAACAAGGCCACGATGGCGCCGATGTGAAACGCCAGCATGAAGCCCGTGGTCAGCCAGTTGATCTTCTTCTTCCCTTTGACTTCTTTCTCTCCGGTCATGTCTCCCCTAAAGTTGTTGCTTGTGGATCCCTGTGATGTGTTGGTGCAGGAGCCAATTTCAGACTAACAACGGAACTGAATTCTGTTTGTAATACTTTTGTCACATCGGGTTGTGACGTGGGAATTAACGGAGGAACCGTGTAGCTTTTTCGGGCACGCAGCGAGACTTGGCGCTCTCAATGACGTGGGGACAGTCCTGGAGCAGTTTGCAGCGTTCTACTTGCTGCTCTTCCCCGCTGTTTGCGGCAATGACATGCCGTGCAATAACACCTGGCTCGCCTTCTCTGCGACCGTGTCATCGTAGCCTTCGAGGATAAGCAGGTCATTGCCCTGGATCTCCAGCGAAGCTTTGCCCTCGTTGGTCTCGAAGGTAATCGTGGACGGATTGCCGGCCACCTTGGTCGCGGTCGCCGCTACCGGCTGCTGCAAAACGGCCTTCTTGTAGCGCTTGGGAAGATAATCGGCATAGAGTTTGGCAAAATCCTGCGCAGCGGCGGGCGAATCCCATCGCGAAAAGTACAGCATCGCGATCGGGCCCTTGGGCGCTGACTTGGCGCGGGCCGCGAAGTAGTAGCCGCCACGCCAATGCGGATAGTAGTTCCTGGGAGCTGCGTCCTCGGCGTACTGCTTAACCAGCAGATAGATGTCGAACTCGCCCACCCCGCCAAAGTCGAAACGTTCGTAGTCCGGCGCGACCAGCTTATCGAGATCGGGAATCATCAGCGGCGCCACATTCCGCTTCATCAGGTAAGTTTCGGGCTGCATGATCTGGCGCGTGTCAATGGGCGGATTGTCCAACATGCCAGGATAAGCCGCCTCCTTGCCCTTGGCGGCCAGCACGGTGCGCACAAACTCCAGTCCAAAGGTGTAGGGCATCAGCAGCGATTCCCGCAGAAACATGGGGGCCGCGGCAAACAGTGGCGAGTCTTTGTTGTCGGCCATGCTGGCGCGCATGATGTCGACGATCTCGGGGGCGGTCAGAATGTCCTTGCCGGTGGGAGCCAGGGTGTAATCAAGCAGCACGACCATCGCCTGGCCCTCGGTAACGCACTGGCGCGCGGCCTGCGCTTCTTCCACAACTTGTTCCTGCTGATCGGGCTCGGGCCCGCTGTCTTTGCCGCCCGCCAACTCCCATTTCTCAAGATTGACCTTCTGGTCTTGCAGCGCATGAGTGAGCTCGTGCGCCAGCACCGGCTTCTGAATGTCTGGCTGCACCCAGTCGAGCAGATTGACGCTTTTCGACTTGGGATCGTAGTAGGCCGCAACCTGCTCGCCCAGCAGGCGAAGAAACTCGCCGTGCAGGTCGTAGCCGGGCGGAAGCAGTCCGAATTTCTCCAGCACCAGGCGCGATTGCTCCAGCCGCTGCGCGTCCTTATCGTCCTTCATGCGCTTCTCAACGTAGCGCTGCACCGACTCACGGGTGATGAGATTACGTTTGACTTTGTGGGTGATGGGCAGACCAGTGTCGTGGCTGGCGAAGCCCAGGATTTCATCGACCGAACGGAAGAGTTCCTTGGCTTGCGACTTGGTAATGCGAGTCTGTGGCTGCGCCTGCTCGGCAGGCTGCGACGGCGTGCTTCCCGGCTGCTGGTTCTGCACGGCAACGCCGGCCCCGGGAATTTGCGTCGCGCCGGATGGAGTTGGGGGCTGCGCGGGAGTTTGGGAAGCTGCCGGCTGCGAAGGCGCCGCAGCCTGGCTCGGCGATTGCGCTGCCGGGTTCGACTGCGACTGGCTGGACGTATCCTGGGCCCACGACAAGCCAAACAGCAGCAGCACAAGAAAGATTGCGAAGAAAGGCTTCGTCAGAAGTTGCGATGATTTGGAGCGCGCTAACCGGTTCTCGGGCATGCAGAAGCTTTAAGCATACAGGACATTTCGGGCCCGAGTAGCACGATCAAAGTACAAACGCTATGATCGTACTTCTGCCGGTTCTTCATGAGGAAGGTCAATGATTCGAATTCGCCGCCATTTTCTGGCCTACGTCGCCATACTTCTGTTGTCCAGCTCGCTGCTGGCGCAATCCCCGGAAGCAGCTCGGCAAGGGCCCACACAAGCCCCTCCGCAAGTTGCTGCTGAACGCAGCCAGCAGCAACGTGACACCTATCGTAAGGCCATGGAAGAGGCCGACCACAAAATTGCGGTCGAGGTGGCAGTCCACTCCGAGTTGATGAAGAACCTGGAGTATCTGACTACGCAAATTGGGCCACGCCTCACCGGATCACCGCAGATGCAGGCGGCCAGTCAATGGACGCTCAAGCGCTTCCAGGATTACCACGTAGAAGCGCATCTGGAGACGGCCGAGATCGCTCATGGTTGGACGCGCGGCGTGGAAACGGCCGAGATCACCAGTCCTATCCAACGCCACATCGGCATTCATGCTCTGGGTTGGAGCAAGGCGACCGACGGGGAGATCACCGGAGAAGTTATCGCGCTGAACATCATAGGGCCGTCCGATCTCGAGCAGTACAAGGGCAAACTGAAGGGCGCTATCGTGCTGCTGCATAGACCCGCGGACCTGTCGAAAGTAGACCCGAATCCCGAGAACGCCTACGACGCAGTCATTCCGCCCTCACGTGGCATACCAGAACCCAATGGCGGCTGGCGCGCCCGCCTGCAACTGCTGAAGCAGCTAGCCGCCGAACAGCCAGCGCTGATGCTGATGGACAGTGGCAAGACGGATAACCTGTTCAACATGACCGGCGGATTTAACCGATACTCTGCCAGCGCCGTACCGATGGCTTTCCTCACGCACGAGGATTACGACCTGATCTATCGCTTGCTTCAGGCTGGGGCAGTGACCCTGAAGGCCAACCTGCAGGAAACCTTCAGCGACCAACCGGTGCCCGCCTCCATTACCGTCGCCGAAATCAAGGGCAGCGAACATCCGGAGGAGCGTGTGATCGTCGGCGGACATCTGGATTCCTGGGACCTGGGCCAGGGCGCGCTCGATAACGGTACCGGCGCGATGGCCACGCTGGAGGCGGCACGAGCGTTGCAGGCGCTGGGTTGGAAGCCCAAGCGCACCATCACCTTCATTCTGTTTACCGGTGAGGAAGAGGGCGGGATCGGCGCGGACACGTTTCTGAAGAACCACGCCGCTGAAATTTCGGCGATCGACGCGTTGCTGATCCTCGACACCGGTACGGGCAAGGTGTTCAGTATCTCACTGGAGAACTTGTGGGAGACTGCGGCGCTGATGCATGAAATTTACCAGCCGCTGCAGGAGGTGTTTGATCTTCAGCCGCTGTCAACGCGCTACTTTGGCTCATCAGACCACGTGCCATTTTTGAACAAAGGCGTGCCGGCGTACTTCTGCGTGCAGCTACCCGCGCAATACCGCGAGGCCCATCACAGCCAGACCGACACTTTCGACAAAGTGATTCCCAATCAAGTCAACGAGGGCGCTGCGTTTCTGGCGGCGTGGGCGTGGAATGTTTCCGAGATGCCGCAGGCGCTGCCACATCACGCCGAGCCAGGCTCGCCGATGGATTGAGGAAAACGATCACCACAGAGGCACAGAGACACCGAGAACATCTTCTTAAACAAAGCGGAGGATTGAACTCGCACCTCCCAAAACAAAAGCGCAGAAGCAACCAGTGGAGTCCGAGTTCAAAGATTTTTATATTTCTCCCTGCTGTTCCTTATTTCCGGCTCTGGCATTCAGAATTTGATTTTCTCTGTGTCTCTGTGTCTCTGTGGTGATTGCCTTCCTTCGCTAGACGCTCTCCACTTTCCCGCTCTTCACGCTGCGGAATGCGGCATCGAGGACCAACTGGTTGCGCAAGCCTTCTTCGCCGGGAATGTCGAACTCGCGCCCCTCTTCGATAGCGGCGGCAAACGCGTCGGCCTGCGCGGCGTAGGCTTGCGCGTTCGAGACTTCCCTTCTCTCGATCACCTCGAACCCGCGGCGCAACTCCACCGTCGGGGGATGCTCCACGTTCAGTGAGTTTACCGACGAGAGCACCCCGGTCTCTCCGGCTACTTCCAGATAGGTTTGGTACGGAGTGCGGGCCGACACGGAAACCGTCCCCATCATTCCGCTTTCGAATTGCAGCACCGCAGTCGCCGAGGCTTCCGCGACTCCGTGCGAGTCGTAGTGGGCCAGCGCTGAAACCGAGCGCACCTCCTGACCAACCATGAAGCGGAGCGCATCAACGCAATGCACTCCCAAGTCGGACAGTGGACCTCCGGCGGCGAGACCAGGATCGTTGATCCACCTTCGCGCGCTGCTCAGCATGGGAGCAAAGAAGTCGGCGCGCGCCACCAGCGGCCGGCCGATGGAGCCAGCGGCCACGTGATCGCGGAAAAATCTGACGCTCTCTTCAAAGCGCATCACCTGGGCCACGCCGAGCAAGACCCTCGCCGAACGTGCAGCTTGCACCATCGCAAGCGCTTCTTGTGGATTCATCGCCATCGGTTTCTCGCAGAGTACCGGTTTGCCCTGGCGCACCGCCTCCAGGACGTCGTCATGATGCAGCCCATCCGGACTGGAGACAAACACCGCATCCACATCCGGGCTGGCGCACAGTTCGGTTGTGGAGGCGAAGGCATGGTCGATTTCGAATTGCCGCGCCGATTCCTTGGCCCGCTGCAGATCGCGCCGCGACAAAGCCGTGACTCGGCAATGCTGGGCCTTGGCGAATCCCGGCATTAAGCGTTTCACCGCGTGCAGACCAAATCCGACAATGCCAAAGCGAATCATTCGCTTGTCTTTCCTTCCCGTGGGCGGTTCGCAAATTTTGGGGGCGGACAAACCCTGCGCCACGCCGGCCTTCGAATTCAAGTGTCCACAAGTGTATGCGCAAGAAATGCGGACGAACACCGCAAGCCTTTGCGTGTTCCCGACACTTAGCATGCAGCGTTCCGATTGTATTTGGTTAATCGTGGTTTATGGCCGAGCCAATCGTGTGCGCCCCCGCAAAACCCGTAAGAATCGGGCTGCTCGATACAAAAACAGGCGCGTTCGCTTTCCCGATTTGAAAAAATGTCGAAATAATTGTCAACATGAGAAAAATCGCGCCCAACTTTCGGGCAAATGACTGAGATGTAATCGACACTACTCGGGCTATGAGGTAGAGTGAAGACTCTGTGGTAAATTTTTTGCCACAGGCGTACGAGCTCCCGCGGAGGATAGCGAGCCCCGCGGGAGCGAGTTCTGCAGTTCCGCTGCTGACCGGCGGTATTCACGACCGGTGACAAGGCAGGAAACGCTTGCCCCCTGCGCACTCCGCAATCAAGTCATTCTTTCTCGAGGGACCCGCGGGACGGCTGGAAGCCCTGCTGAACGCGGGCTCTCCCACTGCAACCCATGCTGGATTGGTGTGCCATCCGCATCCGCTGGGTGGAGGGACGATGCACAACAAGGTCGTCTTTCACGCCATGAAAGCTTTGCACTCGTTCGGCTTTCCGGTGTTGCGCTTCAACTTTCGCGGCACCGGCCTGAGTGCAGGCCAGCACGACCAGGGTCGCGGCGAAGTGGCCGATGTGCAAGCCGCGCTGGCGTGGCTGAAGCAGGAGTTCTCGCTGCCCATCATCTTTGCGGGGTTCTCGTTTGGAGCGGCCACGGGTCTGCGCGCTGCGTGTCCTGATCCCAACGTTACCGCGCTGATTTCGATTGGCACGCCGGTCGAGGCCGATGGACGTCTCTATTCCTTCTCGTTTTTGCGGGACTGCACCAAATCGAAGCTATTCGTCAGCGGCGACCGCGACCAGTACGGCCCGCACGAGGCGCTGGAGAAAGTGGTTGCGCAAGCCGCTGATCCGAAAGAGTTGGTATTCCTTCCCGGGGACCACTTCTTCCAGGGCCATCTCGTCGAAATGCGGATGACTATCGAGAGTTGGCTGCAAGAGGTGCTGGGGACCGGCAACTAGCCACCAGAACTCATCTCTCATCTCATAAACCATTTAAGGCGTGACCGCCCTACCAGATCCGCACACGCTCCGCAGGTGCGAGGTAAAGCGTTTCTCCTGCCTTGACGTTGAAGGCCGCATACCAAGCCTCGATATTGCGGACCGTGTCTGTCCGGTACTCCCCTGGCGAGTGCGAATCAACCGCCACCTGCGTGCGAAGCGCCGCTTCTCGCGTCTTCGAGCCCCAGTTCTGGCCGAAGGCAATGAAGAACTGCTGGTCGCCGGAGAAACCATCTTGCACGGGCGCCGCCTGGCCGGCGAGTGAAGCGCGATATCCATCATAGGAAGCAGAGATCCCCGCGACGTCGGCTATGTTCTCGGCCAGCGTCTGCTTGCCATTGAGGGAGAGATCAGGGAAAACCTTGTAGGTGTCGTACTGCGCGGCGAGCTTAGCCGTGGCCGCTTCGAAATGTTCGAGATCGGCGGGCGTCCACCAGTTGCGCACGCGGCCCTTGGAGTCAAATGCGCTACCTTCCGTGTCAAAAGTGTGGCTGATTTCGTGTCCAATGACCGAGCCGATGGCGCCATAATTGGCGGCCGCGGGAGCCAGCGGATCAAAGAAGGGAGGTTGCAGGACAGCGGCGGGAAAGCTGAGAGCGTTCTGTAGCGGCAGATTGACCGCGTTGACCGTCTGCGGATCCATGGTCCATTCGCGGCGGTCGACCGGGGCACCCAGACGGGCCACATCGCGGTGGTATTGGAAAAGATTGCCGCGCCAGATGTTGCCGAAAGCGTCATCGGGCTTTACATCGTAGGCTGAGTAATCAATCCAAGTCTCCGGGTAGCCGATACCGACATACAGAGTGGTCAGCTTGGCCTGGGCTTCGGCTTTGGTGGAGGCCGCCATCCACGGGAGCGCGTCAATTCGCTTCCGAAAAGCGGCAATGATGTTGACAACCATTGCGTCCGCCTGGGCCTTGGCTTCCGGGGAGAAGTAGCGTTGGGCGTAGATTTTTCCCACGTCGTCGCCCAGATACCGATTGACCACGAACACGCCACGCTGCCAGCGCGGACGCTGTTCCGGCGCGCCCTGTAGCACCTTGCCGAAGAAAGCGAAGCGCTCGTCGGCCAGAGCTTTTGGCAGTAGGCCGCCGTACTCTTCCAAGAGGTGGTACGCCAGCCAGTCCTTCCAGGTGTCCAGCGGAGTGGAGGCCACGAGAGCGGACTCACCGGCAAACGCCGTGGGTTGCCAGACGATGAAGCTGGCTTGCTTGCTAAGGCCGGCGCCACGAAAATATTTCGCCCAGTCGAGGCCCGGAGCTTTCGCTTTGAAGTCGGCCTGCTTCCAGGTGTTGTTGGCCTTGTGGATGTCATCGTTTTCCGCCAGCGTCAGATGTTTTTCCGCGATGCCGTGCTCCAACGCGACAATGCGCTCGGCACGCGCGTCGGTGTCCGAGAATCCCACCAGCTTGAGCATGGCTGAGACGTGCCCGTGATACTTGGCGCGAATGTCACGCATCTGCTCGCTATCGGAGAGGTAATACTCGCGATCGGGCAGTTGCAGGCCGCCTTGCAGAAGGTAAGGGGCATAGTGATCGGAATCGTTGAAGCCGGGAGCAACCCACAATCCAAAAAGGTGCGAGGTATGGAAGTTGGTGTTGTTCAGCGCGTCAACGTCAGCGCGCAGCGTTTCCCCTAGCGTCGTGGCCAACTCTTTCTTGTTGTGGATGGCGGCGATGGCTTTGAGATGAGCCTTGAGAGGCGCGAGGCCCTTGGCTTCGATGGCGGACTCGTCCATGTAGGAGTTGTAGAGGTCGGCGATTTTGCGCGCACCTGAGCCAGCGGCCCCCCCGCTTTTGGCAGCCTCTTCAATCAGGGCGGCGGTGCGCTTGTCGCTCAAGTCGGCGAGAGTTGTAAACACGCCGATCTGGGAACGGTCTGGTGGAATCGGGGTGCGCGTGATCCAGTTGCCATTGCAGTACAGATAAAAGTTATCGCCCGGCTTGATCGCGCGGTCCATGTTAGCGACATTGATGCCGTGGGTATCTGGTTTCGGGGCGTCCTGCGCGCGGGCGGCAAGAAGACCGAAGGCAATAATTCCAGCAAGTTTAAGGGCAGAAATAAGTGACTTCAGGGTGAGTCTCATTCTGAGGGCTCCATAGGGCATCTGCTAGAAACGCAGACCCCTTCTCTAGACGGGGAACAAAGCAAGAGGGTAGCACGACTGCGGAAGGCGTTGCCGTGAGGCGATCAAGGGCGGTCCGGCAATGCCATCACTTCGCCACCGGCGGACCGGTGGTGCTGGGTATCGCAGAGACATCGATCAACTGGACGGGAGCCATTCCGACTGCGTTGGTGACGAGGTTGCCCGCGCCAAGTAAGGCGCCAGGTACCTTCAACCCTTGTCCAAGCTGGGATTGCAGATACTCGATTCGCGGGGCAAAAAGTTTCGCGTCGCCATCCGGTGGAACGATGAACCCGTGCTCCAACCCTTGCTTCTTCCAGTCGGCAAGCAGACGCCGCGCTTTGCGAAGCTCCGCTGCGGACGGGTGTACGTCCTTACGGCGGTATCGAATCCAGGAAACTTGTGATTGCGGCAGGTACATCGTGGCCGTCAGATGAACCGGCAGGTCTAGCTTCTCTGCGGCAGTGGCGCTAACGATCTTCCATGCGGCGAGGCCTGGCAGTTCTCCCTGATAAGTTCCCGTCAGGTCGATTGCCAAACCGCCGTCTTTCTCTTGAGCTACGGAAGAGATGGTGAAGCCTTCGACGCCGGCCACACGGAGCATGGGAGCCAGGGCCTCGTTAGCAGACTCGCGTGTTCGCCGCAGCATCTCGTCAACCGATAGTTTGATCTTCTCCGGCGCCGGCCGTATCTTTCCTCCAGCGACATAATCGTGGCCGAGATCCGGGGCGACAGGAGGTTTTGCCGCCTGCGCCAATTGAATCTGATCCAGGTGGAGGGTAACTTTGCGTCCGAGCCGTTGCGACAACTCCTGTTCGATGGCCTTTTCCTCTTCCGGCAGTATCAGCTTGGCGGTCTGCACCGTGGCTTCTGCGGAAAGCAGATCGCGACCCACTTGAACTGTGACTTCATCCAGCTTTCTGGTTCCGGGATGATTAAGTCTCTGGGCCAGGGTGGATCGAACCTCATTGTGCGCCCGCCTCTGATCGGCGGCGTGAAACAGGGTCCTGACCAGGGGAATGGAGAGCGCTGCCAGAATAGTCCAGGAGATTGCCATGCGATGGCGGACCCACCAGCTTCCTTCCCGTTGCACCGGAGCCCGAGCATGGCGAACCCCAACCAGCAGGAACGCGAGATCAGCGCTAACCATGATGGCCGCCAGGTTGGTGAAGAACAGCATGAAAGCGCCGGAGGCGACATTCCATTGGCGGGTACTTATGCCATAGCCGACGGTGGCCAGAGGAGGCATCACCGCGGTGGCGATTGCCACGCCAGGCACGATCATAAAACCTGGCCTGCGAGAACACAGCGCCAAGGTACCAGCCGCGCCGGAAAAGAAGGCGACCAGCAAATCCATCAAATTCGGGCTGATGCGCGCCAGGATCTCGGGAGTGGAATCCTTGAGAGGCGACAGCCAGGTGGCGATCGCCGCGATGAGGATCGTCTCCACGATGCTCAAGCCCAGGTTCCGGCCAGCTTTTTTGGCGAGATTCCCGTCCGCCAGCGTCAGGGCCAGGGCGCAACTCAGGATCGGCCCCATCAGAGGGGATATGAGCATTGCCCCGATGATCACCGCCGGACTGTTGAGTAGCAGTCCCAGCAGCGCTATGAGGCAGCCAAACACCAGCATTGAGAAATAGAGGGCGTCGAACTGACGCCCTGCCGAGACTTCTTCGTATACCTCAGCGCCCGGCCTAAACAGGCCCCAGAAGTTGGCACGCAGCGCGGCTGGAGCAATACGACTCATAAGCGAGTTGTTGATACGGCACCAGCATACCCCAAATCCACCAAACGACTGGAATGGTTGTAGATGACCGCTGGAGGTCCCGATTTTTCCGGAAGAAGGGCGGGGCAATTTTCGGTTGAGTCATTCCTCCTACGTGTTGGCTGGGGGGTGGGTAACGCAGATGTGCAGTTCTCGATCGCCCACTGCGAATGAGCCGGGACACCATAGGGGTTCTTCGACTCCGGTTCGCAACAACGGCGAACCGTCGCTCACCCACGCAGCGCTTCCACTGGATTCACTTCGGTGGCGCGGCGCGCGGGCAGATAGCTGGCCAGCAGAGCGATGCCGAGAAAAACCAGCGGCATGAGCACAAAAGTCTCCAGGTCGCGCGTGCCGGTTTTGTACAGCAGGCTCGACATCAGCTTGCTCAGCAGCAGCGCGGTAAATAGACCAATCACAATGCCAGTGATCGCCAGCATGAGTCCCTGGCGCAGTACCATGCGCACGATGTCTGCGCGTTCGGCCCGAGCGCCAAGCGGATGCCAAACTCAACCCGGCGCTCGGTCACGGAGTAAGCCAGCACGCCATAAATTCCGATCACCGCCAAGGCCAGTGCAACGCCGGAGAACAGGCTGAGCAGCAGCATGGTGAAGCGGGGCTGGGCGCGTGAGGTGTCCATTAACTCATCCACCGTCTGGATGCCGGTGATGGGCTGGTCGGGGTCGAGCGCGGAGATCTGCGCCCGCACGGCTGAGGTCATGCTGCGCGGCGGCACGGCCGTCCGAACCAGCAGGTTCATGTTGCCCCAGGGCAGTTGCGAGAAAGCGAGATAAAGCTGCGCTTGCGTGTCTTGCGCCAGGCCCTTGTTCTTAACGTCGGCGGCCACGCCGATCACCTCAGCGGGGTCGGGCCAGCGTCCCACCACGACATGCTTGCCGATAGGATTCTGGTTGGGCCAGAAGCGGCGCGCGAAGGTTTCATTCACGATGAGGACTTTGGGCGATTGGGCATTATCGGCAGCGGTGAACTCGCGGCCACTGCGCAGCGGAACCCGCATGGTCTGGAACCATTGCGGGCTGATGGCCTCGATGTCAATGAACGGGCGTTGTGACAAAGGCACGTTGGGCTGGCCTTCGGGCAAGACCGGAGTGATCCGCTTCCAGGTCAGCGGCAGGGTAGCCGAGATCGCGGCGTTGCGTACGCCGGGCAGCTCGCCCACCCGCACGCAGCATTTCGTCGAAAAAGGCAGTCTGCTGTTCCGGCTTGGCGTACTTCACGGTAGGCAGCGAGACGTTCATGGCGAGCACGTTGTGCGCGTCAAAGCCGGGATCGACACGCAACAGTTGCGCGAAGCTGCGCAGCAGCAGTCCGGCGCCGATGAGCAATAGCAAGGAGAGCGCCACCTGGCCGACGACCAGCAGATTCTTCATGCGCGCGCGTCCCGGGCCGGCGGAGCTGCTGCGGCCTTCATCGCGCAGCGTCGCTTGCAGGTCAATGCGCGAAAGCTGTAGCGCCGGGAGGGTGCCAAAGATAATGCCGGTGAGCAGCGAAAGGCCGAGGGTAAATAGCAGCACCCGCAGGTCGATGCCAAGGGGAATTCCCGGTGGGAGCTGGCCTGCTCCCCAGGTGATGAGTGCCCGGGTCGCAGCCCAGCTAAGCGCCATGCCGAGTACGCCAGCGACGCCCGCCATCATCATGCTCTCGGTGAGGAGTTGCTGCACCAAAGTACCGCGGCTGGCTCCCAGGGCGGTACGCACCGCAATTTCTCTTCGCCGGGTCAGGCCGCGCGAGAGCAGGAGGCTGGTCACATTGGCACAGGCAATCAGCAGGACCATAGCGACGGCGCCGGAGAGCATCAACACTTTTCCGCGCACGTTGGCCACAACCAGGTCGCGCAGCGGATCGGCCGTCATCACAACGGCGGGATCGGCGTCGGGCGCGTTGGGGTTCTGCTCTCGATACTGCCGGTTGAGCACAGCCAACTCGGCTGCGGCGCTGGCCAGCGTTGTCCCCGGCCGCAGCCGCGCCAGGAAACCCAGATAGCCCACGCCCATGCGCAGCCGCTGCGTGGTCATCAGCGTGAACTCGAAATAGCGCGGCGACCAGATGTCGGCTTCGCCGACAAAGGGAAACTGGACATTGGCGGGAAGCACCCCGACGATGGTGTGCGGCGTGGTGTCAAGCGTGACCGTCTGGCCGATGATGTTGCGGTCGCCGTTGAAGCGAGTACGCCACATCGAATCGCTGAGCATGACCACGGGCTTGCCTTCCGGCCGGCCTTCGTCTTCGGTGAAGCTGCGCCCCAGTTGGGGCTGCACTCCGAGCAAGGAGAAGAAGTTGGCCGAGACGCGCGCGATCGGCACCTGTACAGGTTCGCCGTGTCCGGTGAGATTGAAGTTGTCAGTTGTCCATGCGGCCACCGATTGGAATGACTGGTTGCGGTCGCGCAACAATTCGTAACGCAGCGGCGTGCCCTCGAATTCTTTGCTCTGGTCCTTGACCTCCAGACTGACGAGTTGCTCGGGATCGCGATAGGGGAACGGCCGCAGCAACAACGCATTGGTTACGGTGAAGATGGCCGTGTTGGCGCCGATTCCCAAGGCAAGAGTGAGGATGGCTGCGAGGGTAAATGCGGGATTTTTGATGAGCACGCGCGCGCCGAAAGCGACGTCACGAAGGAGAGCTTGCATGATGCGGAGATTATAGGTGTGGCGAAGAAGGGAGTGCCATGCGGCTTCGCAGAGTGTTGGATAAAGCAGCACACTCGTCAGCGGAGATAGCCGACCGGCTAGCACTTAAGTGCTTTTACTGGCTTGGCGGAAAACCTTGTCAAGCCCCACAGAGGTGCCAAAATCGCTGTAACGTACTGACCCGAAGCATAATATAAACTTCCAAGATCGTGTCCAAAACCCACTAAAATGTGCTATAATGTAATTAGTAGAGTCGGAAAGGCGGAGACGCCTTGTCCGGCTCTTTTTGTTTTTCCGGCCAATTTCCTGCGGCCTTCGCGCTGAGCTCGCGCGGGGAACGCAGAATCTCGGGCCCTCGACCGCCTGCCGAGCTCGCACGCGGTTCGTGACCGCCCTTCCCCACTCGCGCCGAGCTCGCGCGAGACGGGAGTGGCCGGAAAAGCACTACAGGCTGGCCCAGCGCCTTTTGCCTGACTCTGATCCTTGAAATCTGAGCTACCCTTGCGCAAGGTCTTGGTTGTGCGCGGGCGCAGCAGCAGGGGACACCAGGACCTTGCTTTTTTTGCGCCAGCTAGCATCTTTGGGCCCTGTTCTCGCCAGAGGCCGCTGAAAAAGTCGGAAAAGCAGATCCCTCGCGGGCTGAAGCCCGCTCGTGATGACAAGAAGAAAGAGCTTATCGGCGCACCTGAAGGTGCGCCCCTTCACAACAGCCGCTGAAGCCGACTTTTTCCGCAGCCTGTGAAGTCGTGCCCTGATACACACCGTGGACGAACCGAGCTTTCCCGCGGCCTGTGCAGCTGATCGGCTCGACATGAGCATTTGGCACTCGATTAAGCTGAGTGCCAATCCTTGACATTAACCTGCTTGTTTCCTAGAATATAAGTGCGGAGCTGTATCCTGCTTGCCGGTAAATAATTGCAAAAGCGCAGGTTAGCTTCCGCCAGGGCTTAATCATGGACGCACCGCCAAACATCGGCAGACGGGAACGTGAAATCCTCACGGCCATCGTGGAGTCCTACATCTCCACGGGTGAGCCGGTAGGCTCGCGGACCCTGGCTCGCGCCAATCGCTGAGAACCTGAGCGCGGCTTCCATTCGCAACGTAATGGCCGATCTTGCCGATGCCGGATTTCTGGAGCAGCCGCATACCTCTGCCGGGCGCGTTCCGACGACCCAAGCCTATCGCTTCTACGTGAAGCAGTTGACCGGAGAAGCGCGTCTGTCGCCCGCCGATGAGACTTTGATCCAGGGAAGCCTGCAAGGTCTGCAGGACATGCCCGAGTTCATGGAGCGGACGTCGCACGTGCTGTCGCTGATTTCGCACGGCGTGGGCGTGACGGTCAGCTCAGCGACGGGGCAACGCAACGCGCTGGAGCATGTGTATTTCCAGCGGATGGCCGACAAGAAGGTGCTGGCCGTGGTGGTGATGCGCAACGGCCTGGTGCGCGACCGGGTGCTGCGGCTCAGCCAGGATTTGGCGGTGGCCGATCTGGAAGCGGCCGCGGCCTACATCAATCAGAACTTCCGTGGTTGGGAGATGGAATCGCTGCGCAACGAGATCAGCAAGCGGATTCAGCAGGAGCGCAGCGAATATGATCGCCTGATGCGTTCGGTGGAACAGCTCTACGCACAGGGCGCGCTGGCCACCGAAGGCCCCGCCCAGGCGGTGTACGTGGAAGGCGCCGCCAACCTGGTGATCACCGAGCAGGACCAGGAGCGGCTGCGCCAGTTGCTGGCCACGCTGGAGGAAAAACAGCGCATCGTGGATCTGCTTTCCGCCTACCTCGACGTCCGCCAGGAGGCGGTGCGCGTAGTTGTGGGTCTGGAAGACGCCATGCCGCATCTAAGTAACTTCGTACTGATTGGGATGCCGGCGCGAGTAGGCGACGAGGTGCATGGGTTCGCTGGCCGTGATTGGGCCGACCCGCATGGACTATGAGCACACCATTACGGCGGTGTCGTACATTGCGCGGCTGTTCGACCAACTTTGGAACGAATCGACGTAGAAATCATTATGCCAGCAAAGAAACACAATGGAAGCTCCAGCGAGGCAGAACTGGAGCTGGACCACGAACTCCCGCCAGCAGAAAGTGGAGATGACCCTGCTCCCCAGCGCGGCGCCGACACGGCCGCGGCGGAAGAGCCGCAATCGGAACTGGAGCGGGTCCGCGCCGAACGCGCAGCGTATCTGGATCGCGCGGCGCGCATTCAGGCTGAGTTCGAAAACTATCGCAAGCGCAGCGAGAAACAGCAGCAGGAGTACCGGGACTACGCGCTCGCGGATGCGATGAAGACGTTGCTGCCCATTCTCGACAGCCTGGATCGCGCGCTGAACACCAAGGCGGCATCGCTGGAGGATTTTCACGCCGGCATCGAGCTCATCGACAAGCAATTTCATGATGCGCTGGCGAAGTTAGGCGTGCAGCCCGTCACCGCGGAGGGCGAACCGTTCGATCCCAATTTGCACCAGGCGATCCAGATGGTGGACACCGACGAGGTCGAGGACAACCACGTGCTCGATGAGTTGCAGCGCGGCTACAAGTTGAAGGACCGGCTGCTGCGTCCGGCGATGGTGCGCGTGGCCGCGCATCCCAAACAGTAAATCAGTTTCAGAAAAGGTAAACCAGTTCTGGCCACCAACGTAAAACGCGATTACTACGAAGTGCTGGGCGTCGGCCGCACGGCCAACGACCAGGAGATCAAGAGCGCCTATCGCAAGCTCGCTCTGCAACACCATCCTGACCGCAATCCCGACGACCCCGACGTCCGAAGAGCGCTTTAAGGAGTGCAGCGAGGCCTATGCAATTCTGGCCGACAGCGGAGAAGCGCGCGCGCTATGACCGCTTCGGTCACGCGGGAGTTTCCAGCGGCCCGGGCGGCAACGGCGGGTTCGACGCCACGGTATTCAACGATTTCCAGGACATCTTCGGCGACCTGTTCGGATTTGGCGACATGTTCGGCGCACAGGGCGGACGCCGCCGCTCGCGCGCACAGCGCGGCGCCGATCTGCGCGAAGATCTCACGCTCGAGTTCGAGGAAGCCGTCGTTCGGCGTCAGCAAGCAAGTGCAGGTGCGACGACTGGAGGAATGCGACCAGTGCAAAGGAAGCGGCGTGGCTCCGGGCAAGGCGCCCATCACCTGCACCACCTGCGCGGGGCGCGGCCAGATGCGTTATCAGCAGGGCTTCTTCTCCATCTCGCGCACCTGCGGCACCTGCCAGGGCTCGGGCAAACTGATCGTCGATCCCTGCACGCAGTGCCGAGGCCAGGGCCGCATTACGCGCCAGCGCACGGTCACGGTAAAGGTCCCTGCGGGAGTTGAGGAAGGCGCGCGCATGCTCTACTCCGGCGAGGGCGAGGCTGGCGTTTACGGCGGACCGTCCGGCGATCTCTACGTGGTGCTGCATGCCAAGGAGCATGCGTTCTTCGAGCGTGAAGGCAAACACCTGTACTGCGCGGTTCCCATTTCCTTCGCGCAGGCGGCGCTGGGAACGGAGATTCCCGTCCCCACGCTGGATGGTGAATGTGTCGTGAAAATTCCCGAGGGCACGCAGCCCGGGACCACGTTCAAGGTGAAAAATAAAGGTGTGCCGGTGCTCAACGGACATGGCCGGGGCGACTTGCACGTCGAAGTCAAAGTGCAGACGCCGTCCAAGCTCACCAAGCGGCAACGCGAACTGTTGCAGGAGTTGCAAGGTACGACCTCGGTGGAGAACAAGCCGGTCAGCCGCTCGCTGCTGAACAAGATGAAGGACATGTTCCAGTAGCGGGAAGGCCGCTCGGGTTCGCTGTTCGCTGTTCGCTTTTCGCTCCTGGCCTTTCGCTCAGGCTTCAGGCTCCTAGCTTTCAGGTTAGCTCTTGGCTGTTAGCTACCAGCGTTAAGGACAAACAAAGCCGCGCAGCTACGATACGAACTGGTTGCCGTTTGCCCAGAGGCGGAGCACGCAAGTCCGTGTCCCCAACTCTGCTAGCCAAGAGCGAAAGGCGAAGAGCGAAAAGCGGAATTCCTTGGACAAAGCCCTCCGCATCTACGCGTGGTTTCTGCTGGTGGTGACCGCATTGCCGGCGGCTGCGCGGCTGGCCCGGCCACGCGAACTGGCGCGCATTGTGCTGCTGCGCTACCAGGATCCCAAGCGGCGCAAACGTGCCCGCATCGGCGGGCTGATCTATTTGGGACTGGCGCTGCTCGCCATCCCGTTTCTACTGCGCGCGCAGCTGCACCAGGAGCGCTGGTTGGTGATGGCCGTCCTGGTTGGAATGGTTTCGGCGCTGGAGTTTATGCTGAACAGCCGTCTGTTCAGCGAAGAGGACCTGACGCGCGAGAACCGCGTGTTCGGCGGAGTTTACGCTTCCATGGCCATTGCCACTATCCTGTTGCTGATGACGCGATGACCCGACGCCGCTGGATTGCCGACGAGTTCTCCGGCGATCACGCTGCCTTGACCGGCGCGCACGCCGAACATTTGTCGCGCACCTTGCGCGCCCGCGTTGGCCAGCAGTTTGAGGTCGCATGCGGCGATCGAGTGCGGTTGGCCACGGTTTCCAGCATGCAGGACGAGCGCGTGGAGTTCACCCTCGGCGAAGAAGTCGCGGCCCGCGAGGGGGTGCCCATTACCCTGCTGCTCGCCGTCTTCAAGTTCGATCGCATGGAATGGGCGATCGAGAAGTGCACGGAGCTGAACGTCACCACGATCGTCCCGGTGATTGCGCGGCGCACCGAGAAGCACTTGGCCCTCGCGGCCGATAAGCGCGTGGAGCGCTGGCGGCGCATCGCTCGGGAAGCGGCCGAACAGTCGCGTCGCGTCGCGCCTCCGGAGATTGGCGATCCGGTGAAGCTGAAGGAAGCGCTCGACCGCTTTAGTTTGAGTCGAGGAATCGGTAGTCAGCAAAGTTGCGATTTGCAGATCGTTCTGGCAGAGAGCGAATCAGAAGCCACGCTCGGCGAAGTGCTGCGCGCACGCGACAATGTGAGCTCGCTGGCTCTCGCAGTTGGCCCTGAGGGCGGCTGGACTACGGATGAGTTGCAACTCTTCGAAAAGTCGCAATGGGTTGCCGCGTCGCTTGGCGATACCATTCTCCGCGCCGAGACCGCCGCAATTGCGGCTGTGGCGATAGCCAGGGCGGAACTTTAGCGATCCCCACGCCGTCATTTCTTGCAGTTATAGGGGTCCTTCGGCTCGGCGCTGAGGCGCCTCGCTTGATTTCATAACAACGACGGCTCGCAACCGTGCCGAGTAAACTTGTTCTCGCAAAAGGCCAAGACTCGGACGAAAGGAGCCGTCATGAAGATTATAGGCTGTGATTTCCATCCGAGTTTCCAACAAATTGCCATGGTCGACACGGAAACAGGCGAGTACACGGAACGGAAGCTGACCGCGGCCGAGGCGCGACCGTTCTACGCTGGGCTGCAAGGCCCGGTGATCGTGGGCATGGAGGCTTGCGGCAACACCTTGTGGTTTGAGCGCTTGCTGGCCGAGCTGGGCCACGAGTTGCGCCTGGGCGACGCCGCCCAGATCCGGGCCCGGGAAGTGCGCAAGCAAAAGACCGACCGGCGCGATGCCGCTCTGCTGTTGCGGCTGTTGCTGGAAGGCCAGTTTCCCGAGCTGTGGGTGCCGAGCCTGGAGCAGCGCGACCTGCGGCAACTGCTGTTGCATCGCCACAAATTGGTGGCCATGCGGCGACAGGTGAAAAACCAGTTGCAGCATCTGGCGCTGAATCAGGGAGTGCAGCAAAAGCGCAAGCTGTGGAGCGCGGCGGGACGCCAGTTGCTGGAAGCCCTGCCGCTGAGCGGGTGGACGGCAAAGCGACGCGACGATTCGCTGCAGTTGCTGGATGAGTTGGATCGCCGCATCGCCGAGTTGGACCTCGCCGCTCAGCAGGAGGCGAAGAAGAATTCCGTGGCGCGGCTGTTGCAGACCCATCCCGGAGTCGGTCCCATTACCAGCCTGGCCTTCGCGCTGACGCTGGGCCGGATCGAGCGCTTCGCCCACAGCCGCCAGGTGGTCAGCTATCTGGGGCTGAATCCGGCCGAGCATTCCAGTGGCGGGCGGCAGCGGTTGGGCCGCATCAGCAAGCAAGGCAATCCCCTGGTACGCAGTTTGTTGGTGGAAGCGGGACAGAGCGCGGCGCGCCTGGTCCCAGAATTGAAGCGCGCTTATCAGCGGCTGAAGCACCGCAAGCATTCGGCCGTGGCCAAGGTCATGGTGGCGCGCAAATTGGCGGTGCGGTTGTACTGGATGTGGCGCAGCCAACAACCCTACGCCGCCGCTCGCACGCAGGGCAGCCCGAGTCATCCTGTGGTGTCGGAATAAGACCGGTCACTTGAGTGGGCCCCCTGCCTCCCAGAAGGGTCTGGGAGTTCGAAGACAAGAATCATGGTTGGTGAAACAAACCGAATAGATGGTTGTGGAGCGAAGGCTGCCATCAGTGATTCTCGTAGCGCGCGAGTCTTGGTCCTATGCAGAGATGGTGTTTTCCACTAGAGCGAAATGGCGCTACTTTAAAACCGTGGGCGTCGCCGCTTTCGTGCGCCCTTGACACCGCCGTCGTTGTTATAGACAGGATGACAGTACATCAGGGTGGAGGGCTGATGGCTGAGAGCCGGGCGACACGCGCCGTCCCTACGGGACTCGGTCGCATTTCCTGCTTTACCCAGGGCTGAACCTGGATTATTCATGACGACGCATTCGGTCGGGATGACAACATAAAAATACGTGCGCTCATGAATAATGCAGGTGAAGCGCTGGGCTAAACTTTTTCGCCCCTTTCGGGGCTGGTTCTGGTGTGGCTTCTTCAACTGTGGCAAACCGATACGAGTCGGGAATCGACTCCCCCGAAGGCTGCGCGCCCCCGCCCGCGAAACCGCCGCCGCAAAGCTTTTCTCCCAAGATTTTGGGTTCGGGTTGAAGTTTCGGCGCTGAACAGTGGTACGCTATGGGCATTTCTTAAGGGGTCGCGCTTGTTATGTTGCACAGCGAGACATATACGCGTTCTCAACTCGAGGTTGGCGCCAGCCAACAAGCCTTGCGCTGTTGTTACCTTTAGCTGATTCTTTGCTCGCCTGCGCGGAATCAAACCGTATATCTTTAAGCCTCAGGTCAAACTTTCGGGAGCCGCTATGAAGATTGCCAATGACGTTACAGAGCTGATCGGGCACACGCCGCTGGTGCGCCTGAACAAGGTCACCGCCGGCGCGCAGGCCACGGTCGTCGCCAAGCTGGAAAGCCATGAACCCGTGCAGCAGCGTGAAGGACCGCATCGGCGTCAGCATGATCGACGAGGCCGAGCGCGCCGGGAAAATTCAGCCCGGCAAGACCGTGCTGATCGAGCCGACCAGCGGCAACACCGGCATCGGCGCTGGCCTTCGTGGCGGCGGTGAAAGGCTACAAGCTGATCCTCACCATGCCCGACACCATGAGCCTGGAGCGGCGCGTGCTGCTGCTGGCCTTTGGCGCGGACATCGTGCTGACGCCAGGCGCCAAGGGCATGAAGGGCGCGATCGCCAAGGCCGAGGAGCTGCTCGCCGAGACGCCGAACGGCTACATGCTGCAGCAGTTCGACAATCCGGCCAATCCCAAGATCCACCGCGAGACCACCGGCCCGGAAATCTGGAACGACACCGACGGCAAGGTCGACATCCTGGTCTCCGGCATCGGCACCGGCGGCACGCTGACCGGCGTCTGCGAGTACATCAAGCCGAAGAAGCCGTCGTTCAAGGCCGTCGCGGTCGAACCGGCGGAAAGCCCGGTGCTCTCCGGCGGGCAGCCCGGCCCGCACAAGATTCAGGGCATCGGCGCGGGCTTTGTTCCCAGCATTCTGCGCACCGACTACATCGACGAGGTCATCCAGGTATCCAGCGACGACGCCATTAGCGATGGCGCGCCGCCTGGCCGAGGAAGAAGGCCTGCTGGTCGGCATCTCGTCGGGAGCGGCGGTGGTTGCCGCGCTGCGAGTGGCCGAGCGCGAGGAGAATGCCGGCAAGCTGATCGTGGTCGTGCTGCCCGTCGTTCGGCGAGCGCTACCTGAGCAGCCTTCTGTTCGAGCAACTGCGCAACGAGTCGCTTGCCATGGTGGCGGAAGGCGTTTAAGAGATGTTTGCATCCTGTGCGCGAGGACATCGCCGCTGTCAAAGACCGCGATCCCGCGGCGAAGTCCTCGCTTGAAGTCATCCTGCTGCTACTCCGGGCTGCACGCGCTGTGGGGCTATCCGCGTCCACCACTGGCTGTGGATCCATGGCTGGCAATTCCCTGCCCGGCGCGCTGTCGCAAGCGGCCCGGCTGATCACCGGCATCGAGATCCATCCCGGCGCACGAGATTGGCCGGCGCTTCTTCATCGATCACGGCATGGGCGTGGTCATCGGCGAGACCACGATCGTGGGCGACGATGTCACGCTGTACCAGGGCGTGACCCTGGGCGGCACCGGCAAGGAACACGGTAAACGGCATCCCACGATCGGCAACAACGTCGTGATCGGCTCCGGCGCCAAGATACTGGGCAATATCACGCATTGGCGAAAATTGCCGCATCGGCGCCGGCTCGGTGGTGCTGCGCGATGTGCCCGACAACTCGACCGTGGTGGGCGTGCCCGGCCACATTGTTCTCCGCGAAGGCAAGCGCGTGGTGATCACCGATCCCAAGCAGATCAACGATCCGCTGTCGGAGGCGCTGTCGGCGGTGGCCAACGAAGTCAAGGTGCTGAAGGAGGAAGTTTGCCGTCTGCAAGGGCGCCAGCCGTCGCCGACGAATGGCACCGACAGGCTGCAACAGGCGATCGAGATGGACTACCAGATCTAGGAGCCGGCCTGCCCCTCCTTTGCACGCCTAAAGTGAATTGGCTACGCTTGAACTGTCGTCGTTGCATGTCTTGTATTATGCTGTGTGTTATGTTATGTTTGTTATTTCCAGAGCGGTCAGACCAGAAAGGACATGTTATGGCAGCCAGTTCGGCAGACGAAATCCGATCGTTTGTACGCCGAGAATATCTTGAACCGGCCCGGCGCCAAGGCCTAAAGCACGTCCGCATTATTGCTGGAGACGTGCACCGATCCCTCAAACTGAAGAACCGGGTACCCAATGTATGCAACGCCCTCACTTCGAAGAGTTTTCTACGCGATAACAGTTTGGCGATTGAGGAGGAGGCTGGCCCCCCTTCCGGGATGGGCACGCGGATGACGTACACCTATCGATTGCTAGGGCGTGAGCACAAACAGCAAGGCGCAATCACGGAGGTACCCGCATTCGACCAATTGCGCGGACTGCTGAAAGAGGCACTGCACTCCCTCGGTGGTGGCGAGGGGTTCCTGCAGCGGGAGCGGAACGACTTCTATGGCGGGGGGCGGGCGGAGGAAAAGTGAGCCTGGTTTATTGGGACACGATGCTGTTTATCTATTGGCTGGAGGCGCACCCGCAGCATGGAAAGAAGGTGGAGCAAATCCATGAGCGCATGTCACAGCGAGGCGATCAGCTCTGTACCAGCGTGTTCACGGTGGGTGAGATCCTGACTGGCGCCTACAAAACAGGCCGCACCAAAGAAGCAGGACAGATCCGCGCTTTTTTTGACAGCCCGGCGGTTCGCCTGCTCCCCTTTACTGTGGAAGTCGCGGACCGTTACGCGAAAATACGGGCGCAGCACAATATTTCCCCGGCCGACGCAATCCACCTGGCCTGCGCTTCCATAGCGCAGGTGGATGTTTACCTGACCAATGACCAGAGGCTGAAGAAACTGATAATTCAAGGAATTCAGTTCATTGCCGGGTTGGATGGAAGCATTTTCTAGGGCGTGAAACGCGTCAACGCGGGCTGGCGAGTGTCGCAACCCGCGCCACCGTGCCTACTGCACCCAATCGGCGATGAAAATGTTGGTCTCGTGCGGCACTTTGCCGTTGCGGTTTGAGGCCCATACCAAGCGCTTGCCGTCGGAGGTGAACATGGGGAAGGCATCGAAGTCGGGATAGAACGTAATACGCTGCTGGCCGGTCCCATCGGCGTTGATGATGTAAAGATCGAAGTCGCGACCGCTCTTGGGATTGGCCTGGTTGGAGGCAAAGATGATCCGCTGGCCATCGGGATGGAAGAAGGGCGCGAAGTTGGCAGCGCCGTTGCGGGTCACCTGTTGCTTGTGTTTTCCGTCGGCATCCATCACCCAGATTTCAAGATTGCCGGGACGAATGAGTCCCTGCGCGTAGAGCGCCTTGTAGTCGGCGATCTCCGCCGGGGTCTTGGGATGCTCGCCGCGATAGACGATCTTCTTGCCGTCTGGCGAGAAGAACGGGCCGCCATCGTAACCCAGTTCGTGGGTGACCTGCTTAACGTGGCTGCCGTCGGCGTTCATGGTGTAGACATCGAGATCGCCATTGCGCGTGGAAGTGAAGACGATGTGCTTGCCATCACGGCTGATGGTGGCTTCCGCGTTATAGCCGGGAGCGTCGGTCAGCACGCGCAGGTCGCTGCCATCGGGCTTCGCGGTGTAGATCTTGTAGGTGGCGTAAATGGGCCACACGTATCCCTTCGAGTAGTCGGGTTTGGGCGGGCACTCGGGGTTGGCGGCGTGGGTGGAGGAATACAGGATGCGATGGCCCGAGGGGAAGATATAGCTGCAGGTGGTGCGACCTTTGCCGGTGCTGACCAGCGTGGGCGTAGCCGGTTTGCCATCAGGCGTGTCCACCGGCATGGTGTAGATCTGGTCACAGGGAACGCCTTCGCCCTGGTGCTGAAAGCTCAGCATGCGATCGTCGGCGGAGAAATAAGCCTCGGCGTTTTGTCCTCCGAAGGTGAGCTGGCGAATGTTGCGCAGGTGCTTTTCCTCGCCGGGGACGAGCAACGACGCGGATGATCCGGTGGTGGCGCTGGGCTTTTGCGCAGGCAACGATACAGCGGCTGTCGCCGCAAAAAGCAAAAATCCGATAACAGCGTTACGCAAGAAGTATTGGCTCAATCTTGATTACCTCGAAATAACAGCGTTCTGTTCCTGAAACCCACCGCCATGGTAGCTTCCCGCCCCGACGGCCTTTTCGTCCACGCAAAGACAACGTGTACATCACCTTTACGTGCGATTTACGCAAAATGCGTAACAATTTACGCAATTTGCGTAATGAGCTGGCACTGCACTCTCGATGGTCTTGGATCGTCTTCATTGAGGCATTTTTCGCCCTCACTTCCTCTGCTCCAGCTTCACGCTGGCAGTAAGGGGCTGGCCATCGCGCAATACTTTCACTTCCACCACTTCGCCCACTTTACTGCGGCGGAGCGCGTCGGTGAAATCGTACAAATTGTGAATCGGCTTGTCGGCGAACCGCACCAGGATGTCGCCCGCCTTGAGTCCAGCCTTCGCCGCTGGCGATCCCGGACGCACGTCGGAGAAGCGCACGCCGTCCTTCACCTCGCCAAAGTCAGGAATGGAACCGAAGTAGGGCCCGTAACCTCCGCCACCACCGCTCACCGGCTTATCTTCCACAACGGTGATGAAGGCTGGTGGCGACGGCGCCTCCGCCAACTGCAACGCAACGTCGCCGACCAGGTTTAGCAACTGCGCCGCCGACGGCGCATTGATCTTGTCCCAAGTGTCGGAGGGCTTGTGATAATCCGAGTGCAGTCCGGAGAAGAAGAACAGCACCGGAATTTTCTTCCCCACGAACGAGGTGTGATCGCTGGCGGCATATCCACCCGCCGAATATTCAATCTTGAAGTTTGGTTCGCGCTTCTGCGCCTGCTCGAGAATCGTCTTGAACGTCGAACCGGTGCCCACGCCACCGATATAAACCTTGTTGTCCCTGATACGCCCGATCATGTCCATGTTCAGCATGGCGACGCACTTGTCGAGCGGGAGCGTCGGATCCTTCACCCATTCCGCCGAACCCAGCAGCCCAAGCTCTTCTCCGGAGAACGACATGAACAGAATGCCGCGATCGAGCTGCCCTTTCATGGGGGCGAACAGGCGCGCCAGCTCCAGCACGCCCGCGGTCCCCGAGGCGTTGTCGTCGGCCCCGGGATGGACTTGCCCAATCTGCGACGGCGCCAGCGAGTTGGAATCGCCGCGTCCCAAGTGATCGAAATGAGCGCCGACGATGACGTATTCAGCGGTCTTCCCCGGCAGATACGCGAGGACATTATTGACCCGCGCGTGGGTGGCCTCGATGTCCACCTTCAGCGACAATTGCAGGGTTGCAGGGAAGGCGAACGAGTCAGGCTTGCCGCTGTGGTTGATTTGCTGTTGGACCTGGGTCAGCGATTTGCCGGCGGCTTTGAACCAGCCATCGGCGACTGCGTTCTTCACCTGAAGCAGCATGATGCCGGCGTCCTGCGGACCGCTCACTCCGCCAAAGCGCATCAGCAGATCTTCTTCGCCGTCGCTAAGCTTTCCGTTGAGCAACACCAGCGCCCTGGCTCCGTGGTTGCGCGCGTTGATCGCCTTGGTGATCAACTGCGAATGTTGCGTCAAGCCGTGCTGGCCGCTCTTGCTGCCGAAGATTTCCGGCTCGTAGCGCAGCACCACCACGATCTTCCCCTTCACGTCCAGGCCGGCGTAGTCGTCGTATCCAAATTCCTCGGCCGAGGCGCCATAACCGGCAAAGACGACGGGAGCGGTCAGCAAACCTGACGAAGAGAAACTGGCCGGCACGAAATCCTGGTTCAAGGCTAACGGCTGTTTCTTCCCGCCTTCGTCCACGATGAATTCATTGTCGGACTTCAGCTTCGCGCCGGTAGTCACGGTGAACGGCTGCAAATAACCGTTTGCGCCCGCAGGCTTGAGGCCCAGGCTCTTGTAACGATGCTCGATGTACTTCGTGGCCTTGGCCAGTCCCTTGGTGCCGGCGCCGCGTCCTTCCATGTCGGGCGCTGCCAGTATCTTGATGTCGTTGAGATAGCGGGAGGGATCGGCGGACCCGATCGAAGGAGCCGCCGCCGTGGCCAATAATGAAAAGGCCAGCACCACGCAGAGCAGGCTGCGACGGATTCGAGCTGCGTTCGACCTCGACAGAACTGTGCGCGATAGAAAAGAAATTGTAGTAGGCATGGGCAGTGCCCGAATCGTACTCAGCGGGAGAGAAGCATGTCAATCACAGCAGTCCACGAGAGCCCCGTTGCCAGTCAAGACACTCCCTGAGACTTCAAGCTAGTTGACTGTACGCAAATTTGTGTCATGCTGAGGGACATGAAAAAGAAGAAAGTCGACCCGCTTGCGTACGCCGCCAAGGTACGAAAGGACGCGGACAGGATGCAAGCAATGAGCGAGGCATTCGGCTCCCACCAAAAATTGGCCCTGGAAAAAACCAACCGCCCAGCGACCCGAAAAAACAAGAAGACATCATAACTATCTGGCCAGTGCGGCTGCCGTTCGTCCCCTCCGTCGCTCATCCCCGCACGCCGGTTCGCGCCGGCCGGGACTTGCCGGCGTGCTCGGAGTGGCGTCCGTTTTTCGCCGCGCCATGCAGCACCAGGCGACAAACGTCCGCGATGTACTCCTCGCTCAGTTCGCCGTGACCAATGAGAAAGCGCATATAGATTGCACCGTAGAGAACGTCGAGAAGAAGGTCGAGGTCCAAGTTGCGGGGAAGCTCGCCGCGTTCGATTCCCCGTCGCAGGGTCTGATAGGCTTCGCGCCGCCGCGGCCAGAGAAAGCGCTCGCGAAAGGCTTCGAGCAGATCGGGATCGGACTGGCCGCCCGCGATCACCGCGGACACGATGCGGCCGCGCCGCGAACGAAGTATCGCCAGGAACTGATTCATCTGCAGGCTCATGTCCTGGTAGACCGAGCCGCTGTCGGGAAAGTGCAATTGGTCTTCCGCGCTGGAAGCGAAGGCGTCGACCACCAGCGCGCCCTTGTTAGGCCACCAGCGGTACACTGTTGCCTTGCCTACCCCGGCGTGGGCGGCGATGGCTTCGATCGACAGCTCCGCGAAACCGGTGCGCTGCAACAGTTGGCTGGTGCTGCGCAGGATGGCCTGGCGCGCATGTTCGCTGCGCGGCCGTCCCGGCAGGCGCCTGGTGTCGTTGTGCTTATCCGGCAACCGCTTTTGAGCAGAAGAAGCCATTTGCCGCATGACTCACAGTAGCATATATTTGAATCCAATACGTAGCGTATCGAATCCGATTTTTAATGGTCCCCGGCCTTGGCGCTGGTAAGCGCCATGCCGGTCCGGCCCTGATTGGAGCCCTACCCAACCGATGTGGATTGTTGCCCTTGCGCTGCGGCGTCCTTATACGTTCATCGTGATGGCCCTGGTGCTCATCATCCTGACGCCGCTCGTCGTGCTGCGCACGCCGGTCGATATCTTTCCCGACATCAACATCCCAGTGATCAGCGTGGTGTGGAACTTCGGCGGCTTTGCGCCCGCGGAGATGGCCGACCGCATCGTCACCAACTCCGAGCGCGGCATCAACATTATGGTCAACGACATCGAGCACATCGAATCGCAGTCGGTCAATGGCGTGGGCGTGATCAAGGTTTTCTTCAGGCCGCAGGCCAACATTCAGACGGCGCTGGCCCAGGTGACTGCGATCGCTGCAAACCACCGTGCGCGGCCTGCCGCCCGGGACAACGCCGCCGCTGATCATCACCTACTCGGCGTCGTCCACGCCCGTCGTGCAGCTTGGGCTTAGCAGCAAAACCTTGCCGGAACAGCAACTATTCGACCTAGGCCAGAACTTCCTGCGCAACCAACTGGCAACGGTGCATGGCGCGGCCATGCCCTATCCCTACGGCGGCAAGATACGCCAGGTGCAGGTTGATCTCGACCTGCCGCGGCTGCAGGCCAACGGGCTTTCTGCCACCGACATCGTCAACGCCATCGACGCGCAAAACCTGATTACTCCCAGCGGGTCGGCCAAGATCGGACCGCTGGAATACCAGGTCGAGATGAACAGCAGTCCGCAAACCATCGCGGAGTTGAACGATCTGCCGGTGAAGACGGTGAATGGCTCGACGATTTACCTGCGCGATGTGGCCCACGTTCGCGACGGTTTTGCGCCGCAAACCAACATCGTGCGCCAGGATGGCGTGCGCGGCACGCTGATGTCGATCTACAAGACGGGCAGCGGCTCCACCCTCTCGATTGTGGACGCGGTAAAGAAAGCCATTCCCATTGCCGCGCAGTCGCTGCCCCGCGAAATCACCATCAAACCGCTGTTCGATCAATCGCTGTTCGTGCGCGCTTCCATCAATGGCGTGTCTGCAGGAGGCGGTCATCGCCGCCGCTCTCACCGCGGTCATGATCCTGCTGTTTCTGGGCGACTGGCGCCCGACTATTGTCATCTCCATTTCCATTCCGCTGTCGATTTTCGTTTCCGTCATCCTGCTGAGCGCGCTGGGCGAGACCATCAACATCATGACGCTGGGAGGTCTGGCGCTGGCGGTCGGCATCCTGGTGGACGACGCCACGGTGGAGATCGAGAACATCGAGCGCAACCTTGCCCAAGGCAAGGAGATGAAGCAGGCGATCCTGGATGGCGCGGCGCAGATTGCGGTGCCGGCGTTCGTCTCCACGCTTGTGTATCTGCATCGTGTTCGTGCCCATGTTCTTCCTCGACCGGCGTGGCCCGCTACCTGTTCGTGCCGCTGGCGGAAGCCGTGGTGTTCGCGATGCTGGCATCGTATTTCCTTTCGCGGACGCTGATCCCGACGCTGGTCATGTACATCATGCGCGAGCACGAGCATCGCGGCGACGCGCCCCAAGACCATCTTCGGGCGTTATCAGCGCGGGTTTGAGCGCAGCTTCGATCAGCTTCCGCGCCGGCTACTATCAGCTTCTGGAAACCACTCTGGAACATGGCAAGGTGTTCGCCGCCTGCTTTCTGGCATTCTGCGTGCTTTCGCTGGGACTGGTGTTTCTTCCTGGGCGAAGACTTCTTCCCTTCGGTGGACGCCGGCCTGATGCGCCTGCACGTGCGCGCGCGCGCCGGCCTGCGGGTGGAAGAGACGGCGCGGCTGTGCGACGAGGTGGAAGCAGTATCTGCGGCAGCAGATCCCAAAAGACGAGCTGGTCACCATCCTCGACAACATCGGGCTGCCCTACTCCGGGCATCAACTTGTCCTACAGCAACTCCGGCGTGATCGGCACCAGCGATGCCGAGATCCTGGTGGGCCTGAATGCCGGAGCATCATCACCCCACTGCGGGATACATTCGCAAACTGCGCGAAGATTTGCCGCGGCGCTTTCCCGGGGTGGAGTTCTTCTTCCAGCCGGCCGACATCGTGACGCCAGATCCTGAACTTCGGACTGCCGGCGCCGATCGACATTCAAGTCACCGGCGCCGACATGCAGGGCAACTACGTGATCGCGCAGCAGATCGCCAACCGGCTGCGGCACATCCCCGGCGCAGCCGACGTGCACGTGCAACAGATGCTCAGTTTGCCGACACTGCATCTGCAGATCGACCGCAACAAGGTCACGCAAGTGGGAATGAATGCGCGCGACGTGGCGCAGAGCGTGCTGGTGTCGCTGAGCGGCAGCTTCCAGACCGCGCCCAACTTCTGGCTGAATCCGAAAAACGGCGTGAGCTACCAGGTGGCGGTGCAGTCGCCGCAATATCGCATGACCTCGCTGCAGGACCTGATGAACATGCCGGTAAACGATCCCAGCGCGCCGAACCCGCAGGTGCTGGGCAACCTGGCGCGAGTTGACTCCCGCAGCCCGGCCGGCGGTGGTCTCGCATTACAATGTGCAGCCGGTGATTGACGTTTACGCCAGCACCCAGGGCCGTGACCTGGGCGCCGTAGCCAAGGACACGATGAAGGTGCTGGAGCCTTTCGAGCAGCATCTGCCGCGGGGCACGCGCATCATCGTTCGCGGGCAGGTGGAGACCATGCAGTCGTCGTTCGTCGGCCTGGGAATCGGGCTGGTGATGGCGATTGTCGCTGGTGTACTTCCTGATCGTGGTGAACTTCCAGTCCTGGCTTGATCCGTTCATCATCATCACCGCGCTGCCGGGAGCGCTGGCCGGCATCTGCTGGATCCTGCTGCTGACGCACACCACGCTGAGCGTTCCGTCGCTGACCGGCGCGGTGATGTGCATGGGCGTGGCGACGGCCAACTCGATCCTGCTGGTTTCGTTTGCGCGCGAGCGGCATGGACGCGGGCATTCCCGCCGCGCAAGCCGCGCTGGAAGCGGGCTACACTCGAATCCGTCCGGTGCTGATGACGGCGCTGGCGATGATCATCGGCATGTTTCCGATGGCGCTGGGCCTGGGCGAAGGCGGCGAGCAGAACGCGCCGCTGGGACGCGCCGTGATCGGCGGACTGATGTTCGCCACGGTGGCAACCCTGTTTTTTGTGCCGTCCATTTTTGCCATGATTCACGGCCACATTGAAGCTAAGCAACTTGCGTCAGAAACAGTCATAGAATGATTACGAACTGAACCAGAAATCAACTTGTATGGATTCGCATTCAAATCCGGCGGAAGTGTTGGACGACGAGCGCCAGGCGCCGGAAATCACGCCGCCGCCGAAGCTTCCGCCTGCGCCGCCGCGCAAGGCGCTGCTGATGATCGGCCGTGGTGCTGCTGCTGTTGTAGCAGTGGGCGGCTGATCACCATGCTGATCGCGCAGCCACGACAGCCGATGTGCTGGCGAGAGAAACCGAGCGCGAATCCATCCCCACCGTGGCCGTCATTCATCCCACGGCGGAGAAGCCCGACGAAGAACTGGTATTGCCGGGCTCGTTGCAGGCCTACGAGGAGTCTCCGATTTACGCTCGCACCAACGGCTACCTGCTGCGCTGGTACAAGGACATCGGCAGCCAGGTGACGAAAGGCGAACTGCTGGCCGACATCGATACCCCGGAAGTGGACCAGGAGTTGATGCAGGCCCGCGCCAACCGCCAGCAGATCGTGGCGCAGATGGACCTGGCCAAGATCAATGCCGACCGTTATCTCAGCCTGCGCAAGACCGACTCGGTTTCGCAGCAGGAAGCCGACCAGCAGGCCAGCGGCTATCAACAGGCCAAAGCCAACCTCGACGCGGCCGACGCCAACGTTCGCCGCCTGGAGGAACTGGAGTCGTTCAAGCATGTCTATGCTCCGTTCACCGGCGTGCTGACCAAACGCAACGTCGATCCGGGCGCACTGATCAACGCGGGCGGCACCGGGAAAGAGCTGTTCGACATTGCTCGCGTCGATCCTCTGCGTGTTTACGTGAATGTCCCGCAGAACTACGCGCCGGCCATCAAGAACGGCATGGAAGCCTGGGTCACGTTGCAGGAGTTACCCGGGCGAGAAATTCAAGGGCACGGTAGCGCGCACTGCGGAATCCATCGACCCGACGACGCGCACCTTGCTGACGGAAGTTGATGTGCCCAACAAGGACGGCCGGCTGCTGCCGGGCTCGTTCGGAGAAGTGCACTTTCGGCGTGGGAATCAACGCGCAAAAGGTCACGATCCCGGTCAACGCCATGCTGTTCCGCCAGGAAGGCCCGCGCGTGGCGGTGGTCGGCAGTGACGGCAAAGTGCAGCTGCGGCCCATCACCATTGGCCGGACTACGGCACGACGCTGGAAATCCTGGGCGGCGTGGAGCTCGAGGACCGGGTGATCATCAATCCGGCGGACTCGCTGGAAGAAGGCCAGCAGGTAAACGTCGCTCCGCAAAACCAGGGAGGCAACAGTCATGAAATGGTTGACCCTGGCGGCCGGCGTTGCCGCCAGCGCTTTGCTGGCGGGATGCGCAGTGGGGCCGAACTATCAGCGTCCGCCAGTGCAGGCCCCCGCGGCGTACAAGACGGAGGGCCCGTGGCGTGTCGCCGCGCCCAAGGACTCGCTTCCCAAAGGCGCCTGGTGGGAGATCTTCAACGATGCCGAGCTGAACGCCTACGAGCAGCAACTGCTGAAAGCGAACCAATCGCTGGCCGCGGCGCAAGACCGTCTGAACCAGGCGCGCGCCCTGGCGCGGGTGGCTTCGGCTGGGCTCTTCCCGCAAGCCAGCACCGATCCCAATGCTTCACGCAACCGCTACTCGGGACATCGGCCGAAGTCGTCACCAGCCTTGGGCAGGCCGCTCACGCAGAACACCTACGAAATTCCTTTTCTGCTCAACTACGAACCCGACCTGTTTGGAAAATACCGGCGAACTCTGGAAGCCTCGAATGCGACGTTGCAAGCCACGGCAGCGGACCTGTACAACGTGAACCTGGTGCTGACCGCCGAGCTTGCCGCCGACTACTTCAGTCTGCGGGAGCTGGATGCCGAAACTCAGGTGGTGCAGGAATCGGTTGCCATTCAGCAGAAGGGGCTGCAACTGGTGGAGGACCGTCATACCGGCGGGGTCGCCTCAGGACTCGACCTGGCACAGCAGCAGACGCTGCTGGATTCCACGGACGCGCAACTGTACCTGGTGCAGCAGCAGCGTGCGCAGTTCGAACACGCCATTGCGGTTTTGACGGGAAATGCTGCCTCGAGCTTCAGCGTGCCGGTCGCGCCACTGCATACGCCGCCGCCTGCGGTCCCGTTGGGTGTGCCTTCTGACCTGCTAGAACGGCGGCCCGATGTTGCGACGGCTGAGCGCAACATGGCGTACCAAAACGCCCAAGTCGGCGTTGCCACCGCAGCGTTTTATCCGCAACTCACGATCTCCGGCAGCGGCGGCTTTCAAAGCACCAGCATTAGCAACCTGATTAGCGCGCCCAGCGCAATCTGGTCGCTGGGTGGGGATCTGTTGCAGCCCATCTTTCAAGGCGGACGCAATCGCGCCAACCTGGCGGCCACCAAAGCCGCGTATGAGGAAGCCGTCGCCAACTATCGCGAGGCGGTGCTGACCGCATTCCAGCAGGTGGAAGATGGACTGTCGGGGCTGAACGCGCTTTCGCAGGCGACGACCAGCCAGAATGCGGCCGTCTCCGACGCACGACATGCGCTGGAGATCGCCAACAACCGCTACGTCGGCGGCGTGACCTCCTACCTCGACGTCATCACCGCACAGTCGGCCTTGCTGACCAATGAACGGCTGGCGACACAGCTACTGGGGCAGGAGATGGTAACTTCCGTCTATCTGGTGAAGGCTCTGGGCGGTGGTTGGGATGCTTCGCAAATCCAGAACGAGCAAGTGCGACCGCAAGCGAGCCAGGCGGTGCAGGAGTAGGGGCAACTAGCAATTAGCAGTTGGCAATTAGCCATTAGAAGTCATCAGATCGCTTTATTTCAGAGCACGGCTTCACAGGCTGCGGAAAAAGTTGGAAAAGCAGATTCCTCGCTTCGCTCGTAATGACAACTCCCAAGACGAATCGCTCCAGCCGCCGACTGTCGTTGATCTCAGCCGCTGAAGCGATTTTTCTTGTTCCCCGGGCCCGAGCGAAACAGCATTACGGTTGCGTCAGACCTCGGCCGAGGTCCCTACTCTTTGTCGTAGGCCGCGACGGTCGTGACCTTGGCGCCTTTCGCGTTAGTCGTAGTCGATGTCACGGTACGGCTTTTGCCGTCGGGCGCCACGACAACACGAGTGGTACTCACCACCTTGCCACTCTTCTTGCTGGTGACTTCCACCGTGTGACCATTAATCTGCTGGTACGACCGCTCGTCTACATTCGGATCGCCGGTGACGGGGTAGAATTTGCGGTCGTACTTGCCGGTCCACTCGATGTGCATGGACTTACCGTCAGTGGTAGTGCTTTCCAGCGTAACTTTTAGTTGGTCGCCCACCGCCTGGTAGGTAACTGTGTGGTTTTTCGTCGCTCCGGGAGCGAACTTCGATTTGGCCTCGTTCAGCTTCCAGGTGCCGATATTGACGTCGCTGGCGAGGCACCCCGCCGCTGCCACAAAGCACAGGGCCATGGTCAGTGCAATCGTTCTGGTTTTCATGTTTCTCCTCATTGAGAAGCAAACTATGGGATTGTCTTTTAGCGGATCTACGCTAGAAGCTCTGGGTGTCGTCCCTGAAGGGACTCGGTTTACTTACTATACTTACCCAGGACTCACGTCCTGGGCTACGATTGTGTCGCCCTCCGGGCTGAGGTTTGTTGTTGCTTCACGGCTTTAGCTAACTGCTAATTGCTACTCGCTAGCTGCTTCTTCGCTACTTGCTCGGCAGGTAGCTCAGTTCAGGGTGAAACTCGATGATCTCGCTGGTCTCACGCTGCACGGAGTGATCAATTCGATCGACGATGGAATCCGCCTCCGCCTGCCCAAAAGCCTCTTTCAGCATGTCGCGGAATGGCTTCACATCAGGTTTGTCCTCGAAGTCGGCCCAACTATTGCGCGGCAGAACCAGCACAAACTCGCCTGTGTCGCCGCCGTTCGCCAGCGCATACCATTCGAAATTGACCGGCCACTTGGTCTTCTGGGAAGCATCGTAAATTCTGGAAATGGCGCTGCGAAAATCCGACCCTTTGCCATAGCGCACATGGAAGGTGATGATTTCGTCGAACTTGGGGGCCGCCCCAGCGCTCGGGGGATTGCTGATCTTCGGCATGGACTCATAGTAGCGAGCGACGATGGAATCGACGTAATTGCCCACCACCTTCTGGTACTCCTCCAAGTCGGCCTGGTCGGGAATGGCGGGCTTGTCAAAATCGGACCAGTGTTGATTTAACCGGCCCACGATGTAAGTTCCGGTATCCGGACCGCTGAGCGTCTCCCACACCAACAGTGCTTGGGGGTCCTTCTGTTGCTTGTGCCAAGCCGCTTTTTGCTTGCGCCCGTTCTCATATTGCATCACCATGCCGTTCTTGGGTTTTTGGAACTCCAGTGCGGCAACGGTCCCTGGTTTCTCCTGCGCGACCACCGAAAATGCGAACAATACGACAGCAAAAGCTGACAACAGCTTTGTGGTTCTCATCTTTCCTCCATCTTTTTGAATTGTTGAAGTTGAAGCCGGTAAAGCGTACGGGGCCCGTTACTCCGGAACGTCTATGAACACGGGCGGCACGGAAGGCCGCTCAACTACTCTGGGTAAGCTGCAATTCGCAATTTTCTTTTGTATTGGGATATGCGGAACATTCTACACCAGCGTGGCAGGGAGGCCACCGAAAATTTCGCGCCGTTTCGATGGGACGGTTTCGTGCTCTATCATGGCGCCTATGCCCAACGTTGCGGATGTTCTGGTGGTCGGTCTGGGGGCCGTCGGCAGCGCGGCGCTGTATCAGTCCGCCAAGCTGGGGGCGCGCACGATTGGCATCGATCGCTTCCATCCACCGCACGATCAGGGATCGTCGCACGGCGATACCCGCATCACTCGCGAGGCCATCGGAGAGGGCCGCGAATTCGTTCCCCTGGTGCTGCGCTCCAACCAGATATGGCAGGAACTGGAGGCCACCACTGGCCGCACTCTGCTTACCCGCAACGGAGGATTGGTCCTCGCCTCACCGACCATGCCCGGCAATCACCACGGCTCGACGTCGTTCATCCAGGACACTATCGCCGCGGCTGCGGAGTTTGGTATCGCGCATGAGGTCCTGAGTGCGGACGAGCTGCGCCATCGCTATCCGCAGTTCCGTTTGCGCGGCGACGAGATCGGGTACTTCGAACCGGGCGCGGGATTTCTTCGTCCCGAGGCTTGCATCGAAACGCAGCTCTCGTTGGCGCGAAAGTTGGGCGCCCAAGTCCATACCTCGCAAACTGTCGTCGATTGCAAGCCGGGGAAGGATGGCACGGTCGAAGTCAGCACCGGCGCTAATACTTATTCCGCGGCCAAGGTCATCGTGACTGCCGGACCCTGGATACAGAAACTGCTCGGCGAGAGCTACGCAGCGTACTTCAAGGTCTATCGGCAGGTGATGTACTGGTTTGCGCTAGCCGGGGACGCTCGGCCGTACATGCCAGAACACTTTCCGGTATTCATCTGGATTGCGGGCAACCGGCCGCGCGACATGATGTACGGCTTCCCAGCCATGGACGGGCTGCACAGCGGGATCAAGATTGCCGCTGAGCAGTACGAGGCAACGGCCGATCCGGATGCGGTCGCCCGCACGGTTAGCGATGGGGAAATCTCGGCCATGTATGCCGAGTACATCGCGCCGCATTTTCCGGGCGTCTCCAGCAAATGCCTGCGCACCGCAACGTGCCTCTACACGGTCACGCCCGACGCGAAATTCGTCGTCGATCAGTTTCGCAAGTGTGAGAATATTATCTTCGGTTCCGCCTGCTCCGGCCACGGGTTCAAACATTCCGCGGCATTAGGCGAAGCACTCGCGTTGCAGGCATTAGAACAGCCCTCGCGCGTCGATCTGTCAGGCTTTAATGTGCGGCGATTCGCGCGCGCGGCGGATCGGGAAAACTCCTGTGCACCCTGAGATTGTCCAACTCGACGGGTTTGAAGTCACCGGCATCGCAGCCCGGACCAACAATGCTAAAGAAGCAGGGCCGGACGGCGTTATACCGAAACTATGGCAACGCGTGATGCAGGAACACGTCCTCGATCGGGGTCCGAACAAAAGCGACCCGAGCCTCTACGCCGTTTATACCGATTACGCGAGCGATGCCAACGGCGACTACACACTGGTGCTTGGCGCAAAGGTGCGTTCCGGAGCGAGCGCTCCCGAAGGAATGGTTTCCAAATCGGTTCCCGCCGGGCGCTATGCGGTATTCACCAGCGAGCGCGGGCCGGTGGCAAGAATCGTTGTCGAAACCTGGAAGCGGATTTGGACTTACTACGAATTATCTGCTAATGGTGACCGGGCTTACCACGCTGACTTCGAGTTGTACGATGAGCGCTCTGCCGATCCGAATGATGCCCAGGTAGAGATCTACATCGGCCTGAAGTAGTGATGAAGAACTCTATCGCGCATTCAGCAGGCGAATCGTCTCCAGCACTACGTCGCCGGAAATAGCCAACGACTGCGGGCTCAGCTTGTCGAGCGTGTCCTGCACGGTGTGGTGGAAGACGTTGTGGTATCCGTAGTCCAGATCGATGATGTCCACCGCGGGCACCCCAATCTTCAGGAAAGGTAGATGGTCGTCTTCCATGCCGCCGGCCAGTTCGTAAAAGTGTGACTGGTAGCCAAGATTGGTGGCAGCCTGGTACACCAGTTCGCTCAGCCAGGGCGTTGAGTTTGTGTCTTTCTGAATGTCGAGGTCGGCGTCGCCTATCATGTCCACCAGGATGAACGCCTTCACTTTCTTCGCGGTTCCATCCTGCTGCCACTTCTGCGCCAGATGCCTGGTGCCGTAGAGGCTGTCGCTGTCGCTCCACTTCACGAACGCCTCTTCCCCGTCGGTCCAGACCAGCCACACGCTATAGCCGTCGAGGGTCTTGCCGCGGAACTGGTCGGCAAGCGCCAGCAGCAAAGCTGTGGACGAGCCACCGTCGTTGGCACCCACGTAAGCCTTGGGCAGCGGATAGTTTGTCTCGTAGTGTCCGGCGACGACGATGACGCCGTCTTTGCGGCCCGGGAACTTCGCGATGATGTTGTTGATCGGGAACTTGCCCACCGGCGTCTGCGCTGTGAACTTGTCCTGCTCGACCTCTACGCCCTTCAGCTTGGAAAGGATGTACTGCTCCACCTTCGCGTGTCCCGGACTGCCCGGCGGACGCGAACCGATCGCGACCACCTCTTTCACGTACTGCATCACGTGGTTGCCGTTGATGTCGGGCTCGGGGACGGTGCTCCCCGAGTCATTGGCTGGGGTGGCCGCAGCCACCATCGGAGCATTCGTGGCCGCCGTGGGCTTGACCTGAGCAGACGCTTCAGACGGCGCCGGCTGTTTGTTGCATCCCAAGGTGACTGCGACGACCAGAACCAGCAGACAGAGGGAAGACATTCGGCTTGGATTCATGCTGCGAACATTGTAAATGGCGGGGTGAATCTACCCCAGAGACACGGAGTCACAGAGGAAATTCGCAAGAAAAACGAACCCCGGATTTTACGGATGGTAGTTAGCATTTAGCTTGCGCGACAGCAATCTTCGGGAAGCAACTGGCTTGTGGACTCCATAGTTTTCTAATTGCTTTTCTCCGTGCTCCCCGTGCCTCCGTGGTGAAATGATTTTCTCTGTGTCTCTGTGGCGAGTTCTGTCCTTTGTCCAAAACAAAACGACCGCCACTTAGGCGGCCGCTGACGTACTGTTGACAGAGTGCTGACGGCTGGATGCTTCCCTACCCCGCCACTTCCTCCAACTGCTTCTGATCGATGTCGAAGTTGGAGTACACGTGCTCCACGTCGTCCTGATCTTCCAAGGCTTCCAGCAATCGGATCATGGTGCCGGCCTGATGGCCTTCCAGCTTGGTATAGGTCTGCGGGACCATGCCGATTTCCGCCACCTCGGGCGTGATGCCGGCCTTCTTCACCGCCTCCAGCACCGTCTCGTAAACCGAGGGATCAGTCAGAATTTCCCAGTTGTCGCCATCGTCCTTCAGGTCGTCGGCGCCGGCTTCGAGGATGATATTCAGCAAGTCGTCTTCCTTGGCGGCCGACTTCGCAATCACAATGTCGCCCTTCTTGTGGAACATCCACGCCACCGAGCCGGCCTCGCCCATGTTCCCGCCGTTCTTGGAGAAGGCGTGCCGCATCTCGCTGACCGTGCGATTGCGATTGTCGGTGGAAACTTCCACCAGGATGGCAACGCCGCCGGGGCCGTAGCCCTCGAAGGTGATTTCTTCATAGGAAATGCCGGGCAATTCGCCGGTGCCGCGCTGGATGGCGCGCTTGATGTTGTCAGCCGGCATGTTCTCCGCTTTGGCCGCCGCCACCGCGCCGCGCAGCCGGGGATTCTTCTCAGGATCGCCACCGTTCTTGGCCGCGATGGTGATTTCCTTTATCAAGCGAGTGAAAATCTTGCCGCGCTTGGCATCCAGCGCGCCCTTCTTGTGTTTGATGGTTGCCCATTTGGAATGGCCGGACATGGAGAGACCTCAGATCTTGAATATCTTCGGATGAGTACCGATGGATGCCCTACCCATTCCGCGGACCAAGCGATGCTTCCGCTTCGAATCGAGCGGAGAAAGAGCAGGCAAACTGAGATTATATCACCGCCAACAGGGCAGTTTTCGAATGAGATACCGGTCGGGAAATGTCTCGGGTTGAGTCCTTCCAGTGATCCGCGTCAACGAATTCCGGGATCGGGGATTGTCGGCGATAAGGACTGTCACCGACAGCTACGGCAGCGCGCGGGAGTCTGGAGAGTATCTGACCTGCGCATCGAATCAGCTGCGGAGTAAACTCATTGCATGCGGCGGCTCTTGAGCATTGTTTTGTGTGTGATTGTGTGCCATCTTGCTGTCTTAGCGCAGCAGCGCACGCCTCAGGTTCCCGTCGCGAAGATTTCGCTGCCAGAACCTGCTTATATAGGAATGCCGATCTGGATGCAGATTGTATCGGCGACCGGGTATAAAATCCGCTATCCCTCCAGCACGACTCCGAACGATTTCTACTGCAATCAAGTCGAGGTGAAGCAAAACGGACGCTTATTGCCAGCGGTCACTGGCTTTCCGGCAGCCGGTAGGGCTGGGCCTGCCTGCGGGTGGTTGGGAATGGCGGGTATCGCGGAGTCGAAGCTACCGATACATCTCCAATATCTGCTGACTGAGCCTGGCACGTACATGGTTCGATTCACACGGCGCGAATACCGCCGAGAGAAGCGGGGGGAACAGATTGCGGAACAATCCGACTGGCTACCCATGCACCTCCGCGTTGCACCGCCTGGGACGGTCGAACAATGGCTGACGGGCGCGCTGGTGGGGGTTCCTGAAAGTCCCGGACGCCTACTTGGGGACGCACTTCCATCACTGCTGGCCAGCCGCGATCCGCGCGTTCTGCGGCTGATGATCGACGCCAGCTACAACCCGGACCCGTTAGTCGCCGCCTACGCCGCCAACAGCCTCGAGTTGTTTGATCCGGCGCAGGTGCGGCCTGTGTTGCTGTCGGCTCTCCACGGGCGAGGACCCAACGATGCGCTCGGCTATCTGTTCGGCTCACGCGGGAACATCATTGTGCCCATTGTGGCGCAGATCGTTGCCGCATCCCTGCCATACCTCCACTCGTCGAACCCCACGGAGGTCGAAGGTGCGGTTCATGTCCTCTCGCTTCTGCGCGACCCTTATTATCGTTTGCCGCCGGAAACACTTGCGCAGATTGCAGGTGCGCTCCAAGCAGACATTGACTTTATTATCTCCAAGAACAACGAGAAAGCCGCGTGGTGGGTTGCGAACTTGCTGGGGGCGACGCGCCCGCCGAACGGGCATGCCCTGCTTTGGAAACTCATTGATGCGGGATTGACGACCGAGCAGAGCCTGATCTGTGTAACCTGGTTCCACGACCCTTCCGATCTTCCGCGAATCACCGTAATTGTGAAACAAAATAGTCCCTCCGATCCGCACGGATACTCACACTCGGGGGTGGTGGAGCACATGCAAACGGAGTACGGGGCGGCTGCGCGGCCCTACCTTCGAGATATTCTCACGTCCTCGCAACAGACGTGGGTGAGGACAGCCGCCGCTAAGGGCCTTGTGCAGATGAACGATCAGGCGGGATGGGAATTCTTTATCGACGTTATTCACCAACGGCCTTTCTACCGGGATGAGATGGTGCAGTGGCTGGGCGATAACTTTCCAGCAATTCGAAGTGCGGATGATCCTGCGATTGTCACTTTTCTTGAGTCAAGGCTGGCTACAGCGACAGGTCCGCAGCATCACTAAGTCTGATTCATCGGATGCAAGCCATTCGGAACCCCTGTTAGGCCCCTCGCGCCCATAGGGGTCCTTCGACTCCGCGCCCGCTCGACTCGCAACGACGCGAGTCGGAAAATCTTTGCGGGCGCTCCGCTCAGGATGACAATGCATTTCAGGATGACAAGCGTTATTGCTGAATGCTGAACGCGTAACGCTTCCATCCTTTCGCAAACAACATGGGGGCGCCTCCCGTGCGAAGATAGAGTTCCATACACACGCGGAGGACATGCAGACTGTCAACCTTCCACAGGATCTTCAAGGCATTTCACTACCGTGATTTTCGATTGATGTGGTTCGGCGCCTGCACATCCAGCATCGGCACCTGGATGCAGATCGTGGCGCAGGGCTGGCTCATCTATCGCCTGAGCCATTCCGCGTTTTTGCTCGCGCTCGACCAGTTTCTGGGCGGCATCCCCATTTTTCTGTTTTCGCTGATCGGCGGAGTGGTGGCCGACCGGATTGAGCGCCGCAAGGTCCTGCTCGCCTCCCAGTACGTGCAGATGGCAAGCGCGGCGATCCTCACCGTGCTGGTCGCCAACGGACTGACGCACGTCTGGCCCATCCTCTGTTTGTCGTTTATGTCGGGCTTCGCGCAAGCTTTTGGCGGTCCAGCCTACTCGGCGCTGATTCCCACACTGGTGGAGCGGGAGGACATGCCGAACGCCATCGCGCTCAATTCGATTCAGTTCAACCTGGCAGTAACGATTGGTCCGGCGCTGGCCGGCATCGCTCTGGCGAGGTTGGGCGAGAAATGGTGCTTCGGGTTGAACGCGCTGTCTTTCCTTGCGCCCATCGTTTCGCTGTTGCTCATCACCAGCCGATTTCTGCCGGTGCCTACCACCGAGTCGATGTTCACCAGCCTGAAGGAGGGGATCAAGTTCGTTCGCAAGCAGGGCTCGATGGAGGCGCTTATCGTGCTGGCGTTCTGCATGACCGCCTTAAGCATGCCGATGCGCACCTATATTCCGGTGTTCGTCAAAGACATCTTCCAGCGCGGTCCGCAAACTTACGGCAATATGTTTTCGCTCATGGGAATAGGTTCGATCTGCGGCTCGCTGGCGGTTGCAGCCATGGGGAACATGCGCCACAAAGGCCGCTTTGCCGTCACCGTGCTCATTGTCCTAGGCGCGGCAATTGCAGGGTTTTCGCTGTCGAAATCGTTGCCGCTGAGCTATGGCACGCTGGTGATCGTGGGGGCTTCCATGATGGCGGTGTTCGCCACCGTGAATTCGCTGGTGCAATTGATTACCACCCACGAAATGCGCGGCCGCGTGATGAGCGTGTACAACTGCGCATTCCGCGGAGGCATGCCCATGGGGAACCTGGTGTCGGGATGGCTGGTGCCGGTGTTTACGGCGCCCCTGGTGCTGAGCGTGAACGGAATGCTGCTGGTCCTGATGGCGCTGTACTTTCTGCTGGTGCAACGGCGCGTGGCCGCGCTGTGAGCGCGCGTAATTTCTTGGAGTGTCCTCCTGAGCGACGAGCGTAGCGAGGAGTCGAAGGAACCCTTTGGTGCCAGCAATCCCGGGCTTGCTGCTGGGCAAGGCGGCACACTGTGATTTCTCGCAGATATAGGGGTCCTTCGACTCCGCGCCCGCCCGACCCGCAAAAAAAGCGGGTCGGAAGATTTTTGCGGGCGCTGCGCTCAGGATGACACCTCAACGCTCATGAATAATCCAGCTTCTGCCGTCTTACTTCGCGGGACTGGACCGTCGGCATGCTTGCCCTACTTCGACTTGTCGGCTGCGCCGGCCTGCTTCTTCGCCATCTCGCTGTAGCGGCGCTCGATCTCCTCGGGCGAGACGTCTTCAACATGGGTGGCGACCCACCATTGATTGCCGAGAGAATCCTCGACGGCACCGCTGCGGTCGCCGTAGGCCTGGTTCGTCGGCTCGTGAATGGACTTTCCCCCAGCTTCCACCGCGCGCTTGTACACCACGTCCACGTCCTCCACGTACAGATACAACATGGCCGGCATGGGCTTCCACTGGTCGCGGGCCTGGCCAATCATGAGCATCGACTTGCCTACGCGCACCTCGGCATGGGTGACTTTGCCCTTGTCGTCGTTGTGACGGTAAGTTTCCTCTGCCCCGAAGGCCCTCTTCAGGAAATCGATCTGCGCCTCGGCGTCCGCCACCGTCAGGTACGGCGTAACCGTGTGGTAGCCGTCTGGAATTGGTTTGACTGTCATGCATTCTTCTCCTCACCAAGTTAAATTGCCGCTCCCGGTATTGTGCCTGATTCCACATCAGTTTCAAGTTTCGAGTTTCGAGTTTCAAGTTAAAAGCTGATTATAAAACGCAGTGCTAAGTTAGCCTGCTCTTTGCGCAGATGACGGAAAAGCAGGTCCCTCCACGCGGACTAAAGTCCTTGGTCGGGATGACAATCTTGGGACAGGTGCAGACAGCAGGCCCCTCCGCTCGGGTCAACCTCGGTCAATGGCGGGCCACTTGAAACTTGAAACGCGAAACCTGAAACTGTAGTTATGCGCATCTTCATTAATGGCGACGAGCAGAGCTTTGCCGATTCCCTGTCGTTGGCGCAACTGATCGCGCAGCTTGGCATGAAGGGCGACCGCGTTGCGGTGGAACTCAACCGGGGGATTGTCTCGCGTGCCCAATGGGCCGAGACTAATCTCACCGACGGCGATCGCCTGGAGATCGTGCACTTTGTCGGCGGGGGATAAAGCAGATTCGAGTTTCAAGTTTAGAGTTTCAAGCTGCCAACCGACCTGGCTTCCCCGCCGCACAGGTGCAGAAGCATCGCGAGGCGGTCGCACCACTGGGAAAACTGCCGCCTGCTAAATGCCAAGTGCCGGATGCTAAGTGCCAAGCGCGGCTTCCCCACTCGAAACGCGAGACTTTTCTTTGTGAATTGCCGATGAACAGCCCTTTCGCTCGGTTGACAATGAGCGTTAACGATCACTAAACTCAATTGTTTACCCGTACTCGCTCAAAAGTTTCTGAGTGCTCGCACAATCATGCCGGACTTCTATTTTGCACGATATCTACCTCTGCTGATCCACGTCCTGGTCGCCGGAGGCGTGGCCTCGGCAATCGTGCTGCTCTCCTATTTCATCGGCCAGCACAAGTACAACCAATCCAAGATGTCTCCCTACGAATGCGGCATGGAGCCGGTCGGCAACGCCCGCCAGCGCTTCACCGTAAAGTTCTACCTGGTGGCGATGCTGTTCATCCTGTTCGATGTGGAGGCCGTGTTCCTCTATCCCTGGGCAGTCGTGCAGGGCGATCTGAAATCCGCAGGCCTGGGCATGTTCTGGTTCTGGGAGATGCTGGTGTACATCGGCATCGTGCTCGCCGGATTTTGGTATGTGCTGGAAGAAGGGCGTGCTCGACTGGAACAAACACGGCTAAGTCCGAGAGGATTTGAGGGATGGCACTGGAGCCGGCGATCACCGACATCGAGCAACTGAAAGATCGTCCTGAAGTGGCGCGCCTGCTGGCGTGGAATGCAGGCGCAATTACGGGCGCGAAGTTCGACCGCAACGAACTTACAATCTGGGTGGACCGCACGTCACTGCGCGAAGCCTGCCTCACTCTGAAGAGCGATGCACAGCTACAGTACAACGCCTTGGCCGACATCACCTGCGTGGACTGGTATCCCCAAGACCCGCGCTTCGAGGTTGTGTACCAGCTGTTCTCCATTCCCAACAAGACCTACCTGCGCCTGAAGGTGAAGGTGTCTGGCGAGGATGCCAGCCTCGATTCGCTGGTGCCGATCTGGCCGGGCGCAAATTTCTTCGAGCGCGAAGTGTTCGACTTGTTCGGCGTTCGCTTCGACGAGCACCCCAACCTCAAGCGCATCATGATGCCCGAGGATTGGGAAGGCCATCCGCTCCGCAAGGATTATCCCGTCGAGGGCTACCGCTAATCATGGCCCACATGACACCAACCCCGGTGCTGGATCCGTCCGACGACAAGACGATGGTCCTGAACATGGGCCCGCAGCATCCCTCGACCCATGGCGTGCTGCGGTTGCTGCTGGAAATTGACGGCGAGACCATCGTGCGCATGATGCCCGACATCGGGTATCTGCACACCGGCATCGAGAAGACCTGCGAAGCCAAGTTCTATCAGCAGGTCGTGCCCATGACCGACCGCATCGACTATCTCTGCCCCATGACCAACAACCTGGCGTACTGCCTGGCGGTGGAGAAGTTGCTGGGGCTGGAGATTCCGCCGCGAGGCGCAGTGGATTCGCGTCATGCTGAACGAGCTGACGCGCATCAACTCGCACCTGGTGTGGCTGGGCACGCACGCCATGGACATCGGCGCGATGACGGTGTTCCTGTACTGCTTCCGCGAACGCGAAGACGTGCTGCGCCTGTTTGAAGCGGTTTCGGGGCAGCGCATGATGACGTCGTACTTCCGCATTGGCGGGCTGGCGCTGGAGCCGCCGCTCGGCTTTTTCGAGCGGGTCAAGAGTTTCTAACGATCGCTTTCCGGCGAACATTGACGAGTACGAGAGCCTGCTGACCAGCAATCCCATCTGGGTGGAGCGCACCAAGGGCGTCGCCCTACCTGTCCGCAGAAGATGCCATTGCGCTGTGCGCAACCGGCCCGACGCTGCGAGCCAGCGGCGTCGATGTCGACCTGCGCCGCGATAAGCCGTACAGCGGCTATGAGAATTTCAAGTTCAACGTGCCGGTGTCGAACGATGGCGATGTGTATGCGCGTTACCTGGTGCGCGTGGCAGGAGCTTCGCGAGTCGCAGAAGATCGCAAAGCAGGCGCTGGAAGGCATTCCGGAAGGCGCCGGTGAAGGCGGACGCTCCCCATGTGGTGTTGCCCGACCGCGAGAAGATGAAGACGCAGATGGAAGCGCTCATCTATCACTTCAAGATCGTGACTGAGGGATTCACCGTGCCCGAGGGCGAAGTGTACATGCCCATCGAGTCGCCGCGCGGCGAGATGGGCTATTACGTGGTTAGCGACGGCACCGCCAAGCCGTATCGCGTGCACATGCGCTCGCCGTCGTTCGCGAATTTGCAATCGCTGCGCAAGATGTGCGAAGGCCGCCTGATCGCCGACGTGGTCGCCGCCATTGGCAGCATCGATATTGTGCTGGGGGATTGCGACAGGTGAGCAGGGGCTAGGGGTTAGATGCTGGAGACGATAGGGGTCCTTCGACTCCGCCCGCCGCGGCGGGCTGCGCTCAGGATGACAGAAATTAGTTGCTGATGGCTGATAGCTGAAGGCTGACGGCTTCTTACATGAAATTCTCCGACCAACTCGAACAGCGCTTTTCCACCATGGTCACGCATTACCCGACCAAGCGCTCGGTCTTGGTGCCCATGCTGCTGTATATCCAGGACGAAGTCGGCGCGCTGACGGACGAGGCCATCCACGAGATCGCGCAGCGCACGGAGCTGTCGGACCTGGAAGTGCGCAACGTCATCAGCTATTACTCGATGCTGCGCACGCATCCGGTGGGCAAGTACAACTTGCAAGTTTGCACCAATGTAAGCTGCCTGCTGCGCGGGGCCGACGACATTTTTGAGCATTGCAAGAAGAAACTGGGTATCGGCAACAAGGAATCAACGGCTGACGGACTGTTTCATCTGGAGGAGGTCGAGTGCATCGGCGCATGCTCCTGGGCGCCGGCGCTGATGATGAACTACGAGTTTCACGAGAACCTGACGCCCGCGAAGGTCGATGAGTTGATTGACGGGATGAAGAAGAAGGAAGAACAGTAAGGGATCGCTTTTCGCCTTTCGCTATTCGCTTTTCGCCAGAGGGCGCGCGGGAGCGATACCTAAAGAGGTAAGAGCGAACAGCAGATTTAGCGAAAGGCGAAGAGCGAAAGGCGAATGGCGTACTTAGTTTCCCATCCCGATGAGGTCAAGGTCGTCTCCAAGCGCTTCGGCTTGGGCGCGACCAATCTCGACCGCTATCTCGAACTGGACGGCTACAAGGCTGTGCAGAAAGCCATCGCGATGGGAGCGGACGCCATCATCAACGAAGTGAAGGCGTCGAACCTGCGCGGCCGCGGCGGCGCCGGTTTCCCCACCGGAATGAAGTGGTCGTTCGTGCCCAAGCAGTCGGCCAAGCCGAAGTACGTGCTGTGCAACGGCGATGAGAGCGAGCCCGGCACCTGCAAAGACCGCCTGATCTTCGAACACGATCCGCACGCGGTCATCGAAGGCGTGATGATTGCGGCGCTCGCCGTGGGCGCCAAGATCCGGCTACATCTACCTGCGCGGCGAGTACCGCTACCTGGTCGAGATCATGGAGAAGGCCGTGGCCGACGCCTACGCGCGCGGCTTCATCGGCAAGAACATCTTCGGCTCCGGCGTCGACCTCGACATCTTCGTGCACTCCGGCGCGGGCGCTTACGAAGTCGGCGAAGAGTCGGCGCTGATGGAGTCGCTCGAAGGCAAGCGCGGCATTCCGCGCATCCGTCCTCCCTTCCCGGCGGTCGTGGGTCTGTGGGGCGGGCCGACGGTCATCAACAACGCCGAGACGCTGGCCAGCGTGCCGCACATCATCCTGGGCGGCGGCGAGTGGTTTGCCAGCCTGGGCACGCCCCGCAACGGCGGCACGCGCCTGTTCTGCATGAGCGGCGAACTCGAGCGGCCCGGCGTGTACGAGCTGCCCATGGGCTACAACCTGAAGAAGATGATCTACGACGTCTCCGGCGGCATGGCGAAGGGCAAGAAGCTGAAGGGCGTGGTGCCCGGCGGGTCGTCGGTGCAGATTCTCACGCCGACGAAATCGACGTTGCCATGGATTTCGATTCGGTGCTGAAGGCCGGCTCGATGCTGGGCTCCGGCGGCGTGATCGTGCTCGACGACCAGATGTGCATCGTCAAGTTCGCGTTGCGGGTCACCAAGTTCTACCAGCACGAGAGCTGCGGCTGGTGCATTCCTTGCCGCGAAGGCACCGACTGGATGAAGAAGACGCTGACCCGCTTTCATTCCGGCGGCGGCGTGGCCAAAGACATCGACAACTTGAAGTACCTGGCGGAGAACATGCTGGGGCGCACGTTCTGTCCGCTGGGCGATGCGGCGGCGATGCCGATCATTTCGTACATTCAGAAGTTTCGGAAGGAATTTGAGGACCATCTCGACGGCAAGCCGTGTCCGTACGAGAAGGTAGCAGAGCCAGCTTGGTGTGAGGTAGCTCTTAGCTTTTGGATGACAGTTTCATAAAGAAGTTGGGCTGGAGACGATAGGGGTCCTTCGACTCCGCATTCGCCAACACCGCGAATGCTCCGCTCAGGATGACAAGGTTTATTGCTAAGAACTAGAGGCTAGGAGCTAAGCCGAGCGAATAGCGAAAGGCGAATAAGCGGTTTTATCATGGCTGATGTAACCCTTACTGTCGACGGCAAGAAACTCACCGTTCCCGCGGGGACGCTGCTCATTGAAGCCTGCAAGAGCACGGGCATCGAAGTGCCGTCTTTCTGCTATTACCCTGGACTGTCGCTGCAAGGCGCCTGCCGCATGTGCCTGGTGGAAGTCGAGAAGATGCCCAAGCTGCAGACCGCGTGCACCACGCCGGTCGCCGAAGGCATGGTGGTCACTACCGAGAGCGACAAGATCAAGCAGGCGCGCAAGTCGATGCTCGAGCTGCTGCTCGCCAACCATCCGCTGGACTGCCCGGTGTGCGACGCCGGCGGCGAGTGCGAACTGCAGGACATGACCTTCAAGTACGGCGCGGCCGAATCGAAGTTCATGGACATGAAGAACCACCGCGACGAGCAGCAATGGTCGCCGGTGGTGTACTTCGACCGCCCGCGCTGCATCCTGTGCTACCGCTGCATTCGGGTTTGCGGCGAAGGCATGGATGTCTGGGCGCTGGGCATTCAGAACCGCGGTACCGAGTTCGATCATCGCGCCCAACAAGGAAGATCATCTGGAGTGCGAAGAGTGCGGCATGTGCATCGACATCTGCCCGGTCGGCGCGCTCACCTCGGGCGCTTATCGCTACAAGACGCGGCCCTGGGAGATGAAGCACGTCGGCACCGTCTGCACCCACTGCGGCGACGGCTGCAAGACCACGCTGGGCGTCCGCCGCGCCGACACCGGCATGGAGATCGTGCGCGGCGACAACCGCGACAAGAGCGGCATCAACGGCGACTTCCTCTGCATCAAGGGCCGCTACGCCTTCGACTTCGCCAACAACGACGAGCGCATCCAGCAGCCGCTCATCAAGCAGCGAGGGCAAGTTCGTTCCTGCGACCTGGGAACAGGCGCTTCGAGCTGATCGCCTCGAAGTTCAAGGAAGTGCTGACCAGCGACGGCCCAACGTCGATCGGCGTGATCGGCTCCAACCGCACCAGCAACGAAGAAAATTACCTGCTGCAGAAGTTCGCGCGCCTGGTGCTGGGCACCAACAACATCGACCACCATCGCACCGCCGACTTCCCTGCCTTCGCTTCGGCACTGGCCGGCAAAGCCGAATGCCACGGCGTCGATGCGCGACGTGTTCGACGCGCCCGCCATCCTGCTGATCGGCAACAATCCGACCGAACAGCATCCGCTGCTGGCGTGGCAGATCCGCACCAACGTTCGCCTGCATCGCGCCAAGCTCTATGTGGTGAATTCGTATCCCATCAAGCTGCGCCGCCAGGCGACCGCGTTCGCGCAGATCGCGTCCCGGCTCCGAAGGCAGCTTGGTGCAGTTCCTCGCCGGAAACGACGCAGCCGCCGATGCGGTGATCACTCCGCAGCTCACGCGCGAGGCGCTCGTCGCAGATGCGCGAGGCGCTGAAGAACGAGAAGGGCCTGGTCATTATTTTCGGCTCCGAGTTACGCGGACAACGATGTCAAGGCGCTGGTGAACTTCGGCCTGGCGCAAGGCGCGAAGTTCATCTGCCTGGGCGATTACGCCAACTCGCGCGGCGCGGCCGACATGGGCCTTTATCCCGACATGCTGCCGGGCTACGCTCCCGTCTCCAGCGCGACCAGCTTCCACGAAGAGTGGCTGGACGAAATTCCCCAGTACGCCCGGCTTGAACCTGCTGCAGATGATGGACGCCGCCAAAGACGGCAAGCTGAAGGCGCTGTATGTCGTCGGCTCCAATCCGATCGCGCGCTACAACGTCGATCCCTTTCGCCCTGTCGAAGGCCTTCGTCGTGGTGCAGGACATGTTCCTCACCGAGACGGCCAGCCATTGCCGACGTGGTGCTGCCGGTCGCGAATGCCTACGAGAAAGGTGGGACCTTTACCAACACCTGCGGCGACGTGCAGATGCTGAAGAAAGCCGGCGAGTTTGCCGGGCGTGCGCAACGACTTCGAGTGCATCGTGCGCATCGCCGATCGCATGGGATACGACGTACACAAGCTGGTGCCGTTTGGCGGCGGAGGCACGCGCGCCGACATGGGCCAGACGCCGCGGCGCGCAATCGGGCGAAGCCGACCGGCACGCGGTGTGGCTGGCCGAGCACAATCTCGAGCCGAAGATGAGCCCCTACGATCCCACCGCCATGCTGGACGAAATTCAGCGGCTGGTGCCGGGGTACGACATCTCGCGGCTGGGTCTGCTCAGCGGTCACGACGAGCACACGCAATTGGTGCAGATCACCGGCGCGACCGGTTCGGGACATCCGGAACTTGTGCTGCCCTCCAACGACACGCTGTTCACTTCGGGCACGCTGGGCCGGTATTCGGCCACCTTGAACACTGTGATGGAGCGCTATACTGCCACGTCGGCCGACAAAGAGATCGCGGCGGATTAGAAGCAGTGGCTAGTGACTAGTGGTCAGTGGTTAGTTTCGATTTTCAAGTTTTAGCGCCGTAGGGCAGACAGTCTAGCAGCACAAAGGCGAGTGCTGGGTCAGCTTTCTCTCGCTGCGAACAGCGAAGTGCGAATAGCGAACAGCGATTCTACTGACGGCTGAAGGCTGAGAACTAGAACTGTTAGCTACATGGGCATTGGAACCTTCATCCTGGTTTCGCTGGTCAAGATCGTGCATCGCGCTCTTCGTCCTGCTGACGGCCGTGGCCTACACCACGTTGCTGGAGCGCAAGGTCGTTGCCCACATGCAGAACCGCTGGGGACCGTCGCGGGTGGGGCCGTTCGGCATCTGGCAGCCGCTTGCCGATGGCTTAAAGTTTATCTTTAAGGAAGACCTCACACCTCCTTATGTCAACAAGCCCTTATACCTGCTGGCTCCGATCATCGCGCTAACCACGGCGCTGACCTCGATCGCGGTCATTCCGATCGGCCCCTGGATCACGGTTGGGCAGCATCCACACGCCGCTGCAGATCGCCGACGTCAACATTGGGCTGCTGATCATTCTGGGCATCACCTCGATCGGCGTGTATGGAGTGGCGCTGGCGGGATGGTCGTCGAACAGCAAGTATTCCATGCTGGGCAGCCTGCGCGCCTCGGCGCAGATGGTGAGCTACGAAATCGCGCTCGGCCTGTCGCTGATCGGGGTGCTCATCTACGCCGGCAGCTTCAGCCTGCGCGACATCGTCGATGCGCAAGCGGGGACATGGCTGGGCTTCATTCCCAAGTGGAATCTGTTCAAGGGCCAGTTCGTCGCCTTCTTTATTTACATCATGGCGGCCTATGCCGAGACCAATCGCATTCCCTTTGATCTGCCGGAGGCGGAGACGGAACTGGTCGCCGGTTATCACACCGAATACAGCTCGATGAAGTTCGCCATGTTCTTCATGGCGGAGTACGCCAACATGGTGACGGTCGCCTGCCTGGCTTCGGTTCTGTTTCTGGGCGGATGGTCGGGGCCGGTGTTTGGTCCGCCGATTGTGCAGTCGCTGTTGCCGGTGTTCTGGTTTGTCTTGCGTGTGTTCGTCTTCATGTTTATTTACATCTGGGTCCGCGGCACGTTGCCGCGTTTCCGCTATGACCAGCTCATGGCCTTCGGCTGGAAGTTCCTTCTGCCGCTGGCCATCGCCAATATCGTCGTCACCAGCCTGGTCGTGGCGCTGAAGTGAAGCAGCAATTAGCGAAGCTTAGCAATTAGCAATTAGCGAGCGGTTTTCAGGTCGAGAGTTCCACGCGAGTTTCACGGTTTGAGTCGTTTTGCCAAGTGCTAAGTGCCAAATGCTAACTGTGCTGAGTTAACCGGCAAAGCGGTCCGCCGGTAACGCATAACATGTTGCATCTTGTTCTTTTCTTCATCTTCGCGGCGCTGTGTGTGGGTGGGGCAATCAACCTGCTGGCGCAGAAGCACCCCATCAACAGCGCCCTGTCGCTGATTGTGGTGATGGGCTCGCTGGCCGTGCTCTACCTGCTGCTGGGCGCGGAGTTCGTGGCGGCGGTGCAGGTCATCGTTTATGCCGGCGCGGTGATGGTGCTGTTCGTCTTCGTCATCATGCTGCTCAACGCCGGAGTGGAAGAGCGCACCGCGCACGCCAGCCGGGTCGCCATCGTGCTGGGTGTTCCCGGCGCTGATCATCGGATTGAGCATCGCAGTCTGGGTGGTCAGCCATCTGGCCGGGCTGGACCGATCGCCATTGGCGGCCCGACGGTGATGAATGGCAGCGATGTATTCGGCAACCCGCAAGCCATCGGCCATCTGCTGTTTCGCAACTTCCTGCTGCCCTTCGAAGTCACCTCGGTCCTGATCCTGATCGCCATCATGGGCGCCGTGGTGCTGGCGCGGAGGGAGGAATAAATGGTCCCTCTTTCCTATTACCTGGTGTTGAGCGCGATCCTGTTTGCCTGCGGCGTCGCCGGCTTTCTGATCAAGCGCAACATCATCACGATTTTTCTTTCGATTGAGCTGATGCTGAACGGCGTGAACCTTTCGTTCGTTGCCTTCGCGGCGCAGCTTAAGTCGCTCGACGGCCACATCTTCGTGTTCTTCGTGATGGTGGTGGCCGCCGCAGAAGCGGCCGTTGGACTGGCCATCATCATCTCGGTGTTCCGTACGCGCGAAACCCTGAACGTGGATCGCGTGAACCTGCTGAAGTTGTAGGCTGTTCGCGCGCCTGCCGACTGCGGCGCCCCGAGCTGATTCGAGAGAAACGATCAATGCACCTTTGGATCATTCCGTTGCTGCCGCTGGCTGGCGCCGCGATCAACGGGCTGCTGGGCAAGCGCTTCTCCAAGGCACTGGTAACACCATCGCGCTGGGCTCTACGGCTGCTGCGTTCGCCTATGGCCTTGTGGGTGGCCGCGCAGTTCATGGGCTTGCCCCCGGACCAGATTCCGCACATCGAGCGTTATGGCACATGGCTGGGCGCGGGCGCGTTCTCGGCGGAGTTCGGCATTTATCTCGACCAGCTCTCGCTGGTGATGATGCTGGTAGTCACCGGCGTCGGCTTCGTCATCCACGTTTATTCCGTCGGCTACATGGCGCATGAAGGCGGCTACTACCGCTATTTTGCCTACCTCAATCTCTTCATGTTCTTCATGCTCACGCTGGTGCTGGCGAACAACTACCTGCTGATGTTCGTGGGCTGGGAGGGCGTGGGCCTGGCGTCGTACCTGCTGATCGGATTCTGGTTCCTGAAGAAGTCGGCGGCCGATGCCGGCAAGAAAGCTTTCATCACCAACCGCGTCGGCGACTTCGGATTCCTGATCGCGCTCTTCCTGCTGATCAAGCACTTCGGCACGCTGCAGTACGACGGCCTGTGGCCGCTCATCAGCCAATACCCGGTCGAGACCGCTGGCGCCGGCCTGCTGACGGCGATCGGCCTGCTGATGCTGGTGGGCGCAACCGGCAAGTCGGCGCAGATTCCGCTGTATGTCTGGCTACCCGACGCGATGGAGGGCCCCACGCCGGTTTCCGCACTGATTCACGCGGCAACCATGGTGACCGCGGGCGTTTACATGGTGGCGCGCTCGCATCTGGTGTTTAATCGCGCGCCCGATGCGGCTGATGGCGGTGGCGATCATCGGCACGCTGACCGCGATCTTCGCCGCGTCCATCGGCATCGTGCAGACCGACATCAAGAAGGTGCTGGCCTACTCCACCATCTCGCAGCTCGGCTACATGTTCATGGCCTGCGGCGTGGCGGACTACGTCGGCGGAATCTTTCACCTGATGACGCACGCGTTCTTCAAGGGGCTGCTGTTCCTGGCGGCGGGCTCGGTCATTCACGGCCTGGGTGGCGAGCAGGACATGCGCAACATGGGCGGCCTGCGAAAGTATCTGCCGTACACCTTCTGGTGCATGACCGTTCGCGACCTTCGCCATTGCCGGCATACCGCCCTTTGCCGGCTTCTTCTCGAAAGACCAGATTCTGTGGTCGGCCTGGAGCAGCGGCTATCACGTGCTGTGGCTGATCGGCATCATTACCGCCGGCATGACTTCGTTCTACATGTTCCGGCTGTGGTTCCTTACTTTCTTTGGCGAGTACCGCGGACCGAATCCTGAGACGGCGCGGCCATGACTCGGCGGCAGCCACGGACATGGCGCTCCGCACGAGAGCCCGTGGGTGATGGTGGTCCCGCTGATGATCCTTGCGCTGCTCTCGTTGGTTGGCGGATGGGTCGGAGTTCCTCACGTCGCTCGGCGGCTCCGATCACTTCGGCAGCTTCCTTTCGCCGGTTTTCAGCGCGACGGCGATGCGCCGGCTGAGGAAGCGCTGCTGAGCACGGGTGAGGCCACAGCACGGAGCTGGCGTTCACTGCTATCTCGGTAGCCGTCGGCGTTGCTGGGATTCCTGGCCGCCTGGTGGCTGTATTACAAACGGCCCGATCTGCCGGCCAAGATGGCCAAGGCTGCGGGCGGGCTCTACACGTTCGTGCTGGACAAATACCGAATCGACGAACTCTACGGCGCGGTCTTCATACAGCCGCTGATCGCGCTTTCGACCAATGTCTTCTGGAAAGGCATCGACCGTGGCCTGATCGACGGCGCCGTGGACGGAGGCGCCGCCGGAGCGCAGGAGGTCTCCGACGCGATGCGCCACATGCAGTCGGGCAACATCCGCTCCTACGCGGGATGGGTCGCCGTCGGCGCGGCGGCGGTGATCGCCTTCATGGTGTGGCGGGGTGTGCGATGAATTTCATCAACAGCAACATCCTCACCATCGTTACTTTCCTGCCGTTGGCGGGCGCGATCCTGCTGGTGTTCTTCCCGCGCCGCGATCGCGATATCCGCTACTTCGCGCTGGCGGTCTCGCTGATCACCCTGCTGGCCTCGCTGCATCTGCCCTGGTATTTCGATCGCGGGCAGAGCGGCTTCCAGTTCGAGCAGAACATCCCGTGGATTCCGCACCCCAACATTCACTACCACCTCGGCGTCGACGGCATCTCGCATGTGGCTGGTCGTCCTGACCACCTTCCTGATGCCGATGTGCGTGCTGATTTCGTGGAAGTCGCATCCACGAGCGGGTGAAGGAATTCTTCATCCTGATGCTGGTGCTCGAGACCGCGATGATCGGCGTCTTCGTCGCGCTCGACCTGTTCCTCTTCTACTTCTTCTGGGAAGCCACGCTGATTCCGATGGCGCTGATCATCGGCATGTACGGGCACGGCCGGCGAATTTATGCCGCGGTGAAGTTCTTCCTGTACACCATGATCGCGTCGGTGTTCATGCTGGCGGCGGTGCTCTGGCTGTATGCGCAAGACCGGCAGCTTCGACTTTGTCGACATCCAGAGCACGATTCAGAGCGGGCCAGGTCGCCGGATTCGCGCACGCCGCGATGTGGCTCTTCCTCGGCTTCTTCGTGGCCTTCGCGGTGAAGGTGCCGCTCTTCCCGCTGCACACCTGGCTGCCCGACGCGCACGTGGAAGCTCCGACCGCGGGTTCGGTGCTGCTGGCGGGCGTGCTGCTGAAGATGGGCACCTACGGCCTGCTGCGCTTCAACGTCGGGCTCTTCCCCGACGCAGGCGCGGCGCAACGCTCCGTGGATCATCGCGCTCGCCATCATCGGCATCATCTACGGCGCGCTGGTGGCGATGATTCAGCCCAACATCAAGCGGCTGGTCGCCTACACCTCGGTCAGCCACCTTGGCTTCGTGGTGCTTGGCATCTTCAGCTTCACCCAGATCGGCGTGGATGGCGCGGTCTACCAGATGCTGAACCACGGCGTCTCCACCGGCGCGCTGTTCATGCTGCTGGGCATGATCTACGACCGCCGCCACACCTACGACATCACCGAGTACGGCGGGCTGGCGACGCCGATGCCGGTGTACGCCACCTTCTTCGCCTTCATCATGCTGTCGTCGGTGGGACTGCCGCTGCTGAACGGCTTCATCGGCGAGTTCATGGTGCTGAGCGGCGCCTTCCAGGCGAAGCAGCTCTACGGCATTCTGGCGGCGACCGGCGTCATCTGGAGCGCCTGCTACCTGCTGTGGATGTATCAGCGCGTGTTCTACGGCACCGTGACCAATCCGGCGAACAGCTCGCTTGCGCGACCTCGACGCCCGCGAGCGGGTCTCGCTGTGGCCGCTGGCGATTGCGGCGCTGGTCATGGGAGTTGCGCCCGATGCTGTGGCTGCACTCGATCGATCCTTCGGTCGCCGCGGCGCTAAAGCAGTTCTCCAGCGCTGTCCAGGCGCACGCAGCGCACGCTCAGGCTCTGCTACGCGCCGACGTCGCACGTCATGGACTGCAAGCTCTCCTGCAGGTGATCGGACGATGATTCCGGCCGTTGACTACATCCGGATCCTGCCTGAGCTGGTGCTGAGCATCTTCGGCATCATCGTCATGCTGGTGGACCCGCTTATTCCCGAGCAGGGATCGAAGAAGCCGCTGGGCATCGATCGCGCTGGTCGGTACGCTCGCCGGCACTTGCCGCGACCGCTTATCAGACCGGCTTCTACGGCGAGCGCGTTCTACAACATGGTCAGCGTCGACACCTTCAGCGTCTTCTTCCATTTCGTTGTGCTGCTGATCGCGCTGGTCGTCATCCTGACCTCGTTCGACTACCTCGAAGTGCAGCGCATCCGCTCGCGGCGAGTACTACGGGCTCATCCTGTTCGGCACCGTCGGCATGATGCTGATGTCGTCCGCGATCGAACTGGTGCTGATCTTCATCGCGCTGGAAATTTCGTCGATTTCGACTTACATCCTGGCCGGAATGCGCCGCCGCGCCGCCGAAAGCGCCGAGGCGTCGCTGAAATATTTCCTGCTCGGCTCGTTTGCCACCGCGTTCTTCCTCTACGGCGTGGCCCTGATCTTCGGCGCCACCGGAACCACCAACGTCTACGGCATCGCGCACGTTCCTGCAGACCCAGCAGTCCCCGCTGGCGTATCTCGCCGTGGGACTGATGTTCGTCGGTCTGGGCTTCAAAGTGGCCTCGGCGCCATTCCATGTCTGGACGCCCGACGTCTATGAAGGCTCGCCAGCGCCGGTGGTCGCACTGATGTCCACCGGCCCGAAAGCCGCGGCGTTTGCGGTGCTGCTGCGCGTGCTGTTCGCCACCGGAGCGCCGGGCTGGTTCTGGATGGTCTGGGTCGTCGGCCGCGCTCTCCATGACGCTGGGCAACATCGGCGCGCTGGTGCAGCAGAACGTCAAGCGCCTGCTGGCCTACTCCTCGATCGCCCATGCCGGATATCTGCTGGTCGCCTTCGCGGCCGCGCAGGCAGGTCGGCATCTCGGCCGCCATCTTCTATGCCGCCTCCTACGCGGCGATGAACGTCGGCGCGTTTGCCGTGGTCAGCCATTTCGCGTCAGCCGGCGAAAAGTACGTCACGCTCGACGACTACGCCGGACTGGGCCGCCGCTCGCCCGTGCTGGCCGCCATCCTGACCATCTTTCTGCTTTCGCTGATCGGAATTCCCGTCACCGGCGGCTTCTTCGCCAAGTTCTACGTCTTCTCCGCCGCGCTGCAGTCCAATCTGGTCGGGCTCACCATCATCGGCGTCATCAACAGCGCCATCGCTGCTTACTACTACCTGCGCATCATCGTCTACATGTACATGCGCGACGAGCGCAGTGAAGCTCCGGTCGCCCGAATCCCAGCGGGACTGGGCATTGGATTGGCGATCAGCCTGATTGCGACCATCTATCTCGGCGTGCTGCCCGGCCGAGTGCTCGATTACGCAATGCGGGGAGCGCAGGATCTGCTGAAGTAGGGCTGTTTCTCCCCAATACTCGCAAATCGACGGGGATTATCGGACCGCGCGGGAAAAACTTCTCTGTGTCTCCGTGCCGCAGCCTGCCCTGAGCGAAGCCGAAGGGTGGTGAAATCCTCTTCACTCCACTGGGACCGCGATGTCGCGGTGGGCGAACACCAGCACCGCCAATCCCCAGACCAAGACGGTTTCGAGAAGTGCAATCACCACGGCGCCCCAGTCCATGGTCCATCCCGCGCGAAAGCGAAAGTGCGAAATGTCGAGCAATACCGGCAAGCCGGGAACCAGCCGGAACCACGGCTGATGTTCAGGATGTAGCAGCTCGGGCGCGCCGAACATGGTCGCGGTGAGCGCAATCGCCACGTATGGATTCAGAAACGTCGAAAAGAATATGCTTACTGCCGCCGCTATCGCCGAGCCTGCTATCACTAACAGGGCCACACCCCACACTCCGCCAGTTGGCAGTCCAGCGCGGCTCGCGAGCCATGTGCAACACACGCCGAAGAGAAGGACGTAGACAGCTGCCATAGCGAGAAAGCCGATCAGTATGGCCAGCAGGTACTGGCCCCGGCTTACCGCCTTCGACAAAACCAGCAGAATGCGCCGCGATTTACGTTCGTTGTGGATGGCATAGGCGGCGAGAAAGGCGCTGAACCCGCAGATATACATGGCCTGCTGCTGCACGAAGAAAATCGCGTCGTAAAGGGACACGCGCGCTTGGCCGAATGCCGTGGTTATCAGGGTGGTGAAGACGATCCACATCGATAGGACCAGGATCGGCCAGCGGTTTTCGCGCACGAAATTTTGCGCGATCAGCAAGATCGCCATTGAGTGTCCCGTCCTTCTCCTTCGGTCCATGAAACGAACACCTCTTCCAGGGTACGCCGCACCGGATTGACGCTGAGCACTTCCCCGCCCAGCGCCCACACCCGCTCCAAGGCCTCGCGTTGCGAGGCAGCCGGAACCGTAAACACCAGCTGCCCATCGCGAAGCTGCGAATGTGCGAAACTGTCGGCAGCTATTCCCCGCGCGGCCACCTCATAATGGTCGCGCGACACCAGCAGCTCCGCCGTGCGTCCCACTTTCACCAGCCGCCCCTTATTCAGGATGCCGACACGGTGGCAGATCAACTCGATCTCCGACAACAAATGCGAACTAAGAAAGATGGTCTTGCCGGCACGGTTGGCCTCCAGTAGAAGCTCTCGCATCGAGACCCGCACCAGTGGGTCGAGCGCCGAGGTTGGCTCGTCAAGAATGAGCAGGTCGGGATCGTTGATCAGCGCCTGCGCCAGTCCGATGCGCTGCTGCATGCCGCGGGAAAACTTGCCTACGTTGCGACCGGCCTCCGGTCCGAGTTCTACTTCTCGCAAGACCTCGTGGCACCGCTGACGCAGGTGCGGCTCGCGCATGTGATTGAGAGCACCGTAGAAGCGCAGCAATTTGCCGGCGGGACGGTGATAGAGCGCGACATTCTCCGCCAGAAATCCCACTCGCGCTCGAGCGCTGGCGTTGCCAAACGGTTGTGCCAGTAGTTGGCCGGTGCCTGACGACGGGCGCATGAACCCGAGCGCAAGGTGAATGGCCGTTGTCTTCCCTGCCCCGTTCGGCCCGAGAAAGCCGAAGATCTCGCCCGGCTCCAGCGAGAGGCTGAAGCCGTCGAGCGCGCGCACCCGCCGGCGCGACCATGGCGCGCCATAGTCTTTGGTCACATTTTCGTAATCCAGCACTCCGGCCATGCGATTCCCCAAGAAGCCCTAGTGGTAGCAATTTTGTTTCAGGCCCGAATCCTCAGTTGCGGATGGAAGGCGCCAAACAAAACGCCCCATCCGAAGACGGGGCGCTGCCTTTGATCGCGACCACTAAACGACCTTGACGAAGATGATCACCAGGGTGAACAGCACCAGCGACTCGATGAAAGCGAGGCCCAGAATCAGGGCGAGCTGGACTGCCGGCCGGGCAGCAGGATTTCGCGCCATGGCTTCGCAGGCGGCGCCACCCACCCGGCCCTGGCCGAGCGCGGCCAAGCCGGCGGCAATGGCCATGCCGAACCCGGAGGCAATAGGGACCCAATTGGTCGGAGCAGCGGCGCTTCCGCCCTGCGCGTACGCTGGCATGGCCATCAGCAGCATGGCCCCCAGCGAAAAAAGTACCGTCATCAGTTTCCGCATTTCTTTCTCCTTATGAATCGCTGCCAGTGGGTGGTTGACGTTCACCGAGCTGACGCCCTCACGCTGACAGCAAACTTGAAATAGCAATTAGCACTTGGCCTTTAGCATCTAGCTAAATACTAATTGACGAAGGCCAATTGCTAAATGCTAAAGGCCAACGGCTGCCCTTCTAATGCTCGTGCGCCACCGCTTCTCCTATGTACACCGTCGCCAGCAGCACAAAAATATAGGTCTGAATGACCGCTACGCCAATGTGCAGCAGTATGAAAATGACCGGCAGAGCCAGCGGAACCAACGAAAAGAACACCAGGGTCACCAAATCGCTGGCAAACATGTTGGCGAAAAGACGGATGGTGAGCGAAAGAATTCGTGCCAGATGGCTGAACACCTCGATCGGAAACAACAGGATCGCCAGCAATGGTTCTGGGCCCATGAAATTCTTCACGTAGGCGAAACCGTTCGAGCGCACGCCCTGGAAGTGATAGTAGAACCAGGTGACCAGCGCGCAACCCAGCGGCACCGATGGAATCGCGGTGGCCGTCTCAAACCCGGGTATCACCCCGATGAGGCAGCCCAACATGATAAACATGCCGAGCACTGTCAAATAGCCCACATAACGCTCGTAGCCGTGGCCAATGACTTCGTGGCTCTGCTTGCTGACGAAGGAATCGATCTCCTCCATCAGGTGCTGCATTTTTCCCGGGTCGTCGACCGACAGGCGTGCCCGCACAATCACGAAGAACAGCAGGATCAGCACGAACACCACAACCTGCATCGCCACGTAATTAGGGATGGGGGCGCGCGGATACGGAGCGTGCAAGTGAAAGATACCCAGGATCGCATTCGCCACGCCGGCGAAGTACTTATTCAGAAGGGCGGTTATCCAAAGTTGCTCAGGCATGAATACTTACTCGTAGGAAGACCGGATCTAATACTGCGACGACGGCTGCTTGACACACCCCCGACCTCAGCCGGTACGGGTATCAAAGCTATTTAGGAAATCAGAATCCGCGTCGCAAGGTAACAAATATTTCCACGGCGACTTCGCAGGCCACAGCCGCAATCGGCAGGCAAACACCCCCAAGGAAGCCGTAAAGCCCTGCGTGAGAAACATTAAATATAACATAGGCGCCAATGGCGATGAAGGCATATCGCAGCACAGCGCGCAGAACGATTCCGCCTCCGCGCTCCTTGCTCTCGCCGGTGGTAATGCGCTCTCCCAAGGCCTCCACCGCTCGCTCCAGCCAGCGATGGTTCACGTAGGAGACAATCGCCCCAATCAGGAATCCCGCCGCCACCGGCCAACGAAAGAAAACCAGGCACACCACCAGACCGACAGCCGACACCGCGACCATGTACTTGCGGATGCGCTTCAGCGCTCCGCCATAAAATTCGTCCGCTGCCGAGGAAGTAGGTTCGGGCATCGTGGTAACAGGCACCAATGTACCCCCGCGGCCGCTCGCCGAAAATCATTTACCACGGAGACACGGAGGCCACGGAGTTTTCATTTTCATCGAGGTTCTCCGTGATCTCCGTCCTTTACGTTCGTGGTCATTCCTGTGGATGGGCCGCAGGCCGTGTGACAATCAGGGCTGCAACTGAACTGCAATTCTCGTGACCGTAGGGCCAGCGGTCGCTATTCTTTCCGCGGCCTCACCATTCGAATCATCTGCACGAACCCTAAGATGGCCCCCACGATGACTCCGGCGATAAACAGCCAATGGGTGTGCAGCCAATGATCGAGCAGTTTGCCGATCAGTAATCCAACTACCACCGCGGCGGGAATGATGAAGGCGATCTCCGAATAGCGCGCCCACAGGATGGCCGCGCTTTGTACTTTGTCGTCCCGGTCGTCATCAGCCATGAAGAGAGGCTACCACTTGGGGTCAAGCGCTGGGGCCGTCCGCGCCGGGCCCGCCCCCAAATTTTGGACCAGCCGGTCAATTCTCTACGCTGGTTGTTTGACCGCAGATGTCGCAGACGCTATGATCGAAATGCGGGGTGGAGCAGTCTGGTAGCTCGTTGGGCTCATAACCCAAAGGTCGGTGGTTCAAATCCACCCCCCGCAACCAACCTTAAGCTCCAATAAATCAAGAGCGTGTCAGGTACGAAGACCAAGTCGGGTTTGCCTCGATTCCGGGGGCCTGCAAGAGATAAAGAGTCCCAGCGTAAGCATCCTAAAAGAAGTGCGTGCCTGGCTCAGACAGTTCGCCGCGCACATCTCTTAGGATGATCGAAGGGCTTCACCGTTACTCATTCGGGCCGGAAGAGTCTACCCCCGCGCGATGCTGCCTCTCAACACAGGCTTGCAGCCACCCTGTCAGAAACTCCCGTAAACCTTCCGGCGGCTTAATCCACACGGCCGCCGCAGTTGTGCGCCATTCGGGGCGAACCAGCACGCTTAGGCCCCGGGTACCAAGAGCGAGGAAAGCCCGCTCGTCGGTCGCGTCATCCCCCAGGTAGGCAAGGGGAGCCTCCGGGCCAATTTCATCCAGGATGGTGCGGACTGCATCCCCTTTATCACGACCCGGCATGCGCATTTCAATACCGCCATCGAACTCCAGCAGTTCCATTGGCGTACTTTGAGCAATGGGGCGCCAGCCAAGCAAAACCTGGCGGCAAGCTTCCGCCGCCGTTGCTTCGTCGAGCCCGCGCAAATGGATGGCGACGGCACCGGTCTTGAACTCAGCACGGTTGTGCAGCCCCTGATATCTTAACCAGCGATCGGCGTCAGCCTGGGCGCGCCGCACAGGCTCTTCGACGCGGAGTGCCTCATAGGTTCCATCCGGTCTCAACCGCTCCAACCCATGGCATCCCCAGATCTCGGGACAGGGGTGAAGCGCAAGCAGCGGGATTATCTCATGGGCGTTCCGGCCTGTGACGATGACCACGCGGGTGCGGCCATTGTCGATGATCTCCTGTAGAAGCGCGGTGACTCCCGGATAGGGGAGAGCCTGCTGGCGATTGAGGCAGAAGGGGGCGAGAGTTCCGTCATAGTCGAGCAGAAGAGCGGAAACCGGCGACTGTGCCACCGCGTTCATGAACTGCTCGACTTCGATGGGATTGACCGTGCGGGACAACCACATGCTCCTCATTTCCGGGTAACAGCACTGGCCCGGAATTTCTTCTTGCCTTCGTCCGACGCGTCCATGCGCAGCTCACAGAGTTCCGCGATAAGGGTCGCTGCCCACCTATAAACGTTGTGTTCCCTGACAGTTTTCCGCATGCGCTGCATGCGCAATTGCTTTTCCTCCGGCTCCATCTCAAGGGCGGTGCGAATCGCCTCCGCCGTCTGGTCGATGTCGTAGGGGTTTATCTGCAAGGCGTCGTGCAACTCGTGAGCGGCACCGGTAAAGCAACTCAGGATTAGAACACCCGTTTCGTCGTGCCGGGCGGCCACGAATTCCTTCGCCACCAAATTCATGCCATCGTGCAATGAGGTAACCAGACATACATCTGCGGCGCGGTAGTACCTTTGAATCTCATGGTGGTTATGTTGCCGGTTCAGAAAGACGATGGGCTTCCATTTCGCCGTCTGGAACCGCCCGTTTATGCGGGTGGCTTCCGCTTCCACCTCCACCATCAGATCGTGATAGCGTTTGAGGTGGCTGCGACTGGGAGCGCCAATCTGCACGAATGTGAACTTGCCCTGATAGTGGGAATACTTCTCCAGAAAACGCTCGATGGCCAGAAAACGCTCCAAAATGCCCTTGGTGTAATCGACCCGGTCAACGCCCACACCCATGAAGGTAGCCTCAACCCCCAGGGCCTCGAGTAAAGCGGCACGTTCGACGTAGGAATCCGGCGTTGACTTCCGGCTCTTGCACATCGGTGAAGTCCACACTGATGGGGAAGCGCCGCACCAGGGTGAGATGATCCAGACGTCTTACCGAAAAGTGTTCCCAATCGACGCGTGATTGCACTACGCGATCCACGGTATCCAGGAAGTTATTGCAGTGCGACTGGATGTGAAACCCGATCAGATCGGCCCCGAGCAGACCATCTACAATTTCGCGGCGCCACGGGCAGATGTCAAATGCCTCGGGGTTGGGCCACGGGATGTGCCAGAAGATTGCCACCCTGGCCTCCGGTCTTTTTTCTTTAATCAGCCGAGGTAGCAGCGCGAAGTGGTAATCCTGCACTAGCACAATGGGCTTCACCACGTTCTGCATCTCTTGGAGCAGGGCATCCGCGAACTTCAGGTTTACGGCCTGATAGTATTTCCAGTCCTCCGCGCGAAAAATCGGGCGGGTGTGCGCGATATGACACAGCGGCCAGATTCCCTCGTTGGCAAATCCATAGTAATAGCCGTCTTCTTCCGCCTGGTTCAGCCAGACCCGGCGCAAGGTATAGTGAGGGTCGTCCGGAGGCACGCGCAGCCGATCGTGCTCATCAACCGTTTCCAGGTCGCCATCGCCATTGCCATGGGCTATCCAGGTTCCGTCACAAGCGCGCAGTACGGGCTCGATCGCAGTGACCAGCCCGCTGGGCGGCACAATCACTTCCACCGATTTGCCGCGCCGCATGTGCACGTAAGGCTCGCGATTCGACACGACAAAAAGACGGCCATAATCCAATCGCGTACGCACGTGCACGGCTAGTCGGTCGGCCGTCCACTGAGATTCACCCAGGTCCCGCAGGCGGGCTTCTGTCTCGGCGGCCAACCGCGCCTGGGTAAGGCTTTCCGCGAAGGCGGCGACCTCGTGCACCAGGGGACGAAAGAGATCCAGATCGGCGACGTGTTGGCGTGAAGAGACTTGCCCCGTCCGCAGAGCTCGCATCCACTGCGCCGTACGTGCGATGGGTGCGGCAATACTCCAGCGAACAATCAACAGCGTGATCAGCACGATGAGAAATACATAGGCCAGCACTCGCAGGAAGGCCTGCCGCCAAATGTGCAGGCTCTCCGCCCGAATATAACTGGCATCATGAACAATCACGAGGCCACCGATGACTTCGTCGTGCAGGTGAAGAGGTAGAGCGTAGATGTGCAACGAGGCCCCGTTCACCCGTTGAAACGACCCTACTCCATGGTTCTCATGCAAGGCTTGAGACATTTCCCAGGGAACCGTAGCCAGCGTGGATGCCAGCTCCGGTGTCACCGCCAGCAGATTGGCCTGCGGGCCGTAGATGGCCAGTCCCGAAAGATGCTCCCGGTTGCCAAAGTGCTCTACGATACGCTGCAAATCCTGCGCGGAATCTTTCCCCAACTCAGGTTCCACATTTCCCGCGAGGCTTTCGCCCAATACCTCGGCGCGTCGCTCCAGGTCCCGGCGCAGGCCACGCTTCTCACCCCACGCCTCGTAGTACGAGGACGCGAGCGAGACCAGCGTGATGCCGACGATGAGGAAAACGATGAGCCGGATGCTGAGTAGTCGCATTGCGCAGGCCTCCAAAAGGGAGCAGGAAAGACAATTCATCCTACCGCAACGGGCGGTTAGCTAGCATTATGCAAGGGAGTCTACAAGGACGCGACTGGGGGAATCGCGACCTAAGGAACGAGCCTTCCGGAGCTCGTCGCTGCCCTACAGCGGCGACAGTTCGTCGTCGTTCTCCTCCTTCTTCCCGCGAACAAACCTCTTCTCCAGGAAGCGCCGGGCCAAGTCTCTGCCCCCCATGCCGAATGCGATGGCCAAGCCGAGCATCAGGGCTCCGAAGGCAATTCCAAATGCGACCAGCATGGTCTGTTCTGCCAGGCCCAGTTCTTCAAAGGCGATGGACAGTACGAAAACAATGATGATGCTGCGGACAGCGAAGGCTCAAAACCCGGGGTGAAGGCACATTCGCATTTACCGCGGCCAACAGGGCAGCGCGAGAAAAGAAACCCGCTGCCAGCAGTCCGAAAAACATGATGAACATGCGCTACGAATAGACGCGGCAGGAAAAGAAAGAATCTGGCGATTTGCTCCTGCAGGCCCAGGATCCCGAGCACGCTCACACCCAGCAGAATGAAGCCCAGCCAGACCACCCAGAAGACAAACCGGCTCAACATTTCCGTCGCCGAAGGCAGCGCGGCTTTGGTGAGCAGTTGAGAGGCGCCTGCCTTCTCTGAAAGCTTGTCGAACTTGATGAGCCGCAGAAAGCTGCGCAGCACCACTTTGGCGACGTACGCGATCACCCAGCCCACAAACGCAAGGATCAGCATCACGATGAGACGAGGAAGGAAGTGGGCGAAGCCTCTGGCAATCTCATGCAGCGCCTGACTCAGTTCGCTGACTAATCATTTCCCGCATAGTTACCTCACTCTCTCGATTTCCAGATCTGCAGCAGATATGATTTCAATCGCTCGAACTCAAGGCATAAAGCTTCGATATTGTTCTCGACGTCATCCGCCGAAGCGTCGCGGTTCTCCATCACGAACGTGAACGCCCTCCCGCGGAAAAGCGGCGCTAAGGCCTGGATGATATGGTCCCGACTGATCACAGATTTCTGGTACGCGGCGGCAAACTCGTAAACCGTCCTGACCCACAATTCCGCAGGGTAATGAAACTCGGCTTCTCCCAGACGGGCGATTCGCTGGAGCTCGGCCAGGGTGGAGGGAGAAAGAATTGACTGAAAGACGGACTCCAATTCGGCAACTCCGGTCGAGAACATCTCGCGCAGTCGTTTCCGATTTACTCGCACCGGTTCCAGGAGCACTTTCTGGTCGGCGCCGGTAGTAGGGACCGGCTGGGAGCCGGCCACGCTACTCCAGACCGGAAAGTCTGCCTCCAATGTGGAGAACAGGGTCCCTGCAGTTTGTCGCAACGCCGGCACCAGGTCGGCACCGCGTCGCTCGATGTGATCTTTGTCTCCGAGGAAGGACTGGCAGATACGGTATCCCCCGGTGATCGCCGCCAGGGTAAAGCGGAGCTCGACTCCGGCGCTGTCGGCCCCATCATTCCAGACATTCTGTCCAAGGAATTGACTTCCGAGACGGCCGGAGAATCCGAACTCAGGCGTGTACGGCTCGCGGATTCTTACCCCGTAGAGTGCGCGGACCATCGGGTACAGCAAATTCGTTATCAGCAGTCCCTCAAACTTGTGCCTGCCATAGGTGGGGGTCACCAGATCGAAGCCGTCGCGATGGATGGGGCGCAGAAGCTTGGAGAGCCATTCGGATTCAAGGTTCGCGGACTCGGGTGACATCACTACACAGGCCTTGGCGCGGAGCAGTTCGGCAGCCGCCAGAATAGTCCGCAACGCAACTCCACTCGACGGGCTGGTCGCATACTTCGTGCTGATTGAGTGCAGCGTGCGGAGTGCGTATGGATTGGAGCCCGGACGCACGTCGTCGATGGAGACGCCTGTGACCAGTTCGGGCGTGCCGTCACGTGACCCCCCATCGGCATTGATGATTACAGCTCGCTCCCTGGAAAAGTAGCGCAGGATGTCACTCTGAATTGAGTGCACGATCGAGCCGACAGTCTTGGCGTTATTGTGAGTGGGCAAGCCTACAAGAATGTCTACTTCGCCGACGTTGATCAGTTGGCGAAGAAAATCATCCGTGAGAAAGCTCTCCTCTGCCAATTTCATCTCCGTTCCAAGTGCCGCCGCGCGTCCTTGTGTCGACGGGCGTCAGGTTACATCGTTTTTACTGTCCGCATATGCTCAGATTCGCCGCAGCCAAAACCAGTAAAACTGGTAGGGCCCCATGGTCAGCAGATACGGCAGGTCGCCCACTCGCGGAAATATGTTCTTGCCTGACATCTCGATCAGAATATTTCCCTTGTAGCGCCGCAGGTCCAGTTCGACCGCTTGGGCGGTGCTGGAAAGATTGTTGACCACCAGGACAGCCTCGTTTCCCAGTCGCCGCACGTAGGCCAGTATTCTGTGGCTGGCTGGATAGAGAAACTCCATCGCTCCCCTGCCGAATACCGCGGTCGATCTGCGGACCGTTATGATGCGCCGCATCCAATGGAGAAGCGAGTGTTCGGTTTCCGTTTGCCGCAAGACGTTCACCGCCGGATAACCATACACCGGGTCCAGGATAAGGGGGGCATACAGGCTCTCCGGATCCGCGGTGGAAAAGCCGCCATTCCATCCTCCACTCCACTGCATCGGAGTCCTCACTCCGTTACGGTCACCTAGATTAATGTTATCGCCCATTCCGATTTCGTCGCCGTAATAAATGATGGGAGTGCCCGGCAGCGACATCAGCATCCCGTTCATCAACTCGATGCGCCTGCGGTCGTTTTCCAACAAAGGAGCGAGCCGCCTGCCGAATTCCGAGGTTCAGCCGCATCGTCTTGTTTTCGGCGTAGGCGTCGTACATGTAATCCCGTTCCATGTCGGTCACCATTTCCAGGGTCAGTTCGTCATGGTTGCGCAGGAACAGACACCACTGGCATGAGGGCGGGATTTCCGGAGTCTGCTGCAGGATTTCGGTGATGGGCTTGCGGTCTTCCAATTTCACCCCCATGAACATCCTGGGCATCAACGGGAAATGAAACGCCATGTGAAATTCGTCGCCGTCAGCGAAATATGGACGAAGGTCCGCGGGCCACTGATTGGCTTCCGCTAGAAGCATCCGGCCGGGGAATTGTTCATCAAGTTTTCTGCCGCAACTCCTTCAGGAAATCGTGGGTCTCCGGCAAGTTCTCGCAATTCGTGCCCTCCCGTTCCACCAGATACGGCACCGCGTCGAGCCGGAAAGCGTCGACACCCATCTCCAGCCAGAACTTCATCACGTTCCACATCTGTTCGCGAACCGCAGGATTGTCGTAGTTGAGATCGGGCTGGTGACTGAAGAAGCGATGCCAATAGTAGGATTTCGAAATCGGGTCCCACGCCCAGTTGGAGGTTTCCGTGTCGAGAAAAATGATGCGGGCCCCCTTGTACCGGGTGTTGGTATCGCTCCAGACGTACCAATCGCGGCGGGGATTGTCCCGAGAACTTCGCGACTCCTGGAACCACGGATGCTGATCGGATGTGTGGTTCAACACCATTTCGATGATGACCCGGATGCCTCGATCGTGGGCCGACTGCAGAAACTTCCGAAAATCCTCCAAGGTTCCATAGCTAGAGTGGACGGAGACGTAATCCGCGATGTCGTAGCCATCGTCACGCAGGGGAGAAGGGAAGAATGGCATGAGCCATATGGCGCTGATCCCCAGTTCCTGGAGGTAATCGAGCTTCCCTTCAAGCCCTTGAAAATCACCGATGCCATCGCCGTTGCTGTCGTGGAAAGTGCGGACGTGGACTTGATAGATGATCGCGTCCTTGTACCAAAGCACATCCCGATTCAGTGGCAAACCGCTTCCTCCTGGGCCCAATTACAGTCCCTCCCTGCAAGGCAGGGCATCATGCAAGTTTATATGAAGTGAAGGAGGCGGTGATGCAACCTTCGTAGGGGCTTCAACATTGGCAAGCAGGTGATCGATTCGAACCTCGCGCTGTATTGGAATGCTATTTGAGCAGCGAGTCTGCCAATTTAATCTTCTCTTCCCCAAACAGTCGAACCCGGCACGTCCTTCCCGCACTTCGGCGGGAATGTCAGTAGGCCACGAGGGGCCGGTTTGGTGCGCGAGCCGACAAGGCCCTCCGACGTGGGCACAGAGACGTGATCTGCATCACAGCAACCGGACCCGTGCCGGTGGATACTAATAATAAGCGAGCAGCGAGAAGATACTGTCCCGCCTGAGCACAGCTGCAGCGAAAAGATACTGCCGCCTTTGGCCGCGAGTGTCTCGTGGCCCCCACGTTCACCCAGTTAATTCCTTAGAGGGAGAGGCATGGTGCTCCCCGCATTCACCATGTGCCCTTCGGGAAAGACATCTGCGGAATGGAAGCGCAACCGCTCGCTCGAGCCATAAAAAGCAGGCATTCTGCAAGGTCAGCGGTTGCGAGGGCCCAGTCCGCGATTCTGGCTGAGGGCGCATCACCTCGTTTAAGGGAGGCATTTATGGCTGATCTATACACCTGCAGCTGCGGTAATCAAACCTGGAAGATCTTCGACACGGGCGTACGTTGCACAGCGTGTAACACCGAGTATGTCGTCCAGCACACGCCGGTAGGAGAATTCAACCACGCCGTCACCGAGGAATTGGAGGAAGCACTGGAAGAGTAACCCCGGCGGTTTCGCCGAGGCGTGGATGATGTTCCACGGCGACCCGAGGCCAAAGCGAAATCACGCTTCTGGTGCCTGGGGCTACATCGAGGCTGGAGGGCCGGGTGCGGCACGTAGCAAAATTCCTGCCAGCACCTGCACCTCCGCTTCGGAAGGAGGTTTGTGATGCCAGCAGTAATTGCTCCAACCCGCATTAAACTGCAAAACATTCTATTCGCAACGGACTTCTCACCATCGGCCAAATCGGCCCTGCCTCATGCCTTGGACCTGGCTCGCCACTACGGCGCCCGGCTGTACACGGTCAATGTTCTGCCTCACATGCCGTTCGTCGAAGCTGCGCAGCCGGACCCGGAGCAAATCAAGATGCTAGCTAATCGACAGCTGACTGCCTTGATGAACTCCGCATCGTTGAAGGACGTCGAACACACAGAGCTGATTGAACAAGGCGAAGTCCTGGAAGTAATTTGGAAGCTGGTGCGGAAGTATGACTTTGACCTGATCGTGATCGGCACTGGCGGCCGCAAGGGACTGGAAAAGCTGCTGCTAGGCTCGGTAGCGGAAGCGGTCTTCCGCAATGCCGAGTGCCCCGTGCTCACCATCGGGCCGCACGCTACCCGCTGGAACATCGATGGCAATCTAGGGCACATCCTGTTTGCCACTGACTTCGGGCCAGAGTCGTTGCACGGACTGCCCTACGCCATATCGTTGGCGGAGGAGAACCGGGCCCGTCTGACCCTCCTGCATGTGGCGGCAGAACCTGGTGTTGCTCTGCCGGAGCCAGAACCCGGAGCTATGCCCGTGGTTGACCCGAGCGAGGTGGTGGCTGCCACGGAAAAACAACTCCGCGCCCTGATACCGGAAGGAACACAGCTTTGGGAGGAGCCGGAGTACATGGTCCAGTTTGGCCCGGCGGCTGAGACGGTGATGAGAATTGCCGCGCAGAACGTCGACATGATCGTGCTGGGCGTGAAACGGCCGACGGCTTTTACTACACATCTAGGCGAGGGTGTAGCGTACAAGATCGCGTGCGAAGCGCCCTGCCCGGTGCTTTCGATTGGTGCCCGGTACCACGTCTGAGGCGTGCGATCCGGCCCGTACGAGGACATCCGGAAAGGCGTGCGGTTGCGCGATGACGCGTGGATTACGCTTCTGGGTGTCCTCATTTTCGCGTGAGTTCCGGCTTTAAGAGAGGGGCAGGATCTTCCTGCCCTGCCCGGCATTCAACAACGTCGCGCCGATTCAGCGGCTCCGTTGTGTTGACTCTGCCATCGAGTTCACCCCAGACATGTTCGCGTACGTGGGTGTACGCGCTTTTCTTCCGCCTGGGCGCTTCTCATGGGCCACCAAGTGGGTTACAGTGTTGTATCCGCTCGCTGGCTCTCAGGCAGCGGTCAAAGAGAACCTGCGATGGCGCAAGACACTCTCACCATCATCGACAATCGGACCCAGCAGACCTACACCCTCCCCATCGAAAACGGCGCCATCCGGGCCATGGACCTGCGGCAGATCAAGACCGGCCCCGACGATTTCGGTCTGATGACCTATGATCCGGCTTTCACGAACACGGCTTCCTGCCGCAGCAGCATCACCTACATTGACGGCGAGCGCGGGATTTTGCGGTATCGCGGGTACCCCATTGAAGCGTTGGCCGCGCAGTGCACTTTCCTGGAGGTGGCGTACCTCTTGCTTTTTGGCGAGCTACCCGCCGAGGCCGAGCTCAAGAGCTGGGTCAATGAGATCGCGCACCATACCACGCTGCATACGGCTATCGAGAAGTTCATGGAGGGCTTCCGTTACAACGCCCATCCCATGGCAATGTTGGTGAGCACGGTGGCCGCGCTCTCCAGCGTTTACCCCGAAGCCAAGGACATCCACGATCCGGAGAACCGGCTGCACCAGATCGTGCGGCTGATCGCCAAGGCACCGTCCATCGCCGCCATGGCCTATCGCCATAGCAAGGGGTTCCCCGCCGTTTATCCCGACAACGAGCTTAGCTACACCGAGAATTTCATGAGTATGCTGTGGAAGATGGCGGAGCCGAAGTACGTGGCCAATCCCGTGCTGTCCCGGGCTCTGGATATTCTGTTCATCTTGCACGCCGATCACGAACAGAATTGCAGCGCCAACGCCATGCGCGCGGTGGGCAGTGCGCACACGGATCCTTACCTGACTACCGCCGCAGCCGCCGCAGCCCTGGCTGGCCCGCTTCATGGCGGCGCCAACGAAGCAGTCCTCAAGATGCTCGACGAGATTGGCGCCAAGCAGAATGTTCCCGCGTATGTGAAAAAGGTCAAAGCGGGACACGGCAAGCTGATGGGCTTCGGGCACCGCGTTTACAAGAACTATGATCCTCGCGCCAAGATCATCAAGCAGACCGCCGAGCAGGTGTTCGAAGTGACGGGACGCAATCCCAAACTGGAGATCGCGCTCGAATTAGAGCGGATCGCGCTCCAGGACGACTATTTCGTCAAACGCAAGCTCTATCCCAACGTGGACTTTTATTCCGGGATCATCTACCAGGCCATGGGTTTCAACCCGGCAATGTTTACCGTGTTGTTTGCCATTCCGCGCGTGGCGGGCTGGCTGGCCCAGTGGCAGGAGATGCTCACCGATCCGGAGCAGAAGATCGCGCGTCCGCGTCAGATCTGGACGGGTCACGAGCTCCGCGAGTTCGTGCCCTTGAACAGGCGCGGCAGTGCGGGGAGCACACGCGAAAAGTAAGACTACAGGAAAATCTATTGCGTCTGAGGCGACAGCTGCGGACGACTGCGATTCAGAGCTGAAAAAGAAGATCCCTGCAGAGACCTACCTAGTGCACAATAGCGTGCACCACGGAAGTACGGAGATCGCCCGTGCTGGAGATTGGAACCACGGCGGAAGCCGCTTACATTGCTGACGACGATGATATGGCCAGCTCGTTTTGCATTGCCGAACAGGATGCTTTTCCGCAGGTTTTTTCCACCTCGCGCATGATCGCCCTGATGGAGACGGCGGGCGCGCGCGCCCTAAGGCCGCTGCTGCAACCGGGCCAGCTTTCGGTCGGCGTAATGGTCAACATCAAGCACCTGGCGGCTACGCCCAACCACACCCAGGTTTCCGCCCAAGCCACGTTCCTCGGCATGGAAGGCAAACTCTACAAGTTCAAGGTGGAAGCCTTCGATCCAAGGGGCAAAATTGGCGAAGGCGAGCATACCCGTGCCATTATTGGTGCGGAACGCTTGCTGCAAGGGGCGCAGGCGCGTGTTGGTCGCTAGAGTGAGAGCGTGAGCCGCCGGCTGCTTCTTTTGCTTGGGTGGGGATTTTGACGAGTCAGACTGCTGGCCACACCAATTCGGAAAACGCTCTAGTGTCCGCTGTAACCGGGTGCCCCACACATTCGCGACTTTCGAATGTGTGGGAGAGAAGGGTGATGCGGTGCAAGAGTCGGATGAGTAATCAGCAGTTCCCACTCATTCCAAAAACAGGAATGAGTGGGGCACCCGGCCGTTGGCAAGGAGGTCATGATGGATAAGGTGCATCTTGAAGTTTCAGGTTCGCTTGGCATTCTCACGCTGGCGAATCCCCCGCTTAATCTGCTCAGCGGGGAACTGATAGCCGATCTGCGCGCCACTGTAACTGACCTAAAGCATGCCCCGATAAGAGCGCTGTTAGTGCGGGCCGAGGGCAAGGTCTTTTCCGCCGGAGCGGATGTGAGCGCCTTCAAGGGAAAGACCGGGAGTGACGCGCGAGAGCGCTTTACCACCCATCTGCAAATGATCGCGGACCTTGAAGAGTTGCCCTTTCCAACCCTGGCGGCCGTCCACGGGATGTGTGTCGGGGGAGGGTTGGAACTGGTGCTGGCCTGCGATCTTATCTGGGCGGCTGCGTCAGCCCGCTTGGGGCAGTTAGAGGCGACGATCGGAACTACAACGCTGCTGGGCGGCGTCCAACGCCTGGCGGAACGGGCGGGGTCGAATCGCGCCCGTGAAATCATATACACGGCCGAGCCGTACGACGCCGCAACGTTTGAGCGGTGGAACATCGTGAACCGAGTGGTGCCGGATGACGCATTTGAATCGCAGACTCGGGTCTTCGCAGAACGGCTTGCCAGCGGCCCCACGCTGGCATACGCCGCCGGCAAGCGGCTGGTACGCGCCTATTTGGCCCACGGGATGCGTGCCGCAGACAAGCTGGTTGACGATGTGGCGCCGCCATTGTTTCAGAGCGAAGACATGCGCGCCGCAGTTGCCGCCCTGGTCGAGCACGGCGCCCGCAACTTTCGCGACAAGGTCGTGTTTCACGGGCGGTAAATACGTGAAAGCCGCGCACTGGATACAGGAACTTGGCAAGCGCTCGATTCTAGTGTCCGCTGTAGTGGGCGAAGTTGGAATCCTCGCCTTCCCACTCGGCAATGTCAGCTCGCGTCTCGCTGATCAATCGGAAGTCGGCGTCGAATTCACAGGCGACCACGCGCTGGTCCTGTCCGTCGAGATAGCGCAGCACGTAGTGACCTTCCGCCAGCGCCAGTGCGTCAATCGGCTTGCTATCGTCGAACTCCGCGCCGATTTGTGACAGCAATTGCGGGAGCGAATAGGTCGTTCCCCGGATGGCAAGGCTCTGGGCGCCGCTCCCCAGGAGTCCAAAGCGGCCCTCGATTACATCCCGGCCTCGCAACTTGTTCATCAGCGGCCCAATCCTGCGGGCAAGGGTAGAGCGGCGCTTTAGCGCCGCGTTCGGGCGCAGGAAAGAACGTGCTTCAGCCGCTGAGGTCGTTGACCTCAGCGGCTGAAGCTAAGAAGTGTGCGAACCACGGACGCGGGCCTGACCACCCCAACCCGCGCAAAGGCGGCGCGGGTCGGGGACCCCGGCTGAAGGCCCGCTCTACCCGTTCAGAAGTCATCGCCGGGCACCAGCGGACAACGGTACGCCGCACTTCGGGACCATTGGTAATACGCGTCCTCGCCAACCCACTCCGCAATGTGCCCCCGGGTTTCGGCGATGAAAGCGAAGCTGGCATTGAATTCGTGGGCCACGACTCGTTGGTCCTGCCCGTCGTAGTAACGGACGCAGAAGTGTCCCTCCGAGACCACCTGGACGTCGACCGGCCAGCTATCCTCGAAGGCAAGATCCATACGCGCCAGCAGGGTCGGGATGTCGTATTCGGCGTCCCCAATGACGACGGAGTCCTGGCCACTGCCCAGCTTCCCAAAGCGGGTCTCGATCAGCGATCGTCCTCGCAGCTCAGACATAACCAACTCACGCGGTGGCGGATGCTTGGTGCGGCCGCTTGAACACCATATGGATGCCGATAGTGCCGTAGGCGACGCCATCCTTGTTGGGTGCGATCAAGGGGACCGAGCTTACCAGCTCCCATCCGTCCGCGCCGGCGCCGTTGATCCACTCATCCAACCCGCTGACCATCCCCTCTTCGCTCTCGCTGAATACCACCATCCGATCATAATATTCCCATTGCATCGTTTCACTCCTTTTCTCTTCCCTGCTGTCCTGCGGCAAGAGATGCGGCTAGATACTACGCGCCTTGCCCCAGTGTTCGGCCAGCCACGTCGCGGCTACCGCCAGTACCTCATAGTTGAACTTAAGTTCGCCGTGATTGAACCATCGCGGCAAATACCGGATCAGGCCATTGTCATGCTGGATGTCAGGACGCAAATCGGTAGTGACATAGCGCAACTCGGAGTTGGGCAGCGCCGCGTGCAGTCCAGCAGCGCCTTCGAGAATGGCCGGGATGTCGCGCTCGGCGTAGAGCAGCAGGCAGTGACGATCATGAGAGCGGACGGGACCCAGAGCCTCGAGCAATTCAATCACATATCCGGAATAGGGCTCGCGCACGGCGGGGCTGGGGAAATTCTCGAACATCCACTTGCCTTGGGGTGAGATGGCCGTAACCACGGAAGGCGATATGGCCACCATGCGATCGGCCGAAGACATCAGGGCCAACCGGCCGCCCAGGCTGATGCCTAGAGCTGCCGTGCGGCCGAAGCGCTGCATGTAACGCACCGCGCATTCCACTTCGTCGAGCATGACCGGCCCGATGGCGGTGCGATTATCGCCGTGGCCGCAAAGATCGATCGAAAGTGTGGCAATGCCCGCCTGTCCGAGGGCGGCGGCGATCCCAAGCATATGCTCCTTGGTACTGCCGTAGGGCGGAATCAGCACGGCGCCACCGTGCGCAAAACCCGGAGTAAGAGCATAGGCAGGAATATTGTGATCATCGGTAGCCGTCAGATGTGTGATGTGCTCGAGGTTCATCTAATGTCCTCCCAGGTCTGCTTTACCACCCCACAACCCCAGATATTGCTGCAGGAGTCACCATGCTGGATTCTGCGACGCGTTGGAGTTATATCCCGTCGGCCTAGGGCTTGTCCTCAGCCGGGACACGGGCGGGCTTTAGCTTGGCTTCAAGTTCGGCCAGGCGCACGCGCAGGGCTTTGTCCCGCTCCCAGCGCGCGGTCACATCCTGAATGCTGGCGGCTGCGCCCAGGATTTGTCCGTCGGCAGCCTTGAGCAGTGCGATGTTGAACTCGACAGAGATCCGCCGGCCGTCTTTGGTAAGCGCGGGAACGGCCAGCACATTCTGGCCGTACTTGGTGAGCCCGGTCTCCATGACATGGAAGTAGCCCTCCCAGTGACGTGCCCTGTGTTTGTCCGGAATGATCATGTCCATGGACTTGCCGAGCGCCTCGTCAGCACTCCAACCAAATATGGCTTCCGCGCCGGCATTCCATAGCCGCACAATGCCCGCCCGATCGCCAAAAATGATGGCGAGTGAGACCTGCTCCACAATGCTTTCGCAGAGCGATTGGTGAGCCGGAAAGTTGTTCATCAACAACTCCATGAATCAGCCCGGAATACAGTTTTATAGCCGCTTCCAGGCGGTGAAGTAAAGAGCCTTACGAAAATTACAGCAGGGAATGCTCACTTTAGAAAGCCCGCACAGCTTGGTCAGCGTGCGGGCCCGGTAGTAATGCCTACGGTGTAGCGGGTTGGGGAATCTTCAGTCTGGTTCAGCCCTTACCGTCAGCTACTGAGCCACGGGTTCTTTCTGCCTTAGCACGCGGCGGAGCAGCTTACCCGTGGGCGTACGCGGGAGTTCGTCCACGATTACGACTTCGCGGGGCAGCTTATAGGTTGCAACCTTGCCTTTGCAAAAGGCGATCAGCTCTTCGGGACTGACGGATTCCCCGGGCCGCAGCACAACGAAGGCTTTGGCAATTTGGCCGCGCACCTCGTCGGGTACGCCGATGACCGCCACATCGGCAACCGCCGGGTGGCTGGCCAGGGTGACCTCAATCTCCTCTGGTCCGATGCGGTAACCCGAACTCTTGATGATGTCGTCTTCTCGCGACACGAACCAAAAGTAACCGTCCTCATCGGCATGCACGAAGTCGCCGGCCCGATTCCATCCCTCGGGAGTAATGGCATGGCGCTGTTTGTCGGGATCGCGCCAGTAGATCGTGCCCGTCGGCCCGCAAGCCACAAAGTGGCCGATCGTACCGGTCTTGGCTTCCTTGTCCTCTTCGTCGATGACCTTCAGTTCGTAGCCCGGTACGGCCTGGCCGAAGGAGCCAGGTTTGGCCTTGCGGCTGACCACGTTGGAGGCGAAAACGTACATCATCTCAGTGGTGCCCAGTCCCTCGAAGATCTCCAGGCCGAATTTCGCCTTCCAGGCATGATAGGTCGGGGCCGTCAGGCTCTCGCCACCTCCGGTACAAACCCGCAGACTGCTGAGATCAAATTTCTTTTCCGCGTCTGGCACCTGCAACATCTTGCGATAGGCGGTGGGGGCCAGAGTCAGGATTGAGATGTGATGCTTCTGTATGGTGTCAAACATCTTCTCCGGATCAAACTTGGGGATCAGGGAGGCAGCCGCTCCGAATCGGAACGGGATGGTCGCGTAGCTGGAGTAACCCGCGCCGAAAGCCAGCGGGGCCGATCCGCCGATAACGTCGTTCTCTGTGACCTGCCACCCGTATTTCCCGAAACTGTCAGGCACGATAAGCAGTTCCTCCACTAGGTGGACGGTCCCTTTGGGCCGTCCGGTTGTGCCCGATGTGTACAGAAGCAGACCCACGTCTTCGCGTTTACGAAGCACCGGATCGATGGTGGCGGCACCGGACTGCAATAGCTCGCCGTAAGCCAGGAATCCTTTGGCCTTCACCTCGGCAGCGTCGCCCCCGATGACGATAATGTGCTTGACCGTCTGTAAGTTGTCGCGCGCCGCCTCCACTTCCCCTATGAGCATCGCACTGACGATGATTGCCACCGCTTCCGAGTCGTTGGCGACGTGCGCGATCTCGGTGCGCGAGAATAGGGGCGACGTAGGAGTGCAAACCGCTCCCAGCTTGAGAATCGCGAAGTTGGCGACCAGGGCCGGGGGGATGTTAGGGGTGCGCAGAATGACGCGGTCGCCTGCGTTAACTCCCAAGCCACGCAGCGCGCTGGCGAGCTTGTTGGCTTGGGTGAGGAGCTGGTTGTACGTCAACCGCTGGTCGTCGAACAGAATAGCAGTGCGCTCACCGCGGCCAGCAGCCACGGCCTTGCCGAGCAGTTCTTCCGTGGGGTTGAAGCTGTCAGCATAGGCCGCAAACTCCGGCAGCGTATAAACACGTTTCGGCCACAACTCGCGTGGAGGTAGATACTCGGCCATCTTGGATTCTCCTTATCGCACTGTCGTAGCTGCCTGGGGGGTGGGCTTGGCTTCAGCGATCAGATCCTCCAGAGCCTGCTCCACACGGATCGTACCGCGCTTGGCATCGGTCCTCGGGAAAGCCATTACCGGATAGCGGTCGCCTTCGAAAATCAGCAGGGCCGGAACGGTGGTTCCAAAGTCCTCGACCAGCGCGCCTTTGAAGCCGAAGACCGGGCGTACGCTGGCATCCGGGCCGCTGACCGACTTGTGATAGGTAGGAAAGCGGTCCTTCATTCCGTCGACGTCAACCGCCTTGCAAGTCACACCCGCAGCTTGCAGCTGCTTCACCAATTCGAGGGCCCGCTTAATGTCGCACGGAAAGGTCTGGCCCGGCTTCTGGGTGGAACTGTAGTAGAACTCCACCTGCTTGGCAGCGGTCGATTTCGCGGCGGCAACTGCGGCCTTGGCAGCGGTCGGCTCGGGTGGTGCATAGGTACTGCCGCTGGCCTGGAAGACGTCGCACTCGGTCCATCCTTGCAGCGTAATGGACAGGGTGAACGGCCATTCCCGTTTCACGCACTTGCCGAGATAGGCCTTCCGAATATTGGCATCAAGCGCTGGTTTCAGATGCTCGCAGCGGACGCATAGACATTCAGTGTTGTAATGGGCCATTGTTTGCCTCCAGTTTCTCTAGCTGGCTCCCGCCACCATGAATTTGGCTTTGCTGCCTACAAGATCTTCCTTCTTTAGGGGATACCCGGCGATGATCTTGCCGCGCACATTACGTTTCATTGGGATGGGCTTACAAACCGCGTCCTTGCGAGCGCGCGGCGCTGGCCGGGTCAGCCCAGGACCAGAGATGCCGGAATAATCCTGCTTCTCGGCGAAGCCGGGCAACAGGTCGGCGGTGCCGCTGCCTTCCTTGGGTCCGGCCACGCTGATTCCATTCGTGACCTCGATGGACCAGATGGTAGCGCATCCAGCACACTTAGTGGTGCCCTTGAAGTTCCAAAAAGGGTAGGGATCAAGGAAATTCTTAGTATTACACTTGGAGCATGTGAGCAACATAGTTCATCTCCGTCAGATGCACTCTTGGTCTTCCAGCCGTTTAATATCATCAGGGGTCAATCCGGCGAGCTTGCCGAAGATGTAATCGTTATCGGCGCCCACCGGTTTCATGGCCCATTTAAGCCGGGGTGGAGTAGCCGACATTTTGAACGCCGGCCCTTGGTGCAACAGTTCACCGTACGTCGGGTCATCCAGCCAGCGCAGCGCTCCGCGCTCATTCCAGTGCGGATGGTTGGCAACTTCTTTCGAGTTCCATACCGGCTGGTTAATGATGTTGTTCGTATCCATGATGGCGGCTACCTGTTCCTTGGTCTTGTCGGCCGCCCACTTCTCCAGGGCCGGATAAATCTCCATCTGAGCGTCCGGCTTGACCCGAATATCGGCCTTGGCATACTTGCCGGCCAGGGTGGTGTCGCCGATCGCCTTGCACAGGCGGGCAAAGTCCTTGTCCGCATAGGCGCTGATCAGGATATAACCTTCTTCCATCTCCTGCGGATTCTCGGAGGCGGGATAGGAGGACTTGCCGCACTTGATGATGCCATGCACGCAGAGCTGCGTGTCCCAGTTGCCCCATCGTTCACGAGTGATACCGTGCTTGCCGTAGAGCGGCAAGGCATACTCGAGTTGGCGGGTGACACCGTGCACCTGGGAATACTCGGTAAAAGTGCCTTCGCCGGAGACGTGATCACGCCAATATAGCGCTGCTAACACTTGAGTGGCGCCCATCATTCCACCCCAGTAGTCGGCCAGCCAGATGGTGTGCTTGGAGGGAGCGCCGCCGAGAAACTCCTGCTTGCCGGTCATGCCAAAGTTTCCGCCTTGGGATTGACCGAGGATGTCGTAGGAAGCGCGGACGCGTCCCGGACCCCAGCCGCCAAAACCACCCAGCCAGCAGTAGATGAGCTTGGGATTTATCTCCTTCAACTGGCGATATCCGATACCCCAACGGTCGAAGGTGCCGGGGCGGTAATTTTCTACGAACACATCCGATTTGGCAGCCAGGTTCTTGACCAGCGCTTGTCCCTCGGGGCGGTGGAAATCGATCGAGCAGAAATACTCGTTCGGGTTGGCGCCCAGGAAGCCCAGCCCGGTGCCGCGTTCCGGTACCCACTTGGAAAGCGGATACAGGAATGGCTCGTTAAAAGGCGTGGTGTGGCGCATGGCCTCGCCCCGCCGCGGCGCTTCGATCTTGATGACTTCGGCGCCGAGTTCGGCCAAATAGGAAGCGCAGCAGGGACCCAAAATGTATTGCGTACAGGACAATACTCGGTAGCCCTTCAGCACTTCCGGTTTGGCGAACTCTTTCTTGGGATTGAAGGTCTCCCGGCAAAACTCCTCAAACGGTTGGGGCTTGGTAGTGGGTTGCGTTGCCATCACATTCCTCCTGCGTCAAATGACGTGCGCCTTCTGCAGCCGCTCGAAATCGTCACGTGTGAAGCCGAGCAGCCTGCGGTATGTATCCTGGTTGTCGTAGCCGGTGGGACGGCCCAGCCATTTCAGCCGCCCTGGAGTCTTATGTTGCAGGTAAGGAGTGGTGCCGTAGAGGACCTTCCCATAGTGCGGCGAGTCGTACTCGGCCACGTGCCCGCGGTATTTGAAGTGCGGGTATTCGGCCACCTCGTTGACATAGAGTACGCCACCGGACGCCACCTGTTGTTTGCCTAGCTTGGCCTCGGCCTCGCTACGAGAGTTGTCTTTCAGCCACTCGCCCAGCATGGTGTAGGTCTTGACCTGCATATCGTGACCCAACCGGTCGGCCACCTCGCGGAGGTGGGGATCGCCGAGGATGTCCTCTTCGACCTTGGGCTGCTCGTCCCCCACGGTTCGCCAGATGCGGTACCAGAGGCGGTCGTGGCCGCCGCCAACCATCATGTAGCCGTCTTTGCAGGGGTTCACGGCGTAAATGTTGATGGCCAGGTCCCAGTTGCCGTAGCGGGGACGAATGCTTCCGTCCATCGAATACCACGCCCAACTGTAATCGAGGATGCGAATGATGGCTTCGGCCGACGTCGCTTCGATAAACTGGCCTTCGCCGGAAACGTTTTCCCGGTAGATCACCGCCGCCAGGATGCCCATGGCCGCTGCACTACCGCCGACGTGGTCGGCCATCCACAGGGCAGAGCGGGTTGGCTGTCCGCCGAACTCCTTGGGATCGCCGGTGCCGTGGACAAACCCGCAGGCTGCCTGGGCCACCGGATCCAGCATTCCTGGTTTGTCCTTGAGGGGACCCCACTGTCCGCGCTGGCCGACCCAGCAATAAATCAGCCGCGGATTAATTTCGCGCAACTGACGATAACCGATGCCCCACTCATCCCACTGTCCCGGCGGCGCATTCTCGATGATGACGTCAGCATGGACCGCGAGATCCTTGAGAATCTGCCGACCTTCTTCGGTTTCCACGTTCAGGGTGACGGAGGACTTGTTGCGCATCTCGTGAAGAAACTGTCCGCCGACCTTCTCTCCGGTTTCCTTGTCCTCGAACATGTACTCTTGCCGGCCGAAGGGGGTGAGTTGACGGAGCGGGTCACCGCCTGGAGGTTCGACTTGGATGACCTCGGCGCCCAGTTCGGCCAACTGCGACGAGCACCAATGGCCAATCATCATGCGGGTGGTGCAATCCAGCACACGCAGACGGGAAAGCGCTTCCGGTTTTTCGAAATTATGTTCCTGGCGGGTGATCGACTCCAGGAAAAGCGGATATTCCTTGGCTTGGTCACTCAGCCCGGCGTACACCTCTTCGGGTGTGAGTTTGGGAATCGCTGGCCAAGCTGCGACCTTGTCTTGAGATGATGCCATGTCTATGGCCTCCTAATACCGGTGGTAGGTGAGTCGCCATCAAAACGCGTACTGTCCACTATATCTCGTATATCTCGGGCGAAGGGCCGTTGGAAGCTAATAAAACGCTTGCAGTTTCAAACGGGGCCTGACACTTCCATGCAAAATCGTATTCATGTCGGCTTCGAGTTGTGCATCCGCCGCCGAACTCTAGCCGTTAAAAAACGAACGTTTGTTCAATTGGGGGCAGATTATGTAACGCGGCTGAGGGGCCAGTCTGTGATTGCGGTCACATTCGTCGGTGAGTTGTGACCAAACTGGCGAAAAGCCGGTTTGCCTTCAATCTGGCCAGAGGGTAAGCGCCACTTGGCCGAGAATGAGCCGCTTGGTTTCCGCCGACAAGGGCAATGCCCGGAAGGAGTCGAGCGCGTCCTTGATGTCGCGCACGCCTGGGCCCGGCCAGTCACTACCGAAAAGCGTTTTGTGGGCAATCTCTGCCAGGCGAGGAAAGTACTGCAGCAAGTGTGCCGGCGGAATGCTACTGATGTCCAGGTAAACGTTGGCATGGCGCCGTACCAGGAAAAAGGCGGTGTTCATCCACAGAGGCCGGCCTCCGTGGGCAAGCACAATCTTCAAGTGCGGGAAATCGACCGCGACATCGTCGATGTAGATTGGGTCTCCGTACTTGCTGCGCGCGCCAGGAAAAATTGAGGTGCCGGTGTGAAACATGACCGGGATGCCGTTACTCTGCGCTGCTCGGTACAACAGCTCCAGCTCTTTCACCCCATTGAGGTAGTCGTTGGGATAGAAGAGTTGATGCGGGGGATGGATCTTGATCAGCCGCAAACCCAGCCGGACGATCTCATCGATGTCCGCCATAGCGTTGGTGGAGTACCGCGGATGGAAGCTGCCACAGGAGAGGAGCCGCCGGGGGTTCGCCTTAGCATAGTTTGCCGCCATGGCGTTGAGTCCAGCGGGAAAGCCGGTGACATCGGGTGCGGTCGCGTTGATCAGCACTGCGCGGTCCAGTCCGGCCTCGTCCATGTATTTCAGAAACGCTTTGGGCGAGCGGGTGAACTCCAGCACCCGATCGAAATCGGGCTGATGCTTTTTCATCAGCGCGAGGGCCGGCGGGTTCAGCATGAGTTCGAACGGCTGAATGTGGACGTGGCAGTCGGTGATCAAGGAACTTGCCTGGGTCGAAAAACATTTACCACGGAGACACGAAGGACACGGAGTTTTTGGTTTCTATAAGAGTCACCTCCGTGATTTCCGTGCCTCCGTGGTGAATTCTTTACTTCTATGGGTGGGCCGCAGGCCCATGTGTCACTCAGGATGCCAGGGAATTGCCGTCCTCAAGCGGTCACGCCCTTCGTAATCTTGTGGCAGGTGGAAGTCTGGACGTCGAAGGCATGCACCTTAGGCTTGCTGTGCACCAAATGTTGAATCAATTCGTTGACCTTGGCGTAATCCTCATGGCTGTAACGTTCAGCATCCTCCTTCGTCTTCCAGAAGCTTTGCGCCAGGATGCCTTCCGCATCCGACACCAGTACGATTTCATCGACAAAACCGGGCTGCGCTTTCAACGTAGACAGCACCTTTTCATGCAGCATGCTGCAAACCTCTTTGGCTTTTCCGGGCTTGGTCTTGACTTCGACAACGCGAACAAACATGGCTGGATCTCCTTTTGATTAAGTATGAAGGCTACAACCGTCCATGAATAAGGGCGGTTGGAAAGCGGGTGCTGGTGAACTCCCCGTACTGCGCGATTCCCTTAGGCCGTGTGCGGTACCGGTTGGCGCGCCTCATTGAGCAGCACCAGGGTCATATTGCCCCGCCGGCTGTCGCGTTCTTCCCGGATACCTTCCAGACGTAAGCGCCACGGCGTGAGATCAAAAGGCTGGTCGGCGGGCTTCGCGACGCACGCGTCAATCAACTCACGGTAGAAGCGCACAATGCTCGCCACTAAGGGCACAGGATACTCGCGCCCTTGGATCTTCAAGCAGGCGACACCCAGGTCAATCAGCGCTGGGATATCTTCCAGGTAAAAGAAGGCGTCATTCTTGAGCGCAATTTGCGGTTCCAGCAGCGCTTCGCCATCAAACAATTCCCACTGTTCCAGGCAGACGCGGTAATCCAGTCCGCCGCGGTTCGGGCTGCCGCGGAACAAGTCTTTGCCGAATTCGTCGCTGGTCCGCTCCAATCGGTGGTAGGGGGACATCCAGCACTTGCCCAGGTAGGTGTAGCAGTTATTGGCGTGGATGAGGACTTCGATGCCCGCATCCAGTTCCACCTGGCGCGCCGCCAGTTCGCGGAATGTGAGCTTGGTGTCGGCTACCACTTGCGAGATTCCAATGGAGCGGTAGAACTTCACGTCCTGGTTGTTGACAATGTTGGCGCCGATGCTGGCGTGCAGAACAAGCTGGGGAAACCGGCGGTGCACCTGGGCCATGGCGCCCACATCGGTCATAATCGCTCCGTCCACACCCCAGCCGACGAACTTCTCCATCTTCTCCAGCAAAGCGGGAATTTCGCGGGACTGCATGTTGGTATTGATAGCGACACGCAGCTTGGCTCCGCCCGAGTGGGCAATAGCGATAGCTTCATGCAATTGGTCATCGGAAAGTTCGAAAGCATCGCGCCGTCGGCTCCAACCGCGTGCCCCGACATAAATCGCATTGGCACCGTTTTCCACGGCGGCCTTCACCATTTCCAGGTTTCCTGCAGGCGCTAGCAACTCAACCATCACACACCTCGAAAGACGCAAAAACTAACTACAGGCCGCGGCTGCTTCCACGCGTTTACCGACATACTCGCTGCCGGTGCGGCCGAAATAGAAACCGTTGCACAAACCCACCGCCGTATGCTCCCTGATCACCTGCCACGCAGACTCGTCCACCGTCCCATCACCGGCGACGGCGCGTTGCAGCGCGGCGCGATAGATCCTGGCAACATCTAAACGGTACGCGGGCGTCTCGTACGCCGCCTCAATCCGGAAAACCGTGTGTCCTGCCGCGATCAGCGCCGGCAGATGCTCGAGCATGCATAAATCCTTGCCGCTCAGTACGCCCTTGCCCACTGACCGCATGGCCCAGTCGCCCTGTTTGAGGAACAACTGTTTTTGACATAGCACCGGACATTTCTCCGGCCAATGCTGCTCATGCTCCAGCAAGAAGCAATAATCGGAGACGCCCAGCGGCATCTTGCCATGGACCTGGATCTCGGCCGGTAGGCCGGCGCCACGGGTGATGGATTCCACTTCATCCAGGCTGATCTCGTAGTTGGGCGTGAAGCGCACCGCGCCATACTCTTTCAGCACCTCCGCCCCAGCATCCGTGTAAACATTCGCAAATCCGCCGACGTGCGCCGGCATGCCCGGAAACTGCTCATGAACCATGCGCAGCACGCCCAGGTTATGCACCTCAACCGCGTCGGCGCCGGCCGCAGCCGCGGTCTCCAGGGCCATCTGCACTTTGGGTAGCGCTTCATTCCGCGGCGCGGCGTACGAGGTCACGTAGGCGCGCAAGCCCTGGTCCTTTACTCGCGCAATGCCTTCCTTGAGGTCGTTCATGCGCTCCAGGAAGTTGTCCTCGAAGATGCGGCAATAAATGTTGCCCAGGTACACTGCGTCAAAAGCGCTCAGGTCCGATTCCCGCAAATTGCGCAGATTAGAAATTGTCGTATTTAGTTCGACTCTACCCATTCAACGTCCTTGTACAGTCCACATGGCCGGCAAACCAGGTGGGTCCCATTCGCCCTTTTGCCCGCATTTCCAGGCATCCGCAGCCGAACGGTATATCCCGATGATAGCACTCACCATCTCCGCCGAAAGGCTGCGCCCCTGGATTTTAATCACGTCCACGCCTGCGTCGAGGAAGCCTGCCAGCTCGCCCACCCGACTGATCTGGCGGCTGGGAAACAACAGCTCGTCGACCTCCACTCCATCGTTCAGCAACGTCCACGGCTGTTGGCAGATGCGGAAGCAAGTGCCGACTCCGCCGCGCTTAACGCTGCCGCCCAGCCGTTGCGCGGGAAAGATCCGGTCCGCCGCGGCGAAGTGTACGTAACTTGGCATCCAGCACTTTCCCAGTTGAATGAACTCCTGCACCATGTGCAGCATGATCTCGACCTGAATCGTAGCCTTGGCTTTGATGGTCGCGATTTCCTCCGGTTCCAGGTACCCTGGCAGAACAATCGCAGTTGCGCCCAGGTCCTGATAAAACAGGGCATCGTCGGTATTCAACGCACCGCAACCAATACTGGCGGTGATGGCCAATCCTGGCAGTTTCTGCCTGACCTCGCGCAAAAATCCGGCGTCGTTCAGGATCACCGCCTGAAGTCCCCAGTCCGCCAATTCGGACAGTTGTTGAAGCAGCCGTTTGCGCTCCGGCGGCTTGGGAATGATGTTGGCCGCAAGCTGCACCTTTTTCCCGAGGCCGTTAGCTAGCTCGACGCACAGCCGCAACTGCTCCAGGTCGAATTCGCCTCGCGCGCCGCCACGGCTCCAACCCTTTAATCCCACGTACACCGCGTCCGCGCCTGCCTGAAACGCCTGCCTGGCCGCCTCCAAATTGCCGGCAGGAGCCAGCAGCATTGCGCACCCGTTGGGCACGTCAATGCCGCACGCCTTCGCGGTTGGACTGGCTTTCAAAGCTCCATAACCCGGGATTGCACGTTCCATACCCAAGTTGGCTCCAATCGTTTCCTGAGTCTGTGAGCAATGTCACTCCGAGGGGTGACGGTAAACATTGTCCCCCAAGTCTTAAGAAGTGACTTTGTGCACTTTCAGGCTGGCCGGGCATCTTAGATGCCGCCTTCTTTCACCTGGCGGCGAAGACAATTCCCGACGAAGGCGCTACAAATCCGTAGCTTAAGAGCGTTGCACCTGCCGGTCGCGCAGTTTCTCTTCGAACTTGCTCTTGCTGACGATGGCTCGCTTGATGGTACCGTGCCCGATAACCTGGCTGCCGTCGTGCGCGCTGACCTTGAAGGTGTAGAAGCGGCCATCGAGCGACTCCAGCACCGCTTCGGCCTTGACCATGGCACCGATGCCGGTGGCCGCGCGGTGATCGACGTTGATCGCCGTACCGACGCTTATCTCATCGCCTTCGCAAAACGGAAGCAGCGCTTTGAAGGCCGCTCCCTCCATCCACTGGATCATGTTGTACGTAGCCAACACGGGAGAAAGTTCTTCTCGCCATGCCGTGAGGGTGTGCTGGAACTGGACTCGCTCTTCTACCTCTCCGCGCGCGCCGATGGGGACTGGTTTCGCCATCTGTTAAGTGTAATTGCCAGTCCCGCCCTATGTCATCACCGTCGTCGGTTGTCCCTGACGAAAACCCCCAACCAAGGGAAATCGGGTTGGGTGAGGCACCAGGCATTGACTCTGTAACTACGCTGTAGCTACACTACAGAACTGAAAGACATGGACTTCGATTGGGACGACGCTAATCGCGGTCACATCGCCGCACACGGAATTACGCCGGAGGAGGCTGAACGGGTTGTCCAGAACCAGCCCCTCGACGTAACTTTGCAGAATCGCGCGGGCGAGCCGCGGATAGTGCAGCTAGGCGAAACCGATGAACACCGGTTGCTGGTGGTGGTTACGACCTGGCGAAGGGGGAAGGTGCGGGTGGTCACCGCCTTCCCAGCCAATGCACGAATGAGAAAGTTCTATCGAACGCACAGAGGCAAGCTGATGGCCAGGCAACTCAAGGTTCCTAAGTTTGGCAGAGAAGCTGACGAGGCCAAGTGGTGGGATTCCCACCAGACGGAGGTTGCGGGCGAATTCGAGCGCGCCGCCGCCGCTGGTCGCTTGGAGCAGGGCACGGTCGCCCGTCAGGGAGCAACTCCGACGACCACCATACGACTCGACCCCGACGACATTGTCCGCGCCAAAGCTCAGGCCAAACGCAAGGGGCTGCGCTATCAAACCTATCTGAAGATGCTGCTCCGGGAAGCCCTGCTTAAAGAGGAACGAAAGTCCGCATAAGCAACCGTGCGGCTTCGCCCGGGCCACCCGCGGCGGCACTCAAAGGCCGGATGCTCGCGACAACACGCCATCGCTTTTGCGACGGCGAGACGCGCTGGATTTGGCGGTTGGTATTCTCCCTTGAATGAGCAAGGCTTCCTCATGGATATGTTCAAAAAGGTCCCGCGCAAAGCTCTCTGATAGATGGTGTCTGGCGCTGGACTGGACCCTGTCCTGGATTACGTGTTCCCATCTTTCCGGTTGAAACAACGACACATTGTGGGCCCGTTTCAAGGTCCCTATGTGCCTGACACATTCCATTCGCTTGGCCAGAAGTGTGATCAGATCGTGGTCAATCCCGTCGATTTGTTTTCGCAGAAGCTTCATCTCTTCCGGAAGGTGCGCCGGCCTATCGGAGGACACATAGTTCAGCTGGTTAATGACCCTGCCATATTGGCGCGGAGTCACTTGTTGTTTTGCGTCGCTAAGAGAAGCGGGCGGCGCACAATGCACCTCAATCATCAGACCGTCAAAAAGAAAGTCCATTGCCTGTTGCGCCACTGCCATGACGTAACTCCGCTTACCGCAAATGTGGCTGGGATCGCATATTAGCGGTAGATGGGGCAGCCGTCTCCGTAGCTCGATGGGGATCCTCCAAATGGGCCGATTACGATACAGGTGTTCCCCATAAGTGGAAAAGCCCCGGTGTACCGCCATGATCCTGGCGATTCCGGCTTTGTTGATTCGTTCGATGGCCCCGATCCATAACTCGAGGTCGGGGTTCATAGGATTCTTGATCATGACGGGAATATCCACGCCCCGCAAAGCATCGGCTATCTCTTGGACCGCGAAAGGATTGGTCGCGGTGCGAGCGCCAATCCACAGAATGTCTATCCCAGCCTTCAGGCACTCCTCGACATGAGTCGGGTTTCCGGCTTCCGTAGCCACAGGCAACCCCACAGCATTCCCCGCCTGTTTTAGCCATCTCAGCCCGCTCACCCCAACCCCTTCGAAGGAACCGGGACGCGTGCGCGGTTTCCATATCCCGCCTCGTAGGACTGTGACCTCGTGGGCTGAAAGCTGCACCGCTGTCCGCAGCATTTGCTCTTCTGATTCCACACTGCAAGGACCGGCAATAAGGAACTTTTTCCTCACGGGCATGCCCCATTCAGGAAGGGGACTAATACGCAGATTTGGCTCGGCTGACATCCTAAGCTCCCTCCAGCCTACGGTGAGCGCGAATAGTGTCGTACGCGCGACAGGTCGGCGTGGCCCCGTCATCAGTTCATGACCGAAATTGCCCTGGCGGGATTCGCACGCGTCGCCCTAAAGGTCGCTCAGGTGACGCCGCGAGTGCTGGACCCGCCGTCTGTCGAGTATAAGCGTTGTGTTAATATAGGTCTCGCACGAGCGCACAGTGATATGCTGGCGGTTTGTGGGCGGTTTTGGCAGGAAGAAGTGCCACCGTAGGCAATTCCGGCCGACGGTGCGCTGTATGTAAAACCTGCAATCCCTTATTCCACTTGGGTTTGCAGCATCGCGTTGATCCAGACGCGGGGTCGTAGTTCAGTTGGTTAGAACGCTGCCCTGTCACGGCAGAGGCCGCGGGTTCGAGTCCCGTCGACCCCGCCATTCTTTTCAAGGGTTCGCGAAAAGAATGGCTTTCCCGGAATGAAAATTTCCACGAAGTGGTTCCATTCTCCCCACGAAGCTCACTGAGCAACCTCCGGTCTCTCGGTCGGCGTCGGCGCCAAGTTCGGCTGCGAATCGAGCAGTCCCGCCGCTGGATCTTCGCCGCAACAATTTGCTCGCCGCGGGCGAAGTGAAGGTTCTTACTGCTGACGATTACGAGCGGGCCGAGAGCTTGGATCTCCCGGAAAATTCAGCACCGCGTGCGCCTTAGCGTTTGTTCTATCGCATGCGAGACAGCGCGGGGCTCATTCGAAGTCCTCTCCCACGTCCGTGTCGCAGGCCCAGACCAGGGCGAAGACCCAGCCGATTACGGTCCAACCCAGCCAAAGGTTGGTGATTGCGATGTCCAGCACGGCATTGTGCTTGCGCAGCGTCGCTATCCCGATCGGCAGCGGGTACAGCGCCAGAAGGAGCAACGGCCCGATCTCGAACGAGTCCCTCTCTACGACATAGGTTGTCAGGAGTAAACAGAGCACGGCGCCGACCACGATGGCGACGGCTTCCGCGACTGATTTTGCAATGGTTCGCAGCATGATGGCAGGAGACGAACAGTTAATACGAATACATCGAAGGGCCGAAAGCAAGAGAAAACTTTGAGAAGGCTTAAGCGATTCGTTTATCTGCTGTGGCCGCGGCGCTGAAGCGTCGCTCTACCCGTACTTGCCGGACATCAACCTAGAAACTGCTGACTATTGTGCCAACTCCAAGTCAATCTTCTTCGCGACCGCATCCAGCTTCGCAATGCGGAAGCTGCGAATCTGTCCGGCATGAATGGCTTCCGGCTTGGCTGCGCCGCCGACAGCGCCGCCCTTCCAGCGCGCCTTCAGCATGGAACTCAGGGCTGACAGGTCGGCCTTCCCTTCCCTTCGCGCGTCTTCGTTCGCCGGGCCCTCCGCGACGATGGCGCAGGTGCCCTGGATGCCTTCGCCCAGTTCCACGCGCGCCCGGCCGTCCGCAACCTCGATCAGGCGTCCGGTGACCACATCGCCTGCTTTATGCTCGGCGATATATTCATCCAGGCTGGTGGGTACCAGTTGCTTCATGCCCAGCCGCAAAAGGCGCCGTTCTTTATCGATCGCAAGCACCTGGGCCTTCACCACCTGCCCAACCTTCAGCACTTCTTGTGGATGGTTGATGCGCTTCTCGGCGCTAATTTCGCTGACATGAATCATTCCCTCGACGCCTTCGGACAATTGCACGAAAGCGCCGAAGTTGGTAAGACTGGTGACCGGTCCTTCGATTACCGAGCCCACCCCAAATTTCTGTGTCACCTCGACCCAGGGATCTCCGAGCGCCTGCTTCAGTCCCAGAGAGATTCGGCGCTCGTTCGGGCTGACCGCCAGAACCACGGCCTCAACAACCTCGCCCGGCTTCACCACGTCGCTGGGCTGCCTCGCCTTCTTGGCCCACGACATTTCCGAAAGATGGATCAAGCCTTCAACCCCGGGTTCCAGTTCCACAAATGCTCCGAAGTCGACGACGCGCGTTACCGCGCCGCGCACGCGCTCGCCGGTCTTGTATTTGTCGGCTGCCGAATGCCATGGATCTGGCTGAATTTGTTTCAGGCCCAGCGAAATGCGCCGCTTCTCCGGATCGATCTTGAGAACCCTGGCTTCGATCTCCTGTCCCACCGAAAGCACGTCAGACGGTTTCGCGACGCGGCTCCAGGCGATGTCGCCAACGTGCAGCAGCCCGTCCACTCCGCCAATGTCAACGAACGCGCCGTAATCGGTAAGACTGCGGACCACGCCATGCACTGTCTCACCTTCCTTGACCTCGAAATAGCGGCGCTCCTTGCCGCTGCGCTCTTCCTCTTCCGTCACGACCCGGCGGTCCACCACCACATCCTCGTCGGTCACGTCGAGCTTGATAATGCGGCAGCGAATCTCCTGTCCCACCAGCTTCTCTAGTTCGGCAGCGTCGCGCGCTCCACTGCGCGAGCCTGGCATGAACGCTCGCACTCCCACATCCACGCTGAGGCCGCCTTTGATGACACCGGTCACCGTACCCATGATCGTCGTCTTATCGGCGAAGGCTTGCTCCAGCGCCGACCAATCTTTGGGCAGGGCGGTCTTGAAGCGGGAAAGCTGGTAGTAGCCGTCCGTGTCGCGGCCCTTCACGGAGACCGCCAGCTTGTCGCCGGGCTTCACTTCTTCGCTGGCGCTCTGGAACGCTGCCAGCGGCAGGATGCCTTCGCTCTTGAAACCGATGTCCAGGAAAACCGACTCGGCAGAGACAGCAATCACCGTGCCTTCGATTTGTCGGCTGCCGTCTTCCGTCTTGTGCGAATGGCTTTGCTCGAATTGGGAAAGAAGATCGCCGAATGACTCGTCGGGTTCGGCCGTAGGTTGAGAATCTGGAATGCTGGGGTTGGACATGAGAGTTTGCACAGCTTGTTCGTTGCCTTACGCCGGGTACTTTCCCGTGATGTAGCCTTCCAAGTGCCTGATGGTTTCTTCGTGACCGGAGATGATCCACTTCACCAGATCACCAATCGACACCATGCCGATGACGGCTCCCTCCTCGACTACCGGAAGATGCCGGAAATGACGATTGGTCATGATGGCCATGCACTCGTCTATGGTATTTCTAGGAGTTACGAAGATCACCGGACTGGTCATGATCTCTCGGACGCGAGTGTCCTTCGAGGACCGTCCCTTGAGAATCACTTTGCGGGCATAGTCACGCTCTGAGAGGATTCCGACGAGCTTGCCTTCTGCCAACACCAGCAAGGCCCCGACTCCCTCTTTCGCCATCTTCTCGATCGCTTCGTAAACTGACTGGTCGGGACCCACCGACAAAACTGCGTTGCTAGCCTTTTGCTTTAGCAGCGATTCAACCGCGTCACTAACGTTCATGAGAGCACCTGTCGGGTTTCCATGCTAGCACGCTGGACCACGAAAAACATTCCTCGTCCCTGGCCCTTGATATCGTCGCGCAGGCCCCCCACGTTGCCCTCTTCGCAGTGGTTGCCTGCCTAACAAATTCTCGGGAGCTGCTCGCCGAACATGACGTCCAGGATGCGCGTCCCGCCGATCTCGGTCTTCATCAGCACCATCCCGGCATGATCTTCAACCACCTCTCCGATCACGACAGCTTCCCTGCCGAGCGGGTGCTGGCGCATGTGCTGGACGATTTCGTCGGCCGCTTCAGCGGCAACGATGGCGATCAGCTTGCCTTCGTTGGCCACGTAGAGGGGATCGAGTCCTAGGATTTCGCAGGCGCCTTGGACGGTCTCGCGCACGGGAATATCGCGTTCGTGCAGCAACATTCCAACCTGCGACCGGCCCGCAATCTCATTCAGCGTAGTTGCTACGCCGCCGCGGGTTGGATCACGCAAGCAGTGAATCGTGGGTGACCCGTCGCTGCCCTTCACTTCGAGCATCGCGCTAACCAGCCCGTGCAGCGGCGCGCAGTCGCTTTCGATGGCGCTTTCAAACTCCAGGTTCTCCCGTTGCGACATGATCGCCATTCCGTGATCGCCAATGAATCCGCTGAGGATGATCTTGTCGCCCGGACGCGCGCGGTCCGCCGAAATCTCCACCGGACTGTCAATCACGCCAATCCCCGTAGTCGTGATGAACACCTGGTCGCCCTTGCCACGATTGACCACCTTGGTATCGCCAGTCACCAGCAGGACATCGGCTTCGCCGGCTGCGTCCCGCATCGATTCCACCACGCGACGAAGGTCGTCGGCTGCCAGCCCTTCCTCCAGAATGAACGCCGCTGCCAGATACAGGGGACGGGCTCCGCTCATGGCCAGATCGTTCACCGTGCCATTGATCGCCAGTCGTCCAATATCTCCGCCGGGAAAGAAAATCGGAGTGACCACGAACGAGTCCGTAGTGAATGCCAAGCGAGTTCCATTCACCTGGACCACCGCCTGGTCGTCCAGCTTGTCGAGAATTGGGTTGGCGAATGCCGGCCGAAAGACCTTATCAATCAGCTCAGCCGTCAGCTTGCCGCCGCTGCCGTGGCCCAGCACGATCTGCTTGTGCTCGAAGATCGGCAGCGGGCAGGAACCGAATACCGGAGATATAACTTCGCTCACGCCGGGCCTCCCATGGAAATCGCTGTCAGCTTGACGTCATCTTTATCTCTGCCCAGGTGCCTGCCATAGTTGTAATAGGCAGCGCAGGCGCCCTCAGCTGAAACCATGGTGGCGCCCAGCGGATGCTGCGGATTGCACTCTGTGCCGAAAGCCGGGCAATCGTGCGGCTTCTTGATACCTTGCAGAATCTGACCGCTGATGCAAACCTCGGGCTCAAGCGTATCGATCGCCTTAACGTCGAACAGCTTCTCTGCATCATGATCGTGGAACTCCCCGCGCAATTTGTAACCGCTGTTTGGGATCGTTCCTACCCCTCGCCACTTGCGGTCGGCGATTTCGAACACCTTGAACACCAATTCCTGCGCCGGCTTGTTCCCTTCCCGGTCCAGGACGCGTGAGTATTGGTTCTCCACTTCGGCGCGCCCGCACTCGAGCTGCCGGATGGCCATCAGTATTCCCTGCAAAATGTCCAGTGGCTCGAATCCCGTGATGACGATCGGCACCTTGAACCGCGCGCTGAGCGGTTCATATTCCCGGTAGCCCATGACCGCGCATACGTGTCCCGGCCCAAGGAACCCCTGCACGCGGTTAAACGGCGATTGCAGAATGGCGGCGATTGCGGGTGGCACCAGAACATGCGAAACCAGGATGGAAACGTTTTTCACGCCTTCCTCCCGCGCTCGCCAGACCAGCATGGCGTTGGCGGGCGCGGTAGTCTCGAAGCCGATGGCGAAGAAGACCACCTTCCTGTCCGGATTGCTGCGCGCAATCTTTAGGCAATCCAGCGGCGAGTACACAACACGAACGTCGCCGCCTAGCGACTTGATGGTAAAGAGATCGCCGTCGGAGCCGGGAACGCGCAGCATATCGCCGAACGAACAGAAGATCACGTCGGGACGCCGGGCAATGGCGTGCGCTTTGTCGATCATCTCCAGGGGCGTCACGCAGACCGGGCAGCCGGGGCCATGTACCAGTTCAATCTCCCGCGGCAGCAAGTGATCGACTCCATGCTTCACGATGGAATGCGTCTGCCCGCCGCAAACCTCCATAATCACCCACGGCTTCGTCCGGATACGGTGAATTTCCTCGACGATCTTGCCGGCAAGCCGTCCATCACGATATTCATCCAGGTACTTCATGGCTTGCTGCCCCCATCGCCGATCTCGTCCGCGACCGGCGCACTGAGTTCGGTCAGTTGATCCAATTCTTCCAGCAGTCGGTAAGTGCGCTGCGCCTCTTCCTCGTCGACCCTGCTGATGGCAAAGCCCACGTGGACCAGCACGTAGTCACCGACCTGCGCTTCCGGGACATACTCCAGGCAGGCCTCACGCACGATGCCGCCAAACTCGACCTTGGCCATGCGCATGCCCTGCTGGTCGAATGCTTCGATTACCTTACCCGGAATTGCCAAACACATTTCAGCCTTCTCTTAGCAAAACTGCATTCGCGATGACCGCCTGGCCCAAAGAGATTCCTCCATCGTTCGGAGGAACCAAGGCGTGCAGGTAAACCTCGAACCCATCGCGCCGTAGTCCTTCCACCGCGCGGCCCAGCAGGTACTCGTTCTGGAACGTGCCACCGCTCAGACAAACACGCTTCAACCGGTCACGCTTTCGGATACTGCGACAAACCTCCACAATTGCGGCGGCGACGGTGTTCTGAAAACACGCTGCGATGTATCCCGCCGGCTTCTCTTGGCAAAGGTCTTGCACAATGTTGTCGATCATGGGCCGCATGTCCACCTGCGCCGGCTCACCCTCATCCACCAGAAAAGGATACCGCTGTTCGAGGTTCGACTGCGCAATCATCTCCAACTCCGTCGCCGCTTGCCCTTCGAAGTTGACCTCCTGCCGCAAATTAATGAGCGAGGCAACTGCATCGAACAAACGGCCGCAGGAAGAGGTCTCAACCGTGTTGATGCCGCGCGCGAGCATGGCGTTCACCAGGTTGACCTGCTTCTCCGGAACACTCTGCAGGAATTGCAGGCCCGGCGGCAGTGAGTTCTCGCCAAACGTGTCGCGCAGATAGCTAAGCGCCATGCGCCAGGGCTGCCGCACGGCCGCATCGCCGCCCGCCATGGGGACGTAACGCAGGTGCGCCCGCCGCTCGAATTCCGCGAAATCTGCGACCAGGAACTCCCCACCCCAAATCTTGGCATCGGTGCCGTAGCCAGTGCCGTCGAAGGCGACGCCGATCGCCTTGCCACGGAGATGGTTTTCCGCCATGCAACTGGCAATGTGCGCATGATGATGCTGCACTCCGACTTTGCGCTCCAGCAGCAATTTGAGAGCGAAACGCGAGCTCATGTAGTTGGGATGCAGGTCATACGCCACCACTTGAGGTTCCACCCGGAACAGCTTCTTCAGGTTGGCCAGGGTTTCCTCGAAGAACACCAGCGTCTCGTAATTTTCCAGGTCGCCAATGTGTTGACTCAGGATCGCGTAGTTGCCCTTGGTCAGGCAAAACGTATTCTTCAGCTCGGCCCCGCAGGCCAGGATCTCGCCCAGCGGCATATCGAGGTCCACCGGATGCGGCACATATCCACGGGAACGGCGCAGCACGCGCTCGCATCCCTCCAACTCGCGCACCACGGAATCGTCGGTGCGCAGGTAAATGTCGCGGTTGTGAAATACAAACCAATCGGCTACTGGCCGCAACCGCTCCCACGCCTCTTTATTTGAGGTGACAATGGGCTCCTCGCTGAGGTTGCCGCTGGTCATCACCAACGCCGTAAACTGTGGCGGATCGTCCGGCGAATCGCTAAACAACAAATAATGGAGCGGCGTGTACGGCAGCATGACGCCAATGGTGTTATTGCCGGGAGCGACAGCCGGGGAGATCGTCGCGTCCGGTTGCCGGCGCAGCACCACGATAGGCCGTCGCGCACTGAGCAGCGCGGTGCGCTCCGTGTCGGAAACAACGCAGAAGCCATCCACGGCTTCCAGATCGCGGGCCATCAATGCGAAAGGTTTGTCGCTGCGCCGTTTGCGGCTTCGCAACAGCCTCACACTGGCATCGTTCTGCGCATCACAGGCCAGCAGGAATCCGCCCAGGCCTTTGACCGCTACGATCTTGCCTTCGCGCAGCAGCTCGCACACCTTTTCGATGATCGCCGCGGATTCAGCCGGCTTGTAGTCCGCATCTTCCGGGAAAGCCGATCCGGATTGCGCAATCGCCAAAGCTGGCCCGCACCTCGGACAGGCATTCGGCTGCGCATGGAACCGGCGGTCCGCCGGGTCTTCGTATTCCGCCTGGCAAAGCTCGCACATGCGAAACGACGACATGGTCGTCATCGGGCGATCGTACGGAATGTCCTGGATGATGGTGTAGCGCGGCCCGCAATTGGTGCAATTAGTAAAAGGATATCCAAAGCGGCGGTTCCTAAGATCGCCGAAATCGCGCCAGCACTCGTCGCATGTCGCCATATCGGGCGAGACCAGGACAAACTCGCCCGCCTCCGGGTGGCTCTGCTGTATTACGAAGTCAGCGTCGCCAAGCGGTTCCAGTTCGACCACGGTGATTTCTGCGATCAACGCCAGCGGCGGTGGCCGGTGCCGTAACGTGTCCAGGAATTTTTGGATGCTCGCGTCGGCGCCCTCCAGCTCAACCGTCACACCTGCGGATGAATTGAAGACCCATCCCGTTAGCCCCAGGTCGCGCGCGAGGTTGTAGACGAATGGCCGAAACCCCACACCCTGCACGATGCCGCGCACACGTATCTGTTTGCGGATTAGCAACGGACGTGTTGTGGCCGCTTTGCTCACGGAGCGATGACCGCTGCGCCGTCGATGGAGTCATTCTTGATGGCCAGCAGAGCTTCATTGGCCTGATGAAGGGGAAACTTCGTAACCTTGGGATGAAGCTTGATCTCGGCCGCAATCTTGAGGAAGTCGCGCGCATCGGCGCGAGTCATGTTCGCGACGCTGCGAATCTGGCGCTCGCCCCAAAGCAGTTGGTCATAGTCGAACTGGGGAATGCGATCCAGATGGATCGCGTTGATGGCGACCACTCCTCCCTTGCGCAAACTTGCCAGGGCGGCTATCACCACGTCACCACTGGGCGCGAAGGTGATGGCGCGGTCCAGTTCGACGGGCGGCTTGTCCGTTTCCGTTCCAATCCACGCCGCCCCGAGTGACTTTGCCAGTTCACGGTGCGAAGCGCCTCGCGTCGAAACGTAGACCTCACAGTTCCAGGCGTGCAGCACCTCGATCGCCAGATGCGCCGACGCGCCGAATCCGAACAGCCCCACGCGCTCCCCGCGCTCCACTCCTGCGACCCGCAAGCTCCGAAAACCAATGATTCCGGCACAGAGCAGTGGCGCGGCATGCAAGTCGTCGAGCGCCGGCGGAAGTGGAAAGACGAAATCGGCCCGCGCCAGCGCATATTCCGCGTAACCGCCATTTACTGTATAGCCGGTGAAGACGGGCGCATCGCAAAGGTTCTCCATGCCTCGACGGCAGAACCAACAGTTGCCGTCGGTACCGCCGATCCACGAAACTCCAACCCGCGTTCCGGCGGCCAGGTCCGCGGTGGCGCCTTCCACGACGTCGCCGACAATCTGATGTCCGGGAATCAGGTGCTCCCGGCGCAGAGGAAGTTCGCCTTCTACGATATGCAGGTCGGTACGGCAAACACCGCAAGCTCGGACTTTCAACAGGACGTAGCCCGGTTCCAGCATCGGGCGCGGAACGTCATCTATGCGAAGAGGGCGCTTCGAAATATCCTGGGCTGCAGTAAGGACCGCGGCTATCATCGGAACTCCGCTCCGTCGAAAATCATTTACCACCCTTCGGCTTCGCTCAGGGCAGGCTGCGACACAGAGGACACGGAGTTTGGGTTTCTATCGAGTTTTCTCCGTGATCTCCGTGCCTCCGTGGTTAACTTTCATTCCCATGGTCGCAGGCACATATCACACCTGGGAGTAACTGCGATGATTTTAGCCGATAATTGGGATGCTGCCGGCGAAGGTTGGTTCGGAAGAGCGAAGAGCGAAAAGCGAAAAGCGGAATCCTCGCTCTACTATTGCGGCTGGTTCTGATCGGGTGGAAACATGCTCCCTGGGTTGCGTTGTCCTGGTGCAATCTGCTGCGGAGTGCTACCCGGTTGCTGCCCGAATGGGCTTTGCTGCTGGCCATTCATCTGCCCGGCTGGGATTCCCACCTGCGCTCCGCCCAAAATAAGCGGCTGGTACGGACCGCGCAGCAAAACATTTGGCCGGTCAGACGTTGGATCATAGATGAACTGCCACTCGTTGTATTTCTTCTTCTTGTTGTAAATGCGAATGGTGGGATCTTTGCTCTTACTTGCGACGCCGACAATTGCGCCACCGCCAAACGTTTGATTGCCGCCCGCGGGGTTTTGCCCGAAACCGCTGCCGCTATTGCCAAACGGACTGCCCCCTGGATTGTTGCCGGGCTGCGCGCCACCGCCCGCGAAACCGCCGCCGCTGCCATCCGAGCCCGGACCGTTAATATACCGCTGGCCTTGGGGGGGACTTCCACCGAAGGTGCCGCCGCTGCCGTCCGAGCCCGGGCCGTTGATGTACTGCTGGCCCTGGGGGGGGCTTCCACCGAAGGTGCCGCCGCTGCCGTCCGAGCCCGGACCGTTAATGTACTGCTGGCCCTGGGGGGGACTTCCACCAAACGTGCCACCGCTGCCGTCCGAGCCCGGACCGTTGACGAACGGCGAACCACCCGGCGAGCCCGCGGGCGTTCCCGGTGCGTTGGGATTGGCCAGCATTTGAATGTCGCCGTAGTGCAGCAGCGTCCATTTGCCATCTTTGGTAAGCGGATCCTTGTAGCGCTTACGGAGGAAACGGATCTGGTTGGTGTTGTCCAGCTGCTCCAGGCTGGTCGGATACCGCCCGAACTTCTTGTAGAATTTCTTGATGGCCCGCGCGTATTCGGTTCCGCGATGGATCATCTCCTCTTCACGGTCACGCTTCATTTGCTGCACCAGCCGCGGAGCTTCGACGGTGGCGGCGATAATCATCAGCGCCATCATCAGCAGGATGGCCAGCAGCAGATAGCCGCCCTCACGCTGGCGCCGGTAAGGAGCAATGGCCCGAACTGGAAGATGCTGTTGCACGCTTTGGTTCTCAGATCCTGCTTATATAGACGCGGAAGCCCATAGGAGGTTGCGGGAAAGAATCCGTGTTGTCGCTACAGAACGCAGATTGATTCCCTAATCTCGAGGTCACCCAGTGGGCGCTTGGCAAAAAACTGTTAGCCCGGATGAATCCTCCGCGATTTCCTCTTCAGTTTACATCCCCGTTCCAGGCCGCGCTCTTCCTACCTCATCGGCGGAAGATACGGGATGTAGCGCGCAAACAGCCAGCACAAGAAAAACACGATGGGGACGTGCACCATCATTTGCAGCACGCTATAGCCGACCAGGTCGCGTGCCCTTAGCTTGAGAATACCCAGCAGAGGCAGCATCCAAAACGGATTAACGAGGTTGGGCAGGGCCTCGGCCGCGTTGTAGATCTGCACGACCCAGCCGAGATGGACGTGGTGCACGGTCGCCGCCTGCAAAATGTAAGGCGCTTCGATGACCCACTTACTCCCGCCGGAAGGAACAAAGGTCCCAAGAATTGCAGAGTACAGCGCCACCAGCAGCGGATAGGTTGCCTGTGTGGTGATTCGCGCAAACAGGTTGGCCAGCCAGGTGGAGATGCCGGTGCCAACGATCATGCCGAAAATAACCGCGTAAAACGGAAACTGGATCAGCACGCCGCCGGTGGCTGGAACCGAATCGGCGACCGCCCGGACAAACCGTTTGGGTCGCCAATGCAGAAGCAGTCCGGCGGCAAGGAACATCAGGTTGTAGGTGTTCAGGTCCAACGCGGCGAGCGCGCCTTGTGGCGAAGTCCGAAAGAAGTCGATCAGATACCAAACGATCAGCGCTGACACAAAGACGGTCAGCAAAGGACTGTACTCCAACCACTCGCCAGGTTTTGTCCTTTTCTCCAGAGGACGGTCCACCGATTCGTAGTCGATGCCGAAGTCAACGGCGGTCTTCGCATTCCCCGGCGATGGCGCCGAGAAGTAGGCGACCGCCACAGAGACCACGATCAGTACGACTGCCATGGCGATGCTTTGCCACAAAAAAAGCGATTGCCGGAGCGGGATCAGGCCGGAAATCGTGAACAAAGCGGGAGGGATGGAGCCTTTGGTGGCCATCATCATGGCCGCCGAGGAGGACAGTCCGAGCGCCCACACCGCCCCGAGCCCGAGGTACGCAGCCGCTCCCGCGGCACGATAATCCATGTCCTTCACCCGGCGAGCCAGTTCGCGGGCGAGCAGCCCGCTGAAGATCAGGCTGAGCCCCCACGAGATCAACGACGTCAACATAGAGAACAGGGCGATCATCGCGATCGCGCCGCGGCCGCTCTTGGGAATTCCCGCTAAAGCGCGAATGCAGCGGTTCACCACGGGCGTAGTGGCGACAACGTATCCGCCAATGATGATCATCACCATCTGCATGGTGAACGGCACCAAAGTCCAGAAATTCTTGACGCCTTGAACGGCGAGCTTGCTCGCGGACTCGTGGAGAATCAAGCCGAAGATGAAAACGATGACGATTCCGGCCAGCGCAAAGACCAGCGGATCAGGAAACCAACGCTCGCTCCAGGTGGCCAGGGCCAGCCCAAAACGCGCTAAACCACTGTCTCGCTGAGCCGGGCTTGGCTTACGCCCGGATGACACCGACTGAGACGGCATTGGCTCTCCTTTGCCTGCCTGGTATCAGGCCAGTTTACTGCCGCCAGATTGCAACGCGTGCGCGGCGCTACAGAGATTACCACCTAGCTTCGCCGCGCTGCTAAGGAAATGAGGAAGCCACATGCCGCGCGGGAGGCTTCGAAGCCTTCGAGCATGTTGGTGCAAGGAAAGACCGTCAGCCGATCGATTCGACTGCATCGCCGGCATCACTATCCGCAGCTCTGCTCAGCAAGGTTACTGGGTTCAAGTACGTGCCCCTTTAGTAACTTCCAGTCATTCTGAATTTTGGAGGGATATTCCAAAAATAATACGTTTGCCGTACCTCCTGATCTATAATTTGGGAAACTATTCATAAACGGAGGGTTAACATACAGTCAGTGGACTCGAGCGTGGCATCTAAGTTGCACGGTAATGATGCACCCGTGGGCATGATCCCACAGGCACGTCGCACTCAACAGCCACCTGCCCCAATGGCCCGAGATCTACAAACGCGTTTTTTTGCCGTTTTCCTGGCGCTTGTGAGCGTAGCGGCGCATCGTGTTCGCGTGGATCAATTTCCAGAAGGAACGTGAGTTTTCGGCCCCCTACGATGGCGTTTGGTGGGTGGAAGATGGCGGCCACCTGCGGGCCGCGCGGGTGGACATTGACGGTCCCGGCCAGAAGGCCGGCATTAAGCTGGGCGACCGTCTGATGGCCGTTGACGGGCGCAATGTAACCAACGTCGGCAGCCTGGAACGGCAGCTCTATCGCGCTGGCATTTGGTCCAAAGCTAACTACTCGCTGGTGCGCCAGGGCGTTACGCTGGAAGCGCCGCTGATTCTTGCCCCCGCTGACCGCTCGCTGTTTGGCGGATTGCGGCTCATCGCGCTGGTGTACCTGGGCATCGGCATCTATGTTCTGCTGCGGCGTTGGACCGCTCCCAAGAGCACCCATTTCTACGTCTTCTGCCTGGTCTCGTTCATCTTTTACTCCTTCCACTACACCGGCAAGCTCAACGACTTCGACTGGATTGTCTACTGGGCGAATGTGGTGGCATGGCTGCTGCAGCCGGCGCTGTTCCTGCATTTCTCGCTGACGTTTCCCGGAGCGCAAGCGGCCTGGTGAACCGCCGTCCCTGGCTGATTCCGGCGGTCTATGTGCCGGGCGCGATTCTGCTGGCGGCGCACATCTGCGCCCTGGCACTGCTGCAGCCCAGCGAAGTGCTGCGCTGGAACCTTGACCGGCTCCAGATGTCGTACCTCGCGCGCCTATTTCGTGTTGGCGGCGGCGGTGCTGTGGCACAGCTATCGCCACGCCGAATCGGCCATTCTGCGGCAGCAGATGAAGTGGGTGACGCGCGGAACCATTCTCGCGGTCGCGCCCTTCACCCTGTTCTACGTCATTCCCTACCTGTCGGGAAGCCCGCCCGACTCTGGCGATGAAGGTCTCGGTGCTGTCGCTGGTGTTTCTGCCGCTGACCTTCGGCTACGCCATCTTCCGCTACCGCCTGATGGACGTGGACCTGATCTTCAAGCGCGGCATGGCCTACACCATCGCGGCGGGCGCGATTACCGGCGGCCTATTTCGCGGCGGTGGGCATGGCTTCGGTGCTGTTCCACCAGAGCTTCCCCAGCATCGGCCCCATCGGATTGATCGTCGCCATCGCCGTGACCGCGCTGCTGTTCGATCCGTTCAAGAACTGGGTGCAGGATTACCTGGACAAGTTCTTCTACCGCAAACGCTACGACTACCGCAAAACCCTGATCGAGTTCGGCCGCGATCTGAACTCGGAAACCGATCTCGACAAGATGCTCACCTCGATCGTCGATCGCCTGTCGCGCACGCTGCTGGTGGATCGGCTGGCCATCTTCCTGTCCGACTCCGGAGCAGCCGGAGCAGTTCTCGCTGGCCAAGTCGTACGGCATTTCCAACACCAGCGGTCTCGACTTTCGACTTCCTGCACGTCGAGCGGCCGGAGTGGCAGGCGGGCCACCTGTTCTTCGACAACACCAACCAGGCAGTGCGCGAGACGCCGGCGGCGCGCGAGACCATTCGCCGGCTGGACCTGAACTACTACATTCCCTGCACGGTGATGAATCGCATGATCGCGGTGCTGGGCCTGGGCAAGACGTCGGAAGGCGACTTCCTCTCCAGCGAAGATGTGCAACTGCTGGAGACGCTGGCCGGCTACATCGGCATCGCGGTGCAGAACGCGCGCCTGTACAAATCGCTGGAGCAGAAGGCCGGACAGTACGAGCGGCTGAAGGAGTTCAACGAAAACATCGTCGAGTCCATCAGCGTGGGCGTGCTGGCGGTGGACCTGGAAGACCGCATCGAGTCGTGGAACTCGCAGATGGAAGTGATGTACGCCTTGCCGCGCCTGGAGGCGCTGGGCCGTCCGCTGGGCGAAGTGATGCCTCCCGCGTTTCTGGAAGAGTATTACCGCGTGCGCCAGACGCCAGGCATCCACAACCTGTACAAGTTCCGGCTGGGCACGACCGCCGGCGATACCCGCGTGACCAACATCGCCATCGCGCCGCTGGTCACCAAGGACTTCAGCGTGATCGGCCGCCTGATCATCGTGGACGACATTACCGAGCGCATCGAGCTGGAATCGCAGCTCTCGCAGGCGGAGAAGCTTTCCTCCATCGGCCTGCTGGCCGCCGGCGTCGCGCACGAGGTCAACACTCCGCTGGCGGTCATCTCGTCCTACGCGCAGATGCTGGCCAAGCAGGTGCACGGCGACGAGAAGCAGTCCGCGCTGCTGGAGAAGATCACGCGCCAGACCTTCCGCGCTTCGGAGATCGTGAACAGCCTGCTGAACTTCTCGCGCACCTCGAGCACCGAATTCACCAATGTGGACCTGAATCGCGTCATCCAGGACACGCTTGACGCTGCTGGACCACCAGTTCAAGACCGCGCGCATCAAAGTGCAAGCCGAGCTGCAACCGGAGCTGCCGCCGATCTACGGCAACACCGGCAAGCTGCAGCAGGTCTTCCTCAACCTGTTCCTCAACGCCAAGGACGCCATGCCGGCCGGCGGCACGCTGATGATCACCACCACCAACGGCCACCACGTGCAGGTGAAGGTCTCCGATACCGGCACCGGCATCGCGCAGGAACATATTCATCGCATCTACGATCCGTTCTTTACCACCAAGAACAAGCCCAAGACCGGCCACAGCGGCGGCACCGGACTGGGCCTTTCGGTGACCTACGGCATCATTCAGGAGCATGCCGGCAAGATTCGGGTCGACAGCGCGCCCGGCCGCGGCACGACCTTCACCATGGAGTTCCCCATGGTGAGAAAGGCGGTCAATGCCTGAGGCTAGCCATCAGCCGCATGGCTACCGGACGCGAGGATTACGCCTCGCCCGGCTCGGTGCTGATCATCGACGACGAAGCCGCCATCCGCGAGTCGCTGCAGACTCTGCTGGAGTTGGAAGGCTACGAGGTGGAGGTGGCCAACGACGGCCAGGAAGGCCTGGCGCGCATCGCCGAACGTCCCTTCGACCTGGTGCTGCTCGATTTCGCCCTGCCCGAGCGCAATGGCATTGAGATCCTGCACGACATCCGCGAGCGCGACGCCGATCTGCCGGTCATCATGATCACCGCCTACGGCACGGTGGAGAATGCCGTGAACGCCATGCAGGCCGGCGCCACCAACTTCATCCAGAAGCCCTGGGACAACGAAAAGCTGCTGGCCGACGTGCGTACCGCAGTTGGCCGGCGCCGCGCCGAAGAAGAAGTCGTCCAGCTGAAGCGCGCCCTCAAGCAGCGCTACAACTTCGAGCACATCATCGGCAAGAGCGAGCCCATGCTGCGCATCTTCGACCTGGTGGCGCAGGTGGCGCCCAGCCGCTCGACGGTGCTGCTGCAGGGCGAAAGCGGCACCGGCAAAGAGCTGATCGCCAAAGCCATCCACATGAACTCGACGCGCAAGGACCGCGCGTTCGTTCCGGTGAACACCGGTTCCATGCCGGCCGACCTGCTGGAGTCCACGCTCTTCGGCCACGTGAAGGGCGCCTTCACCAGCGCCATCGCCAGCAAGAAGGGCCTGTTCGAGGTGGCCGACCGCGGCACGCTGTTCCTCGACGAGATCGGCACCATGAACCTGGAGACGCAGGCCAAGATCCTGCGCGTGCTGCAGGACCGCAAGTTCATGCACCTGGGCGGCGTCAGCGAGATCCAGGTGGACGTGCGCATTATCGCCGCCACCAATGTCGATCTGCAGCAGCAGGTGAAGGAAGGCAAGTTCCGCGATGACCTGTTCTACCGGCTCAACGTGATCACCATTGACCTGCCTCCGCTGCGCCAGCGCAAGAACGACATTCCGCTGCTGGTGGAGCACTTCATCGCCAAGTTTGCCGAGGAGAATGAGCGGCTGCCGCTGCGCATAACTCCCGAAGCCATGCGTCCGCTGCTGGACTACGACTGGCCGGGCAATGTGCGCGAATTGGAAAACGTGATCGAGCGCGCCGTGGTGCTGGCGACGGGACCGAACCTTACCGTGGACCTGCTGCCCGACAGCCTCATCGGCCGGGGCAGCAAGCTCGCCATCATGGAGCACCGCCCCGACGCCTCGCTGTTCGAGATCATCGAAGACTGCGAACGCCGCGTCATCATCGACATGCTGGAAAAATGCGGCTGGAACCAGACCGAAGCCGCCGACCGCTTCCGCATCCCACTGTCCACGCTGAACCAGAAAATCAAGCGGCTGAATATCGAGATCAAGAAGAAGGGGCGGGAGAACGGGAACTCTAGCACTTAGCAGGTCTCGTGAAACGTTCGAATCCGACCCAACCAAACCTTCCATTTTCGCAACCATCAGTGGGTACTGAATTTAAAGTCAACCTTTGCAAATTGGTTCGCTGCGGGGTCAGTTTTATGATCGTTGTGACAGTTACGAAACGATGCGCCTTGCTGCTTGCCGCTTGCCGCATCTGTTCTGGTTCTTGCAGCAGATAAGCCGGCGTCCCAGAAACCTATATTTTGGAGTCATGCCACCATTGCAGGGTTGGACGGCAGCGTTGTGGTGCGTGCTAACGATCCCCGGCCGTTGGACCAGGCCATCACAGCCATCCGGCAGGAATATGGCTGGATTGTTGACTATGAGGATCCTCCTTATGAATCCAACGAGCTCGTCGATGACACTGATCCGAACTGGCGTAAGGCACACCCGGAAGCAAACGGAGTTACCCGGGTAGCAGGAGGGTTATTCACGACGACGTTTACTTCCGGAAGCGACATGAGTTCGGGATCCCCTGACGAGAAACGTATTCTGGATAAAGTGGTCGCCGACTATGAAGCAAGCGCCAATCCGGGACGGTTCATGCTCAAAACAGAGAATACCGACCGGTTCTCCATAGTTGGTGTTGGCAGTAAAGGTGACACTGGAGAAGAAAAGACCGTTGCTCCGGTTCTAGACACTCGAATATCACTGCCGGTACAGGAGCGTACAGTAAGCAACTCGATTCAGTTGATCTTGCAGGCAGTATCCGAGGGGAGTGGGTATAAAGTTCTTGGATCTGCTCCAGTAAACCTAGTGCTCCAAGCCAGAAGTAAAATAGGGGGTGAAAATCTGCCTGCGAGACAACTACTGGCCCAGGCTGCCTCAGCATCCAGATTCCCGCTAGTCTGGGCCCTCCTATACGATGCTAATACGCATTGCTACTTCATGAATTTTAATGTTGCACTGGAAGCGACCGGCGATGGCTCCGGGACACCCCACCTGAAGCCGATCCCTAAGCGCTAACCCTCGCCTTGTGCCCCACTCATTCGCGGTTTTCGAGCGAGTGGGGCGTCGTAACCATTCGGTTCAGTGAAAACTAAGATCCAAGGTCGTGAGCGCAGGCGCGACAGTGCACGCAAGCCAGATCGCAGGCCTAGGTCGTCTCCCAACTCGCGATGAAGGGCCGCTCGTCAAACTTCATACGTAACCATCAAGTCTCCCTCCCGGCTGCTGAGCAGCGCTACCACCATGCCAGGCGATGTCACATCCAGGCTTTTATGTAGGTCATGTTGGGCAGAAGAAACCATTTGCTTGCAACGCCGGCGCAAGCTAACTCACATCCGTCACACCACAACGTGAGATAGATCACAGCAGGGTTGTGCGTTTTAGGCCCACAATCGCAGCAGGGTCGAGGCGCAGTGAGGCGCCGCCGTTGGAGGGAGCTATGTCGGAAGACAAACGCGATGTTCTGGAGGTTTTGCGGTACGAACTCAACTTCCTGGAGCAAGGGGGCTATGGAAATTGGTATAGCACGCCGTGGGGGCCGGCCTCCGTCTTCCAGGACTCGCTTACCTGTCCCAACCATGGGGACCCGACGCGTCCGCACGCTTGCCATGAGTGTCTGCTCTATGACTTCGTCCCTGAGGAATACCGCACAGAAGACGTTCCCTGCCATCACATCCCATTGAATCGCCAAGGGGTTACGGCCGCAACACCGGACCAGACAGAAGAAGAGCTGCAGGAGAACCTAAAGCACTGGCTGAAGCGCACCATCGCACTGATAGAGGCCGACCGCGCCAAGCAGAAAACAGAACTCGCGACCCAGAAAGCGGGATAGGCGGGTCCGTCTAATCCACTGCTCGGAAATCATTTACCACCCTTCGGCTTTGCTCAGGGCAGGCTGCGATATAGAGGACACGGAGTTTTGTCTCTAAGAGACCTTCTCCGTCCGTGCCTCCGTGGTTATTTGCTTTCGCTGTCCCATTTCGGAATCGAACTACGAAAGAATCTGTTGATTTGGAAGTCTTCGGCCTGCTTGCGGGATAAAATGCGGCATCGGGCCAGCGCCTGCCGGAGCACGCCATGAAACGAAGTTTCCCTTCCCTCGACCCTCAGGAAGCCTTGCACGTCGCCATCTTCATCGAGGAACGCAACGCCGAGTTGTACCACCGGTTCGCGGAAATGTTTGTCGAGTTCCGCGATAGCGAATCGCTGGAAATCGCCGGCGTCTTTTGGGAGATGGCGGTGGAAGAAAAAAATCACAGCTCCATCCTGCAAGGCCAATACATGGAAAAGTACGGCAGCTCGCGTTGCGCTCTAACCGAAGAAGACCTGGTCGAGTGGATCGAAGTCCCCAAGTTGGAGGACGGGGACGTTTTTGCGGCAACCGGCGAAGGCCGCACCAGCAACGTGCGGGAACGTGCCCTGCAGGTGGCGCTCAAAGCGGAGTTAGGTGCCCAAAGCTACTACTCCGGCTTGGTGGAGAACACACCCGAGGGACCGTTGCGCGAGCTCTATCGCGAACTTGCCGAAATGGAAGACGAGCACGTGGCTTACATTCAGCGCAAGCTCGTCCCTCATCCCACCAACGACAAAAAGGCGACCTATTGAGTATTGAATAATATAGTGACAGTTTCTTAATTCCATGCTATGTTGTGGGCATGGGAAATCCAGCCGGAGTTCGGCGAGACTTTAAGGCACTGGAGCAGCGGCGGATGCAGGCGGCGCGGCTGCTGGAGAAGGGGTACGGCCAGTCGGAAGTAGCCCGACGAGTGGGAGCGCACCGGCAGTCGGTAAGTCAGTGGGCGGCCGAGCTGCGCGAGAACGGCCGCGCTGGACTGAAGAAGGCGGGCCGTGCTGGCCGCAAGCCACGCTTGAGCACGGAGGATCTTGGCAAGATCGAGCAGGGACTCAAGCGGGGTCCGGAAATGCTGGGCTACGAGACCGGTTTGTGGACCACCAACCGTGTCGCCCATTTGATCGAGCAGGAATGTGGGGTTGCCTACCATCCCTCGCAGGCCTGGCGCATCCTGCGGCAGTTGGGATGGAGTTGTCAGCGTCCGACGGGCCGTGCCTTGGAGCGGGACGAAGACAAGATCCGGCGGTGGAAGCAGAAGCGCTGGCCGGAGTTAAAAAAAAGGCCAAAAACGAAGGCCGTACGATCGTCTTCATCGACGAGAGCGGGCTGAGCGAGCGTCCGCACCGCTGCCGTACCTGGGCACCCCGCGGACAGACCCCCGTGCTGCAATACCACTTCAACTGGAAGACGTTGTCGGCGATCGCGGGCGTGACCTGGTGGAACTTTTACTTCCGCCTGTTTCCGGGAGCGATCCGTAGCCCACAGATCATCCAGTTCCTGGCGCATCTGCAGCGCCACATTCCTGGCAAGTTGCTGATCGTTTGGGACGGACTGCCCGGTCACCGTAGCCGTGCGGTTTGGCAGTTCGTACAGCAACAGAGGGGGCGTCTATGGCTGGAATATCTTCCCGGCTATGCTCCAGAACTGAACCCAGTGGAGTATCTGTGGTCACACTGGAAGCAGCACGAATTACCCAACTTCTGCCCCACGACGTTCGGACAGTTGAGTGACTCCGCACGCCGAGCGTTGCGTCGGATGCGCCGTCGGCCCACCTTGGTCTGCGCTTTCTGGGAACAAGCGGAACTCTTTCCCCTGTAACTATATTATGCAAAGATCAATAAATCATGGGCTGATAGCTGATGGCTGAATGCTATCTTACGGCTTGCTCAGATCCTGCGGAAACGATTTGAGTTCCACCTGCCGCTGGCTGGTTTTGTCGTGATTGCCGGCATCGGTCGCATGATGCACCAGCGTTCCCTTGATCACGCGGTAATCTTCCTGTCCCGTCCGCTTGCCCGGCGTGATGATGATCATCCCGGTGAACTCGTACCAGACTCCGTGCACCGTCTTGGTTTTGAACGACAGACGGTCGCCCGCAAGGCTGGCTTGGTCGAAGAACTGGTCGATGAACTGATCCTTGTCGCTGTCGGTGTCCCCGAACCGCGAGATGAAACCGGAGACCTTGCCATCTTCCAGCGTGAGCTGCACGAACTCGCCGTCGCGCAGAAAGGAATACATGCCGGAGGGGTCGTCCGCGGGAGCCGCGGGCTTCGCCGTCTGCTGGGGAGGCGATGCCGCCGTTGCAGAAGGCCAGGCCAGCGCCAAGGTCACAAGCGACGCGACCAACGCCGCCAACACCAGACATCTCCGTATCATGTTAGCTCCCCTCATCACACATCATTGCACGCCGCCGCAGGTTGACGAAAGAGCAACCTTGGCATCGCGATCATGCCCGCCGCAGGCGCAGTTTCCGCTATAATCCGTGTACTTGCTCCACGGTCGAGGATGATGTCGGACAGTCCCGCAGTCAGGTCCCAGCGCGATCCAGCGTGCGATTCCGCCACCCCAGAGGGCGCCCGCCGCGGCGGGCCGCTCACCGGCGACCCCGCACCTCCGGCGCTGCTGTGCGAACTGGAGCCGTGGCATCGGGTCTTCTTTCGCAACCTCGGCGACGTTCTCCTGCACCGCCAGCCGCCTCCGCTCGAGCTGACCGCACAACCTGTTACTCTGCGGCCGGGATACTTCATCCGCACCGGTATCGATGCCTACCGCTTCGCCGAGTCGTACGCCGGCCACATCGCCTTCATCATCGTGGTCTATCTGGTCTGCACGCTGCCGTTTTTCAATCGCCAGCCCAAACTGCGGTCGCCGTTTGAGAATACCAAGGCCGAATACTACCCGGTCAGCGAGTATCTGCCGCCGATCGATACCGCCAGCAAAGCGCCTGTGAAGCCGCGCAAAGGTGCGCCCAAGCTGGCCCGGCAGGAGATCCTCTCCGTCCCGCCGCAGCCGGACAACAACCACCAGACCATCGTCACGCCGCCCAAGGTCAAGCTGAATCACGACGTACCGCTGCCTAACATCGTCGCCTGGACGCCCGTGCCCGCAGCCCAGCCGATTGCCGCCTCAGCGCGTTCGGTCTCGCAATTGAAGGTTCCGCAGTTTGAAACGCAGGTCGTCGCGCCGACCGCCGACGTCTCGCAACTCAAGTCGAAGTTGCAACTCCCCACGCTGCCGCAGCCTTCCGTGGTGGAGCCTCCGTTGTCTCCCGACCAGTTGAAGCTGCAAAAGGGGGATCTCAACATGGCACAACTGCAACCCCAAGTGGAGGCTCCCAAGCTGCCGGTGCCGGTGCAGCGGGCCAGCGGCGTGGGTGACAGCGGCGCGAATAATGTTCCACCTGCTCCTGATGTGCAGAACCTCCCCGCGTCGCAGGGACAGGGGCAATTGATCGCGTTGGGACTGAGTCCGGCTGAGGTGCGCGGGCCGATCAGCGTGCCCAGCGGCAATCGCAGCGGAGAATTTCACGTCTCGCCGGGCGGCAAGCCTGACGCGCCGGGCACGCCCAACGTCGTCGGCACCGGCAACGATGCCAGCGGCGGCGCGGGCCGGGGCGCCGGAAGCGGTCTGCCTCCGGGCATCACGGTCGGGGCTCCTCCGCCGGGAGCTGCTACTTCCGCCATCGCCGGAACGCCCGCCAAGCCGCCCGCTTCGAATCCCGACATGGAAGCGCGCAAGCGCATGATCGCTGCCGCCATGAAGCCATCGCTGCCCAGCATCCGTGACCGGCAACCTCCGGCGCCGCCTCCCACATTGTCAGACGATCCCGACGTCAGCATCGAGAAGCGGGTCTTCCGCACGAAACCCTATTATTCCCTGGTCATGAACATGCCCAACCTGACCTCGGCAACGGGAAGTTGGATCATTCGTTTTGCGGAGCTGAAAGAAAGCACCGACAAAGCTAAGATTACCGCGCCGGTGGCCACTACCAAGGTTGATCCCGCCTATCCGCCTGACGTCCTGCGCGATCGCGTGGAAGGCACGGTCACGCTGTATGCCGTGATCCGCGCCGACGGAACCGTGGACGGCATCAAAGTGCTCAATAGTCTGGACTCGCGCCTGGATGCGAACGCGATACGCGCCCTGGCCCACTGGCATTTTCGTCCCGGCACCAAGAACGGCGAACCGGTTGCGCTGGAAGCCGTGGTGCAGATTCCGTTTCGCATGCGGCATTTGCAGTAGAGTCAGTGGCCAGTAGTCAGCAGCCAGTAGCCAGCAAAGCATTGTCATCCTGAGCGGAGCGCCCGCAAAGATCTTCCGACCCGCTGCCTTTGCGGAGTCGGGCGTGCGCGGAGTCGAAGGATCTGCGGTTGTTCCCAACACCGGCGAACCGCAGATCCTTCGACTCGGACTGAAGTCCTCGCTCCGGATGGCATGCTTTGCTGAATGCCAATTGCTGGTTGCTTATCGCTAGTTGCTAGTTGCTAATTGCTTCTTCTGGTATCTTTTCCCTTCACCTTACCCGAGGCCGCTTGAATGTCTGTATCGCAAACCCTGGTCGATACCCGCCCGCAGCCGAGCAAGTCATATCGCTGGTTAGTGCTGATCTTCGTCAGCCTGGCCATGTTCGGCAATTACTACATTTATGACAGCATCAACCCGCTGGAGCGCATCTTTCTCCAGCAGTTGAATTACTCGGCTTCCATGTTCGGCTGGCTGAATGCCAGCTACAGCGTGGCGGCGGTGGCGACGCTGTTGATCGGCGGCATCCTCATTGATCGCTTCGGAATCAAGAAATCTCTACTGTTCTTTTCAGCTCTCATTCTTTTGGGCGCTCTGCTGACGTCCCTGAGTGGCAACTTCTATCTCATGGTGGCTGGCCGCGCCGTGGTTGGACTCGGCGCTGAATCGCAGATTGTGGCGGTTACGACGGCCCTGGCGCGATGGTTCAAGGGCAAGGAACTCAGCTTCGCTTTCGGCATCAATCTCACCATCGCCCGAATGGCCTCCATCGCTGCCGACAATTCCCCAACCTGGGCCAAGTTCGCGTTCTTCCCCAATGGAGTCAATGCCCAGCCCAGCTGGCACCGTCCCCTGGTGCTTGCCGTGGTTGTCGGGTCAACGGCCGTGATCGGGGCCTTGGTGTACTGGGCGCAGGAGACCTACGCCGAGACGCGCTATCACCTCGGAAAGTCGAGCGAGCCGGACAAGTTGAGTTTCCGCGAAGGACTGAAATTTAATCCTTCGTACTGGTACGTGGTGGCACTGTGTTTCACGTTCTACTCCGGAATCTTTCCGTTTCGTACGTTTGCCATCGATCTGTTCACCAGCAAGTTTCTCTCCCAGATGGGTGCGGCCGCAACCTCGACCGCTGCCTTCGCTTCGGCCCAGCAACAAGCTGGTTGGCTGAACAGTTTGCTTCCCTTCTCTGCCATGATCGCCACACCCCTGTTCGGCCTGCTCGCCGACCGCATCGGCAAGCGCGCCACCCTCATGGTCATCGGATCGTTCCTGATGATGCCGGTGTACCTCATGATCGCTTACAGCAGCACCTCCCTGCTGGTGCCGGTGTCGCTAATGGGAATTGCCTTCTCACTGATTCCGGCAGTGATGTGGCCCTCGGTGGCCTACATCGTGGATGAGAGGCGGCTGGGTACCGCCTACGCCCTGATGAGCTTGTTGCAGCAGATCGGCTTCTTTGTCTTCAACCTCGCTATTGGGAAGGCCAACGACATCAGCCACGCTGGGCCCACTAATTTCCACGGCTACGCGCTGGGAATGTGGATCTTCTCCATCCTGGGCTTTCTGGCATTGCTCTTCGCGCTTCTGTTGCGTCAGCGTGAGACCGGCCCCAACGCCCACGGGCTGGAGACTATCACCACGCATTCCCAAGCGTGACAGCGCCGGGGGAGCGCGGTGGTGGGTCAATAGAGAGCGTCTTGTCACGCTTCTGTTTTGAGGGTAATCGCCGTGCGCGTCGCTTTACAATCCGCGCGGCCATGAGTCAGAATAGGCCCACGAGGATTCCCGTGAAGTTTCGAGGATGGCTACTGATGTTGTTGTTTGTGCACGTTCTGCTGCACCCCTTGGTGCATGCGATCGGCACATCAGGAGCGGCAAGCAGCCTCGTATCGGTCTCTTCCAGTTCGACTCAATCAGGCAGCGGCTTGATTGCAGGCGATCAATGCGAGCTTTGCCGCGTTGGACATAACCCAATCATTACCCCCCAACTGCCGCAGGCCAATCTACTGAATCCGCGATGGATTCGAGTGGCGCTTCAGGCAGTTAACTATGCGTCGCTTCAAGCCGACCATAGAATCCCCTCTCGGGCGCCTCCCAGCCTCTAGTCCAAACTCGCAATTCTGAAAATTTGTGATGGCGCGCTCTCGGGCGCGTACATGCATGCATTTGCCATTGCTTCCGGCGTGCTGCCCGCAATTTGTTGCGTGGGCTGAGCACGATTGCGGGAGCCAACGAGATTGGAGGAGAGATGATTTCGAAACAGCAAAAAAAAGAGATGGCTTTCCAGTACAAGTTAGTCAGCGCAGTTGTGGTAGCGATGTTCTGTTTGGCGATCTGCGTGATCAGCGTAAGCGCGCAGACCTCGGGAAACTCATCGCTGAGCGGTGTGGTTGCCGATCCGTCCGGCGCGGTAGTGCCGGGAGCGACGGTAGAGATTCATAACCCTGTTAGCGAATTCAGCCGGTCAACTATCACCGACAGTGCAGGGCGATTCAGCTTCGCGAACATTCCCTTCAATCCTTACCACCTCAGTGTCACCGTCCCCGGGTTCGCTGCGCACTCGCAAGACGTTGATGTTCGTTCCGCCGTGCCACTTGCCCTTAAAATCACCTTGCAGATAGCTGGTTCTGCCGAAACCGTCATGGTCCAGGGCGAGGCGGGCGATCTTTTGGAAAACGATCCGACGTTTCACACCGACGTGGACCGCAGTCTGTTCTCCAAACTTCCATTGGAGAGCACGTCCTCGGAGCTAAGTTCGCTGGTCACTCTGGCCTCGCCGGGAGTCGCCGCCGATTCCAACGGCCTCTTTCACGGAATGGGCGATCACGCGTCGAACTCATTTTCTCTGGATGGTCAGCCAATTACAGACCAGCAGAGCAAAGTGTTCTCCAACCAGATTCCGCTCGATGCCGTGCAGTCGATGACGGTCATCTCCGGCGCTCCACCCGCTGAGTTTGGCGACAAAACCAGTCTGGTCATTGACGTGACCACGCGTTCGGGCCTGGGTTCGACGACGCCGCACGGGGACATCACCGCCAGTTACGGTACTTTTGGTAGCTCAAACGTGGATTTCAACTTCTCCTACGGCGGCAAGAACTGGGGGAACTTCATCGCGGTGAATGGGCTCAACAGCGGCCGCTTTCTCGATCCGCCGGAATTCGTGGTTTTCCACGCGCACGGGAACGAAGAGAACGTGTTCGACCGTTTCGACTATCAGTTTTCGCCGGCGGACGCCCTGCACTTCAATTTCGGCTTCACGCGCTCCTGGTTCCAGAACCCGAACTCGTATGACAACTTGAACCTTGGCGTGCTGGGTCCGGACGGCAGTCCCGTCGGCCCGACCGATCAGCGCTCCAAGATCTCGACGTACAACATCGCGCCTACTTGGACGCATACATTAAGCCCGAACGCCGTGCTGAATGTTACGGGCTACGTGCGGCGCGATCAGTACAACTATTATCCGAGTGCCAACCCGTTCGCGGACTTCGGTCCTATCCAGTCGGAAACCGTGGCGCAGAACCGAACGCTTACCAACGCCGGCGCAATCGCCAATGTCGCCTATACCAAGGGCATCCACAATATCAAGGCGGGGGTCATGTATGAGCAGACCTTCCTCAACGAAAACGACGCTTTCGGGATCGTGAATCCGACGCTTAATTCGCCCTGCGTGGATGCGAATGGCAACCCCGTCTCCGGCTTCACCGATCCGTCACAGTGCGCCGCCGCTGGACTTCAGGCCAACGTCGGTTACACGCCGGTGTTGAGCTGCTATGACCTGACTCGTCCGAACCCGTCACCGGCCTCCGGTTGCCAGAGTCCGCACAGCACCTTGTATTCGTTCCTTGGCCATACTGACGTGAAAGAGCTGGCGATGTATGTTCAGGACAACATCACGAAGCGCAACTGGACGCTCAATCTGGGTATCCGGGGCGACTTCTACAACGGACTGACCGTGACCCGGCAACCGGAGCCGCGTGTCGGGATTTCCTACAATGTCCAGAAGACGAACACGATTCTCCGCGCTTCCTATGCGCGCACACTGGAGACACCGTTCAACGAGAACCTGGTGCTGTCCAGCACGGGGTGCAATTTCCCGGTCATCGCCGCGATTGTGCCTTGCGTGCAGGCCCCGCTGACTCCCGGATTTCGCAATGAATTTCACGCTGGCTTTCAGCAGGCATTTGGGCGATTTCTTGTAGTCGACGGCGAATATATCTGGAAATACACTCACACCGGGTACGATTTCAGCATCTTCGGCAACACCCCGATCTTCTTCCCGATTGGGTGGCACAACTCCAAGATTCCGGGATGGGCGCTGCGCGCCAGCGTGCCGGTGTACCATGGCCTCAGTGCGCTGGTGGTGATGTCGAGCGTGGCCGCTCGCTTCTTCCCGCCGCAAACCAGCGGACTGGGCGTGACTGTGGGGCAGAGCGGAACTCCCTTCCGCATTGACCACGACGAAGTCTACAACATGACCACACACTTGCAATACCAGACTCCATGGAAGCGCGGGCCATGGATCGGTTTCAACTGGCGCTATGACAGCGGACTGGTGGCGGGCGCGGCGCCTTGCTACGGCTTGTCGGGCTACAACGACTGCCCGTCGTCTACCACGCTTAACGGCCAACCCGCTGTCGATTTGACCGGCTTTACTGCCGATCAGGAGTTTCAGGCAGGTTTCTTCTGCGGAAGCGTCAAGGCGACCCCCTTTACGCCTCTGCCGTCTCCCTGTCTTGCTTCTCAATTCGGATCCAGTCTGATACAAGTCCCGGCGCCGGGTACGCAGAATGATGACCACCATCCCGCGCGCATCGCGTCACGCAACCTCTTTGACCTGGCTGTCGGCGACGACAACCTCTTCAAGGGCGACAGGTACAAGTGGAGTCTGCAGGTGACGGCGATCAACTTGACCAACAAGTATGCCCTGTACAACTTCCTGTCGACGTTCAGCGGCACCCACTACGTGACGCCGCGCGCGTTGACAGCGCAGATTGGCTTCCACTTCTAGACGATTTCCCCATGTGCGGGTTCGAGGAGAGCGGCTTGAACAGACCTCGATTCGAACTCGCAGCTTGGAGGGCATCGCCCTCTTGCTCACGATACTAGGACAGTGCTCTAATCTTTTGTCACCGCCGGCGCCAGGCAACGAACTGCTCTTGTCCTAGCATCGAATCTGGCAGGAGACCGAGTACACCAATTTGACGACCGCTAAGAAAATTTTGGCTAACGGTATCTCCGAGCAGGAAGCGATTGACCGCGCCAAACAGGGCGATGCCGAATGCTTCGAGGCTTTGTACGGTCTGCACAAGCGGCGGGTGTATTCCCTTTGCCTGCGCATGGTCGGCAATACGGCGGAAGCGGAAGACTTGACGCAAGAGGCCTTCCTGCAGCTTTATCGCAAGATCGCCACCTTTCGCGGGGAATCGGCGTTTTCCACCTGGCTGCATCGCCTGGCGGTGAACGTGGTGCTCATGCGCCTGCGCAAGAAAGGGCTCCCCGAGGTTTCTCTGGAAGAGACCTTGGAGCCACAAAATGAGGATGGTCCCAAGAGGGACATCGGCGCCCGCGATAATGTGCTGGTCGGAGCCATCGATCGGGTCAATCTGGAGCGCTCGATCGAGAGTTTGCCGCCGGGATATCGCATTATCTTCGTGCTGCACGATGTCGAAGGCTACGAGCACAACGAGATTGCGAAGATGATGGGCTGCTCCATCGGCAATAGCAAGTCGCAGCTCCATAAAGCAAGAATGAAGCTGCGTGACCTTCTGAAGCTGAGCCAGGCAGAGAGGGCCGCAAAACGATAGACCATGATTGCAGAGGGCATTTCGCAGGGCGAGATGCGGGGAATCCTACAGCGGAGGTTTCAGGGACGGTATGGCAACGCTCCTGGAGAGGTAGAGAGAAACACATCCACCCGGATTCCCTAGGGAGAGAAGAAATGACGTGCGCGGAGTTTCAAAAGGTCCTGCCTTACATCATTGACGGGGGCGGCAGCGCCGAGGAGCAGGAGCATCTGGCAACCTGTCCTGTCTGCTCCGATCTGATTGCTGACCTACGCTACATCGCGGAGGCCGCCAAGCTGCTGGTTCCGATGGAAGACCCCTGCCCCCGGGTGTGGAGTGGCATTCAGGAGTCGCTGGAACGGGAGGGCCTGGTAAAACCTTCCCGCAAACATGTTTAGCGCCACAACGGACCGGCTGGCATAACTTCCGGCCTAGCACTGGCACCCTCAAGCGCCAAAATCCTGTCTCAACTTCTCCCGCAAGCCAGAGCTATTTTAGGGCAAAACCCTGGGTTTTACATCCCTTTGCGGAACCCATGCTTTTTGAGTGACGTACGCGAATATGCCGGTGTTAGTATCACTACGTCAGCTCACTGCGATGAGTTTTGTTGCTCGAGGCAGAACCATGTCAACAGTAACCCCGTCGCTCGGCGACCGCTTCGTTGCTTTCATTGCCAGGCTGCTCGACGCCATCACGGCCGATTCTCCTCGCCAAAACCTTGCTCATTTAAGTACTCGCTGTGTATCATTCCTCGGGCTGTTACGGTATGAATGGAGGATACTGTGACCCTGAATCATGCCTCCTGGATTGATCGCTCCCTGCTGAAGGCGGTTCGCAGGGCCTTAGGTACGGCTCCGCTATCTCTGGCGCTTCCCCATATAGAAAACCAGCCCAGCACGTCGCCGATCGGCATTGTGCGCATAGCCGACCGCGCTACCTTGGCCGGGCTGGTGATGAATCCTGAGGTCATTTTTGGGGATGCCTACTCCGACGGCCGAATTGAAGTTGAGGGTGATCTGGTTCGTGTCATCGAGGCCATCAACCAGTCAGCCCAGGGAGTACGGAACTGGCAATGGCGACTGATGTCGAAATGGCTGGCGTGGGCGCAGGCCAATAGCCGCTACGGCTCCTCGCGCAATGTTCATCATCATTACGATCTCCCCACCGCGTTTTACCGGCTCTGGCTGGATGAGCTTATGGTGTACACGTGCGCCTACTTCCCCCACCAAGACACTTCGCTGGAAGAGGCCCAGGAGGCCAAGCTCGACCTGGTTTGCCGGAAGTTATGGCTCAGGCCGGGAGAGACGGTGGTGGAAGCGGGATGTGGCTGGGGTTCACTGGCCATGTATATGGCCGAGCACTATGGCGTGAAGGTGAAGGCTTTCAACATCTCCCATGAGCAGATTCGAGTGGCCCGGGAAGTGGCAGAACAGAAAGGCCTCTCCTCCATGGTCGAGTTTGTGGAGGACGATTACCGCAATATTACCGGCCGCTACGACGCCTTTGTGTCGGTCGGCATGTTGGAACATGTGGGACGGGAACATTACCCGGAGTTGGGTCGGGTGATTCAACGTACCATCGGTGACCAGGGCCGGGGACTGCTGCATTTCATCGGTCGCCGCCGCAGTCTGCCTTTCAGTGTCTGGATTCGAAAGCGCATATTTCCCGGCGCCTACGCCCCCACCCTCCGCGAGTCAATGGAGGTCCTGGAACCGCAGGGCTTCTACGTGCTCGACGTCGAGGACCTGCGTCCCCACTACGCCAGGACCATCGAACACTGGTTAAGCAGATTTGAGCGCGCCTATGACACGGTCGTCCGCGATCATGGGACGACTTTTGCGCGTATGTGGCGACTTTATCTTGCCGGATCCATCGCTGCCTTTCGAGTCGGTACGCTGCAGTTGTTCCAGGTCGTATTTACCGGAACACAGTGTCAGTCGGTTCCAGAGACGCGCAGCCGTCTGTACAGCAGCATCAGCCAGGACCAGGATAGGACAGACGACGAATTATGGACTCCTGCGATGTCTTGATTGTCGGCGGCGGACCGGCCGGATCCTCCTGCGCCTGGGGACTGCGGCAATCGGGACTCGACACGCTGCTGATCGACCGCAGCGCCTTCCCGCGCAACAAACTCTGCGGAGGATGGATCACGCCGCTGGTACTCGAGGCCCTGGGCATCGACGCCGAGTGCTACGCGCCGGGGCGCGTTTTGCAGCCCATCACCGGCTTTCGCCTGAGTTGCATCGAAGAGCCGCAAGTTGACATCCGCTATGGGCGGACCATCAGTTACGGTATCCTGCGCTCCGAGTTCGACGAGTATCTCCTGTGCCGTTGTGGCGCGCGCATCCGCGAGGGCGTCCCGTTCAATTCCATCGAGCGCACTAAGGATGGATGGCTGGTCAACGGCGACATCAAGGCGCGACTCGTAGTTGGCGCCGGAGGACATTTTTGTCCGGTGTCCCGCTTCCTCGGCAACCAAGCCTCCGCGCCCTCGGTCGTCGCCCGCGAAATCGAGTTCGAGATGCCCGCCGCCCAAGCCGCCAGCTCCCGCATCGCCGGCGAACTGCCTGAACTTTATTTTTGCCGCGACCTGCGCGGCTACGGATGGTGTTTCCGCAAACAGGATGTTCTGACCGTCGGCATCGGCCGCATGGACAATCACGGCCTCTCCCAACACTGTGACCAGTTCCTTCGCTTTCTCAAGCGCAGCAGAGATGTCGAGGTGCCCGGCAAAGGAATTTTGGGACACGCTTACTGGCTCTTTGGCCACTCGCAACGGGCAATTCTGGACGACTCCATTCTGTTAATCGGAGATGCCGCCGGCTTGGCGTATCCGGAAAGCGGCGAAGGCATACGGCCGGCTATCGAGTCGGGATTGATTGCTGCCCACAGCATCCTCTGCGCCCAGGGTGATTACAGCGCCAGCCGATTGCAGCTCTATCGCGAGCTTTTGAATGCCCGCTTGGGTCGTAAGCGTAGCGCCTTGGAATCGCTGGGTCAGTTCATCCCGCAATCGGTTCGCGAGATTTGCGGGCGAACGCTGCTACGCAGCGACTCGTTCTGCCGCAATATCGTTTGTGACCGCTGGTTTCTGCGGGTCGATGAGCGCCCGCTCGCGTTCCCATCGGACGTCTCCTCGCCGGTTGTGGCAACTGCTGTGCAATAAGAACGACCGAGTGGAAGTGGGAAGCTATCAGCTGTCAGCTATCAGCTGTCAGCTATCAGTATCTACTTTGCGGCTGGCGGGTACGGCCCCCGATAGCCGATCTGGTGTGAGATGCGGCGGGCCGCGTCCTTCACCATCTCCGCCAGTCGAGGTACGGCGTCACGCGGCACGGCGTGGATGGTTCCCGTCGAGCCGATGCTCGCCTCAACCCCGCCCCGGCTGTTAAAGATGGGCGCTCCCACGCAGCGCGCACCCAGGCTGTTCTCCTCGTCATCCACCGAATATCCCAACTGGCGGACCCGCTCGAACTCTTTCATCAGCTTGGGCACGCTGGTGATGGTGTGCGGCGTCAGTTTCTTCAGTCCCCGTTGACGGATGATCGCCTCCCGCTCGTCCTGAGTCGAGGTAGGCGAGCAGCGCCTTGCCCACCGCGGTGGAATGCACTTCCATGCGCCGCCCGATCCAGGTGTCCATCTTGATAAAGCTGGGCGCCTCCACCTTCTCCACGTACACCGCTTCGCCATGGTCGAGGATGGCCAGGTGGGTGGTGATGTGGATCTGGTCGACCAGGTGTTGCATGATGGGCAGCGCCGCTTCGCGTATATCAACTCCGCTCAAGGCCGCCCGCGACAGGCTCAGTACCTTCATGCCCAGCCGGTATTTGCCGTCGTCGTGGTCGCGGCGCAGATAGCCATGCTGCTCCAGGGTGCGCAGGATGTAGCTGGCTGAGCTCTTGGGAATTTTGAGCTTGCGGCTGAAATCGGCGTTTGACATGCCGCCCTCGCGCTGGCCCGCGGCTTCCAGAATCAGCAGGGTACGCTCCACCGCAGTCGAGGGACTCTCCATTGGACGCGCCATGGCACCAGTTTAACAGGTGTGCGACATGGTGAATATCAGTTCAGAATCGCGGCCATGGTTTATGAGCAATATGTCACAGACAAAAGCCGGTAGCCGCGCCTAGCTTAGAGTCAGCACGACGATAGAGGTTCCCCGTGCGGGCAACCCGCTTCCCAGTATGGGAATCGCACATGGTGGGTGCCAAATGATGAATTTGTGTTCAGTATCCTGAACATTGTTCTTGCCTTGGCCTCGGGGTTTCGCTATCGTTTGTACATCATGCGGAAGGTGTGTTCAGTATATTGAACACACAACCCAGCCGGCAGTCCCGGCAATCAATTTGTGGTTATTACCACCTTTAGCCCGAACTTGAGAGGAGAACACCAAGATGCCGGCCCATCAAACTGCTGCTCAACTGGCAAAATCCTGGAAGTCCGATCCGCGCTGGAACGGGGTCACCCGGCCTTATTCCACAGAAGATGTGGTGCGCTTGCGCGGTACCCTTCCCATCGAATACACCCTCGCCCGCGTAGGCGCGGAACGCCTGTGGGAGATGTTGAACAGCGACCAGTACGTCGCCGCCCTCGGCGCCATGAGCGGCAACCAGGCCGTGCAGATGGTCTCGGCCGGCCTGAAGGCCATCTACGTGAGCGGCTGGCAGGTGCGCCGCCGACGCCAACAATGCCGGCCAGATGTATCCCGACCAGAGCCTCTACCCGGCGGACTCGGTGCCCAACCTGTGCCGCCGCCTGAACAACGCGCTTACCCGCGCCGACCAGATCCATCACTCCGAGGGCAAGAACGGCATGAACTGGTTTGCCCCGCTCATCGCCGACGCCGAAGCTGGATTCGGCGGCACGCTGAACGCCTTCGAGCTGATGAAGGCGATGATCGAAGCCGGCGCGGCCTGCGTTCACTTCGAAGATCAACTGTCGTCCGCCAAGAAGTGCGGCCACCTCGGCGGCAAGGTGCTGGTGCCGACCAGGAGGCCGTGCAGAAGCTGGTGGCTGCCCGTCTTGCGGCCGACGTGCTGGGTGTTCCGACCCTGATCCTGGCGCGCACCGACGCCAACAGCGCGCATCTGCTGACCAGCGACATCGATCCCTATGATCGCATCTTCCTGAACGGCGAGCGCACCTCGGAAGGCTTCTTCGGCATCCATGGCGGGCTCGACTCGGCCATCGCGCGCGGTCTGGCGTATGCGCCGTACTCCGACTTGATCTGGTGCGAAACCTCTGAGCCGAACCTGAAAGAAGCCGAGCGCTTCGCCGATGCCATCCACGCCAAGTATCCAGGCAAGCTGCTGGCCTACAACTGCTCGCCTTCGTTCAACTGGAAGAAGAAGCTGGACGACGCCACCATCGCGCGCTTCCAGCCCGCGCTGGCCGAGATGGGCTACAAGTTCCAGTTCATCACGCTGGCCGGCTTCCACGTGCTGAACCTCGGCATGTTCGAGCTGGCGCGCGCCTACAAAGATACGGGCATGACCGCCTACTCGCGCGTGCAGGAGAAGGAATTCGCGCGCGAGTACAGCCACGGCTATTCCGCGGTGAAGCACCAGCGCTTCGTCGGCACCGGCTACTTCGACGAGGTGACGCAGGTCATCGCCAGCGGCAAGTCGTCGCTGTCGGCGCTGAAGCACTCGACCGAAGCGGAGCAGTTCGCGGAGGTCAAGGTCCCGGGGCAGATGATCGAGGTGGGACAGGATCCGTCCTGCCGCCCGATCCTGGGAGAATGTCCGCTGACCTGCGAGCACGAACACGAGCACGTGCGCCGCGACAACGTCTCCGCCAACGACTAAGTTTTCTCCTTGCAGCGAGCGCTACTCACCCACCAGGCACGGGATTAACCCATCCCGTGCCTGATTTTTTGGGCCATCTTCAAGAGTGTCATCCTGAGCGACCCCGAACATCGTGAGGGGGAGTCGAAGGACCCCTATAACTTCGAGAAATCACATGTAGCCGTGTGGCTGAGTACCAAGTCCGGATTTGCTGGCGAACAAAGGGTTCCTTCGACTCCTCGGTCGCCGCGGCGACCTCGTCGCTCAGGATGACAGCCAGAAAACTACCACGTGCGCGCGGCGCGAGACGCCACGCCGCCCTCTCGCCTTTCGCCTGCCCAAAATCCCACCTATACTTTTACGACTTCAGTTGTTCCGCCAGGAGGACGTTTGATTCGCACACTGATTTCCCTTTTCTGCGCCGCCGCTTTAACCCTGCCGGCTTTCGCGCAGACCCAGCCTGCTGATCGCCGTTGGATTGCCGCTAGCAACCGCTACACCAACATGCTGATCGACATCGTCTTCAAGTACCACCCCGAGGCGGGCACGCAGCAGGGATTGAGCCAGTTCGACGCTAAGGCCTCGCAGCCCACGCTGGCCAATGAAGACCAGGAGCGGCACGAAACCGAGGCGGTGCTGGCCAAGCTGAAGAGCGCGGCTGCGGAAAAGCAGCAGCAGGACGTTGCCGAGGACCTCCAGATCATGATTCGCAGAGTCAACCTCAACTTCAGGCGCCAGGACTTCCAGCGCGCCCACGAAGTGCCGTTCTACAACGCGGTTACAGCGGCATCGAGTTCGGAGTCCAAGTGTTCAGAAACTGGATACCCGCAACAAGGCTTCAGGGTTATTCCTAGATGGCAGTAGCATTGGAGCCGAGCTGTACCCGATAAACGTTGTTTCTGAAGGAGAACCTAACCCTTAGAGGTACTGCTGCCGTCATTGTCTGGTTTCTTAGTGGCCTCCTTGATCGCACCCGCCAAGATACCGACGGAACTGGCCACCGCTCCGGGTGTGGGATTTATTATCGCTGCGCCGAGACCGACGGCTGCCACCCCAATGGTTATCACCTTCTGCACGTCGGTTATCACCTGCAACGCGTGGGTCGCGTCGTGGGCCGCGTTCTGCAAGCCCGTCACCGAACCATCAATATCGACAAGGGCAGTCTCCACAGCCTTATTTTCGAGATCCTCGCCATACTTCACCAGTTCTCCAAACAGGGAGGTTAGATGGTTTTTTTGTAACTGCGTCAGTGAGTTACCGTTCTGTTTCCGGAAAGCCAGAATGGCATCTGCCATATCGTCAAAAAGGGCCGCCAGGTTCTTCAAGTCGAGTGCTGTCCATTGCATTGTTCATCTCCTCAAAACGCCTTGTTTACTGAGGCAGCCGCCTTCCCCAGGCTGACAATTTCGGGCCCAAGGTCTTGGACCAGTTTCTTGCTGTCCCAGTGCCCTGCTTCGTCATAGAGCTTCTGATGGGTTGCTGCGATAGTCGAGAGTGCCTTCTGGTAGTCTGTTATCGCTTTCACTTGGGCATCTATATGAGGTTTATCCGCCTTGCACGTCCTGTCGAGCAGGTCGGTGGCAAGCGGCTCGGCTGCTGGCGCCTTCATAGCGTCACAGTAGCTGTCCTCGTATCTCCACTCATCACTGAAGCTCTGTTGATACTTTGCGGCGGCGTACTCAGACAGGAACTGGGTCACGTCCTGGACTGCTTTGTTGTTTCCTTGAATGATTTTCGACAATTCATGCTGCCGATAGCCTTTCGCCCAAAGATTGGTTATTGCTTTGGCTAACCCGCTTGCTGCACTAACCTTGTCTTGGTTGGCCTTAGAGATGTTGGGGTCGGCTTGTTTTAGATCAGTTGACAGCTTATCGAATCCGCCGGAGACCTTACTAGTATCAGCCGCTGCCAGCTTCCCCAGACTGCCAATGTAATCGAACAATACCTCATTAACCTTCACGAGCGCAGGCTTTAGCTTCGGATAAATCCCGCAGTCCAGCTCAGGCAGTGGGTTCCTTTGCTGATTTATAAAACTATTTGCTCGTTTACACGATGCTTCTCCCTGTTCGGCAATGTTGGGAAAAGCTTGTCCGACGGCCTTGCTCGCTTTGGCAAATTGGGTGATCTCGTCCGTATCGGTGCAAGCGCAGACCACCATTAGCGAAGTAGCCACGGCGGCGACAATCGCCTGTCTGAATCGAGGAACATTTACTGTTAGACTCATTCGTTCTCTCCATTTGTCTCCGCCAGGTGCCCTGTGCGATCAGAAGTCCCCGGCTGGCTCGCGGCAAAGTTTCGGACAGGATACCTTAGTCCTGCCTGCGAGGGCACTCCCGAGCAAGAAAAATTTAAAGGCACCCGCCGCTGCGTGAGCCGGAAGGAAATTCCGGTTAAAATGGCATTCAAATCGGATTCGCGCGGCCGACGACCACATCGCCGCGCCAACGATATCCTGGAGGATAGATGGCATTCGATAAGTACGTCAAACTGCCGGGCAGTGAACGCCAGCCGATGCCGGGTGCTGCGAAAACCGGCATTCTTGACCCCAACGAACCCATGCACGTGACCGTGGTCTTGCGAGAACGGCCGGCCGCTGAGAACCAGCCGGCGTTGGCTGAGTTGGTAGCCAGTGGCAGGCACATCTCCCGCGATGAATACGCGGCCCGCTATGGCGCCGACCCCAAGGACGTGAAGGAGGTGAAGAAATTTGCCCATGCCCATGGATTGAAAGTGGGCCGGGTAAGTCTTCCCTCGCGCACCGTGGCCCTGGCGGGAAGTTGCAGTGCCTTTGCCAAAGCGTTTCAGGTGAAACTGGCGGCGTACCAATGCGAGGGCAGGACCTACCGCGGGCGCAGCGGTGCGGTCAACATTCCCACCGAGCTTAGCGGCATCGTTCGCGGAGTGCATGGACTCGACAACCGCCCGCAAGCCAAAGCGCACTTTCGCATGGCGGCAAATCCCAGCGCCGCTGCCCCGACCTCCTACACAACCTTGCAAATCGCCCAGGCCTACAACTTCCCCACCAGCGTCAATGGAAAGGGGCAGACCATTGCCATCATCGAACTGGGCGGGGGATACACGCAGTCCGATCTCAACACCTATTTCAAGTCGCTGAAGATTTCGCCCCCGCCGTCGGTCTCGGCAGTTTCCGTCGATGGCGCCACCAATCAGCCCACGGGCGACACCAACGGGCCCGATACCGAAGTGATGCTCGACATTGAAGTCGCGGGCGCTGTCGCTCCCGGCGCCAAGATCGCAGTTTACTTCGCTCCGAATTCCGACGCGGGATTTCTCGACGCCATCAACCAGGCGGCGATGGACAAGACCCGCAAGCCTTCCGTTATCTCCATCAGCTGGGGCGGGCCGGAATCGAGTTGGACGGCGCAATCTTTGCAGAATTACAACAGCGCACTCCAGGCGGCTGCGGCTGTGGGCGTGACCGTATGCTCGGCATCGGGCGATAACGGCTCAACCGATGGCTCCTCCGATGGCTCGGACCAGGTGGACTTCCCGTCGTCCAGCCCGTTTAGCCTGGCTTGTGGCGGCACGCGCCTCGACATCAGCGGCAGCGCCATTGGCAGCGAAGTCGTGTGGAACGAACTTCCCAACAACGGCGCGACCGGCGGCGGAGTGAGCACAACTTTCCCGCTTCCCTCCTACCAGGCAAATGCCAAGGTGCCGCCGTCAGCCAATCCGGGAGGCTCCAGCGGACGTGGCGTGCCCGACGTTGCCGGGGATGCCGATCCTCAGACCGGCTATCAAGTGCAGGTGGACGGCTCGCAGATCGTGGTGGGTGGAACCAGCGCGGTCGCGCCGCTATGGGCGGGCCTGGTTGCACTGCTCAATCAAATGATCGGCACGCCGGTTGGCCATCTCAATCCGAAGCTGTACCAGAGCGTCGCCCTCGCGGCGGGGACGTTCAACGACATCACCTCGGGTGATAACGGCGACTACAAAGCGGGTTCCGGTTGGGACGCCTGTACTGGCTGGGGCAGTCCCAACGGCACGGCGATTCTGAAGGCGCTGTCTTCAGGCACGACCAGTGGATCGTAGAAGAAGGGGGAGTAGAGAAGAGCGAACGGCCAAAGGCGAAGAGCGCCACGTACTCGCGCTTCCTTACTTCCTGCTCTGCCAGCGCACCCCAATGCGAGCCAGGATCGGCTGGCCCAAAGTCGCTACTGGCGTGCGGCCAATGTCGTACTGATTGTTGGTCAGGTTCTCGCCCTGGAAGAACACGTCGAATCCCTTCGGCAACGGACGCGACACGGTTGCACTGAGCACGAAGTAGCTGCCCAGCGGCAACAGGTTCTGATCGTCATCGAATTCGTTGCTGGCGGTGCGGCCTTGTATAGCGACGAAGATCTTCTGCGGCGCGGCCCACGTTCCCTGAAAGACGAACTCGTTTTTCGGCACCAGCGGAACCTGGTTCCCAACCAGGGCCGGGTTTGCAGAAAACGAAGAGACGGTGGAATCGATGAACTGGTAAGCGCAGCTCAGCCAAATGCGGTTGCTGACCGTGTAGTTGATGCCGGTTTGAAGTCCGGGCGCTTGAATGCGGCCCAGGTTCTGGCGCATGCGCACGATGAGTTGCGGCGTCGTGCTGAGGGTCACGTTGGAAACTGGATCGGTGACGAAACCCCAGAAGCCGACGCCGTAAAGCGTGATGCGGTCTTGCAGGGCATGTGACGCGCACTCCAGCTTCGCCGCCGGTAAAGTGTTCGGCGCGCAGAAAGGCGTTGGAAAGGGTCTGCACGTTGCCAACTCGAAAGCTGCGGTAGAGTTCGTTCAGCGTGGGCGCGCGAAACGAACGATAGGCCGATGCATAAAGCACCATATGTTCGCCAGCGTGATAGGACGTCGTCAGCCGCGGGCTGAAAGCATTCTGGCCGCGGTCAGGGTAGGCAGTGTGCGTTGGTTTGCCCTGAGTTGGAATGCGCGTCGAGCTGGCATCGAAGTTGCTCCACAAGTCTTCCCTGCCCGCCAGCGTCAACGACCAGCGCGGCGTGATCTGCACAATACCTTCGGCGAATGCGCCGAGCGATTGCTGCGTGCCTCCGTTCGACAAATGCGCCGTTGGTTGGCCGCGCGAATAACGTTGTTTCGTTGCTGAATCCCTGGACATAGAGGCCGTCGAGTCCCGCCAGCAACGTCAGGCGGCTCGCGATCTGCTTCGACCATTGCGCCAGCAATCCCATTTGCTGCGAAGGAACGTACTGAATGTTGGTCAGCGATTCGCTGTTGCGGTCGGCCGCAATCGAGGAAAACGTCTGGTGATAATTCTCCGTTCCGCCGTACAGACGGAGCGTAAACAATCCGGCAGCGGAACTATCGTAGTCCGTGCCCAATGCCAACTGCCGTATGGTTGTGTCGTTGATTTGCAGTGGCGTGCCATTTAACCGGTCCTCGCCGTAAAGCGAACCACTGAGGAAGACGCGTCCGCGATTGCCGAACAAGCGTTCCACGCGCAAGGTCCCGCTGCCGTACTGCGAAGCGACCGGCGTGTCCACCGAACCTCGCACGTCCTTTGGGACGGCGGTGTATCCGTCCGTGCGAAGTCCTTCGCCGCTGGCCATGACTGCCCATTGCCTGAAGCGCATCGTGCCCCATCCCGAGCCGAACGGCGATTGCTCATTTCCATACGACCCTTCGATCACGGCATCGGTCTGCACCGCAGGTACGCGTCTCCAGATTGATCACTCCGCCCAAGGCATCGTTCCCGTAAAGCGCCGAGACGCCTCCCGGAACAATCTGCACCTGGTCCAAGGACGCTTGCGGCAGGCGCGCCCAATCGATCCAGCCGCCAAAGGGATCGTTGAGCGGAATGCCATCCGCCAAAACCAGCGCCCGGCTCGCGCCACTCGCGCCCAGTCCGCGCAACGACACCCCTTGCGACGTGGGATTGGCGGTCTGGCTGCCCGATCGGCGCAACAGCGAAAAGCCGGCTATGTTTCGCAATTTATCGTCGGTGGCGAGTGCGCCCCATTGTTGCAGCTGTGTGGAGCTGATCGTGACAGCGTCGGGTTGCGCCTCGAGGTCGTCCACACCGGTCGGGAGGATGGAGGTGCGCGTCGCGGTCACGTCGAGACTCTGTTGCACCGCCGCCGGAACGAGCGTGATGGTGAACTGGTTCGCTCCGGCGTGCCATGCGGTTGTGCGGCTCGCGAAACCGGATGCACTGACCACGAGAGTCCCGCTGGTGGCAGTTATTCCAGTGAATACGAAACTGCCGTCGGCTTGGGTCGTCCGGCTGATCTCCTGTCCTTCAGCGCGCAGCAGGACCTGCGCTTTGGCAATCACCGCTCCGCTGCGGTCTTTGACGACGCCCCGCAATTCCTGCGGCGGAGCCGCCCAAAGGCCGAACTGCGTCACCAAGAAGATGAGTGCTATGACCGCGGCAATCGCAAGACGGCGCGAGCGCAACATCCGTGTATCTTCGCACACCGAAGGCGCAGATGTTGAATGCAGAGATGCAACCACATGGCCATCGGGTTCGGCAGCTAACGAGGCGAATTCCGGTTGCTGGCGGCTGGCCACTCGGCAGATATGAGGCAAAGTCCTGGTAATAATTACGCCAGCGCTATTATCGCAATCGCCTTATACTAGATGGTTGTTAATTAGGAGAAACGCAATGATCAGTTCCGATGATAGAACCGCCCTTCTAGAAGAAATCTCCATTCATCCTCCCATGCGACTGTTGTTTGGTCCTGGGCCGAGTCAAGTGCATCCGCGCGTTTATCAGGCGCTGGCTCAACCCGTCGTCGGCCATCTCGATGCCTACTTCTTCGAGATTTCCACCAACATTCAACGGCTCCTGCGCACCGTGTTCGGGACCAAGAATGAGCTGACCTTCGTCATCTCCGCCACCGGCAGCGGCGGCATGGAAACTGCCATCACCAACTTTGTTTTGCCGGGAATGAAGGTGGTGTCGTTCGCCAACGGTTTCTTCTGCGATCGCATGTCGGAGATGGCGCGCCGCCAGGGCGCCGAACTGGTGCGCTTCGAGAAACCCTGGGGCGAAGTTTTCGGCGACCAGGAAGCAGCTGAGTTTATCCGCCTGGAAAAGCCCAAAGTCGTGATGTATGTGCAGGCCGAAACTTCCGCGGGGGCCTTCCAGCGTGGCGAGGCCATCTGCGAGGCCGCGCATGAAGTCGGCGCGCTGGTCATCGCCGACTGCGTGACCTCGCTCGGGCGCCATGCCCGTCGAAGTGGACAAGACTGGCATCGACATCGCGTACAGTTGCACTCAGAAAGGCCTGAGCTGCCCTCCCGGACTGTCGCCCATCACGGTTTCACCGCGCGCGGCCGAGTGGCTGAATGCGCGCCCAACGCCCAATCGCTCCTGGTATTTCGATCTGAAGCTGATTGCCGACTATCTGACGGTGTCGCATCGCTATCATCACACCGCCTCGGCGACCATGTTCTACGCCTTGCATGAAGGCCTCACGCTCATCGAAGAGGAAGGCTTGCAGAATCGCTGGGAGCGCCACCATCGGGCGCATCTGGAGTTCGTCAAGACGCTGGAAGCCATGGGACTGGAAATGCTGGTAGCCCCCGAGTATCGCATCTGGAACTTGAACACACCGAAAGTACCGCAAGGTGTGGACGACGCCAAGGTACGGACCACGCTGCTCAAAGAGAACGGTATTGAGATCGCCGGTGGCTTCGGTCCGCTCGCCGGAAAGATCTTCCGCATTGGCTTGATGGGCCCGCTGGCGACCATGGACCACGTTCACGATTTTGCGAATCGTTTTGCAGCGGCGTTACGTGGCGCTGGCTATAAGCACTGACAATTTGGACCGGCGGCGAATTCGAACTGCGCTTTGCCGCCGGGCTCAATTCGATCTGGTTAAGCCGGCAAGCGTGACGTGGCACGGTGCCAAGTCACGCTTCCGAGGGTCTTCTTTTTCCGGCGTGAGTCTCAGACTCTACGCAAGCGGCAGGACCTTCTTGCCGCCGTTAACTGTGTTCACCAGCGTGGCGGTGGCGATATACCAGGCGAGAAATCCCACAACAAAGATCTCCCAACCAGCCAGGTGCGGGGAAACCCACCCCAGGACCACGCCGTCAAGCAGGACAAACGCTAGGAACAGCAGCCAGAACAGCACCGCCAAGAACTTGCCGACCTTTTGGACGGCCAGGCAAAAGCCAAAGGTGAACAGCGTCCACATCAGGAAGAAACCCAGTTCCTCGGGTTTACCCGCCGGCAGGCCATTTTTCGGCTGCACGAACAGCAGCACAAACACTGACCACCAAAATGCGCCATAACACATAAAGGCCGAGCCGCCGAAGATGCTGCCTTTGCGCAGGTCCACGATGCCCGCTATGAATTGCGCCGTGCCGCCAAAGCAGATTGCCAACGCCAGAGTCGGTCCGGCGCTCCAGAATCCCACATTGTGCAGGCCGGTCGCCATGGTCGTCAGGCCGAAACCCATCAGCCCGACCACCGCCGGATTGGCCCACCATTCTTTGTAGATACCCGCGTCTGTAACCTCAGCCATCTGTTTCATCCTTTCCAGAGTAGCGGCTTGGCGCCGTTCTCGTGCGTTGCTGCGACAAGGTTGCTGCATCGCGCCCTGAGCCCGTCGGTTGGCCAGGGTCTCGATCAGCCGGAATTTCACTGGGACTAACAGCCCCACACTATATATCCGCGGAAGGCCCGCGGCACATTATTTTCTGGGCTGGATGCCACGAGTTTTGAACGTTGTGAACGGAGTTGCTGTACGACACTGACCTTTGGACATTTGTTGCATCATCACGCTGCGAATACCGGCCACGGCGACCCCATTTTCTGGGCAATGTTCAGCAGTTACCGTGGTGGTGAGCATCTTCATCCTTTGCCGGAGGATGTTTATTGCTGCGGCGCAGCCGTTGTTGCTCTCGAAACAATCCAGTGGTAGGGGTACCAACGAGGCAAACCCGAATTGCAGCCCGGCGGCCTCCGGTCCCGCGCCTGGCGAACCTTCTCGGAGGTGGCGATCGGCGCCTGCGCTGCGAATCCAGCTTTTGGACATTGGACGTACATTTTCTGGACGAGATGCCCGCCTTTCACCTCCAGTGACTTTGCCCCATAATTTTCTAACTTACTGGGCTGTCGCGCCTTGCTCGGTGCAACCCACGAACCGAGGTATGTGGCATTAGGATTGCATAATAAATTGGCACCACGTAAGCATTACATTACCAAGCACTATCATGGTATTTTTCCTGAGCCAGCTCGAAAAGCGGGGTGACTCGGTTGAACCTCCTGTGTCCACCGTAAGGCTCCGCCTATGGGACTCGCAACGGCGGAGCCTTGCATTCTCCTTACGGTAGCAAGCGAAAGGAGCGCACATCGCATGGAACACGCACGATGCTGGCTGGCCGCTTATACACGTTCCGGTCATGAGAACCAGGTGGCCACCCAGCTATCGTGTAAGGGAGTCGAATCCCTGCTGCCGACCTACAACAAGATGAAACGGTTTGAAATTCCTCCCGGAACGGGGCGCATCGACGCCGATTGAGAGTATCGTTGCCAAAAAAGGCCTATCGCAGCCGAGCCAACCCGCGTCACCATCGGGCCATCTTTTACGGTATAGTAACGGCTCCGTATGTGGGCGCTAACCCGGCTGGAACAATTCGATAGAGCATACCGCTCCCCCGACCTGACCTGGAACCCGACGGATTCGGCCATCAGTTTGGAGTTTCCCGAAGGCCTGCTATTCTCGCTTTTGCTGGTCACGCCCTTCTGGATTGCGGTTGGATTCCTGCTTCATTTCCTGACCCAATAGCCGGCGCTCGCTTGGCATTTCCCTGCCCTCCACCGCCATGTACCCGTGCCCGTTGTCCTGCTTCGACAAGGTCAAGTCGTGGGTTCGATTATTATGATTGAACACGGAGGTCTCATTGCATGTCGGATGCCTTCATCTGTGACGTAATCCGGACCCCCTTCGGCCGCTACGGCGGAGCGCTTTCCTCTGTCCGCACCGACGATCTGGCGGCGATTCCGATTAAAGCCTTGATTGCGCGCAACTCCTCCGTGGATTGGAGTGCGGTTGACGATGTAATTTTGGGATGCGCGAATCAAGCCGGCGAAGACAACCGGAACGTCGCGCGCATGGCGCTGTTGCTCGCCGGCCTTCCGCAGACGGTTCCGGGCACAACCGCGAATCGGTTATGCGGCTCCAGCATGGACGCCATTTCCATGGCCGCCCGGGCCATCAAAACCGGAGAGAATTCCCTGGTGATTGCCGGCGGCGTGGAGAGCATGTCGCGCGCGCCGTTCGTCATGGCAAAGCCCGATGCTGCTTTCATCCGCGGCGTGAAGCTGGAAGACAGCACTATCGGCTGGCGATTCGTGAATCCGCTGATGAAAGCCCGGTACGGTGTGGATTCCATGGCGGAGACTGCCGAGAACGTGGCTGAGGAGTTCCATATCTCGCGTCAGGACCAGGACGCGTTTGCTTATCGCAGCCAGCAACGCACCGCGGCCGCTATCAAGAGCGGCGCTTTGGCGGAAGAGATTGTTCCGGTGACGATTCCTGGACGCAAAGGTACGCCCGTCGTCGTAAGCCAGGACGAGCATCCGCGTCCCGACACAACTCTGGAAGCGCTAGCTGCGCTGAAGCCGATCGTCAAAGCTAATGGCACAATCACGGCAGGAAACGCTTCCGGCATCAATGATGGCGCGTGCGCGCTGCTGCTGGCCTCGGAGCAGGCCGTGAAGCGTTACAGCCTAAGGCCAAGAGCGCGTGTGGTTGCCTCAGCGGCCGCGGGTGTGGCACCGCGCATTATGGGGATGGGCCCCGCCCCAGCGGCGCGCAAGGCGTTGGCGCTGGCTAACCTCAGCATCGCGGATATGGACGTGATTGAGTTGAACGAGGCATTCGCCGCGCAGGCGCTCGCCGTGCTGCGCGACCTGGAAATTGCAGATGACGCTGCGCACGTGAACCCAAATGGCGGAGCCATTGCGATTGGCCATCCTCTAGGCGCCAGCGGGGGCCGGCTGGTCACGACCGCGGTACTGCAGTTGCACCGCACCGGCGGGAGCTACGCCCTGTGCACCATGTGTATCGGTGTTGGCCAGGGCATCGCCATGATCCTGGAACGCGTGTAGTCCACTTCCAGAGCTTGTTGCACAAATGCGCTGGAAGAGGCGCGGATTGGGAGACTGCTGACAAAGTGAAGCCGGCTACGGCAGTTCCAGAGTTCGTGTGCCGCGGCTAGAGCAGGCGCTACCCGCCTTCGCTTTTTGCCTTTGCCATCGGCTCTACAGCCGTTATTTTTGCTTGACGCAATCCGCCGCTCTGGGATAAACGTACACCCTGCAGCGGCGGGCTTCAGGTGCGTCAACCGCGGCAGCGGCCGTTCCAAGCCGCTGAAGTAGTATCCGGACTCAAAACAATCTTAACGGACCCCTGGTCCGCATATGAAGGAGCTTGTCTATGCGATTGCGTTACTCCGCAGGTCTCATCTGTTTGCTGGTGCTCGCCACTGCGATCATCGCAACACCAACAATGGCCAAAGCCCAATCCGCCCCCCTGGTTGGTTCCTGGACTGCGACTTTCACCGATGCGAACGACCCTCCACAGTTCACCCTGCCCGCGCTGTTCACCTTTCATGCCGACGGGACCCTGGTGGAGACCGACGGTGGCGAACTGGCGCCGGGTCCGGACCCGTATTACACTAGCCCCGGACACGGGGTTTGGCGCAAGCTGGTCGAGGGCGTGTACGACTTCAAGTTTCAGGTTATCGCCGTCAATGCGGACGGAACGCTAAACTCAACCGGTGTTATTCGTTTGACGCTCCACCTGTCCAGTGACGGCAACAGCTTCAGCGGCTCCGGGGTGTATGCGTTCTTCGATGCGGAGGGAAACCCCATTGTGGCGGGACCAGAAAAGCTGGTCGGAAGCCGCATAACGTTGCAGTGATACGAAGAAGCCCGCAGCGAATAGTCGTCGGTCAGACCCACGTGTGAGGCGGACGCCGGTCTAGAAAGCAAAGCCGGCGTGCGCTCCTTTCTCACGCCTGCTGCCAGGCATGGGGGCTTTTCCCCGAAAGCAGACTAGGGGCGAGTTCCCCTCGCGGCTGAAAGCCGGGGTTGCGACGGCTTTGCCGCACGGCCAAAGGCGCGCCCCTTCCAAAGGCGGGAGAGGCTTCCGCCGGCGGCAACCCCCTCAACGCGGGATGTCAACAGACTTAAGCAGCTCTACGCTTTCCAGTTGTACGGCCTCTGGTGCGTCCGCAACCGGAAGCTCGTAGGTACGTTTCTCACGTTCCGCTCGTAGACAAACTCCACCTTCAGCACCCACAGCGTCGACCCGACGACCACCGCCAGCAGCATCCACAGCAGGCGCTTCCGGTACCGCAACCGCAGATTCAACATTGTCATTTCGACTTCAGGTTCTTCGCCAGGAAGTCGACGGTCAGCTTCCAGGCTTGTGCCGCGTCTTCCGCCCGATATCCCTGTTTGTTATTGGGATTCTCGAATGCGTGTCCGGCGTCGGGAAAGATATGGACCTCGGCCGTCTTGCCCAGCGCCTTAAGGTGGCCCTCGAACTTGTTAACGTCCACCGGTGGAATGCCGCGGTCCTGCCCGCCAAAGATGCCCAAGACTGCCGCATTGATCTTTTTCAGCGCCGCCTCGTCGGTCGCCAGATGGCCGTAATTAATCACCGCAGCCTTTAGCTTAAGATCGTGCAGTGCGAGATCGAGAGAATAGCCTCCACCCATGCACCATCCAATGGAGCCAACGCGCTTGGGATCGACATTTTTCTGCGCGCGCAAGTAACTGCTCGCGGCCAGCAGATCGCGATTGGCCCGGTCTTCGGGCACACCCCGCATGATCTCGTGCGCCTCGTCGGGGGTGGTGGCCACCTTTCCACGGTACAAATCGATGGCCAGCGTGACGTATCCCTGATCGGCCAGCTTGGAGGCCTGCTCCTTCACCCAGTCGTTCAGCCCCCACCATTCATGGATCACCACCAGCGCAGGAAACGGCCCCTTGCCCTGCGGCGTGTACATCACCGCGTTCACGGTCTCATCGCCGCTTTTGTACGACACGTTGCGAGATTCCGCCGCAAACGCGGCCAAGGTAAACAGGCAACTCAAGCTCAACAGCAACAGGAGTTTCATGCTCTCTCCTCGCTAATATTCATGCCTTCTTATGTCCTTTGTGATCCAGCCAGTGCTTCCAGCAAATGGCGCCCGAGTTCCTGCAACTCGCCAAAGTTCTTCTGATATTCCACGAACAGGCGGTTGTACTCCAGCGAATGATCGGCATCCAGATGCGCTCGCAGCATCATATCGCGCACGCGAACCGGGTTGGGTAGCACGGCCTCTTCGTTCAACTCTTCCAGCGCAGTCTGGGGATCGTAGTGGTACATGCTTGTCCTCGATATACGACGTATCTGCTAGGAGATGCTGAGAAGCCCGGCAAAGTCGCATGGAATCCAAGGTTTGTGTGCGCCCGAGTTGCCATCCCAGGGTCTAAGATGGAGGCTGTATTTCGTGGCGAGTGCAAAGGAGAGGCATCAAATGAAACTGCATTGGATTGGCACTCTCTCAGTCGTGATCGCTGGCGTGCTCACCGGCGCTCTGATGCTGGTGAGTCAGCCAGCAACGAGCCTGCAGCGGGGGCAGGACACGAGTACAACACCCGACGTATGGGGCGGCAGTCACGTCAGCATGAAAGTTACCCCGCAAGGCGCTACCTTGGAATTCGATTGCGCGCACGGCTCCCTACTGGAAGCGATCAAACCCAATGCGAAAGGGGAATTCGTGGCACGTGGCACTTACACGCCGGAGCGCGGCGGGCCCGTCATGCGCGACAATCCGGACCGCGACCTCCCGGCCACATACCGGGGCAACGTTGAGGGGGACACCATGCGACTGAAAATCATGCTCGCCGACAAAGACCAAACGCCAGAACCGTTCACCCTTACTCGCGGCAAGTCCGGGCGGGTAGTCAAGTGCCGCTAGCCCAATCGATTCAGAATGCCCGTAGGAAGGCAAAGCCGAGGGGGCTGCGCAGTCCGCTCACAATAAATTAGCGGCTGGCTGCGATCACATTATTCTCGATGGGCTGCACAAGCTGATCCGGATTCTCGCTCGCCGCCTGGGCTATGCGGATCTGCCGTTTGAAGTCATCCATCATGCCTTCATGTAGACGAACTTCGGTGGGCTTCTTCGCGATGGTCATTTTGTCGATCTTGTCCTGCAGTCGCAGCAACCCATAGAAAAGATTCTCCGGGCGCGGCGGACAGCCCACGACGTACACGTCCACGGGCACGATGCGGTCCACCCCTTGAAGCACAGCGTAGGTATTGAACGGGCCGCCCACCGACGAACAAGCGCCCATGGAGATGCACCACTTGGGATCGGGCATCTGGTCATAGATGCGCTTTACCACCGGAGCCATCTTCAGCGTAACCGTTCCGGCCACAATCATGAGGTCGCTCTGGCGCGGGCTGGGGCGAAATACCTCTGAACCAAAGCGTGCGATGTCGAAACGCGAAGTCGAAGCGGCAATCATCTCGATCGCGCAGCAGGCCAGGCCGAACGTCATGGGCCAAATCGCCGACTTGCGCGCCCAGTTGAAAACGTAATCGACCGTGGTGACCAGAAAATTCTTCTCGAACCGGTTGTCAATCCATCCCATGAATGCCTTCTCTCGATCCCAGCTCCACACCCTGCAAATTGTCATCCCGACCGGGGTCGCCGCGGCGACCGCGTGGAAAGAGTTGCGTTTGACCCACTATCTTCGCCGATTCCCGCACACCCAAGCTGTGATGAGCATCACAGTTGCCAATAGAACCAGTCTAGGCGCGTCGGGAAGCGTATTCAAGCGGATTACGGACGTGCAAGCACCTGCGTCGAGCAACGAGCAACTGCTTGCGTACGGTACAATTTGCGTGATTTCCATGCATTTGAAGACCCAGCCAGCGCAGACGGCGCCCACCGCAGGCCCATCAGAATCTGCGCCCCGATCGCGTTGGCATACCTTCGCGCACTCTGTCGGCTGGATGGTGATGGTCGCCTTTCTAGTGCGCGTCTTGTGGATCATTGTGGCGCACACCTATCGCCTCCGCACCTCGGAGGACAACTGGGGATTTGGCTGGGAGATAGGCCGCCTGGGATATTCGCTCGCCAACGGCCACGGGTTCAGCTCTCCATTTGGCGGGGACACCGGTCCTTCAGCGTGGACCGCGCCCATCTATCCTTGGATCGTCTCCGTGGCCTTCCGGCTTTTTGGCAACTACTCTCGCTCCGCGGCTTTTTGGCTACTGGTGTTCAATAGCGCTTTCGCCGCACTCACCTGCTGGACGATCTATCGCACTGCCCGTCGCGTGTTCAACGAAACCGTGGCTGTCTGGTCAGGTTGGATTTGGGCGTTGCTTCCCTACACCATCTTTTGGTCGGTGCGTGAGATCTGGGAGACCAGCGTGTCAGCTTTCCTGCTGAGCCTCCTGTTCATGCTGACGGTGGAAATGGAGGGCGACGGGCGGCTGTCGTCATGGATTGGCTACGGCTTGCTGTGGGGCGTTGCGGCGCTGACCAACCCATCGGCACTGTCGTTCCTGCCATTCGCCGGATGCTGGCTGGTCTATCAGTTGCACCGTCGCGGGAAGCGATATGTCGTGCCGGCTGTGTTGAGTGCCATCATTTTCTGGATGACGATCATGCCCTGGCTGGTACGCAACTATGAAGCACTCGGCCGGCCCGTATTTATCCGCGACAACTTTGGAGTTGAACTGCGGATTGGAAATAATCCGCTGGCCGAGGGGATCTACGTGCTCGCATACCATCCTGCGAATAGCGTCACGCAATACGCGAAGTACAAGCAGATGGGCGAAGCGGCGTTTTGCGCGGAACAGGGACATCTGGCCACAGAATGGATCAAGCAGCACCCCAGCCGTTTCCTGGTGTTAACCTTGCGGCGCTTCATCTTTTTCTGGGATGGCATGCCCCGAGTTTCCGACGTCGCGGGATTGATTGCGACCAAGAATCTGCTCTTTCTCGCGTCTTCCGTGCTGGCCGTCTGGGGATTGCTGCTGGCGTGGAAGCGGGGCGTTCAAGGAGTGTTCCTGTTTGCGGCTCTGCTGATTTTCTATCCCCTGGTTTACTATGTATGTTTTCCGGAGCTGCGTTATCGGCATCCCATCGATCCGGAGCTTCTGATCCTTGGAGTTTATCTGGTCTCCGAAACTCGCTCCGCCAAAGCAACGCAGCACCAGACGGAAGAGTTCCTCGAACTCTCGCCCAGCAAGGCCCTGCCGCAATTCCAGACGCTCTCCATCATTGTTCCGGTTTACAACGAACGCAAAACCGTAATGGAACTTTTGCAGCGGGTGGCGCGGCAACCGCTCAGCCTGCGTAAAGAGCTGATCATTGTGGATGACTGCTCAACCGATGGCACACGAGAATACTTGCGACAAAGCGATTTGCAAAAGCTCTTGGGGGGCAACGGCGCCAATACCGTGCGCCTAGTGCTGCACGAGCGGAATCAGGGCAAAGGCGCTGGAGTCAGAAGCGGGTTGGAGCACGCCAGTGGCGAGTTGATCCTGATCCAGGATGCCGACCTGGAATACGATCCTGGCGATTATCCTGCGCTCATCGCTCCCATTCTCGAGGGGCATGCCGACGCGGTCTTTGGGAACCGGTTCCACGCTGGCGCGCACCGCGTGCCGCGCTATTGGCGATATGTTCTCAACCGCGCGTTTTCTATTTTGTGCGACGTGCTCACCGGGCTCAGTATCCATGACGTAACCGCCTGCTACAAAGTGTTTCGTCGCGAGATTTTCTCGCAGATCCATTTGCGCTCCGACCGGTTCAGCGTGGAAACCGAGATGACGGTGAAGTTGGCGAAGCTGGGAGTCCGCATCTACGAGGTGCCGATTGCCTATCACGGACGCACCTACGCAGAGGGCAAAAAGATCAGTTGGACCGACGGAGTTATCGCGGTATACCACCTCGTACGTTATCGCTTCAAAGACTAGTTGTTCAAAGGCGCTGGGTTTGTGAATAGCCGTACCGCAAGATCGGCTCGAACCCGCTTATTCCTCGGCCACATTCTGCCGGTTCAACTGGTTCGTCTTTGTCGCTTCTCCCACGATCTGGTTCCAGGCGACTACCCAAGGAACGATGAGGGAAAATAGCATCCGCGCGCTCAGTTGGCGCACGGTGGCTTTGCCACTCAAACCACGCCAGTCGAGCCTGAAGGCAAAGTAAACTTCCAACGCAAGCACACACACCAACGGAATTACGCTGCGAGGCACAGCAGCGATTGCCAGTATCTCCACAACGCAGCGCGCCAGATTTCGAAACAAGCGAGTACGTCTGATCCCAAAAGCGCCGTCAGAACTGGCATAACGGGCAATCTGGTTAATTGCTGCTCTCAGGTTGAGTACCGGCCTATAAAGCGCCTTCGCACGCTCAGGAAAAGCAGGTTTGACGATCTTACGAACCCGCAAATCGAACACCGCGTCTTCCCCGACCAACCTGTCTTCCGGAAATCCACCAACTCGCTGCCAAATTTCCTTCCGAAATGCCATGGAACGTGCCGTACACGATTTCGTGCCTTCCTCCACCCGCAACTTGACTCCAAGAAAGGGCGCTGACGCGATGTCCCATGTGGTTTGCTGATCGGGGTCTATGCACGATCCGCCAAGCGCATACTCGGCTTGACCGGTCAGGACAGGCGCCGTGAGCCTCTCCAGCCAGTCTGGGCCGTAAACGCAACCGGCATCCGCGCAGGCGATCACCTCGGAAGTCGCGGCAGCGATGCCAACGTTCCGTCCGCGACCAATCGGCCCCGGTGACTCTTTCAAGCTGCAACTCAGATCTCGAATGGCTTTCAGATTTGCTTGGGCCAAGGCACTAGCCTGCAGGCGCTCCCAGGTGCCGTCCGTCGAACCGCCGTCGACGATGATGACTTCTGCAGGCTCGAGCGTCTGGTGGATGAGACTGGACACCAGTCCGTCGATGTCCTCCACTTCGTTGAGCACGGTCGCGATTACGCTCACTGCCGACATCCCTACCAGCACCTCAAGTGTACCTATCAGTATATTCGTGACTGGGATGTCGTTTGACCTTCATGGGCGCGCCAGAAGTGCGGCGCGGTTGAAAATTGAAACCTCAGGACGGCCCTTCCTTTTCGGAGGAACTTGCTCTGGTTAGCTCCCACACTTTGGCGTACTTATTCGAGACGTACACCGCGTGGTAAAGGTGCAGCAGTAGACCTTCACGGCCATCGAGGAATCCGAGACGAAAAAAGTAGTTGTAGATGAACGTCGCCATCGGCCGCAAGACGATGTCAACAACACTAAAGCCACGATAGCCATTTGCCGCAGCCGCCCTCGCGCCCGCCGAAGAATAGCTGTTCATGTGCGCCATGTAGGAGGACAGAGTGGGATATGCATCATGGACCATTGGGTTCTTCAGAACGTCCTGTCCTCTGGTCAAATTCTGGTTTTAACTCGATGCGAGGGTGCGGTTCGGCGCCGGTCATGAATCCACGACCACGGCGAAAAAGTCGCAGCTTGGGATCGGGATAGAACCCCCCGAATCGGATCCACTTGCCCAGAAACAGGTTCTTGCGCGGAATCCAGTATCCGTTAAAAGGTTCAGGATTATCGATCACTCGCCGAATTTCTTCCGCTAGCCCGGGAGTAACTACTTCGTCGGCGTCCAGCGACAAGATCCAGTCTTGCGTGCATTTCTCAAAGGCATAGCCCTTCTGCAGCGAGAACCCTGGCCATGCTTGCAGCAATACCTTGGCGCCGTATTCGCGCGCGATGTCGCAGGTTCGATCCGTCGACCCAGAGTCCACCAGAACAATTTCTTCGGCCCAGCGCACGCTCTCCAAGGTTTGGCCAATGATGGCCTCCTCGTTCATGGCGACAATGGCAACCGACAGACCCATACGCGGAAAGTGCTCGATCGAGTCCAAGCCGAGGTGACACGATTGGCTGAGAATTCCTCGTTTTGGACTGCCGAGTATACAGTATTTATAAGTGGATTTCCGATCGAGTCCACTTGCGATGGAAGCTCTCGATCATGGATTCCGTGGTGGAAGACTAAACATAAAGGGCACTCATGAAAATTCTGGTTACTGGTGGAGCCGGGTATGTCGGTAGTCACGCCATTCGCTCCCTGGCGAGGCATGGGCACCGGGTCGCCGTGTACGACAATCTGTCCACTGGCCATAGGTTTCTTGCCGACGGCTTCGAACTAATTATTGCCGACCTCGACGATGCGGTCCGGCTTTCCCGCGCTCTCTCGGGTATAGATCTGGTCATGCATTTTGCGGGAAGCGCCTATGTTGGGGAATCGGTGCAAAATCCCCGAAAATATTTTCACAACAACGTACAGAATGGCTTGGCGTTGGTGAACATAGCCATCGACGCCGGTATTCGCAATTTCATTTTCTCTTCTTCCTGCGCGGTGTACGGCGTACCCGACGAAGTGCCGATTACCGAAGACACTCGCCGCCAGCCCGTCAACCCATACGGTGAATCGAAACTGTTCTTCGAACGCATCCTCGAGGCATACAGCCGAGCCTATGACTTGCGAGCGGTTGCGCTCCGCTACTTTAACGCGGCAGGAGCCGACGAAAGCGGTGAAAGCGGTGAACTACACAGTCCCGAGACCCATTTGATACCTCTGGCGCTGGAAGCCGCCGCCGGATTGCGGCCATACCTTGAAGTATTCGGCAGCGACTATCCCACCTTCGACGGGACCTGCATTCGAGATTACATCCACGTCAGCGATCTTGCCGAAGGGCACTCGATGGCCGTTGAATTCCTTCAAGGCCCGAGCGGCGCCGGTTTTACCGCACTGAACCTTGGCACTGGCGACGGCCATTCGGTGCAGCAGGTTGTGACCACCGTCGAAAAGGTCACCGGGCGTTCAGTCCCACTCCGTATAACAGCGCGCCGGGCGGGAGACCCCCCCAGCTTGGTTGCCGATCCCACCCGAGCTCGGCGGGTCCTTCGCTGGAGTGCAAATCGGTCCTTGGAGGAGATTGTTGCTTCAGCATGGAAGTGGCTGAACAGCAGCAGGAGACAGCAGGCCGGTGCGGGAGATCCGGTCAGGGGGTAATCCTAGCGAAGGTTCGGAATAAGGACCCCGGAAGAACCCAGGCGCCTACCTCGAGCGGTAAACAATTCCATAACGATTCGTTTCACTCTGCGTCTAACCCGCGACAGGAGCCACTATGTTCGACATCCGCAAACATGCGACCTTGGGAGCAACGATTCTAGGATCGCTGCTTGCGCTACTGTTGGCCACCTCTGCCCATGCGCAGGTCACCCAAGATTTCCATCGTACCGTCCCTCTCTCCGCCAACGGCCGGGTTTCGCTGGACAATATCAATGGCAACGTCGAGATCACTGGCTGGGAGCGCAACGAGGTACAGATTGATGCGGTAAAGAAAGCGCGCGATCAGCAGCGGCTCGATGAAGCTCGCATCGAGGTTAACGTCACCAGCGACGCCGTGGAGATTAAGACCCGTTATCCGGAGGGTCTGCTCTATGCCAACAACAATCCCGCTTCTGTGCATTACGAATTACACGTGCCGCAGAATGCGCTTCTTGATCGCATCAACCTGATAAACGGTTCACTCACGGCGCAGAAAGTCAGCGGTGAAGTAAATGCCAACCTGGTGAACGGCAAGGTGCGGGTTGACGACCTGGCCGGGCGGGCCGAGCTGTCCACAGTCAATGGCGGAATCGAAGCCAACTACACTACCTGAAAAAGGTCCGCGAGATCAAGCTCAAATCGGTCAATGGATCCATCGAACTGGGACTGCCAGACTCGCCGAATGCCCAGATCAAAGCTAATACCGTCAGCGGCGGCATTCGATCGGATTTCCCTCTTGAAGTGCATGGCGGATACGTAGGTAAGAACCTGACCGGTACGCTGGGCAACGGCGGAACGTTAATCGCACTGAGTAACGTGAACGGCAGTATTCACGTTGGCCCGGCGCACGGAGGCTTGTAATTTGAGTAGTCAGCAGTCAGCCCTATCCCGAGCGAAGCCGAGAATCCCTTTAGCGCCAACCACTCTGCTCGCGTTGGCTTGCTACGCTGAATGTTGGCTGCTGTTTCTAGTACGGCCCGATAATGCCTCCGATGTTGCGCGAGGGCGGTAGCTTTGTCGCCATCGCGAAGGCGTCCACTCCCCAGTACTTCGCAAACACGTCAAGGTATTTGTATCCCGAGCCGGTGTTGAACATCACCACTCGATCGCTGGTTGAAAGAAATCCGCTCTGCAACAATTGCCGGTAGGCGGCGAGCGCCGCGCCTCCTTCGGGAGCTGCGAAGATGCCCTCGCTCGAAGCCATCTCTTTCACTCCGTCCATGATCTCGTCGTCACTGAGGGCAATCGCCGTGCCGCCGCTCTGACGCACGATATCGAGAATGATGAAGTCGCCGTACGCCTTGGGTACGCGCAGCCCGGCTGCTAACGTATGCGCATCCTGCCACATTTCTGCCGCCAACTTGCCTTCATGTAATGCTTTAGGTATTGGCGCGCAACCATCTGCCTGCACGCAGATCATCTTGGGCCGCTTCCTTTTGTCGATCCAGCCCAATTCCTCCATTTCTTCGAACGCCTTCCACATGCCGATCAGCCCCACGCCTCCTCCCGTGGGGTAAAGAATGGCGTCTGGCAAGTTCCATCCCATTTGTTCGGCCACCTCGTAACCCATCGTCTTTTTGCCTTCCACGCGGAACGGTTCCTTCAACGTCGAGACATCGAACCAGCCTTCCCGCTCTTTGCGCTCGGCGACCATTCGCCCACAATCGCTGATGAGCCCATCCACCAGTGTTAAGTGCGCGCCGCTCGCTTCGACCTCCAAGCGATTCGCGATCGGCACATCCTTCGGCATGAACACGTATGCCTCCAACCCGGCGGCGGCGGCATAGGCGGCCAGTGCTCCGCCGGCGTTGCCTGCCGAAGGCGCCGCCAGCTTGGTGAGCCCATAATGACGTGCCATGGTCAGCGCCGCACTCATGCCCCGCGCTTTGAATGAGCCTGTTGGATTCAACCCATCGTCCTTAATCAGCAGGTTAGGATGCTTGCGGCTCGGCAGCATCGGCGTAAATCCCTCGCCAAGCGTCACCGGTTCTGCGTCGGGAAGCACAGCCGCGTAGCGCCACATGCTCTTCGGTCCAGAGTTTAGCGACTCGCGAGCCATGTTCCGCCGAATCTCCGCGAGATCGTACCGCACGTACAGCGGGCCGCCATCCTTCAAGCAAACGTTTTGGGCTGTCTCCGCCATGAACGTCGCACCGCACTTGCTGCATTCGAAACCGATGATCCTGGCCATGGAATGATTGCCTCGAAAAACCTCGCAGTGTAACACCCATCACCGCTTCGGCGCAGCGAGATGCGTTACTCTTGAGTGCTATAATCCGCGCAATTCCCACCAATCCGATGACTGAACCGTCTACCCCGCTGATGCGGCAGTATGCCGCGGTCAAAAAAGAGCACCCCAACGCGCTCGTCTTCTTCCGTCTGGGCGACTTCTATGAACTCTTCTTCGAAGATGCCGTGGTCGCATCACAAGAACTGCAGATCACGCTGACCTCGCGCAACAAAGAAAAAGGCATCGCCATACCGATGTGCGGCGTGCCCTACCACTCGGCCGAAGGTTACATTTCCAAGCTGATCCGCAAAGGATTTAAGGTCGCCATCTGCGAACAGATGGAAGATCCGCGCATGGCCAAAACGCTGGTCAAGCGCGAAGTCACTCGTGTGCTCACGCCAGGCACTGCGGCTGACGTGCATCTCGGCTCGGAAGAAAATAATTTCCTGGGCTGCGTGGCGCGGGCCGGAAATGCTTTTGGCTTCGCCGCGCTGGACCTCTCGACCGGCGAATTTCGTGCGACCGAATTTCAGGGCGAAGATGCCGAACGCCGCGTGCGTGAAGAACTGCTGGTGCTTCGTCCGCGCGAAGTGCTGTTCGCATCGTCTCTCCCCCTCTTCGATCAACCAGGCAGCAACGCCTCTGCCCCCGTAGCGGCTGCGGCGCCGCGCATCACCTCACTTGAAAATGCCTCCTGGGCCGAGACTCCGCTCGACGATTGGGTGTTCTCTCCCGACTATGCCATTCCGCAGGTCGAAAACCATTTTGGTGTGCTCTCGCTGGAAGGGTTCGGCCTGGCCAACCGATCGGCTGCGGCGACCGCGGCGGGAGCCATTCTGCATTACGTTCGCACTACGCAGCGTGGCACGCTCGACCATGTGGACCGCATTGGCTTCTACGAGCGGCAAAACTGCCTGGTGCTGGACGCGGTAACAGTGCGCAATCTTGAGCTGATCGAGCCACTGTTCGCCGGCGCCGCCGATAATGCCACGCTGTTCCGCTGTCTGGACTGCACCATCACCCCGATGGGCAAACGCCTGCTGCGCGCCTGGATGCTGCGGCCTTCGATTGATGCAGGCGAGATCAACGGGCGGCTTGACGCCGTGGAACGTCTGGTGAATGACGTGGTCGCGCGCGAAGAACTCCGTCGCTCCCTCGACGGCATTCTCGACCTGGAGCGGCTGCTGAGCCGCGTCACTCTGGAGACCGCGAATCCGCGCGACCTGCTGGCGCTGGCAACATCGCTGGCTAAGCTGCCGACGGTGCGCGTGGCACTGTCGCACTTCCCTACTGAGCGCCTCCTGACGCTGCATTCGCAGTGTGACGAACTGGGCGACCTGCGCAACCGGCTCGTGTCGTCGCTCGAAGACGAGCCACCGCTGACGCTGGTTGACGGCGGGGTGATCCGCTCGGGAGTGGACTCGGGACTTGACGAGCTTCGCAACTTGAGCCGTAACAGCAAGCAATACATCGCACAGATCGAGCAGCGTGAACGCCAGCGGACCGGCATCGGTTCACTGAAGGTCAAGTTCAATAGCGTCTTCGGCTATTACCTCGAAATCTCCAAGGCGAACCTGCATCTCGCACCTGCGGAGTACGAACGCAAGCAAACCCTGGTCAACGCAGAGCGCTTTACCACGCGGGAGTTGAAAGAGTACGAGGTTAAGGTGCTCGACGCACAGGAGAAGATGGTCGAGATCGAGCGGCGCCTGTTTTCGGAGTTGCGTATCGCCATTGCCGCTGAGGCGCGGCGCATCAGGCAGACCGCGCTGGCGCTGGCGGAAATCGACGTGCTCGCTTCTTTTGCGGCGCTCGCTGCCAATCGCAGCTATTGCCGCCCCCTGTTTAAGGACGGCGCCGACATCGAAATTGTTGAAGGCCGTCACCCGGTCATCGAGCAGATGGAGATCCCCGGAGCCGCCAATCGCTTCGTCCCCAACGATCTTTATCTGAACGGCACAACCCATTCGATCCTGGTCATCACCGGGCCGAACATGGGAGGCAAGTCCACTTACCTGCGACAGGCTGCGCTCATCGTGCTGATGGCACAGATGGGATCGTTCGTTCCCTCCCGCTCGGCAAGCCTGGGACTGGTAGACCGCATTTTTACGCGCATCGGCGCTGCCGATAACCTGGCTCGGGGGCGCTCGACCTTCATGGTGGAGATGACCGAGACCGCGGCGATCCTCAACACTGCGACAGCGCGCTCGCTGATCCTGCTCGACGAAGTGGGGCGCGGAACTTCAACCTACGATGGATTGGCGATCGCGTGGGCGGCCATCGAATATATACACGCCAACACTCGCGCTAAGACTCTGTTCGCCACGCATTACCACGAGCTGACGGAGCTGGCCGACCGGCTGAGTGGAGTGAAGAACTATCATGTCTCGGTGAAGGAGAGCGGCGGCGGGATTGTGTTTCTGCGTAAAGTGGAGGAAGGTGCGGCCGACAAGAGCTACGGCATTGAGGTCGCCAAGCTGGCTGGCCTGCCCGCCGATGTAGTGAATCGTGCGCGTGAGGTGCTGGCCGAGCATGAGAGCGCTGAGCGCAGCGCCGTCAGGCATCTGGCGCATGACGAAGCTGCCGACACCGCGCCATTGCAACTGACCATCTTCACTCCCCTTTCGCAGAAGATCGTGGACCGCATTAAGGAAACCGACCTGAACGCCATCAGCCCGTTGGAAGCGCTGACCCTGCTGCATGAACTCAAGAAGCAGATGGACTAACGCGTACCTCCCTGCATACCTGAATTTCAACGCCTCAAGCGTTACACTTTGTTATTCCTTATGACTTCCAGAGGCACACTCGATCTTCGCCAGCAGGTTGGCCAACTGCTCATCATGGGCTGCGACGGGACCGCGATGTCGGCGCGCCTGCGATCCATGCTGGGCACGCTGCATCCGAGCGGCGTCATCCTGTTCCAGCGCAATATCGAGGAGGCGGCTCAAACGCATGCGCTGCTGCGCGATATGCAGAAGGCGGTTTCCACTCCCCTGTTTCTCTGCGTTGACCTGGAAGGCGGAACGGTCGATCGCCTGCGCGACGTGATCGCGCCTGCGCCAGCCGTTGCCGAGGTCGCAGCCGCAGGTTCGAAGAAGCTCTTCCAAAAGCACGGCCGCATCATCGCCGAAGAAGTGCATGCGTTGGGGTTCAACACCGATTTCGCGCCAGTGCTCGACCTTCAGCTTGAGCCCTCGAAAAGTGTGCTGACCTCGCGAACGGTTTCGGCTAATTCGCAAGAGACGATCCAGTATGCTCGCGAGTTCCTGCGTGGGCTTAGCGACTGTAGGGTTCTTGGCTGTGGCAAACACTTCCCCGGGCTCGGGGAAGCGAATCTCGATACGCACAACGAACTGCCCGTGATCGACAAGCCTTGGAAACGCTTGTGGAATGAAGACCTGCTTCCCTATCGCGAGTTGCGGCGGGATTTGCCATTCGTGATGGTGGCACACGCAGCTTATCCCCAGGTCACGGATGACCTCACTCCTGCGTCGCTGTCGAAGAAATGGATGAGCGAGATCCTGCGCAAAAAGATCGGTTATCGCGGGCTCGTCATCACCGACGATCTCGACATGGGTGGAGTGCTGGCAGCAGCCTCCATTGAGGAGGCCGCGGTCGAGACCCTTCGCGCTGGAGCTGACATGTTTCTCGTCTGCCAGAAGGAAGAAGGCGTGTGGCGGGCGTTTGAGGCGGTTTACAAGCAGGCCGAGAGTGACAAGAAGTTTGCCAAGCTCATCGCGGAGAAATCTCGAAAAGTGCTGGCGGCGAAGAAGAAGTCGCGCGCGCTGAAGTCGCGCATCTCCGCCGCTCCAACCCGGAAAACCGTGGACAAACTCCGCCGCAACCTCTGGGAGTTCAGCGAAGAAGTGCGGATGGATGCGCTGGGGGGCGCTCTGTGATCGTTGCGGGAGTGATGAGCGGTACTTCGGCCGACGGAATCAATGTTGCGCTGGTGCGTATTCAGGGGCGCGGCTTTCGCTCGCGTTTCGAACTGCTAGCGCATTACGAGTTTCCCTATCCGGGTAATGTTCGGCGAGTCATCCTCGCAACCATGAACGCGGGTTCCGCGAGCGTCGCCGATCTTTCGCGACTACATTTCCTTCTTGGTGAACTTTACGCGGACGCGGTCCGTGCCGCCCAACGACGTGCGCGCCTAGAGTGCGAACTGGTTGGCTGCCACGGGCAGACGCTCTATCATCAAGGAAGTCCAGCGCTGTTCCTGGGCCGCCGCATTGCCTGCACCTGGCAGAGCGGCGAAGCGGCAATTATCGCGGCGAAAATCGGGGTGCCTGTGGTTTCCGATTTCCGTCCCGCCGACATGGCCGCAGGCGGCAAGGGCGCACCGCTGGCGCCTTTTCTTGATTACGTGCTCTACCGCCATCGCCGGTACGGGCGCATCGTGCAAAACCTCGGCGGCATCGCGAATCTCACCGCGATTCCGCCGCGCGCGGTTCCCGAGGATATGGTCGCCTTCGACACCGGTCCCGGCAACATGGTAATCGACGCCGTCACCGAGCACCTGTTCGGGCGCCCCTTTGATCGCAATGGGCGGATCGCCGCCCGCGGCGATCCCATCGAGCGCGTGCTGCAACAGTTGCTCCGCAATCCGTTTTTCCGCCAGAAGCCGCCGAAAACCGCCGGCCGCGAGCAATTCGGCCGCGAATTCGTGCGCGAGCTTCTGCGACTGTGCCGCCGGGCTGACGAGCATGACATTGTCGCTACCGCAACTGTACTCACCGCACGTTCCATTGGCATCGCGGTGCGCAAGTTTGTCCTGCCGTTGGTCGAGCCTCCGCTGCGTTTTCGTGAACTCGTGGTCTCCGGTGGAGGAACGAACAACCTGACCCTGATGCGAATGATTCGAGAGGAACTGGCGCCCCTGAAAATGAGCGTGCGCACCAGCGACGATTTTGGACTACCCTCACAGGCGAAGGAAGCTGTCGCTTTCGCCCTGCTGGCCTACCAAACATGGCGGCGTCTCCCGTCAAACATCCCATCCGCGACCGGCGCCGAGCGTCCGGCAATTCTGGGCAAAGTCAGCTATGCATAGGTCCTTTTTCACCACGGGGAACACGGAGGGCGCGGAGAAATTCCAAAGGCCATTTACCACAGATGCACTGAGGCACAGAGAAGAACAAGAAATCAAGAAATCAAACAAACTCAAGAGCCATCTGCGAAGCCAGTACTGCCCGAGCCTCAAGCCTCGACTTTCTCGGTGCCTCTGTGTCTCTGTGGTTGAACTCTGCCTTGCGCTGCTTCTTGGCGGCTGCTCCAGCAAGCCCGACCCCAACACGCTGGTCATGGTCATCGAGAGCAGTCCAACGAATCTTGACCCCCGGGTCGGGGTGGATGCGCAGTCGGAGCGAATCGATGAACTGCTCTTCGATTCGCTGGTCCGCCGGGACGACCACTTCATTCTGAAGCCGTGGCTGGCTGACAGTTGGGAAATACCTGATACACAGACGTATATTTTTCACCTGCATCACGGAGTTCACTTCCACGACGGGCAGGTCCTTACTGCGCGCGACGTCAAGTGGACGTTCGATTCGCTGCTTAGCGGTAAGCTCCGCAGCGCTAAAACAAGCACCTACGCGCCGGTTGACCGCATTGACGCGCCCGACGACTACACCGTCGTTTTTCATTTGAAGGAGCCGTTCGCGCCGATGCTGTGGAACCTTTCCGACGGCGCGATCGGCATCGTGCCTTACGGAAGCGGCGATGACTTTAATCGCAAACCCATCGGCTCTGGACCATTTCGTTTTGTGCGCGCGCAGATGGACAAAGAGGTGGTAATCGAACGCAATCCCAACTATTGGGCGACGGCGGCCAAGTTGGAGCGCGTGCAGTTCAAGGTAATTCCCGACGCCACCACCCGCGCGCTCGAACTGCGTAAACGAAGCGCCGACATCGCCCTCAACTCGTTGGTCGCCGACACGGTGGTTGCTCTGGAGCGCGATCACGATCTCACGGTCACGCAGTCGCCCGGAACGATTTACGCCTACATTGCGATGAACCTGCGCGATCCCATCCTGAAGGACGTTCGCGTCCGCCACGCCATCGCGTATGCCATCAACGTGCAGCCCATTATTCATTACCTGCTGCGCGACCAGGCGCGCCCTGCGTACAGCGTGCTGCCACCGCAGCACTGGGCCTACGATACCGACGTTGCGAAGTATCCTCACGACCCGGTGCGGGCGCAGCAGATTCTGGATGACGCCGGCTATCATGCGACCAACGGTGTTCGGTTTCACCTCACCCTGAAGACTTCCACCGACGAGTCGACGCGGCTGCTGGCAGCGGTGTTGCAACAGCAATTGCGCGAGGTCGGCATCGCGCTTGACATCCGTACTTTCGAGTTCGCAACGTTCTTTGCGGACGTAACCAAAGGCGCTTACCAGATACATTCCTTGCGCTGGGTGGGCGGCAGCAATCTCGACCCTGACATCTTTGAACACGTCTTCGATTCCGCCAGTTTCGCGCCCAAACGCGCCAACCGCACTTTCTACTCCAATCCGCGGGTGGACGAGTTGATCCGTGAAGCCCGCAGTACCGTTGACCAAGCGAAACGCAAAGCCATCTATGACGAGATCCAGCGCATCATCGCGGAGGACCTGCCGTACATCAACCTTTGGTATCTCGATAATGTTTTGGTGCACACCAACCGGGTACGGGGAATCGAGCTAAGCCCCTCGGGTAACTACGATTTTTTGCGTACGGCTGAGCTCGCGCGCTGAGCAGAGGCCAATCTTCAGATCGCGTGCTAACATCGAAATATAGCGCCAACCAAGGACTGCAGCAGCTTGCGCATACTTTTCGTCGGTGACATTTTCGGGCGCCCCGGGCGCACCATCGTTCACGAGCGTCTGCCTGAATTACAAAGGCAACACGACGTTGAACTCACCATTGCCAACGGCGAAAACTCCGCCGGCGGCTTCGGCATCACTCCGCAAATCGCCGAAGAGTTGTTCGAACTCGGCATTGACGTCATCACCACCGGCAACCACGTCTGGGACAAGCGCGAGATCATCGATTACATGAACTCCGCCAACGGAAATGAGGCGTCCCTGGCCCGTCGTGTCCTGCGTCCGGCAAACTATCCGGCAGGGTCCCCGGGCTTTGGCTGGTACGAAGGACGAACGCGCAGCGGCGTCGCCTATTGCGTCATCGATCTCCAGGGCCGCGTGTTCATGACCAACAACGACGATCCCTTTCGCTATGCCGATCAACTGCTGAAGCGGATCACGGCAAAGGTCATTTTCGTGGACATACACGCAGAAGCCACGTCGGAGAAGATCGCGCTTGGCTGGTACCTTGAAGGAAGGGTGACGGCAGTGCTCGGAACGCACACCCACGTACCCACAGCCGACGAGCAGGTACTGCCCGGTGGCACCGCCGTGCAAACCGACGTGGGAATGACTGGTCCCTACGACGGCGTTATCGGCGTGCAAAAGCAACAAATCCTCGCACGCTTTCTGACTAATATGCCGGCTCGCTTCGAGGCAGCGACCGACGACGTGCGCTTGTGCGCAACTCTGATCGATTGCGACCCCACGACCGGCCGCGCAACAGCGGTCCAGCGCATCATGCTGCGGCAGGAATAGCGCCGCAGTTGCCAATCGCGCCTCGCTGCATTAGCCTCGTCGCCATGTCCCTCTCCGACGAATTCTGGATGGAGGAAGCGCTCCGTGAAGCGCAACGTGCGCTGGCGCTGGGCGAGGTTCCCGTCGGAGCAGTCGTCGTAAGCGAGGGCCGAATCGTAGGCCGGGGATGCAACCGCCCCCTTACTGCCAACGATCCCACGGCACACGCCGAGATCCTAGCACTGCGCGAGGCCGGAACGGCCATCGGCAACTATCGCCTGCTCGACTGTGATCTCTACGTGACGGTTGAGCCCTGCCCAATGTGCGCGGGCGCTATCACTCATGCCCGGATCCGCCGGCTGATTTACGGAGCGGAAGATGCGAAGGCAGGCGCTGTGCACTCCATGCTCCAGGTCCTCAATCATCCCAAGCTGAACCACAAGGTGGAAGTCAGCTCAGGCGTGCTGGCCGCACGGTGCATGAACCTAATGCAGAGCTTTTTCCGGGAGCGGCGGAGTGAAGGCGACAATTGTCGATAAGTGCTCAAGTTCTAATGGCGACTTGGCCTTTTGACGCCCGGACCAGCGCCAGCGCGGTGAAATCGTTTTGCGCGGGCGCCGCTCGCATAAACTCCTGCACCCCGTCGAGGATCGCGGCAGCCATACCTTTCGCGCTTTCCACCGAGGAGCGCTCAAATTGTTGTTTGACGCGCTCCAGCCCAAACTCTTCCTTCTTGTACGCAGCCTCCACCACTCCTCGCGATACCAGGAGCAATGACGCGCCGGGCTGCAAAGCAGCGGTCGGCGCTTCATACGTCGACGCAGAAAACAGCCCCAGGGGAAGACCGGTAGCAGGCAACTCGGTGACTCCCGAAGGATCGCGTAACAATCCCGGAGTGTGCCCGGCGTTGGCGTAGCAGATCGTGCCGAGCACCTCGTTGTAGCAGCCCAGGAAAGCAGCACAGGAGCGGACTCCGGCAGCGGCGCGGCGAATACTCAGGTTCAGCTCCAGACAGAATTCCATCATGGTATCGGCCTCGTTGATTTCCTCATCGGCAAATCTCTCGCTGCCCAATTTCTGGAATGTCTGCCGCGCCGCCGATACGATCTGTTGGTTCTCTTCGTGACTTCCGGCAACGTCGAGCATGCCAAACACAACTCGGTTGGGGTTGGCACGAAGAAAATGGTAAAGGTCGCCACCCACTCTTTGCCCATGAACCATCCCGGCGATGTCGGCCCCGTAGACGGCGGGAAAATCTGCCTCGGTCGGCACCGCCCGGGAAGGCGCCTCGTGTTCGCGTTGGAAAGAAAGCTTCATAGAAGGCGTTAATCATATCCGAAATCTTGCGGATTGCAAGAGCAGTGTCGGGCCCTGTCTTCATCACACGCAACAGCAGGTCCGGCAACAGTGCCACTATCAGTGACTTACCAGGTGCCGCCTTCTGGATCGGACCAACTCCCGGAGTAGTCGACCATACGGAACCAAATCCCCGTCGTGCCAAGCTGTTTCCGAGGCCGCGGCCTGTGTTAAATGCGGGCAGTGTTCCAATTTAGGACAGTACCTAGAGCGTGTTTCATAAACAGTGCCTCAGCGTAATCCAGAAGCACGCGAGATAGAAGAAGGCGCGGTAGGTGGAGAGTAGATGCTCATGACGAACCAGCAACCGGCGGAATTGACCAAGCCAAGCGTTGGTTCGCTCCACAATCCAGCGGCGAACATAACGCCGCAGTTTACGTCCATCTTCGAAGCGCCGTTGCTTGTTGTTCTTGCGATAGGGCGCAATCAGTTCGATGCCTCGCTTCTTCAGTCGCTGGCGCAGCGGGTCAGAGTCGTAGCCACGGTCGGCGATTACGCGCTCGGGCTTTTGCCGCGGCCGGCCCTTGGGACGAGGCACGCGGACTGCGGCGAGCGTGGCTTCCGCAAGCGTAACTTCTGCCGGAGAGGCACTTTCCAGCCGAACTCCCAGCGGAAGACCTTGACCGTCGACCAGTACCATCCACTTCGTGCCCTTGCCCCGCTTGGTTTTACCCACCGCGAGGCCCCCTTTTTGGCCGGGGCGAAGCTGCCGTCCAGGAAGGTCTCGTCCCATTTCAGCAGGCCCTCTTCATCCAGAGCCCCCAGCAGGGCACGCCATGCCTCCAGCCAGACGCCTTCCTCTTCCCATTGCTTCAGCCGCCGCCAGCAGGTCGAGGGCGAAGGAAACTCCTCGGGCAGGAACCGCCAAGCGGCACCGGTTTGCAGAATCCACAGAATGCCTTCCAAACAGGCCCGGTTCAACGCCCACGGTCGGCCCCGGTTGTCCCGCCGACGCTTTGGTTCGGGAAGTAATGGCCCAATCAGCTCCCACTGCTCGTCCGTCAACAGCTTCTGCCGTTTCTTCATGACAGAAGCTCACCAGTTCACCTGCCTCACGCATAAGTACCTGATGTGAGGCCGAACCTATTTATGAAACACGCTGTAGATAGAAGCTGTCTTGCTTGCCAGCGTGGCAAGCCTTAATATCAGTATCCTATCTGGCGCCTGTCGATTAGCGTCGTGAGAACCGCGCCTAGAGAGTGATGCCATGGCCGCATCTAATAGCGCTCTGCCGGTGGGCGAGATCGTCGGAACGACTTATGAGATTCTCGGCAGAGTCGGTGCCGGCGCTATGGGTGTGGTTTACAAGGCCCGTGATCGAAAGTTAGAACGCACCGTCGCACTAAAGTTCCTTCCTCCTGGACTGAACGCCAGCGATCTTGACAAGGGACGGTTTCTGAAAGAAGCCAGGATCGCGTCATCGCTCGACCATCCCAACATTGGTGTGATCCACGGCATCGAGGAGACTTCCGACGGCCGCACCTTCATTGTCATGGCCTTCTATGAAGGCCAGTCGCTGGCGCACCGAATCTATGAGGGCCCCACTCCGCTCTCGGTTGCCGATGTCGTCGAAATTGTCATCCAGATAGCGCGTGGGCTGGCGGAAGCCCACTCCCGTAGCATCATTCATCGCGATATCAAACCCTCCAATGTGATGCTCACCAGCCAAGAGACAATTAAGATCGTTGATTTTGGGCTGGCTCGCGTTAACGAAGCGACGGCAACATTCACCCACGGTGCAGCAGGTACTCTTAGTTACGTCTCGCCGGAGCAGGTGGCCGGCAAGACCGCTGACCAGAGAAGCGACATTTGGGCGCTCGGAGTAACCATGCTGGAAGCCCTGACTGGAGAAAGCCCATTTCAGCGGGAGAGCATGGCCGCGACCTTCGTGGCCATCCTGAATGAAGCGCCTCCTCCGTTGGATGGAATCCCGCTGGAGGTCCAGCAGATCGTTTATCACGCTCTCTCCAAGGACCCGCTCAAGCGATACCAGTCCTGCTCCGAAATGCTACGAGACCTGGAGGCAGCCAAGGTTGCCCTCGCCAATTCCGGCATGGTGCCCGAGTTGAGCAGCTTAAAGCGAGGATGGCAAGCCAAGGCGCTACGCGAGTCACGGCAGGAGGCGTCGCGTTCTGCGTGGCCACTGCCAATCGAGTCCAAACGAGCCCGGAACCGCATGCTGGCCGTAACCGCAACCGCCGTTCTTCTGGTTGTCATCCCGTTGCTGTTTCCCTCGGTTCGCGAGCGCGCCGGCAATGCCTTGCTGGGCAATCCCGAGAAGCATATTGCTGTGCTCCCCTTCGACAACATCGGTAACAATCCGCAGAACGAACCCCTGGTAGAGGGCATGGTCGACTCGTTGTCCGGCAGGCTGTCGAACCTAGAAGTCGGCAAGCAGTCGTTGTGGGTTATTCCCAGCAGTGAAGTGCGACGGCTAAAGGTGGCGGATCCAACCTCCGCCTTACACGACTTGGGTGCCACTGTCGTGATCAAGGGAAGCATAGCGCGAGAAGGTCAGCAGGTTCGTCTGAACCTGAGTCTGATCGACACCAGGAGTCTGCGGCAAATCGGTTCGGTTGATCTCCAGGACCAGGCGGGAGATCTGGCGACGCTACAAGACGAAGCGGTGGCCAAACTGGCCCGCCTGATGAACATAACCGTCACCGCCGACATGCTCCGCAGCACCGGCGGCTCGGTCAATCCGGCAGCCTACGAGAATTACTTGACCGCTCTGGGATACATGCAACGCTATGACAAGCCGGGTAATCTCGAGCTGGCAATCCAGGCGTTAAAGGATTCCGTCAAAACCGACCCGCGCTTCGCCCTGGGATATGCGCAGCTGGGAGAAGCGTACCGGCTGAAGAATCGCCTCGATCAAAACCCCAACTGGCTGGCGGAAGCTCAGGCAAATTGCAAGAAAGCAGCCGAGATCGACGACCAGGTCCCGGCGGTGCATGTCACCCTGGCGCGCATTCATGACATGATGGGGCAACACGACCTGGCGCTACAGGAGTTTCAGCGCGCTCTGGTTATCAATCCTCGGGACGCTACCGCCCTGGATGGCCTCGCCCGCTCCTATGAGGACTCCGGACGGATTGCTGATGCGGAAGCCGCTTTCCAGAAAGCCGCCGCGTTGCGTTCGGATTCTTGGGATGCCTACAACCAGCTGGGCAATTTTTATGACCGCCAAAGCAAATTCCCGCAGGCCGTTCAGCAATATCGCCATGCGTTGGAGCTCACGCCCGACAATGCCCAGGTCTATGCGAACCTTGGAGCCACTTACCTCAATTCCGGCGACCCCAAGTCGCAAGCCGATGCCGAGCGTGCCTTGAAGAAATCGATTGAACTCAGCCCCAGCTATCCGGCTTACGCTAATCTCGGCAATCTCTACCTGACCGAGCAGCGCTACCAAGAGTCAGCATCGATCACCGAGAAAGCTCTCGAGCTCAACGACCATGACTACCTGGTGTGGAATAATCTTGTTCTGACATACGAGTGGCTGAAAGACAAAGATAAGGCGGAAGGGGCGCGCAAGCGGATGCTGGCGTTGCTCGAAGAGGCCGCCAAGGTGACCCCACAGGATGCTATCGCGCAAGCGACCCTGGCTGCGCTGTATGCTCACTACGGGCTTACCAACAAGGCGACCACCAGGATTCAGACCGCCTTGGCCTTGGCTCCGAACGATCCCGGGGTTCTGGCGGAAGTGGCAGAATCCTACGAACTGATGGGCCAACGTGAGCAGGCGATATCAAATATGCAGAAAGCGGTACAAAAAGGCTTCCCGCTCGATCAGGCGAAGATCGACCCAGAATTGACAGCACTAATTTCTGGTCCAAAGTTTCACCAGCAGTAGTAGATAAACCGCGCCCCTGATGCGCAAGAAACAGGAGACTCGTACATGCCAACCAACGTCATCAACATTCCGCCCGCGGTGGACGCCACGGTCTACCCGTCCGGAGGAACATTCGCCTTCGTGGTAGGGTCCAACTGCACAGTTTGCTTTGGAACCGCCACGCCACCCGGCAGTTTCCCCGCGCTTGAAAACCAGACCTTCCAGTGGATGGCCGGCTCAAGCTTTCGATACCCAGTACCCTCCACAGTGGGTGCCGAGCTTCCCTACAACACTTCGGCTCCAGGAACGCCCTGCTTGGCGATAGGCCCGCAGGACATCGGCAGAATCATTCACGTAGGCTCGGGTATGGGAGCGCCGACAGAGAAGGTAAAGTCAAAACCTGCCGGCAAGGCGAAGGGAAAGCCTAAGCCTAAGACGAAGGCGAAGCCGAAAGCGAAGCCTAAAACCAAAACGAAGGCGAAATCAAAATCGCAAGCAAAGTCGAAGCCTAAGACAAAATCGAAACCTAAGCCGAAAGCGAAGCCAAAAAAGCGCGCCAAGTCAAGACGCTAGAGCCAGCCAGACGACGCTACTGAACGCATGGTTTGCGCAATCGGCAGGCTAGGTATGCTTCCCAGCATACCAGCCTGCCAAGTTTGACCACTGGCAAAACCCGGCATCCCCTGTCGTCAATTAGTGGTTCTGAGCAGGAATCTGAACAGCCCCTGATTTCATGCGGGATTTTGATTTTAACGACCTCTGGGTACACTCAGCGGGGTGCGAGAGAACGACTGGAGCAAACTGCTGGGCTGGCCTGGCTACCGGGTTTACCAGCATGAAATCGATGAGCACGGCAAGACCCTGAAGTTGTGGGTGCGGCGCAAGCGCGGGAACCGGAAGCTGGTGTGTTCTGGCTGCGGGCGAAAGTTGACCGAAGCCTGCGACATCTATCAGCGGGAAGTGCGCGATCTGCCCTGGTCAGAGTATCGGGCGACAGTGGTGATTGAGTTGTATCGGGTGCGTTGCCCAGACTGCGGGGTCAAGACGGAAAAGGTAGCACAGTTGCCCAGCAAGGCACCGTTCAGCGAGCGCTTCGAAGAGGCGGTAGGGTTGGCCTGCGAGAGTGCGGCGGTGCGGCGGGTGGCGCAGCAGTTTGGGCTGGCGGCTAGCACGGTACGCGCCATCGATCTGCGGTATCTGGAGCGCTGGGCGGCGGCACGCAGGAAGCCGGCCTTACGGCAGATGGGGGTGGACGAGATTCATCTGGGGAAGAAACAGAAGTTCCTCACCGTGGTAAGCAACCTGGAGACCGGAGAGCCGTTGTGGTTCGGGCGGGAACGGAGGAAAGAGACGCTGGACGAGTTCTTCGAGAAGCAGTTGAGCCGCTTCCAACGCAGTGCGATCCGAGCGGCCTGTGTGGATATGTGGGAACCGTTCCGACAGAGCATCGAGCAATGGTTGCCGCAGTGCCGGATCGTGTATGACAAGTTCCATATCATGCAGCACGCGGGAGCGGCGGTGGATGAAGTACGGCGGGCGGAGTTCTTTCGCAAAGGGGGCGCAACGCGGGAGGTGGTGAAGGGCAAGCGCTGGTTGCTGCTGTCACGCTGGGTGCATCTGAACACCCACAAGAAACGGCAACTCAATGAACTGTTCGCGCTGAACCGGCGAGTGATGAAGGCGTATCTCCTGAAAGAAAGTCTGGACCGGCTGTGGACCTATACCTATGAGGGAGCGATGCTGCGCTACCTGCAGAGCTGGATCGACCAGTTGCGCTGGCAGCGGCTCAAACCCATGGAGAAGCTGGCGCGGATGTTGCTGGATCACCTGGACGGAATCCTAAACTACTGCCGGATCAAGATACCGCTGGGCGTAGTGGAAGCGGTCAATGGCAACATCAAGGCGCTGTTACGGCGTGGCCGGGGTTACCGCGATCTAAACTATCTGCTGCTGAAGGCTCAGCGGTTGGCCGCCACCAAGACCGAATTCGTTGCTTTTCGGAAAGCCGCTTAAAATGCGCCTTTCGTCAGATTGTTGTGCAGAGCCCAATTAGTATGCTTTCAGTGAGATAGGATGGAGGCCCTGGGCAGAGTCGAACTGCCGACCAACGGTTTAGGAAACCGCTGCTCTATCCATCTGAGCTACAGGGCCACTCGTCGTAACAGGCTGGATGACCTTAGTTTACCGCAACCTACAGTTACGAATCGTTTGCCTCTGTTGCCTAAATGGGTAGAGCGGCGATTTCGCGCCGCGTTCGCTGCGAACAAAAAGACCTCCGCCGCTGCAGTCATGTTAGCTCAGGGCGTACCTGGGCCCCCAACACGCAGCGTTTTTTGCGGGTCTTGGCCCTGAGTAAAGTGGAAAAAAATAACGAGTCCGTTCAGGGACAGCACAGTTCTCACCCATCGTCTAAAGCCCTGACCTTTCCTGCGCTTCGTTCGGCACGACTAAAAAGCCGGCCCCGAGCGCAGTCGAAGGGTCGTGCCTTGATACGCCTCAGACCGATTCATGATGGGTGCTAGTTGCTAAGTGTCAACTGCTAATTACTAAGCTCCCAACACTGCTAGACTGAATCCGTGATCGCCGAAATCATCGCCATCGGCTCGGAGATGCTTACTCCCTACCGGCAAGACAGCAATTCTCTGTTCCTTACCGCGCGCCTGAACGATCTAGGCATCAGCGTCGCTTTCAAGACCGTAGTCGGGGACAACGGCGAGCATCTTACGGCGGTAGCTCGCACCGCTATCGCCCGCGTTGACCTCGCCATTTTCATGGGAGGCCTGGGACCGACGCAAGACGACCTGACGCGCGAGAGTGTGGCTGCCGCGCTGGGGGTTTCACTGAAGCGCGATCACGCGATCGTCACCGCGCTATACAAGCGATTCGCTGAGCGCCGCATTCAAATGCCCGGGAACAACGCGCAGCAGGCAGATATCCTGGAGGGCGCAACGGTGCTGCCAAATTCCCGAGGCACGGCGCCGGGACAATGGCTGGAGACCTTGGTGCAGGAACAACCGAGGATTGTCGTGCTGCTTCCCGGGCCTCCTCACGAACTGCACGAAATGTGGGACCAGCAGTGCATGGATCGGCTGCGCGCCAAAGCCCCTCCGGCCGCGATTGCGACGCGCGTCCTGAAGGTTGCAATGATGGGTGAGTCGGCTGTGGATTCGCGCACCGCCCCGATCTACAAAAAATATCCCCATGTCGAAACCACCCTGCTGGCCGGCCAGGGACAGGTCGAGTTCCATCTGCGGGCGACCGCCACCACCAACGCCGAGGCACAAGCGGAAGTGGATCGGCTAGCCGGCGAATTGCAAGACGAACTGGATGACGCGGTGTTTTCCTCCGGGGGCGAATCGCTGGAAGAGATCGTCAGCTACTACTTGCAGATGCGCAACGCGAAACTCGCGGTAGCTGAGTCGTGCACCGGCGGAATGATCGCCGAGCGGATCACCTCAGTGCCCGGAAGTTCGCGCTACTTTCTGGGCGGAGCGGTGGTGTACTCCAACGACCTGAAGACACTGTTTGCCGACATCCCTCCGCTGATGATCGAGGCCCACGGCGCGGTAAGCAAAGAAGTGGCGCTGGCCCTGGCGGAAAACATTCGCGAGATTTGCAATGCCGACATCGGCGTCGGGGTTACCGGCGTCGCAGGCCCCGGCGGCGGCACCGAAGAGAAGCCGGTCGGCCTGGTGTACGTCGCCGTCACCAACGGTCATAAGCAGGAAGTTGTGGAGCGGCGTTTCTTTGGAGACCGTGACCGCATTCGCCGCTGGGCGAGCCAGCAGGCGCTCGACCTGGTGCGGCGTATGCTGATGTAGATTATGCGCCTCTTCGTAGCACTCGATATCGACCCGGACATACGCCGGCGAATCACCGAATTCCGCGATCAGATGCGACCGCTGGCGCCAGTTGTTCGCTGGGTAGGCCCGGAAACATTTCACATTACATTGCAGTTTCTAGGTGAGACCAGGAAACTCGACGAGATCCAGAACGCCTTGCAAGCCGTGCGCGGCGCGCCCATCGAACTGGCCTTCCGGAACATCGGATTCTTCCCTTCCCCAAAGTCCCCGCGCATTTTCTGGGTGGGGATTGAAGCAGACCAGGATCTGCAGGAATTGGTCAACGCAATTGGCCAGGCCCTTCAGCCGCTGGGATTCGAGCGGGATACTGATCCCTTCAAACCTCATTTGACGCTGGCGCGTACAGGCAGCGGACGTCCCCGCCCGGTCCCCGGAGAACGTTCCGCAGCCGGCTTGCAGCAGGTGCGGGCCAAACTGGAAAGCCTTGAACCGCTGGAGTTCGGTACAATGACGGCGCACGAGTTCTATCTCTACGAGAGCAAGCTGTCGCCGGCGGGTGCGAAGTATACAAAGCTGGCGCGGTATCCGCTGGAATAGTCTGGCTGCCTCAGCGCATAACGTTGACGAAACTTTTGCTCATTACCGTCGTAGTTTCCTACCTGCTGGGCTCGATACCCTTCGGCTATCTGCTGGTGCGCATTTTTCGCGGCTTCGATGTCCGCGACACCGGCAGCGGAAACATCGGCGCAACTAATGTTTCCCGCGCCGGTAAAGGCCTGGGGCTGGCAACTTTGTTGCTCGACGCGTTGAAAGGCTACGCCGCGGTGGCGTTTGCTTTCTGGCTGGCCGGGTCGCGCCGTTTTTACACCGCTGACGTTCCAGCCAGCCTGTATGACTCTTCGCCGCAGATGATCGATAGCCGTACGATTTTCCTGCTGGCGGCGGTCGCCGCTCTTTGCGCGTTGCTGGGACACATATTCCCGGTGTGGCTGCGATTCAAAGGCGGCAAGGGAGTGGCCACGGCCGCGGGCGCATTTGCGGCACTTACACCCAAGTGCCTGCTGCTTTCCCTTCTCGTGTTTGCCATCGTCGTCGCCTTGACGCGATATGTTTCGCTGGGCAGCGTCGCGGCGGCCGCGTCGTTTCCCTGGTTAGTTCTATGGCTCAATCCGGCAGAGCGCGCCACGGCCCCTATTCTGTTGGTGATTACGGCGTCATCCGCGCTAATCATTGTTCGACACAAAGACAATATCCGGCGCCTGCTGGCGGGCACCGAGGACCAGTTCCGTTGAAAGAGACCTGCTTGTGAGCGAGATTGCAGTCATCGGTGCGGGAGCCTGGGGCACGGCAATATCCATCGTGCTGGGCCGCAAACAGACGCACCACGTCCGCCTGTGGGCCCATGAGCGCGAAGTGTGCGAGAGCGTGCGCGCGCGGCACGTGAACGAACTGTTTTTGCCCGGCGACACTATACCGAAAGCGGTGCAGGCAACCAACAGCTTCGAAGAGGCGCTGCACGGCGCCGAAATTGTCGTCAGCGTGATGCCGTCTCATCACACTCGGCGGGTGTTTCAGGCGATGCTCCCACAACTTCGGCCCGAGATGCTGTTCGTCAGCGCGACCAAGGGAATAGAGAACGATTCCCTGCTGCGCATGACCGAAGTCATCACGGAACTATTGAGCGGCGCAGCCAGCAGCTTTGTTCCGCGGATTGGGGCGATGAGCGGGCCGACGTTTGCCAAGGAGGTAGCGAAAGGCGATCCTACCGCCATCACCATCGCCTCCTCCGACAATGAACTGGCGGCCATCGTGCAGCGAGAATTCAGCGATCCCAACTTCCGGGTGTACACCAACGACGATGTCATCGGAGTAGAACTGGGCGGGGCCTTGAAAAACATTGTCGCCATTGCCGCCGGAGTTCTCTTCGGCATGGACCTGGGGTACAACACCGTGGCCGCACTTATCACGCGGGGACTGGCTGAGATCACCAGGCTGGTCGTGGCTTGCGGAGGCCGGGCGGAAACCATGGCTGGGCTGGCCGGACTCGGCGACCTGGTCCTCACCTGCACCGGCGGGCTTTCGCGAAATCGGAGCGTCGGCGTCGAATTGGGACGCGGTCGTAAGCTGGAGAACATCATCGCCGATATGCATGGCATGGTCGCCGAAGGCGTGCTTACCACTAACGCGGCGGTCGGACTGGCTCGGAAGGCGGGCGTGGAAATGCCCATTACCCAGCAAATGCACGCGATCCTTCAGCAAGGAAAATCGGTGCACGACGCCATACGAGATTTGATGAGGCGACCCTCCACCAGCGAAGTGGGACTCTACCGGAATTAGGGCGGGTTCAGGATGACTCGACGAGTCGCGTTGGATGCCGCTTTTGCGCAACGCAGCCGCCCGGAAATACATCTAAAACGGTGGCCTGTACGATCTCATATGTGCATGTATGTACTAGATACAACATGGATAGAAATGAAAGTAATGCACTCAGGAAGGTTTGCCGCGCACGTCGCGCGCGGCTGATCGCCATCGCGGTTGTGCTGGCGTCTTCTTATGCGATGGGCCAGAGTTCTGGGCAGGCATTGTCTTCCCTTCCCTCGGCCGAGCAGATTCTGAACCGCAATCAAGATCCCTTCGCTGGCTCGATTCCTCAGGCAAAAGCCACGGCAGAGACCATGGAGCTGACGATTGAAGACGCCCTACAGCGCGGGCTGAAGTATAACCTCGGTTTGTATTTGGCGGACCGGGCCACGCAACAGTTGCAGGCCGCCCACCTGCGCGCTCTGAGCGACATGTTACCCGTCGTCAATGGATCCTTTGCCGAAGAGGAACAAAAAATCAACCTGAAGGCGCTGGGGTTTAACGGCTCAATCTTTCCAGGAGCTCCGACTTCGATCGGACCCTTCGGCATCACGGACCTTCGCGCCACCGGATCGTGGAACGCCATCGATTTGCATACCATTGACAATATCCGGGCGGCGAGTCAGAACGTTAAAGCTGCGCAGTTCACCTACCGCGATGCGCGCGACACCGTGGTGCTGGCAGTTGGGGCGAACTACCTGCTTACCATCGCTAACGAATCGCGAGTGGAGGCCACGCAGGCGGAATTGAAAACCGCGCAGGCGCTCTACCAGTTGGCGGCGGACCAGGAGGCGGCCGGAATCTCGCCCAACATCGATACCCTGCGCGCGCGGGTGCAATTACAAGCCCAGCAGGAGGCGCTGATCGAAGCGCAGAACGACCTGGAAAAGCAGCGCATCGCTCTGGCCCGCGTGATTGGATTGCCGGTAGGACAGAAGTTCAGCTTGGTGAATCGCGTTCCTTACCATCCTCTTCCCGAGATGGAGTTGCAAAATGCCTATGCGCGAGCGCTGCAAACGCGGCCCGATTATCAAGCGGCCTTGGCTGCGCTGCGCGCGGCACAGCTGAGTCGGGAGGCGGCCTGGAAGCAGCGGCTGCCATCCATTGGATTTGCCGGCGAATACGGTGTGCTGGGAATCACTCCCGATGCCATGTCCCCCAACTGGACGGCCGCAGCTACGCTGAAAATTCCCATATTTCAAGGCGGAAAAGTCGAAGCCGACGTGCAACAGACCGACGCGGCGCTGAAACAGCGGCAGGCCCAGGTTGATGACATGAGAGGACGCATCGAGCAGGACGTGCAAGATGCCATTCTCGACTTGAAGGCGGCAGCGCAACAGGTGGAAGTAGCGAAGATGGGCCTTGATCTGGCGCAACAAGCACTCGGCCAATCGCAGGATCGCTTCGCCGCGGGTGTGACCAACAATGTCGAGGTGATTCAGGCGCAGCAACAACTGGCATCGGCCAACGATCGCTACATATCCAGTTTGTATGCGCATAATATTGCCAAGGTGCTGTTGGCGCGCGCCCTCGGGAACGCTGAGCAGGCGGTGCAGCAATACCTGGCGGAGCCGGGCAGTACGCTGCCGCCGAAGGGAGGCACTGGGACGGGGACGAGCAACAGCTCGGAAACGACGCCCGACCTTGCTCCTGCTTCCACTGGACTGGCGGGAGCAGTTTATGCTTCCCCAGAGCAGCAGAACGCGGCCCCGGGTGCGCAGAATCCTGCAACCGCGCCGCAAAGCACAGACAATAGCAGCGCCCCGGCTACCTCAGTTCCTCACGAATAATTGGCGACAGGTGAATAGATGAGTCCGAGCACGACTGATAAAAACGTTCTAGAGCGGCCCCAAGCCCCGCATCAACCTGAGGAAGAACATATTGATCCGGAGGCGAAGCGTTATGAGGAAGACCGCCGCGGCTTCTTTCAGAAGCATCCCGCGGCCAAACCGATAGTGTTTTTGGCGGCGATCCTGGCCGTCGTGCTGGTCGGTTGGTTCTGGTGGGAAAGCCGTCACTGGGAAAGCACCGATGACGCTGAGATTGACGGCCACATCTATCCCATCAGTGCCCGTGTCGGTGGCCAGGTGATGAAGGTGAACTATGACGACGGGCAGGTGGTACACAAAGGCGACGTGCTGGTGCAGATTGACCCCACCGATTACCAGGTAGCGTTGGCGCGTGCCCAGGCCGACTACCAGGACCAGCAAGCGCAAGCCGAAGCAGCACAATTTGGAGTGCCCGTTTCCAGTATTGGATCCCTCAGCCAGATCCGGTCCGCCAGCGCCGATATGGACTCCGCGCAAGCCGGTGTGACTGCCGCCCTCAAACAAGTCGAGGCCGCCCAAGCCCAAGTAGAGGAAGCGCAAGCAGACGCCCAGAGGCTCAACACCGATGTTGGCCGCTATCGCCAACTCTTGGACAAGCGCGAGATCTCGCAGCAACAGTTCGACCAAGCCACGGCGGCAGCCACCGCCGCCAATGCTACGGTCAGCGCCCGTCAGGCAACACTATTGGCCGCCCAGGCACAGGTGAAAATGGCGCAATCCCGCATCGAACAGGCCACCGCCGAAGTGCGTAACGCGCGGGCGACGCCAAACATGGTGGCCGCTACCCAAGCTAAGGCGAAGTCCGCCGATGCCTTGGCGCAACGATCCAAAACCGCGCTCGATCAAGCACAACTCAATCTGGCGTACACGACCATCGTGGCGCCGGTAGATGGTGTAGTCGGCAAGCGCTCGGTGCAAGTGGGAGCGAACGTATCCAACGGACAAGACCTGATGGCCATTGTTCCGCTTCGTGATGTCTGGGTCACGGCCAACTTCAAGGAAACCCAACTCGCCCACATGCGGCCAGGACAACCTGCAGAGATCAAGGTTGATACCTACGGCGGTCGCAAATGGGATGCACACGTTACAAGTATTGGAGGAGCAACGGGGGCCAAGTACAGCTTGTTACCACCGGAGAATGCCACTGGTAACTACGTCAAGGTGGTGCAGCGCATTCCCGTACGAATCGACTTCGATGGCAACGATAAACCCGACTTCAACAAGGATGGCCTGCTGCGTCCCGGTATGTCAGTCGTGCCCGACGTTAAGGTGCGGTAATAAGGTTGGAGGATGCGGTTCGGATTTAGTCTGACCGGCGCCCTTCTGCCAGGATCACCGGACTAGCTCAAGGCGCCCATAACGTTTGACTTGCTGCGCAAATTTTGGGGCTCTTTCCCGATTTTCCTTAGAATTCCAGCAAATCGCTGTCATACTCTTCCAAGGCATCGCTTATCGCCAAGACTGCATAATGAACTTCAACATTCTGCCCAATTTAATTGCGCTTGCCATTCTGGTCGTGGTTTTCCGGGCTATTTTGCGTCAGGGTGCGGCCGAGCCCCAACAGCTATGGCTGACCGGCTGGATTCTGGTACTGATACACTTCAGCGCCCAGTTTGTGGACGTGGGACACAGTCCTTGGGACCATGTAGCATCCGCGGTTAGCGTGGGAGCTCTGGAACTGGCGACCATTTCTTTCCTGATCTCCATGTTGGACCAGGCGAGTAACCGTCGCCGTCGACTCCTGCTGGGAACGATCCTCGGTCTACCGGCACTGGCTTACACAACCGCGGCGGTCTGGGGGCTGACGGCGCACAGCTTCTACTATGGGGTGGTGGTAGTGGCCCTCGCCGCTACCTCACTGTTGGGTTGGAACTGGTATCGCGACACGCCTTCTTATCTGTTCGGTTTGCTGTTTGGGTCTGTGGTGTTCTCCTCCATATTGGTCTGGATGATTGCCGGCGACCATGCCGACCTGGGGGTGAACGTCATCCTGGCGGGCCTCAACTTCGTTGTTGCGGTTCAGTACTGGCGCCATTTCCGGCGGGCTACGGCAGGCGTGCTGACTACGATTTTCGGCTTCATCGCCTGGGGCGCAGTCTTTCCAGTCTCAATGTTTTTGCAACTCTACTCTCCATCGACCCTGGTTGAATCCGAGACCTGGAACATTCCCAAGTACTTCGTGGCCGTTGGCATGATTCTCACGCTTCTGGAGGACCAGATTCGCGCCAATGAATATCTGGCGTATCACGACGCGTTGACCGGGCTGCCTAACCGGCGACTGCTCGAAGATCGATTGGAACGGGCCGTGGCGCACGCGGCACGAGCCAGCCACAAACTGGCCGTGCTCTTGATTGACCTCGACCGCTTCAAACAAGTGAACGACACCTTCGGGCACCGAATCGGAGATTTGGCCTTACAGCAGGTAGTATTGCGGCTGTCCAGCCGGATGCGCACCTCCGACACCCTCGCTCGTTCGGGAGGCGATGAGTTTACCGTGGTCAGCAACGTGTCCGATCAACATGGCGCCGACATTCTGATGTCAGCCCTGGAGTCGGCACTGGCGGTTCCGTTAAAGGTGGAAGGACATTTTATTCAAACTGGCATGAGCGTTGGCCTGGCCCTTTATCCCGATCATGGGCACACCCCCGACGAATTACACGCCGCCGCTGACCAGGCTATGTACTTGGCAAAACGCGGTGCCCGCAGCAACGCTGAAAATGTCATCACCGTCCGGCAATCCCACCCGGGTTAGACGCCACGTCAGTTCCCCTGAGCCGGTTGTCGGTTTCCCTAGCCTGCTGTAGGCTCAAAAGTAGTCGCGCGCCTCGGATGGCTGGATTCTTTTCTGGCCGGGATGGCGAAACTGGCAGACGCAGCGGACTTAAAATCCGCAGACCCGAAAGGGTTGTGGGGGTTCAAGTCCCCCTCCCGGCACCAAGCGCTAGTTTGTAATCAAATATATGCTGCCTTGCTGGAGTGAGAAGCTCCAGCGCTTTTCCTTGCGTCTTAGTTTAGGTGAGTGCCTGTTCTGGTGGCTGTTGGTGCCGGACGCGGCATCCCGATCTACAAGCAAGTCAGAGCCGGGTACCCCCGGTGCGGTCGTCCTCAGCAGCAGAAGCATTTCCGCATCACCCACTGGTAGAGATTCCATGCTTTCATGAACTGTGCGCTCAGAAGAGCCTTGCCACTTGGTCTTTCAATTCGGGCAGCACGCGACAAATCCCGTATGTCTCAGCAACAGTTCAACGAGCTGCCGTCAATGCAGCCGTTCGCTGACCTGATCCGAGGGCAAACCCGCGCAGACCTTGTGAAGCTTGGAAAATGTCGTCGGCACCGAATCATCTGCGGTGTACGAGTTCTCCAGGATCGTCCTCTGTTAGGATTAAGGTTCGATGAGTGGCGACTCTGAAACAACCCACCGAGATGTCAAAGGGCCCCCGACGGACACAACTTCGCCATGTTCAACCACAGCTAAGACAAACGCTATTAACTCTAACACAACAAGGGAGTTAGAAAACAATCTGCTGCTTGCCGGAACAGCCGCCAAGCGCCTGCAGGAGGAGGACAATCGGCAGGAGCTATTTCAGTACCTGCCAGAGACCTACGGCCTGTGGCATCGCTTGAGCCGCCATGGCTGGTCCACGCTCCGCTACCTGACGCAAACCGAGGTGCATACCTACGCCTTCTCGGTGGCGGCCAATGCGATCCTCTCGTTCTTTCCGTTTATCGTCCTGTTGCTGACCCTTATCCGCCGCGTCATCCATTCCCAGGCCATGTACAACGTGGTGCTGGAGCTGTTGCGCGACTATCTGCCAAGCAATAAGGATTTCGTTATCCGTAACGTGCAGTTTCTGGCCAGCGTGAGAGGACGGGGCCAGGTGCTGTCGTTCGTGATGTTGCTGATCACCTCGACCGGAATTTTTCTTCCGCTGGAAGTAGCGCTCAACAAAATTTGGGGGTTCAAGAAGAACCGGTCTTACCTTATGAACCTGGTGGTCTCGCTAGGGCTGGGCTTGGCGTGTGGCTGCCTGGCGATGCTCTCGATTGCCCTGACTGCGCAAAACCTGAAGATGCTGGGGTTAGTGATCGGCGGCCAGAACTTCGTCTTCGCAGGGCTGGGATTCATCGTGATGAAGGCTTCGGCGATTCTGGCTACGATTGGCATCTACTTCCTGATCTACTGGGTGCTACCGCACGGCAAGGTCCCAGCACGCGCGGTGCTGCCAGCGGCGATCATCACCGGCTTGGTGTCGGAAGCGGCGAAGTACATCTACATTCTGCTGCTGCCTCGGCTGAATTTTCAGGAAGTGTATGGGCCATTCTCGGTTTCCGTGACCCTGATGTTCTGGTCGTTCTGGAGCGGGATGCTGTTGCTGGGCGGCGCATATTTGTCGGCGGCTGAGCACAGCAGCCGAGTCGAGGCCCGGAAAGCAACAGCGGCGGCGCAGCGCTGAGCTTTGGCCACCAGCACTGCGCATCGTTCATCCATTTATTCATCGGGAGATGAACAACGATGATTCGCAAACTCAAATCCGGAGAATACCGGCTCTATTCACGCAAGAAAAATCCCAACACAGGAAAGCGCCGAAACCTCGGCACGTTCAAGAGCCGTGACAAGGCCGAAGCGCACCAGCGCGCGGTGCAGTACTTCAAGCGCCGCGCCTGAATGGCGCAGTGTCATTCCGACCGAGCGGCTTCAGCCGTGAGCGGAGGAAGCCGCTTGTCGCTGGCTTGACAGCAAGTCCCTCGACTCGGTCACCGCAGCGACCTCGCTCGACATGACAAATTTACTTTGTCGACTTTCCCGGCTTCGTCCACTCGTCCACCCAATCGTTTACCGTCTGATACCACAGGCGGCTGTTCTGCGGCTTCAGCACCCAGTGGCCTTCGTCGGGGAAGTAGAGCATCTTCGACGGAATCTTCAGCCGCTGCACCGTAGTGAACAACTGGAAGCCTTCCGAGACGTCGAGCCGGTAATCGAGCTGTCCATGCACCACCAGGATCGGCGTCTTGAAGTTTGTTGCCGACAGGTGCGGCGACCACTTGCGATATATCTCGCGGTTCGTCCATGGAGTGCCCTTGAATTCCCACTCGTTGAACCACAGCTCCTCGGTCGTGCCGTAGGCTGATTCGCTGTTGAACATGCCATCGTGCGACACCAGGCACTTGAAGCGGGCGGTGTGGCCCTCCAGCCAATCGATCATGTAACCGCCGTAACTGGCGCCCAGAGCGCACTCGCGGTCTTTGTCAACGAATGGATAGGTCTTCTCCGCATAGTCGAGGCCCAGCATCAGGTCGTGGAACGGAGCGCCGCCCCAATCGCCGTTGATGGCATCGATGAACTTCTGCCCGTAACCGGTCGAGCCGTGGAAGTTCACCATGATCGACCACGTAACCGTTAGCGGCGAATAGCTCGGGATTCCACCGATACGACCAGTCGTCGCCCCACGCGCCCTGCGGACCGCCGTGAATGAGAAACTTCACCGGATACTTCTTGCTGGCGTCGAAGTTCGGCGGCTTCACCACGAAGCCCTGCGACTTTCTCCTTCGCCGCGCCGGTAAACCAGAAATTCTCCAGTGGCTGCATCTCAACCTGCGAGAGCACCGGGCCGTTGAGGTTCGTTACCGGCTGCGCTTTCGACAGCAGGCAATCCGGAATGCTGTACGCGTTCGGAGGCACCGCCATTCGGCACTGCGGGAACTAGCAGCGGCGCGCTATAAATTTCGTTCGGCGCAGCCACCGACATGCGGTCGAATACCAGTATCTTGCCGTCGGGAGTAGGTGTCGGACTGTCATTGAAGCCCGCAACCAGCTCCTGCGGCCACCATTTGGCCGCTGTCACATTGATCCTGTAGATCGGGTTTTCGCCTTTGTTCTCCGCGGTGAAGTAGATGCTCTTCGAGTCCGGCGACCATGCCATCGCATCGACCCAGCGGTCGAAGTTCGGCGTCAGATCGGTGATCTTACCCGTCGCGCGTTCATACAGCATGAGGCGGAAGCGGTCGCTTTCGTAGCCACCGCGCAATTGCGAGCGATAGGCGATGTACTTACCATCCGGCGAATACATTGGCGTTCCATCGCTGCCGGGGTTGGTTGTGATCTTCTTCGGCGTTCCGCCCGCGGTGGGCACCAGGAAGATATCGCTGTTTGTGCTGGTCGCTTGCACTTCGTCGATGTTGCTGGTGAAGGCGACTTCCTGCCCATCCGGCGAAAATTGATATTGGTCCTGCCCGCCGAGGCTGAACGGCGGCACTTCGTGAGCGCCGGGCGTTAAGTCGCGCGCCACGCCTCCATCGGGTGAGACCAGGAACAGATGGCTGTGCTTGCCATCGAAGTAGTGGTTCCAGTGGCGAAACATGAGCTGCGTAAAGATCTTCGCCTTCACCTTCGACCTGGCTTGTTCTTCGTCGCGCTGCTCATTGCAGCCGTCATCTTTGCAGTTGGGATACACCGATGAAACGAACAGGATATTTTTGCCGTCGGGCGACCACAGCCCTCCCGAAGCCCCGGTCGAGATGTTCGTCACCTTACGGGGTTCGCCGATATGCGTTCCGCTGGAAGTGTCGAAGTCCTGCACCCAGATCTGCGAGGCATCGCGAGAGGACTCGAACAAGACGCGCTTGCCATCCGGCGAGAAACGAACGCGATCTTCTCCGGCGCCAGGGACGGGTGTCAGGCGGCGCGCTTCGCCACCGCTGAGGGGAACGATCCACAGATGCGGCTTGCGCGTATTTTCCTCGAGGTTCACATCCACGGCGGTGAACGCCACCCACTTACTGTCTGGCGAGACAATGGGCTCGCCGATGCGCTTGAGCTGCATCATGTCTTCGAAGGTGAAGGGGTGCTTGCTCTGTGCAAAGCCGCACAGCGAGCAGCAGAAAATAAGAATGAGAATACGGCGTAGCATGAAGCCTCCGGGCGTGCGTAGAAGTCGGAAAAATGACAACGATTGAGAATGCAGCAAAACTGCATAGTCTAGAACAATTTCACTCCAGTGTGTGAGCGGGGTGGCGGACTGGCCCTTCAGCTCCGCACTCCCAACACGTCACTCGGCAGGCGCTGTGGCTATGGCCGGGCTAGTAGCCCGTTCAATTCCACGGTGGGCGAAGCGTATCGCCGACGACATGTCCTGCGAAGGCTTTTCGATGATCTGGTACATGATCCACGCCACCCCACCGGAGGCGGCCAAGCCGATAACATCCAGCACACCGATGTAGCTGCCGGAGTACGGCAACCAGTGCGAGAGGCAGCCAATCACGCCAACACCGATAGGCAGGTGCAACAGGTACAACGAGTAGCTCACGTCCCCGACACGGTCCAGTGCACGGTTGTGGAAGGCGGAAAACGCAATCAGGAGTCCGGTCGAAACCGACACTGCCGCCACGATCCAGCCAAGCGGTCCGAGCATGGCGAGAACCATCACCAAGGTCAGCCCGAGCATTTCGCGTAGCCCGATCAGGCGCGCACGGTATTGAAAGACGAAAACACCGATCAGGAAGACGGGAAGGTGATGAGAGACCAGCCGGCTGTAGGGGAAGGCGAAATATGCGATCGTCATCGCTACTATGCCTGCAAGGCGCACCAGCCGGCGGCTGTTTGCGAACAGCGGAAGCATCAACCCAACCAACAAATACCACTGAAATTCGATGGCCAGGGTCCAATAGGCGACATTGATCCAGCGCACGCCAACCAGGTCGTTGAGGTAAGCGGAGTGGAGCAACAAATCGCGCCCGGTGACCATTACCCGTGGTACGTGCAAGACAGGCACTAGTACGAAGTTGATCGCCAGAATGGTTACCGCGATGGATGCCACATAGGGCGGATACAGGCGCAGGTTGCGCTTCAGCAGAAACCGGGGATAATCGCGCAGCCCATAGTGGGCCCGATGCAGGCTCCAGGGGATCACGAAGCCGGAGATGACGAAGAAAATGTCCACACCCAGGTAGCCATATTTTCCCGACAAGGCGAGGTATTTTCCCTGGCCGGCGACAAAGTGTCCCCAGGCGACGGCAATCGCAGCAAAAGCCCGAAGTGCGTTGATGACGCCAATGCGTTGATTTGGATCTGGTTTGCGCACTTTACAACCATGTTAAATGCAGGACCGCTGTAACCCGAAATTGAACATCACCAAAGGCTGTGACACGTGACCTGAAAGTAGATCGCGGCCCACGGCTGTGCCAGCCGGGCTACCACCTGAAGGGACCGGTGCCGCGGATCTCGATCCTGCCCTCGAATCGAATACAATAGCCTGAAGGATCATTCCTAATGAAGTCCCACCAAGCCCACTCTCGATTTCTGACGCTCTCGCTGTTGCTGCTTACGTTGTGCCTGGCGCTTCCCGCACGGGCCAACGACCGTGGCGAGGGTCCGCTCGACCCCTCGCAACCGCAAGGCATCACGGTAGATGAGATCATTCAGCGCTTTGCCGCCAAGGAAAAGCAGTTCAAGATTGCGCGCGATCAATACACCTATACACAAGATGTGAAGGTCGAAACGGTGGATGGCGACACAGTGGACGGTGAATACCACCAGGTGGCAGACGTGCTGTTTGACGATAAGGGTCATCGCATCGAGCAGGTGACGTTTGCCCCGCAATCCAGTCTGGAGCGCGTCACTATGACCCAGTCTGACTTCGATGACATCCGCAATCGGCTGCCCTTTGTTCTCACCAGTGATGACATTGGCAAGTATCAGATTCTCTATGTCGGCAAGCAACGCGAGGACGAGCTGGGCACCTACGTGTTCGACATCGCTCCCAAGGAGATTGAGAAGGGCGAACGCTATTTCCAGGGCCGCATCTGGGTGGACGATCACGACTACCAGATCGTCAAGACTTACGGAGAGACGGTACCCCAGGTGCATAACTTGAAGCATCCCGAGAAGGAAAATCTGTCTCCCAAGTACACCACCTGGCGTGAGCAAATTGATGGCAAGTATTGGTTTCCTACTTACACCTATGCTGAGGACACGTTACATTTCTCGGGCGATGACGTTAAGATGCGCTACATCGTGAGGTACAAGAACTACAAGCAGTACGGCGCCAAGTCGAAGATCATCTACCAGGGCCAGGAAATCTCGAAGGAGCAGCCGCAGTCGGGGACCCAGCAGCCGAGCAAGACGCCGACACCTCCGAAGCGGTAGGCCGGGTTCCGTTCTTCGCTTTTCGGCAAAGGCGCTAGACCAATCCAATCCGGCCGCCGGGTTCAGTAGAAGAGGTACTTGCGCCACTTGGAGTCGGATCGCCCCATCATGCGCATGATGTGGCGGCTGGTGTGCAGGTTGAAAGCGCGCGGCTCGCGCATGAGTTTCATGGTGGCTTCGTGAGGTAGCAGATTGCCCTTGCGGCGATTACAGGAGTGGCAGCAGGCCACGAGGTTTTCCCAAGTCGAAGCCCCACCCCGCGAACGCGGGATGACGTGATCCAGGGTCAACTCGCCGGCAGCCAGTATCTTCCCGCAATATTGGCAGGTGTTGCGGTCGCGTAGCAAAATGTTCTTGCGCGACAGGGCGCGGGTCTGATGTGGAATGCGCCGGTATTCCAGCAGACGGATGACCGACGGCACGTGCATGGCGATGCGGGCGGCGTGCAGATAATGTCCATTGGCCTCTTCCATCATGGCAACACCCTTCAGCACTAGAACGACAGCGCGGCGGGCGGCACAAACATTGATAGGCTCGTAGGAGGCATTGAGCACCAGCACGGGCGCGTGCATCGCCGTCCACTGCGGCGGCTCATCACCGGCGACACGGGCGTGATGCATGCATCCGGCAAGCGACTTGCCGTATCGAGACGCAGCGCTCTGGGCCGACATGGACATACCCGGTTATACCGAAGCCGTGACTGCCAACGCTTCGATTTCCTCCTCATCCCCATGATTGGCAGCTTTCCGTGGGGCCGCAGCCTGAAAAGCACGGGCCACGGTCGCCGCCCAAACTCGTTCAGCGCCAGCCTTCTTCAGCACGCGGGCGCACTCCGAAAGTGTGGTTCCGGTGGTCATGACGTCGTCCACTAGGATCACGGTGCGGCCCTGCACATGGCGACAGTCTCGAACGCGAAATGCATCGCTCATGTTGGCGATACGCTGTTCGCGGCTGAGTCCGACTTGCGAAATGGTCGCACGCTGACGAACCAATACTCCCGTCGCTAACTCAATCGGTTGCGGTAAGCGCTTTACCGCGGCACGAGCGATCAGCTCGGCCTGGTTGAACCCACGCTCACTGTGTTTGCTCTTGTGCAGCGGAACCGGGACAATCAGCGGAGGCGTATCGCCGCAACCGGGAAGGAGTTCCGCGATGGCGCTGGCCAGCATTCGACCCAGCACCGGCGCGACCGGAACAACGCTCTCGTATTTGAGTAGATGCACCAGACGGCGAAGGCCGCCTTCGTATTCGCCGAAGGAGACGGCACGCGCGAACTCCGGTTCACAATCCCGGCAGTTCTGGCAGTGGCCGTCCCCCATCAGCAAATGCGCGCTGAACAGGCGGTCGCCGCAAACCACGCATTGCGGCTCCCGTACCGGCGCAATGGCGGCAAGACATTCCGAGCAGACAGGAATCCGGGAAATGTCATTGAGTGGGGTGTCGCACAGCCTGCAATCGGAAGGGAACAGGACGGAAAAAACGTTGCGCAGAATCGCTTGCAAGGGCGCGAAAACTACCGCACGTTGCTGGGCGCGCTGGCTTCGCCGGTCTCGCTCTAGCGTCTCACGACTGCTGAAGACGACCCTCCAACCATCCGATCACGCGCCAATAGGGCGCACATCGGGGTCCCGTCGCCGGTGCCTCCGGGTGCCAGAGGAGCGATGGTTGACGCCCGTCCGATCACCCCAACGAGCTAAACCCCGTCGGGGACCCTGATCCGGTCCCGAAGCACCGTGACCCCACAGTATATGAGCTTCGATGCAAAACGCGCAATGCCGGAGAGGGTTCCACAAAGGGATTTCACCGAGATTTCATCGATCGCCATTTGCCTTAGTTGTCGCGACCGCCCGCCTGCACTTGTAACAAGTGCCACTGACATGCTAACTTGCGCCGTCGCCCTTTTGCTGCGCCGTGCGAGGTCTCTTACATGAGTACTACCATCAGCACACCGGAGAAGAAGTTTCGTTCTTACGTTCCAGACAACACCACCATGCCGGAGTTTACCCTTCGGGCCGTGCTCATCGGCTTGGTGCTGACCGTGGTTCTGGGCGCCGCCAATGCGTATCTCGGCCTGCGTGCCGGCATGACCATCGCCGCCACGTATCCCGCTGCCGTCATCGGCATGGCGGTTCTACGTCTGATGAAAGGCTCCATCCTGGAGGAGAACATTGCGCGAACCGTGGGCTCGATCGGCGAATCGGTGGCGGCAGGCGCGATCTTCACCATTCCCGCGTTCGTCATCTCCGGCGCCTGGCCGGTCTTCGACTTCGAGCATGCCTACTGGAAATCGTCCATCCTGATGCTGGTGGGCGGCGGTCTCGGCATTCTTTTCGTGACCCTTGCTGCGTCGCGTGATGGTGGAAGATCCCGAGCTTCCTTTCCCGGAATCAGTAGCCGCCTCGCAGATCCACCTTGCCGGACAACAGGGCAGCCGCGCCGCCAAGATTCTGTTTGGCAACATGGGTTTCGGCGGCATCGTTTACTTGCTCGGCCAGTTCAGCCTGTTTAGCGCCAGCCGGGACTTCATCGTGAACGTCGGCAACCTCGGAACCAGCTTTGTCCGCATGGGCCGCAGCGCCACGGCGGCGAAGCTGCCCGCCGGGGCGGTGACCACCGTGTCCGCGCCCGCCATCAGCCCGGCGTACCTGGGCGTCGGCTACATCATTGGACCGCGTCTGGCTTCGCTGAACTTCGCCGGCGGCGTGATCGCCTGGGGCCTGCTGGTTCCGCTGATCCTGTTCCTCGGCGGTCCGACCTTGGTTGCGCAGTTCGCACCCGCGGGCACCACGTTTCCGGATACTGCATTCTGGACCGGACAGGCTGGGGCGGTGTGGAGCTTCATCGTTCGCCCCATCGCCGTCGGAGGCATGCTGGTGGGCGCCTGCTTTTACGCTGTTCCGTATGCGCAAGAGCCTGGGCTCGGGCATGGCGCGCGCGGTCTCCGATTTGAAGAAGTCCGCTGCGGCCCATGCCGGCACCGCCCGCACAGAACGCGACCTGAACGCCAAATTTGTATTCAGCGGATTGCTGATTGTTCTCGATCAGCATGGTCTTCCTGTACAAGAGCTACGCAGCTTCGTGGGGTCCCGGCATGGTCGCGGCAATCGTGATGATCATCGTCGGCTTCTTCTTCGCCGCTGTGTCAGGCAACCTGGTGGGCTGATCGGCTCGTCGAACAATCCCATCTCCGGACTAACCCTGGCGGCCCTGGTGATCGCGGCGCTCCTGATGGTGCTGATGGGCGTCTCCGGAATTCACGGCGTTGCCGCCGTGCTTGGCGTGGCGGCCGTGGTCTGCATCTCCTCCGCGGTCGCTGGCGAGATGCTACAGGACCTGAAGGTGGGACACATCCTCGGCGGCACTCCCGCAAAGATGCAGATTGGCGATTTCATGGGCGTGACCGTCGCCAGCTTCGCGCTGCTTCCGGTGCTGTTGCTACTGAATCAGGCCAATATCAACAGTGGCGGCATCGGTTTCGGGGACCGTCAACTTCCCGCGCCGCAAGCCGGTCTGATGGCCATGCTCTCGCGCGGGATCGTCGGCGGCGAGATGGCCTGGCCGCTGATCGTCGTCGGCATCCTGATGGGATTTGCGCTTGATCATGATTGAGGTCAAAAGTCCGATGCTGTTTGCCGTTGGCATGTATCTGCCGCTGGAGACCACATTCGCCATCTTCCTGGGCGGCATGATTCGCTGGATCACCGACAAGATGCGCGACAGCAAGAACTTTAACGACGCGCAGAAGGCCCGCGTGGAGAATGCCGGAGTGCTGACCGCCTCAGGATTCATTGCGGGCGAGGCCCTGATGGGGATTGTCATCGCGATTTTCAAGTACAAGCAATGGCCGCTGCCGGTGATTTTCCAGCATCCGAATGTGATTTCCGGATTCATCGTGCTGGTGATTCTGGCAATCGTGATGATTCGCGTGCCGCTGGCCAATGCGGGCCGACCGGATGAACCGGCACCGCCGACCGCGATTATGTGAGGCCAGCGATTTCTCGGCTTCACCGTGGCCGCCGAGCTGGCGGCCACAGCTTTGTGAACGCAACATATGCTAGGTTTGATCGCGGTCGCTTCCCCCAACGATTGTCATCCCGTCTATAACAACGACGGCGGTGTCAAGGGCGCACGAAAGCGGCGACGCCCACGGTTTTAAAGTAGCGCCATTTCGCTCTAGTGGAAAACACCATCTCTGCATAGGACCAAGACTCGCGCGCTTCGGGAATCATCGATGGAGCCTGTTGCTCCACCAACCATCTATTCGGTTTGTTTCACCAACCATGATTCTTGTCTTCGAACTCCCAGACCCTTCTGGGAGGCAGGGGGCCCACTCAAGTGACCGGTCTTATTCCGACACCACAGGATGACTCGGGCTGCCCTGCGTGCGAGCGGCGGCGTAGGGTTGTTGGCTGCGCCACATCCAGTACAACCGCACCGCCAATTTGCGCGCCACCATGACCTTGGCCACGGCCGAATGCTTGCGGTGCTTCAGCCGCTGATAAGCGCGCTTCAATTCTGGGACCAGGCGCGCCGCGCTCTGTCCCGCTTCCACCAACAAACTGCGTACCAGGGGATTGCCTTGCTTGCTGATGCGGCCCAACCGCTGCCGCCCGCCACTGGAATGCTCGGCCGGATTCAGCCCCAGATAGCTGACCACCTGGCGGCTGTGGGCGAAGCGCTCGATCCGGCCCAGCGTCAGCGCGAAGGCCAGGCTGGTAATGGGACCGACTCCGGGATGGGTCTGCAACAGCCGCGCCACGGAATTCTTCTTCGCCTCCTGCTGAGCGGCGAGGTCCAACTCGGCGATGCGGCGATCCAACTCATCCAGCAACTGCAGCGAATCGTCGCGTCGCTTTGCCGTCCACCCGCTCAGCGGCAGGGCTTCCAGCAACTGGCGTCCCGCCGCGCTCCACAGCTTGCGCTTTTGCTGCACTCCCTGATTCAGCGCCAGATGCTGCAACTGGTTTTTCACCTGTCGCCGCATGGCCACCAATTTGTGGCGATGCAACAGCAGTTGCCGCAGGTCGCGCTGCTCCAGGCTCGGCACCCACAGCTCGGGAAACTGGCCTTCCAGCAACAGCCGCAACAGCAGAGCGGCATCGCGCCGGTCGGTCTTTTGCTTGCGCACTTCCCGGGCCCGGATCTGGGCGGCGTCGCCCAGGCGCAACTCGTGGCCCAGCTCGGCCAGCAAGCGCTCAAACCACAAGGTGTTGCCGCAAGCCTCCATGCCCACGATCACCGGGCCTTGCAGCCCAGCGTAGAACGGTCGCGCCTCGGCCGCGGTCAGCTTCCGTTCCGTGTACTCGCCTGTTTCCGTGTCGACCATGGCAATTTGTTGGAAACTCGGATGGAAATCACAGCCTATAATCTTCATGACGGCTCCTTTCGTCCGAGTCTTGGCCTTTTGCGAGAACAAGTTTACTCGGCACGGTTGCGAGCCGTCGTTGTTATGAAATCAAGCGACGAGCGTAGCGAGAAGTCGAGGGACCTGCTTTCGTTCAAATTGGCGGGAATCTATGAGCATCGCCGATAACCTCTCTGCCGTCCACGAGCGCATTGCGCGCACCACTCAGCGTGCGGGACGGAATGCTGACGACGTTGCCTTGATGGCTGTCACCAAAACCCAGCCCGCCCCCAAGCTCATCGAAGCATACGAAGCCGGGCAGCGCCTGTTCGGCGAAAACCGCGTGCAGGAATTCTCCGAGAAAGTGGGCGCTCTTGCGAGGTTGCATGGCGCGGACTTCCACATGATCGGCCACCTGCAATCCAACAAAGCCGCTAAAGCGGCGGAAATCTTCCACGCGATTGATTCACTCGATTCTGCGAAGCTAGCCGAACGCCTGAACACGGCTGCCGGAGAACTCGGCAAAAAACTCGACGTGCTCATCGAGATCAATGTCGGAGGCGAAGACGCCAAGAGTGGCATCGCACCTGATTCTCCTGAACTCGAACGTGTACTCGCCGGCGCTCTCACCTGGACGCACCTGCGCTTACGCGGACTGATGACCGTGCCGCCGTTCAGCGAAGATCCCGAAGGCGCTCGGCCCTACTTTCGTCAGCTGCACGAATTGCGCGACCGCTTGGCGACGTGCAATTTTCCGGCCGTCAGTCTCGACCAGCTCTCGATGGGCATGTCTCATGACTTCGAAGTGGCCATCGAGGAGGGCTCGACTTGCGTGCGCATCGGCACCGCGATCTTTGGGGAGCGCCCACAACCATGATTCCCATCCGCGACACGCCATCGGGCGCAACCTTTCAGGTGAAGGTGCATCCCCGAGCGAAGAAAAACGCCGTTACCGGCGAGGTTGGCGACGCGCTGAAGCTGGCCTTGACTGCGCCCCCAGTGGAAGGCCGCGCCAACCAGGCTTGTATTGAATTTCTGGCCGAAGTTTTGAATGTGCCCCGTTCGTCGGTTACGATAGCCGCCGGGGAAAGCAGCCGAAACAAAGTCATTCGCGTGCGCGGGCTCGCCGCTGCACAGGTCGAGGCAAGGTTGCAGGCCGTCTGGAGCTAAGTTCCCGTCGAGGAGAATATTTTGAGCTTTGCGCAACGTTGGCGCGACATTCGCGTGGGCTTCGAGCGTCCTTTCTGGGTCGCCAACATCAGCGAGTTGTTCGAGCGACTTTCCTATTACGCGGCGTTCGCTTCGCTGGCGCGCTATCTCCATGAAGTCCTAAAATTCCCCACAGAACAGGCGGGCACCCTCACCGGATTCTTTGGCGGTCTGGTGTGGTTTCTGGCGGTATTCGGCGGAACAGTCGCCGACCGGATGGGCTTCCGCCGTGCGCTTTCGCTAGCTTATCTGATCCTGAGCTGCGCCTACTTTCTGTTGGGATCACTGGGAGCGCCCTGGCTCGCTCCGGTTCGCGACAATGTGCCCTTGATTGTTCTGGTGGCCTTTGTGCTGGCGCTGCCGGCGCTGGGAATTGCGTTGGTGAAACCCAGCGTGGTTGGCACCACAGCGCGCGCCTCCCAGGAAAACGTCCGCTCCATTGGCTACTCCATCTACTACACGCTGGTAAACATCGGTGGCGCGGCCGGCCCGTATGTTGCGTCGTACGTGCATCAGCGAATGCGCGTCGAAAACGTGTTTCGCGTGGCTGCGCTAAGCGTGTTCCTGATGTTCCTTGCGGTGCTGCTGTTCTTTCGGGAACCGCGCCGCACCGAGGAAGTTCAAACCACTAGTCTCTCCCAATCCGCCAGAAACTTCTGGACCGTCATTACCAACCCGCGCTTCATGCTGTTCCTGTTGATCTTTACCGGGTACTGGATTGTCTATTGGCAGGAGTTCATCACCCTGCCCATTTACGTTCACGATTACATCAATCCCCGCACCGACACCGAGCTTCTGCTGGTGACGGGTCCTTTGGTAGTGATCGCACTTACGCTGGCGATTAGTATTCTCACCCAGAAGATGCGCGCCTTCAGCGCCATCATAATTGGCACACTGGTTATCGCCTTGGCATGGATCATCCTCATCTTCAGGCCAACCGTAACCGGTGTGGTCCTTACCCTGATCGCCGTTGCGCTCGGCGAACTTTTTCAATCACCTCGCTACTACGAGTACATTTCCCGGCTTGCGCCTTCCGGACAACAGGGGACCTACATGGGATTTGCCTTCCTGCCGTTGGGCATCGGGTCACTCCTAGGCGGAAAGTTCGGGGGATTTCTCATCCACTATTTCGGCGAGGTGAAGCACCAGCCCGCAATGATGTGGTGGGTGATCACAGGGGTCGGCATTCTCACCGCAATTCTGCTGTGGATCTATGACAAGTTCGTGCTGCCGAAAGAAGCGGGCGAGACCGGGCATGCAGCGGCCGGTTGATCGGTTGGGCTCAGCCTGGCGCGGATATCATTGCTTCGGATCGGTTGTACATTCGTCTTAACTAATCGTGACGATCTGCCATGAAAAAGACTCCAGCCTATATCGCCAAGCATATCCGCACGGTTCTTAAGAACGGCGGCTCAGCGCCTCACACTGTTGAAGTTCAACGCTTCTTCAAGCATGAGGTTCAGTCGCGCGGCTGGTACACCGGGGAACTTCGCAAAGTCGCGGTGCGATTTCGCCGGACGATCATCGCGGAGAACGGCCTGCCGTTCCTGCTGCAAGTTGCCGATCAACTCTTTCGCGGCGAGGCTCTGGAAGAGAAAATCTTCGCCGTCATGATGCTTCAGGGGATCGTGCGGGAGTTCGGCAAGGCGGAGTTCAAGCTGTTCGAGAGCTGGCTGGATCGCATCAGCACATGGGCCGATCACGACGCGCTGGTACACTACCTCATCGGCCCCATGATCGCCGCAGACGCTGCATACTTGTCGCAACCACCTCGCTGGGCCAGGAAGAAATCGCGCAAACCATGGCATCAGCGGGCCGCTGCTGTGGGCCTTATCCACAGCACCCGGCAGCACAAGAACTTCGGCAATATCCAGCGCATCACGGAGATGCTGCTGACGAGCGACGACGACATGGTGCAGAAGGGCCTGGGCTGGCTCCTACGCGAAGCGGCTAAGGCGAATCCAGAACAGACTGTCGAATACCTGATGACGATCCGCGATCGAACGCCGCGGTTGGTGTTGCGAACCGCCTGCGAGACCCTGCCAACCGCCACCCGAGCGCGAATGCTAGCCAAGAACCAGGCGAAATCAGAGTAAGGGGGAAGGATTTGAATTCTCACCACAGCCATGCAACGCTGCTCTCGTTTACAATAGAACACGCATGAATCTCTCCGATATTCAGGCTGCGCTGCGCGACAGCCACAACGATTGCTGGCTCTTCTACGATCACCATCACCGCGATGCGATCGCCTACAGCATATTGGGCCTGCCGCAAAAAATGATGGTCACCCGCCGCTGGTTTTACGTGGTTCCTGCCAGTGGGGAGCCGGTAAAGCTGGTGCACCGCATCGAAAGCCATCATCTCGACTCGCTGCCGGGGAAGAAGCTGGAGTATTCGGCATGGCAGGAGCTGTGGCAGAACCTCGAGTCGATGCTGAAACCTTTCAGTACGGTGGTGATGCAATACTCGCCAAACAACCAGATTCCCTACATCTCGCTGGTGGATGGCGGCATGCTGGAATTGGTGCGCAGCTTCGGCAAGGAGATTGTCAGCTCGGCGAACCTGGTGGCGCGCTTTGAAGCCACCTTAACCGAGGCGCAGATCGCGACCCACTTCATCGCCCGCGACGCGGTGGACAAGATTACGTCCGCCTTTTTTCCGGAGATGGCACGGCGCGTACGTAACGGCGGCACTCACGAGTTTGAAATGCAGCAGTGGGTTATGGAAGCTTTCAAGCGTGAGAACTTGACGACCGACGATCCGCCCATCGTCGGCGTCAACGCGCACAGCGGCGACCCGCATTACGAGCCTACTGCAGCGACGTCGGCCCCGATTCGCGAGGGCGACTTTGTGCTGCTGGACCTCTGGGCAAAGACCAACGGTCCCGATGGAGTCTACTACGACATCACCTGGACGGGCGTGGTCGGCAGTGCGAGCGACAAGCAGCGCGAGGTGTTTGAGATCGTGCGTGACGCTCGCAACGTCGGCATCAACAAGGTCAAACAGGCTTTTGAGGCGAACCAGAAGATCCAGGGATGGGAAGTGGACGAAGCGGTCCGCAGCTATATCGCCGGCAAGGGCTACGGGAAGTACTTTATCCATCGCACAGGACATTCGATCGGCCGCGACATTCACGCCAATGGCGCGAACCTGGACAACCTCGAGACCAAGGACGATCGCGAGATCCTGCCCAACACTTGCTTTTCGATCGAGCCCGGAATCTACCTGCCGGAGTTCGGGGTGCGCAGCGAAATCGATATGATGATCCGCAACGGGAAGGGCGAAGTTACCGGACGCGTGCAGAACGAGTTGGTGCTGGTCTGATGGCGAATTCGCAAAATACAGCTACGGCGGCCCAGCGCCCTAACAAAGCCGCTGCCAAGAGCGACCATTCGATAGCGATCATCGCTCCGGTCGCGGGATGGCTCTTCCCGGGCCTGGGACACTTCATTCAGCGCCGCTGGATTCGTGGCGCGCTGCTGATGTTAGCTGTGCTTGTGATGTTCTTCGCGGGACTTGGCATGCAGGGCAAGGTTTACTCGCTTAACACGGGCGACCTGCTTGACATGCTGGGGTTTGTCGGCGACCTGGGCGCCGGAGCGCTCTACTTCATCGCCCGAAGCATGGATTGGGGAATTGGCAACATTCATCGCGCCGTGGCTGACTACGGCACCAAGTACATTGTGGTGGCAGGATTGCTCAACGTAATTGCCGCAGTTGACGCTCACCACATTGCGATCGGCAAGAAACCATGACCTTCGAGCTCTCTCACTTCAACGCCGCGCTGCTGTTCGCGCTCTGTGCCTCCACGGTCTTCGGCATCACGCAACGCAAGACCCCGCGCGACATGTTCCGCTATGGCGCCTACTGCTTTGCTCTTTTCGTTGGGGGCGTGATCGTCGCGGCCTGGGCCATGTGGCTGATCAAACACTAGCGGTCAGGGGCTAGGGTTCGGGGCCTGAATATAGCCGGCTCCCTGGGTCACGCGCATGGCTCACTTTGCGAGGTGCAGACACAGATCTTCATCGCGCACAGACTCGGGGATGTTCCTCAAGAGAGGAAAGAGAATGTCATCGCCTTCACCGATGAGCTAGGACGGATACTCAACGGGCTGATCGCTTCTATCTAAGGCAAGAAGTTCAGGGCGTTGGCATCACTGATCCCAATCTCTAACCGCTAGTCCCTGACCCCTAGCCCCTGCCTTCTATCCTTCCCAGACAAACGCGTCAAACACGCGCAACTCGACGAAGCCCAACCGCCTGTACAGATCTACCGCGCGGTGGTTGGCCTCGGTCACGGTCAGTGACAGCAGGCTGAAATTCCGGTTACGCAGCGAGTGATAGGTACTGGCGATAAGGTCTTCTCCAAGACCCCTTCCGCGATACTCCGGGACCATACACACCTGCGTGACGTGCCCCACATCATCTTTCACCCGTGAGCAAAGAATCACTCCGATCAGAGCATTGGATGACCGATGGATGGCGACAAACGACGAGTCCGTGTCGAAGACGCCACAGCCGGGAAATCGCACAATGTTGTTCAGGAATCGGTTGGAACCGGCGTTGGTGCGGTACTGGTCATTAATCTCGGAGTCGATGTGAGCACGATAGGCGGCGGTGATGACGCCAGCTGCCGGCTGATAGTCCTGCTCAGCCCAGCGGCGCAACAGGATATCTTCCCGCATACCGACAGGTGGAATCTGCGGAGCATCGGAGCCCCGCAATCGCAAGCCGAGGAATAGTCTGCGGTAGCGCTGAAATCCTGCAGAAACAAAGTTGGCGGTGAGTTCTCCCGTCTGATGGGTCAGCAACTGGGCTTCCACGCGCAGAATGCCCGGCGACTGCTGCAGGGTTTCGATCACGTGCTCCACCATTTGAAGCTCGATGACGCGGGCATCCGGGCGGCGCGGCGAGACGAACAAATCACCCACTACGCCTTTGCTGCCTTCATACACGAAGAACGAGTAACCTACGATGCTTCCCCGCTCGACCGCGGCATAACCGGGCAGGATCTTGGCATCGACGTAACGCAAGATCATGTCCGCCGAACCGCGATAGTCCCAGGCGAGCAATCCGCCCCAGACTTCGACCTCTCGGTCGAGCAGAGGACGCAGGTCGGCAGATGAGAAGTGCCTGAGGTCGAGGATCTCCACGTTCGTCAGTTGATGCGATCGGCGAAATACGGTAGCAGCCATAGACATCGTCCGGAGGCGCTGAGCCAGTCTAGTGCGGGTTGCTGTCTGAAGCAAACCTTAAACGGACGAGCGGGGTTGCCTGCGGAATCCGCTGGCCGGAAAATTTGTGCGTGGATGCCATCGCTTTTTTAGCAACTATTCCCGGCCAGCTCGGTTCCAATCTGTAGAGACGAAGAACCAGAGATTTGGACTCATCTGGCGAAGTCCGAAGGAATTCGCCGGTGGACTCCCGCAACTGGCCGGGCGCTGGAATCGAACAATAAGAAAGGGAAATATGCGTATCCTCCGTTGCAGTCGGTTGTTCCTGTTGGCTTTCCTGATTGTCGCGGTCCCCGTATCGTCATTTGCCGCAGTGTTCATCTCGGTGGCGATCGCGCCGCCTCCGCTGCCGGTGTACGAGCAGCCTTGGTGCCCGGGGCCGGGCTACATTTGGACTCCAGGTTACTGGGCGTATGGTGATGAAGGCTATTTCTGGGTACCCGGAACGTGGGTGCTGGCCCCCCAGGTCGGCTTTCTGTGGACGCCGGGCTACTGGGGATGGGGCGGCTCGGCCTTCCTCTGGCATGCCGGATATTGGGGTCCGCAAATAGGCTTCTATGGCGGGGTCAATTACGGTTACGGCTACTACGGCAACGGCTATGAAGGCGGCTACTGGCGCGGTCGTAATTTTTATTACAACCGGAACGTCAATCGCGTGAATGTAAGCAGCATTCACAATGTTTACAGCAGACCTGTAGTGAACCATGTCACCGTGAATCGCGTCGCCTATAACGGTGGCAATGGGGGAATCAACGCGCGCCCCAATGCCGCTCAGGAAGCCGCCATGCGCGGGCGCCACATCGCTCCCACGAAGGTGCAGACCCGGCATGAGCAGATGGCGCGCTCCGACCGCGCCCAATGGGCGTCGGTGAACCACGGCCGGCCGCAAGTGGCCGCAACTGCTAAACCAGCGGCCTTCCACGGTGCCGGCGTGGTCAGGGCGAGTAATGCTCCAGTGACGAACAATCCCGCGATAAACGCTCCGCGAGCGAACAATGCGGGTAACGCAAAGGCGTCGCGGCCGGTAAACAACAATGTTCCGCGGCCGCCGGCGCGTGCGAACGCGCCCAATCCAAATAGGGGTGGAGCAGCGCACCCGAACAATGCCAACAACGTCCCGCGCCCAAACAACGCTACCGCTCCGGCTCGCACGAACCGGAGCCAGCCGGCCCCTCATGGTACCGGCGCAGCGGGCGGACAGCTTCACAATAACAACGCTTCGCGTCCGCTGGCGCATCAGCAACCGGCTCCGCACGTAAGCCAGCCGCCGGTGCATCGACAGCCGGCTCCACACATGAGCCAGCCGCCGGCACATCAGCAACCGGCTCCGCACGTAGGCCAGCCGCTGGCGCATCAGCAACCGGCTCCGCACGTAAGCCAGCCGCCGGTGCATCGACAGCCGGCTCCACACATGAGCCAGCCGCCGGCACATCAGCAACCGGCTCCGCACGTAGGCCAGCCGCCGGCGCATCAGCAGCCGGCTCCGCACGTAAGCCAGCCGCCGGCACATCAGCAGCCCGCTCCGCACATGAGCCAGCCGCCGGCGCAACACCAGGCTGCGCCGCATCAAAGCGCACCAAGCCGATCTAAGGAGCCACACGGCCCTGGATCGCATCGGTAATGAAAGCAGCGGCGTCGAGAGCAGCACCGGAGTTGCTGTAACTTGGGTAGTGCGGACCTTCAGATCAGGAGGAGGTCCACGCTACCCGTACCAGCGGATACACCAATCCTGGAACCGCCGGATTCAGGGCTTCGCCGGTCCTGACGCTTTTCCCAACACCACATAAAAATCCAAGTGTTGCGGCGCAAAGCCGCCCACACCCGTGAGACTGCGGCCGGACAGGCGATGCTCCAATTCCTTCTGGGCGCCACTGGCAGCCACCACCAGATGATCGCCTGGGGGAATTTCATTCTGTTCGTAGCTTGCGATCGGCTGGTTGCCGTAGAACGCCAGGCCGTATCTCACCGCGGGGGGCACATCGTAAACCGCAATGGGGGTTTGTCCGAGCACGCTCTGGTGAATCGCTGCCTCCACCGGGCGGGCCGATTGCAATAGGTTGACGAGCGGCGCCGTCCCGCGTAATAACAGCGCAAACGCGATGACAACCGGGACCAACGTAATGAACCGCAACACGCGGTAGCCTTGCATGCGCAGACTCAACCAGAGAGCAAGAATGGCTGTAACGCCGAGCGCCGCCGCAACCATGATCACATTTCTCGGAAGAGCCAGCTTTAGCACCTTGAACGGCACGACCAGCGCTGCCACCAACATGGCTGCCGAGAGCAGTGCATGTAGCAGTCCCAACCACTCACTCGGCTTAACGGCCTCCTCTTCGCGGCGGCGGATAAAATCGGCCAGCAGAATGGTTCCGGCTGGAATTGCGGGGAGAATGTATCCCGGCAACTTTGACTGCGAGAGCGAGAAAAACGCTATCGGCAGCAGCAGCCACACCGCCAGATAGGTCCGCAAATCTTCCTCTCCGGGCGGCTGCTGCACCGAGAAACGCCAGTCACGAACAGCGTCGACGAGCGCCGCGACGACGAAGACAGTCCAAGGCACCAACGCCAGCAACGCCACCGGCAAGTAAAACCAAAAGGGCTGGGCGTGGTGATAGAGGTTAGTGCTAAAGCGTTCCACGTTGTGCTGTAGGAAAAAGACGCGGAAGAACTCAGGATTGGCACGCTGCACCGCTATGAACCAGGGCAAGGTGACCGCGAGATACAGCAGAATTCCGGCCGGCCAAAGCGTTCGGAGAATCAAACGGCCATCATGCCGCAACGCAGCAAAGACGACGATAATCAACCCGGCCAGCAATACGGCAACTGGACCCTTGGCCAGGGTTCCGAGTCCGGCAAAGAAGTAGAACCCCAGCAGCCAGCCCCGGTTCTGGTTGGAGTACCAACCATACCAGCACAGCATTGCGGCGGTGAACGTCGCGGTCAGGGGCATGTCGGTGGAAGCGCTCCGCCCGAATCCAATCAGGATCGCTGAAGAGGCTGTAATCAAAGAGGCATCGAGCTGCATCCCCCTGCGAAAATGGCGTGCCCAGACGTAGATGAAGAAGATCATCAGCGAGCAAAGCACCGCGGATGGCACTCGCGCCGCCCAATCACTCACCCCACCTGTCGCCTTATATGCCAGCATGGCGCCCCAGTAGAAAAGGGGCGGCTTTTCGAGCCAGGGCTGGCCGTGAAGGACCGGGGTGACCCAATCACCGCGCTGCAGCATTTCGCGCGCGATTTGGGCATAGCGGGGCTCGTCAGCGCCCACCAGCCCGATCACTTGAAGGCCCGCGAAAAACAGGAATCCGCAGAATGCGATGAGAGCGAGAACGTCGGTGGAACGGCGGGCGCGGTCCTCCAAAATGCTGCTCTGTTTCAATGCTTGATCCGTTCGGCTGGCAATAACTACCGCTCTCGAACCTACCGCTTTCTCTTCTGAATGCGATGCAACAGCTCTTCGATCCTGCCCCCGTACTGGTCCGAGTGGTCCAGCACGAATATGATCTCCGGGGCCTGGCGTATACCAAGACGGCCCACCAGTTCATGCCGAATGTAGCCGCCCGCCGCGCTTAACCCTTTGAGGCTCTGCTCGGCTTCGTTCTCGTCTCCCGCAACCGAAACCAATACCCGGGCGGTCCTGCCATCGGGACCCAGTTGGACCTCGCTGACGCTGACCAATCCAATGCGAGGATCGCCCAACTCCCCTTCCACCAGGGCGACAATTTCTTCCCGCAGAGCTTCCGCCATGCGGCCACGATGGTATTTCTGCCCCCGGTTCTCCATTGCCTTTTACTCTGCCATCCGAAAATTGGGGAACGTTAGACGATACGCCCACCCGTCAAGCTGGCGCTGATGAGGATCACGGTTCCTCGGTTGCACGGTCGCCAAACTCCGCTTCACTCAAAAAATCAAGCAATGAATCGATGACTTCGCCGCCACTGTTATTGGCCGTGCGCACCGCATGCCGTTCCACATTGCGCATCAGCCCTTCCAGGTAATCACGCGAATGCGAAATGCCGACTACACCCAGGGTGGCGCGCTGCCAGGCCTCGCTCGGGTCGATCTCGGCTACGGAGACGTTGAAGTGGGCCCGCAGCCCGTCCTTCACGCTGCGCACTACCTGCCGCTTGTCTTTGAGCGAGTGCGCGCCTTCAATGCGGATCTCGAGCGTGAGATACGCAATCATTCCCCATCCTATTGCGCATCGTCCCGGATACCGTGGATCCTCTCATGGAAGAATTCGGTTCCGGGACGTCATTGGTCTTTTGGTACTGCTTCGTCAAACTGCTTCCTGTCCACTAGCCCCTAGCCCCTAAACACTGTTCTTAAACGAAGGCTTCGGCGGCCACTCTCTCGGTGACGAACACTTCGATGACATCTCCTATTTTGATATCACCATAGTTCACGATCGAGATGCCGCATTCCATGCCATGGCGGACTTCGCTGACATCTTCCTTAAAGCGACGCACCGAGCCAATCTTGCCCTTGAACACCACCACATTGTCGCGCAGCAGGCGAACTTCGGCGTCGCGCTTGATGACGCCATCGGTGACGTAGCAACCGGCAATCGTTCCGATCTTGGGCACGCGGAAGGTGTCGCGGACATCCGCGCGTCCAAGATAAGTTTCCTTGATGATCGGCTCGAGCAATCCGGTCATGGCGCGCTTAATTTCGTCCGCCAACTCGTAGATGATGGAGTGAAGGCGAATGTCGACCTTCTCCTGCTCGGCCAGTTCCTGCGCCTTGCGTTCCGGCCGCACGTTGAAGCCGATAATGACGGCATTCGACGCTGAGGCGAGCAGCACATCGGTCTCGGTAATGGCGCCCACACCGCTGAGCAGGATCTTGATCTTGACCCGGTCGTTCGACAGCTTGGTCAATACGTCGCTCAGTACCTCGACCGAGCCCTGAACATCGCCTTTGAGAATAATGTCCAGCTCTTTCTGTCCGGCCGACTTCAGTTGTTCCGCCAAGCCTTCCAGCGACACTCGTGAACTCTTGGCAAGTTGAGCTTCGCGTGCCTTCCCCTCGCGATATTCCGAGATGCCGCGCGCCTTCTCGCGGTCTGCCACAGCCACCAGCTGATCGCCGGCTTGCGGCAAACTTTCCAGGCCGAGAATCTCCACCGGTGTGGCTGGGGTGGCAGCATCCAGCGCAGCTCCGCGATCGTTGAACATGGCGCGAACTCTTCCGAACACGTTGCCCACCACAAAGTTGTCGCCGGTTCTCAACGTACCGTTCTGCACCAGCACCGTCGCCACTGGACCGCGACCGCGGTCGAGCTTGGCCTCGAGCACCGTCCCCTGAGCCAGACGGTCAGGTACCGCCTTCAGATCCTGCAGATCGGCAACCAGGCAGATCATTTCCATCAGCAGATTCAGATTGGTCTTCTGCTTCGCCGAGACGTCCACGAAGACGGTGCTGCCGCCCCAGTCTTCCGGCATCAGGCCCCGATCGGCGAGTTGCTTCTTCACCCGCTCCGGCAGGGCCTCCGGCTTGTCGATCTTATTCACCGCCACGATCATCGGGACGTTCGCGGCTTTAGCGTGATCGATGGCTTCCAAAGTCTGCGGCATCACACCGTCATCGGCGGCCACGACCAGCACCACGATGTCGGTCACCTTCGATCCACGCGCACGCATGCGGGTGAAAGCTTCGTGACCAGGCGTGTCAAGGAAGACAATCTCGCGGCCAAACGCCGGGGAATTGGGATCGGTGATCGCCACCTTGTAGGCGCCGATGTGCTGCGTAATTCCACCGGCCTCGCCTCCAGCGACATTGGTCGAGCGGATGGCGTCGAGCAAGCTGGTTTTGCCATGATCCACGTGGCCCATGATGGTGACCACCGGTGGACGTGGAACTCCCTGGGCTGTACCTTCTTCGCCTGTGCCTTCCGCCGACACCGTGTCCTTGGCCAACTGCTCCTCGAAGGTGATAACGGCCGTCTCAGCGCCGAAATGACGAGCCATGTCGGTCGCCAGGTCGGAGTCGAGCGTCTGGTTGACCGTGGCGAAAACGCCTCGCGCCAGCAAGCGGGCAATAAGGTCCTTGGCTCGAATTCCCAGTTTTTCCGCCAGATCTTTCACGCTGATGCCTTCAGGAATCGTGATGCTCCGCGTGATGGGCAGCGGCTCACTGGAAAGCGAAAGCCGCGGCGGCGGAACAAAGCCCTTCATTGGGCCTTCCTTCACGCCTCGGGGAACATAGCGCTGTCCGGGACGCGCCGGGCGACCGGCGGGACGCTGTCCTGTCGGAGGCGGCGGGGCGACACCCGCGCCAGCTCCGAATCCCGGACGAGCTCCCGGTGCACCGGAACGGGTTGGATGCGGACCACGGCGCTCTCCCGGGCGCACCGGTGGCCGCGTTTGTCCTTGCGGCGGCACTCCTGGACGCGGGCGCTGGAAGATGGGTTTGCCACGTTCCGGCATTCCGCCTCGCGGGGGCGCGCTGGCGCCCGCACGCGGCGGGGCCACGGGCGGAGCCAGATACACCGGACGCGGTCCAGTCTGAGGAACGATCAAGCGGCGTGGCGTATGGGCTGCGGCTCCCGGGGCACGCGTCGGCAAGCCGGGACGACCGATTCCCTGAGCAGCCTGTCCGGGAGCAGCAGCACGGCTCGTGGCGGCACGATTTTCGGTAGCTGGCAGTTGTGCCTCCAATATCGCTGCTGGAACCTCACCCTCTGCACCAGTGGGAATCTCGGATTCGATCGTTGCGAACGTAGGCGGCAAGGCTTCACTTCCTTCCAGTGCCGTGATCTGGTCCTCGATCACGGGCTCGGAAGGTTGCGCTGTCCCAGCCGCGGACGACAGATGCGCTGGCGGTGCCGGAGGCGCCACTACCGGCGGCTTCGGTGGTATGACGATGGCGGCGGGTGGCCGCGCCACCGACTGCGGCGTGATAAAGCGAGGCGCTGGCTTGGGCGGTTCCGCAGGAACTGCTGGTGCGACGCTAGCGGCCGGTGTAAATGGTTTCGTAACCGATGGCGCAGGCCGAACGGCGGAAGGCGGCGCGACCGTTTGTCGCGGCACGGCGGGTGTGGCAAGCGTCGGAGGGGTGGCCGGACGTGCAATCGCGGATGGGTGTGCGGCCCGCTGCGTGACCGCCTTCATCACATCGCCCGGTTTGGAGATGTGCGACAGGTCCAGCTTGGGCTTGAATTCGTTTACCGACGCACGCGTGGCGCGACTGGTGCCGGGCTCTGCGTGCTCTGCAAAGTATTTCTTAACCCGCTCCGCTTCATCCACTTCGATGGAGCTGGAGTGGGTTTTCTTTTCCGTTACACCGACCTTGATGAGAGCATCGAGGATCATCTTGCTCTTTACCTCGAGCTCCCTCGCCAGATCGTTAATTCGAATCTTCTGCTGCATTCCGCCCTATTTCCTCCGTATTGTCCCGCCCGGTTAAGCTGTCATAGCATCCTCACGGTGAAATTTTGCCGATTCCCCGGCAGCAACTGAGCCTGTGCTCTTACCTCTGCTCGCCAGGCTTTTCTTCATCAGATACGTTTTCGTTTTCTCCGGCTGGACGCTCGTGCGTCGTCACTTCGGCTTCATCGGCCGGAGGCGCATCCTCGATGCCTTCCACGACTTCGGCCTCGTAGTACTGGCCGGTCTCGACCAGGTCTTCCACGCTGTCCGAACTTGCTTCTGGTTCTTCATCCAAGCCGGTAAGGTCGCCAGACTGCCCACCCGCATCAGGTCCGGTCGCGCTGTCGTCGCCGCCCTCCTCCGTGGGGGCCTCATCTTCCGTAAGCACTTCATCTCCCGCAAGCGCAGCGTCTTCGGTGGCCATTTCTGCTTCGATGGACAGCTCTTCTTCCGGCACTGGAACTTCTTCACTACCGACACCAGCCGCCGCGTCCAAGCTGGAAAAGTAATTATTGACTGCGATACTGATTTTTTCCACCGTCTTGGGGCCGATACCCGGCACCTCTTCGAGCTGTTCCGGAGTCATGTCAGCGACCGCTTCGACGGTCGTTATACCAGCGGCGACCAGCTTCTCGATGATTCCGGGTTCCAGGTCAGGAACGCTTTCCAGTGGCGTGACCGGCTGGTTCAACACGATGTTCATCCGATCTTCCACTTCCTGACGCTTCTCTTCTTCGCTCTTGATGTCGATCTTCCAGCCCAGCAACTTGGCGGCGAGGCGAACGTTCTGTCCCTTCTTGCCGATAGCCAGCGACAGTTGGCTGTCGTCGACGATTACCTCCAGGTGCTTCTCCTGCCCTTCAAGGACCGTTACCCGGCTGACCTTTGCCGGCTGTAGCGCCTTTTCGGCAAAGGTCACTGGGTCCTCGTGATATTCGATAATGTCAATCTTTTCGCCGCGCAGTTCGCGGATGATGGACTGCACACGCATGCCCTTCATTCCGACGCAAGCGCCCACCGGATCGACATCCTTGTCCTTCGACATGACGGCGATCTTGGTGCGCTCGCCAGCTTCACGGGCAATGGCGCGGATGACAACCGTGTTGTCGTAAATCTCAGGCACTTCGGTCTGGAACAAGTGCGATACCAGCTCCGGCACGGCGCGTGAAACCACAACCTGCGGGCCCTTGGAAGCTTTCTCCACGCGGACGATCACCACTCGGGCACGCTCGCCAGGGGCGAACGATTCCAGTCGCGATTGCTCCTTTTTGGGCATGCGCCCTTCGGCCTTGCCGAGGTCCACAATGACGTCCTGGCCCTCCTGGCGCTTGATGGTGGCGTTGATCACTTCACCGACGCGGCCAATGTACTCGTTGTAAACCGTATCTCGTTCGGCCTCCCGCACCTTCTGAAAGATGACCTGCTTCGCCAGTTGGGCCGCAATGCGACCTAACACGTCGGTTGGTTTATAGGTGCGCAACTCGCCACCCACCTCGGCGGCAGGATCGATGCGCTTGGCGTCCTCCAGTGTAATCTGCGCAAGGGGATCTTCGATCTGCTCGGACCCATCAACGATCGTTCTCACCGCGAAGGCACGAATCTGGCCGCTTTCTTTGTCGAGTTCGGCGCGCAGATTCTCCTGGGTCTTGTAATACTTTCGGGTGGCCACAACAATGGCATCCTCCACCGCGCTCACGACAATCTGCGGATCGATGCCTTTCTCCCGGCTCAGAGCGTCGATTACGTTGTACAGTTCACTCGCCATAAAATGTTTGCCACCTTACTTCCATTTGGTCTTTGCTGCGTTCGAATCAGAACTCGGGCACCAGGTTTGCCTTCTCGACGTTGGCTAGCTCAATTTCAACCTGGGTTCCCGGCTCTACTTCCTGGTGCTTCTTCGACTTTTTCCTGCCGGTCAATTCCAAACTGAGACGGCCTTCGTGAAACCCCTTCAACCGCCCTTCAAAATACCGGTTTCCGTTCACCGGGTCCCGGGTCATCAGCTTCACCAGGCTACCGGTGAAACGCTGGTAGTCTGCCGGCTTGGAAAGCTTGCGATCCAGTCCGGGAGATGAGACTTCCAGCAAGTACGAAGCGCCCGGTACAGCCTCCTCAACATCGAAGATTGTGCCTACTTCGCGGCTGAAGCTGGAACAATCCTCGTGTGTAACTCCCTCCGGCTTGTCGATAAAGATGCGGAGCATTCGCCCCTTACCGCCACCCAGCAGCTCGATATCGACCACTTCCAGGCCGCTCGATTGCGCCACCCGTTCCGCGATCTCTCGAACTCTTTCCAAGCTGGCTGCCATCGTCTGTTCTTGACCAAAAACAGCTTTCTGCAAATGAGCACAAACCGCCCGTCAGGCTATCGCTGCCGCCTGGACTCGCCGCGCACCAGCGGATTACGGGGTGGAAATAAAAAGTGGGCTCGCGCCCACCGATGTGCTTCGCCGATTATGCACCGGGCTCGCCGTCACGCCGGGAGGGAGTGACAGAACCCTCAAAACACAACAGTACGATCTTGATTCTACCCCCGGAAGGCCCAAAAGACAACGAGATTGAAGAGCCCGCCCCGCGGTCCGCTAGTCCCCCGGCAGACTGTTGTCCTCTCCTTAGTTTGATGCCGGCGAGCGTAATCGGTTGCGCCAATCTACATTACCGTCAAGCAGTTGAGGCCGGCCCGCGATGGCACAGAAATACCGGCACTGGAAGATCGGTGGATGCCGCGACCGCTTCTTGCGGAGTCGCTTGCCTGGGATTTCGATCGTCGCCAGCACATTGACGAAAGTTCTCTTGTTCTCTATAGTCTCTATAAAGGCAATGAGAGAGACCAAGTATTATCTATGAGGAAGAGAGTTTCCATGACCGAGGTGAACCGTCCGCACCATGACACGGAAGATCCTGTCTTGATGATGCTGGGCGCTGGAAAGCAGTTATGGAAGAACGAATCGGGCGACAAATTTATCGAGCGCCTCCGTTCTGAAGAGTTGCCGCCCCCATCCGACAAAAGCCGGCTCGACACTCCGCTAGAGAATGCCGCGGAATCGATTTGGCAGCGGATCAACAGCCATCAACGGGAACAGTTTAAGACCGCCACCGGGTTACCATTTGTATATGAGGTGGAGGGCAACGGGATTTGGTTCTTTCGCAATGGACGCCGCATAAATCGCAAACTGACGCGGACCCAGCTTGACCAGGCCATTGCGCGCTGTCCCCTCCGCAGCACAACGGAGATTCGGGACTTGATGGATTACCCGTATTTGTTTGCGCTACTGAGAGACGCACGAATTCGCGGCGAAGCCTGGTAACGTCATGGCCCGAGTCTTTTGGGATACCAATCTCTTCATCTACCTCTTTGAGCACAACCCGGAATGGTCACCGCGCGTGATCGAGCTTCGGCAGCGCATGCTGGCGCGCCGAGACCAGCTACTGACCAGCTACCTGACCCTGGGCGAGGCGCTCACCAAGCCGAGGGAGATAGGCAATTCCATCCTTGAGAAGAGCTACCTGAATTTCTTTATCCACGGCCCTATCGAATTAATCGCGTTTGAAATGGAGGCCGCAAAGCGATATGCAGAAATTCGCAGTCGTGAGCGCATCCGCCCCGCCGACGCCATTCAGCTCGCCTGCGCCGCTGCCACTGGCACTGATCTTTTCGTCACCAACGATACCCGACTCTCGGGCATGGTGGTTTCGGGTATCACGTTTATCACGGGGATTGCGCGAATACCTTACTAGATTATCGGCGGTTGGATGTGGATCTGGGGCGTCGAAAAACCCGGCGGCCGCACTTGGCCCCGGACTCGTGTCCGGACCCTGATATTTGCCTAACCACCTCCGCGACCCTACAATAAAAGTTTATCCCTTCCACGGACCAAAGCCATGATTCATTTCCCGGTGCCTGAGGCGCTTACCTTCGATGACGTGTTGCTGTTGCCTGCCAAATCCGATGTGGTTCCGGCCTTGGTGGAGACGACAACCCGCCTGACCCGCAACATCGAACTCCGCATCCCGCTGATCAGTGCCGCCATGGACACGGTCACGGAATCGCGCATGGCCATTGCCATGGCGCAGCAAGGCGGACTGGGCATCATCCATCGCAATCTCAGCATCGAGCAGCAAGCCAGCGAAGTGGACAAGGTCAAGCGCTCGGAAAGCGGCATGATTGTCGATCCCATTACCATGTCGCCCGACGAGAAGATTTCCGATGCGCTCGAAGTCATGCGTCGCTACCGCATCTCGGGCGTGCCTGTGACCAAGAACAAGAAGCTGGTCGGCATTCTCACCAATCGCGATCTCCGCTTTGAAACCCGGACCGATATTCCGATCAGTGAAGTGATGACCAAGAAGAACCTGATCACGGTCCCGGTCGGCACAACTTTGAGTGATGCGGAAGCGATCCTGCATGAACATCGCATCGAGAAGCTGCTGGTGGTGGACGGTCATTACAACCTCAAGGGTCTGATCACGGTCAAGGACATTCAGAAGCGCCTGAAGTATCCCACCGCTGCCAAGGACGATCATGGCCGGCTGCGCGTAGGCGCGGCCATCGGCGCCACCGGGGATTTCCTCGAACGCGCCCAGGAGCTGGTACGGGCCAAAGTTGATTTGCTCGCCATCGACAGTGCCCACGGACATTCGACGCGGGTGATCGAAGCCATCCAGACCATCAAGTCGGCGCTGCCTGAGGTCGATCTCATTGCGGGCAACGTCGGCACATTTGATGGCGCGTGCGAACTGGCGCGGGCCGGAGCCGATGCCATCAAGGTTGGCATTGGCCCAGGATCCATCTGCACCACTCGCGTCGTAACCGGCGCCGGAGTTCCTCAGATCACTGCGATCGCCGAAGCCGCCCGTGCCACACGTGACACCGATGTTCCTGTGATTGCCGATGGCGGAATCAAGTACTCCGGAGATGTCACCAAGGCGATCGCGGCGGGCGCAAACTGCGTCATGATCGGCTCGCTGCTTGCCGGCACCGAGGAGAGTCCGGGTGAAACCATTCTTTACCAGGGCCGCTCTTTCAAGGCCTATCGCGGGATGGGTTCACTGGCCGCAATGGCCCAAGGCTCCAGCGAACGCTACTTCCAGAACATCGATGCGGATTCCTCGGTTCCAGTCTTGTCAGAGGACGGCAGCGATGGCAATCGTCTGGCCAAGCTGGTTCCGGAAGGCATCGAAGGACGGGTTCCCTATCGTGGCACAGTTGGCATGATCGTGTACCAGCTCGTGGGCGGGGTAAAAAGCGGAATGGGTTATGTCGGCTGCTCCTCCATCGCCGAACTGCAGCAGAAAGCGCGTTTCGTACGCATCAGCGGCGCCGGCCTGCGCGAAAGCCATGTGCATGACGTCATGATCACCCGCGAGGCCCCCAATTACCGCGTTGAGTAACCGTCAGCCCAGCTTGGCAACGATCATGGGTCAACCCCGGCAGCCCTCGGAGCACGGTCGCCTGCTGAAACCTTCATTTCGCACGCTGGCACACCGCTGGTGGCTGGTCCTGGTGTGGCTGGGTGTCATCCGGCTGGAATCCACAGACATGGCTTCCGCCAACAACACCTCGGGTTTGCTGTACACGGTGATTGCAGCGGTCGCCCCCCGGGTGGACGAGTCCTTCGTGTCACAACTCGATGAGACTCTGCGCAAGACCGGACATTTCGCCGGATATGGGATCCTCAGCGGCCTGGTCTTTCTCGCACTCCGGAACACCAACGGTGATCGGCTCCGCTCCCTCTTGCACCGGCCTTGGGGAACATGCCTGCGCGATTTCTGGCGCTGGGATTGGACGCTGCTCAGTATGCTGGTAGCTGTCGTGACCGCGGCGGCTGACGAGATCCACCAAAGCTTCATCTCCTCCCGCACCGGAGCATGGCAGGATGTTGTGCTCGATTCCTGTGGTGCGGCGGTGCTCCAGGTCATCCTCTACTTCTTGTCGTTACGAGCCTTCAACCGCCGACGGGCTCGCGTCGAACAGTCCGAGTTTTCGTCCACGCGATAGTTTTCGGTCCTGGTGGTTGCATCGAACACAAAAAGCCCCGCCCTAGCTTTCGCTGGAGCGGGGCACACTGTTGTGAATTCCTCAGCGCCGCCGACCACCCGGCTGGATCTGCTTCTACTCTTCTTTCTTGTTTTCGTTGGCGGCTTGCTGGGCTTCCATCTGCTTGTTTTCGGCCTCGGCCGACTCCATGGCCTTGCGGGTTTCTTCGGCGCGCTTGGCGCGCAGTTCGGCACGCTTCTGGCGCTTCTCGTCCAGCGTCTTCTCGCTGCCCAGCAGCTCGACGAAGGCTATGTCGCCGCCATCTCCCTGGCGGAAGCCGCCGTGAATGATGCGCAGATAACCGCCTTCGCGATCCCCGTAACGCGGTGAGATGGTGTCAAACAGCTTGTCCACGGCATCGCGCGTCATCAGGTACGACATCGCCTGCCGCCGCGCCGCCACATCGCCGCGCTTGCCGAGCGTGATCATCTTTTCCACATGCGGACGCATGGCCTTGGCCTTGGTGACGGTGGTTTCGATGCGCTCGTCCACAATCAGCGAGGTCACCAGGTTGCGCAGCAGCGCGCGCCGATGTGACGTGTTCCGTCCTAACTTCCATCCTGCTCTACGATGACGCATTTCCGTGGTCCTTAAAAGTCAGTTATCAGTAGCCAGAAGCCAGATTCGACCAGTGGTGCGCAGTAACGACAGTCTGACAACTGGCAACTGGCTACTGGCACCTGTAGCGTTAGAAATTCGGATCGTTTCCGTAACCCGACGACGGCAGTGAATAGCCTTGCGATGCCCCGGACGAACTGCCAGGAACGGCATTGCCCTGGTCGTCGATCTTCATGCCCAGACTCAGGCCCATCGAAGACAGAATTTCTTTGATCTCGTTCAGCGACTTGCGACCGAAATTCTTGGTCTTCAGCATCTCGGCTTCGGACTTCTGCACCAGCTCGCCGATGGTCTGAATGTTGGCATTCTTCAGGCAATTGTAGCTGCGCACCGAAAGCTCAAGCTCTTCCACCGAGCGGTTCAGGTTCTCGTTGCGGATCTCCGGCTTGTCGCCCAGGCCGGCAGCCTGCGCCTCCAGCTCCTCCTCGAAGTTGATGAAGATGTTCATGTGATCTTTCAGCAACTTCGCGGCCAGTCCCAGGGAATCGGCCGGCGTCACCGAACCGTTTGTCCAAATTTCGATGGCCAGCTTGTCGTAATCGGTGATCTGTCCCAGACGGGCAGCTTCGACCGAGTAGTTGCACTTGCGCACCGGCGAGTGCACGGAGTCGATGGGAATAAATCCCAGCCCCAGGTCCTCGTCGAAATTCTTGTCCGCCGAAACATAACCCCGGCCCCGCTTCAGCCGCATTTCCATGTCGAGCTTGCCACCTTCGCTGATGGTGGCGATGTAAACGTCCTTGTCGAGCACTTCAACGTCAGCGTCGGCTTCGATCATGCCCGAAGTAACCACACCCGGCTGCTCGGCGCGAATATAAATGGCCTTAGGCGCGTCTCCGTTGAGCCGGAAGGGGACTTGCTTGAGATTGAGGATGATGTCGGTCGCATCCTCCACCACTCCCGGGATCGACTGGAACTCGTGCAGCACGCCTTCAATTTTGACCGCGGTGACCGCGGCGCCCTCGATGGACGACAGCAACACGCGGCGCAGCGCGTTGCCGATGGTGGTACCGAAACCGCGCTCAAACGGCTGCGCCCAGAAGTGACCGTACTGGTCGGTCAAGGTCTCGGTGTCGGTAGCCAGCCGTTTCGGTTTCTGAAATCCTTTCCAAAGCATTCCTAACTCCTGTCTGTCAGTTCGGCCATGCTGCGCGGTTGGCGCTTCCTGGAAGTGCACACCGGCTGATCTGGCTCGAAGATTGTAGAAAACGCGACACGGATCGCTCCCCGCCGCGGGTGTACTACTTGCTATAAAGTTCCACGATCAACTGCTCGTTAATCGGCAAGTTGATGTCGTTCCGCGTAGGCAGTGAAACCACCCGGCCCTTATAGGCATCGCGGTCGACTTCCAGCCATGCGGGCGGCGCCTGGTGACTGGCAAAATCCTTCGCCGTCTCCACCAGTATCAGCTTGCTGCTTTTCTCGCGCACCGAGATTTCTTCGCCGGCACTCACCTGGTAGGAAGGAATGTCCACCTTCTTGCCATTCACGTGCACGTGACCGTGCCGAACCAGTTGACGAGCCTGGCGCCGCGCTACCGCAAAGCCGAGGCGGTATACCACATTGTCCAGGCGGCGCTCCAGTTGTTGCAGCAACACTTCGCCGGTGACGCCTCTGGTGCGGGCGGCGCGTTCAAAATAGTTGCGGAACTGTTTTTCCTGGGTGAAGTAGATGCGCTTCGCCTTCTGCTTCTCGCGAAGTTGCAACCCGTAGCCGACGATTTTGGCCTTGCGGTCTTTGCCGTGCTGGCCGGGAGCGAAATTGCGCTTTTCGACCGGGCACTTGTCGGTAAAGCACTTTGCGCCCTTGAGGAATAGTTTCATGCCCTCGCGGCGGCAAAGGCGGCATACTGCGTCTTTGTACCTTGCCAAGTTACGTTCTCCTCGGTGAAGCAGTGGTTAGTGGATAGTGGTCAGTGGCCAGTAACCGCACGCCACCGTTCTATCAACTCGCGACTGCTCACTTGTTATCGATCGGTTTACGGGCGCTTGGCGTCCCTTCGTCCCGAACAGTTGTTAGTGGCTAGTGGCTAGTGGTTAGTGCTTAGATATTTCTTCCGACCACTTCGACACTTGCCCCAAATCTCCGGCCTGCAGCGCGTGATAGTTTGCTTTTCTATCCACTAGCCACTGACCACTATCCACTGCCTTTAGACCCTTCTTCTCTTCGGCGGACGGCAGCCGTTGTGCGGAACCGGTGTCGAGTCCTTAATCGAGCGTACATCCAAGCCCGACGCGGACAAAGCACGCACCGCCGACTCGCGTCCCGACCCCGGACCGCTGACCCGCACATCCACCACACGCATCCCGTGGTCCCGCGCCTGATTGGCGGCGTTGGCCGCAGCCTGCTGCGCGGCGAAGGGCGTTCCCTTACGCGATCCACGGAAGCCGAGCGAACCCGAACTCTTCCACGACACCGTGTTTCCGCTCGGATCGGTAATGGTAACGATCGTGTTATTGAAAGAGGCCTGAATATGCACGAGCCCGTTGGGAACGTGCTTGCGCTCCTTCTTTTTGAACTTCTTGCTCTTGCCTTTTTTGTCCGCTGCGGCGGATCCAGCTGGCTTCGCCATGTTTTATGTCTTCCCTGCTGCTTTCTTCTTATTGGCTACCGTGCCCTTGCGCGGACCTTTGCGGGTGCGAGCATTGGTGTGGGTGCGCTGTCCGCGAACCGGCAGGCTGCGGCGGTGGCGGTACCCACGATAGGAGCCGATTTCGATGAGCCGCTTGATGTGCATCGAGACGTCTTTGCGGAGATCGCCTTCGACGTTGCCGCCCTCTTCAATGACCTGGCGGATGCGGTTTACCTCATCTTCGTTGAGGTCGCTGACCTTTTTGTCGGTCTGCACGTTCGCGGACCCGAGAATGCTCCGGGCGCGCGAATTCCCGATCCCGAAAATGTAGGTCAGGGCGATACTGATGTGCTTGTTGCGCGGAAGATCCACGCCTGCAATACGTGCCATAGTTACTCCAGATTCAGTGGCTAGTGAATAGTGGATAGTGGCTGGTTTTCACGAGTGTTAGTTTCTTTTCTAACCACTATCCACTAACCACTTCCGTTATCCCTGCCGTTGCTTGTGTTTCGCGTTCTCGCAGATCACGCGGACCACTCCGTGACGGCGAATCACCTTGCATTTATCGCAAATCTTCTTGACTGATGCCCGTACCTTCATGAAAACCTCAGTTGCAAACTGTTTTTAGCATTTGGCATTTAGCATCGAGCATTTGCCAATTGCTAAATGCCAACTGCTACTTGTATCTGTACACAATGCGGCCCCGGGTCAGGTCGTAGGGCGATAGCTCTACCGCTACCCGGTCGCCGGGAAGTATGCGAATGAAGTTCTTGCGCATCTTGCCGGAGACATGCGCCAGCACCTGGTGCTTGTTCTCCAACTCCACTTTGAACATGGCGTTGGGCAGTGGTTCAACCACTACCGCCATCACTTCAATCGCGTCTTCCTTACTCATTAAACTCCGGTTGCCAGTGACCAGTGGTCAGTGGCTAGTTTTAAATCCTAAACCGCACTTACGAGTCACTCAATTGACCACTAGCCACTACTCGGTCAAAATCACCGGCCCGTTCCTGGTCACCGCGATGCAGTGTTCAAAGTGGGCGCTATAGCTGCCGTCTTCGGTCACTGCCGTCCACTTGTCGTCGAGTACCCGCGTACCTGGCCCACCTACGTTCACCATTGGCTCGATCGCCAGGACCATACCGTCGCACAACTTCGGCCCGTGTCCGGGAGTTCCATAGTTCGGAATCTGCGGATCTTCGTGCAACTTCGTACCGATGCCGTGCCCGACAAACTCGCGCACCACGCTGAAGCCGTTGGCCTCAACCAGTTGCTGCACGGCCGCGCCCACGTCCCCGACCGTATTGCCCACTCGCGCTGCTTCTATTCCGTGAAATAGCGACTCGCGCGTCACCTCGAGCAACTTCTGCAACTCCGGCGTTATCGTATCGCCCACGGGAACCGTAATCGCCGAATCGCCGTAGTAGCCGTCCAGCACGACCCCGCAATCAATGGAAACAATGTCGCCGGCCTTTAGCATCCGCCGTGCTGACGGAATACCATGCACGATCTCGTCGTTCACCGATGTGCACAGCACGCAGGGATAGTCGTAATACCCCTTGAATGCAGGCTTGGCACCTAAGTCCCGGATCTTGCGCTCGGCGACGCGCTCCAGATCCATGGTTGAAACCCCGGGCGCAACCGCTTCCCGCGCCGCCTCAAGCACCTGGCGCACGATGCGTCCGCTGCGGCGCATTTTGTCAATTTCCGAGACTGACTTACAAACGATTGACATTCTCAATTGCACTAAACGTTTCCGCCATTACCGCTTCCACCGGTTGATCGCCGTTAACTTCGATCAAGCGTCCGCGAGCACCGTAATATTCCACCAACGGCAGCGTAAGCTGCTCGTAGGCCTTAAGGCGCTCGGCGATGACATTCTCCGCATCGTCCGGACGCGCCACTAAGGGCGTACTATCGACATCACAAATGCCCTGGACTTTGGGAGGCTGGTAATAGACGTTGTAAATCAGTCCGCAGGTGGGACACGAACGACGCCCGGTAAGCCGTTGCAGTAGCTGATTATACTCCACTACCAAACGGATCACAACCGGCGGCGCGCACGCCTGCTGTCCCTTTGTCGTCCTTCCCTGCCCGCATTTTCTCCAACTGCGCGTCCAGCCACTCCGCCTGCCGCACCGTGCGCGGAAAACCGTCCAGGATGAATCCCCGGGCGCAATCCGCTTCCGTTAGCCGGTCAGCAACCATGTCGCAAACCAGCTCGTCGGGAACCAGGTCGCCGCGCGCCATGATCTCCTTGGCCTTCATGCCCAACTCCGTCTTTCGGGCCACGTTGCCCCGCAGGATATCTCCGGTGGAGATCTGGGGGATGCCGTAGGTTTCAGCGATCAGCTTCGCCTGCGTTCCTTTGCCAGCGCCGGGCGGACCCAACAGCACAATGGGACCGACTACGCTTTGCTTCGTCTTAACGCCCTCTGCCGAGGAAGTCTGCACTGCCATGCTTCCTACCCTGAGACCCGAACCTCGGGCCCTTTCTCGCCCGCCGAGGCGGGCCGAAGCCTCCAAAGAAGTGGATAGTGGTCAGTGGCTAGTGGTTAGAAAAGCGCCACCTACCACCAAAACGCGAACAACGAAAACTCAATCCTTGAAACTCGGAACTTCTATCCACTAGCCACTATCCACTGCCTTTACCACGTCGCCCGGCGCCCGCGGATGCGTCCGCTGCGCGGGGTGAAACCCTCATAGTGCCGCATCACCAATTGCGACTCAACCTGGTTGACCGTATCCATGGCCACGCCCACCACGATCAGCAGCGAGGTGCCTCCAAAGTAGAAGTTCACGCCCAGTCCGTTGGTCACCCACGTCGGCAAGCGCTCGAAGAATGCTCCGACAGGACCAAACAAATGATTGAGGTGAATGCCCGTGATCATCCATTCAGGTATGAAAGAGATCAGAATCAGGTACAGCGCGCCGACTAACGTGATGCGCGTCAGAATGTCGTTGATATAGTTGGCCGTTCGCGCCCCCGGCCGGATGCCCGGAATGAAGCCGCCGTACTTCCGCATGTTGTCGGCAACCTCGGTGGGGTTGAACACGATGGACACGTAGAAGTAGGCGAAGAAGACGATGCCAACCGCGTAGAGCAAGGTGTACATCGGCTCGCCCCAGGCAAGCTGACTCAGCATGCGATCAATGAATACGCTCTTGCCTTTGAACATTGCGCCCGCCGTCTGCGGCAGGGTCAACACTGACGATGCGAAGATGACCGGCATAACGCCGCCGGAATTCACGCGCAATGGCAGGTGAGTCGATTGCCCGCCCATGATCTTGCGGCCGACCACACGTTTCGCGTATTGCACCGGAATGCGGCGCTCACTGCGTTCGACGAACACGATGAAGGCGACCACTGCAATCATCAGCACGACCAACAGCAGCAGAGCAGGAACGGTGAAAGCGCCCCAAGCCTGCGATTGCGCTTTCTCGTACAAATCCATGACTCCCCGCGGCAGGCCAACCACGATGCCAGCAAAGATCAGCAGGGACATGCCATTGCCGACGCCGCGCTCAGTGATCTGTTCACCCAACCACATGATGAAGACGCTGCCGGTGGTGAGTGTCAACATGGTCATCAACACGAAGCCGACACCCGGGTTGTTGACGAAGGCCATGCCCCCGCTGATCGTCTGACGTTGCAGCGTGATCGCAATGCCCAGCGACTGCACCGCGCTCAGCAAAAGGGTCAGGTAGCGGGTCCACTGGGTGATCTTCTTGCGCCCCAGTTCGCCTTCCTTCTGCAGCTTGGCCAGAGGTTCGTACACCACCGTCATCAACTGCAAAATGATGGACGCGGTAATGTACGGCATGATGCCAAGCGCGAAGATCGTCAGCCGGCGCAACTGACCGCCGCTGAACAGATCTACGAAGCCGAGGAAGGTACCGCGGTTCTGGTCGAAGAACTGCGACAGCAAATCGGCGTTGATACCCGGCGTGGGGATGTGTCCGCCGAAGCGGTACACCGCCAGCAGCCCAAGCGTGAACAAAATGCGCTTGCGCAGATCGGGAACGCGGAATACGTTGGCCAACTTCTCAAGCATAAAACCCCAGTTATCAGTTGCCAGTAGTCAGTTGCCAGTTAGTACACGACCGGCAACCACCGACAACGTCACTCAATGACAAATCACAAAACTCATCTGTCAGCGGCCAAGATCAGCAGATCCGCATAAACTGGCTACTGACTACTTCCTAAGTCAGCATGAGAAATACAGTTGCGAGAACTGGCAACTGACTACTGGCTACTGACTACTTCTATCTTGCCGCCGGCTTTTTCAATCTTCTCCTGGGCCGACTTGGAAAACTTGTGCGCATGTACTGTAATCGCCTTGGACAACTCACCCTGGCCGAGCACCTTCACCAGCGTGTTCTTGGAACTGACGACGCCAACTTTGCGCAGCAATTCGGGCGTGATCTCGCTCTTGCCCAAGCCCGCCAGCCGTTCCAGGTTCACCACTTCATATTCGACCCGGAAGATGTTGGTGAAGCCGCGCTTGGGCAGGCGGCGGTGCAGCGGCATCTGGCCGCCTTCAAATCCGCGCATCATCCGCGAACCGCTACGTGACCTCTGGCCTTTGTGTCCCCGAGTAGAGGTCTTTCCCATACCCGAGCCCATGCCGCGGCCCACGCGCTTCTTATTCTCCGACGCCTTTCGAGGTGCACGTAAATTGCTGAGATTCATTTTGTACCTGCCTGTTCAGTTGGCAGTCGTCAGTTGCCAGTACGTGTCTCCTGACGACATTCTAATTGCTATTCTATGGTTGCTAGTTGCCGTTACCGACAACCGGCAACCTGCCACTGGCAACTGTCACTTCACGATCTCCACCAGGTGTGGCACCTTGGCCACCATGCCACGAATGGAAGGCGTGTCTTCCCGCTCGATTACCTGGTTCAAGCGAGTGAAACCCAATCCCTTGACCACTAGTTTGTGTTTGATGGGGGCCGCAATTGCCGAACGCACCCACTTGAGCTGCATCTTCGCGCCCGCTTTTGCCGGCGTTGCTTGTGCCTTCTTACGATTACGGGCCATAGTTAAAGCTCCTCGACCGCCTTGCCGCGCGCGCTGGCCACGTCTTTGCGGTCGCGCAGACGGGACAGCGCATTGAAGGTGGCTTTGATCACGTTGTGCGGGTTGGTGGTACCGATGGATTTGGTCAGCACGTTCTGGATTCCCGCTGAAGTCATGACCGCGCGCACTGCGCCGCCGGCAATGACACCCGTGCCTTCGGGAGCCGGCTTTAGCATCACCATGCCCGCGCCGTAGCGGCCCAGCACCTGGTGAGGAATCGAGGTCTGCGTCAAGTTCACGCGCAGTAGGTTCTTCTTGGCCGCCTCGATTCCCTTGCGGATCGCCTGCGGAACTTCCTTCGCTTTACCGGATCCATATCCCACCACGGCGGAGCCCGGATCGCCCACCACCACCAGCGCCGCAAACGACAGGTTCTTGCCGCCTTTGACGACTTTGGTGACGCGGTTGATCGAGACCACCTGGTCTTTCAATTGGTACTGACCGGCGTCAAGCTTTTTCTTTACTGTTGGCATTCCCTTTGTGTCTCCTGGCGTCGGTGCCCTCTGGCAATCACGCCTTCAAATCTTGTCATCCCGAGCGAGGTCGCCGCGGCAACCGAGTCGAAAGGCCTGCTTTCGCTTTTCGTTCGTTGGCAGCAGGCGAAACTAGCCTCTTACCACTAGTCCCTAACCCCTGCCTTTAGAATTTCAGTCCCGCTTCCCTCGCCGCGTCGGCCAGCGCCTTGATCCGTCCGTGGTAAAGATATCCGCCGCGATCGAAGACCACCTTCTCGATGCCCTTCTGCTTGGCGCGCTCGGCGATCAGCTTGCCTACATCTTTCGCCGAACCCACGTTGCCGCCGGTCGGACGCTTCTCGCCTTTGCCGACTTTCTTTACCGAGGTTGCCGAGACCAGGGTCACGCCCTGCGTGTCGTCAATTACCTGAGCGTAAATGTGGTTCACCGAACGATAGACGTTCAGCCGCGGACGCTCCGCCGTGCCCAAAACCTTCTTACGGATTCTGGCGTGCACCTTCTGCCGCGTTTGGTCTTTGGAAGTCTTCGTAATCATCTTTTTTGCTCTCAGCCGTCAACTATCAGCCTTCAGTTATTCGTAGGTTCAGTCTCTAGCCACTGGCCACTAGCCACTAGCCACTATTTGGCCCCGGTCTTGCCAACCTTCTTCTTCAGGCGCTCGTTGCTGTAGCGCACACCCTTGTTCTTGTACGGATCAGGCGGACGAAGGCTGCGCATTTCGGCAGCGACGAATCCCACTTTCTGCCGGTCAATACCGCTAACCGTAAGGTGCGTGAGCTTGGGGTCGATAGCTACCTGGATGCCAGCCGGCAGCGGGTACTCGATGGGGTGGGAATATCCCAAAGTAAACACCACCGTAGTCTTGCCCTTCATTTCCGCACGGTAGCCAATCCCAACGATGTCCAGATCCTTGGTCCAGCCTCGGGTGACACCTTCGACCGAGTTGTTAACCAGAGCGCGCACCAGTCCATGCACCGCGGCCTTGGAGTCGTCTTCGCGAACCACCGTTAGGATTCCATCCTTCTGTTCCAGTTTGACGCCAGCAGGCATGTGGGTCGTAACTTCGCCCTTCGGGCCCGTCACTCGGACCGTGTTGCCCTCGACCGCGTAGGTCACGCCCTTCGGCATCGGGATCGGCTTTCTACCAATTCTTGACATAATCTTTAGCTCTCAGCTGTCAGCTCTCAGCTGTCAGCTCTTTTTCTATGCGAGCGTCATACTCGCATCAAAACTTACTACTTCCCCTTCGCGTTTTAACTGACAGCTGACAGCCGATGGCTGACAGCTTCTAGTAAATCTCGCACAAGACCTCGCCGCCAATGCCTTCTTTGCGCGCCTGACGCCCCGTCATCACGCCTCGCGGAGTAGTCAGGATGCTGATCCCCAGGCCGCCCAGGACGCGCGGAATCTCGGTGTGTCCCACATACACCCGGCAGCCGGGACGCGAAACCCGCTTCAGGTCCGAAATCGGCGACGCGTTGTCGGGGCTGTACTTCAAGTACACCCGCAGGACCTTGCGGCCCTCTTCTTCGGTCGCCTTGAAGTTGGCGATGTAGCCCTCTTCCTTCAGGATGCGGGCCATCTCGACCTTCAGCTTGGAATGCGGAACGTCCACCTTCTGATGCCGCGCCTTGATGGCATTGCGAACGCGGGTCAAAAAATCTGAGACCGGATCGGTCAAACTCATGCTTTATATCTCCTCAAATCGTCGCCCGTTAGCTTTCGCACAAACCCTTCGTGCCAGCGCTTCATCAACGCTCGGGAAAGAACCAGCCGCGACGGACTCCCTAACCACTCTCCACCAACTCCTGGCCACTGCCCTACCAACTCGACTTCATGACTCCAGGTATCTCGCCCCGCAGAGCCAGACCGCGGAAGCACAGACGGCAAATGCCAAACTTGCGCAGAAAGGCGCGCGGACGCCCGCAGATATGACAGCGATTATGCTGCCGGACCGGAAATTTGGACTTCTTGTTCGCCTTAGCAATACTGGATGTCTTCGCCATTGTTTCCTTTTTTATTAGCTGTCAGCTATCAGCCGTCAGCCATCAGCTAAACCCTTGTTCTTCGCTAGCCACTATCCACTAGCCACTAATCACTGCCTAAACGGCATGCCCATGTGCTTCAACAAGGCGCGCGCCTGATCGTCAGTACCAGCTGAGGTCACGATCGTTATGTTCATGCCCTTCATCTTTTCGACCTTGGAGTAATCAATCTCCGGAAAAATCAACTGGTCACGCACGCCCAAGGTGAAATTGCCGCGTCCATCGAAGGACTTGGTCGGCACTCCGCGGAAGTCACGAACACGCGGCAGCGCCACGTTCACCAGGCGGTCGAAAAATTCGTACATACGGTCGCCGCGCAGCGTGACCATCACGCCGATGGGCATTCCTTCGCGCACTTTGAAGGCAGCGATAGATTTACGCGCCCGCGTAATAACCGGCTTCTGACCGGTGATTTGCCCAACCTCGCCCGTCGCCGGATCGATCAGTTTGGCGTTTTGCGTCGCCTCGCCCACTCCCATGTTCACAATGATCTTTTCCAGCTTGGGAGCCGCCATGGGGTTGTCGAGTTCGAACTCCTTCATGAGCGCCGGCAAAACATCTTTATAATAGCGGTCGCGCATGCGAGCGGTCTGGCGATTGGTCGCTTTGGGCCGCGCCGGTTTGCCAGGTGCTACCTCCGTCGTCACTTCGCCCTGCGCGGGCTTTGCCTTCTTGCCCTGAGGCTTGCCCTGCGGTTTTCCTTCCGCACCCTGCTGCTGCGCTTTCGGTTTCTTCTCGTCTGCCATTCCCTGCTTCTACCTTTCTCACGGTTTCGGTTTGTTGCTGCTGCCGGTTCGTGAGTTTAGTGGCTAGTGGTCAGTGGCTAGTGGATAGAAAAGACTCTCTTCACAACCCACCGCACCAAAATCTTCCAAGCAACACTATCCACTAGCCACTAGCCACTCGTCGCTACTTCTCCAACGTGGTGCCACAGTTCTTACATACGCGAGACTGGCGGTCCCCGTGTTTCTCGTGGCCCACCCGTACGGGGCGCGCGCAGGAACTGCACATCAGCATCACATTGCTGATAGAAATCGCACTCTCCTGCTCGGCAATGCCGCCCTTGATGTTTTTCTGCGGGTTGGGCCGCACATTCTTTTTCACCATCATGACGTGCTCGACCAGCACCTTGGCCTCGTCGGGCATGACCCGGAGCACGCGGCCTTCCTTGCCTTTGTCGCGCCCGGTAATCACCCGCACCTGATCGTTGCGGCGGATATCTACGCTCTTCTGCATCTCTTCAATCCTCTTCACAGCGGCAGCCCGGCTCGTGGGCTATTCGCCTTTCGCTGTTCGCTCGTCGCTTGGCCGTTAGCTCTTAGCCTTTAGCTCTTAGCCTTTAGCTCTTAGCTGACTAGCCACTAACCCCTAGCCACTAACCACTGCTTTACAACACTTCCGGCGCCAGGGAAACAATCTTCAAAAACTTCTTCTCGCGCAGTTCGCGGGCCACCGGACCGAATACGCGGGTGCCGATCGGCTCATGCACGTCATTGATCAACACCGCCGCATTCTGGTCGAAGCGGATGTAGGTGCCGTCACGGCGGCGATGCTCTTTGCGCGTGCGCACGATCACGGCTTTCACTACCGTGCCCTTCTTGGCAGTGCCGTCGGGAGAGGCTTCCTTCACGGAAGCCGTAATTACGTCACCCAAATGGGCGACCAGTCCGGTGGAACCGCCCAGCGGCAGAATCATCTGCAGCTTGCGCGCGCCGGAATTGTCGGCGACGTCGAGCATGCTTCTCATCATTACTGCCATAATCTTGTCTCCTAGCTCCACGACATGGGCAAAACCCGCGCCACGGGCTTAGCTCGCCGGCTTTTCTTCGACCGGCGCTATCAGCGCCGCGCGCCGCACGATTTCCTTCAACTGCCACCGCTTCAACTTGGAAAGCGGCCGGGTCTCTTCGATCTTCACGAAGTCGCCGAGGTGCGCCGTGCCGTCCTCGTCGTGGGCGTAGAACTTCTTGCTGCGGGCCACTACGCGCTTATAGAACGGATGGGCCTTCTGCCGCCGGACTTCGATCACGATGGTCTTGGCCATCTTGGTGGAGACCACTTCGCCAATCAGGGTCTTGCGACGGCCGGGCGTCTTTGCTGTGCTGGTTGCTGTTGTTTCCGCCATGGATTACTTGTTCTCCGTCGCAGCCTTCTTGCTGGCCGCCTTCTTTCCCGTCACTGTCTTTTCCACTGGGTTGCTGGCGCGCGCACCTGCGCCGTTACCGCCTGCCAGCTCTTTCTGGCGCAACACCGTCTGAATACGAGCGATGTCTTTCTTCAGCTCGCGGATTTTCTTCAAGCTCTCGGTCTGTCCCATCTTCAATTGAAACTTCATTTTGAAGAGCTGGTCGGACAGGTCCCGCTGCTGATGGGCCAGCTCGATATCAGTCAAATTGCGAATCTTGTCTACATTCATAGTTAGCTCTCAGCTGTCAGCTATCAGCCGTCAGCTTGTACATGGTGCCTCCGCCGTCTGGCACCAGAATCTCTAGCTTACTTGTCAGTTATCGAGACGGCCGTCATGCTGTTTTGTCTTAGCTGACGGCTGACAGCTAATAGCTGACAGCTTTCGAGGCTTCAGCCTCGTCTAGTGCACGCCTTCGCGCTGCACGAACTTGGTGCGAAGCGGCAGCTTGTGCGAAGCCAGACGCATCGCTTCCGTTGCATCGGTCACCGACACCCCTTCCATTTCGAAGAGGATCTTGCCCGGACGCACCACCGCTACCCAGTGGTCCGGCGCTCCTTTGCCCTTACCCATACGGGTTTCAGCCGGCTTCTTGGTGACGGGCTTGTCCGGAAACAGCCGGATCCAGATTTTCCCGCCGCGCTTGACGAAGCGGGTCATGGCCACGCGACTGGCCTCGATCTGCCGGTCGGTGATCCAACCCGGCTCCATGACTTTCAAGCCGAAGTCGCCGAACGACAGTTCGCCGCCGCGCCACGCTTTGCCGCACATGCGACCGCGCTGCTGCTTACGATACTTCACTTTCTTTGGCATCAACATAGTTGTCAGTGGCTAGTGGATAGTGGATAGTTTCTCTTCCCCTATGCCGAACTACCGCTAGCGTCTCCCAGTTCTCAACTTGATAGTTATTAGTGGGCTTTTCTATCCACTATCCACTGCTTCTAAAACGCTCCGCTCTGTACGCCTTGCGGTTCGCGTTTGCGTTCCTTAAATATTTCGCCCTTATAGACCCAGCACTTCACGCCGATGATGCCGTAGGTGGTATGCGCCTCGGCAAAACCGTAATCGATGTCGGCACGCAGCGTGTGCAGTGGCAGTCGGCCCTGCAGGTACCACTCGGAGCGGGCGATTTCGTTGCCATTCAGACGGCCGCTCACGCGTACCTTAATTCCTTTGCAGCCGAAGCGCAGCGCCGAATCTACGGCCTTGCGCATGGCGCGTCGGAATCCAACACGCTTTTCCAGTTGCAACGAAATGCTCTCCGCAACCAGTTGAGCATCAAGCTCCGGCTTGTGCACTTCCTGAATGTCGACAAAGACATCGCGATTGGTGCGCTTCTGGATGTCCTGCTTCAGCTTGTCGATCTCCGTTCCCTTGCGGCCGATGATGATCCCCGGACGCGCGGTGCGGATGATGATGCGCAGCTTGTTGCCAGGACGCTCGATCTCGATGGAGCTGACGCCCGCCGACTTCAGCTTTTCTTTCAGCTCGGCTTTCAGCTTCACGTCTTCCAGCAGCAGTTTGTCGTAGTCGCGCACCACGAACCAGCGTGACTTCCACGGCTTGGTAACGCCCAAGCGGAATCCGTATGGATGGACTTTCTGTCCCATAGTCTTGTTTCTTCTCCGCGACGACCCACTTCGGCATCGCCGCTTTTTGAATCTCTACTTCTTTTTCTTCTTGGCCGGCTTCTTGGCTGCCGGTTTCTTGGCCGCCGGTTTCTTCGCCGCCGCCTTTTTCTTGGCCGGCGCTTTCTTCACAACTTTCCTAACTGGCTTCTTGGCTGGTGCGCCTTCCTGCACCGTTTGCACCAAACCGGCATCACCATTGCGGCCCGCCTTCTCTTCCAAGGCAATCTCCACATGCGAGATGCGCCGTTGATAGTGGTAGGCGCGTCCCATCGGGGCCGGACGGATACGCTTCATGCGGGGCCCATCGTTGGCTACGGCGCGCTTCACGTACAGCCGGTCGACATCGATGTCCAGGCCTTTTTCCGCACTCACGTAGTTGGCGTTCTCAACCGCCGAACGCAGCAGCTTATACAGCCTGGGAGCGATGCCCTTCTTGGCATACAGCAGCGTGTCCAGCGCCTCTTCCACCCGGCGACCCTTGATCAGGTCCAGGACCAGGCGTACCTTCTGCGGCGAGACTCGCACGTAATTCAGTTTGGCGGTGAATTCCATGTCGTTTTCCTTATCTCGCCGGAGCGGGCTTGGCCGCAGTTTCTGTGGCCGCCCGAACCGAATGGCCCTTGAAGCTGCGCGTCATGCTGAATTCGCCCAGTTTGTGCCCGACCATGTTCTCGGTCACATACACCGGAATGAACTTCTTGCCGTTATGCACCGCCAGGGTGTGTCCCACCATTTCCGGGATCACGGTGGAGCGGCGCGACCAGGTGCGCACAACCTTCTTCTCGTTGCGTGCGTTCATGCCGTCAATCTTGGCCTGCAAGTGCGAATCGATGAACGCGCCTTTTTTCGTTGAACGTGCCATATCGTCTCAGTCCTACTTCTGTCTGCGGTTCACGATGAACTTATCGGTCCGCTTGTTGTTGCGAGTCTTATAACCACGCGTCGGCTTGCCCCACGGAGTCACTGGGTGACGTCCGCCGCTGGTCTTGCCTTCGCCGCCGCCGTGCGGGTGATCGACCGGGTTCATGACCACGCCGCGGTTGGTCGGGCGGATTCCCAGCCAGCGCGTGCGGCCGGCCTTGCCGATGGAGATGTTTTCGTGATCGATATTGCCGACCTGCCCGACGGTGGCCATGCAATCGACCAGTACCTTACGGGTCTCGCCGGAAGGCAGCTTGAGCAGTGCGTAGTCGCCTTCCTTGGCAACCAACTGCGCTTGCGCTCCAGCCGAGCGCGCCATCTGCGCACCCTTGCCGGGCTTCAACTCGACGTTGTGGACCGTGGTGCCAGGCGGGATGTTGCGCAGCGGCAACGCGTTACCCACCAGAATATCGGCCTCGGGCCCGCTGACGATCTTGGCGCCCACCTGCAGTCCCACCGGATACACGATGTAGCGCTTCTCGCCATCGGCGTAGTTCAGCAGGGCGATACGCGCCGAGCGATTGGGATCGTACTCGATGGAGGCCACGGTCGCCGGGATTCCAAACTTGTCGCGCTTGAAGTCGATGATGCGCAACTTCCGCTTGTGTCCCCCGCCGCGGTGCCAGATGGTCAGATCGCCGGAGTTGCGGCGTCCGCCGGTGCGCTGCTTGGGCTCCGTCAGCGGCTTGTACGGACGGTTCGTCGTCAGGTCATCGTTGACCGTGCTCGTAGTGAACCGCCGCGACGGGGTAACCGGTCTGTATGTCTTGATAGCCATGTGTCTACTCGTTTCTCAGTACTTCCAACCTGTGCCGCCGCTCTGCGGCTGGATCCATGCGTCACCCGAACTTGACTGTCCACTAGCCACTAGCCACTGCTTTACAGGTTCTCGGCGTACTCGGGCATCTTCTGGCCGGCCTTCAGACGCACGTAAGCCTTCTTCCAGTCGGGGCGATAACCCGTAAACTTGCCGCGCCGGCGCTCTTTGCCTGCAAAACTGGCGGTTCGCACCGAGTCCACTTTCACCTTGAAAATGCTTTGCACTGCCTGCTTGATCTCGGTCTTGGTCGCCTTCAGGGAAACTTCGAAGACCAGGGTCGCTTCGGTTTCCTTAACCCCTAGACCCTTTTCGGTAATGACCGGGCGGCGTAGCACCTGATAGGCCGATTTCATTACGCCACCTCCGCATGCTTGCGCTGCCGGGGTCCCCGAGACGCGCCGATTTTGCGCGTATTGGGGTGTTTCGGCGCCGTTGCCTTCAGCGAGTCCTGCAACTTTTCCAGTGCCGGACGCGCGAAGATCGTGGTCTCGTAGCGAAGCAGGTGATAGGGATGAACCTGATTGCCCGCCAACAATTCCACCCCTGCAAGATTCCGTGAACTCAGATGAAGGTTGTGATTTTCGCTGGACGAGCTTTCCACCAGTAGCGTCGTACCTTTCGCGTTCAGCTTGTGAAGCGTTTTGCGGAACTCCTTGCTCTTCGGTTCCGTCACCTCGAAGCTCTCCACTACCACCAGCTTACCGTCGGCCAGTTTGGCCGCCAGCGCCGAGCGCAACGCGCCCAGCAGCTTCTTGCGCGGAAAAGCGTAATCGTAGGAGCGGGGCTGCGGTCCGTGGACGGTGCCGCCGTGCCGCCACAATGGCGAGCGAATGGAGCCCACGCGGGCGCGTCCGGTGCCCTTCTGCTTCCACAGCTTTTTACCCGCACCGCTCACCAGCTTCTTGTTCTTGGTGGCGTGGGTGCCGGCCCGCTGCCCGGCGCGGTAGTGCTTCACTGCTTCCCACAAAAGGTCCTGATTCACCGTGCCGAATACTTCATCGGCCAGTTCGAAGGAACCTACCTTTTCGCCGCCGAGATTTACTACATCAATCGTTGCCATAGTCTCTTCCAGTTGGCTGTCAGCTCTCAGCCGTCAGCTATCAGCTAAACCTGATCCCTATTTCTTCTTCGCCGAGGCGCGCTTGGAGGCCTTCAACGGATCGACCGTACCGGCCCCGCTAAATCCACGACGCTCTCTGGGCGGCTTCTTGGCCTTGCTGATCATGACGTATGCGTCTTTGTGCCCCGGCACCGCGCCTTCCACCACCAGCAGGTTCTCGTCCTTGTCCACGCCTAGCACGCGCAAGTTACGAACAGTCACGCGATCAACGCCCATGTGCCCCGACATGCGCATGCCTTTGAACACACGCGATGGAAAAGCGGATGAGCCGATCGAACCGGTGATCTGGAACATGGAACCGTGCGAAGCGGCGCCGCCGGCAAACTTGTGGCGCTTCACCACGCCCGCGAAGCCACGGCCTTTGCTGGTCGCAACCACATCCACGAACTTGTCGCCGTCAAAAATGTCCACCAAAACTTTGTCGCCGACCTTAGCGCCATCCTGGTTGTCAGCATCGACGATAATCGGCACCTCACGCAGGAAACGCATCGGTGGAAGATTGTGCTTGGCGAAGTGGCCCTTCATCGGCTGCGTCAGCCGCGACTCCTTCACGAACTCCACCAGCCCGATCTGCGCCGCGTCGTAGCCGTCCTTGGTCACGGTCTTGCGTTGCGTCACTACGCAAGGACCGGCCTGCAGCACGGTGACCGGGTGCACATCGCCCTTGTCATCGAAGAGCTGCGTCATGCCAACCTTTTTGCCTAAAATTCCACTCACTGCCATTTGCTTGTCCTCAACTCCGCTTCCTAATTCCGGCGTCGGTTGCGCCGGGGGCTGGGTGCCCCATCCTTTCACCGCGTTTGCGAAAGGGTGGGATCCACCACGGAAGCTTTGTTTCTTCTTGGCACTTAGCCGTTAGCATTTGGCCTTTAGCTGAAAACTAATTGCTAATTGCTAATTGCTAATTGCTAACTGCTACCTATGTTCCTTGCCGAACGCCTTGATCTCGACATCAACGCCGGCGGGAAGCTCAAGTTTCATCAGCGCGTCCACGGTTTGCTGCGTGGGCTCGAGAATATCGAGCAAGCGCTTGTGAGTACGAATTTCGAACTGCTCGCGCGATTTCTTGTCCACGTGGGGCGAACGCAACACGCAATATTTGTTCTTCACCGTGGGCAACGGGATCGGTCCCGCTATTTGCGCCCCAGTGCGCTTCGCCGTATCGACGATCTCGCCGGTGGACTGGTCGAGAACGCGATAGTCATATGCTTTCAGCCGGATTCGAATTCGTTCTTTGCCAATCACGTTAGCTTCTCTCAAAGATCTCGGTTGAGGCAGTGTGCGTCTCCGCAACCTGCCCTGCGGCTTGTGCCGCGGGTTTGTGGGTGCCCCACTCATTCCAGCTTTAGGAATGAGTGGGGCCAAACTACGCAATAATCTCGGTGATGGTACCGGCGCCCACGGTGCGTCCGCCTTCGCGAATCGCGAACCGCAAGCCCTTCTCCATCGCCACCGGCGTGATCAGCTCAATCTCCAGGCTCACGTTGTCGCCCGGCATTACCATCTCCGTGCCCGCCGGCAAGCTCGCCACTCCCGTCACGTCGGTTGTCCGGAAGTAGAACTGCGGCCGGTAGCCCTTGAAGAACGGCGTGTGCCGTCCGCCTTCATCCTTCGACAGCACGTACACCTCGCCCTTGAACTTGGTGTGCGGCGTGATCGAGCCCGGCTTGGCCAGCACCATGCCGCGCTCCACGTCTTCCTTCGCCGTGCCGCGCAGCAGCAGCCCGGCATTGTCGCCCGCCAGTCCTTCGTCCAACTGCTTCTTGAACATCTCCACGCCCGTCACCACCGTCTTGCGGGTCTCGCGGAAGCCCACAATCTCGACGTCCTCGCCCACCTTCACCTTGCCGCGCTCGATGCGGCCGGTCACCACCGTGCCCCGACCCTGAATCGAGAAGATGTCTTCGATCGGCATCAGGAACGGCTTGTCGATGTCGCGCGCCGGCAGCGGTACGTTCTTGTCCACCGCCTCCATCAGCTCGTCAATCTTGGCTTCCCACTGCGCCTCGCCGTTCAACGCGCCCAGCGCCGAGCCGCGCACCACCGGCAGATCGTCGCCCGGGAAGTTGTACTTGGTCAGCAGCTCGCGCACTTCCATCTCCACCAAGTCGATCAGCTCGGGATCTTCCACCGCATCGCACTTGTTCAGGAATACCACCACGTACGGCACGCCAACCTGGCGCGCCAGCAGCACGTGCTCCTTGGTCTGCGGCATCGGTCCGTCGGTGGCCGCGACTACGAGGATCGCGCCGTCCATCTGGGCCGCGCCGGTGATCATGTTCTTGATGTAATCGGCGTGCCCGGGACAGTCCACGTGGGCGTAATGCCGGTTGGCGGTCTCATACTCCACGTGCGCCGTGGCGATGGTGATGCCGCGCTCGCGCTCTTCCGGCGCGTTGTCGATCGAGTCGAAGCTGCGGAACACGATCTTGGGATTGTGCTTCTGCAATACCTTGGTGATGGCCGCCGTCAACGTGGTCTTGCCATGATCGATGTGCCCGATCGTGCCCACGTTCACGTGCGGCTTGCTGCGGTCAAATTTCTCTTTCGCCATTGGAGCTCCGTATGTCTTGCAGGGGCTAAAGCCCCTAGTTTATTTCCGTTCTAACGGCACAACCAAAGTCGTGCCCTGATACAAATCACTTCGTCCCCGCGGGACTCTTCCCCTGTACCTTAGCCACGATCTCTTCGGCCACTGCCCGCGGCGCTTCTTCGTAGCGCGAGAAGTGCATGGAGAAGGTTGCGCGGCCCTGAGTGTTCGAGCGCATGTTGGTGGCGTAGCCGAACATCTCGGCCAGCGGTACCATTGCCTTGATCACCTGCGACCCAGCGCGATGCTCGATGCCCTCGATGCGGCCGCGACGGCTGCTCAAGTCGCCGATGATGGTGCCCATGTATTCTTCGGGCACAACCACTTCCACCGACATCACCGGCTCCAGCAGTACCGGGCTGGCCTTGCGCGCGGCTTCCTTGAACGCCATTGAGCCGGCGATCTTGAAGGCCATTTCGTTGGAATCGACGTCGTGATAGCTGCCGTCGTAGAGCGTGGCTTTCACATCCACCATTTCATAGCCGGCCAAGACTCCGCCTTCCATGGCTTCCTTGATGCCCTGGTCCACTGGCTTGATAAATTCCTTGGGGATCACACCGCCCACGACCTCGTTGATAAATTCGTATCCCTTGCCGGGCGCGTTGGGCTCCAGTCGAATGCGCACATGGCCGTACTGGCCGCTGCCACCGGTCTGGCGAATGTATTTGCCCTCCGCCTGCGCCTGCTTGCGGATGGTTTCGCGATAGGCGACCTGCGGCTTGCCAACATTGGCCTGCACGTTGAACTCGCGCATCATGCGATCGACGAGATTCTCCAGGTGAAGCTCGCCCATGCCGGCAATAATCGTCTGGCCACTGTCGGGATCGGTGTTGACTTTGAAAGTGGGGTCCTCCTGCGCCAGTTTGCCCAGCGCGACGCCCATCTTTTCCTGATCGCTCTTGGTCTTCGGCTCGACGGCCACCGCGATCACGGGCGCCGGAAACTCGATGGATTCGAGCACCACCGGATGGTCCTCGTTGCAGATCGTATCGCCGGTGGTGATGTGTCTCAGGCCGACGCATGCGCAGATGTCGCCGGCGTAAATCTCAGTGATGTCCTCACGCTTGTTGGCGTGCATCTTCAGCAGACGGCCAATGCGCTCCGTGCGCGAACGCCCGCTGATTAGGACGCTGTCACCCTGCTTCAGATGTCCGGAGTACACGCGGATGAACGTAAGCTGACCGACGAACGGGTCGGTCATGATCTTGAAGGCCAGGGCCGAAAACGGCGCATTGTCGTCGGCGGGGCGCTCAACTTCCTTGCCCGTGTTGGGATCAATCCCTTTGACGGGCAGAACATCGAGCGGCGAAGGCAGATAGTCCACCACCGCGTCGAGCATGGGCTGAACGCCCTTGTTCTTGAAAGCGGTCCCGCAGATCACCGGGAACACTTTCATCTTCAGCGTGGCGCGGCGCAGGGCAGCCTTCAGTTCGGCCTCGCCAATGGTTTCGCCTTCGATGTACTTGTGCATCAACTCGTCCTGATCGTCGTTTTCGACAACTGTCTCGATCAGGATCTGGTGGTAGGCGGCGGCTTTCTTCTTCAGCTCTGCCGGAATCTCCTCGACCTCGTACTCGGCGCCCAGGCTCTCGTCATTCCAGATGATCGCCTTCATGGCCATCAGATCGATGACACCCTTGAACTTGTCTTCCTGGCCGATGGGCAACTGAATGGCAACCGGGCGCGCGTTGAGGCGCTTGCGGATGGTGTCGACGGCGTGCTCGAAATCAGCACCCATCTTGTCCATCTTGTTAATGAAGCAAATGCGCGGAACGCCGTACTTGTCGGCCTGGCGCCAAACCGTCTCGGACTGCGGCTCGACTCCATGCACAGCATCGAACACGGCGCAGGCGCCGTCGAGTACGCGCAACGAGCGCTCCACCTCGGCGGTGAAGTCCACGTGGCCGGGCGTGTCGATGATGTTGATCCGAATGTCCTTCCAAACGCAGGTCGTCGCCGCCGATGTGATGGTGATGCCGCGTTCCTGCTCCTGCGCCATCCAGTCCATCGTCGCGGTGCCTTCATGGACCTCACCAATGCGGTGCGTGCGTCCTGTATAGAACAGGATGCGCTCCGTGGTAGTGGTCTTACCGGCATCGATGTGGGCCATGATGCCGATATTCCTGCAACGATCTAATGGGACCTGTCTGGACACAATCTTTTCCGTTTCTGCTACGTTCCCGCGCCCCTTCCCGGAGCGATCAATTCAATTCCTGTGTTACACCATCCGTAAGTGGAGGCCCCGCAAACCTACCAACGATAGTGAGCGAAGGCCTTGTTCGCCTCAGCCATGCGGTGTACGTCTTCCTTCTTCTTGATGGCCGCCCCCCGGCCATTCGCCGCATCCAGTAACTCGTTGGCCAGCTTGTCGATCATGCCCTTCTCGCCGCGGCCACGGCTGTAGGTCAGAATCCAGCGGATGGCCAGCGACGTACGGCGGTCGGCATTGACCTCAACCGGGACCTGATAGTTGGCGCCGCCCACGCGACGGGTCTTCACTTCCAGCACCGGCTTGGCGTTCTCCACGGCCTTCTTGAACAGCTTGATGGCCTCGTCACCGCCTTTGTCTTCCAGCTTCTTCATGGCGCGATAGAAGATGTTCTGGGCGGTGCTTTTCTTGCCATCCCACATCATGGAGTTAACAAACTTGTTGACCAGCGTGGACTGATAGACCGGGTCCGCCAGGGTTTCACGCTTCGCGATATGTCCTTTTCTCGGCATAGAACCTCGAACTTGCCTCGTACCCGCTTTGAAGGGGACGGCCTTCAGGCCGTCCGTAAATCCTTAATATGACTCCGGGCTTTAGCCCCTGAGGGACTTAAGCCTTCGGCCGCTTGGCTCCGTACTTGGAGCGACTCTGCTTGCGGTTGGCGACGCCTACGGAATCCAGCGTGCCGCGCACCACGTGATAGCGAACGCCGGGCAGATCTTTCACGCGGCCCCCGCGGATCAGCACGATCGAGTGCTCCTGCAGGTTGTGGCCGACACCGGGGATATAGGTCGTCACCTCGATGCCGTTGGTCAGCCGCACACGCGCGACCTTGCGCAGAGCGGAATTCGGCTTTTTCGGCGTTTGCGTATAGACGCGGGTGCAGACACCGCGCTTCTGCGGGCAGGACTGCAGGGCCGGACTTGCCGTCTTGTACTTCGGCGCCGTTCGCCCCTTGCGCACCAGTTGATTAAATGTAGGCACTCTTTGCAGCTCCTTACGTTCTTCACGCCAGCTCTAGGCTGGCCTCACGGCTTAACGCCTCAGCGAAACTCTCAGCGGCAATCCGGCCGCACCTTTGCGTGTGTGCCTTCAGCAGCCCATCAGCCGCTCACCACGGCACACCATTCATCATTCATCCCAGCGATTGGGACTGGGCAGTCTTTACGCGCGGCCTTTGGCCGCTCTGCCCATGCTTCCCCCACGCAATATCCCGGGGGAATATCGGTTTCCGATCAGGTTAGGCGTACGACGGTGGCGCCGTGGTCGTTGCGCAAACCAGCCCGAAAGCCGGTGCGGAGATCGAGAACGAGGGCACTCCGTTTCGTTGCCTCGGCCTGCATACCCACTGGAAAGCTCCAGCGGAAGCGCAGACACGTTTCAGCGAGGACATCCTGCAAAACGATTCTACAGGATTAAGATCGATGCAGCACAGCCAGACACACAGGCAGGCCAAATATGACTCGCAGAACCCATCCAATATATCAAGTCGCGGACCCTCCGTCAACCAAACCCGGACAAACTTTCGCGGCATGAAGTTCCCCACGGCGAATCTCCAATCACAACTCAATCCGGTTACGCGGGTTTGAGAAATCGTCGCCCGCGCAATCGCCGCCAAAAGCAACGAAGACAAGGAGCCAAGGCAGGGTCGCTTGCCGAAACGGTAAGCAGTCTCTACACTGAGGGTTTTACGTAAGAAATTATTTCGCTTCCATGAATCCGCCGGCGTTTGGGTTCGGTGGGGAGGGTACATGCTGCGGTTTTCTCTGGTTCGTGTCCTGGCTGCACTCCTGACGGCCGTTTGTCTTTCCCTGCTCGCCGGATGCGGCGGAGCCCAGACACCGACTCCCGTTGTGGCCAAAATCATTCTTTTCCCTACCTCGGTTTCCTTGAACGAAGGGGATGTGACCACGATTTCGGCGATAGCAGAAGACTCGACTGGTACTACAGTGGGAGCCGACATTACCTTTACCAGCAGTAATCCCGGCATTGCTACCGTTTCCGCTGGCGGATCGATTTGCGGCGGCGTTTGGGATTCCAGTTTCATCGTTTGCAGCACTACCATCGGGCAGGGAGGGGTCGGTCAGGTCACCATTACCGCCTCTTCGGGCGGCGTGAATGCCACGCTTAAGGTCTACGTCCACGAAAAAGTGGACCGCCTTACCGTCGCTCCGCTGATGGGCTGCACCACTATGGGACAGGTAGTGAACGCATCCGCCTCGGCCTTCAATACCTCAGATCCCGGGTGCTCGCCGGCTGCACCGTGCGACATTACTTCCACCGTGGGACCCATTTTCTTCGGTTCAAATGACCGGACGGTGGCTACGAACTCATCCGGGATAGAGACGACTTACTCGTCGACCACTAACAGTCCAACTTACACTTCGGGCGGGACGATTACTGGCTCAACCGGCCAAACCTGCAATCTAACTAATTTCATCGGTGTCCCTGGAGCCTCGGCAACTGTAGCTTTGACCAGTAAGAATACCATTGCCAGCGGGACACTACTGACGGTGACGGCGCCGGGGTCCGGCGGAACAACACCACCCACCATGGCCTCGCTGAGCAATGGCTCAGCCACTTGTAGCGGTACGGCAACGGTTATCACCGCGCTTGCTCCCAGTGCCACTCTCACGGCCGAAGTTCCAGGAGCGACCACTATTTTCGCCAACGTTTCCGGCATTAACAGCCCTGGCGTCCAGTACCTAACATGTCCGGTGGCATCGATTATGGTGCACGATGCAAACTCCTCTAATACATCCTTTACGATGACTACCGGTGGCACCCAGCCGCTCACGGCCGACGTGCTCGACACCAACGCTCAATCCATTACGCCGCCCCTCGCCTGGGGTTCGTCAGCTAAGGCAAGCGTCACGGTCGCTACCGGAACTACCGGCAACGCTGCAACTCTCACGGCCGTCGCTCCGGGAACGGCGTATATCACCGCGACCTGCAGCAATCCCAGCTGCAACAAGAATGTTGGCGCGCAATACAGCCTTAACCTAGCGACTGCGACGGTTACCGGAGGCACTACGACCACGGTCTATGCTGCCAGCACGAATTCCCTGAACCTCGTGCCGATCAATACTTCCACCAACACGGCGGGCACGGCCATCACCCTGCCTTTCCCGCCGACCTCGATCAGCGCCGACCCTACCGGATCTACGCTTCTTCTGGGATCCGCCAGCTCGGGTTTGATGGCCGTCAACGTAAGTACGGGCGTAGTTACCACCTATTCAGTGTTCGGAGCAATTGAGGCGATTTCGCCGGGTGGGAGGTATCTGCTGCTGTCGTACCCCCCGACGAACAGTCTCTACTACTTTGACGCTACTACCACGACCACCGCGTTCACACACACTGGCGATACCACCAATTCGAGCGCCTTCACTCCCGACGGCCAGCTGAACGAATGGCTAAATGGGAGCCGGCTTGGCGTCGTAATTCCCGCAATATCCGTCTTTAGCGCGACGCCGCTCTCGTATACCGGCAACGCCCTCGACATCAGTGGTCAAGGCGGCCTGACCTACATCACCGGGAGCACTCCCAGCGGAATTGACGTGCGCTCCACCTGCGACCAGAGCGAAGTGCAGACCCTCTCCGCGACTAGTCCGACCCTGATCAAGGCGATTCCCAACGGAACGGGCGCGGTGGCGGTCGATTCGCCCGCAATCGATGTGGTTACGACGGGAGCGGTTCAGGCGGGCTGTCCGCCAGTCGCCCAAAGTACGGCCGCCAGTTTTGACATGGGCGCAGGACCATTCACCGCCCGGCAGATTTTCCTAAGCTCTAACAGTTCGGCTACTTGGATCATCAGCGACCTGCCGGAATTATTACTCTTCGACCTTGCGAACTTAACTCCATACGCCATTCCGTATGCCGGTGGGGCCACAGCTTACAGCGGCGGCACCACGCTTGATGGCACCCAGGGTTACGTGGGCGCAAGCGACGGCACCGTACACCGCATCGATGTCGCCAGCCACACCGACGCACAGCAAATCGCCGTCGGCCTTAAGGATGCCAACGGCAATCCAGTCACACCGAACCTGGTGTATGTGGTGCCCTAGCAATCCGATGAGAAGTGCTACTGGAGCGGTTGGAAATACTTCACTCAGGACTGGGGACCGACTTTGTCTTTCTTCTTGCCTTCCCCCAGTTCGCGGGCCACGCTGTCGAGTACACCATTGATGAAGTGCACGGATTCGGGCGTGGAAAAACGTCGGGCAATCTCTAAGGCTTCATTGATTACGACCGCGCGCGGCGTTTCCGGAAATCCCAAAAACTCAGCCACCCCCGCGCGCAGAAGATTGCGATCCACGGCGGCCATGCGGTCCATCCGCCAGTGCTCGGCATTGCGCTCAATCAACGGGTCGATCTCCCCTCCGCGTTGGGCAGCGATAACGAACAGGTCGTCGGCAAAGCTGCGCACCTTGTCATCGAGGTCCCGGCGTTCACTCCAGAACGATTGCCGCACCTGGTCCGGGCTCTGCCGTCCCATTTCCATTTGAAACAGCATCTGCAGCGCCAATTCGCGCGACTTCCTGCGAGTGCCGGCCTTGGTCATCGCTTTTCGTCCGCTGCGCTGCCCGCGCGTTCGGCAACTTGCTTTCGCAATGACGCCATTTCGACCGCCGCCAGAGCCGCTTCGAATCCCTTGTTACCTGCCTTCAATCCCGCGCGGTCGATGGCCTGCTCCAGAGTGTCACAGGTAAGCACTCCGAAGGCGTGTGGGACTCCGGTTTCCTGCGCCGACTGACCCACTCCGCGCGCCACTTCATTGGCAATCACCTCATAGTGCAAGGTGCCGCCACGCAACAGACAACCGATGCAGATGATGGCATGGTAGCGCCCGCTCTGCGCCAGCTGCCGTGCCGTTGCAGGAATCTCGAAGGCTCCCGGCACGTGGACGACGGAGATGTCGTTGGTTTTCGCTCCGCATTGCCGTAACGCCAACAGCGCGCCATCCACCAGACGCTCGGTAATGAAAGAGTTGAAGCGGCTCGCCACAATGGCGAATTGCTTGCCCGCTGCATTCAGCGGCGCTTCCAGTCCGCGACTCTCTCCCGCTTTCTTTGCGTAGGTCAGGAAGCCGATGCGAAGCCCGCTGACTTCCACCTCGAAAAGGCGCGCGCCGTAAGGCGTGTCGGCAATTTCACGACGGATAGTCACACCAAGTTTCTTAGCGATTTGCCATGCGCCGTCAGCGTCGGAAACTTCCACCATGGCATCCACGCTGGGCGCATCCGCGGCGGCCAGGAACTCGATGCCTCCGCTTGGCGCCAGCATTTCGATTCCGTGGTTTCCGTCCTCATGCCATTCATTGCCGGGAGCGAAACCCAGGGCGCGGAATAATTCCAACGCGGGCTGCAACTCCTCCAGCGACTTGCCGGCGACACGCGGGAAAACAATCGATCGGATCATGGTTAGGTTTCTATTCTAACCGGGCTGAGAACCGGAGGTTGATTCGTCAGCTGGACTTCCGATTCACGTCGCAGACTTCCTGCTCGGCGGTGCCGATCCGAGGGTGTCAAGAATTACCCTTTGCGAGACGCGGGCTGCCGCCTCGATTGCACGAACGCGCGCAGTACATTGTTCATAAGAGTTTGATACCCTCTGCCACTGGCCCGGAACCACGACAGCACGTCATGGTCGATGCGGATATTGATATGGTCTTTCGCGGGGACACCCATAATGGCCTGCGTCCAATCGGGTTCTCTACGAACGTCATCAACATCGGCCCGTATCGATGCTTCGAGTTTCTTGCCGGTCATCGCATTGGCTTTGCGCCAATTCGTGCGGTCTTCACCTCGCTCAATCTTGGCTTTAATCTGTTTAGCCGTATAGCGCACGGTATCGCTTTTCTTCCGCATCTCTCGCTCTCCTTGCAGTGACAATTCGTACGGCACCATCTCGCCACGTCCACACTACGGCGAAGAATTTTCCTGCTATAGGGCCAACGCTCAGAAAACGCTCTTCCTCGCCCCGTGGCGTCGGCACCGTAAGCAGCGGACGGCCATCGAACAGGCTGAAGGCCACGCGGAGAAAATCTATCCCCCGCTCGGCCAGCACCCATTCGCGCTTGGATTCGTCCCAGCTAAATTCCACGATGCAGTATACCCACAATTGTAGCCACAGTCTAGACCCAAGATGTCGGCTGAAAGCAGAAGCTGGCCCTTACCCCCGCAAGCGACGGCGGAAAGCTGCCCTATTCGTAGCGCAGCGCTTCGATAGGATCGAGCCGGGACGCTTTGATGGCGGGCAGCATTCCACTCACCAGGCCCACCAGGGTCAGAATGATGGTGGCAATGAAGACGATCTTGGGGTCGATGATGAGCTGGATATCGGCGGCTTCGGCATTCTTAGCGACAGCGCTGTAGAAGGTCAGGCGGCCCACGCCAATGGAAATCGCATAGGCCATGGCGATGCCGGCAATGCCGCCGGCAAAGGTGATCGCCAAGGCTTCGGCCAGGAACTGAAATAGGATGTCGCGACGCCGGCCGCCCAGGGCCTTTTCCACCCCGATCTCGCGCGTGCGCTGGGTGACCGATACCAGCATGATATTCATCAGTCCGACCCCGCCGATGCCCAGGGTCAGCGTCCCGATGAAGGCCAGCAGAACCTGCAAGCCCGCGGTGATGATCTGGAACTGTTTCAACTGCTTCATCATGTTGAAGACGAATACGGCGCGCTTGTCGTCGGTCTTGAAGTTGTACTGGTGGGCCAGAACTGCGCGCACCTGGTGCTCCACCAGTTCGTATTCATTGCCTTCGTAGTCGAGCCAGATACCATCCAGGTAGTGCGTATCCTTAAAATCGCTCATGGTACTGAAAGGGATATAGATCACCTTGTTGATGCTGTCGTCCCCCTCTTGCATGTGCGCCGAGAGAATGCCTACAACCCGGTAGCTAATGCCGTCAATGCGCACGTACTGGCCCAGCGCGGGTTGGCCGGAGAACAGCTTGGTTTTGGCATCAGAGCCGATGATCGCTACCCGCGCCCGCGACAACTCGTCGTCTTCGTTCATCAGGCGCCCTTCGCCCAGATTCAAAGCCTGAATCTTGAACATGCTGGGATAAACGCCGTTGATGGGGAGGGTGTAGGTCCGGACATCCTGTTGTACAACGCAGTCCTTGGCCACCATCGGGGTGATGCGATTCACCAGCGGGGCGGCATTCACAATGCGATCGATGTCGTCGAAGGTAAATCTGATCTTGGTGCCGGCCTTTTGCCCGCCGGCTTGCTGGGACGTACGCCCGGGAAAGACCCCGATAATGCGCGTTCCCCAGTTGGCGAAGATGGTCTCAATGGCGCGACCGAATCCTGCGCCGTAGGCCAGCAGCAGAACCACCGTCGCAATGCCCCAAGCCATTCCCATCATGGTCAATGCGGTGCGGCGCCGATTGTGGCGCATGGCGGCGTAGGCCTGTGTCAGCAGATCCTTGACCATGACTACTCCTGCCTCAGCGCGTCTACCGGCTGTAACAGTGCGGCCTTGCGTGCGGGATAAAGGCCGGCAAAAATTCCGGCGAGTGCCAGCGTTCCAATGGCAACCGTCGCCGACATGTACGACATGGTGGGAGGATCGAACCCTGGCACCTTTCCCATGCCGCTCATCAGGTACATCAGCAGCGCAGCGCCGCCCATGCCGATGGCTCCGCTCATAAGAGTGAGGAAGGCGCCTTCCAGAAAGAACTGCAAGAGGATGCTGTGGTTGGTTGCGCCCAGGGCCTTGCGCAAGCCGATCTCGCGCGTACGCTCGCTCACCGCCACCAGCATGATGTTGACGATGCCAATCGCGCCCAGAGTCAACGTGACCAGCCCGACGCCCCCCAGGAAAATATCCATCACATCGAAGATCTTGCCCACCATCTCCGCGTTTTTGACGGTGTCCCAGTCCTCGAACGCGTCTTCATTGCGCCAGTCGAAGCCGTGATTGCGGGCCACGATCTTGCGCACTTCCTGACGGGCAATCGTGTGCTCCTGGCGCACCCGCGGACGATAGTTCAGAAATGAGATGGCGTCCTGCTGCTCTACCCCAGCCAGTGGAAAGAACTGGTGCATCATCGTGTAGGTGAGGAAAACGCGGTTGTTGGTGGCGTTGTCATCGCCGTGGCCCACTCGCTGCACCACTCCGACCACCTCGAAGCGAAGGCCATTCAACAGGATCGCGCTGCCGACTGCGGTTCTGCCGCCCGGAAACAGGTTCTTCACCATCTCGTCCCCGACCACGCACACGAACCGCTTCTGGGTATCGTCGGCATCATTGAGCCAGCGGCCACTATCGAGCGGCAGGTAGCGAATGGTATTGAAGTTCGGTGGAACTCCGACCACCTCGCCGTTGGTGTTGCCGTAGTCGCTGACCTCACGAATGTCCTGCCGTCTTAACACCGGCGCAACCGCGCGAACGTGCGGAGCCTCACGCTGGATGTCAAGGTAGTCCTTATAAGTGAGGCGGTATTCGCGACCGGAACTCATGTTGCCCGCCACCGCCGGGGCCCGTCCGGGGAACATGAACATGATGTCTTCCCCGAGCGAGTTCAGTTCGCGCCGGTTGCCCGAGCGGAATCCTTCTCCCAACCCCACCAGCAGCAAAAGAGACCCCACTCCCCAGGCGATGCCAAACATGGTCAGGAACGAGCGCAGCTTGTGCGCCCACAAGGTTCGCAACATCTGTCGCAAGATTTCGAAAAATAGCATCGGGGTGAACGGGGCTCCGCCCCTCATTAAGTTATACGCAAGCTCGGGAAGCTTGGTTCCTGAATCGTCGAGCTCCCAACCTCTATTGGACAGCTATGAGCATGGAAACGATAGCAACCCGTGATCAGTAACAGAATGTTCATTTGAGTTGCGTCAAAGTTGTGGAAAAAGGTTCATGGCGTTCCATAACCGCGCCCGATTCGTTTATAGTTGAGGTTGTAGTGATCGGCCGCGACTATCACTTGAGCGCGGACCGGCTGCAAATTTTTGGGTCTAGGAGTCAAGTACGATGTCCAAAGCAACACCAGTCAATGATAGCGCCACGCCGAAAAAACGGGGCCGCAAGACTACTCCCAAGGTCGGGAATGGTACTCAGCCTGAAAACGGAAATGCCGCTCAGGCAGCGCAACCGGTGACGACGGTGGCCGCATTCGATCATGCGTCTCAAGCCTCGCCGCTGGTAGAGGAGAAGATCCGCATTCGCGCCTATGAGCTCTATCTGCAACGCGGAGGTATGGGTGGTTCTCCCGAGCAGGACTGGTTGCAAGCCAAGAAAGAGGTTTGCGGTCAGCAGCGTACCGTTTAGGGCCTTGTGGTGCTCCGGAAAGAGGTGCGGGAGATGGATTTTTGAACCAGGTTCTACTTGTTGACGATAATCCTGTGCAACTCAGTGTCCGCGAAGCAGTCCTGCGGAAGGCCGGGCTCCAGGTGTCCATAGCTACTAACGCCGAGAGCGCCTTGGCTACGCTTCGCATCATTCGCGATCGCATCGGGGTGGTCGTCACCGATCACCTGATGCCGGGCTGTGGGGGGCCGGAATTGGTCCGCCGAATTCGCGCGGAAAACGATTGGATCCCGATCGTCGTGCTCAGTGGCCTGCCAGACGCCGTCTCCGAGTACAAGGGGCTGGAGGTCGTGTTCCGGGTCAAGCCCTTTCCGCCGCCGGAACTCATCGAACTGGTGCGGTCAAGCCTGGCTGAGGCGAATCGCCATCGCGGCGCAGCTTAGGTGTCCACCGAAGGCGAGTGACGGATTTTTTGCCGTTCCTGGCTGGGATAGTCACCGGGGCGATGTGACGTGAATCACGTGGCGCTGTGCTCTCAAAAGCGGTATCCTTAACCTATTCGGCAGGAGCATTAGGGACGCCCCAACGCTTCAACCGTAAGCTATTCAGCAGCTCAAAAGGATTTGGTTCATGTCAGATCAGGGACGTAGGTACATGCGCTTCGGCGCGGTGATCGTCATAATTATTGTGGCTCTCGGCTATCTCGCCTATACCGGCGTGCAAGACAGCAAGAGCTACTACGTCACCATCAAGGAACTGAACGGCATGGGCAACGGCGCTTACAGCAAGCGGTTGCGCGTGGCCGGAAACGTTCAGCCCGGGTCCATCAAGCGTCAGGGAACGCACCTGGAATTCCTGCTGGTCGAGCAAGACCGCACCCTGCCCGTGGTTTACAGCGGGAGTGAAGCGCCGCCCGATACTTTCAAAGATAATGCGCAGGCCCTGGCGGAAGGAAAGTTTGGACGCGATGGCGTTTTCCACGCCAGCAACATTCAAGCCAAGTGCGCCTCGAAGTATGCTCCCAAACAACCTGGACAACCGGCCGCCACTCCGGCTGCCGAGGGCACTGCCCAGAAAGCGGTGCTAACGGGACAGCCTGGCACGCCGGGCCAGTAATTTCCGGCTGGAAGCGAGAATCACGGAAACGCAGAGCATGACAGGCGCCAGCGACCAGTCTTCTCCGCCTGTCATTACCCTCGACAATCTCGTGAAGTTTTTTGGCCGCTTTGCCGCCGTTCGCGGCATCTCAGGCAGCTTCGCACCCGGCCGCCTATACGTCGTGCTGGGCGATAACGGCGTCGGCAAGAGCACCCTGCTGCGCATACTCGCCGGACTGATGGAGCCCAGCCAGGGCAGCTTCACGCTGCTGGGAACAACAAATCATCGCGAGGTCGCTCATCGCGTGGGATACATGGGACACGCCCCGCTGCTCTACGACGAGTTAAGCGGGATGGAAAACCTGTGCTACTTCGCCGGCTTGTACGGTCTCGACGACGACGCCGTTTGCCGCAAGGCGATGGAGTTGGTCGGGCTCGATCCGGAATTGTCGCGCCGCATCGGCCAGTATTCCCAAGGTATGCGGCAACGCCTGTCTTTGGCTCGCGCCGTGCTCCACGATCCGGAGTTGATTTTGCTCGACGAGCCATTTTCCAACGTGGATGTGCATTCGGCGCGCGAGATGGCGGCCGTGCTGGGAAGGGTCCGCGATAAGGGCAAGACCGTCTTTGTGGTCACGCACCAGGCTGCGCTGATGGACGGTGTGGCCGACGAATTTGTACACATGGCCGCGGGACAGATTGTGTCTCGCGAAGCAGTGGCCCGCAACGCAGCGGTCCCGAATGCGGAGTGGACGCCGCGATGACCACCATGGGCGTAACTCGCACGACCCTGCTGAAAGATCTGCGCATGGAGTGGCGCTCCAAGGATGCCATCAACTCCATGTTGTTTTTCGCGTTGCTGGTGGTGGTGATCTTCAGCTTTGCCTTCAATCCCACCGCGGAGGAGTCGCGCCGCATCGCCGGTGGGCTGATCTGGGTGGCTTTCCTCTTCGCGGCGGTGGTCGCGCTGAACCAAACCTGGGCGCGCGAACTGCGCAATCAAGTACTGGATGCCTACCGGGTGTCACCGGCCCCTCCCAATGCGCTCTTCCTGGCCAAGGCGATCGGCAATTTTTTCTTCGTGATGGTGCTGGAAGCGCTGATGGCCCCTCTGTTCGTGGTTTTCTATGATTTGCGATCGGTCGGGCCCGTCTGGCAATTGATCGTGGTGGCGCTGCTGGGAACCTGGGCGCTGGTGGTCAACGGCACTTTTTTCGCGGCGCTCTCGATTCGCACCCGTAGCCGCGAAATCATGCTGCCGCTCATTCTCTTCCCTATCTCAATACCCGCGCTGCTTGCCATGGTGGATGCCACCACTTCCATTCTGACGGGAGAAGCTTCCCCTGATTTCTGGATCAAGATGCTGGCGGTTTACGATGTGGTATTCACGGCAGTCTGTCTCCTTCTGTTTGAAAGTGTGTTAAACGCGGAATGAAGAATCAGTGGTTAGTGGTTAGTGGTTAGTGGTTAGTGGTTAGTGGTTAGTGGTTAGTGGTTAGTGGTTAGTGGTTAGTGGTCTCGAAGGGGCGTAGCTTTAGCTACGCCGTTGGATGCCCTTAATTTTTGTCATCACGAGCCGACTTTAGTCGGCGAGGGATCTGCTGTTTGCCTGGTTTCTCAGGACATAAACGAATAGGAAAATGTTGAGTCAAGGATGAAACAATTATTTATCGCATTCGTCGTTTTCACCCTCGGGCTGCTGGCCTTCAGCACCTACCAGGCACTGTTCATTGCTCCCACCGAACAGACCATGGGCGAGGTTCAGCGGATCTTCTACTACCACGTTCCCTCGGCATGGACGGCGGGAGTGTGTTTCTTCGTCAACTTCCTGGCGTCGGTGGTGTACCTGTGGAACCGCAATCTTGCCAGCGACGCACTGGCCGCGGCATCCGCTGAGGTTGGGGTGACGTTCTGCACCATTGTCCTGATCACGGGTCCGATCTGGGCGCGCCCGGTTTGGGGCATCTGGTGGACCTGGGATGCGCGCCTCACCACCACGCTGGTGCTGTGGCTTATCTACGTCAGCTATCTGGTGCTGAGGCGTTTTTCGGCGGGAGGACAGACGCAAGTGCTGGCGGCGGCGCTGGCCATCTTCGGGTTCGTGGACGTGCCGATTGTCTACATGTCGATACGCTGGTTTCGCACTCAGCATCCCTCCCCGGTGATGGGAGGCGGCGAAAACTCGGGCCTCGATCCAGCCATGCTGCACGCCTTCTTCTGGAATCTGGCGGCGTTCACCTGCGTGGGAATTGTGCTGATGGTGGTTCGTTACCGATTGCAGATGCTGGAAGAAAAAGTTGAAGCGACGCACGCCGCCGCGGCCCTACAAGGAGGCGCACGATGACCGGTCCAGTCGCATTGAAAGCCGCTTACATCGTTACCTGGGTGATATTGCTGGGCTATCTCGGGTCGCTGCTCCGCCGCTTTCGTCGGGTCCGCGAAGAGATGAAGGACCTGCAGCGCGGAAGATAAATCGAATCACCACAGAGACACAGAGGCACAGAGAAAATCCTTTTTGGTTTTGTTGTTATGAAGGGCTTCAGAGTCTATCTGTGCATTCGCTTTGAGTTGGCGCGGTGGAACGAATTGCACAAAAGGAAGCCCCGCAGAGGCGAAAGAGCTTAGCCCAGCACGGAGCCGCAGGCGGAGTGCTGGGTAAAGTGGGAAGTGGATCCGAGTCCCCTTAGGGACGGCGCGGCTCTCACACAGACTCTTCCGAGGAGAAAGACATGATCCATTCAAGGCGCGAGTTTCTGGCAGGAGCGGCAGGAGCAGCGGCAGTAATGGGGATGACGCCACTGCCCGCGATGTCTGAAAGCAAAGAGGAGACCTCTCCGCAGGCAATTTTGTCACTCTTCAGATCGCTGCCCGGAGAGGTGGGCATCAAGTTTCAGGCGCCCGCAACCAACGGCAAGCCGGAATTTCTGGTGGAATCCAATTCCTCTAAACAAATGTTTGTGGGAAGCGCCATCAAGACCTTTGTCCTTTGCGAGGCGCTGCGCCAGGCCGACTCACCCAAAGTGGTTCAGACCCTCGTGGCGCAACAACTGGCGCTCGATGCCAGTGTGTGGTCGCTGGATAGCGCAATTTTTAATCCTCCCAATCTGATTGGCAAGATCTCGGCGCGGACCGCGCTGGAAGCCATGATCATGCACAGCGACAACACTGGAACAGACATGTGCCTGAAGTACGCTGGCCCAGACAAGGTGCGCGCATTCATCGCTTCCGCAGGATTGAAGAGCGTCATGATCCCGGAAAGCACCCGCGTATTCTTCGGCTATCTTTTGGGAGCGAAAGATTACAAGACATTCACCTGGGAAGGAATCGGAGCGGCGGCCAACCTGCCGATTGTCAATTCGCCCATGAACAAAGTCGAGTCGCTGGCGGCTTCAGCAGATGATTTCGTGTCCTACTATTCGCGCGCCTTGCAAGGCGAATTCTTCCACAACAAAGAGACGCTGAATGAGTTCAGGCGGATCCTGTCATTGGGCGACGCCATCTGGCTGGTGCCACTACCGCTGGGTGTGAGCGCGTTCGTGAAAGGCGGCAGCATCGACGTGCCCGGCTTTCACGCCTTGTGCGTCCCAGGAGGAATGTTCTTCGACGACCGCTGGGTCTATTTTTGCCTGACCATCAACTGGCATGCGGCGGCGGAGACCGACATGAATACGGTCGGCGCCTTTGCCGCCGCCGCGAGCCGCGCGTTCGCCCTGGTCAAGGGGGCGCTTTCCGATTAGAGACGCAGCACTTGCCTTTCGCTGCAGAATCGCAGCGGCAGTTATGAGGAATGCGGCTGGACCTCGTTTACTACGTGTTCTCCGTGCCTCCGTGGTGAATACGGTTTCTATGGTGTGCACTTGAGCAGCGAAAAACACGTCCTTCTGGTGTTCCTCGGAGTTCCCAACGTCATCCTGTGCACTCTGTGCGTGATCTTGAGCCTTCCCTTCTTCTGGGGGCAGGTCCGAGTACTGCGAACCTGGCCCGAGACCGTAGCTCAAGTCATCCGCAGCGAAGTGGTGACGCAACCGGCGCCCCCGCACCAGCAGTTATACGCCGCGAAGTTACAGGTGCTCTACACCGTTGACGGCAGACCGATCACAGCAGAGCTGATCAGCTTCCAAAGCCGGAACTACCAGCAAACCGCCGCCCGGGCGGCACAGTTCCCTGTCGGCAGCCGCCATCCTATCCGTTACGATCCGCGGACGCCCACCCAAGCGCGAATCGGCGCCGGTTGGAACCTGCGCTTCTTCCTGGTGTCGCTGGTGATGCTGGGAATGGGCGTAATCTTCGGCGGAATTGCAGCCGCCTTCCTCGTCGCCGCAAAGGTTCTTCGTGGTACGGCTTCCGTCGTCATTACCAGAGAGAGACGAGAGGACTGAAATCCTCAGACTCCGGCTTTGAGGCGAGATGAGAACTTCTCCCGAATCTTCTTCACCTTGGGCGAGACCACGAACATGCAGTACGGCTGGTTGGGGTTGTTCTTGAAGTAATCCTGATGATATTTCTCGGCAGCGTAGAAGGTTGAGGCTGGTTCAATTGCCGTCACGATGGGATTCGCAAAGGCGCGTTCCTTGGTGAGTTCATCGATCACCGCCTGCGCGGTTTTGCGCTGCTCTTCATTGCGGTAGAAGATGACCGAGCGATACTGTTCGCCGACGTCGTTGCCCTGCCGGTTCAGGGTCGTCGGATCGTGGACGGTGAAGAACACCTCCAGCAGGTCTTCGTAACTGATGATGGCTGGGTCGAAGGTGATCTGCGCAACCTCCACGTGGCCACTGCGCCCGCTGCAAACCTGCTCGTAAGTCGGGTTGGGGACTCGCCCGCCCATGTAGCCCGACACTACCGAATGGACGCCTTCCAACTGCTGGAAAGAAGCCTCCACGCACCAAAAGCATCCGCCGCCAAGAATCGCTATCTCTGTATTAGCCATATTCGATATGGATGCGCGAGCGGGAAACTTGTTGCAAGAGTGTTAGCAACTAGCTATCTTCCCCCTCCAGCATAAATTCCAGCACCTCCTGCGGCGCCGACGACGTCCACACCGGCGCGAACGACAGCCGATGCAGCGGACTTGGGCCTTTCTCGCGCAATGTTTTCAGATGATGAGGTGTGCTGTAGCCCTTGTTGGAGGCAAGCCTGTATTCCGGAAAAACCGGGTCCCAAGCGGTGATCATGGCGTCGCGCCCGACCTTGGCGATAATGGATGCGGCGGCAATCGATGCCGAGAGCGCGTCTCCGTGGATGATGGGCGTCTGCGCGCATTCGAAGTTGATGCGCATGGCGTCGATCAGCAAGTGGTCAGGAATAAGCGTAAGCTTTCCGACGGCCGCTTCCATGGCGCGCTTGGAGGCCCAATAAATGTTGATTTGATCGATGGTGGCGACGTCGATTGCGGCGATTGCCCAGGCCAACGCGTGTTCGCGAATTCGCGGCGCCAGTTTTTCGCGCATCTCGCGGTCCAGCAGCTTGGAATCGCGCAGCCCGCGAATGCGATAGCTGGGGTCGAGGATCACGGCCGCCGCCACCACCGGTCCGAAAAGCGATCCCCGGCCGACTTCATCCACGCCAGCCACCAGTTTGGCCCCCGAGTCCCACGCCAGCTTTTCGTACTTCAGGGTGCACTTCAGCCGCTTCAGCAGGCGCAGCTTCAGCGTAGCGGCGGAGACCGGCTTGTTCGAGTCCGACTTTTTCGGGGAGGACGGCAATGCAGATTTACCACAGAGACACAGAGGTCACGGAGATATTAGAACACGAGAGCCATCGGTTGCGAGCAACAACGGTGTCGGCGCGAGACAAGAGAAAGCAGGTCCCTCCGCTCGGGCTGAAGCCCTCGGTCGGGATGACAAAATAAAAAGGGATGACAAAATAAAAGGGAAGGCTGGACGCTGGCCTGAAGGCCAGCTGTAACAAACGACACCCGTCGCGGTGTTATGATGAGGCCCATATGAGTGCAGTCAGCCCTGCCTACTTCGAAATTATCGACTTTATTGCTGCGGGTACAACTCCAGAGGCGGTTGCCAGTTTTCGCCCCTCGGCCGAGGCGCAGCAGCGGGTCGCCGAACTGGTTGACCGCGAGAAAGAGGACGGCTTGTCACGGGAGGAAAAAGCCGAACTCGATCACTTCGAAGAACTGGAACACATCCTGAGAATGGCCAAGGCGAAGGCCCGCCAAATCCTCGCTCGTGCCCACTGATATCACCAACTCTCTCCGGGCGGAAGTCGCTCGCCGCGCGGGCCACCGCTGCGAATACTGCCTGATCCGCGAAGAAGACACCGGCTTTCCTCATCAGGTTGATCACATCATCAGCCGCAAGCACGGTGGTTCGTCCGCTGCTGACAACCTAGCCCTAGCCTATATCGTATGCAATCGTCACAAAGGCGGTGATGTGGCCTCGATTGATGTTGATACAGGGGAAGTTGTCCCGCTCTTTCATCCTCGGCGAGACCGGTGGGCCGATCATTTCCGGATAAGTGGAGAGCACATCGAACCGCTTACCACCAAAGTGGGGCGCGTTACAATTGGATTGCTAAGGTTGAACGCGGCGGAGAGATTATCCGAGCGGCGATTGCTTCAGACCCTTGGCGATTACCCCGCCCATTGACATCAAGATGGGAGCTAACTAATCACAAACGGCTACGTGCTAGTTGCTGCTGCTAATCCCCACCAGCTTCTGCTCTTTCGCCGCGTAGTGCGAGTCCACGTATTCGTCGAGGATCTTGATGAACTCCTCGACAATGTGATCGCCCTTGAGCGTGAGCATCAAGCGCCCGTCAACGTACACCGGGGCCTTTGGTTCCTCGAAGGTGCCCGGCAGCGAGATGCCGATATTGGAGTGCTTGGACTCGCCGGGGCCGTTGACGACGCAGCCCATCACTGCCAGCTTCATCTCTTCCACGCCCGAGTAGCGCGTCTTCCACACCGGCATCTGCTCGCGCAAGTAGCTCTGGATCTGTTCAGCCATCTCCTGGAAGAAGGTGCTGGTGGTGCGCCCGCAACCGGGACACGCGGTGACCTGCGGCGTGAAGCTGCGGATGCCGATGGATTGCAGAATCTGTTGTGCGACCGTGACCTCTTCTGTGCGATCGCCATTCGGCGCAGGTGTCAGCGACACGCGAATCGTATCGCCGAGGCCTTCTTGCATCAGTACTGCCAGGGCAGCCGTGCTGCTTACAATGCCCTTGGCTCCCATGCCGGCTTCGGTGAGACCGAGGTGCAGTGGGTATTCGCAGCGGCGGCCCAACTCGCGGTAGACGTCGATCAGGTCCTGCACCCCGCTGACCTTGGCGCTGAGGATGATCTGGTCCTTGCGCAAGCCGTAGCTGACTGCGAGATCGGCGGAGCGCAGCGCGCTCAGGACCATCGCCTCCATGGTCACGTCGCGCGCGTCCTTGGGATCGTCCAGCTTGGAATTCTCGTCCATTAAGCGGGTCAACAGCGACTGGTCCAGCGAACCCCAGTTAACGCCGATGCGCACCGGCTTATTGTTTTCGATGGCGACTTCGATCATCGTGCGGAAATTGTCGTCGTCTTTCTTGCCAATCGAGACATTACCCGGATTGATGCGATATTTGGCCAGTGTCTGCGCGCATGACGGATACTTCTTCAGCAGGATATGGCCGTTGTAATGGAAGTCGCCGATGATCGGCACCGGAATGCCAAGACGATCGAGCCCGTCCACGATGTGAGGCACGGCAGCAGCGGCGGCATCGTTGTTGACGGTGACGCGCACCAGCTCGGAACCGGCGCGGGCCAGGGCTGCGACTTGTCGAATGGTGCCGTCAATGTCGGCGGTGTCGGTGTTGGTCATGGATTGCACCACAATTGGTGCATCGCTGCCGACGCGCACTCCGCCCACTAAGCTGTGTATGTTTTTCTGCGCTGGATTTGAGCCATACAGGACTGACTAAAAGTTTAACACGGCTCTGAGGTCTGGGCTGTTGGAGTAAACGCCCCTGAATCGGCTCAACTGAAACGAAACTCGGAACTCAACCGTCCAATATATGGAACCCTTTGTGGAGGAGCCTCATCTTAGCAAGTGAGATTCCCGAATTCGCAGTCGGGGTTTTGCCGGTAACCTCACGAAAATAAAAGGTTCATCGGGCGACAATTCGGCCCGCTTTGGGTTTATAACAGGGCTTAGGGTATCAAAGGCTGTGGCATATCCAGCCCGCGATCAGGCCCGAAAAGGGTGTACATCATGCATTACCTGTCCCGTTACCTTGGCTGCTGCTTCCTCGCACTCATGCTGGTTTCGTTTGGCGTTGCTCAGAACCAGAGCTCTTCATCGCAAGACCCGAACGCCGCGTCGAATTCGCCCGCCCAGGAGTCGAACCCGCCCGCACCGGAGAAGCCGGACAAAAACGCACCCAGCCCCAGCACCCTGAAGGACATTGACGCCATCGGCAACCGGAACGTCGGCTGCAATAAGGGAATGGGCAACTGGTACTCACTCGACAAGCAAGTGGCCATGGGGCGCGCGTACTCCCAGCAAGTGGAGCACGGCGCCAAGATGGTGCAGCGATCCGGTGGTCACCGAATACATCAACCGGTTGGGCCAGAACCTGGTGCGCAACTCGGATGCGAAGGTGCCGTTCATCATCAAGGTGATTGACACCGACGAACTCAATGCCTTCGCGCTGCCCGGCGGATTCTTCTACGTGAACTCAGGCTTGATTCTCGCAGCCGATAACGAGGCCGAACTGGCCGGTGTCATGGCGCATGAGATCGCCCACGTTGCCGCCTGCCATGTGGCCCGCGAGCAGACCCGCGGCAATATCGTCAACCTGGCCAGCATCGCGCTGATCTTCGTTCCCGGCGGCTGGGCGGTGTATGAGGGGACGCAAGCCGCGATGAGCATTGGCGTGCCGGCGGCCTTCATGAAGTTCTCGCGCAACTTTGAGAGCGAAGCCGACTTCCTGGGCCTGGAGTACATGTACAAGGCGGGATACGATCCGCAGGCGTTTATCTCGTTCTTCGAGAAGATCGAGGCCCAGGAGAAGAAGAAGCCCGGCACTTTGGCGAAGGCCTTTTCCTCTCACCCGATGACCCCGGACCGCGTGCGAACACGCGCAGCAGGAGATGAAAACCGTTCTTCCGGCGCGACCTGAGTACATTCGTGAACACGTCGGAATTCGACCAAGTGAAGAGCCGTCTGGCATCGATCGAGAATCGTCACAAGGTATCGAACGACAAGGACAACAAAGACCGTCCAACGTTGCGCCGGGCCACAGCCGACAATCCCTCCACCGATAGCGGCAGCGGCACAGGCACCAAGACCGACGACGACCGTCCAACGCTGAAGCGCAACGACGGCTCGCAGTCGTAAACGACATTCTTATCACCCACTCAGAGGGCTCCCAGGAAACGGGAGCCTTTCCCTTTTGGGCGATGCAGCACCCTGTGTGCAGAGTGAACGCTTCTTGACGCCAGCCTGAATGGCTGGCTCCATCCGGTCTGCCCAATCCTGAAAGCGGTCTGATGTTGGATTCAAAACGTTCGCGGAATACGTGTCTGGCGGCCATAAGAAACGGGGCGCAATATGCGCCCCGATCTGAGTCTCAAGAAGCTATGCCATCAAGGAAGCCGTTGCGCCAGTCCGGGAAGCGCTTTCATCAGGTCGTTGTAAATCACCACGGCTGCGAACAGTATCAGGAAGACAAACGCGGTTTGATAGATGCGTTCTTTGATACGCACGCTGATCTCCCGTCGTAGCACGCCCTCAACGACCAGCAACAGGATGATGCCGCCATCGAGGATGGGGATCGGCAGCAGGTTGAAGATGCCAAGGTTGAGGCTGATCATGGCCATCAAGCTAAGCAGCGGGCTCCATCCCGGTTGACGGGCCGCATCCCCGGAAGCCCGGGCGATGCCGATGGGACCCTCCATCTGCTTGATAGACGCCTTATGCTGGACCAATTTGCGGACCAAATCCACGATCAGCAGCGAATACCTTCGGTTTTCCTCCAGAGAACGATTGAGTGCCCGAGCGAAAGGCAACTTGTCGATTTGCACCGGCCTCGATTGGAAGCCCAGACGATAATTCGTCTGCCCGTTGTCCTCCACTTGCACGGGGGTTATCTTGAGATCTATCTTCTGCCCGTTGCGGATCGCAGTGACATCCACCGGCTTGGTACCGTTCTGCCGGAGGTAGTAGATCACCGAAACCAGCGATCGCATGAGCGTGCCGTTCACCGCGATCACCTGGTCGCCCAGCTTCAGCCCAGCCTTGGCTGCCGGCATGTCCTGCTCGAGATAGGTTACGGTAATCGGCTCGTCCGGTAACCATCCCACATTGTCGTATTGATCTGCCCCTTGGGCCGCGAGCTGAATCTGTTTCTCCAGGATCTCGTTGCCGCGCTGGATGGCGACATCCGCCGATCCCCTGGAGATGACAATCACCTTCAGCACGACATCTTCCCAAGTCGGATTCTGTTGGCCATCGATGCGCACGATGCGGTCGCCCGGCTCGATTCCGGCCTTGGCAGCAGGCGAGTTCTCCATCACCCATCCCACCACCGCAGGCTGGTCGAGATAGACCGGATGCTCATAATGCACCATGAACACGCCGGTCAGAAGGACGACGGCGAGAAGGATGTTCATGGCCGGGCCGGCGACGGCGATCACGAAACGCTGCCAGCGGGGATGCGACATGAACTCGTCAGGCGCGCCGTTGCGCGCTTCCATCGGGTTCTCGCCTGCCATTTTCACGTATCCGCCCAGCGGCAGGGCGCTGATGCGGTAGTCCGTTCCACCACGGCGGAAGCCCGTAAGACGCTTGCCGAAACCGAGGGAAAAAACATCTACTCGTACGCCAAACCATTTAGCAGCAGCGTAATGGCCGAACTCGTGCACCAGGATCATGATGCCGAGCACCACTGCCATTGAAGCCACTGCGATTAGAAACGATTCCATAAACCTCTTTACTATGGGGAACTACTTGAGCTGGCGGTGTCCCGCCTTGGCCCTCTTTTGGCTGGGCGGGGAAGTCACGTTCTGGAGCCCACACATTGGATGCGGTCGCGTGCCCGGAGACGCGCATTATTATCCACAGCCAACACTTCCTCGATAGATTCTGGTATCCGGGCCGGCGTTTCCCTGACAACCATCTCTATTGTAGCCGGAATATCCGGAAATCCAATGGCACCTTCGAGGAAGGCTGCCACCGCCACCTCGTCCGCCGCATTGAGCGCAATCGTCTTCGCGCCCCCCGCTTCGACTGCCTGGTAAGCCAAACGTAAGCAAGGGAACTTCTCCAAATCGGGAGGCAGGAAATCCAGCCGCCGCAGTTCCTCTACGGGAAATCGCAGGTCCGATTCGACGCGTTCGGGATAGCACAGCGCATACAAGATCGGTAATCGCATGTCGGTTACCGACAGTTGGGCCAGCAGGCTGCCATCCACGAACTCGACCATGGAGTGAATCGTGCTTTGCGGATGCACCAGAACGCTGACCTGGCTGGGTGGCATGTCGAACAACCGGCAAGCCTCGATCACCTCAAAACCCTTATTCATCAGCGTCGCCGAATCGATGGTGATGCGCTTGCCCATTTTCCAGGTCGGGTGATTCAGCGCCTGCTCGACGGTGATGTTGGCGAACTCGCTCGCCGGAGTGTGCAGAAATGGGCCGCCCGAAGCGGTCAGCCAGACCCTCTGAACTTCGTTGCGGCGACCGCCACGCATGGCTTGGTGAATCGCATTGTGTTCGCTGTCGATGGGCAGCAGCGGCTTGCCTTGGCGACGGGCCTCAGCGGTGATCAGGTCGCCCGCTGCGACCAGGCATTCCTTGTTAGCCAGGCCGACCGTCTTGCCAGCTTTGACCGCTTCGTACGTGGCCTCCAGTCCGGCAACGCCCACGATGGCGCTGACTACAAAGTCGGCGTCGGGATGAGTCGAGACCCTGACCGATCCTGCCGATCCATGCACGGTTTCAATGGCGCTTCCTAGTCCAGCCTGGTTCAGCTTGTCTTGAACTTGGCTGGCGGCATCGGCGGTCGCCATCGACAAGATCTGCGGACGCCAGCGCCGCGCCTGCTCGAAGGCGAGCTCGACGTTGTTGCCCGCCGCCATACTGACCACGGAGAAACGATCGGGAAAGCTCTCGACGATGTTGAGCGTGCTCTTGCCGATGGAACCGGTCGAGCCGAGGATGGCGATGCGCTTCATTTCTTCCCTAGCCACGAATGATACTTGTTCCGAGGTAAACGCCGAGCCCGGCGAAATAAAATAGGATCGCGACCGGCAGCGCGAACAAGAGTGCGTCAATCCGGTCCAGCATCCCTCCATGCCCGGGAAGAAGCGATCCCGAGTCCTTCAATCCAGCCCCGCGCTTCATGGCCGATTCCACCAGGTCGCCAAGTTGGGCTGCAACGTTGATGCATACCGCGAAGAGGACGACTAGCCACATAGGCACGGGTTCCCCAGGAACGGTGGCTACGGAGTACGCGGAAACAAGGTGACTCTGAATCAAGCCTTCGTAGATGGGTAGGAGAAAGCGGAACAGCAGAAGAGCGACGACCACGGTGCCCAGCATCGACCCGATTGCCCCTTCCCAAGTCTTTCCGGGGCTTATACGGACAGCCAGCTTGTGTTTGCCGATAGCGCGGCCGACGTAGAGTGCGGCGATATCGCCGGTCCAGACCAGCAGCATGACATACAACAGGAAAACCGCCCCATTTCCCATGGCGCGCAGCGTAACCATGCAGGACAGCGTAACGCCCACGTACGGCAGCACCATGAATGACACAGCTGCGTCGGGCAGCGCCTCCGCTAGAGGATCGCGTCGCATGCTTGCCACCAGAAGGACAAGAGGCGACACGAGCAGCACTGCAAGGGCACCCATGCCAGCGACAAATGCGGCAGCTCCGAAGTTCTGGAGCCATCTCCAGTCAGTGGCGAAACTCGACGCCTGCACCAGAAAGCCGCAAACCAGGAATAAGTAGCTCCATCCTCGAAAAGGCCGAAAGCCATCAGCCTCCACAATCCCCAAATATTCCTTTGCCGCCAGCAGCGCCACGCCCAGCACCAGCAGCGTAAACAGCCACAGCGGCGCCTTGAACAGCGCCAGCACCACCAGTGGGATCAGGATGACTGCGGTCAGGACGCGCTTCACGAGGCATGCCCGTTATCGCCGACCAACCCACCGAAGCGACGCTCGCGCTTCTGGAAAGCTTCGATGGCCTCCAGCAACTGCGTGCCGCGAAAGTCGGGCCACAGCGTTTCGGTGACGTAGATTTCGGCGTACGCCACCTGCCACAGCAGGAAGTTGCTGAGCCGCATCTCTCCGCTGGTGCGGATCACCAGATCCAACTCCGGCAAGCCGTTAGTGTAAAGGTGGGAAGCAATCGACCTCTCGTCGATCTTCAGGTGCTCGACGCCGCCGTTGCGTGAGGCCTCGCGCACCAGCGCATTGAAGGAATCGACCAACTCGGTGCGCGAGCTGTAATTGAGCGCCAGGGTTAGCACCATGCCGGTGTTCTTCTCGGTCATCGCGCGCGCCCACGCCATGCGCTCCTGCACTTCCTGCGGCAACTCCTGCTGGCGGCCGATGTACTGCAGCCGGATGTTGTTTTCCATCAAGGTGGGCAGCTCCATCTTGAGGTAACGGCGCAGCAGGTTCATCAGGAAGCTGACTTCGCCTTTGGGGCGCTTCCAATTTTCGGCGGAGAACGAATACAGGGTGAGAGCGGGGATGCCGATGCGTGCCGCCGTTTCAACCGTGGAGCGCACCGCGGCCACGCCCGAGCGGTGTCCCGCGATGCGAGGCAAATGGCGGCGTTTGGCCCAACGGCCATTTCCGTCCATGATGATGGCGATGTGGTGGGGCAGCCGCTCCGGATCGAGGTGGGAGAAAATCTCGGCCTCTTTGCGGTTCAGCCCGGCCGGCACTTGAGCGCGCAAGGCGTACCTCTAATAATCTACTGAAATTAGCATACGCCCAAGCGGGCTTGCAACGAAACCGCAGCCGCTTCCACACCAGAAGAGCGTAAGGGTTCCCGTACCGGAATTAGGAAGGCTGATTAACAATTAACTTTCTCGTTTAAACGTGAGCAGCAGCCGTGTGTTACCCTCGCCCCATGAAACACTTGGCATCTCTGATCCTGTGCTGTTTTGTCGGCCCTGCCTTATATGGCCAACAAACGGTCGATGTGCCAATCGCCATCGTCGTTGATGATCAAGATTCGATCTCCCTCAACCTCTCTGATCTGAAGGCAGAGGTCAGATATCAACCCACAGCCGTGACATCCATTACTTCGCTGGCGGGGAGGCGCCTCCAGTACGTCCTCCTGAATGACGCGAGCGGTAGAAACCAATGGCCACATGGCGCAAAGCAACAGACCGATGCCGCAGATCAACTTCTAAGACAAATAGTCGTGGCTGGCTCGGATGTTGGCAGCTTGGTCAATTTCAGCGATCAGGTCTATATCGATGTTCAGAACGAAAACAATCCTCAGAAACTTGCAGCAAAGTTGGAGCGTACCGGAAGGGGCGGTACGGTGACGTACGACGCGGTGGTCTCAGCGGCAAAGTGGCTTGCCAAGCAGGCCACAGGTGTTGATTCCCGGAAGGTGATGTTCCTCTTTGGCGATGGTGAAGACAATGCGAGCCGAAGTAACCTTAATCAGGCCACGGAGGCTCTGCAAAGAACAGGAATTCCCATATTCATCGTTGCGCCCTCTTCTGTCGAAACAAAGAAACAAGGAGAAAGGCTGCGCCAACTCGCTAGTCGGTCAGGTGGACGGGTATATTTCTTGCCATTAGACACGAGGCAAGTGAGGTTCGACTCTCTGAAGCGGGATTTGACTCAAAGCTTTCTCTTGAAAATATCTGTGCCCTTATCGGAAGGTGCTGCAATCATACCTGTGACAATCACTGACGTAAACAACCCGCGAATACACATTATTGCTCCATCTCAGATCGCAGCGCCCCGGTGAGTGAGATCATTGTCGAATATCGCCATGACACCCACCAATCAAGAAAATGCCGAGGCAGCGAGCCTCGACATCCTCCGGTAAGTGTTCATTTCGCGCGGATTCAAAGTCTCCACGAGCGCGGGTTTACGTACATCGGGCAGACGTTCACCGCGCAGGACAAAGCTCGTCAAGAGCCAAGCTGCCCTACGCACCCCGCCGTGGATGCAACACCATGTCGCGCACCTGGGCGAGCACACTCGACAGCTGCATGGTATTGAGCTTCGAGGTGAACTCCAGCAGCTCAGCCACGAAGGGATCGGCCAGCAGTTCGTTGATCTCGTCGTCGCGCGACGGGCCGCAAGCCCGCAGCAGGTCGGGAATGCTGACCTCCAGCGCCATCGCCAGCCGGTTGAGCGAGGACAACGTCGGCGTCGCCTTTTCGTTCTCGATCTTGGAGACGTAAGTCCGAGGGACGCCCATCCGCAGCGCAAGCTGGCGTTGGCTCAACCCGCCGCGCAGGCGCAAGCTGCGAATGGCCTGCGCCACTCGCACTTCGCAGTGAGTGGAAGTCGCCGGGGCCACGACCGCCAGAGATGGCGCGAGGATTGGCTCGGGCTCATCCTCATCCAGCGATGTGCGGCAACGACGGCAAAGATTGTTGGCAGTCTTGAACTGGACCAGATGACATTGGTCGCATCTCACCACTTCCCGGGAATCTACCGGCGCGAGAGTTGTGGCCATTCGGGTTGCGGGAGTGCCAGAGCAGGCACACACATTCAACTTACGCGTACTTTGCGGCATTCCTCTGCTAGAGTCAAGTGTATTGTCGGGTGAAAACGGAAAAAGCTGTGCAAATTCGTCAATCGCACGCCAACGAGGCGGAAGAAATCCCCATGAAACACGGGAGAAACACGGAATGATTCGCTCCGATGCTTGGTGTTTACTAACTGAGTTCACCCAGTCAGAAAGTTTGCGCAAACATGCCCTCGCGGTGGAGGCGTGCCTGCGCGCCTACGCCCGTAAGTTCGGCGAAGACGAGGAGCGCTGGGGCGTGGTCGGGCTTATCCACGACTTCGATTACGAGAAGTATCCCACTGCCGAAGAGCATCCCTACAAGGGAAATGAAATCCTGGAGGAGCGCGGCTATCCCGAGGACGTCCGCCGGGCCATCATGTCGCACGCCGACTACACGGGCGTGAGTCGCGAATCGAATCTGGAAAAAGCGCTGTTTGCCTGCGACGAGCTGGCGGGTTTCATCACTGCGACGGCCCTGATCAAGCCCAACAAGTCGCTGGCCGAGGTGGATGCGAAGTCGGTTCGAAAGCGCATGAAGGACAAGGCCTTTGCGCGGTCCGTCAGCCGCGAAGACATTATCAACGGCGCCGCCGGCTTGGGCGTCGACCTGGACGAGCACATCGCGTTTTGCATTGAGGCGATGCGCGGGATTGCCGGGGAGCTGGGCCTGGCGGGGAAAAATGGATAAAGGGGGAAGCTACAGTTGGCTCGGCCATTTTCGAGCGGCGTGAAAAACCCTCAGCACCTGGATTTCGCCGGCACGGACACGGTATGGGACGATATAAGGCGTTCCAGAAATGACGAGTTCGCGCGTTCCCGGCGCTCGCCCAGGACGGCCAATCGCGGTATGTGATTGCAGGAGATCGACTGTCCGGCGGATCCGTAGGACGGTTCTAAACGCGGCGGGTGGGTTATCTTTCGCGATGTGCTCGAATTGGGCGTCAAGGTCGGCGAGCGCCGCCCGCAGCCACTTAACGCGCACGTTTCGCCCACTTCTTAAACATTTCCTCTACTTCCTCGTCGGTGGCGAAGTCTCCTGCATCGGCCTGCTGTATCGCCTTTTTGATCTCTTCGATCTGCCACTCGTTGAGGGCGACGTACTCCCGGATGGCTTCCGCAGCTAGGAACGAACGGCTGCGCTGCGTGGTCTTGGCCAGTTTGTCGAGTTTCTTCTTGAGCTTACTATCTACCCGAAGAGTCAGAATTGTTGAGCTTGACATACAAAGTATTATAACCGAATACCTTTGATGTTATGTTTGCACTCAGCTGATCCAGTTTTGAAGCATCAGGAGCACACCTGCGACATTGTTGTCCTGCCCCGGAACGTTCGTGTTACAACTTGAGCAGCCCTCTATGACGAACAGCAAACGCGCTACCATCATATTTCTTTCCGCTCTGTTGCTGATTGTTCTCGGGCTCACGTTTGTTATTACGCAATCTTTCCTGAAGCCGTTCGCCTTCGCGATCATCCTTGCGGTCGTCTTTTATCCCCTGCACGAACGCATTTTGCGAAGGAACAAAGGGCGGCCAGGCAGTTCCGCACTGCTTTCCACCCTGCTCCTGCTCCTGCTGTTTGGGGTGCCGAGCTTCATCATTGCCGTGTTGGCGGCAAACGAAGCGCTGGTGGCCGCGCACTACCTGGGTCGCAGAAGTGTTGAAGAGGGCGGATTTCCATCGCTGATCGTGACCCTGGCTAACCGCCCCCTCAGCTATCTTGGCCGCTGGGTTGACCTTTCCAAATACGATCTGAACGCCATGATCGGTGCCAATGCGCAGAAGGTCAGTGTCTGGCTGGTCGGCTTCGGGGCGAACGTCTTGGGTGGTGTCGCCCGCTTCATCACCGACGCGCTGATCACCTTCGTGGTCGTGTTTTTTCTGTTTCGCGACGGCGCACAATGGGCGTATCGTACCGGTGCGCTGCTCCCGCTTTCGCGCGAGCAGGTTGTGCGGTTGTACCGGAATATCTCCGACACCATTATCGCCAACGTTTACGGCATCCTGTCGGTGGGGGTGGCGCAGGGCACGCTGCTGGGTGTTGTCCTGCGCCTCATTGGTATGCAATCTGCTCTGTTACTGGGCTTAGCTACCGGTTTTGCATCCATCATCCCAGTTGTGGGCTCGGCGCTGATTTGGGGGCCGGTCGTAATTTACCTGCTGATGACCGGTTCCATTGGCAAGGGCCTGTTTCTGCTGGTTTATTGCGTCGTGGTGGTCAGCAGCGTCGATAACATCCTTCGCCCGTGGATTGTGGGCGGCCACGTGGAGTTACATCCGCTGGTCCTGCTCTTCTTTATCTTTGGCGGCGTAGAAGCGTTCGGGTTCCTGGGATTGTTTCTGGGGCCGGTGGTGGCGTCAGTTCTGGTGGCGGTCTTCGATATTCTGCGCGAAGAACTGAACCAGGGAAAAACCTTGCCGGCAGCGGGTGATACGTGAGGCGTTAATCTCCGGAAAGCGGAGAATAGAGCTCGCCCTCTTTACGTTCTCCGATGTCCTTCAGCGCAGCGATGGCGTACTGCTGGAAATGCGGGGATTTGCGGTGGGCCTCCAAAGCGGCCTCGTCGTGATACTGCTCGTAGATAAAGAAGCGCGTGGAGTCGGTTTGGTGCCGGTGGACGATGTACATCAGGCAGCCCGGTTCTTGCCGGGAAGCGGTCTGAAGCTTGCTGAATATTCCAGCGACTTCGTCTTCATGCCCCGGTTTTGCCATCCAAGTCACGGCCAGTACGACCATCCTGTCCTCCAGGTTACGCGCTTGCTCCTATTTGCTTTTCCCGCTGACGCTGTTTAGCGCTTTCGCGAACTCGGGAATGAACATGGTTTGCTCGCGGTCGGGGCCGGTAGAAACAATACCCACCTTCGCGCCCGATTCCTTTTCGACAAATTCCAAATATCGTTTCGCCTTCGCCGGCAACCGATCGTAGTTGTCTATGCCAAACGTGCTCGACTTCCAACCCGGCAGCTTGGCATAAACCGGCTCGATCTCCTCGTATCCCGACGCCTGAGCGGGAATCTCTTGTGTTTCCTTCCCGTTAATCTTATAGCCAACGCAAATCGGGATTTCCGGCTGATCATCCAGCACGTCGAGCTTGGTCACGACCAGCCAACTGGTGCCATTGATCATGTTGGAATAGCGCAGCAACGGCAAGTCCAGCCAGCCGGTCCGTCGCGGGCGTCCGGTTACGGCGCCGAATTCGTTGCCTTTCTTGCGCAGCGCCTCGCCAACCTCGTCTTTCAGTTCGGTGGGAAATGGGCCTCCGCCGACGCGAGTGCAGTAGGCCTTGGTTACGCCGATCACCATTTCGATTGCCGTCGGGGGCACGCCGGTGCCGGTCATCGCTCCTCCGGATGTCGCGCTGGACGAGGTGACGAACGGATACGTCCCATGATCGATATCGAGCATGGTGCCTTGCGCGCCTTCGAACATCACCGACTCGCCCGCGGCGATGGCCCGGTTCAGGAGCAGCGCGGTGTCGGTCACGAAGGGAGCCACACGATCGGCGATCGCGGCGTAGTCGTTGAACATCTTGTCGGGATCCAGAGGCTCGCTGTTAAACAGCGCATGCGCGATAGTGTTCTTCTCGCGGCAGGCATTCTCGATGTGCTTCTTCAGCAGGGTTTTGTCGAGCAGGTCCTGCACCCGCAATCCGCTGCGCGCCATCTTGTCTTCATAAGTCGGCCCAATACCGCGCGAGGTGGTGCCAATCTTCACGCGACCGGGAGCATTTTCCGAAGCCAGTTCAATCATGCGGTGGTAAGGCAGAATCACATGTGCCCGGTTGCTGACAAACAGATTGCCGTCAACGTGCACGCCGGTGGCACGCAGGGCGTCAACTTCCTTCATGAAGGCGAAGGGGTCGAGCACAACCCCGTTGCCGATAACGCCGCGGCAGCCCTCGCGCAGCACTCCGCAGGGGATGAGCTGAAGGATGAACTTCTTGCCCTTGATGGTAACCGTGTGTCCGGCATTGTGGCCGCCCGAATAGCGCGCCACTACGTTGAAGCGTTCGGAGAGAACGTCAACGATCTTGCCCTTGCCCTCGTCGCCCCATTGCGCGCCGACAACTACTGCTGTCCTGCCAGTTCTCAACGTGATGCTCCATTTGCGGACGCCCGGCATCGAGCGCGAACGACCACACAGATTCGCACACAACTCGCCTCTGGATTGCGGAACCAGATCAAGATTCGGGGAAGTTTAGGGAGACGAACCGCGTACTCTAAATTTTACAGGTTGAACTAAGAGCAGCGCAATGTGGGCAGAAATCTGTGTAGACCCTAGACTTCATGGCGTTCACCCAATCCGAGGTTGCCGCCGTACACTAACAGTTTATGCCTGAACTTCCGGAAGTCGAAACCGTTGCCCGCGGACTCAACCAGCGGATCGCGGGAGACGTGATCGAGTCGGTCTGGCTGGGAGAAAAACCTGAGCCGCTGAAATCGCCTGCCGCGGAGATCGCTTCCGCGTTGGAGCATCGCCGAATCGTGCAAGTACGGCGCGTGGGCAAGCACATCGTTTTCGATTTGCAGCGCTCCCGGCGAAAAACGTCGGGAGAAGTGGCAGGCATTGACGCGCAATGGATTGTGCATCTCGGAATGACTGGCCGTCTTCTGATCGCGTCTCCGGAAATCGCGATGGCCAAGCACACCCATGCGGTGCTGAAGCTGGCCTCGGGAAAGGAACTGCGGTTCGTTGATCCCCGGCGGTTCGGCCGCCTGGCGGTGGTACGTCTCGAACCAAAGAGCGCCGCCGGATTTGCCGCTCCGGGCGATGAGCCGCTAAAGTCGCAGATCGGGCCATTCATGGCCCTGTTTCACGGCCGCAAAACTCCCATCAAGAGCGCATTGCTGAACCAGAAACTGTTAAGCGGTGTGGGAAACATTTATGCTGACGAGTCGCTGTTTCGCGCCGGGATTCGGCCCCGCAGGCGAGCGGCGTCGCTCACCCACGCTGAGCTGCAAAAACTGCACATCGCACTAAAGGCGGTTCTGCGCGAAGCCATTAAGCTGGGCGGGTCGTCGGTAAACGATTACGTCGATGCGGACGGCCAGGAAGGATTCTTTCAACTGCGCCATCGGGTGTATGGCAGAGAGGGCAAGCCTTGCCTGGTATGCGGCACAGCCATCAAGCGGGTTATCATCGCAGGACGAAGCAGCCATTACTGTCCGCGCTGTCAGAGGTAAAGCAGTTTCAGAGTTGTTCGAAAGGTTGAACATGGGCGTTTATTCCATCGGAGTCGATCTGGGAGGGACCAACCTGCGCATCGCCGCCGTCGATAGCGACGGCAAACTGCTGGAGAAGCTGACCACCGGGACCGAGGTGAGCCGCGGTCGCGACTGGGTCATTGGCGAGATGTGCGATGCGATTCAGTCGCTGAAGGTAAAGTTCCGCGACTCGGGACAATTGGCGGGAATTGGTATTGGGGTCCCCGGATTTATCGACATGGACACCGGCACCATCATGGAATCTCCCAACCTCCCGGGCTGGGCGAACTTTCCCGTGCGCGATGAGATTCAGCGCCGCTTGGGAGCGCCCGTGATTCTGGAGAACGATGCCAACTCCGCCGCCATGGGAGAAAAATGGCTGGGCGCAGGCCGCGATACCGACCATATGGCCATGTACACGCTTGGCACCGGTGTCGGAGGCGGGTTGGTGCTGAATGGGCGCCTCTGGCATGGCATGAACGGCATGGCAGGAGAACTTGGCCACTTCTGTGTAGAGCCGGAAGGGCATCCCTGCGGTTGTGGAAGCCGTGGCTGCCTTGAGCAGTACGCCTCGGCTACGGCCATCGTGCGCATGGCGCGCGAGGTGATCGCAAGCGGACAAGCGGACGATCTGGCCCGCGCTTCGCGTGGCAACGTCGAGTTCAATTCGCGGGTCATCTACCAGATGGCAATTCAGGGCAACGCGTCGGCGCAGCGTATCTATCAAATCGTGGGGCGCGCGTTGGGTATCGGTATCGGTGGCATGGTCAACGCGATGAATCTGCCGATGTACGTCATCGGCGGGGGAGTCGCCAGCGCGTGGGACGCTTTCGCGCCGACCATGCTGGAGGAACTGAGAGTTCGCTCCTTCATCTACAAGGTCACGTCTCCTGAGGGCGTGATACCGGGGAAGAAACATACCATTGTCACTCGTGCCTTGATGGGTAGTGATGCCGGACTCTACGGTGCGGCCAGATTGCCCATGCTGGCGTCGCTGACACAAACTGAGCCGACTCGTAGCTACAGCGTGTTTCATAAATAGGTTCGGCCTCACATCAGGTACTTATGCGTGAGGCAGGTGAACTGGTGAGCTTCTGTCATGAAGAAACGGCAGAAGCTGTTGACGGACGAGCAGTGGGAGCTGATTGGGCCATTACTTCCCGAACCAAAGCGTCGGCGGGACAACCGGGGCCGACCGTGGGCGTTGAACCGGGCCTGTTTGGAAGGCATTCTGTGGATTCTGCAAACCGGTGCCGCTTGGCGGTTCCTGCCCGAGGAGTTTCCTTCGCCCTCGACCTGCTGGCGGCGGCTGAAGCAATGGGAAGAGGAAGGCGTCTGGCTGGAGGCATGGCGTGCCCTGCTGGGGGCTCTGGATGAAGAGGGCCTGCTGAAATGGGACGAGACCTTCCTGGACGGCAGCTTCGCCCCGGCCAAAAAGGGGGCCTCGCGGTGGGTAAAACCAAGCGGGGCAAGGGCACGAAGTGGATGGTACTGGTCGACGGTCAAGGTCTTCCGCTGGGAGTTCGGCTGGAAAGTGCCTCTCCGGCAGAAGTTACGCTTGCGGAAGCCACGCTCGCCGCAGTCCGCGTGCCTCGTCCCAAGGGCCGGCCGCGGCAAAAGCCCGAGCGCGTAATCGCCGACCGTGGCTACGACTCTGACCCGCTGCGCCAGCGACTGAAGAAGCGAGGCATCGAACTGATTGCGCCCTATCGCAAGAACAACAAGCAACGGCGCTTCGAAGATGGACGTAAACTGCGGCGTTATGTTCGCCGCTGGATTGTGGAGCGAACCAACGCTTGGCTTGGTCAATTCCGCCGGTTGCTGGTTCGTCATGAGCATCTACTCTCCACCTACCGCGCCTTCTTCTATCTCGCGTGCTTCTGGATTACGCTGAGGCACTGTTTATGAAACACGCTCTAGTAGCCTTCATACCGTTAATTGGCACCAGAGATTAGAAGTCATCCGGTATCAGACTGGAAGCTATCTCAGTCTGCGCAAGCGTCTCGCACCACTTAGGTGTGTAGGTTGTTGCAAAATTAACTCATTAGCAAAAAGTCACTAGAGTAAAATCAACAATTGTGGTTCATACTGTTGCAACCATCCAGGCTGACCTTCAGCCTACCTCTCTTTTCCGTGGGATGTATTGTGTCACCGGAACTCGAACATATCCGCCGTGAAGTGGAACGCGTCACCAGTGCCATGTCACGGGATGACTGGCGCTATGCCCCGCCAGGCAAGTGGAGTTGTGCCCAGATCCTGGAACACCTCCAGTTGAGTTACACAGCCACTAGCCTTGGAGCCCAAGCCGCTCTACAAACGGGGAAGCCCCTTGGAGGCCAGCCTAAGTTGAGGGACAAACTTGCGACCTTCTATGTGGCCAGGATGGGATTCCTTCCCACCGGACGGATGGCCCCAAAACAGAGCCAGCCTGAGAATGGTTCTGGAGTGGAGCCTTTGCGGCAGTTCAACGACGCCCTGGTCGCGATGGATGCGGCGCTCGCCCATGCAGAGAAACGATTCGGAAGCGTGGCCAAGATACTCGACCACCCAGTCCTCGGTCCTTTGAACACGAAAGACTGGCGCCGCTTCCATCGTACCCATGCCAGGCATCACCTGAAACAAATCGCGAAACTACTGAGGCAGGCCAGTTCTGGTCGCGCCTGACGATCACCGTAATTCTAAGAGGTATCAAAAAAAACTCAGATACCAACGCCATATTGACTCGCCGAAGAAGATGGCGGCAAGAGAGCACGTGCCGATAAATACGCCGAATGGGAGTTCCTGTGCGAGGAACATCTCTCGGCCAGAAGACCGTGCCTTCCCATTAGGCGCTTCGCTGATCTCAGGAGTGTTGCGGGGGCGCCGCGCGAACAGGAAGGCAGCATAGATTGTGCCCGCCAAGGGTGCAGAGAAAATCACAACCAGCGTAAGCTTCAGCCCCAGAAACGCTCCCACCAGGGCCATTAATGCAATGTCACCGAATCCCATTCCGTGACGTTTGCGCAGCAGGTAATACAGCGCCCATCCCAGATAGAAGAAGCCAGCCCCAACAACCGTAGCGGTGGTGGAATCGAGTAACGCGAGTTGTGCTGGTGTCGGAAGCTGTGCACCGTACGCGCGCAGAAAGAATTGTGTTCCCGTGCTGTCGGTCGGGGCCAGCCAGGAGAGCGCCAACCCCAGCACAATTCCGGGATAGGTGAATTCCCGCGGCAGCAGGCCGGTCTCAGCGTCCATGAAAATCAGTCCCACCAGCAGGAAACAAAAAATGCAGAGTTTTGCGGTTACCAACGCCGGCCCGAATGCTACGTAGCACGCTGTGAACAGCGCGGCGGTTAGAATTTCGACTGTGGGATACCGCAGTGAAATTCGTCCTCCGCAATCGCGGCAACGGCGGCGCAGCAGCAGCCAGCTTAGCAACGGAATATTGTCATGCCAGCGCAGAAAAGCGCCGCAGGCACGACAGTGAGACCCTGGGCTGATGACGGACTCATCGCGCGGGATGCGGCTGATGCAGACATTCAGGAAACTGCCGAATGCCAGCCCCACGACGAACAGCGCGCATTCGAAAGCTAAGTTCAAGGCGTGTTGTGGACGTCCTCCCCTACGGTAGTGAGAATATCGCAACCGTGGAAGGCTGTGTGCAAACCTGGACGCGAAAAAGGCGCAGCCGGGTTGTGACTGCGCCTGCAAATCGCTTTGCGCAAGCGGTTACGACAGGGGTGTACGTCCCGCGTTCTGCTCAATGTCCGATTGCGGCGTAACCGTCAGTGCGTTGATGGTCTGGAAGCTCAACACCGCCTCAGCCGGCAACTGGATCTGCTGCCCTTTCCTGGAGCCTGCGACCCCGGTCCCGACGCCCGCACCGGTTGCTGCGCCGATTGCGGCGCCTCTGCCACCGCCAAAAATGCCGCCCAGAATGGCGCCGGCGGCTGTGCCGACACCCACCTTGGTCGCCGTGTTTTTGCCCTCGCCGCTTCCTGCGCGCGTCCATTGGTTGGTCTGGATGTTGTAAGACCTACCGTTCACCGATAGCGACGTCAATTCCAGCGTTAGCACCGAATTGCCGGCGAAGCGGCCAGCGCTTTTCACCTCGGCCACTCGGCCCACCACTTCCGCGCCCGACGGAATCACGGTTTCGCCCTCAAGCACAATCGGATTGCTGAGCGAACCATGGAAACTGTCCCCGACCTGGTTTCGCTCGGAATCGAGTGGAATGTCGAGCCTGATGGTCAACTGCGTTCCAGCCGGTATCGTGACCTTCTTCGGAGGAGCGGGTGGCTGCGGTGGAGGGGGAGCGGGCTGCTGAGCGGACGCAGCAGGCCCAGCGTCATCAGCCACGAGGGTGCCGGGCGCAGAGTTTGCGTTAGCCGCGTCGTTTTCGGCTGGGACACGACCGGCACCGTCGGACTCAGTTTCGGCATACGGCTTGCTGGACCTGGCGGGAGACGCCTTAGAGACCATTCGCCGGGACGGTTGCGCCGCGCGCCTCGGCGCCGATATCTCGGCCTGCTGCACCTGAAGGTTATTGACCACAGTTCTCACGCCTTCAACTGTGGCTGCATCGCTGGCCGCTGCGGTACGTTCGTTCTCGTTGCTAACGTCGCCGCTGAGCGTGACCACGCCGTTGGAGGCCTGGACCTCGATCTGACGACTCTGTATGGCCGAATCGCCGTAAAGCTTGCTTTGTATCTCAATCGTAATCTGGGCGTCGGTGCGGGTTGCTTGGCGGGAGCACCCGGCCAAAACGCCGAGCCCCAATGCCAGCATCAAAATGGCATACAGGGATGTCTTGGTCCTCATCATCGCTATCACTCCTGAAGATGTTCTTACTCCTGAGACACAAAACATAAACACTCTTCTGTCAGAGTTGTCGCGCTGGATTTAAACCGCAATGTCGATGGTGAAGACCGGACCCAGGCCGAAGATTCCGCTCCAGCCACCACCAACCTAAACCTGCTGTTCCGCCAGGTGATTGTTGATCGCAAATAGCGCCAGCTCCAGACGGCTGGCTACACCGACCTTGTCGAAGATGTTGGTGAGGTGATGTTTCACGGTATCTTCGCTGAGCGCAAACCTGCGCGCAATCTCTTTATTGCTGAGCCCGGCAACGATCGCCGCCAGGATCTCCATTTCGCGCTTGGTGAGGCCAAAGTTTCGCGGCGCTTTCTCACCCGAGGCGTTCGTTCGCATGAAGTCCACAATGTCGCCGACGGCTTCGCGTCCGATCCAGTACTGACCGCTCATTACGGTGCGAATGGCCTTCATCAGCAATTGGGTGGCGGCTTCCTTCATGACCACGCCGCGCGCCCCCATCTGTAGCGCCTGCACAATCTGAATGCGCTCCACCGCCGCCGTCAGCACGATGATCTTGGTCTTGACTTCCTCCTCCATGGCGGAGATCTCGCGCAACGCATCCATTCCCGGCACCCGCGGCATGGCCAAGTCCAGCAGAAGAACGTCAGGAGTTTGTTGGCGGGTTTGAGTGACGGCCTCGGCGCCGTCCGCGGCCTCGCCCACAACCTCCAGTTCCGGCTCGGCCTCCAGCAGCCGCCGCAGGCCATCGCGGAAGATGGTATGGTCATCCGCGATCACAATGCGCACCGACGGTTCGTTCTTAACCATAAGACTCGTTTCCTTTCTGTGGAACGGTGATTTCCAGTTTGGATCCGTGGCCAGGATTCGATTCAATCACCATGTCTCCGCCTACGGCCCGCACTCGTTCCTTGATGACCGTCGGTCCGCGGCGCAGTTCGTCGAGCTCGCTCAAGGTGAAGCGGCCGGCAAAAGGGAAGCCCTTGCCGTCATCGTCAATTATCAGCTTCCACAAACCGTTTTGCGAGCCGAAGCGCACCATTGCCGACTGTGCGCCGCTGTGTTTCCTAATATTGACCAGACCCTCTTGCACCACCCTTGCCAGCTCGCGGCAGGTGGCGGCCGGAAGGGTGACTTCCTGCAATTCGGAGACAAACCGGGCGGCGACACCGGTGTCTCTGGAAAAACGTTCTACGAGTTGGGCAATAAAGTCAAGGAATTGGTGAGGGCCAACATCGGGAGGCCGCATGGTCTGCATCAGTTCGCGGAGGTTTAAGACCTCCTGGCGCAGCAAATCCTGGATCCGTTGCAATTCCAACGGGAGTTGAGAATCTTTGCCGCCGCGCCGCCGCAATACGTCAATTTGCATCTCGATACTGATCAGCGACTGGATCACGGTGTCGTGCAGCTCGCGCGCCACCCGGGCCCGTTCAACTGCTCCGGCACGGGAACGAAAACGGCGAAACAGATAAACAGAATACAGTGCCGGTGCAACCTGGCGCATGATGTTCTGCGCAAAACGAAGTTCACGTTCGCGCCGGCGACCCACGTAACCGTTTACCACCACAAACCGGCCACTCCAGTCCCGTTCTATCTCATGCCCTACTACCAGAACCGAATGGGCCCCCGGAACCGGCATCGGCAGGTTCCGCAGCTGCGAAGTCTCCAGCCGCCGTCCTTCGTCGTCCAGGGCGGCGATACTGTATCCCTGCTTCTGACCTGTGCTCCGCATGTAGAAGGTGTGAGGATAACCCCGCATGAGTTCGGATGAATGTTGTGCCGGAGCAATCTCTCGCACTTCGACCGGCCGCCCCGGAGAGTCCAGGGTCGCCCACTTAAAGACTCGCCCGGTGCTGCTTTGGGAGGCAACTTCGTATACCTGCTCACTGTCAAAGACGCGGCCCAGTTCAATCAGCGCGTCGTGCAGGGCCAGGGCGAAACGACCGCCAACCCAGGCCCGCGATAACAGCCGATTGGTCAGGTCGATCTCGGCTCGCAGTTCTTTCTCCTCTTCGGCGAGAAAGCCGACCAGAAATCCCGTCAACAACAGAAATCCACAGCGCAGGACAATCCGCGGCGCGTCCACGTTGGTGGACAGCAGACGCTGTAGCGGAGCAGGCCCGTACTTTACAACTGCCGCTTGGAACAGCAGCAGCCCGGCTCCGATCATGGCGGTTGTCATGGTTTCCACAAAACCCCATCGAAAAGCCGCCGCCAGCATCGCAAAGAGGAAGAAAATGAAGAAGATACTGTTGGGCGCATCGGTGAACAGGCACAAGAGTGCGGGCCAGGCAATATCGCTCACCTGGGCCCAAAGCACGAAGCCCCGAGTCGGCACGCGATGTATTCGCAGCAGCGCCAGCAGCACCAGACTGTGGGCGATGTAGCCCAGCAAGACAAATTGTCCGAAGTGGTAATACGCGCCGCTCGCGACAGGGTGGATCTCCCAGGCGATCAGTGACGTAAGTGCTAGAAACAAACGTGAAAACGCCAGCACCTGCTCCACACGCCCGTCTTCATATCCGAGTCCGGAAGCCCGGAGCCGGGACAGAAACCTGCGAGAAGACCGGAGTGGTGGCAAGTGCTGTTCCTTCACACGAAAATCTGCCTGGGAGTTGCACGATTATGCCACTAAAGCGCTAAACCGCAAACCTAAATCGCGTGCTAGCAGGCAGCAAATTCGCATCTGGAAGGCGGCGGACACAAGGATTCAAGGCTCGAAGCTGGCTTCTGGGCGCTGAAACCGGGCAGGAAACTGGTGTCAGAATCACCCCCTTTTGTGACCCGCCTCACTGCTTCCTGTGAACGCTGGAGCTACGTTAAAGGTTGCAGAGCAAGGAGTTTGGGCGCAATATGGCGTCGCAAGAGCGCCGCAACCGCTTTCGCAAGATACGGTGGGACCCGAGAGGAAAAATCCTGCGCTCTGATTCGCACCTCCCGTGGAAATGCAGGAGTTTTTTGTGGCCGGAAGGGGGTACAGATTATGAACTCCAGATTGTGGGCGAAAGCCCTGTTCCTCGCTGCCGTCGTGGCCTTGATCTCATTCGCGGTTTGGGGGCAGCGCGCCAGCAAGACGGGCCCCAAGTATGACACGGCCAACGAGGTCAAGATAAAGGGCGCCATCGAAGAAGTCCGGGAGGTGCCGGGCGAATTCGAAGGTGTCCACCTGGTGGTCAAAACCGACACCAAGACGGTCCTCGTGCACGTCGCTCCCAGTGAGTTCCTCAAAGAAATTGACACCTCGTTCAATAAGGGGGACCAGGTAGAAGTCGTGGGCGCGAAGGCTCCGGATGCGCCGGAAGAAGAGATACTGGCCCGCGAAATTACGGACGGAAGTAATACGTCCACCTTGCGCGACAATAAAGGCATTCCGATCTGGGCAGGATGGAAGCCAGCAAAGTCCGCCGGCAAATAGACGTTAGGGCCGGGAGAGTTCGCCCTTATTTTTCGACCCGCACAAATTCGCCGCTAGTGGCATCCACGGCGATCCGCAACCTAGCTTCGTCCCGGCTATTACCATAGATAACGTGCCATAGCAGTTGGTTCTTCGAGGCGTCCCAGTCGAGGATGAAGAAAACCGCTTGCTTGGGGTCCTTTTGCGTGAGCTTTTCGCCGCCGTGCTTCTGCGCCACTGAGTACGCGATATCGCTGTCCACCTTGAGAAATCCGATATCGAATACCTGGGTCGAGGTGTTAGTTGGATTCCAAGTATCTTCGGCGGAAAAACTGACGCCTGCTTCGGGAGCATCGGGGCCTACCAAACCTGACCAGACAAACAGTTTCATCATGCGCTTGGCGGGAGAGGCGAAGGAGGCGCGCCATAGGCCGCTCTTCCCTTCCCGGGTGGGAGCCTCGACGCTAAACTGCGACTGCAAACGGAACGGCTTCACGTCCGCCGCCCATAGTCGGGCCGACACATACAGCTTCTGGAACGCAACCCGTCCGGTTTCGTATTCGGCTTGTTTTGCGGCAGTTTTGGCCGACGGGCGCGATTCATTGCTGCTGTCAGTTTTATTGCCCGAAGAACAGCCAGCCAGCAAGCCCAGCAGCGCAAGGCAGGGGATGACGATCTTTCTCATGAGATCCTTCTAGCAGTAGTTCTTCGCTCTTCGCTCTTCGCTCTTCGCTCTTCGCTCTTCGCTTTCAGCCATCAGCAACTACAGCGGATGCAATTCTGCGCCCTATGAGTTGCTAATTTCTGGTTACTAAAGGCTAAAAACTAATTGCTAAGTGCCACCACAGACCCCGAAGATGACGACCGCGAAGAGGATAAGATACTTGCGAAGGGTCACGCCAGCCTCTAGGCGTTGACCGATTCAATGGTTTCCGATTTAGCGCCGGTATTCGACGTTCCCACTGGAGACGTAGGTGTGTTCATCGTACTGGGCTGACTGCGCGACTCTTTCACCGAACGATTACGGGCCGCGCGCAGCTTGAGGAACGACTTCGCTTCGGTGTAGAGGCGCTTGCGGTCGGTTGAGTTGAACGCCGCTCTCCTTACGATCCGGAAAATCGCCTTGGGGCGGAAGTAGTACTCATCATAGAAACGGTGCACCATTTCCAGGATGTAGTCACGCGAAATCCCCGGGTACTCAATCATGGCGACCTGGTGGCCCATGGCGTCCACCATCTGCGAGCCTTCTGCCTTAAGGAAGCCGTTTGCCTTGGCGAAGTCGTAGAGCTCCGTTCCCGGATAGGCATGCGCCAGCGACACCTGAATGGTCTCGACATCAAGTTCTTTCGCAAAATCGATGGTGCGCCGAATCGTCTCTTTGGTTTCGCCAGGCAGACCGAGGATGAAGTCACCATGCACCACCAGGCCCAGTTTCTTACAGTCCCTGGTAAAGTCCCGCGCCCGTTCCACGGTCGCGCCCTTCTTAACGTTCTTGAGAATTTGCTGATCACCCGACTCGTATCCAACGATCAACAGGCGGCAGCCGGCCTCTTTCATGGCCTTCAGCGTTTCGAAGTCGGTGGTGACGCGCGACGTGCAAGACCAGGTCATCTTCAACGGTTTCAGCTTGGCGCACAGTTCGATGGTGCGCGCCTTCTGAATGTTGAAGGTATCGTCGTCGAAGAAAAACTCTTTCACCCAGGGCCAATATTGCTTGGCCTTCACCATCTCTGCGGCCACTGCGTCTGTCGAACGTTTGCGCCAAGGGTGTCCACTGAGGGTTTGCGGCCACAAGCAGAACGTGCACTGTGCCGGACAGCCGCGCGTGGTGTAAAGCGAGACGAACGGATACAGCAGAAATGGCACGTTGTAGCGGCGAGGGTCGATGTCGCGCTTGTACACATCCACCACGTCAGGCAGAGCGTCGAGGTCGGCCACCGCAGGACGGTCGGAATTGTGCAGGATCTCGCCGTTCGGGCCACGATACGAAACCCCGAGGATCTCATTCAACGGTTTGCCATTTGCATACTCGACCACGGCATAATCAAACTCCCGCCGCACAATGAAGTCGATTGCCTGGCCATCCTTTAGGGACGCTTCTGGCAGGGTGGTCACATGCGGTCCCACGAAGGCGATCTTCAGCCTGGGATTGGCAGCCTTCATGGCAGCCGCCAGCTTGATGTCGCCTTGAAAACCCGGCGTGCTGGTAAACAAAACCAGGAATTCGTAGTCCTTTCCAATTTGGATGGTCTCTGGCGCCGTCACCTTGTGCGGAGAAGCGTCGAGCAAACGCGAGCCTTCCAGCATGCCGGCCGGGTAAGCCAACCAAACCGGGTACCAATAGGACTCGATCTCGCGCGTGGCCGGCCAACGAGAACTGGCGCCGCCGTCATAATTCTCAAACGAAGGAGGGTTCAAAAACAGAGTTTTCAAAGGCATAATCTTAGCTATCGTATCATTAGTCCCGCACTCGCGGAACCTCTTACCTTTCTTTCAGTTAGATGCATTTCGTGGTTCGCAGCGAACGGTTGATTAGTGGGGCGGAATGGCCCACTTCTCCAGTTCACCGGTAAGCCGCAGCAGTTGCAGTTCGGCCCGACTGAGTTCGAGCTGAGCGTCATAGTAAGCTGCGTGCTTATCTTCGGCGTCGAGCCGGGCGTTTTGCTGATCGCGGGTGTTGGCGTTTCCGGTCTCAATCCGGGCCTTCACCGCCTCCAAGTCTCCTTGCGCCACTTCCCATTCCAGCTTGGCCACATCGCGGGCTGCGGCCAGCTGGCGCAGCGATCTCTGCAGTTTCAAGGCCTCTTCGCCCACCTGGTTTTTGGTGATCTCTACCTGCTTCGTCGCGATCAAGGCACTGGCATCAGCTTCCTCCGCCTTGGCTTTCTGTACCGAATTGAAGAGGGGGAATCTTACCGCCAGGCCACCGCTAAAATTGTTGGCAGTGTAGTTACGATAGTACAAATCGTAGTTGTTATATTTGGCAAGGTAAGCGTATTGCGACGCCAAATCGATGGTCGGCAGCTTGAGCGCCTTGTGCTCGCCGGTAGCTCGCGCCTGGGCAGCGGCTACTTTTTGCTCCGCCTGCTTCACCGCAAGACTATTTTCCACGGCGCGGGCAGCCAGATCGTCATCCTGCGAAATCGCGGGCAGCTCCGGCATGGATCCGGTTTCCACCGCGATCGCGTCGGCGGGCAATCCCACCAGCTTCGATAGATGCTCCCGCAGCACGTCCGCTTGTCCCTGCGCCTCGGCAACTCGCAATCGAATGCGCGCCGCTACCAACTGGCTTTTTGTGAGATCAAGCTTGCTGTCCACGCCCTCCTGCAGGCGCTGTTGGGTGACGAATTGTGCATTGTCGGCCGCGCTTTGCGCTTCCCCGAGCGCCTTCAGTTTCCCGGTGAGCTGATCGAGTTGCGCGTAGGTCAGCGCGGTATCCAGAATGACGGCGTCGCGTTTGTCTTGCACCTCCAGGGAAGTCGCATGCCAGTCGATCTTCGCCGCTTTTATGAACTGCCGCAGCGCCGGGTTGAAAAACGACTGCACGGTATTGAAGTTCACCACCGATGGCGCCGAGCCTTCCAGGCTCAGCGGAAAACCATAGGAGTAACCCAGGCCGGAACCTATGGTGATCTGCGGAATGTAGTTCGCCCGCGCTTCCTGGTAGGCCTTGCGCGCTCGCCACTGGTTGACGGTAGCGATGCCCATGACGCCGCTGTGCTGCAACGCCAAGTCCACCGCTCTCGGAAAAGAAATCGGCTCCGCAGTAGCGGCATCGGCTGCCGCACTGCGAGCCCAGGAAAAGACAAGTGCGCAGGCGAGAGCGGCTACCCTCACCGTGCAACCAACCCGAGTCATTCGGTAACCGCGGGGCCTTGGGGGCATTCTTGCTCTACCTGGTAAACGATTTGAAGACATGGGCTACTGCAGCCGATCAAGGGCTTTTCGCGCGCGATCGAAGCCGGATGCCAGAGCAAGCGACGCCCGGTATTCCGAGACGGCGGCTGGATCCTGGCCCATCTTCTCGTACACCTGACCTAGCAGGTAATGGGCACGAAAGGCCGGTGCATCTTCCACCAGCCCGCCGGAGTCGAGATACTTCTGCAAGTATTGTGTCGCTTCCGGAAAGTCACGGCCGCTAAGATACAACTCATTGGCGGCGTCAAAATAGTCCTCGGCACTACGGCTGGGCTGCGCCGTGGCCGTCAGCACAGCCTTCTGCACATCGTCGAAGCGCCCGCGCAGACGGAAAAACTCGGCCAATTGCAGCCAATACGTCGCCGGATTTCGGGCCTCCTTGATAGCGACGTGAAACTGGCTTTCAGCTTCGTCATACCGCCTCTCCTTGGCTGCAACCTCTGCCAGGATCAGATGCGCCTCCGCAAGGTCGTACTTGTTGACCTGCGCCGCCTGATCGCGCGCCTTATCCAGGCCCCCACCCATGATGGCGGGCGCTTGCACGTAGTACTTCGACAAATCGCTGCGGGCCTCTACGTTGGCGGGATCCAATTGCACCGCGCGCTCAAACTCATTCTTCGCCTTGCGCGCCATTCCGGCCGCGCTCAGCGGGTTCGCATTCCCCGCCTTCCTGCCGTACGCTCGTGCCAGCCAAAGATGATAACCCGCATCCTGGGGCCGCATGGCGGTCGCGCGCTCTCCCCATTTCACTGCGTCATCCCAGCGCTCCATGGCATAGTAGGCGCGGCAGCGCAGATTGAACGATTCTGCATCGCCGCGATTGGACAACGCGCTGATCGCTTCATTCATGCGGCCGAGCGAGAGAAGTTGTAGGGGCGCAAGATCGGCGGCGCCAATCGTCGTGACCACCAGCAACAAAAACAGAACAGATAATTTTGAATGTAGAAGCTTCATGGATTAGCGATTTTCACCGGCATCCCTTCGCGCAGGGACTGCATGTTGATGGCACCCAACGCCAGCACAGCATTGTCAGGAAGGCCGCTGGTGACTTGGATCCGGGTGAGGTTGGAGACGGAGGTTTTCACGTCGCGTCGCTGCAACTCTCCATTGATCACCTGGAATACGAATTGGCCGTTGGCCTCCTGGTGTACGGCTTCCCGAGGCACGGTTAGCGCGTTTTGCTGGCGCGCGATGACCACCGCAACGCTGATGTTGGTGTTCGGTAGGAGCTTGAGATCGCTGTTCTCGACCACACAGGTCACTTCCCCGACCATTCGGGTCCCGCGCTGCACCACCGTCGTCGGTAGGGTTTCCAGCGTGCCCTGCCAGACCCGCCCCGGAATCGCATCCCAGGTGACTTCCACCAATTGGCCTTTTCGCAGTTTGCCGATCTCCGGTTCATCGACGAACGCCCGTACCCGTACCTGGTGTAGGTCCGCCACCTGCACCAGCAGGTCTCCTGCATTGACAAATGCACCTTGCCGCACCGGCAGGGAATAGACCATTGCGGCCCGCGGAGCAACGATGTTTGAGTTTCTCAGCAGCTCCTGCGCTGCCGCAAATGAGGCACGTGCTTCAGCCTGCTGGGCCTCGACGTGGCCAATTTCCTGTTTTGAGTAACGGCCATCCAGTTTCTGTTGAAGCAGGTGCACGTTGGCTTCGGCAATCCGAAACCGGTTCTGCGCCTCATCCGCCTCGGCTTGCGAGGCTGCCCCGCTCTGCAACAAATGCTGCATCGCTTGCAGGTTTCGCTGCGCCGCACCCCGATCGGCCTGGGCTTTCACCAGTGCGTTGCGCGTGGTCAGCAATTCATCCTTAGTGCCGCCGTTTTCCACGCTGTTCATATTGGCTTCCGCGCCCTTCAACTCCGCTTGGGCTCGGGCTGCCTGTGACCGCGCATTGGCGTCTTCAAGTTGCAGAAGTAATTGCCCCGGCTTCACCCATGAACCCTGCTGCACATAAATCTTTTTCACCGTCGTGGCCATGGGCGCATACGCTTCGAAGTTGTTCAGAGCTTCGATCTTGCCATTGGTGGCAATGCTTTCGGTGATGGTTTCGCGATCGGCGCGACCGATCCGGACCGCCACTTGAGAACGGTGCAGAGACACGAAAGCCGCCAGCACCACTACCGCCACGGTCAGGCCAATAACGATGCCCCAGGTCCGCCTTCCGTTTACCCGGTCTCGGCCGTTCTCATTTGCAGCTGCCATTTTTGCTCGAATCTATAAGTATAACGTAGGACACAACTTCCACGTCGGCCAACCCGTTGAGCATCGTCTCCCCCCAGCCTTTGGCCCCTGCCGCCCCTCCCTATCTGATGTTCGCGCCTGCCCGAAGACGCAGCCCGCCGATCCTGACTCCACCTTGGCCACCGATTTCTGATCTCAATGTCGCGCCTCGCTACAATAGGACCATGGCAAAAAGCGCGCGTTACACACCGGCACATGCTGCGGCTGGTCTCTCCGCTAAGTTTCCGGAAATTGAAACCTGGCCCAACCAGTTTCCCGGCTACGAGATCCTGATTGACATACCCGAATTCACCTCCGTATGTCCCAAGACCGGCCTGCCTGACTTCGGAACACTGTGGATTCGCTACATGCCCGACAAGGCCTGCCTCGAACTGAAGTCGTTAAAGGAATACCTGATCGGCTATCGCAATCTTGGCATCTTTCAGGAAAACATCGTGAACCGCGTTCTTGAGGACGTGGTGCGCGCGACCAAGCCGAAATGGGCTGTAGTCAAAGGCGAGTTTCGTCCCCGCGGGGGTATCGGCACGGTCGTGATTGCGCGCTACCCCAGACCGGCGAAGTAGTACCAGCGTTGTTTAGTACGTGCCCTCCCGTCGTGTTCCGAAATACTTGCGTATTCCGAACGCGTTGTAGCGGCCATACGGGCCGTTCGGGCCCAGGTACGCAGGGCCTAAGGACTGGTCGCGCGCTCCGAACCGCTGCATCTGCGGATGGGTGGTTACGCGAAATTCAAATCGCTTGGGAAGGTCGATTCCGGCGCCCCAGGAGTACTCCATCCCAATCCCGCTCCACGACCAGGTGTACAGGGTTTGCGGAATATTCTTGCCGAACAGGAAAACGGGATCGTAAAAGACATGTACCCGGCGCAAGATCGTGCGGCCGAACGGACGCAACTCCACCACCCCTGAGATCATGTAGCGCCCAAATGCGCTGCACTGCGAGTGCACGCCGCCATACTGTCCAGCGTTCGCTGCGCACAGATTGGGATCGGTCTCATTGTGCGGGGGAGTGATGTCGAATTGCGCCCATCCCCAATACCAGTCCTTGGGAAAAAACATGCGGTCGGAATTGGCCGCTGCTTTGGTATTGGCCGTTGGCTGCGAATCGGCCACGGCGCTCACATCGGTTGCCGGCTTCGCATCTTGCGCCAGCAGGGTGACCTGCAACATCAGGCAAACCAGGAACAGCAACAAGCGTTTCATACACTCTCCACGACGATAAATTGGGTACGACTGAGAAGGGTGGACCAATGCTCTGCCTCGCCGCGCCGCCCGGCGGATGCGGGCAGAGAGATAGCGCCGCTAACGGCGACCGCGCGCATCCACGGCCAAGTCTTCTCCACGAGAGAGTATCTCGGTATGGTCAACATGGGAAGGGTTTTTGCAGCGGCTGCGCCGCGACATCTTTTCTTCAAGTCAGTCAAAAATCCAATCCCGTGGACAAAGGCTCAATCGTGAACGCGAAAAGCGAAGAGCGAAGAGCGAATAGCGAACGGCGAAGAGCGAATCGCGAATAGCGAATCGCGAACGGCGAATCGCGGCCCTCCGTGTTATCCTCCGCCCACCCATGTCTGCCAAGACCAATGCCTGGGCCGCGCTACTGCTGCTGACGGCGCTGAACTTTCTCAACTACATTGATCGTAACGTGCTGTTCGCGGTGCAGCCGTTGATCCAGAAGGAATTCGCCCTCAGCGACCAGCAGGTCGGCTTTCTGACCTCCGCATTTTTTGTCTGCTACATGATCGCCGCGCCGCTGATCGTTCCGCTGGCCGATCGCTTTCCGCGCCGCTGGATCATGGCGGCAGGCGCCTTCGTCTGGAGCCTGGCGACCCTGCTGAGCGCGGTCACGAACAATTACGACGAACTCCTGCTGCGCCACGTCATTGTCGGCATCGGAGAGGCAACCTTCGTTGCCATCTCGCCGGCGTTTCTCGCCGACCTTTTTCCGGAGACCATGCGCGGTCGGGTGATGGGCCTCTTTTATCTCGCTACGCCGGTGGGTAGTGCGCTGGGCTATCTGGTCGGCGGGTTTCTCGGGGACCGCTACGGCTGGCGCGCTCCCTTTCTGGTGTCGGCGCTGCCCGGTTTGCTGCTGGCGTTCGGCGTTCTGGCACTGCGCGAACCCGCACGCGGCGCCAGCGATCACATGGCCGACAGCTTCGAGCGCGGTTCCCTGCGCGGGCTGTTTCAGCAACCGGGCTTTTTGGACCATCAGCCTGGGAGCCGCCATGATGACCTTCGCCATCGGGGGTCTGCAGGTGTGGATGCCTACGTTCCTGACCCGCATCCGCCACGTGCCGCTGGAGCGCGCCAATCTTTCCTTCGGTGCCATGACGGTAATCGCGGGAACGGTGGCCACGGTGCTGGGTGGGTGGCTGGGCGATCGCCTGCTGCGGCGCACGCCCGCGGCTTATCAACTCATCTCAGCCTGGGCATGACGCTTTCGATTCCGGCCATCATCGCGGCCATCTATTGCACTGGGCCGGCAATGTACCCGGCAATTTTTCTCGGTGAATTTTGCCTTCTGCTCAACACCGCTCCGCTCAACGCAGCCTTGGTCAACTCGGTCAGCGCGCGCATTCGCGCCACCGCGCTGGCGGTAAACATATTTACCATCCACCTGCTGGGCGACGCGTTTTCGCCCACCTTGATCGGCTACATCTCCGATAAAAGCAATCTTCAGATGGGACTCATGGCAATGATTGCGGCGGTGGCGCTTTCGGCGGCGGTGCTGTTTTACGGGATGCGCTTCGCGCCGAAGCTGGAAAGCGAACAATTAGCAATTAGCAATTAGCAATTAGCAAGAGAAACGCGAAAAGCGAATTGCGGCAACAACAGACGCCCTTCCGCCGGGCGCGAAAGGGCGCTGGAGTCATGCAGGGCCACGCCACAGACAATCGCAGCGGGCTATTTGCCGAATGCCGAGATGGCGCCGGCTTCGTCGTCTTTCACGTCGAAGACGGTGTACAGCTTGGTGATCTGCAGCAGATCGTGCACTTTCTTGGTTAGATGCAGCAGCTTCAACTCGCCGCCCTGGTTGCGGACCGAGGTAAAGGCGCTGACCAACTCGCCAATGCCCGAGCTGTCGATGTAGCTCACATCGCCCAGGTTCAGCAGAATCTTCTTCTGCCCCTTGCCGAGCAGGTCCTTGACGGTATCGCGCAACACCACACTGCCTTCGCCCAGAGTGATTCGCCCGCTCAAGTCCACAATGGTGACGCCATCGACCTGCCGGGTGCTTGCTTTCATGCTCACGTGGAAGCCTCCTGCGGGTCCAGATCGTTGTTCTGGAGCCGCTTGATCAAAGTTATTTCAGTGCCGGAATCTAGTTTACGGAAACGGACCTCATCCATGAAAGCCCGCATTAAGAATATCCCACGGCCGGACTGTTTCATAAGATTTTCCGGGGCCAGCGGGTCAGGCACCTCGGCCGGGTCGAGGCCCTTCCCCTGGTCGGTAATGGTGATGATCAGCTCCCGCCCGTTTTGCTCGAATGTTAAATTTACGCTCTTGGCGGGGTCGTAGGCGTTACCGTGCAGCACCGCATTGATCATCGCCTCCCGAACCGCCATCGAAATTCCGCCCCGCGTGTCCTCGTCGAAACCGGCCTGCGACGACACTTGCTCGGTCATCGCTTCGGCCTTGTTCACGCTTTCCAGCGTGGATTCCATTCTGTAGGAAACGCGTTGTGGCGCGGTCATCAATTTGGCTCGTTCCGGCCTGTTCGCTGCGTATTCAAGGCCCAAAGCAACAGAATCTCCAAGATGGAGCAGTTTGCCCTTTCAGACGATACTTGTCAACGCAAGTGTTGCACGGCGCCAGCTTGGGGATGGGGACATCGGTCGGTACGCGGCTTATTCCCAAAACAGAACCGATGGCCAAAGCGGATGGCGTCGAGCCATGCCCGACCGTGTATCGAACCGCTTGCCGAATCGGCCGGGTAAGAATAAAATTAGAACGAACGTTCGATAACTGGGCCTTTTCTCCCTGACCCCATGTCCACTTCCTCCACAACCCGGGTTCTGCAACATCCTGCCCCAACCGATACCCGCTTCGATCGCCGCCTGGGCGAGATTCTCGACTACGCCACCGAGGTCTTTGCCGAAAAAGGCTATGAGGGCGCTTCCATGCGCGACTTGTCGCGCTTGAGCGGTATCTCGCTGGCCGGCCTTTACTACTATTTCGAATCCAAAGAGAAGCTGCTGTATTTCATCCAACAGCACACCTTCAACACCATTATCGAGCGCTTGCGGCAGGGCCTGCAGCAGAGTGGCGATCCCGAAACCCGCGTCCGCATCTTCGTCCACAATCACATTAGCTATTCCGTCGCCAAACAAAAAGCCATGAAGGTGCTGGCGCATGAAGACGACGTTTTGAAGAACGGCTATGGCAACGAACTGGCCGCTATTAAGCGGGAATACTACCGCATTTGCGTCGGACTGGTGGAGGATTTGGTAAAGGCGGAAGGGTTGAAATTCGTCGGGCGGCATGCCGGCGCGAGCGGCGGAATCGGCACGCGCACCGCGGTCTTGGGACTCTTCGGAATGATGAATTGGCTGTACACGTGGTACAGACAGCGCGTCGATCCCGACGCGGAAACCATCGCCCGCGAGATGAGCGATATTTTTCTCCGGGGCGTGCGAGCGGAAAAGGCCAGCGACTGGAAGCCCCGGCGCGAGCTGAATCTCAGCCATAAGCCCGAATCAGACGGCCGTCCCAAGACGAAAGCCGCCAAGCGCAAACCCGCGCCTCGGTCCGCCAGCGGCCGAGCTCGTTCATGACCGCATTTGTTGGAGAGGTGCATCAATGACCACGGCGACACAAACCGGTTTCACCCGCATCACGGTCGACCTACAGCCTCCGGCAGCGCGCATCGTGCTGAACAATCCGCCGCTGAATGTCATCGACGTTCCCCTGATGAACGAGCTGCGCGCGGCGCTGGAGCAGATCGAGGCGCGAGCGGAAATCAGCATGATTGTCCTTGCCGGATCGGAACGCGCTTTCTCCGTCGGCGTGGACATCGCCGCCCACACCCCCGACAACGTGCGCGACATGCTTACTGCATTTCACAGCGTGATTCGCTCCGTCGTTGGGAGCAGAAAGCTGACGGTCGCCAGCGTTCGCCGCCACTGTCTGGGCGGAGGCGCTGAGCTGGCCATGATGTGCGATGTGGTTTACGCTTCGCCGGATTCGGTTTGGGGATTTCCCGAGATCAAGCTGGCCTGCTATCCGCCGGTCGCGGCCGTGGCCTTGTCCGCCATTGTGGGACAAAAGCTGGCGGCCGACCTCGTCCTTACCGGACGAACTCTGAATGGCCAGGAGGCGCTGCAAGCCGGATTGGTGAACGGACTCGCCGAGGACCCTGAAACGCTGGTCACGGAATGTGTGCAGCGGGTGTCGCAATTGAGCGCGGCGGCCATCGCCCTGGCCAAGAAGGCATTCTATGCCTGGGACGCGATTCACTTCGACAAAGGTCTGGCGCGCGCCGAACAGATTTATTTCGACGAGCTGATGAAGACTGCCGACGCGCAGGAAGGCATCACCGCATTCATAGAGCGGCGAAGGCCAAAGTGGGTGGGAAAATGAGCACTGCAATGGATTACGAGATCGCACCCGAAGAGCTGAAAGCTCTGCAAGAGGCAGGCGTAGACATCGTGCTGCTCGACGTCCGCGAACCTTGGGAGTCTGAGGTTGCGAAGATCGCAAACAGCAAATTGATTCCGATGGGCGATGTCCCGGCGCGATTCAACCAGGAACTCGATCCCGAAAAACACATTGTAGTCATTTGCCATCATGGCGTGCGCTCGATGAACGTGACCGCATGGCTGCGGCAGCAAGGTTTCGACAAAGCACAATCGTTACGCGGAGGCATTGACCGCTGGGCAAGGCTGATCGATCCCGCGGTGCCGGTGTACTGAAAGCAAGCACTTAGCTGTTAGCTCTTAGCCTTTAGCAGGCGAGGCCCAAACATGAGCATGGCTGCTAACAGCTAAAAGCGAATAGCGAAAAGCGGTTTTTCTATGAAAAAAGAACTCGTCGAACTACGCATCAACGGGCGCACCCACGAGCTGGCGATTGAGCCGAATAAGCTTCTGCTCGATCGTGCTGCGCCAGGACCTGGGGCTCACCGGATCCAAGCGGGCCTGTGACGATTCCTCATGCGGCTCGTGCACCGTGCAAGTGGACGGTGTCCCCATGCTTTCATGCACCATGCTGGCAGCCAGTTGTGAGGGGCAGGAGATCACAACGGTTGAAGGCATCGCCGATCACGGCGGTTTGGCGGCGTTGCAGAAGGCCTACGGCGATTTTGGCGGCGCGCAATGCGGCTTCTGTACCCCGGGATTCATGATGACGGTGAGGTGGCTGCTGGCCAACAATCCCGATCCCAGCGAACAAGAAATTCGCGAGGCGCTCAGCAGCAATCTGTGCCGCTGTACCGGCTATTCGCAGATGTATGAGGCAATACGAGCGGTGATCGAGGCAGAACAAAAGGCCCCGTCGACGGAAATGGTGGGAGCAAAATAAAAACGTTGGGTGAACCCTCAGAGTTGACGGCCGTTGCTAGTTGCTAAGTGCTAAGTGCTAAGTGCTAAAGGCTAATTCCTAATGAACTTTTCTGTAATCGGGAAATCGATCGCCATGGTGGATGCCGCGGGCAAAACCACGGGCGCCGGCAAGTACACGGACGACCTCAGCCTTCCCGGGATGCTGGTCGGCAAGATCCTCCATTCACCTTATCCGCACGCTCGAATCAAGCATATTGACACTTCGCGAGCCAAGGCCATGGACGGAGTCGTCGCCGTCATAACCGGCGCGGACGCGCCCAATCCATACGGCATTCTTCCGGTGGGTCACGATGAGACCGCGCTGGCGGTGGAGAAGGTCCGCTACGTGGGCGATCATGTTGCCTGCGTTGCGGCCATCAGCGAAGAGATTGCCGAGAACGCAATCGAACTGATCGACGTGGAATACGAACCCCTGCCCGCCTACTTCGATCCTGAAGACTCGATGAAAGCGGAGAGCGATCTCATTCACGACAACCGTCCCCACAATATCGAGAAGGATTACCACCACGTCTTCGGCGATCCTGGACAACGGATTTGCCGAAGCCGACTACATCGCCGAGGGCCGCTACATCGCTAACGAAGTGACGCACGCTGCCATGGAGCCGCACAGCACGCTGGCGAACTTCGAACTCGACCCCCACACCGGCAAGATGGGACGGCTTACCGTGTGGTCGTCCACGCAGGTTCCCTATTACCTGCAGCACAAGCTTTCGCTGGTGCTGGAAATGCCGATGTCGCAGATCCGCGTGATCAAACCCCTGGTGGGCGGCGGTTTCGGCGGCAAGAGCGAAATCATTCCGCTGGAGATCATCGCCGCGGTTGCGGCGCGCGCGGCCAAAGCTCCGGTGAAGATCACCTACACGCGCGAGGAAGTTTTCTGGGCGCATCGCGGGCGCCCGCGCACCATCATCGACCTGAAGACCGGCGTGAAGAACGATGGCCGCATGACGGCCGTCGCCTGCCAGGTCATCCAGGACGGTGGCGCCTACTGCTCATATGGCGTGGTGACCATTCTGTATTCCGGTGCGCTGCTGGGCGCGCTCTACGACATTCCCAACATCCGCTATGACGGCTATCGCGTGCTGACCAACAAGCCCGCGTGCGGCGCCATGCGTGGCCACGGCACGGTCAACGTGCGTTTCGCCTTCGAGTCGCAGATGGACGAGATCGCCGCGACAGCTCAACCTCGATCCGGCGGAGATGCGACGCGTCAACCTGCTGAAGCCGCCGACCGTAACGGTCAACGGTCTGCGGGTGCTGAGCTATGGACTGCCGGAGTGCATCGATCAGGTGGTTACCCGATCGGGATGGAAGGAGCGCAGAGGCAAACTGCCCAAGGGCCGCGGCCTTGGAGTTGCGTGCAGCCACTATGTGAGCGGTGCCGCCAACAGCATCATCCGCTCCGACATGCCGCATTCGACGGTCAACATCAAGATCGATCGCGATGGCGGGGTGGTGGTTTACACCGGAGCTTCGGAGATCGGGCAAGGCTCCGACACCATGACTGCGCAGGTTGTGGCCGAGGTGCTGGGTTGCGAAATCTCGCGCGTCAAGGTCATTGCCGCCGATACCGATCTGACCCCGATCGATCTCGGCTCCTACTCCAGCCGCGTGACTTTTATGGCCGGGAATGCCGCCCTGCGCGCCGCCGAAGATGTGAAGAAGAGCATCGTAAGCGCCGCCGCCAAGCACATGAATTGCGCTTCTGAAGACGTAATCATGCGCAATGATCGGGTGTGGAACGGTGGTACCACACTGTCAGACTACACTCCCACGGCGTCAGATAGTCTGGTGGAGCAGGAAGCGGCACGCGGCCATGTGGATGGCCAGATCCTGCGCGGATCGGTTTTACAGACCCGCAAAGAAGAGGGCCCTAATGACCATATGAGCTTCGAGGAGGCCATTGTCGCGGCCATTGACTTCCACGGCGCGCTGACCGGCACTGGCTCCTACGCACCTCCGGTCGCCGCCCGCGGCGGTAAACACAAAGGCGGCGGAGTCGGGCCGTCTCCCGCTTATTCGTACTCCGCGCAGATTGCCGAGGTCAGCGTGGATGAAGACACCGGCGAGGTGACCGTGCACAAGATATGGGCTGCCCACGACTGCGGACGCGCGCTGAACCCGGTGGCCGTCGAAGGCCAGGTAATCGGCTCAGTCTGGATGGGCCTTGGACAGGCGCTTGAGGAAGAGATGGTCTGGAAAGACGGCCTGCTGATGAATCCCGGAATGCTGGAATATCGCAGCCCGTCGTCGACTGAGTCGCCTGAGATCGAATGCATCATCGTCGAGAGTATCGATCCCGAAGGACCGTTCGGAGCCAAGGAAGCGGGCGAAGGCTCGCTGGCCGCGACCATTCCGGCAATCTCGAACGCGATCTACGACGCTGTGGGAGTTCGTCTGCGGGAGGCACCGTTCACGCCGGAGCGGGTGCTGGCCGCCTTGCGCGCAAAGAAGGGCATGAAGCGTATCGAGATGACCGAGTCGGTTGATCCGACTGCTCCTCACAAGCTTCGCGAACACGGCGGCTCGCTGTGGTTCCGCGGCAAGGGCCCGATGCGGCATCCGCTCGATCCGGCGCGCCAGGGGACGGACGCTGGGTCGCCCGTGGGAGGTGGAGCAGTGAGCCTTCCCAGCTTTCAACTGCTGCGCCCCAGGACGCTCGACGAAGCCATCACGCTGATGGCGAAGTATGACGGCCAGGTGAAAGTGGTTGCCGGCGGGACCGACCTACTGCCTTCGATGAAGCAGAAGCTGTTCACGCCGCCCTACGTTCTCGACTTGCGCGGCGTCAGCGAACTGCGCGGAATTCGCTATCGTGCGGGCGAGGGCGTCGAGATTGGTGCGCTGACGACGCTTAGCGCCGTCGAACATTCGCTGCTCATTCGCAAAGATTTCCCCGTCCTGTACGAAGCGGTGAAAACCGTCGCTTCACCCGTGTTGCGCAACATGGGAACCATTGGCGGCAATCTTTGCCTCGATACCCGCTGCCTGTGGTACAACCAATCGCTGCTGTGGCGTAAGAGTTGCGGCTTCTGCCTTAAGAAGGATGGCGACCTTTGTCACGTTGCACCCGGCGGAAAGTTTTGCTGGGCGGCCTTTTCGGGCGACACGCCGCCGGCGCTGCTCTGCCTGGGTGCAGAAATCGAGATTGCCGGGCCAAATGGCGCGCGCCGTACCCCATTGTCAGAGTTCTATGTGAACGATGGCATTGCGCGGCTGCATCTTGCGCCCAATGAGATCGTCACTCGCGTGTGCCTGCCGGAATCGTCGGCGGGGTGGCGCGGCAGCTATCAGAAGCTCCGCGTCCGCGGCAGCATTGATTACCCGTTGGCCGGGGTTGCGGTCGCGCTCAAGATGCGCGCAGGCCGCGTGGAAGATGCGCGCGTTGCCATCACCGCGGTCAATCCTGCGCCATTCCTAGTGAAGGACGCTGACGCGCACCTGGTTGGAGTGGTTCCGACAGAAGAGATCGCGGAGCGCATCGGCGACTTGGCGGCGCAGTACGGCCAAGCCGCTCACCACCTCAGCGCTGACGCCGGAGTATCGCCGCGAGATGGTACGAGTGTTCGCCAAGCGAGCGGTCCTGGCAGCGGCGACTAACTGACTACTGACGACTGACTACCGATGCTAATCACCGACTGCCACATTCACATTCAGCCCATGGAGCTGTTCAAGCCTGAGGCCCTGGCGCTGATGAAGAAGTCCCGCAAGGATTTCGACCAGGTGGCGGAATACTGCGCTTCCCCAAAGGCATTCCTCAAGCATCTCGATAAAATTGGTATCGATCGGGCAGTGCTCATCAACTACGTTGCGCCCGAGGTGATCGGTTTCACGCCGGCGGTCAACCAGTTCATCGCCAACTACGTGAAGGAAGATCCGCAGCGGCTCATTCCCTGCGGCAGCGTGCACCCACGCCACACGCAGAACGTTCTGGCCGATATGGAACATATCGTGCGGCTGGGCATCAAGCTCATCAAAATCCATCCGCCGCACCAGTTGCTCTATCCCAACGATTACGTGAACGGCGTCAAAGAGCTGGAGATCATCTATCGGGTGGCCGAGGCGAACGGCATTCCCGTCATGGTGCACACCGGAACTTCAATCTTTCCCGGAGCCCGCAACAAGTACGGCGATCCTATGTATGTGGACGACGTGGCCGTCGATTTCCCCGAACTGAAAATCCTACTGGCGCACGGCGGTCGTCCGTTGTGGATGAGCACCGCCTTCTTTCTGGTGCGGAGACACCGCAATGTTTATCTGGACATCAGCGGCATCCCACCCAAATCGCTTTTGCAATATTTTCCGCGGCTGGAAGAGATCGCACACAAGACGCTGTTCGGCACTGATTGGCCGGGGCCCGGTGTTCCCGAAATCGAGAGGAACCTGGCCGAGTTTCGCGCGCTCACCCTCAGCGAAAGTGCCAAAGAACAGGTCCTGAGCAAGACGGCTCTCGAGATCTGGCCGGGCAAAAGCGGTTAGTGCGAAAAATTATGGCTTTGACTACGAGCCGGCCTGCGAGATGGGATTGGCGCCCGGGTCTTCAACACCGGCCGCGGCCTTGATGGCCGCCCAGAGTTCGTCATAGCCCACCCGCGACTTGGCAGAAAATGGAATGACCTGCGCGGGAAGGACCCGTAGCTGGTCGCAGAGTTCAGGCAGCGAGGCGCGTAGTTGACTATGTGAAATACGGTCGGCCTTGGTTGCTACCACGATGAATTGGCGGTCCATGTGACGCAGCCAGTCCATCAGTTGCACATCAAGCGCCTGTGGCGGAATGGTGACGTCCACCAGCGACAGGCACAGCACCAGCGACTCGCGTTCCTCCAGGTATGGATTGATGAACTGCGCCCACTGTGCGGTTATTTCTTTGGGTGCGCGCGCGTAACCGTAGCCGGGCAGATCGGCGAAGACGAAGTCGGGACTCGGCTTGCCCGGGCGGCGCACCTGAAAAAAGTTGATGGTCTGGGTGCGACCGGGGGTGTTGCTGGTCTTGGCGATCTTGTTGCCGACCAGCGCGTTGATCAAGCTCGATTTGCCAACATTGGAGCGGCCCAGAAACGCGATCTCCGGCGCACCCGCAGGCGGGAACTGCAGCGGGGCAGCGGCGGAGGTCACAAAGCGGGTCAGCACTTTCATGCAATCAATTTCGCCGGTCCTGTGGCGAGCTTGGGGCAGCGCGAAGCGAAAAAGAACCGGACCCGCACTCGGCGGGCGGCGGTCGCTTCGAAGTGATCGTTCGCCTGCGCTTACTGGTGTGCCGTCGGAGCTTGTTCCGGAGCTGGTGGCAGGGCTGCGATTCCCGGAGAGACCTCGTCGGGCACTTCCGGCAGCGGCCGCTCCAGCGCATACGCCAGCACATCATCCATGGTATTGACGAAGCGCAGCTTCATCACGTTGCGCAAGTTCTCCGGCACGTCGGCCAGGTCCTTCTCGTTGTCCGCCGGAAGCAGGACCTCCATGATGCCCGCGCGATGGGCCGCCAGCAGCTTCTCTTTCAGCCCACCGATCGGCAATACCTTGCCGCGCAGCGTGATTTCGCCGGTCATGGCGATATCGCGCCGCACCGGGATGTGGCTGAGTGCGCTGGCGATCGCGGTCGCCATGGTGATGCCGGCGGAGGGGCCATCCTTCGGAATCGCGCCCTCAGGCACGTGTACGTGGATGTCGAGATTGCGATAGAAGTCGCGCGGCAGTCCCAACCGATGTGCGCGGGAGCGCACATACGACATGGCCGCCTGTGCCGACTCCTGCATCACGTCACCGAGTTTTCCGGTGAGCGTCAGCTTGCCTTTGCCGTCCACGGTGGCGACCTCGGTGGTCAGAATCGAGCCGCCGACCTCGGTCCAGGCCAGGCCGGTGACCAGGCCGACTTCGCTGCGCTCGTGGCTCTCGCTGTCGCGGAACTTCATCACGCCCAGATATTCTGCAGACGTTTTCGCGCGTTAAGTTCCACCGTGTACTTGTCGCCTTCCTTAACCACCTTGCGCGCGACCTTGCGGCAGATGTTGCCGATCTCGCGCTCCAGATTGCGGACCCCGGCCTCGCGCGTGTAATTGCGGATGATGGCGGTGAGCGCGTCGTCGGTGAAGATGATGTTCTGTTCGGTCAGTCCGGTCTGCAGGCGCTGCTTGCGGACCAGATACTGCTTGGCAATCTCGACTTTCTCCGGCTCGGTGTAGCCGTGCAGCCGCAGCACTTCCATGCGGTCCTGCAGGGCCGGAGGAATGGTGTGCAGCACGTTCGCCGTGGCGATGAAGAAGACCTGCGATAGGTCGTACTCCACGTCGAGGTAATGATCGACGAACATGAAGTTCTGCTCGGGATCGAGCACTTCCAGCAACGCCGCCGAGGGATCGCCGCGGAAGTCCATCGACATCTTGTCCACTTCATCCAGCATGAAGACCGGATTCTTGGTGCCGGCCTTCTTCATCATCTGGATGATCTGCCCCGGCAACGCGCCGATGTAGGTGCGGCGATGGCCGCGCACTTCGGCTTCATCGCGCACGCCGCCCAGCGACATGCGGACGAACTTGCGGCCCGTGGCTTTGGCAATGCTCATGCCCAGCGAAGTCTTGCCCACGCCCGGAGGCCCGACGAAGCACAGGATCGAGCCCTTCGGGTTCTTGACCAACTGCCGGACCGCGAGAAATTCAAGGATGCGCTCCTTGATCTTCTCCAGCCCGTAGTGATCTTCGTTGAGCGTTTTCTCGGCGATATCGATGTTGCGGATTTCTTTGGAGCGCTTCTTCCACGGCACCGCCAGCAGCCAGTCCAGATAATTGCGCGATACCGTGGACTCCGCCGACATGGGCGGCATGGCCTCCAGCTTCTTCAGTTCCTGCAGCGCCTTCTCGTGGATGTCGCGCGGCATGCCGGCAGTGTCGATCTTCTTCTTCAGCTCGTCGAACTCGCTCTTCTCGCCGCGGCCCAGTTCCTTCTGGATGGCCTTGATCTTCTCGTTGAGGTAATACTCTTTCTGGGCGCGCTCCATCTGGCGCTTTACCCGCGACTGGATGGTGCGGTCCATGTTGAGCTTTTCGATCTCGACGTCGAGCACGTCGCCGATGCGGTTCAGGCGCTCGGCGGGATCGAAGATTTCCAGCAGCTCCTGCTTCTCTTCGATCGAGAGTTGCAGGTTGGCGGCGATGGTGTCGGTCAGCTTTGCCGGATCGTCGTTGCGGACGGCGGCGATCATGGTCTCGTAGTTCAGCGACTGGCAGAGCTTGACGTACTGCTCGAACAGGCCGGTCACGCGCGTCATGCTGGTTTCAATCTGCGGCGTCGGTTCGGCCGAATATTTGGCGGTGCGGACCGTGGCCTCGAAGTAGCCATCGGTATCGACCACCTGCAGGATCTTGCCGCGCTCCAGGCCCTCCACCAGGACCTTGATATTGCCGTCGGGCAGCTTCAGACTCTGCACGATGTTGACCAGCGTGCCGACCTGGAAAATCTCGTTGGGCTTGGGCTCGTCGATGCTGGCGTCGTGCTGCGTCGCCAGAAATATCTTCTTGTCGCCGGCCAGCGCCTCTTCCAATGCGCGCACGCTGGACTCCCGGCCGACCACGAACGGCGTCATCATGTAGGGAAAGATGACGACATCGCGGATCGGCATCATGGGGAGTTTCTTGGTTTCGAATTTCTCGCGCTGGGTCACTATTAACCACCTTGTCATTCAGAGGCACTCGAGCCGCTCTGAGAAAAAGAAGCGCTAACTGTTTTCGCGCCGCATTGCGCGCCGGTTGCCCGTTGCCTCCAACTTCCGTCAAGGATACCACGCGAAACCAGCGGACAGAAGCCACCAATGTCTTCTGTCGGCAGTAGCTTCCCTGGCTCTGCCTTGGGCCCGGAGCCACATTGTGCGGGGATCAAGAATCACGGGAATTGATATGTACTTGGATGCCGCTCTGGCTGGGCAGATTCAAGCCAGTCGGGAGCACGAAAATGGCGTGACCGCAGCGCCCTCATGTGGGAAGTCGCCATGAGCCGGTACTATACCTCTTCTCCGGTGCCCGCCCTTCCGTTAGACTAGAGTTCCGTGCGTATTCTGACCCGCTACATTCTGAAGGAAGTGGGCTCGCATGCCTTGCTGGGCGTGGCGTTGTTCACCTTCATCATCTTCATGCGGGACCTGGGGCGGCTGCTGGAGCTCATCGTCCGCAACAGCGCTCCTGTGCCCAGTGTCGGCGGAGATTTTCCTCTTCACCCTGCCGACCACATTCACTCATCACCTTGCCCATGGGTGTGCTGGTGGGCATTCTGGTCGGACTCAGCCGGCTGGCCGCCGACAGCGAAGTCACCGCCATTCGTGCCAGCGGCATGGGCGTCGGGAATGTTTGTCCGCGCAATTTCCATTTTCGCCATTGGCGCCTGGATGCTGGGCATGGTCAACAGCATCTATGTGGCGCCCAAGTCGGCAGTGGCACTCAATCAGTCTGCAGGACAGGCTGAAATCGTCGCAGGCCTCGTTTGAGATTCAGCCCCGCGTTTTCTACGAAGAGTTCAAGAACATCGTGCTCTATGTGCAGGACGCGATTCCTTCCGGCGGCCATTCGTTGTGGCGGGGCATCTTCCTGGCCGATATCAGCGATCCCGCCTCCCCGAAGGTCACTCTGGCCAAGCGCGGCGCACTGTTGGCCGACTCGCGCGACAAGTTACGCTTGCATCTGGAGGACGGCACCCAGCAGGAGATCATGCCGAAGGCCAAGGACCAGTACTCCATCACGACCTTTGACACCACCGAGATCCCCATCCAACTGCCCAGCAGCGCGGACCGCGCGCCGCACGACGCTGCTTCCGGTCGCCGAATTGCGACTGCGCGAGCTGCTGCGCAACGCCGCGCGCGAACGCCAGCGCCGCCGAGCCGCTCAGAAACCTCGACCCGGGACCTGGAATCTACGATCTGAGCAAGGCGCGCTACTACGAGATTGAATTCCATCGCCGGCTTGCGCTTCCCGCCGCCTGCCTGGTGCTGGCGATGGTCGGCATCCCGCTGGGGCTCTCGGCCCGCAAGGGCGGCAAGAGCACCGGCTTCGTGCTCACCATTCTGCTGGTGTTCGTGTATTACTTCTTCTCGCTGACCGGCGTCTCCATGGCGCGCCAGGGCAAGGTGCCTGCCCTGGGAAGGCGTGTGGATGGCCAACATCTTCTTCTTCCTCTGCGGACTCGTTCTGTTATGGCGCGTGGACCGCATGCCGATTGAGCTTGGCAGCTTGAGCGCAGCCTGGAAAGCGCTGCGCGAGCAAGCTGCAAGAATCTTGGCAGCGCGGCGCACGCCCTCTCGGAGCGTCGCATCTGGTCCGTGATTCGAGCGCCTCACCGCAAGCCGCTTCAGCGCACGGTTCCCGCTCATCCTGGACGACATGATCCTGCGCGACTTCGCCTTGTACCTGGTGATGGTCCTGGCGACCTTCTTGATTCTGGCGCTGGTCTTCACTTTCTTCGAGCTGTTGACCGATATCGTCCGCAACAAGGTTCCGGCGATCATGCTGGCGGAGTACCTGCTGAACCTGAGCCCTCGCTGCTCTATCTGATGGCGCCGGTCGCGGTGCTGCTCGCCGTGCTCATCACCTTCGGACTGCTGGAAAAGTCCAGCGAGCTGACGGCCATGAAGGCCACCGGAATCAGCATCTATCGCGCCGCCCTGCCGGTGATTGTGGTTTGCGCTATCTTCGCCGCGGCCATGTTTGTCTTTGATCAGCTCTACATCCCGCACACCAACCAGCAACAGGAAATCTTGCGCAACCAGATCAAGGGCAAACCTGCCGCAGACGTACTTGCAGGCTGACCGCAAGTGGATTTTCGGACAGAACAACGACATCTACTACTACCAGGTGTTCGATCCCGACACCGACCAGCTTCGGCGGCATCTCGATCTTCGAGTTCGACCCCAACACCTTCCAACTTACGCGCCGCATCCATGCCGCCCAGCGCGCATTGGGAAGAGGGTCTGAAGAAGTGGGTCTTCGCAGCAGGGCTGGATACGAACGCTGTCGGGCACTTCCATCCAGGACTACCGGACCTTCGATGTTGCCACCTTCAACGAACTGCACGAGGACCCAAGCTACTTCAAGAAGGAAGTCAAGCAGTCCTCGGAGATGAATTATCGAGGAGCTGCAGCGCTACATCGACGACCTGCAGCAGAGCGGCTTCGACACCGTGCGGCTGAAGGTACAGTTGCAGAAGAAGACTCGCCTTTCCCCTGATCACTCTGGTCATGGCGGTCCTGGCGATCCCCTTTGCAGCCTCCGGACGCACGGGTGGTGCGCTGGCCGGTGTGGCCGTCGCGATCGGCATCGCCGTGGTGTACTGGGTGACCGCAGGATTGTTCGAAGCCATGGGCAACGCCAATCAGCTTCCCGCCATGCTGGCCGCCTGGGCGCCGGACTTCATCTTCGCCCTCGCCGGAGGCTACTTTCTGCTGTGCCGACGTAGCCAACGTAGCGGCAGAATCAACTTAGTTGTCGCTCATCTAACCTCTTCAGCCACCGACATCTGACCTGCTGATCGCCTGCATGTTCAAGAACCTACGCCCGCTGTTTCCCTATCTACGCAAGTACCGCAGCGACCTTCTGGATCGGCGCTTTGTGCGTGCTGTGCAACAACGGCGTCTGGATTCTCTTCCCGCTGGTCATCCGCCGCGCCATTGACGATCTGAACCGCGGGGTCACAGCGAACAAGCTGATTACGTACGCGGCCATGCTCCTGGCAGTCGCGGCGACCAAAGCCATCTTCCAGTTCCTTACCCGCTGGATCCTGATCGGCGTCTCGCGCGAAATCGAATTCGATCTGCGCAACGATCTGTTCACCCATCTTGGAGCGGCTGTCTTACAGCTTTTATCAGCGCACCCGCACCGGCGACATCATGGCCCGCGCCACCAACGACCTTAACGCGGTACGCATGCTGGCTGGGCCTGGCATCATGTACACGCGCCAACACCGTGGTTTTCACTGCGGGGGCGCTGGCTGTTCATGCTGAGCATCAGCCCGCGGCTTACCCTTTTCGCCTTCCTGCCGCTGCCCGTCGTCAGCATCGTGGTGCAGTACTTTGGACGCAAGATTCACGAGCGCTTCGAGCGCATCCAGGCAATGTTCTCCGACATCTCGGCCAAGGCGCAGGAAAACTTCTCCGGAGCGCGCCTGATTCGCGCTTATGTGCAGGAAGAGGCGGAGATCGAAAGCTTCGAGCGCGAGAACACCGAGTACATCGCGCGCAGTCTCAAGCTGGTCCGCCTGATGGGCATGCTGTGGCCGACGCTGGAAACGCTGCTCGGTGTCGCCGTCGTGATCGTGCTCTGGATCGGCGGCCGCGAAGTGCTGCTGCATCGCATCACTGTCGGCAGCTTTGTGGCCTTCAACACCTACATGGTGCAGCTCACTTGGCCCATCATTTCGCTGGGCTGGGTCATTAACATCTTCCAGCGCGGCACTGCGTCCATGGGCCGCATCCAGAACCTCCTCGCCGAACAGCCCGAGGTCACCGACGCCGCTGTGCCCGCAACTGGCGCTCCCGCCGAGGTCGGCGGCGAGATCGAGTTCCGCAACCTCAGCTTTCACTACGGTCACACCTTGATTGCCGCCGAGCGCGGCATGGGCCACGTTCACGGCGATGAAGCGGTGCTGAAAAACATCAACCTGCGAATACCCGCCGGCACCAGCCTGGCCATCGTTGGCCCTACCGGATCGGGCAAGTCCACCCTGGTGTCGCTCATTCCGCGCATCTACGATGCGGCTGAAGGTTCGGTGCTGATCGACGGCCGGCCCATTCGCGAGTTTCCGCTCGCGGTGTTGCGCAAGAACATCGGCTTTGTCCCGCAGGAAACGTTCCTGTTCAGCGACACCATTCGGGAGAACATCGCTTTCGGGGCCGAGCACGCCACCGATGCAGAGATTCGCCGTGCCGCCGAGGCCGCCAATATCGCTGATGAGATCGAGGGTTTTCCCGATGGCTACAACACTCTGGTCGGGGAGCGCGGCCTCACCCTCTCCGGCGGACAGAAGCAACGCACCGCCATTGCTCGGGCCTTGATCCGCAGTCCACGCATCCTGGTGCTCGACGACGCGCTCGCCAGTGTGGACACTCAAACCGAAGATCGCATTCTGAACCATCTGCGCGAGATCATGCAGGGGCGCACCACCATCTTCATCTCGCACCGCGTTTCGACGGTGCGCAACGCCGACCGCATCGCCGTGCTGCACCAGGGCCAGATCGTGGAGTACGGCACCCACGAAGAACTGATCGAGCGCAACGGCTACTACACCGAGTTGTACAACAAGCAGTTGCTGGAAGAAGAGCTGGAAACGGAAACCGTGTAGAGCGCCCGATTTGCGCGGTGGAGTCGAGGAGCCTGCTGTTTACTGACTACTGGCTACTGTCGCTTGTCATCCTGAGCGAGGTCGCCGCGGCGACCGAGCCGAAGGACCTGCGGTTGCATTTACTGACAACTGGCTACTGACAACTGTTCAGCTTCTGCAGCGCCGCTCTTAGCGCATCAATCGCCAGTTGCGCTGCATGTCCCGATGCTGGAGGCACACCCCCAACAGCATCCAGAATTTCTGCTTTGCCGATCGCACTTGCCTCATGCGAAGACTTTCCCTTTGCCAACTCCGTCATCGCCGAGGCACACGCTATCGCGGGCACGCAGCCCTTGGCGCGAAAGCGGATCTCGCCGATCCGGCCCGCGTCCATCTTGATGGCGAGCTCCAGAATGTCGCCACAAGCCGGATTTTCGATGCGCACTTGAGCATCAGCGCCTAGCAGCTCTCCGGAATTGCGAGGTCGCTCGAAGTGGTCGAGAAGCTGGGGAGAATACATGGCTGCACAAATCCTATAGCAGTCTCACATGTGGTGTTTAGGCGATGGGTGGAGCACGCCTTCAGGCGTGCATAACTGGCGTCAGTTCTTGGATCGCGCTTTAGCGCCTGAGGTAATCTTTCCGTTTACCTCAGCGGCTAAAGCCGCCTCATTCCTGAATCTTAACTGCACCGCTGAAGCGGTGCTCCACCCTATAATCGAACAGCCTTGAACGCCGATTACACTCCGCAGCGTGTCGTCTCGCTCCAGCCCAGCGCGACGGTCACCCTGCGCGATCTGGGATCTGCTCGATCGCCTGGTCGCTTGCACCAAATACTGCGCCGATGTCTGCCCCGAGGTCGCCGACGGCTCGCGCGTGATTGTCTCCGACTCCTGGACCGCGCAGACGGAACAGATCCTGGCCGCTCGTCCCGACCTCGTGCTGGCGTCGGTTCCCTACCAACTGGAAGCGGTCGCCGAGATTCTGAAGGCCGGCGTGCGATTCCTCGGGCTGGCGCCGCGAACGCCTCGCCGACATCTACGCCGACATCGCTGCGATCGCAGGCGTCATGGGCGCAGTGGGAGCGCGGCCAAAGCGTGATCACCAGTATGCAAAATGATATCGAGGAGGTTCGCAAACGCGCCGCCGCGTGCATCCAAGCCTAAGGTGTTTTGCGAAGAATGGGGGAAGCCGATCATCGCCTCGCAGCCGTGGGTGGCCGAACTGGTGGAAGCTGCCGGAGGCGAATTCGTCGGGCCTGCCCGGCAAAACGACCTTACAGCGGAGGAAGTTGCGGCGGCGCAGCCGGATGTCATTGTGGCTGCCTGGTGCGGGGCCGGAGATCGCGTGCCGCTGGAGAAGATCGTGGAGCAGCGCGGCTGGACAGACCTACAGCGGTCCGCCAAGGGCGAGTGTTCTGTATCAACGATGAACTGCTGAACACGCCGGCGACCAGCCTGCTCGGTGGATTGCGCGCTATGGCTTGGGCGCTTCATCCTGAGCTGTTTCCGCAGCCCTGCCGGAATACGTCAGCTATCAGCGGCTGTGATATGAATGGAGAGCGATGGAGACGAACTACCAGCAGCTGGCCGAAGAACTCGCTGCGTTGGCCGACGCGCGCCGGCAGCGTCGAAGACCTGATGAGCGTCATCGTCGGGCCGCCTGCAGGAGCGGCTGCGCCACTTCGACTGGGTCGGCTTCTACATGATTGAAAAGGGCGCAGCCGGGCGAAGGTCCCGATGCTGGTGCTGGGTCCGTATGTCGGCGCAGTCACGCCGCACAAGCGCATTCCGCTGAATCAGGGTATTTGCGGCGCGGCGGTCTCGTCGGGACAAACCGTGGTGGTGGATGACGTCAACGCCGATCCGCGCTATCTGGCGTGCTCGATCGAGACCAAGTCGGAGATTGTTGCGCCCGTGACCGTGAAGGGCAAAGTCGGTCGGCGAACTCGACATTGACAGCCACACGCCGGCCGCCTTCAGCGACGCAGACCGCAAGCTGGTTGAGCACTGCGCCGCTCTGGTCGGCCGCTACCTGGAGAAGACTTCGTGACGGCTGGCCGAGCGGCGTCGGAGACCGAGGCGACGCCCCTTGATCAAACAAGTCGTCGCTGCCTTGCTCGTGCGCGACGAGGAGATCCTGTGCTGCCAGCGGACGGAATATCAGGCGCTGCCGCTCAAATGGGAATTTCCCGGCGGCAAAATTGAAGCCGGCGAAAAGCCTCCCGAGGCCTTACAACGCGAGCTCGAGGAGGAGCTGGGCATCCGCGCAGAGATCGGTCGCAAAGTTGCGCAACTACAGCACACCTACCTGAACGGCAACGCCGTGGAACTTCACTTCTTCATGGTCGAGCAGTATGAAGGCGAACTGCAGAACCGCATTTTCCGCGAGATCCGCTGGGTCCACCGGCGCGACTTGCCGGCGCTCGACTTCCTCGATGCCGACCGCACCCTGGTGCAGCAGATCGCCGAGGGCAAGCTGCTCTAGCTTCCCGCCCCGGCCGGTCACAAACCAGGCAATGGTCAGCCCGATCATGATGATCGTCGTCGCCCACGCGATCAGGTTGAACCAGGTGCCGTTGACGTGCTTGCCCATCAGTTCGCTCTTGTTCACCAGCAGCAGCATGAAGATGAGCACGAACGGCAGCACAATCGCCGTTCACCACCTGCGACAGAATGCTGATCTTCACCAGCGGAATGTTGGGCAGCAGAATGACTCCGCCGCCGGCGATGAGCAGCAGCGTGTACAGCCAGTAGAAAACCTTGGCCTCGCCGAATTTGTGTCCCACCCCGGACTCGAAGCCCAGTCCCTCGCACACCGTGTAAGCGGTCGAAATCGGCAGAATGGATGCGGCGAACAGCGATGCGTTGAACAGTCCGGCCGCAAACAGAATATAGGCATACTCGCCCGCCAGCGGACGCAGCGCCTGCGCCGCATCGGCGCCATCGCGGATCTGCCGGACCCCGTGCGCATAAAGCGTGGCGGCGCAAGCCACCACGATGAACCAGGCCACCAGGTCGGTGAAAAGGCAGCCCAGAATCACGTCCCAGCGTGAGGCCCGATACTCGCGCGGAGTGATTCCCTTCTCCACGATCGACGACTGCAGATAAAACTGCATCCACGGCGCAATCGTGGTGCCCACCAAGGCGATGACCATGTAGATGTAGGCCGATTCGTGGAACGCCCCGCCGTGCGGCGGCTTGAAGGTGGCCACGAAAGCCTCCTTCCAGCTCGGCCCCGCCAGCACCCCTGCGATGATGTAGGCGAAGTAGAAGAATGACGCTGCCAGGAAAACTTTCTCAACGCTCTTGTAGGTGCCCTTTGACGACCAGCAGCCACACCACCACCGCGGCAACGGGCACGCTGATGTAGCGCGAGATGTGAAACAGCTCCAGGCTGCTGGCGATTCCGGCGAATTCGGCTACCACGTTGCCGAAGTTGGTGATGACCAGCCCCAGCATCATGAAGAACGTAATCCGCAGGCCGTACTCTTCGCGGATCAGGTCGCTGAGCCCTTTGCCGGTGGCCGCGCCCATGCGCGCCGACATCTCCTGCACCACCACCAGCGCGATGGTCATGGGGATCATGACCCACAGCAGGAGATATCCGAACTGCGCTCCGGCCGCCGAGTAGGTGTAGATACCGCCGGCGTCGTTGTCCACATTGGCGGTGATGAACCCGGGACCGATGACGGCCAGGAACATCAACAGGCGGATTCTCCAGACTTTTAGCCGTCGCGACTCGGGCATGACATCAGGGAGTTACAGGTGAGAGGAGTAAAGACCGTCCAGAATAAACGCACAGCGAAAAATGCGCCAATCAGTAGCTTGACTGCTGGCTACAGCTTCGCGCGCAGCATGTTGATGACATCGTCCGCGGTGATGACGCCGGTCAGCACGCCGTCGTCATCGATCACCGGCAGGGTCAGCAGGTTGTACTTGTCGAAGAGCTCGGCGACTTCCTTCTCGTCGGCGCCGGGATGCACGGTGGTCATGTGCCCGGTGCTCAGCATCATCAGCGGGGTGCCCGGCGGCGCCAGCACAATCTTGGCCAGCGGCACGGCGCCCAGCAGTTTGTCTTTCTCGCCGACGATGATAGATGGTGCTGATGCTTTCTACGCCGCCCTCGAAGTTGCGCAGCATCTCGATCGCATCTTCCACCTTGGCGCCCGGCCCCAGCGCCATGTAATCGGTGGTCATGCGCCCGGCGGCCGTGTCTTCCTCGAAGGTCATCAACTCGGCGACTTCGGCGCGCTCCTCCGGCTCCATCTCGGTCAGGATCTCTTCGCGAGTCTCGGGATGCATGTCGCCCAGCAGGTCGGCGGCGGCGTCGGGATCCATCTCCTCCACGATGTCGGCGGCGCGGTCGGAATCGAGCGAGCTGAGAATCGAAACCTGCAGTCTTGGGATCGATCTCCTCCAGGGTCTCGGCGGCGACCTCCTCGTCGAGGGTTTCGAAGACGGCTTCGCGCTCGGCGGGCGCCAGGTCTTCGACAATGTCGGCGATGTCGGCGGGATGCAGCTTGGCCAGGCGATCGAGGGAGATCTTCAGCTTGACGCGGCGGGCGGGATCGATCTCGATGAGGTCAACGAACTCCCACGGGATCATCCGCGGCGGAATCTTGGCCAGCAAGCAGATTCAGCGCGGCGGCGGGAACCACGCCCTTCAGCAGGCGGCGGACGGCGCCGCGCGCGCCCACGTCCACCGCGCCAACCTTGAGCACAATGTGGTCGTGGCCCAGCTCTTCGTGGATATCGACGTCGTTGACCCGCACGACCTTGCGGCCGTGGACGTCGATGATCTGCTGATCGAGCAGGTCGCGCTCCAGCAGCAGCATGCCTTCGCCGCCGCCGTACGGGCTCCACTCGGAAGCGGCGGTAGCAACCCGCAGGCCGCCATTGATCAGGCTGATTGACTCGAATGGGCAGCAAACGGTCGCCGTGACGGGTTTTCACCACGAAGCCGGCGATCTGACTGGAGTTCTCCTGCGGCACCAGCGCGACTTCGCGCACTTTGCCGGCGCTCACTCCGGCGTTGTCGATGACCGGCGCGCCAATCAGGTCGGAAAGTGCGAGCGAAGGCATTGCACTCAATATATTCGATGCGTTCGGAAATGTTCAGTGAATTCGCACCGGTAAAGTGCGAAGACAATGGCCATCGTTCTGCGGGCGCCCTAGCTTCGCAAATGCCCACTTCGACGAGTGTTCGCAAACAGTGTTCGCAAACAAAGTTGCTGAATAAGACATCTGCCCAACCACCCTGGGGAATCCAATCACCTGCACCGCCATTCCGGCGGGAGTCCCCCTTGCGAGGTCAGTCCCTATGCCAAGTTTTTTGACCGATGTGGAAGAGATACGCAAGCGCGCTGCAGAAAAAATCGAAGACGGCGCGGTAACCGACACCTACGAAGGTGACGTCGGAGCAGACCATCTCCATTCTGAACGAAGCGCTGGCTACGGAGATCGTTTGCGTGCTGCGCTACATGCACCACTACTTCATGGCCACCGGCGTTCATGCCATGGCCGTGCGCGATGAGTTCAAGGAACACGCCGACGCCGAGCGCGAACACGCCGACAAAATCGCCGAACGCATCCAGCAACTCGGCGGCAAGCCCGATTTCAACCCGGCTTCGCTGGTACAGCGGTCGGCGTCGCAGTACGCCGAAGGTAAGTCCCTCTCCGACATGATCAAGGAAGACCTGATCGCCGAGCGCATCGTCATCGAGGTTTATCAGACAGATGATTCGCCACTTCGCCGACCACGATCCCACCACGCGCGTCATGATCGAGGGCATCCTGCAGCGACGAAGAGGAGCACGCCAGCGATCTGTCGGACCTGTTGTTCATCACCGATCCCCGCAGCGGCGAGACCGAAGGCGAAGACCCGGGCACGCATCCGCTCGACATGCATCACAACGAGCAGTCGCGCCAGCAGCGGGCAGCGCAGCAGTCGAAGACCCGCGAAAGCGGCGACCAGACGCTGCTGGAAAGTCCGGAGCGGGGCAAGGCCCCGGCCAAAGGCAACAACAAGAATCGCAAGAAGCGGGCGGCGTAGATCTAGCTAACGGCCTTCTGCCGGTCGATAAAAATCAGCAAGGCCTTGCTGAGCTCGTCCGTCGCTAGCACGGAACAGGACCTTGCTATCCCCCGTCGCGCAGTCGCCGCTCTGCGCTGACGGGCTCCGGCGCTATTGCCCTTGTCTTTCAGTTTTCAAATATCCTGCGTCAGGCGCGGGCACTGGGCCAGCCTGTTTTGTTCCAGCCGCCGGTGCACCCGTCGAGTTTCTCAGCGGCAAAAACAAAAGGCACCGAAAAAAGGTATGCATACCTTGTTTCGGTGCCAACTTAAAGCTAGCACATTGGAGCCGAATCGCATAGCACTTTCGGGAGATATCTTGCAGGCCATTCCCAAAACGGAACTACTGACTACTGGCCACTGACTACTGGCTACTGCTTTTTCAGTTTCTGATGTTCTCCAGAAGTTGCTCCACTTCGGCTTTCTTGTCCGCCGTGAGCGGCAGCAAAGGCAGGCGCGGGACGCCACCGAAGCACCCGTTGTAATCCATAGCATATTTCACGCCGGGAATGCTTAGGCCACCGACGATGCGCTCGGCGGCTTTGGCGATGCGCTCCTGTTTCTCGCGAGCCAGGGCCGCGTCGCCCTCTTTCCAGGCCGCGTAGATTTCATAGCAGGCGGTCGGAGCGCAGTCGGCGAACGCGAGGATCGCGCCCACCGCTCCTGCATCGAGCGAGGGATGCAACTTCTGCGCCGCGCCTACGAGCACCTGGAAGCCAACTTCCTTCTGTCGCGTTTTCATGCCCCCGACAACCGTGACCGCGGCTGACGACGGTTTCTGCGCGCCGGTTCCGGCTAGCGCGCCTACGGTCACCAAGGCTCCTCCGTCGGCGCTGGCTGAAACAGCGCTCGCTGCCGTCAGCATTCGCCCGGTCACCGCAGCGAAGGTTTCCGTCACGGTGGCGCTGCGCTTGATGTGGCGCGTCGCTTCGGCCATCTTTTGCACCTTCTCGATCGAGCCCGACGACTCCTTGATGCCGACCAGGTTGGGATGCTCGGCCAGCTCGATCACGACCTCAGCCGGGATGTCGTATCCAGTAGCCTGCGGGAAGTTGTAGATGATTACCGGCAGCGGCGAACGGTCGCACACAAAGCGATAAAACGCCAACATGTTCGCGGGATTTGCCATCTGGCCTTTGTAGTAGTGCGGCGTGCGCACCATCGCGATGTCGTAGCCCAGCTCGGCGGCGTACTCGGTCAGGCGCAGGGTTTCGATGGCCGATTCGATTCCGGTGCCGGCAATCAAAACTTTTTCGTTCGCAGCAGACTCGCGGGCACACTTCAACACTGCGCGGCGCTCTTCGTCGCTGAGCAGGATCGCCTCGCCGGTCGAGCCGAGCACGACGATGCCCACCACCGGCGCACGCGAGTAGTGTTCGACGTTCTGTTCCAGCTTGCGAAAATAGATCTTGCCGTCAGGATAAAACGGCGTGGTAATGGGAGGAAAGATTCCGTGTAGAAGCATGAGCAAATTATAGAACCACTGACATCAGCGGTTGGCTAAAGTCCGAACTTCCGCTAAGCCCAGCAGTCGCTGATCGGCTGTGGCCAATACGAAATCGAGGACCTGGGCGGTAGCTGCAAGGAACCGGTCGGCGGGATCCTGGTGCAAGGGAAGGCGACTGGCGGCCAAGGCGATCTCGTGAGTTAACGGCGCTTCGCGCGTGGCGAGGGTCGCGTTGCGCAGCCATGGTTCTACGTCGGCAGGCAGCCGGATCCGGCCTTTGCTGTTGAGGATCAAGGCTTCCCAGGTGCTGATCGGCGATAACCACAGTTCGTTCGCCTGGTTGCGGAGTTCGCGCAAGAGGTGCGGCCCCAGACGCCGGGGCTCGAGGTATGCCCACAGCCAGATGTGGGTGTCCAGCAATATCCTCAATCGCGCAGCGCCTCCCAGTCAGCTGGGCCATTGGCGGGAGAAATGATGTCCCCGAGAATCTTTGCTGTGCCTTTGCCGGAGCCGATCCAGGCGTTTCGATCTACCGGAACGTCCGTCGAAGGGACGACGTCAGCAACCGGCTTGCCGAAGCGCGTTACACGAATCGGCTGCTTGGTCTTGGACACTTGCTGCAGTAGCGAGAGGCACTTAGCCTTGAATTCGGAGATAGCAACTTCAAGCATATCGCCTACCTGACCAATATCATAGCCATAGTCAATTGTTTGGTCAAATGCCAGTTTCATTCGCCGACTTTGCGAATGTGTGGGGCACCTGCTTTCCTCACTTCCCTGCCGCCACTCGCTCGGCGTGCAGATGTTGCAGCGCATACACCTTGGCTTCGCCGCGTTGCAATGCAGCGATTCCCTCGCACGCGGCACGTGCGGCCGACAGAGTCGTGATGGTGGGAATCCGAGCGGTCACGGCGGCGCGCCGAATGGCTTTCTCGTCGAACCAGGGCTCGACACCATGCGGCGTGTTGATGATCAACTGAATGCGTTCGCCCTTAATCAGGTCAACCACGTTGGGCCGGCCTTCCTTCACTTTGTAGACGCGCTCGACCCGCAGGCCTGCATGCTCCAAAACGCGTGCAGTCCCGTGGGTCGCAACCAGGCTGAAGCCGAGTTCGACAAAACGCCGCCCGAGATCGGCCATGAAGGGCTTGTCGCGATCGTTGCCGCTCATGAAAACCGTGCCGCTGGTCGGCAGCAACTGCCCGGCAGCAACCTGCGCCTTGGCGAAAGCCTCGCCAAAGTTGTCAGCCACGCCCATGACTTCGCCGGTGGATTTCATCTCCGGTCCCAGCACGGTGTCCACGCCGGGAAATTTGCCCCAGGGGAAGACGGGCGACTTCACAAAATAAAAGTTGCCGGTGTCGAGATCGGTGCCGCGCTCCACGTTCTCGGGCAAAAACTCGCGCAACTTGCGGCCCGTCATCAGGCGCGCGGCGATCTTGGCCAGCGGCACACCCGTCGCCTTGGAAACGTAGGGCACGGTGCGCGAAGCGCGCGGATTCACCTCAATGACATAAACCCGGTTGCGCTGAATTGCGTACTGAACGTTCATCAGCCCAATGACCTTCAAGGCGCGCGCCAACTGGAACGTGTATTGGCGAATGGTGGTGAGCAGGTGGCGCGGAATATCCACCGCCGGCAGCACGCAAGATGAATCGCCGGAGTGAATGCCGGCCTCCTCGATGTGCTGCATGATGCCGCCAATCACGACGTCCTCGCCGTCGGAGAGCGCATCCACGTCAATTTCGGTGGCTGACTCCAGGAAGTGGTCGATCAGCACCGGCCGCTCCTGCGAATACTCGACTGCCTCTTTCATGTAGCCGATGAGCGACTCGTCATCGTAGGCCAGAACCATGGCGCGCCCCCCCAGCACATACGACGGGCGCACCAGCACAGGATAGCCAATGCGATTGGCGTTGACGACGGCTTCCTCGACGCTGGCAGCGGTTGCGCCACGCGGTTGCGGAATCGAGAGCTCGTCCAGCAGCTTGCCAAAGCGCCGTCGATCTTCCGCCAGATCGATGCTCTCGGGCGAAGTTCCAATGATGGGCACCCCCGCTGCCTTCAGCGGCAACGCGAGATTGAGCGGCGTCTGTCCGCCGAACTGCACGATCACGCCGACCGGCGCTCCACCTGCCGCCTCGTGCTCATACACCGCCATGACGTCTTCGTAGGTCAGCGGCTCGAAGTAGAGGCGGTCGCTGGTGTCGTAGTCGGTGGAGACGGTCTCAGGATTGCAGTTGATCATGATCGTCTCGAAGCCGTCATCGCGTAGCGCGAATGCGGCGTGGCAGCAGCAGTAATCGAACTCGATTCCCTGCCCTATGCGGTTGGGCCCACTGCCCAGAATGATGACTTTCTTGCGGTCGGTCGGCGTCGCTTCGTCTTCTTCTTCGTACGTTGAGTAGAGGTAAGGCGTAAAGCTTTCGAATTCGGCGGCGCAGGTGTCCACCCGCTTGAACACCGGGCGGACGTTGTGCTGCTGGCGCAGTTGATAAATTTCCTCGCTGGCCGCTCGGCCGTTTTTCAACTGCAAGGCCTCACCCAGGCGGGCATCGGAGAATCCCATGCGCTTGATCTCGTGCAAACGCTCGGCATCGATGTCGCCCGTGCCCAGCTTCGCCTGCACGTCGGAGATTTCTTTTAGCTGGTGCAGAAACCATGGGTCAATATTGGTCATCTGCGCGATCTCGCGCACGCTCATTCCTTGCGCAAGCGCGTAACGAATGTACGCCAGCCGCTCGGGATGGGGCGTGACTAGGCGCTTGGTCAGGATGCGTGGCTCGATGTCTTCGGCCGTGGACTTGCGTCCTGTTTCAAGCGAGCGCACCGCCTTCAGCAGCGCCTGCTTAAAGGTGCGGCCGATGGCCATGACTTCGCCCACCGACTTCATTTGCGGGCCGAGCGACTCGTCTGCACCGGGAAATTTTTCGAACTGCCACTTGGGAATCTTGACCACGACGTAGTCGAGCGTGGGCTCGAAGCACGCCGGCGTTTTGCGGGTGATGTCGTTGGTGATCTCGTCGAGGGTGTAACCGACTGCGAGCTTGGCCGCAATCTTCGCGATAGGAAATCCAGTGGCCTTCGACGCCAGCGCCGAGGAGCGCGACACACGCGGGTTCATCTCGATGACAACCATGCGCCCGTTATGCGGATCGACGGCAAACTGGATGTTCGATCCGCCGGTTTCGACGCCAATCTCGCGGATGACCGCGATGGCCGCGTCGCGCATGGCCTGGTATTCGCGATCGGTGAGCGTCTGCGCCGGAGCAACGGTGATGGAGTCGCCGGTGTGCGTGCCCATGGGATCGAAATTCTCGATGGAGCAGATCACGATGACGTTGTCGGCGAGATCGCGCATCAACTCCAGCTCGTATTCCTTCCAGCCGAGCACCGACTCTTCTAGCAGCACCTCGTGGACCGGCGAAAGATCGAGTCCGCGCGCCAGCAGTTCCAGCAGCTCTTCGCGGTTGTAGGCGATGCCGCCACCAGTGCCGCCCAGCGTGAACGAAGGCCGCAGGATGACGGGAAAGCCGATTTTGCCGCTGAAGTCGATTCCGTCTTTCAGATTATTGACCAGCGACGACTTCGGCACGGCGAGGCCAATTGCCGTCATCGCATCTTTGAACAGCAGCCGGTCTTCCGCCTTCTTGATGGCGCCAAGCTGCGCGCCGATGAGTTGCACACCGTACTTTTCAAGCACGCCGCTGTCAGCGAGCTCGACCGCGAGGTTCAGAGCGGTCTGTCCACCCACGGTCGGCAGGAGTGCAAAGATGCCGGGCTTGCCGGCGGCAGCCAGCATCTCGGCTTCAATGCGAATGATCTCTTCCAGATAGGTACGCGTGAGCGGCTCGATGTAAGTACGGTCGGCCATCTCCGGGTCGGTCATGATGGTGGCCGGATTGGAGTTGGCCAGCACCACCTCGTAGCCTTCGGACTTGAGCGCCTTGCAGGCCTGCGCGCCGGAGTAGTCGAACTCGGCCGACTGACCGATGACGATAGGCCCCGAGCCGATGATGAGCACTTTCGCGATATCGTTGCGGCGTGGCATTAGTGGCCCTTCCACTCCTCCATCATCTTCACAAAATCCTTGAAGAGGTAGTGCGAATCGTGGGGGCCGGGCGCGGCCTCGGGATGGTACTGCACGCTGAACAGCGGCAGCGAGCGATGGCGCAGGCCTTCCAGGGTGTTGTCGTTCAGATCGATGTGCGTCAGCTCCACTTCGCTTTGATTGAGCGAATCGGGATCGACCGCGAAGTTGTGATTGTGCGCGGTGATCTCGACCTTGCCGGTCTTCATCTGCTTCACCGGATGATTGCCGCCATGATGTCCAAACCGTAGCTTGTAGGTCTTGCCGCCCAGCGCGATGCCGATCAACTGATGTCCAAGGCAGATGCCGAAGATGGGCACGCGCCCCATCAGCTTGCGGATGCTCTCTTGGGCGTAGGTCACCGGCTCGGGGTCGCCCGGCCCGTTCGACAGGAACACGCCGTCGGGCTTGAGCGCGAGTACGTCCTCGGCGCTGGTGGTAGCAGGAACCACGGTCACGCTACAGCACTCGCCAACCAGCCGTCGCATGATGTTGTGTTTGATTCCGTAGTCGTAGGCGACGACGTGATGCTTGGGGGGCCCATTCTTCACGCCGACCACTTCCGTCGGCTCGTGCGAGCGTACGCCTTCGTCCCACTGGTACACATGGCGAGTGGTGACTTCTTTCGCCAAGTCGGTGCCATCCATCTTGGGAATGGAGCGCGCCTTGGCGACAAGCTTGTCGGTATCGGTCTCCAGCGAGGAGATAACGCCGCGCATCACGCCGTGGGTGCGCAAGTGGCGCACCAGAGCGCGCGTGTCGATCTCGCCCAGCACCGGAGTCTTGTAGCGTTCGAGATAAGCCTCCGCGACTTCCTGCGACCGCCAGTTGGAGCTGACGCGGGAAAACTCGCGCACGATCAGTCCCTCGATGTACGGACGCGTGGCTTCGTTATCGTCGGAGTTGGTGCCGTAATTGCCGATCTCGGGGTTGGTGAGAACTACAATCTGCCCGGCGTAGGAGGGATCGGTGAAGATTTCCTGGTAGCCGGTGATGGAGGTGTTAAAAACAACTTCCCCGTAACATTCGCCTTTTGCGCCGTAGCCTTTGCCGTGGAAGATCCGTCCATCTTCCAACGCAAGGATTGCCTGCATTGCATCTCCGGGGTTTGGATTTTATTGATTTTATCAGGGAATGCGCGGCAGCATAAGAGGGCGGGCCGCAGAATTTGTTTTGCACCGGATGTGAGGCACTACCGCAGCTTGCCCAGCCTGGCCACTGGCCAATATCCAAAAACTGCTTTGCCGTAGATGAAGTCCTCGTCCACCGGACCGAAGTCGCGGCTGTCATTGGAGAGATTGCGATGATCGCCCAGCACGAAATAGCAATGTGCCGGTACCACAATCTCCGAATAGGAGCGAACGTCTTCATAGGCGTCGGGCACATAGGGTTCGGCGATGCGATGCCCGTTCACGAACACCACACCATCTTCGATCTTCACCCGGTCTCCGGCGACGGCCACCACGCGCTTGATGTAGCTCTTGGCGGTATCGCGCGGATAGCGAAAGACGACCACATCGCCACGTTCGATAGGCTCCAGCTTGTAAACAAACTTGTTGATGAAGACGCGTTCCTGATCGTCCAGGGTGGGCATCATGCTGGTGCCTTCCACTTTGACCGGCTGGTACAGGAAGATGATGAAGAAGGCTGAGACGGCGAGCGAAATCAGCATGTCGCGCAGCCAGCCCGAAATCGCCGGCTTCATCACCTTCGGCCCCGCAAGCGAGGAGGCGACCGGCGCCGCGGCATCGGGTGAGGACGCGGGAGGCAAAACCGTGGGGTTGTCTTCGCGGGGCACAGACTTCATCTTATACGGTTTAGACGGCCCACCATCAGTATAGTTTCAGTCGCGTGGCTTTTACATGCACCAGACGTAACCCTGCCTTGGCAAGCCATCATTGACCAGTTCCGCCGAACTATGGCCAAACGACTCGCGGATAGAGGCTTGGAAGATGAATGGTACGGTACGAATTTTGGCCGTTCACGTCCAGCTGCCAGATAAGCTTTGGGTCCGCGTCCTGAGTAAACTCCAGGACGCGCGCTCCGGTCGGATTATCGGCGGGTGTTGTCTCATCGACGAAAACATCGGTGTTGGGAAGTACTTGTGTAACCCCGCCCCAAAAGGAGTACGGCAGGGTATCGGCCCATGCGACGTTTGCCGTCCTAGTGTCTTCGTTCACGTCAAAAATCGCCGCCCGGCTATAGCATGAAGGCGCCCCGGGTAAACCACAAATGGTGCCGTCGGGATCCAGCACGCGACCATTGCCATTATCAAACACGGCCACGCGCACGTCGCCTGTCGTGTTGGGGCTCACGATGTTGGCGTAGTGCTGGGCGTAGAACCAGTTGGCGGGCGCTCCCGAGCCGAGGTCAAAGTCTCCCTGGTAGCCGAGTTTCCAAAGCACGTCCCCGGAGCCCAGTCCGTCCCGATAATCGATCTTCAAAACCCAGGACTGATGCCTCAAGGAAAACAGCAGATTTCCATCATCTGCTGAATAGTCGAGTGCGTTGGCATGGGTCCAATCAGGAAAGCCCATGGGGTGGCGATTCACATCCAGATGATCGAAGGCATTCCACACCCACACAGGATTATTGTCCTGATCGAGATCGACGATGGCGTTGCCGACGACCGTGGTGTCCCCGGGATATCCTGGCAGATCGTGGAAAACTTTGTAGGTGCTAACCAGGAGGACCAAATGACCGTTGGGAAGTAACAGAACATCGTGGTCCAAGGAGTAGACCGGCAAGTCGTAGCCGGCATTGATGAGGCTTTGGCTTAGGTCATTGTAGGTAAGTTGGCGGACAATGTTACCGGCAAGGTCGATCTCACGCAGCGTTCCCCCGAAGTTTCCGGGGGCGTAGAGCAAAACCAGCATGTGGCCGTTAGGCAGCAGCTTGATGGGCTGCACGATGCCCAACGCAGGGTCGTAGTCGTAGTACCAAATAACGTTACCCGATGGATCCAGAGCCAGCGTCAGCAGTTGATTTGTAGGCCCCGTGGTCAGGCTCAGCAGCTCAACTCCGGAGGCGGGAGTCAAGTGATTGGGATTTGTCACCACAACTTGTGGCAGGCGCTCGGTGGGGATTGAGCCGGTGGTGAAGGTATGGTCAGTATCGAACTGTTGTGAACCATCCGTATAGGTCACGACGGCCCGCATGTGATACAGAGTTTTCTGCTTCATGCCCGCGACCAGAAAGGTGAGGGCCCCTACCCCGGGAGCGGTCGCTTGCGCGGATGTCTGCAAGGGATAGCTCAAGGTCTGGCCGAACTGGATCCTAACGCTCGCTTGAGCGGGAGGCGAAATTGTGTACTGGGCCACCAGCGGATTGGTGGTCGGTGAAACTGCGCCCGTCGCCAGCCGGAGAACCGGCAATTCACTTGTCCTGGTGCCTCCTCCTCCGCAGTTGAGGGTTGCCAGCATCGGCAAACAGACAAGCAACAGGAGCCCGACCCGAGTACAGGATTTGTGCTCAAAAAAACCCTTCTTCCAGTAGTATTTGGTCAATTGCTTCTCCCTGGCGAAAAAATTCATGCTCTTCCACATGATGACAAGACAGCACCGCTAAAAAATTCCACAAGCAGTATAGGCCATCATAGGCCATCACGCCCGACAAATGTGCCAGGCGTGCCGTCGGCGAGTCCGCAGTCCGGTTCACTACCATGTTGCCGTCGCCTGCAAGCATGCGCGCACCGCGGAACGGCAAGCTGGCGTAAAATGCCCTCTGATCGCGACTCCAACGCGGGTTTACAGCGGAATGAACTGGCTGCGCTTCTTCGATCTTGGCGCCTACCTCATACTTGCGGTGGTAACCGGCAAGCACTGGCAAAATGACCACCAACACTGGATCGGCGCTGCCATTTCAGTACCGGCGTTTATTTTGTGGATGCTGGCCCGTTATCAGCTTGGCGCTTCCTTTGCCGTGCGGGCCGAGGCCAAGAAACTGGTGACGCATGGACTTTATTCCAAGATCCGCAACCCAATCTATCTTTTTGGCGGACTGGCATTCTTGGGAGAGTTCCTGGCCATGGGCTGGTACATTTGGATGGCCGTTTTCGTGATCATCAACCTTGGCCAGTACTTCCGCATTAGGCGTGAGGAACAGGTGCTCACCGAAGCCTTTGGTGATAACTACCGCGCCTACAAAGCCACAACCTGGTTCTGACTCTGCCTTCACAATCCGCTGACGCCTATTACTGGAGCACGTGGCACGAGTAGGTCTTGACGACCAACCACACGCGCGCCCCTGGCTTCAGTTGCAGGGATTCTCGCGCACCCAGCGTGAGATGCACTGCAAAGGCCGGTCCGCAAGTCACCATGGCAATGACCGTCATATCGCGCTGTTCGAGCGAGGCGATCGTCCCGTCAACAAGGTTGCGGGCACTGAGCCCCTGCGGCTTGGATGACGCCAGCAGAATGTCGCCCGCGCGAATCCCGACGCGCAGTGGCAAGGAAGCATTCACTCGCACCAACGGAACTTCCAGGTCAAGGGTCGAACCCGCGATGCGGCAGGTCATGGTTCCCTGCTGCGGATGCGAAGCGGTCACCGAACAATCGAAGATGTTCTCAAAGCCGGCAAGCTGGGCAACGGTTTCCGATTGCGGCCGCTGCAAGACTTCGTGCGGTGAGCCTCGCGCAAGGATCTGGCCTTCCTCCAGCACAATTGCGCTTTCGCCCAGCGCGAAGACTTCCTCGCGGTCGTGGGTAACGTAGAGGATGGGAATCCGATGCCGCCGGTTCCAGGCGCGCAAATCGTCCAGGATTCGCGCTTTCGTGACCGCATCCAGCGCCGTGAGTGGTTCGTCCAGCAGCAGCACCCGCGGACGCGTCACCAACGCACGCGCCAGCGCAACCCGCTGGCGTTCTCCGGCTGAAATTTCGTTGGGACGCCGCTCGACCAGTGACACGATGCGGAACGATTCCAACACCTCGCGGCTGCGCGCGTCGCGATCTCCCTGGTTGAGCGCGACCAGGCCGTATTGCACATTTTGCTCGACCGTCATGTGCGGAAATAGCGCCAGCGATTGCAGTAGATATGCGACCGAGCGGCGGCGCGGCTGCATATTCACGCGCGACTCGCAGTCGAAGAGTACGACCTCGCCGATCGCAATGGTTCCCTCGTCGGGCGTTTGCAGCCCGGCAATACAGTCGAGCAGAGTGGTCTTCCCTGCCCCAGAAGCTCCGAACAGAATGGTGAAGCCGGTCGCCACCGCGAGTTCGACGTCGAGCGTGAACTGGGAGCCACTGTCGCCGCGCAAGCGTTTTCGCACCCGCACCGTTAACTGCTCGCCGGGTGTCGGCGTGGTGGAGTCGCTCATTTCCACTCCCACACATTCCATACGCCACGGCGGCGCAAACCGTAAAGAATCGCCAGTATGGTGAAGCAGAGCAGTAGAAGGATGAGCGCAGTACGGTTCGCGGTCGCATAGTCGAGCGCCTGCACCTGGTCGTAAATCAGAATTGAGACGGTCTGAGTTGCGCCGGGAATGTTCCCGCCGATCATGAGCACCACGCCAAACTCGCCCAAGGTATGCGCAAAGCTCAGCACCAGGCCGGTCAGCACGCCCGGCAGGCCCAGCGGCAACACAATGCGCCAGAACGTTCGCCAGCGGGACGCGCCCAGAAGCGCGGAGGCATCCAGCAGTTTGCGGTCAATCGCGGCAAAGGAAGTGGCCATGGGTTGCACCGCAAAGGGCAGGCTGTACAAAACCGATCCGATGACGAGGCCCTCAAAGGTAAAAGCGAGAGAGTGGCCGGTGAGCGCCTGATACCAGCTTCCTACTGGGCTGAGAGGGCCGACAGCAACCAAAACGTAAAAGCCCAAAACCGTTGGCGGCAGCACGATGGGCAGGGAGACAATCGCCTCCACCAGAAATTTCCAGCGCCTGCGTGAAAACGCCAACCAGTAGGCCAGCGGAACGCCGATGATCAGCAGGATGGCCGACACCATGATGGCCAGGCGCAGCGTAAGCGTGAGTGCTTGAACAATCATTTGCTTGCAGGTACGCGAAAGCCGTACTGCTCAAATACCGCTTTGCCTTCCGCGGAAAGAACGTACTCCAAAAAAGTTTTTGCGGCTGTCTTGTGCTTGGAAGAAGCAAGCAATGCGACTCCCTGTTGCAACTCAGGGTAGGAATTGGCTGGCAACTCCCAGTAGCGGCCGGAATTCTTCATCGCCGGAGAGACGGCCAGCGACAGCGCGATGAGGCCGGCCTGGGCGTTGCCCGATTGCACGAACTGTGCCGCCTGGCTGATGTTCTCGCCGAAAACCAGTTTGCCGGCCACTCTGTCCTTCAACCCGAAATGCTCCAGCGCCGCCATGGCAGCCCGGCCGTAAGGCGCATGCTCTGGATTGGCGATGGCGATGCGTTGCACCGAAGGCTCGAGCAGTAAATCCATCTTGAGCTTTTGCGGATCAAAGCTGGAACCATTGGGGACCCACAGCACCAGATGGCCGATGGCGTAGGTGCGCAGTGAAGTGCTCTGGATCAGACCAGCCCTGGCCAGCTTTTGCGGATACGCGATGTCAGCGGAGAAGAACAGATCATAAGGAGCGCCGCCCTGAATCTGCGAATATAAGTTTCCCGAGGAACCGAACGAAAGAGTTACCTTGTTGCCCGTCTTTTTCTCGAAACGCGGGACCAGGTCTTTCAGCGCGTAATTCAGGTCGGAGGCAGCCGCAACCGTGATGTCCTGGGTGCGCGCCGTGGAAGACAAGATCATCGTGAGGAGAAACAGTATTGGTATCGTCCGCATTCGTCGATTAGCTTACATTAAATCGGGAATCCTGGTCGATTCTGGACGATTAAGGGGATCCGGCGGCACTCGCCACTGCGCCCTGCACTTCTTGTTGTCATCACGAATGGCCTTTGGACGAGGGATCGGCTGTTTCCTCGGCTCTCGGTCCGCCGCAAAATCAAAGATTCCTCGCTTCGCTCCGTCGAAAATCATTTACCACGGAGACACGGAGGACATGGAGTTTTTGGTTTCTGATCGAGTTTCCTCCGTGATCTCCGTGCCTCCGTGGTGAATTTTCATCCTATGGGTGGGCCACAGGCCCATATAACACTCGTAATGACAATTCCACTGGGGCGGCAACCTCAATGTTGTCGAAACTCGAGATGGACCCCGCTTCCGCCACGAACATGTCGGGTTATGTCACAGTTTTGTGGTTTCTGGCTTGACCCAACCAAGCTTTTCTGTAACAGTAACCGAGCGCCTTCCTATTGGAGACCTGCCATGGAGCAGCCCGGCTGTTTTCCAACAGTGGAATTCGATCGCAGCAAACTGATGATAAGCATTGAGGTCACGCTCAACGCCGATCCCACGGCCATCGGTCCCGTGGTTGAGGGCATCATGGAGATGGCGCGCCGGCTGGAATGCGCCGCCGGGAAGGAATTTGAGATCGAAACCGCCCTGCGCGAAGCTCTCGCCAACGCCATTATTCACGGTTGCAAGAACGATCCCAACAAGAAAGTCCAGTGCTGTGTAGGGTGCGAAGAAGAGCGCGGCATGCTGATCGTAGTGCGCGATCCGGGCAGCGGCTTCGATCCTTTCGCCATCCCCGATCCCTGTTGCGGGGAAAATATATTCTCCAACCACGGGCGCGGTATCTATCTCATCAACCAATTGATGGACGAAGTGAAGTTCGAGCGCAACGGCACCGAAATCCACATGCGCAAGTACTAGGTAGCAGTTAGCCTTTAGCGGTTAGCCATAAAGCTCTTCAGGGCGGCACCGCAGCATCGCGGTTCCGGGGGAGAGTTTTGTCTCCACGGTTGAAATTCCATTTTTCAGCCAAGGCCGAGAACGCGGCAGACCGTTTTGGCGATCATGCGTTCTTCGTCGGTGCGAATGACGCGAACCGTGACCCGGCTGGCCGCCGCGGAGATCATGCCCTCACTCGCTGCGTTTCGCTTTGCCTCCAGTTCAATTCCAAGGAATCCCAGCCCCTCGCAAATCCGGGCGCGGACCGGCGGCGCGTTCTCTCCGATGCCACCAGCGAACACCAGTGTGTCCAGTCCGCCCAACGCCGCTACGAATGCCCCAATCCATTTTTTGACCTGGTAGCAAAACAGCGCCACCGCTTCAGCCGCCCGCACGTCCTGCGTCTCCTGCTCCAGCAAGTCGCGCATGTCGGAACTGGTCTCCGACACGCCGAGCAGCCCGGAATGGAAATTGACCATTTCATTGAATTGCTTGGCGCTCATTTTTTCAGTGCGCGCCAGATACCAGACCAGTCCGGGATCGAGATCGCCGGAGCGGGTGCTCATCGGCACGCCGGCGGTCGGGGTGAAACTCATGCTTGTGTCCACGGATTTGCCGTTGCGCACCGCCGCGAGGCTTGCGCCATTGCCGAGGTGGGCGAGGATGACCCGGCCACTCGTTGCCGCCGGATCGCCGAGGCGGGCCAGTTCTTCCACTAAGAACGCGTACGACAAGCCGTGAAACCCGTAACGACGCACTCCCTGCGCTTCGTAGCGCCGCGGGATGGGCAGCAACCGCGCCACGCGCGGCATCTCATGGTGAAAGGCCGTGTCGAAACACGCCACTTGGGGCACCTCAGGAAATCGGCGATGAAACGCCTCGGTCAACAGGATCTCCTCCGGCATATGGTCAGCATCGAATGGACTAAGGCGGCGCAGCTCCTCAACCATTTCCGCCGTGATTCGCTGCGGCTCGTAATACTTCGGCCCGCCATCCACCACGCGATGCCCAACCGCGGCCAATGCGTCACGCCTGCTGTGTTCCTCGATCCAATCCATCAGAATGCCCACCGCCACGGTGTGATCTGGTGCCGTCACTAACCGCGAAAAGTTGTCCGCCTGGTCCAATCCTTTCACCCGTAAGGTGGCTTCCGGCAGCCCAATTCGCTCAATCCCGCCTTCCTGAATCCGTCGCAGCGAGTCGCCAGCCTCGAACAGCGCGAACTTGATGCTCGACGAACCGCCATTGATCGTCAGGACGCGTGGGTTAGCTGGCTTCATGCATGACTCCTTCGTCATTACGGCTGGAGACGTCAACCTTAACCACTGCTTGCCCTTTCCTCGTCTGTTTCTCACTTAGCTATCGCTGAACACGCTCCCGCGAGGATGTCCCTTGGCCAGTGGCGGAGGCGCGCTCGGCTCGCTGAAATCAGCCGTCCATCCCCAGTTCCTGATCTCCGGCATATCTTCCAGGTGCTGTCGAATATAGTCGTGGTGCTCGTATAGCTTTCGGTTGAACATGTCGATTACGTCCGAAACCTGTGACCGGAGCCGTGAGGCGTACTTCAGCGCGTCGATGGCAAGGTGAAATCGGCTCATCTTATTCAGCACTACCATGTCGAACGGCGTCGTTGTTGTGCCCTGATCCATGTAGCCGCGTACATGGAAACGGCTTTCATTGGAGCGCCCGTGAACCATGGTGTGAATGAGCCAGCGATTGTTGTGAAACGCGAAGATGACAGGTGCGTCTTTGGTGAAAAGCGCATTGAAGGACATGTTGTCCATCCCATGCGGATGGTCGTCCGGCATCATCAGAACGCTCAGATCCACCACATTGACCACCCTCACCTTGATGCCAGGAACATACTTTTGCAGAAGCCATGAGGCGGCGCATATCTCAATGGTTGGCACGTCGCCCGCGCAGGCCAGCACAACGTCCGGCTCGTTACCTCCGTCGTTGGTCGCAAACTTCCAGGTCGATGCCCCTCGCGAGCAATGTTCGAGGGCTTCGTCCATGTTCAACCACTGAAGCTGCGGCTGCTTGCCGCAAGTGACGAGGTTGACGTAGTTGCGGCTTCGCAGGCAATGATCGAAGACGCTCAATAGGCAATTGCTGTCCGGAGGGTAGTACACCCGGATGGTTTCACTGCGGCGCGCCAGTGCGTTGTCTACAAATCCGGGTGCCTGATGGCTGAAGCCGTTGTGATCGTTTCGCCAGGCATGACTTGTCAGTAGAACGTTTAGCGAGGCCAGTGGTTTACGCCAGGGATAATCGCGGCATTGTTCCAGCCATTTGGCATGTTGCGTCAGCATCGAATCCACGACTTGCGCGAAAGCTTCGTAGGAAGACCACATGCCATGTCGCCCAGTCAGCAAATACCCTTCGAGCCATCCCTGGCAGCAATGCTCGCTCAATACTTCCATTACGCGGCCATCGGGGCTGAGCTCGTCATCGATCGAAACCGTCTCCGCCATGAAGCAGCGCTGGGTAGCCTCGAGGACGGAGTTTAGGCGATTGGAGTTGGTCTCATCGGGGCAGAACATGCGAAAGTTGGTTGGATTCAGTTTGAAGATGTCTCTGAAGAAGTCCCCGAGCTTTCGCGGAGCTTCAGCGACCACCTGACCCGGTCCCGGAATCTCAAGCGCATAATTCGTAAAGCCTGGTAGATCGAGCGCCGTCAGCAGGCGTCCGCCATTCACATGAGGATTTCCTCCCATGCGGCGGTTACCCGCCGGTGCGAGTTCCGCCAATTCCGCAATGAATTTGCCAGTCTTATCGAAGAGCTCCTGCGGCTTGTAGCTTCTCATCCAGGCTTCAAGGATCTTGAGATGTTTGGGATTTTCGCGGACCGTTGCGAGGGGCACCTGGTGCGCACGAAAGGTGCCTTCGATTGGAATTCCATCCACTTCCTTGGGACAGGTCCATCCCTTGGGTGTGCGCAGGACGATCATGGGCCAGATCGGCTGTTTCTTGAATCCGTTCTGGCGCGCCTTCTGCTGAATGGCTCGAATCTCGGCATAGCATTCGTCCAGCGTTGCAGCCAGGATTTGATGGACGACGTCCGGATCGTCGCCTTCGACAAAATAGGGCTTGTACCCACGCCCTATATACAGGGCCCTCAAGTCTTCGTCGCTCGTCCGCGCCTGAACCGTCGGTCCGGAGATTTTGTAGCCATTGAGGTGCAGAATAGGAAGGACTGCGCCATCCCGGACCGGATTGAGGAAGTTGACTGACTTCCAGCTTCCTTCGAGCGGACACGTCTCGGATTCTCCGTCACCGATGACGCAGGCAACGATCAGATCCGGATTGTCGAAAGCGGCGCCAAAGGCGTGAACCAGCGAGTAGCCAAGTTCGCCGCCCTCGTGCATGGAATTTGGCACGTGCGGTCCGCAATGGCTGGGCACGCCGCCCGGCGTCGAAAACTTCCTGAAGAGCAGCCGCAGGCCGTTCTCATCCGGCGTGATCTCCGGGTGGACTTCGGTATAGGTACCCTCGAGATAGGACATTGCATTGAGCGAAGGACCGCCATGTCCGGGACCGGCAACGTAAATAATGTTTGCATCATGCTGTTTGATGAGGCGGTTCAGATGAATGTAAATGAGGTTCTGTCCCGGTGAAGTTCCCCAGTGCCCGAGCAGCCTTGGCTTAATCTGTTCCGCTTTCAGCGGCTCTCGCAACAGCGGATTTTCGAAGAGGTAGATCTGGCCGATGCAAAGATAATTGGCGGCGCGCCAGTAGCGATTCATCCTGTCGAGCATGTCCGGGGTGAGCGGGCCCTTAGGAGCTGGCGCTTTTGTTTGTCGTTGACCGTTTGCTGCAATCGCAGTAGACAAAGGCACATCGAAGATAAATTTAGTCGGCTTGCCGGCCTGATCACGGCTCTGCCCCAGTGATTTTGGGCTGCTGTCCCGATCAACGCTGGCTGCTTTCTCTTTCGCGGGCATACAGATTGCTCCTTTCTACCTCTATACCGCGCTGATAAACCCGGCCGAGGCTTACCAACTTCGATGAGTTCGTCTGTGCGTGCGATGCGGCTTCAGAATTAGGTCGTCCACATCGTGCAGGCATTTCAAGCTCGCGAGAAAGGTTCCACAATTGTCGGCCACTCGCTAAGTTCGACTTTTTTCTCCGGGCCGTACACGGGACTGCTTTGAATCAATTTTCATCTTCTTCCTTTCGCTGTGACGCGCGGCGCGAGTGGCGTTTAACAATCTTGGGGCGCACGAGCATGTTGATGTACCTTTGCAGGTCCCGTCCGATCTTTTTGAATCTTTCGTTCCGCTTCAACCCAGCCTTCACCTGCATGTATCTCCGCAGGCAGCCTGTGTTTCGCTCATGGCTGGTTTGCGTCCTTCGGTTCAGGTTGAGGCGGGTCAGTCCTGCGACTCGCCTGATCGTGCAGCCGCCCGAGAGTGCTCTCGATTAATCTGGTTAACTTATGTACAGCGCCTTCGACAGCCTGGTCCAGGGTCGCTGCCTGGTGAGTGACCGCGATCGGTTGGCGTCCTTCGAGGCGGGCTTCCATCACACAGCGCTTGTCGTTCGGGCCGTTCTTATCGCTGTTTTCATCGCTCAGGTGGACTTCCACTCGCGTGATGTGATCGCTGATTCGGCTCAGGGCATGTTCCACTATTCCGCTGACGCGAGCGGCCAACGCCTCGTGACCTTCGATGTTATGGTCCGTATTAATTTGTACCTGCATGCTGTGCTCCTCCTGTATTTGTGTTTGGCCCAATATCGTGGGTTGTGCTTAACACTCTTGCGGCTCACCAGGACCTTGACGCAACCTTCGCATGTCCTGCCTACTCTTTCCGAATCTCTCGCTCCGCCTCACGCCAGTCTTGATCTTGCTGGCTTTCGCCCTGGACTCGCTGCTGGTAGAGTTCATAAGCCCGCGCGGCGATCTGCGGTGTAAGATCGAGCGGCCTCTTGGCCAACAACAATGGGGCTTTGGTAGGATCAAAAATCCGATACGCGAGCAGTTTCACGCGGTCATTCAAGAGGAACCAAGCCAGAGCGTAGCCCCAAACGAACGCTGCCCAGCCCCAGCCGAGGGGTGTCATAAACAGCCCATAAACCGCAATCAGAGTCGCCAGCGCTTGCGTGCCCAGCACCGCAATCCATAGAACCCGCGCGGGGCGTATGGACCAGAACGGGCCGCGCGTGCGTGTAAGAAAAATCGTCAGATGTCCGGCCACGGACAGCTTTAGGTACATCAGCGTCTGGATGTGCGCACGGTCGAGGTGAAATACGCGCTCGCCAAGATAAAACAGGCCAAACGCAGCCACGACCCCGATGACGCCCAGCACCGTGGAAATCCCCAGCACCAGGCGCATGTTCCAGGCCTCGGGCTTGTCCTTGTAATGAACGTTGTCATAGGCGATGGACAGAATTGCGCCGTCGTTGAGCAACGCCAGCATCACGATCATCACTGCGGTCAATGGATAGAAGTTAAACACCAGGATTGCCAGCGTCATGAAGAACAGTACTCGCAGCGTTTCTGCGATGCGATAGATCGCATAGCTGTTCATCCGCTGGAAGATGCGGCGGCTCTCCTTGATTGCGTCGATGATCACTGAGAGGCCGGACGCCAGCAGCACGATGGACGCCGCCGCGCGCGCCGCGTCGGTCGCGCCTGAAACGGCGATGCCGCAGTCGGCTTTTTTCAACGCGGGCGCGTCGTTCACTCCGTCGCCGGTCATGCCGACGATGTGGCCGGCCTTTTGCAGGACATCCACGATGTAGAACTTATGTTCAGGGAATACCTGGGCGAAGCCGTCCGCCTTCTCGATGGCCTCCGCCGACTGCGCGGTCTCGTGATGCTTCATGTCGCCCAATGCGCTGGCATCAATGATGTTCGTGCCCATCCCCAGTTGTCGGGCAGTTTCCTGGGCGATGGCCATTTGATCGCCTGTAACCATCTTGACGTTCACCCCCATCTGCCGGGCGCTCGCGATGGTTGCTTTGGCCTGCTCGCGTGGCGGATCGAACAAGGGCAAAACGCCAGCAAACTGCCACTGGTCTTCCTGATCAGCCCGGGCCACGCCCAGGGAACGGAAGCCGCGTCCGGCAAATTCATTGACGGCCTGCTCGACGGCGGACTTCACCTCACCGGCGTTGGCCGACATCTGCAGAATCACCTGCGGCGCTCCCTTGGCCACAAAGAACTGCTTTCCGTCCCCGCCTTTGACGGTGGCTTCCGTGCGCTTATGCACGGGGTCGAACGGCTGGAAATGAACTACCTGATAGCCCTTCAAAGCCTGATCGTTCTTCACGCCGCCGATCACGGCCAGGTCGATGGTGTCCTTGTCTTCCGCCCGTGAAGCGAGTGCGGCCCAGAGGATGACCTGGTCGGCGGGGATGGCGTTCACGGTGAATGGATCGCCCAGCGTCAACTTGTTCTGGGTCAGGGTGCCGGTCTTGTCCGAGCACAGCACGTCCACGCCAGCTAATTCCTCGATTGCCGGCAACCGGGTCACAATCGCTTCTTTTTTCGCCAGCAGGCGTGCGCCGACCGCCATGGTCACGGACAGCACCGTGGGCATCGCCACGGGGATCGCGGCCACCAGAAGCACCAAGGCGAACTGCAACGTGGTGAGGACGGGGTCGCCACGGAAGAGCGCGACGCTAATAATCACCGCCACCAGGGCCACTGCGAGAATGATCAGGTAATCCCCAATCTTGAGCAAGGCACGCTGGAAATGGCTGACGGTATGAGCCTCCTGCACCAGTTGTGCGGTCTTGCCAAAGTAGGTGTTGGCACCGGTGGCGTACACCATCGCGTCGATTTCGCCCTGGCGGATAATCGAACCTGAAAAAACCGCCTCGCCAGGTTTGCGCGTGGCGGGCAAAGATTCGCCGGTCAACGCCGACTGATCGACCTCCACCGGGTCGCCCGCCAGCAGGCGCGCATCCGCCGGAACGATGTCGCCCAGGCGCAAGCGGATGACGTCGCCCGGCACCACCTCACGCGCCGCCGGGGTGGCCCACTTCCCATCACGTTTTACCCGGGCCTTGATCGCCAGCTTGGCTTTCAGGGCAGCAATGGCGTTGCCCGCCTGATGTTCCTCCCAAAAGCCGACCACGGCGTTAGAACCAAGCAGAACGAGAATGATGCCAAAATCCAGCCAGTGCCGGACAATTCCCGACAGAATTACCGCCCCTTCAATCATCCACGGGATGGGGCCCCAGAAATAGGTGAGAAACTTTAGGAACGGATTGGTTTTCTTCTCCGCGATCTCGTTAGGGCCATATTGCGTCAGCCGCTTCTGCGCTTCGGCTTGGCTGAGGCCGTCCGGCGACGAACCCAACTTCTTCTGGAGTTCCGGCATGGTAACGGACTTCAGATCGTCCTTCGACTCGGGCTTCGAGCCGTCCTTGGACTCCGGTTCCGACCCCGGTTTCGCCTCCGCCTTGGACTCGGGCTTATCTGCCTCCGCTTTCACCACGACTGTCCTCCTGTTCTTGATATCTCCACCGGGTCCTGGTCCAGAGGAGGCTGGGAAAATCGACGGACAGGCGCGGTCGGCGAAGTCTCATTCGAGGTTCTGAATTCCCGGAAATCGGGCGCGTTGCACCTCAACCGTCTTTCAGCCGAGCCGCGCCATCGCGGCCGCCAATGTCAGCGGCACTTACAGACAGTATCTTGCCGAGGAAATGCGGAAGCTGTGCAGTTTTGCTCAACAATCGGCCCTCTGCCAACTTAGGGTTAGCCGAAGCCTTCGATCTGTTCGGGAAAACGCTTGCAGCCCGACCCCGACCCAGATCACATCTGGTTTCGGGCAGCCATTAGAGGCCCAAGGCGCGGTGCCGGAGTACGGCGTTAACCCGACCGTCTCACGATCCAGTTGTAAAGCCAGCCAAAAACCAGGCCCGCCAAACCGCCATCAACCAGTGCGTAACACGTACCGACTAAAACGTCAGAGAAGGTGCGCGACGCATGGAACCCAGGATAGATGGTCCACATCCCTCCGCCCATCCAGCCATTCATCAATGCTTGATTCACCATGGAATTCCTTTCGTGGTACTTGGCAAACTCTGCACATTGAGCCCGGCAATTGTGTACTGTCCTGAGAAACGTACTGCAGCAATGGCGTCAAAGGAGATGGGTACCCACATACCCCTCAGATCCGCAAATTGAATAGTGATGTGAATGCTTTTGATCCAAAAGGAGGGACTCTTGGCCGGCACTCCTTCCAGCCGACGGATACGGTCGGTGCTCGCGTCTACCCAGACCTGCCCGCGAAAAAGGTATTTTTCCTTGCGCTTCGGGATGATCCCCAAAACATACTCATCACTGGCGCCGAAGTTTTCTTGTCTAAGAAAAACGAAGTCATAATTTGTCCGACTGATCTCGCTCTCCTTGGGTTTCACTGCCATTTCGACTTCTTGGTCTAGAATCTCGCGGACCATTTTCTCTCCCCTCGACTTCCCTCGCGCCTGCGTAATCTTGTATGTCTTCACGTCGGGTGGAACGAAACTGATCTGTGCCATAACCTCGGAGGTGGGTTGTTTATCAGTGCCGTGGAAGACTTTATATTCGCGTGTTACTTCATGTGGTCGAAATAGAGCTGGGTTCTGGTGCTCTACCTCTTCCACCTGTTGCAGTATCAGATTTAGATCGGGAGGCGTGGTTTCGACTTGCGCGGAAGGCAACAGCGACGAGTAGCCGACTGTGAGCAGGAAAACAAAAACTGGCAACCACCATTTTGGCGTAGTTGCGGTAGCACTTCTTACTTCGTGAGTCATGGCTTGACTGTACCCGCATTGTGCTTATTGAGAAGCTTGAAAATTGCCCAATGGATCAGTATCCGCGGAACGCGAATTCCGGGTTATCGCAACTTCTAGATTTTACTTGAAACCTATGTAACTATATGATACAAATATAGTTAATGAGAGATTTAGTCAAGCTGGGCATGGTTATCCTGTTGCTTTTGAGCCTGATAACCGTCTTCATCTCTCCCGCGGTTGATCTTGAACCCACTGCACTGCGGGCCGCGAGCCTCGCAAACCTGATGTTCGCGGTACTGGCGATGGCCGGAACCGCGCTTGCCGCGCGCCTCAGTCGCGCGGTGGCGTCTGCTGCAACATCGTTCGAACATGATTGCCCTCTGCTGCCCGCGCTGGATCTCGTCGATCTGAATTGCACCCGTCTTTGCTAGCAAGTTTCTCCTCCGGTTCAAACTCCTCTCGACTAACGTAGGAGCATTTTCCTTTTGTCAGGCCTTGGCACGCGCCCATGCCCTGAAATGGAGAAATTATGCTGCACCTCGAAACACAAGATATGTCGGAAGCAACCCCAAGAAAGGTTGCGGGCTTCCTAGCAGAAGTCTCGCGAACTCCATGCCGTGCGCTGCTTCTGGACTACGACGGGACCCTCGCCCCATTTACGGCAGACCGTCACCGGGCTGCTCCTTATCCTGAAGTCCGCGCCTTGGTCGATCGGATTCGGAGCTTTACCAATACTCGTCTGGTGGTGGTAACGGGGCGTCGTGCCCCTGAAGTTGCCAAGCTCCTGGGGCTGAAGGGAATCGAAATCTGGGGATGCCACGGACTGTCGCGACTCCTAGCTGATGGCACCTATGAGCTGCCGATACTGGGCGAGAATGCCGTGGGAAAGATTGCGGAGGCCAACGAGATGCTCCGCCAATGTGGACTGTTCGATCTGCTGGAGTTCAAACCAGCGGCCACAGCCATACACTGGCGGGGGAAGGAGGGCGAGGCGAACCAGGTGGCCCGCAAGGTGGAGAAGGTATGGTCGAAGCTGCACGGTCGGCAGGGTCTCGAATTGCTGAAGTTCGACGGAGGCATGGAGATTCGCGTCGCCGGAAGGGACAAGGGACATGCGGTCCGCACCATATTGGCTGAGATGGGCGGCCATCCGGCCATGGCCTATCTGGGAGACGATCAAACCGACGAAAATGCATTTGAGGCGCTGCACGGACGCGGCCTGAGCGTGCTCGTGCGCAGGGAATATCGTCCGACGAATGCCGATGTGTGGATCCAGCCTCCTGAGGGAGTCATGGCTTTCCTTGCAGATTGGGCCAGCGCTTGTGGAGCTGCATCATGACAATGCCCAAACACCGAATGCTGGTTGTTTCCAACCGCCTGCCGGTCACGATAGTCCCGGACCAGGATGGATTTCGCGTCGAACCGAGTTCTGGGGGGTTGGTTACAGCGCTCCGGCCATTACTCAACGACTGTGCGGGTACCTGGATTGGTTGGACGGGTACCGGTGCCTCACCAGACATCGAGCGTGTTCTCGAGGAATATTCCCGGCAGAGCAATTTCGCGCTCAAACCGGTATTCATGACCCCCGAGGAACGGTCCCGCTTTTATTGTGGATTCTCCAACGAGGTTTTGTGGCCTCTGTTTCACGATTTGCAGTCTCGGTGCAATTTCGATCCCACGTACTGGGACACTCATCTCACGGTGAACCGGCGATTCGCGGAGAAGGCCGCTAGCGAGGCTCGCCCCGGAGATCTGATCTGGGTGCACGACTATCACCTGATGTCTGTCGCTACCGGGCTCCGGCAAATAGGGATCACCGAACGGCTCGCCTATTTTCATCACATCCCGTTTCCCGGCCCCGACATCTTCGAGAAACTCCCTTGGCGTGAGGACATCCTGACCGCACTCCTCGACTTTGATGTGGTCGGTTTCCAAACCCTCCGCGACCGTCGGAATTTCATTGCTTGTCTCCGCCACTTCGTCAAGGCGGTCGAGATCAGAAACCAGGGCGACCATCTGATCGTGAAGGAACCGGGCCGCAATACTGTTGTTGGGGCGTTCCCGATCAGTATTGATTTCGAAGAGTTTGCACAAGGGGCCGCGGATGACAACGTTGGAACGAGGGCCGCGGAGATTGTTCACGGCATAGGCGATGGCCGCGTCCTCCTGGGGGTCGATCGGCTCGACTACACGAAGGGCATTCCGGAGCGGCTTGCGGCATTTCGCCATTTACTGGAATTTCATCCGGACCTGCACCGGAAAGTCACCCTGGTGCAAGTGGTGGTGCCAAGCCGCGAAGATATTCCCAAGTACGGGGAGTTGAAAGCGGAGATCCAGCGAAGGGTGAGCGAAATCAATGGCCATTATGGCGAACCGGGGTGGGTACCCGTCCACTACATCCATCGTTCGCTAGACCGACCTGAGTTGTTGGCTTACTACCGGGCGGCCGACATCGCCCTGGTCACCCCCTTGAAGGATGGGATGAACCTGGTATCCAAGGAGTACTGTGCGGCTCGAGTGAACAACGATGGGGTGCTCATCCTCAGCGAATTCGCCGGAGCGGCATTCCAACTTCATCAGGGGGCCTTGCTAGTCAACCCTTATCACACCCGCGCGGTGGCGGAAGCAATCAGCCGCGCCTGCGAAATGCCGTTGCCCGAGCAGCGGAAGCGAATGCGCAGATTGAGGACCCGCATCCGCCGGGAAAACATTTTTCGGTGGCGCGATTCCTTCTGCCGCTGCGGCGAGGCAATTGTCCCTTTTTTCCCCATAGAAGGCGTTCAATCCGCCCATGATGGGCTTTCCACTGGGAGAGCAACCGCATGAAAACCTTGAAAGCAAGCGGACAGCGGGGTGGGCGATTCAACGGACCGAGCGCAGGAGGTCGACCATGAAGGGCTACATTCTGCTTGTCCAGCAGCACACTTGGATGGTAAGGACGGCCGAGATCGCTGCCCTCACAGGCGTAGCGTGGATACTGCGTCATGTAATCATTACGCGCCTCCGAAGGTTTGCCCGCCATACCTCAGGCACGTTGGATTACGCACTTATCGAAGTGGCCGACCGCGCCATCCGGCCTTTGCTTGTCGTCGCGGTCGCTCTCATATCTTTGAACTTCTTTGAATTGCCGACGCGATTTCTGCGAGCCGCGAATCGCGGCCTGTCACTGACCTTGCTGCTGGTTGTTCTCTTCTATGGCTCCCGGGCAACTCGCCTCGTGTTGGACGCGTGGCTGGCAAGGAAACCCGGCCGGGAGAGCTTTCGCGATCCGGTGCGTTTTGTCAGCCAACTGCTGTTTGCAGCCTTTGGGCTGTTGATCGTGCTGAACAACCTGGGAATCTCTCTGACGGCCGTCTGGACGACCCTGGGAGTCGGCAGCGTCGCGGTTGCCCTCGCCTTGCAAGACACGCTATCGAACTTCTTTGCTGGTGTCTATCTCCGCCTGGATAACCCCATACGTATCGAGGACTACATCAAGCTGGAAAGTGGTGAAGAGGGATTCGTCGTTCAACAAGGATGGCGCTCGACCCGGATCCGCACGCTGCCCAACAACATCGTGATCGTACCCAACGCCAAGCTGGCTTCGGCGATTGTCACCAACTATTCGCTGCCCGAGCCGCAGATGTCGTTGCTGATTTCCGTTAGCGTAAGCTATGACGCCAGCCCCGAACGGGTCGAGCGAATTCTGATTGAGGAGGCCACTCGCGCTGCGCCGGAAATCGAAGGACTGCTGGCCCAACCAAGACCCTTCGTGCGCTTCATTCCCGGCTTCGGGGCTTCATCCCTGGACTTCACCTTGATCTGCCGCGTGAACACCTTCGTGGATCAATACCTGGTGCAGCATGAGTTGCGCAAGCGCATATTTGCCCGCTTCCGTCGTGAAAGAATAACGATTCCCTTTCCGCAACGCGATGTTCATCTGTATTCCCACGATGAGCATGGAGATTTCACCCCCCAAGGTGGCGACAAACGCCATTGGCCAGAACCAGACAGGCTCTATTCCCAGGGAGAAAGCGTATGAGAACGTGGGACCGATGTTGCCAACTCGTCAACCGCGGTTTTCCTCCGTCGCCTTGAAGACTGCCAGGCTCTGTGGTGGCGGTTGCGTTCCCGATTATTCGTGCCCACGTCCTGCTCAGTCGCTGTCCTAGCCTCGCGGTCCGGCCCCTCACTGCAGTGATAATCATTTCTTTTCTTCGATGGCGACCCAGGCACGGGTCTTCCGGAGATCGAGGCGCATGTTGCATTGACTTGGTGCGACATGGGCGAAGTAAACGCTGAATTGCGGCTCCGGCGCTGAGAGCTTCCCGAGCTGCATCGGGACCCTTGCAAGATCTTGCTGCTCGTCGTACTTCCCGCTAGTGTCGGTGCTCTTGGAGATGATCAGCGTCCATGTTTTCTCACCAGGGATTACGAATAGCGTATAAGCACCGACCCCCAACTCTTTGCCGCCAATGACGACAGGAGTGTCGGTAAACATGGTCATGGGCTTTCCTCCCGGCGTCCACACTTTCCCGAACGGAATCTCATTGCCGAGCACTTTCTTCTTAACATTGACCGCGATCCGCTGGTAGTCGACGGCGACCTGCTTGGTCTTGCCGAAGTTGCAGGTGGCAGTTGTGTTTGGACTCGCAGCCTGCGCAAAAGCTGCGCTAGTGACGAGCAGCGACGCAGGGAGAACGAAACAAGAAATTAAGAAGCGACACATGCAGAACCTCCCGATGAAGATGAGGGACCTCGTACTGATTTGATTTTCATCCGAATTGCCCAACTGCGACCACAATGGACCCGCCCTTGCCTAGCCCCCGAGGAGCAGCTACGCCCGTTGATAAACCCAAACAGTATATCCCCGGGTCAGACGCCAGGGAACGGCATTGTCGCCAGCAGAAATCCGCCGTTACAGATTTCCGCACGGCCCTGCCCAGCGTGCACTCTGGAGTATTCTAATGTCGCCAAGACCAGACCTTCCCATGAAGCGTTTCCTGCCAAGATCGCTGGGTGCAAACCTTCAGACCCGGTTTAGGTCAGGCGAGACCGTTTACAAAGAGGTTTCACCACTGCCCTTCCACGGGCGAAGTGATGCGAGCGCACGAATGCAGGCGATGTCCGGATAATGATAATAATGTTATCGCTGTCAAAGTGAACCATGACCACAGACTTCGCAGTTGAGTTCCTGGTATGGGTCCTGATCGCGGCTTCGGTCATCGCGGTGCTCGCGGCGCGACTGAGAATTCCTTACACCGTGGCGCTGGTCTTGGGGGGCTTGGCGTTAGGTTTCATCCATCTGCCCATCGTTGAGACTCTGGTCAGCCACAAACCGAATTGGTTGACCCCGAGCGTCACCCTCGTCGTGTTTCTTCCCGCCCTGCTCTTCGAAGGCAGCCTCAAACTCCAAGTCCGACATCTGCGTGAGAATGCCTTGCCGATTCTGCTGCTGACAACCGTTGGCGTACTGGCGGCGACCCTCGTCACGGGATTTGCGGCCCACTGGGTCCTTGGCCTCCCGGTTCTGGTGGCTTTGGTGTTTGGGGCTGTCACCGCCGCCACCGACCCCATCTCGGTGCTGTCCATCTTCAAGGAGGTGGCAGTTCCCCAGCGTCTCGCTGTCATCGTGGAAGGGGAAAGCCTGTTCAATGACGGGACGGCAGCGGTGCTGTATGGGATTCTGGTGGCCGGTGTCGCCTCAGGCAGTCTCGGAATCTGGGGTGGCATTCAGGGTTTTCTTGGTGGAAGTCGCTGGGTGGCATCGCTTTGGGCGGCGGGCTGGGATACCTTTTCAGCAAGTTGACGCAGAAGATCGATGACCCCCAAATCGAAATCACGCTGACCACCGTTCTGGCTTACAGCTCCTATCTGGCAGCGCAGTCGCTGCACGTTTCCGGCGTCATTGCAACCGTGGCGGCCGGCGTCACCTTCGGCAATCTTGGGACACGAATCGGCATGAGTCCGCGGACACGCATCGCCCTGTGGTCCTTTTGGGAATATTTCTCCTTTGTGGTCAATTCCCTGGTCTTTCTTCTGATCGGCCTGCAGGTGCGCGTTGGAACTCTCCTCCACGCCTGGCGCCCAACCCTGCTGGCAATCGCGACTGTTGTGCTGGGCCGTACCCTCTCGGTTTACGGGCTGATACCGATCAGCAACCTTTTCAGTCTCAAGATTCCGCTACGGTGGCAGCACATACTGGTGGCCGGTGGCATTCGCGGGGCCCTTTCCCTGGCACTGGCCCTGAGTCTTGCCAGCACTTTCCCACACCGCGAACAGATCCTGGCAATGACCTTCGGCGTGGTCGCGGCCACGATCATTTTTCAGGGTCTGGCCATTAAACCGCTCTTACGCGTCCTGGGAATGAGCGCCGTGCGAGAGGATGCCTACGAACTGGCCCGGGTGCAACAGATCGCGATATCCTCAGCGCGATCAGAGTTAGACGATTTGTTTCGGAATCATGTCGTATCCGGCCCCGCATACGACCGGCTTCGCGAGGAACTCGACCATCGACTCGAACAGGCGAAAGCGCAAGTAGCCGAACTCTACGGGAAAGACGCAACCCGCATTCTCCCCGAGATTCAAATGGCAAAGATGAAACTGATAGCCGCTGAAAAGAGTTCGATTGAAGAGGCCGTCCACGATGGCCTCATTACCCAACAAACTGCGGGCAAGATGATCGAAGCTGCCGATCAGGAGATGGACAAGCTCAGCAATCAAGGTAAATAAGGGGCGGCGGCCGAACTGCGCCAGTCGAAGTAATCGCCTTAACACCGCAGTGAAACGATGAAGACATGACCAGCCCGCAGTTGGGAGGTGCAGGGCGTGGAAAGGGCGAAGTTGCTCAGGGTAGTATTCTGAAACGTCATGTCTACTCGTATCGAGGACTATGCCCTCATTGGCGATTGCGAAACTGCGGCACTGGTGAGCCGTCACGGGTCTATCGACTGGCTGTGCTGGCCCCACTTCGCCTCACCCGCGTGTTTTGCCGCCTTGCTGGGGACAGAAGAAAACGGCCATTGGGCGATCGCGCCGAAACAATTGACCCGAAGTTCGCGACGCTATCTCGATCACACGCTGGTCCTCGAAACCAGATTCGAAACCAAGCAGGGCTGCGCGATCCTGCTCGATTTCATGCCCATCCGCGGCCGGAATTCCGACTTGGTTCGCATCGTGCGGGGGATTCGGGGACGCGTTTCCATGTCGATGCAGTTGGTGTTGCGCTTTGACTATGGCCGCTCGGTCCCCTGGGTAACGCGATTGCAAGACGGCGCTCTCAGGGCAATCGCGGGTCCTGACATGACAGTGCTGCGCACCTCGGCGCCGCTTCGCGGTGAGAACCTGAAAACGGTCAGCGAGTTCACCATCAGCGAAGGGGAGTCGGTTTCGTTTGTGCTGACCTATGGGCCTTCTTACGGCCAGCTTCCCAAGCCGGTTGATGCGGAGCGTTGCCTGCGCAATACCGTCGGTTTCTGGAAAAAATGGGCGGGACGAGCCCGGTTGCAAGGGGAGTACGCCGAAGCCATGGAGCGATCGCTGATCACCCTGAAGGCGCTCATCTACCGTCTCACGGGCGGGATAGTCGCAGCGCCAACAACTTCGCTGCCAGAACAGATCGGCGGGCAACGCAACTGGGACTACCGCTACTGTTGGCTTCGCGATGCCACGTTCACCCTGCTGGCATTGATGAACGCCGGTTACTTCGAGGAAGCCGGGGCTTGGCGCCAATGGTTGTTGCGGGCCGCAGCCGGCAGCGCCGACCAAGTACAGATCATGTATGGGGTTCGTGGAGAGCGCAGTTTAAGGGAGTGGGAGGTGGACTGGCTTGGCGGATATGAAGGCTCGAAGCCGGTTCGTATCGGCAATGCGGCTTCGGAACAGCTCCAGCTTGACGTTTATGGGGAGGTCGCGGATGCCCTGCTGCATGCCCACCTGGGCGGAATTCCCCTGGACCCCACTGATTTTGCCTTACAGCAGTCGTTGACCGACCATCTGGCCAAGATTTGGCAACAGCCGGATAAAGGTATCTGGGAAGTACGCGGCGGACCCAGGCAATTCACGTATTCGAAAATTATGGCCTGGGTGGCTTTCGACCGCGCCATTCGGAACGCGGAAAAATTCGGCACGCGGGGCGAAATGCGGCGATGGCGCGCGGTCCGCGACCAAATTCACAAAGAAGTATGCCATCGCGCTTACGATCCTCAACGGGGAAGCTTTACACAGTCCTACGGCTCCAAGCAGCTGGACGCTTCCCTGTTGCTGATTCCCCTCGTCGGCTTCCTACCCTCCACCGATCCACGGGTCCGCGGCACCATCGAGGCGATAGAAAAACAGCTTATGCCCCATGGCTTTGTGCTGCGTTATCGAACCCAGGATGTGGATGACGGCTTGCCCGCCGGCGAGGGAGCTTTCCTCGCGTGCAGCTTCTGGATGGTCAGCGCGCTGCGGATGCTAGGTCGCAAGCAGGACGCAAGACAACTGTTCGAACGCCTGCTTGCTGTGCGCAATGATGTCGGCTTGCTGGCCGAGGAGTACGACCCAAAGGCAGAACGGCAGTTAGGGAATTTTCCGCAGGCGGTTTCCCATATCGCGTTGGTGAATGCGGCCTTTGAGTTCACCCGCGCCAGCAGTCCGGGGCAGCAGCGAGCCAAATCCAGTCCCGCTTCGCCGAAGCGCCTCCACTGAAGCAAGGGACAGAGCATCAGCCGTCCCCAACTAAAAGTACTGGGCAATGAATTCGGTTGAGGTTCCGCCATCTTGTATTTGGAGGAAGCATCTTGTTTACTTGTGGAGAGAATCGCGCCTGATAACGCGTAGTGAACGCCAAGTATTTTCCGGCGTCGCTCGCGATTGGGGAACGAGAACCAGGATCGGCCGCGAGTTCCTGAGACTGTCCGCCACCTATGCACGCACAAATAAGGCTTGGCCGAATTGCTGGTATCTCGATCGGGCTGCACTATAGCTGGTTTATTATCGCCTTCCTCATTACCCTGTCCTTGATCGGTCGCTTCAGCGCCGTCACACCCAAGTGGAGTAGCGCTACGGTGTGGTCGGCGGCCATCGTTACCGCACTATTGTTTTTTGTCGCTCTCCTGCTGCACGAACTGGCACATTCACTGCTGGCAAAATCTCGAGGTCTGCGGGTGCGCGCCATCACGCTTTTTGCTCTGGGAGGAGTTTCGCAGATCGAGTCTGAGGCCCCCGACGCGAAGTCCGAGTTCTGGATCGCCATCGTCGGCCCCTTAGCAAGCCTGGTCATTGGGACCGTGTGTCTGCTGCTGGCGCGGTCCACCGGCTGGATACTCAACAGCGAACCCCGCACTCCTATTTCTGCAGTCCTCGTCTGGCTTGGCTACATTAATCTCATGCTGGCTGCCTTCAACTTGGTTCCCGGGTATCCGCTGGATGGTGGCCGCGTGTTGCGCGCCCTGATCTGGTGGAATACCGACAGCATCGATCGCTCGACCCGGATAGCAGCTAGAGTGGGACAGGTAGTTGCGTTCCTCTTCATCTTCCTGGGGCTCTACCAATTCTTCCTCGGCAAGAACTTTGGCGGCCTGTGGCTGGCCTTCATTGGCTGGTTCTTGCTGGATGCGTCTCGTAGTAGCTACGCTCAAGTGGAGACCACCGAGGGAATTCGGGACCGGAGGGTGTCCGACATTATGGACCGCGATTTCTCCGCGGTCGAAGCCCATCTGAGCCTGCAGGACTTTGTGCACCGATACCTATTGGCCAGTGGGCGCCGGTGTTTTGTGGTAGTACAGAACAATAATCTGGCCGGGCTTATCACGACTAAGGAGGTCAGCGCCGTGGGACGAGACCGCTGGCCGCAAACCAGCGTGCAGAGTGTGATGCGGCCGTTGAGTCAACTGCGAACGGTCATGCCTGACACTCCCGCCATTCGCGCGCTTGAGATCATGAGCCGGGAGGACATAAATCAATTGCCGGTTGTCTCGGATGGTCAATTGGTAGGGCTTTTTTCGCGCAGCAGTGTGATGGGCTTTCTTCGCAACCGTAGCGAACTGTTCAAGCAGTGAGTTCGGGGCCGAGTCGCACCCCGCTCTTTTCGTTGCCCCGGCCCGGATTGTGGTTGTCGGAAGAGAAGCGGTAAGCAATTGATTGCAGAGGCATTAAGGTCTGGTAGCGCTACCGGGAATCGAACCCGGGTTTGAAGATTGAGAATCTTCCGTCCTAACCCCTAGACGATAGCGCCCCTTCAGAAAGGCCTCTGCATTATAACAAATCGCCAGCGTTTATAAGCGTTTCGCGCTCCTTGCGCATTCTGCGCAGGACGCATGATTCAGTGCCGTGCATCCCTGCGCAATGTCATCCTTCGAGTGCTAGTCTCTGGTCGGCATTCAGCCGAAGGGTACCGCCCGCCTACCATCGGTTTGTCGATGACAGTCCCCCGCCAATCCTTGAGTTTTCGCGCAAGAATTGCGAAAGTCCGCTTTCAGAGCCGCTTTCGCAGAGGGGTTGACAACCTTGGTCCCCCGTAGCAGAATCCCATCTGTAGGCGAATAAAAAGCGAAAGTAACTTCCCCCTGTACTCGCTTCGTCACCTGAGGTCCTTGATGTCGTCCGCTGCCACGCTTCGTGCTCGCATTGAGTCTTCGCTGGGCGAGCGCCTCTCCTCCACGCTGTTGCTACGCGAGCGCGCTGCGCCGCTGATGGTCTCAACCGGGCTGGCGGCGCTCGATGCGCTCACCGGAGGTCTGCCGCGGGGAGCGCTCAGCGAAATTGCCGGGCCAGCTTCTTCGGGACGTACCGGGGTAATGCTGGCGGCGCTGGCGCAAGCGACTGGCCGGCGAGAGGTGTGCGCCCTGGTGGACGCCAGCGACAGCTTCGATCCGGCTTCAGCGGCGGCCTCGGGCGTGGATCTTGAGCGCCTGTTGTGGGTGCGTTGCAGTGAACACTCCAGTTTACAACCGCATAAAGACCATCCACCGCGGGCTGCGCTTGGCCGTCTCGAACAGGTGTTGAAGGTGACGGACCTGCTGCTGCAAAGCGGTGGCTTTGGCATGGTGGTGCTCGATCTTGGCGATATTCCCGCTGAAAGTGCGCGGCGCGTGCCGCTCACCTCGTGGTTTCGTTTTCGCCGCGCGGTGGAACCTACGGCGACCGTGCTGTTGCTCATCGAACAGGAGCCTTGCGCAAAGACCTGCGCCTCCCTGGTCGTGCGATTGGAGCGTAAAGCGGTTTGCGCCCGCGATTCAAAGGCAGCTCCTGCGCGCATTGGGCCCGGACGCTGGCAAATTGTGTCGCCCGGCGGGTCTGGCATTCCCGAGAACAATGTCGTGAGCCATGCCGCGTTATTGCGGGAAATGCAATTGCGGGCCGAAGTAGTCCGTACATGGACGCAACGCAAACCGGCGCAGCCAGCCAACGCCAACTTTGAATTGCGCGCGGCGTGGTGATTCTTCATCTTCGACTTCGAGGCTTGGATGTTCGCTTGTATCTACATTCCCGATTTTCCGGTGGAGGCCATTGTGCGCGTGGAGCCATGGTTGCGCGAACAGGCGGTGGCTGTGCTGGAAGGCAAACCTCCACTGGTGCGCGTGGTGGCGCTCAATGAAAAAGCCCGCTGCCTGGGAATGGACGTGGGCATGACCAAGCTGCAGGCCGCGGTTTTCTCGGCGCCTGCAAATGAGACGGCCCATTCCAGCAAAGCCAGGGTGGAAAATTTCAAGACTACGCAGATCGAGCTTTCTTCCCGGCGCACGAAAAGCAAGCCGAAGCCTGGTCCGGCAATCTTGCGGCAGCGCGCAGCCGAGCAGGAGAACTCGGCCCACGCCGCACTGCTCGATGTCGCTCATGCTTTCACGCCGCGCGTGGAAGACACCGCCAGCGACACGTTGCTGCTCGACTTGGCTGGGCTGGAACGGCTCTACGGTGCGCCTGCAACCATGGCGCGGGAGTTGGCGTCGCGGGTAAACGCGATTGCGCTGGAGGCAAATATCGCGCTGGCCGCCAATCCTGAAGCCGCCTTGCATGCTGCACGGGGATTCAGCGGGACTACCGTGCTCCCCGCCGGAGAAGAGGCGCATCGCCTGGGAGTGCTGCCGTTGCAGGTGTTGTTGGATGCCTTCGACATCTCGCGGAAAAACGGCCCGGCTTCCGATCGCGAACGCGAGAAACTGCGTGAACAACTGCTCGACACGCTGGAACGATGGGGGGTACGCGATTTCCGCACCCTGGCGCTGCTGCCTGAGCATGGGCTGGTTTCACGGCTGGGCGAAGCGGGAACGCGTTTGCAGCGCCTGGCCCAGGGAGCGGGCATGCGCACGCTGGCGCTCTGCCAGTCAGTTACCCATTTTGAAGAGGCCCTGGAGTTGGAGTCTCCAGTCGAAACGCTGGAGCCGTTGTCATTCGTCTTGAACCGGCTGCTGGAACAACTATGTGCCCGGCTGGAAGCCCGGGCCCTGGCTGTACAGGAACTGCATTTGCGTTTACGGCTGGCACCGCGAGTTGCTGACGAAGAGACAACGACGGCGCAGGAGTTAGCCGGAACTTCATCCCACATTGTGAGAGATACAAACACGGTGGAGCGAATTTTGCGCCTGCCGGTGGCCATGCGCGATACCAAAGTTTTCCTCAAGCTGCTGCAGTTAGAATTAGGGGCACCCCCGCCGGGGGCTCCCATCACAAAAGTATGGATCGCAGCCGAACCGGCGCCTCTCCGTTTGGCGCAACGCGGGCTTTTCCTGCCCGTTACTCCCGAGGCAGAGAAGTTGGAGATTACGCTGGCGCGGATCAATGGCATCGTGGGCGAGCGACGAGCGGGAATCGCGCGTCTGCTGGATACCCATCGGCGGGACGGCTTTCTTTTGGATCGCTTCGTGGCTTCTACAGAAGAACCGAAGTCGGAGCAAGGTCCCACAATGTCAGATGTCAAGGAACCGGCGCGATTGGCTTTGCGTATGTTTCGCCCGCCCTGGCAGCTGCAGGTCAGGCTGGCAGAAGGACGTCCAGTGGCTTTGGTGGCGGTGACGAAAGCAACCCGTCGAGAAGGGCTGCACGGAAAGGTTTTGTGGTCGGCAGGGCCGTGGCGCTCCTCCGGGGACTGGTGGACGGAGAACACGAAAGAGGAAAGCGCAGATAAAGACCCGGCGTGCCCGTGGCACCGTGAAGAATGGGATGTCGCGCTGGCTAATGAAAACGGCGGCAGTGTGGCTCTCTATTGTATTTACCGTGATCTCGCGAGTGGAAAGTGGTTTGTGGATGCCAGCTATGACTGAGGGGCTAGCAACTAGCAATTAGGCATTCAGCATTCAGCATTTCAGCCGCACTGGCAACTGACTACTGGCTACTGACAACTGGTTTTTTGTACATCGAACTTCACGCTCGCTCTGCCTTCAGCTTTCTCGAAGGAGCTTCGGTTCCCGAGGAGCTGGCCGAGGTGTGCGCCGCGCAGCAGATGCCGGCAATGGCGTTGCTCGATCGCGATGGAGTGTACGGCGCGCCGCGCTTTCATCTGGCGGCGAAGAAGCTCAACCTCAAGGCGCACATCGGAGCAGAGATCACTTCCCTGCTGCCATCCTGTCCTACGACCGGCGAACCTGCGACTCCGCGCGCGCCATTATTGTGCGCATCGCGGGAAGGCTACCAGAACCTCTGCCGCCTCGTAACCCGCGTGAAGTTGCGTGCGCCCAAGTATCCGGCTGTGCTGCCTCGCCACGCGAAGCCGGCATTCGATGACGAGCTGGTTCTTGGTTCACAAGCCATCGCTTCCGTGGACGACCTCAGGGAATATGCGCCCGGCCTGATTTGCCTGACTGGCGGCGACGAAGGTCCGCTGGCGCATGCGCTGGCCATGGGCGGCCTGGAAGCTGGCCGCAGCACACTCGAACAATTGATCGCAATCTATGGGCGCGAGAATGTTTACGTCGAACTGCAACGCCACTACAACCGCGCGCAAGAGGCCCGCAATCAGGCGGCGATTGAACTGGCGCGCAGCCTGGGCTTGCCGTTGCTGGCCACGCAAGGCGCGCAATATGCCAAGCCGGAAGAGCGCCAGATCCTGGATGTATTCACCTGCATTCGCCACCATCGCACGCTCGATACGGCCGGACGCCTGCTGGCGCGCAACAGCGAGCGTTATATCAAGACGCCGCAGGAGATGCTGCGCCTGTTCGCCGATCTGCCGGAAGCCATCGCAAACACGCTGGAGCTGTCATCGCGTCTTGAATTCACGCTGAACGATTTGGGGTATCAATTCCCGCGCTATCCCGTGCCCGAAGGCGAAACCATGAACTCGTTTCTGCGGGCGCGAACCATGGAAGGCGCTCGCGACCGCTATCTGCGCCCCGGGCAAAGCGAACTGTGGCAGCGCGCGCAACGTCAGATCGAGCGCGAACTCGTGCTCATCAAGAAGCTCGATCTGGCGGGCTACTTCCTCATTGTGTGGGACATTGTGCGCTTCTGCCGCGAGCAAGGCATCCTGGTGCAGGGCCGGGGATCGGCGGCCAACAGCGCAGTTTGTTATTCCCTCGGCATCACCGCAGTCGATCCGGTCGGCATGGACCTGCTGTTCGAGCGCTTTCTGTCGGAGGAGCGCGGCGAATGGCCCGACATCGATCTCGACCTTCCCAGCGGCGATCAGCGCGAGCGCGCCATCCAGTACGTCTATCAACGCTATGGCAAACTCGGCGCTGCCATGACGGCCAACGTCATCACCTATCGCGGACGTTCGGCGGCGCGCGAAGTTGGCAAGGCGCTCGGTTTTGATGGCGAATCCCTGGACCGCCTCTCCGGGCTGGTGAGTTCCTGGGAATACAAGGACCCGGATGACACGCTGGAACGGCAGTTTCGCGATGCCGGCTTCGACCTGCGGCATCCGCGCATGCGCAAATTCTTCGAGCTTTGCGTAGCGGTACAGGACCTGCCTCGGCATTTGGGGCAGCACTCCGGCGGCATGGTGATTTGCCAGGGGCAGCTCGACTCTGTCGTTCCGCTGGAGCCCGCGACCATGCCCGGCCGCGTCGTGGTGCAGTGGGACAAGGAAGATTGCGCCGACCTGGGCATCGTCAAAGTTGATCTGCTGGGGCTGGGAATGATGGCCGTGCTGGAAGATTCCATCACCCTGGTCCGCGATCACTACAAAGAGGAGGTTGATCTGGGAAAGTTGCCGCCCGACGATCCCACAGTGTATGACACGCTACAGAAGGCCGACACCGTAGGCATGTTTCAGATCGAGAGCCGCGCACAGATGTCATGCTTGCCGCGCCTGCATCCCACGCGCTTCTACGACATTGTGGTACAAGTCGCAATTATTCGTCCCGGGCCGATCGTCGGCCAGATGGTCAACCCTTTTCTGCAACGCCGGCAGGGACGGCAGGCCGTCGTCTATCCGCATCCCTCGCTGGAGCCAGTGCTGGAGCGCACGTTGGGGGTGCCGCTCTTCCAGGAGCAACTGCTGCGCATGGCGATGATTGCCGCCGGGTTCAGCGGCGGCGAAGCCGAGGAACTGCGGCGCGCCTTCGGCTTCAAGCGCAGCGAGATGCGCATGCGCGATATCGAGGTCAAGCTGCGCGCGGGCATGGAGCGTAATGGCATCCCGCCGGAAGCGCAGGAGCAGATCATCCTTTCCATTACTTCGTTCGCGCTCTATGGATTTCCCGAATCGCACGCCGCCAGCTTCGCGCTGATCGCCTATGCCAGCGCCTATCTCAAATGCCATTACCTGGCGGCTTTTACCGCAGCGTTGCTGAACAATCAGCCCATGGGCTTCTATCACCCTTCAACCATCGTGAAAGACGCGCAACGGCACGGGCTGCGCGTGAGGCCGGTGGACCTTACGCGGTCGGAGTGGCTGTGCACGCTGGAGGGCGACTTAGCGCTGCGCATGGGATTTCGCTATGCCAAAGGATTGCCGGAAGCGGCGGCACAAGCCATTGTGCGCGAGCGCAGTAAGCGGCCCTTTGCATCCATCGTGGACCTTGCCCATCGCGTGCCCGAGTTGCGCCGCAAGGAACTGGTGCTGCTGGCCTCGATTGGCGCGCTCAATTCGATTGGCTGCGCTCGCGAAGAAGACTTACTCGCGAATCTTGATTTAGCGCGTAAAACCGGCTCCAGGCAGCGCCTGCATCGCCGCGATGCGCTGTGGCAGGTGGAGCGCGCCGTGCGTTTTGCCGGGCCGCTGCTGGAAGGAATTCCCGAGAGCGATACGGCTTCGCCACTTGCGCCCATGACACCCGAAGAGCGGCTGGTTGCCGACTTCCGTGGCGCCGGACTCACGGTCGGTCCTCATCCCATGGCGTATCGCAGGGCCGCTCTGCGCCGGGCACAAGTACTCTCCGCGAAGGAGTTGACGCAGGTGGTACACGGCCGTTATGTGCGCACGGCCGGGTGCGTGATCGCGCGACAGAGGCCAGGCACAGCCAAGGGCTTCGTCTTTCTCAGCCTGGAAGATGAAACCGGAATCAGCAATGCGATCATTTCGCCCGATGTGATGGAGCAGAACCGCATTCTGATTCAGTCGGAAAAGTTTTTGCTGCTGGAAGGGGTGCTGCAAAATCAGGAGGGCGTGATTTCAGTGAAGGTCAACCGGCTTGCGCCCATGCGCGAAGCGTATGCCGTTGAGACGGTGGATGTCACCGACGCCGATGTGCGCTCGCATGATTTTCATTGATCGGCGGGGCGCAGTCGAACAATCACTCATTTATTTCTTGTCTCCACCGCCTGCTGCTCGGGATATTCATACACTCCGCGCCCGGCTTTGCGGCCCAGGCGTCCGGCCTTGACGTACTGCACCAGCAGCGGCGCGGGACGATACTTCTCGCCCAAACTCTTATGCAGGTATTCGAGGATGTGCAGACGAGTGTCGAGCCCGACCAGATCGACCATCTCGAATGGCCCCATGGGATGATTCAAGCCAAGCTTGAGCGCTTTGTCGATGTCGTGCGCGGAAGCAACGCCCTCCTGCAACATGTAAAACGCTTCGTTGCCGATCATGGCATTGATGCGGCTGGTGATGAAGCCCGGCGATTCCTTGATGACCACAACTTCTTTGCCCATGTGCTTGCCCACATCGACCGCAGCGTTTAGCGTGTCGTCATCGGTTTCCAGTGCGCGCACCACCTCCAGCAGCTTCATCTTGTGCACCGGATTGAAGAAGTGCATGCCCACACATTTCGGCGCGCGATAAGTCACCGAAGAAATTTCCGTGACGCTGAGCGACGATGTGTTCGAGGCCAGGATGGTACCGGGTCGGCCGACCTTGTCGAGCAGGGTGAAGATCTCGATCTTCGATTCCATCTCCTCGGGCACGGCCTCGATCACCAGATCAGCTTCGCGCGCGGCCTGTTCCACCGACGAGGCGTATTCCAGACGGCCAAAAGCTTGGTCGGCGGCGCCCTTGGTAACTTTTCCGATTTCAACCGCCTTGTCGAGGTTGGCGCGAATCTCCGTCTCGGCCTTGCGCAGCGCAGTGGGGAGAATATCTTCCAGAATGGTGCGATAGCCGCCTAGCGCCGCGGCATGAGCGATACCGCGGCCCATAATGCCGGCGCCGATCACGGCGATGGTGCGGACCTCGGCCATCGGCTAATCTCCCTTTTCCAGCATCTCGATGACGTTCAGGAAATTGGGATCGGCGTTGCGCATGTATTCGGCCAGGCGTCTTTTTTCTTCACCGCTGAGCAGATAAAAGCTGCTGTTGATGCGGCGCAGCGTCGCCGCAATATCGTCCACGAAGTTCATCATGCGAATTAGTTCACCAGTGGCGGCCATACCAATCCTTTCAAGAGCAGGTAAAAGAGCGGAACATGATGCGTTTTGGCTCCGCGCAGCGACGGTTACGAACGCAGCCGCTACGAAACTCAACAACAAATATCAGGTAACTTCTTATTCTCGCCGCCACTCGCGATTAAGTAAAGGAGGCCGCACAGCTCGCGGTCTGGAATGATTTGGTATTGGCGCCACCGGAGGTGATGATTTCCTGGCTACGGCGCTGGAGCGGTGCTCACTATGCTGCGAAATCTTCGCCCACTTTCCCGCCGCTCTTTTCACCGTGCGTTGACGGCTGTTTCACGCATTCGTCGCGGTCTGTGATTTCGACCAAAGCCGCCAGCTTTTCTGCCAGCGGCGCGGTCAACGCGCCGGGGGGCAATCGCCACGACCAGTTACCCGCCATCTGGCTGGGAACATTCATGCGAGCATCGCTGCCCAGCCCCAGCACGTCCTGAACGGGAACCATGCTATGGTTTGCCACCGAAGTCAGGGCCGCGCGAATGAACGCCCAATGCACTCCATCTTCCCCAATTCCCAGGTAGGCGGACGCCGCTGCCTTCTCCTCTTCGGTCGCGCACGAGTTCCACCAGCCCACGGTCGTATCGTTGTCGTGGGTACCGGTGTACACCACGGCATCGGGTTCGAAGCGATGGGGCAGATATACGTGGGCGCCGCGATTTCCGAAGCCGAACTGCAGGACCTTCATCCCGGGCATCTCCAGGCTCTTGCGCAGATCGTGCACCTCATGGGTGATGTAGCCAAGATCTTCGGCAATGAAGGGTAACTTGCCCAGCGCGCTCTTGAGTGCTTTGAACAGGCTGGCATTCGGGCCCGCCACCCAACGGCCGTGGACCGCAGTCGGCTCATTGGCGGGGATTTCCCAGCACGCTTCGAAGCCGCGGAAGTGATCCAGGCGGACGATATCGCAAGTCTCAACCGCCCAACGCATCCGCTTGATCCACCAACTGTAGCCGCGAGAGCGGAGCGCATCCCAGTCGTACAGGGGATTTCCCCAACGCTGCCCAGTTTCGCTAAAGGCATCAGGAGGCACGCCGGCCACCACCTCGGGTGACAGGTCGTCCTTCAAGCGGAAAATTTCGGGGTGAGTCCAGACGTCGGCGCTGTCGTAGCTGACGAAAATTGCGACATCGCCAATAACTCGAATGCCACGCTCGCAGCAATAGGAACGCAAGGCCGCCCACTGCTCGAAGAACGCGAACTGCAGGAAGCGCTCCTGGTCAAGTCGCTCGCGTAACTCCGTGTGCAGCTTCGCCATGGCATCGGGGCGCCGGCGAACGATTTCCTCCGGCCAGCTATTCCAGGGCTGATCGCCGTAGCGTTCGCGCAGGCCGCTAAACAGCACGTAATCTTCCAGCCACCAGTGATTGTCGCGGCAGAAGTGGTCGTAGCGCTCCCGCGCCGTGCCCCCCGCCGACCGCAAGAAGTTTATGGCCGCCTCCCGCAACAGGGGAAGCTTATGCTGGCGCACGCTGTCAAAATCAATCGGACAATCCATCGCGGACACGTCCCCGATTCGCTCGCGATCGATGAGGCCACGATCAGCCAAACGTTCCAGGCTGATCATCAGGACATTTGCGGCGAATGCAGAAGTGCAGGAATACGGTGAGTTGCCGTGTCCCACCGGGCCAAGCGGAAGGACCTGCCACAAGGTCTGCTTGGCGGCGGCAAGCCAGTCAACAAACTCATACGCCGCCGGGCCTAGATCACCGATACCACCGCGCGAGGGGAGCGCAGTGGGGTGCAACAGAATACCGGATGAGCGTTGTGAAAGCATGAGCAAGAGTTACACAAACCGTGGTGAACACTCGTCGCCAGCTGCTGGCATTCATCCCGGTTGCGGCTGGTCAAGACAAAGCAGGCCAGCAGACTCTCTCCGCTGGCCAAAGATTCGAAACCACTGGGCTGGGTTACGTCCCTTCGGAAAGGTTGGACAGACGCTCCATCTCCGCCTTGTTGATTTTGATCTTCCCTTCCTTCTCCATCCGATCACGCAGGCCTTGTACGTAGAGCCCTTCAAACTCGCCGCGCTTCTGTTGCAGCAGCGTCTCCTTGGCCTTGTCCCAGTTCTGCTTCACTTCTTCCGGCGAAGGCGTCTGAACTTCCAACACGTTCAGCACAACCCCGTTGGGGCCGCCCTGCAAAGGGCCGCTGATCTCGCCTGGCTTCATGCTGAAAGCCACGGCAGCAGCGCCATTCATGGGACCAATTTCCGGGACCTGCGCATCAGCATCCACTAAATCGCTGGTCTTGACGGTTGCGCCCAGCTCTTTGGCCACCTTTTTCAGGTCGTGGTTCGCGTGGGCACGGTCCGAAAGCTCCTGCGTCTTTTGCGCCAGCAGAGTTTGCGCACGTTGCTCCTTAAACTGCTGCTCTACTTGTGCCTTGATCTGTTCGAACGTAGGGGTTTGCGGTGGCTGAATGTCGGTCACCTGGTAAATTGCATACCCCAGAGACGTCTGCGCCGTGCCCGGAGGGTCGTTCTTCTTGGCGGCGAACAGCGCACTGTCCAGGTCCTTCGCGTTACCGACGCCGGGAAGAGGATCGGTTTGCGAGATGAAATCCGTGGTGATAATGGTCAGTCCCTTTTCGCTGGCCGCCTTGTCCAGACCGGCGGTGCGGGCCCGTGTCTGCACGGTAGTGGCCAAGTTTTGCGCCTGGCCGGAGATCTGCTGCTGCTTAAGCAACGGCTCAATTTGCGATTTCACTTCGTCGAGGGGCTTCAACCGCGCCTGCTGTTTAGCTTCGACGCGGATGATATGGAAGCCGTAGCTGGTGCGGATGACGCCCGTGGTCTGGCCAACCGGCGTGTTAAAGGCAGCCTGCTCGAACTCCGGAACCGTGCGGCCGCGTGTGATGGGCGGCAGCAGTCCGCCCTCCTGGGCACTGCCCGGGTCTTCGGAGTTTTTCTTGGCCAGATCGGCGAAGTTGGCCCCGCTCTTCAACTGCTTCTCAATGTCGTCCGCCTTCGCCCGCGCCGTGTCCACGCCCTTCTGATCAACCTTGCCATCAGCATCGGGCGTCGGGGTCTTGATCAGGATGTGGCGGACCGTCACCGTCTCCGGAATGCGGTACTCGTCCTGGTGCTGGCTGTAGTACTGCTGTACCTGTGCCTGGCTGAGCGAAATCTTGTCCGCCAGTTTGGCGGTGTCGATCAGAATGTAGCGCGCCTTGCGCTTCTCCGGAATGGAATTCACGTACTGCTGTTTGTTCTGCTCGTAAAATGCCTTCAGCTCGGCATCGGTCGGCTTGATTTGTTTCTTCACGTCGTCCAGCGTCAGCACGGCGTAGTCGAACTTCACCTTCACGCCCTGCTTCTGCACTTGCTGGGCGATGTCCTTGTCGCTGACGGAGACTGCGCCGTTGATGAGGGCCGACAGTTTCCGCTGTACAATTTCCGACTTCACTTCTTGCTCGAACTGCTGCACGCCCATGCTGAACTGGTTCTGAATGAAGTCTTCGTAGGCCCGCTGACCAATGAAGTTTCCTCCGGGAAAAATCATCTGTCCCATTTGCCCCTGGTGCAGATAACTGCGGAGTTCCTCGTCGCTGACACCCAGACCCATGCGTTCGGCTTCATAGACCAGCGCCTTTTGTGTGATCAAGCTTTGCGCTGCCCGCTGCATCAGATAGGGCATGAGCGCGGGAGGCACGGATTGCCCCTTGAACTGCTGGCGGCCGATGAGGCGGGCCTGCTGCGATACCTCTTGCAAGCTGACCTCCTGATTGCCAACTTTTGCCAATACCCCGCTTTGCGTAACGCTGCCGCCGAACATTTCGTTGAGGAAGCCGCCACCCGGAATGAGGGTGATTACCATCATCACGCAGATGACCAGAAGGATGCCGCCCAGCACAATTTTCTTGATCGGGCCGGGAGTTTGCAGAAATCGAATCATGCTTTAGGAACTCCAGAGTGGATAGCTGAGAATCTTTAGATTATAAACCAGCAGCGATGCGAGGAACAGGTTGCCGGCTTGCAGCTGTTCAGCGCCTAAACGAGCCAGCCCGCCAACCGCCTGGATGCCATCTGACCCCACTCGCTGGCGGAAATTCCCCGAACAAGGGCAAGCACTTCCCAAGCCGGGTATTGGGTATGTTGTAATAGAAAAAGCATAGTATGCCGAAATCGTCATCAGGGGTGCGGCGGCGCGTGCTTGCCTTCAAGCGCCGGCTTCGCGAATTAAAGATGATCGCCAAAGGGCTGGCCTCAACCGACCACCCGGTGCTGGCGCATATCATCCCCATTCGCCGCTGCAACCTCGCCTGTGAGTATTGCAACGAGTACGACGATTTTTCCAAGCCGGTCGCTCTGGACATCATGAAGCACCGCGTCGATCAACTGGCGCGCCTGGGAACCACCATTGTCACGCTCAGCGGGGGCGAGCCTTTGTTGCACCCGCAACTCGACGACATCATCGCCCACATCCGCACCTATCCCATACTGTCGGGCTTGATCACCAACGGTTATCTGCTCACCGCGGACCGCATTCAGCGCCTGAACCGCGCCGGCCTTGACCATCTACAGATCAGCATCGATAACGTGATGCCCGACGATGTCTCGAAAAAGTCCCTGAAGGTGCTGGATAAGAAATTGCAACTGCTCGCCGAACATGCTGACTTTCACGTCAACATCAATTCGGTGGTGGGCGCGGGCACTCACAATCCCCACGATGCGCTGGTGGTGGGCAGACGGGCCGTGCAGCTCGGTTTCACTTCCACCATCGGCATCATTCACGATGGCGAAGGACAGCTCCAGCCGCTCAACCAGGTCGAGCGCGAGGTGTTCCTGAAGATGAAGGCACTGGAGAAGCACCACTACGCGCGCTTCAACTGGTTCCAGAACAACATCGCCAACGGCACGCCGAACCACTGGCGCTGCCGTGCGGGAGCGCGCTACCTCTACATCTGCGAGGATGGTTTGGTGCACTACTGTTCGCAGCAACGCGGCTATCCCGCCATTCCGCTGGAGCGCTATTCCGTTACCGATATCCGGCGCGAGTTCCTCACGGAAAAGAGTTGCGCCCCACATTGCACCGTCTCGTGCGTGCATCAGGTGTCGTATATGGATTTCTGGCGCGCGCCCCAAACCCTTCAGACTCCGCAGTCGTCGGTGGGTACCGGCCAGCTGGTGCAAATCGAATAAGCTCTCGGCGGACACGTCCCGGCCCCTGTAGTTCTCTGTTGGGCACTCGGACTCGCCCCTGCAATAAATGACAATGTGAGCAATATTGAACAGACTGCCCCCCGGTCGAACAACGTATCGTTCCCCAATAATCAATCCCTGGCAGTCGGCCGTTAATAAGCAAAGTCAATTCCCCTTCATCCACTGCCAGGGGTTCTCCAGCAAGACGGGCCGGCGACAAGGAGGGTGACCATGCACGCACCGTACGGGATGGAACTGGTAGAAAACTGTCTCTCCTGCAACCTGTGTTCCAAGGGATTTTTCTGCCGTTTGCCTAAGCCGGAAATGGAGGCCTTTCAAAAGATAAAGTTCACCCTGGCGTATCCGGCGGGCGCAACTCTGTTTGTCGAAGGTCAAGCATGCCGGGGTATTTATATTCTGTGCAAAGGCCGCGTGAAGTTGTCGGCCACTTCGAGCGAAGGCCAGATACTGATACTCAAGATTGCCAAGCCGGGCGCGGTGTTAGGGCTGAATGCAACCGTCTCTGGAACTCCGTACGATACGACTGCCGAGACCGGCCAGCCGTGCCAGCTTAACTTTGTAAAACAAGCCGAATTCCTCCAGTTTCTCAAAGAACACCGTGCCGCCTCCATGCAGGCGGCAATCCATTTAAGCCGCGAGTGCCAGCAGGCGTACCAACAGCTTCGCTCCTTCGCAATGCGCTCAGCCCCGGAGCGCATCGCCCGTCTAATGCTGGATTGGTCGCACGGGGACTCCGGAATGACCACTGCTCACGGTATCAAGGTGGCGTTGACCCACGATGAGATCGGGCAAATCATCGGCATGTCACGTGAGACCGTTACGCGTACTCTCGCCAATTTTCGCAAGCAGCACATTGCCGAGATCCATGGTTCGACCCTGCTGATCCAGAACCTGCCCGCCATTCAAAAACTGGCCGGCACATAGGCCGCTAACCCCCTGGCAGCCAGGGGATGCAACGTCGTCGCTCCACAAGCGTTGCAAATGACTGGCCGGATGGATCAAACTCCGATCGCTTTTCGCTAGGTCGTTGCCTTACGGGTAGCAGCGGCCCGCGGAGGTCACATCGCAATGCGAGCCAAGTCACCGAATACTCGTCTCAGAAAGTTGATAATTCCATACAGTTTGTTGTCCGATATGTGCCGGGAACAAGGAGGCCATCGTGCTGAAGCCCTTTGTGGTTCTTCTGCTGCTGCTGCTCTGCGGGTTCGCTGCCATAGCCCAGGAGAGCCCGACTGCCCCTAAAGCTGCGACGCCGCGCTCGTCCACAATTCCTGCCGACGCAGTGCAGCAAGCCAATCCGGTTCAGCCAAGTCACGAGTCGATCGCTCAAGGAAAGAAATATTATGGATACGATTGCGCCATGTGCCACGGAGCGAGCGGCGATGGCAAAGGTGACGTGGCGGTCGCTGAGAAATTCAAGATTGGCGACTTCCGCGATCCGGCGACTTTGCAGGACAAAACCGACGGAGAGCTGTTTTACATACTCAAGAATGGCCATGATCACATGCCGGCCGAACCCATCCGATTGAAGCCAGATGAACTCTGGAACTTGATCAACTACGTTCGATCGCTTTCCAGCAAAAAAGCTCAGTAGGCGGGCGCCCTGCCGCTCTTGCAGTGATACACGATTAGGATCCAGAACAAGGAACCAGACCGGTCGCTGCGAGAGTAGCAGCAAGACAGACACGGTGCAGGGCCATCTTTTGATCGGCGGTGATGTACCCGCTGGCCTGCTGTCCAACTGTTCCATCCCATGACATTATTGTTCGGCGACCTCTGTTATACTGACTTCGCTCCATCGCTCAATTTTCAGGGCCCATGCTGCGTGTAGGGTACGAAGTAGGGCCACTTGCTTCGGCGAGTTACGGGATTGCACGGTGGAGTCCGCTCTAGTTATTGATTCTGCTTGTAAACCACGTCGGGCGCGTAGCTCAATTGGCAGAGCAACTGACTCTTAATCAGTAGGTTGAAGGTTCGATTCCTTCCGCGCTCACCATCTAACCATTGCAGTAAGCGGTGATTACACCTTGAGTATCGACTTGAGAAAGTTGCAGCGTCACCGATGGCGATGAACCGGCGCCGAACTCTGATCACCTCGCCACTGGACTAGTTCCTCAAGGCAAATCCCGTCCCCCTCCTGAACTCAGTTGTCGCGGTAGGGACGACCATCGCTGATCGCCCCCCGCACAGATCCGTACAAGCGCGTTTACGCATACGGCTCTTACCGAGGATGAGTGGCGGCGAAGCGTGCGTCAGGGTAAGGGTGCAGAATGCGGGGTTGAGGAATCCACCGGGTCAAGAGAGGGGTTAGACGATCCCACCGCACCTGTGCCCGCTGACTGCGACGGATTAGGACACTCCGCCACAGCCAGCCAATGCGCCGGCAGAAGATGCGCAACTGCGTCGAGTTACCCGGAACGGCATGGTATTGGTAGTAGCCCTGCACAACCTTGCGAAGCCATGCACCGACCTCGGTCGTGCGATGATGCTTCCGGCGTTGCAGCTCAGCCTTGATGGCTTTAAGCCTCGCAACCATCCGCTTCTTCGCCGTAATCCGCCAGACGATGAAAGCTCCGTCGCTGATGCGCTGCCCACAGAAGTGGGTGAAACCCAGAAACGTGAAGGTTTCAGGTTTTCCCTCTCCATGCTGCTTCCGGTTGCGAGCGGCGAACCGCCCGAACTCGATCAGTCGTGTCTTGTCCGTATGTAATTCCAAACCGAACTTTGCCAGCCGCTCCCGAAACGCTTGCAGGAACCGCTCGGCATCCGTCCGGTATTGAAAGCCCAGCACAAGATCATCGGCGTATCGGACGACAATCACATCGCCCTTCGCCACTTTCTTGCGCCAGACCTCAACCCATAGGTCGAACAGGATGGTAGAGACGAGTCTTGACGGCGGTAGCCTGTGCGGAGCCTCACGCCAACTTGCGCTTTCGCGCCGGCGCCTCACCGAGTAGGCATGGCCACTTGAGCTCGTCTCCCCAAGCAGAACCCGGCGTGCAGATTTCCCGCACCGGGCTCCCCAGATGACATTGGCTAAAGCAAGCTATTTTCAGACCATAGGGTGTAGGTTTCGAGCAAACGGCAGCTCGAACCACGGTTGATCCTTCAGCCGCGTCCAGTTCGTCTTACGTCTTTGACCGCGACGATTCAAGGCGCTTATCCACTGCCGCTGTACCTGTTGCCGCACCCAGTTGAGTTTGCGCTCGCAGTGGTGCAACCCAAAGTACTGATAGAAGCCCATCAACATCCTTTTCAAATGCTGTTGTTGTTCCCATCGTCGCCAGTGCCTGTTATGAAGGATCCATTCCCGTGTACGGGCTAGGAACTTCCGGCAACTCTTTACGCTCGGGATACGAATCAGAGCAAATCTCCCCGTTCGATCAACCCCACAGACATGCTTGAAGCCCAGAAACTCGAAGGTTTCGGGCCTTCCCAGTCCGTGCCGCAGACAGGTTGTGCCTGCGAATCGCCCAAAGAGTATGCGCCGAGTCTTTTCCTCGGCCAGCTCCAGCCCGAATTCAGCGAACCGTTCCCGCACTTTCTGCTGGAAGCGGTCCACGTCCTCCCGGAACTGGAAGGTCACCACAAAATCATCAGCAAAACGCAGCAGATTCGCTTCGCCCCTGCAATGCGGTTTGATCTTCTTTTCAAACCACAGGTCGAGAACAAAGTGAAGATAAAGGTTACTCAAAACGGGTGAGATCGGACCGCCCTGAGGAGTACCTTCTTCTGCGTAGATGACAACCCCATCTTGCATCGCTCCAGCGTTGAGCCATTTCCCGATCAGGCTCAGAATCACTGGGTCAGCGATGCGGTGAGCTACCATCTTGCGTAGCCACTGATGATTAATGCGAGTGAAATAGCTGCGGATGTCGGCTTCGAACACCTGCCCTACCTTCTTCGTCACGATTTGCACCCGAAGAGCTTGCAACGCGTGATGAGGATTTCGGCCAGGTCTAAAGCCGTAACTGCAATCCAGAAAATCTGCTTCAAACACAGCCTCCAGGACGCGCGCTACCGCCCGCTGAAGCAGTCGGTCCGCCGCCGTTGGAATTCCTAACGGTCGTGTCCCGATTTTGCCCGGCCCTTTGGGTATTTCAACTCTTCGGACCGGCGGTGCATGGTAGGTACGCTTCTTCAGCTGTGCGCAGATCGCCTCGACTTGCATTTCCAGCTCGCTTCCAAACTGCTCGGCACTCTTCCCATCGACTCCGCCTGCCGCACGCCGGTTCATCTTCCCCCAAGTTTCCTTGAGAAAATCCGGTGTAAGCAAGTGCGCCAATGAGGTAAACCGAACCTTGCGGTCTAACTTCGCCTTCTTAGTTATCTGACTCAGTTCTGTTGACACCAGATTCCTGCCTCCGTGTGTGCAGGTGATGTTTCCTTAAAGTCAGGCTTCATCTGCTTCGCCGCTTCCCCATGTACGCGGCTTTCCCGCGCTCGGAGTACTACCAGCGAATCCGACTTCGCACTGTAGCATTTGCCTTTCTCAGGAATAATCCATATCGTCCGGCATACTCGATCCGTTTTGTTGCGGACCAAGACCACAGTGGATCTCCCAGGTCCCTTGATGCTTCCTTATCCGAACGTGCCGTGCTCACTGACCCCGCCGCAGTCTCCGGCCACCTCGCCGTTTACGGTGTGCCTACTGGTGCCTCCCAGCCACTACGATGCTGTCGGCCTGCGGTTAAGTACTTAACGAGGCTCAATCGCTTTTACTTTCGTTCCGGCCCGCGCGTCGCTCTGTCTACGCTTAGTCCAATTCGTTACCTCCTCAGACCCAAGACTCGATTCCCGGTGAGGCGGCTGCACCTCTTGACGGGGCGGGAATTTCACCCGCTGGAAGCACCAGGTTTATCCTGGCGCACCATAATGCAGGTACACGTTAGCAAGCAGCGGCGAAACCACGGCTCCCTGCGGCGTACCTAGCTTCGTCTCCGACCACTGGCCATCTTCCGAAACTCCAGCCTTCAGCCATTTCTGGATCAGGCGAAGTATTCGGGGATCGCCCACACGATGCTCAATGAACTTCATGGTCCACTCGTGGCTCATGTTGTCGAAGAAGCCACGAATGTCCGCGTCGAGCACCCAGTTCACTCGCTTCCATTGGATGCCCGCCGTCAGCGCGTCCAGCGCTTGATGCGGGCTGCGGCCGGGCCGGAACCCGTAGGAAAAGCCTTTGAAGTCGACCTCATAAATCTGGTTGAGAATCGTCACCACAGCCTGTTGGACGATTTTGTCCTCCAGCGCCGCGATGCCCAACGGGCGTTGCCGTCCATCGGCCTTCGGTATATAGACTCGTCTTGAGGGTTGGGCTCGATACGCTCCACGGTGCACCCGGCTGTGCAAATCGACGAGTCGATCCTCCAGTCCGGTTTCATACTCCTGCCACCTCACGCCATCGACTCCCGGCGAAGCTTTACGCTGAAGAGCGTAGAAGCTGTCCCGGAGTAATCCAACGCTCAGGTGGTGGAGCAGGGCGGTGAGCCGTTCCTGCTTCCTTCCTCTTGCTGCTTGCCGCACACCGTGCAATCCCTGGGACATGCGTTTCCCGCTCTGTGTCGGACGCATGTGAGGTTGAACGATGTTCTCCTCAGTCTGTGCCCTTCCCTCCCCGACCTCCGCGGAAGGTTGCCCTTCCTTGTTCGGCTGGTTCACGGGTACTACGGCACAGTCCGACTTCTCCTGTACGTTCACGTCCGCAGTTCGGTTTATGGCCTTCGCGGACCGGTCTTGATCGCTCGACCAAGACGTGCAGGAGATCTCCCGGTTCTCGTGCATGTTGTTTCTCAGCGTGCGCGGGTTCTTAGACTACGCAGGATCGAACGACCACTCGCGATAACGTGGTTGCCGTGTTGCCTTCCTCCCTACCGGAACGGAGTCGGCATCCTGATCCATCGGCTTTTCGAAGCTCAATAGCCCGGCCCACCGATACCTCTGTCTACGCTTCAGACGACACCTCGCGATATCGCCTGCAAGACTCGAGGCCAGGATGGATTCGCTGCTTTCCTTTCCTGTAGGGCTCTTTCATCCCCTACAACATGCCGGTTTATCCCGGCGCTCTCCGGGTTGCCGACCTCCACGTAAGTTTTTGTCAGGCAATCGCAAGACGACCCTGTAGTGTGGCGTTACTTGGCGGCAACAACAGGTTTGACTTGCGTGAATTCTGGGCTCTTCCACAGTTCGCCGCCATACTCCAGATAGTCGGCGGTGACCTGCGCGACCTCTCGTCCGTAATACCGCTCCACAACATGCAAAGCAAGGTCAATGCCCGAGGTCAAGCCGCCTGCCGTGGCGACCTTGCCGTTCTCGACGAACCGGGTTCCGCTCACGAAGTGCACAGCGGGGTAATGCTTCTGCATGTCCGCCGCGTACATGTGGTGGGTGGTGGCGGTCAGGCCGTCGAGCAGGCCATACTTGGCGAGCATCGAGGCGCCGGTGCACACCGACATGGTGACGTCGGCGGTCGCCGAATTCGCCAGCAACCATGCTTTTTGTGCATCGCTGCGGCCTCCCTGTGCCGGAATCACAATGATCTGAGGTTTGGGCGCAGTCTCAAAGCTATAGTTGGGAACGATCGTGAGCCCGTTGCCAGCGTTCACGGGTTTCAGCGAATCGGAAACCGTGTAGGGGTTGAACGGCATCACCATGTCGTCGCCGTCGGTCTGATGCCAGGGCTTTCCTTTGGACGTGAGCATAGCGTCGCCGAACACTTCCCAAGCGCCCGCAATGTCCATGACATTGGCGCCCTCGGAGATGATGAATGCGACATTGATTTGCCCCTTGGCGGGCGGCTTCCGCGACGTGCTCGGTGCCGTGGAAGCGGCAACCGGCGCCTTGGCGGCCCGGCTCATGTAGACGGCGAAATCCAGCACTGCAACCACGACCACGGCGATCCAGAGCAGCTTCTTGGTTCTTGTCATAACAATTCTCCTCTGCAAGCGGGGCCTCCAATTCGCGCCGGTTTTGCGCGAATTGGGGTGGAAAGTGCTTGCCATAGGAGCAGAATAAGCGCAGAATGACAAGTCTGAAATGACATTGATCCGGTGATTTGAGACATTCCGAATTATCGCAACCATGATGTCCTGAATTGCCCGGTGAATGTCATATCGGACATTTCCCTTGACCCGCTATTCTGGACCACGCGCTATGACACCCAAGCACATCGTCATCGTCGGCTACGACAACATCACATCGCTCGATTTGGCCGGCCCCCTGGAAGCGTTCAGCAGCGCTTATATCGAAGACTCGCGAGGAAAGCGGCAGCCTTGCTACAAAGTAACCATCGCAGCTCTGGGCGCTAAGACATTCTGTTCGGAGTCGGGGTTGCGCATGACCGCGACGTGCTTTCTGAGCTCGCTGCGTCACCTGGACACGTTGCTCATTCCGGGGGGCAGTGGAATGCGGACCTCGGCTGCTGGCCAGAAGCTGGCGAACTGGATCAGCCGGCACCAGCACCGTATCCGCCGGATTGCCTCAGTCTGCACCGGGATTTATGGAGTGGCGCCGACGGGGCTACTCAACGGCCGCAAGGTCACCACCCACTGGAAATTCTCCGCCGACCTGGCTGCCCGTTATCCCAAGTTGAAAGTCGATGCCAACGCGCTGTACGTTCGCGACGGAAAGTTCTACACCTCGGCGGGGATCACCGCGGGAATCGATCTGGCGCTGGCGCTCATCGAAGAGGATTTCGGTGCGCCGGTGGCCCTCTCGGTAGCTCGCGAACTGGTGGTGTACGTGAAGCGCCCGGGGGGCAGGAGCAATATTCCGAGCCCTTGAAATTTCAGGTCGAGTCCACCAGTCGTTTCGCCGATCTCGCGGCCTGGATAATGGGACACCTCGATAAGAACCTCTCCGTGGAAGCGTTGGCCGAGCGCATCAATCTCTGCCCGCGGCAGTTTACCCGCCGCTTCAAGGGCGAATTCAACAGCACTCCGGCGGCGTTCGTACAACGACTGCGGCTCGATGAAGCGCGCAAACGGCTGTCTGCCGCCGGTTGCACGGTTGAAAACATCGCCGATTCCGTGGGTTTTCGTGATCCAGACAGCTTCCGGCGCGCGTTTGTGCAGCAGTTCGGGGTTGCTCCCAAGCAGTACCGCAGCCGCTTCATTGCTGACCACTAACCTGGCAGCGGTCTCAGAGCAGTGTGGGTCGGCGAGTACGGGTAGAGCGGCGCTGCGGCGTCCGCTGCTCATAAACGAATCGCTCTGGCGTTATGCGGCGGCGGCGGCGCTTCCGGTTGTTTGCCATGGTGTATCTTGCCAAGTGCACCTCGGTACTAGACTTGGGGATGATTCGCTTTAGGAGACACCATGTCGAAATCGCGCAGACAATTCTTGACCCATGCACCGCTTGCTCTGTTAGGGGCGGCGGTCGCGTCTTACAGTCAAACCCAAAACCCTGCTGAGCTGCCGCCGGGCGCACCTCCTGCCTTTGGCACTGCACCGCCGGTTGGGCCTGAGGTGTCGCCTGCCACCTTTGCCCAGGCTGAAAAGTTGGTGGAAGTGGAATTAAGTGCCGAGGATCTCGCCTTGGCCGCCGGCAACTGGCGTCGTGCCATGGCGCCGCTCTATGAAAGAAGGATGGGGCCGCACAAGGTGGCGCTGGAGTCCACGCTTGCGCCCGCGACGCGCTGGAACCCGGTGCTGCCCGGCGAGAAGACCGCTTCGGCGAGCCAGCAGTTTGTGAGGAGCAAGACCGATCCCGGGCCGTTGCCCACCCGTGATGAAGACATTGCTTTCGCGCCCGTAACCCAACTCTCACTCTGGATCCAGCAACGAAAGCTCACCTCCGAGCGACTCACTCGCCTCTACCTCGGGCGTCTGGAGCAGTTCAATCCCAAGCTGCGTTGCGTCATCACGCTCACCAGAGAACTGGCGCTCGCCCAAGCCAGGAACGCTGATCGGGAGATCGCGGCGGGCAAGTATCGCGGACCGCTGCACGGCATCCCCTGGGGCGCCAAGGACCTTCTCGACACCGCGGGCATTCCCACCACCTATGGCGCCGAGCCGTTTCGCAATCGCATTCCCACCACGGACGCGGTCGTCGTCAAACGTCTTAACGATGCGGGTGCGGTGCTGGTGGCCAAGCTGAGCTTGGGTGCGCTGGCGCTCAATGACATCTGGTTCGGGGGCCAGACCATGAATCCGTGGTTGCTGGAGGAAGGCTCGTCGGGCTCCAGTGCCGGCCCGGGCGCGGCCACGGCAGCGGGATTGGTGGGCTTCGCAATGGGGAGCGAAACCGGCGGCAGCATCGTCAGTCCCTCCATGCGTTGCGGAGTCACTGGACTGCGACCAACCTTCGGTCGGGTTGCGCGCACCGGCGCCATGACGCTCTGCTGGTCGCTGGACAAACTGGGCCCCATGGCGCGCAGCGTCGAGGACACCATGCTTGTGCTGAACGCCATCTCCGGCCCCGATGCGGGCGACGTGTCAAGCGTACCCAGCAAGCTCAATTTCAATGCAGATGCGAGTGTGCATGGACTGCGCGTGGGCTATTTCCCCGGCTGGATGAAGCAGAATCCAGCCACCGACGTGGACCGCGCCGCGCTGGAGGCCGTCAAGAAGGTGGGCATGGAACCGGTTGAGGTCGCGATTCCCGACTGGCCCTATGATTCGCTCTTTCTGATTCTCTTCGCCGAAGCCGCTGCCGCTTTCGAGGAACTGACGCTCAGCGGCGGACTGAACCAACTCAAGATGCAGGTGCCCGACGCCTGGCCCAACACTTTCCGCCAGTCGCGATTTCTTTCGGCCGTGGACTTCGTCCAAGCGGACCGGCTACGGCGCAAGGTGGCCATGGAGATGGAGCGCGTTTTCTCCCAGGTGGACCTGCTCCTGGTGCCGTCGCTGCGCGACGAGATGCTTACCATTACCAACTTCACCGGGCATCCCTCGCTCACCCTGCGCGCGGGGTTTGTCGAAGTGTCCGACGCACGCAGCGACTGGGCGCCCGATCCCGCCCATCCGCTGCCCAAGTTCTCGCCACCGCGACGAGTGCCGCATGGCGTCACCTTGATCGGGCGGCTTTTTGACGAGGGCACTTTGGGGCGCGCCGGCCTTGCGCTGGAAAACGCGTTCGGGGTGGCCGGCGAGCGGCCACCTGGGTTCTAGTTGGCAAAGATCGATTTGGCTTGCCCAATTGTCGATAGCGGACTTGTAGTCGCAAAGTGACAGGTTCAGCAGCCTCTCAGGTCTGCAAAGAAACTGTCCGTCTCGGTGACCTTGTCTCTAATGTTTCACATCGTTCTCACCTTCCCCTGACAACTGCATAAGCCCGTAATCGTACCCTCGCATGCAGGTAGACATCCTGTCTGCATGTCGAGGGCGTAATGAATCGATTTATCGAGATCCGAAAATGCCTGACCATCGCAGCACTGCTGTTGAGTGGCTGTAGTAGTTTCGCCGGATCCAAAATGGTCACGGACGAAGGGTCTCGTATCCAGATAGGCTCCACGAACCCAGCAGTAACGCCGGTGACGGGAGAAAGCTGGCTCGCTCATCTGAACAGACCTTTTAGTGAAACCAGCATGGGGAAAACCGGGCACTTAGGGCCAGCCCCGGGAAGCGAGATCATGCCGCGCCGGGTCGGAGTCATGCAGGAAGCCCCCGCGCAAGCCGCTCTGAAAGGGTCGGACCTGTACCGTCTGAATTGCCAGGGATGCCACGGCGAATCTGGCGCGGGAGCTCCGCCGGAAATCAACTCAGTGATCAATCCAGTTCGTTCGACCTCCGCGGCCCTGGTGATGGAGCGAATGAAGAACACCGGCATGGACATCCGCCGCGCCGACGCTGCCAAACTCGCACAGCAGTCAAGTCAGGCGCTGCTACAGAGACTGCACAACGGGGGAGAGAACATGCCGTCGTTTTCCCACCTGAGCGAAACCGAGGTCCGCTCGCTGGTCGCGTATCTGAAGCAACTGGCTGGCGTCCCGGGAGCAGAGAAGGAGCAGTCCACCGTAAGAGAATCGGCAAATCGCATTGGCGAACTGGTTGTGAAATCCACTTGCCACACCTGCCACAGCGCGGTGGGCCCTGATCCCGGTCCTCAGCAGTTGCTGGACGGCGCAATTCCACCGCTCAATACTCTGACCACGCGCAAGAGCCAACCCGAGTTCATTCAAAAGGTGACAGCGGGAGCACCCATTCTGATGGGCACGCCGCCCTTGCTGTGCCGTGGCAGAATGCCGGTCTTCTACTACCTGAGCGCGGAAGAAGCCGCAGATGCTTATCTCTACTTGACGCGTTATCCGCCCTCCGAAAAAGCACGTTCCGAACCGGCAATCGCGTTGTTGCAACAGGAGCAAGGCAGCGGCCCGCCCAGCGGAGGCAGCGCCTCGCCAAGTGCATCGTTGTTGGCGGAAAACATGCCGGCCGGGCCAGGGCAGCCCGAAGGTAGTGCGGAGCTGAGGACGGTGGTGCTGTCGCTGGTTGTGGCCTTCGTCTTTGTATTGCTGGCCGGCGGATTGGCTTTCACGCTGCGGGAGTTTAAGTGGCTGTCCGTGGCAGCGACGCACACACGTGGGACGTCCCACGGCGCCTATGTTCACACGTTAACCCGAAATACGCGCACATTATCAGGGAGCTTGACCTCTTCTGCGCTGTCGCCTTCCTCTCGCCGCTGAAATCTTCGAGATGTCAGTGCTCTTCTGGCGGCTTCAGATGGCGAAAATTGCGGTAAAGCAGCAGGTCATACGCGATTTTCAGCGTGCCGCCGATCACCAACGGAGCGGAGAATGCGAGTCGCTGCATGATGAGTCCGGAAAGCGACGAGGCTGCCGCCCACGCTCCGGTGCGGGTAATGTTGGTGAACCCGCTGGCGTACGGACGTTCATGTGGCTTTACCAGGGCGGCGACGTAAGACTGACGCGTGGGCACGTCCATCTCAACGAAGGTCTCTCGGAGAAGAAATAGCGCGATTGCCCATTTCGGAGTGGACGCCAGCGGCACCAGGAGCAGGAACACGCTCGACGGCAAATGCGTGAACACCATCGTGTTCACCAGTCCGATTCGCTGCGCGATCCAGGCGGCCCCGACATGCGACATGGCGTTCAGGATATGAACTGTGAAGAACAGGATGCCGAGCGACTGCTCGGCCATGCCGAAACGGTGGAAGAACCAGTAGGAAACAAGCGCGTCGGACAGAAGTCCTCCACCAAATGCGTCAATCGCAAACAACCGTGCGATGCCGTGCACGGTTTTTCGAGATTGCAACGATGGGGCAAGTTCCCGACTCGCAGGCCCCGAAGATCCCAGTAATTGGTTGTCGGTCGGAAGCGTGAGATACAAAAAGGCAGTCACGACATGGACCGCGGCGTACCCCAGAAAAACGTAGCGGTATGCTGCCAGCAGGTCGATGTGGGCCCAGGCGCCGACCGCCAATGGAAGGACAGCGCCCAAAGCGCCGATTGCTCCGCCACTGTCGAGCAGGACGTTGTACCAGGACAACGCCCACGTCCGGCTGCGCTCGCCGATAAGGCCGGGAATAATCGCCTGCTCCAGGGCGAATGCCGCGCTCCGGTCGGTCCCCATTCCGTTCACCATTCCCACGAAGATAAGGATGAGCAGAATTGGATACGAAGGAAGAATCGCAAGGGCAACGCCGCCTGCAACTGCAAGCAGAGAGAGCGTGACCAGTGTGCCGCGGCAACCAATACGGACACCTGCCCAGGTCACCCACGCGGTTGCCGCACAAGCTCCCAATAAACCGACCCCGATTACGACTCCGATACGCGTCGTGCCCACGCCAGCGCGCGAAAGATACACGGCTAAAATGACGCCCAGTAAGCCAACGCCCAGGGAACGCAGAAATCCCGCACAGTAGATCAATGCCAGGGTGCGGGACAGCCGCATGTGCCTAAGCCTCCATTCGTCGAGCGTATTCGTGAGACTACCGCTGCCACCCGAAGGTACACTGCAAAGAACATAATAGTGGCTTAGCTGGATTCCCGAGCTTACTTTTGCCGCCGCCCGAACTTCATGCGCATTAGCAACACCGAAATGCCCGCCCCCAGCAGCAGGAGCGTGGATGGTTCAGGCGTGGTGGCGATTGGATTGACCGGCCCGCCAACGTATCCGGCGCAGCATGGCACCGGCGCAACCCATAGCGGAGGCCAGTAGTCGGGCCCCGGGGGTGAGCAACGGCTCGCTCGGGGTGAACGAGGGTGGAAGTCCGTACTCGAAGATCTCCGGCGGGGGTTCAAGGGGAGGCGCCTTTGGCGCCTCGGGAGGCAGCTCGAAGGCGATGCGGTTGCCACAACGGGCGCGGACCAGGTTCTTGCCGTCCACCAATACCAGCTCTCCCTTGGCCATGTGGATTCTGTGGCTCGTCCAATAGATCGCATTCTGCACGCGGTAGGAAACAAACACGTCCATGGCTGCGGCAGTTCGTCGCAGCACCAGGTTCTCAATGTGGAGACCGCGGTAGTGCAGCGCCACCGCCGGGTCTGAATCGATCGAGTCCTGGGCGTCCCGCAGATTTCGCAATCCGCCCGGCACTACCGAGTAGGGAAATACCTGGCGTCCACTTCGATAGTCCGGGGTCAGCTCGGCCCCATTCATCGCCGCCGGCAGACCGTGCCTGGCCATTTCAGCAATCAAGGATTGACTCGAGGAGTTTCGAATGCCGAACAGAAGCGCAGCCAGCGACAATCCGGAGATTGCAATCAGCAGAACGGTTTGCAGGATTTTCCGCAGCAGCCCGTGCGAACCGCGATGTTGCTTGACCAGTTTGACGCGCATGCGAGTTTCTCCCGCCTCGCCCTGCGATGGCGAATCCACCTCGTACATTGGCTGCGAGCACCTTGGCTCCCGTCGGAGCGATGCCCTATGCCAGACGAGGTACGCCTCTTCGTTGACGGGGGAAACTCAGAGTGCCCTTTCATAGTGCATTCCGTTTGCCATGGATAGGCGACTGGAGGCCATCAGCGAGAGTAGGCTTGCCCTGTCGAATGACCCCGCATGTGCCTCTGGAACCCTTGCTGGACGAGGCTTTCCCTGAATGGGAGCACTGATGGAATCGTGCTGCGCGGAAGTGGTTTCAATTGGGGACACACCGGGTGCGCAACTGTTTGCAGTCTTGTGGAGAATCCCTGCTTGCCTCAGCCCACCAACTTCCCGAAAAGGTCTCGCGAGATATGCATTCAGCACGAAATGAGCGAATCCGAAATGTGCATACAGCCGTCTGGTTCACGTTTTATAATTTCTGTCAGACGCACAAAACGCTCAGGGTAGCGCCTGCAATAATGGACCTTGTTTGGAGCCTCAGCGAACCTGCCGCGTCAAGTTTAAATCTGGAGAGAAAAATGCCATGTGTGACGTTGTATCCGCCCGATCAAAAACCAATGACCTTCCAAGACGCGACGGAGTTAACGATAAATGAGGGAGTCCTGATGTTTTTCGCCATTAAGAGTAAGGAAGAAAGTCGTCCCTCCCTCGTTAGACACATCACCAATATGCCGTTCCTGTGGACCGAATAGAGCGCAGCCACTCCTTGGTACGATAATGCTCGCTGCTTTGGCGGTGTCTCAGTTTGAAACTGAAACACTACCAGAAATAACGCTTGACTTGGCGTCTTCTCCGGAGTGCAATACCGCCCTAGGCTCGGGAAGGGCCTGATCCATGAAAATGCGCATCGCTTCGCTGGCACTACTCACAATTCTGTGTTTAGCGTTGAGCACTCCCGCTTTCGCGCAGTCTTTTGTCTATAACAACGGCCCGATCAACGGCACTGCTGACGCCTATTTCATTGGCAACGCTAGCGGCTATCAGGTGTCTAACTCTTTCACGGTGTCAGCTAACTCCACCATGACCGGCTTCACGTTCGGCGAGTGGCTACTTGCAGGTACCGTTCCGACTGGGCTTGAATGGGCCGTCGGCACCACGCCGTTCGGAGGCACCTTAACATCGGCCGGTGATTTCTACAGCTCCCTGCTCTGCACCAACGGCACTCCCTACAATGGCGGCATCTGCGGCGCCGGCTTCGGTTACGACGTTTATGAAAGCCACGCAGGCACACCCGGTATCCCCTTGACTCTCGGCCAAACCTACTACCTGACCCTGGCGTTCGCCAGCGACAGCGCTGGCACCGGGTTCGACGCGTGGGACATCAACACCGGTAGTTCGACGGCCTACACTACTTGTCCCATTGGCGGTAACTGCACGGCAACCCCGCAATACCAGCAGGTTCCTTCGGAGTCGTTCACGATCCTTGGCACCCCCGCGGGAACGACTCCTGAGCCCGGCAGCATTCTGCTGTTCGGTTCTGGCATCCTCGGCCTCGCTGGCGTACTGCGCCGTAAGCTGAACATCTAATTTCTGCGTAAGCGGCCCGGAACTTCCAGCGCTTCCGGCCTCAATTCAAAGTAGCCCGTTACCCCCACTATCGCTGCATTGACATCCCCAGGCTCGCCAGAGTAAATTTTCAACGCCTTACTTGAGTCGAGATGTAGCTGACCTCCTGGACGTCCGGAGATGTCACAGGTCCGCATCGGAACCCGCCCCTTCAACCAAAGGAACTTTGAGGAGAACAATGAAGCTTCTGCGAATGCTCGGATTCGCTACAGGAGTGCTTTTGGCTGCCGCAGGCATGTCCAGCGCACAATCGTGGCAGCCCTTAGCGCACCAACCCAGTTTCACCGCGGGTCACGCCCTGCTGCTCACCGACGGCACGGTCATGGTCCATCACGAGGACCCGAATGACGGCTTTTCCGATTGGTGGAAGTTGACCCCGGACATTAACGGCAGCTACGTCAATGGCACGTGGACCCAGCTTGCCTCGCTGGCATCGGACTATGGTCCGCTATTTTTTGCTTCCGCGGTGTTACCCGACGGCCGGGTCATTGTGGAGGGCGGAGAACAGAATTTTGCGCAATATGTTTGGACCAACAAGGGCGCCATCTATGACCCGATCGGCAATGTGTGGACGCCGGTGAATCCACCCAGCGGCTGGAGCAGCATTGGCGATGCATCCGGCGTGGTGCTGTCCAACGGGACATTCATGGTGGCCAATTGCTGTACCAGTCAGGCGGCCCTGCTCAATGCAGCCACCCTGACCTGGACCGCAACCGGCACCGGCAAATTCGACGAGAACGACGAGGAAGGATGGACCTTGCTGCCCGGGGGGAAGGTGCTGACGGTAGATGCCTACGTTAACCTCGGGGACCCCAACGGCACGAATTCGGAAATCTACAATCCCAGCACGGGCGCCTGGACGAGCGCCGGCAGCACGATTGTGCAACTCTGGGATTCCCACGGCTCTTACGAGGTTGGTCCGGCGATGTTGCGGCCCGATGGCACCGTCTTTGCGACCGGAGCCAACGGCGCCGGCGCGGGTCATACCTCCATTTACAATGCCAGCACCGGCGGCTGGACGCCCGGCCCCGACTTTCCTAATGGATTGGATATCGCCGACGGTCCCGCCGCGTTGCTACCCGACGGCAATGTGCTGGTGAGTGCCAGCCCGGGCATATTCCGCAATGGTACGGTTTTCTTCGAGTGGGACGGCGTGAACTTGAATCCGGTTCCGGCCACCCCCAACTCTCCGGGCAATTCGTCGTGGTACGGACGCATGCTGGTGCTGCCCACCGGTCAGGTGCTTTACACCGATGGCAGCCGTGATGTTGAGATCTACACCCCCACCGGGACCGCCAATCCTAATTGGGCCCCCTCGACCCTTCTGCCCACGCCGCTGCTCAGCCGCGGGAGCAGCATCGCCCTTATGGGCAATAAGTTCAACGGCTATTCGCAGGCGGTTGCCTACGGAGATGATGCCCAGGCCGCCACCAACTACCCGATCGTGCGCCTTACCAATGTGAGCACGGGTCACGTTTTTTACTGCCGCACCCACGACCATAACACCATGGCAGTTGGATACCCTGGCCCGGCCTATACCCACGTGGATATACCGTCCAACATGGAAACCGGACAATCCTACCTGGAAGTGGTCGCGAATGGCATTGCTTCCCCCAGATTTAGGATTGCAGTAAGGTAGAGGCGCCGCTCAACCGGGGAAGAGAAAAGGCGGAGGCCTGTTTCTGACCTCCGCCGTGCAGAATGCGAAGAGACTAGGGGTGCATCGGCATGTAGAGCGGTTCACCCGGCTTGCCGGAGACTAATTTGTAATCGGAGGGTACCTGGAACAGGGAAGCATCCGGCTCCCCGCGGTTGACGTTGACCAGTTTGATCGTCATGGTTCCCATCATGGGGTCGGTGTGAGTCTCGAGCAGCGTCATTTGCAGTTCGGAGGAATACCAGCGCTCGGTGACCACCTCAATGGGATTGCGGTTGCCGATCTCGCCGGCGAGAATGGTGCGGGTCATGCGCGTGCCCACCGCTTGCAGTCCATCGATGGTCTTGGTTCCCAACTGCTCCGTCTTCAGGTTGGCGGCATTGGACCCTATCCACACCTTTCCGGGCATGTCGCGCATGACTTCCACGGTGCCGGCGCCTGCATCCATCCTTACATGCATGGCGTCCGGGCCGCCGGGCCCGGGCCTGCCAGGATGAAGCGGCATCTGGTGCGCCGTCTTGTTTCCCGGATTGAGCATGTAGCGATGTCCCGAGACCGGATCGGTGATCGCAATCATGGTTCGCTTGGCCGCGCCGGTGGACGGCGTGTTCAATTCAAATTGGATCTCACGGCGCACCCGGCCCTCGGAGTCGCGGTAGATCGTGGTCTGATTTTGGGTGTGGATGCTGTTTCCATCAGCCAGCGCCTGGTCGCGGGTAACGACCATCTCTCCGCTCATGGGCACACCCTTGACCAGTTTCCCTTCTTCCATTTCGGCGTGAGCCATTCCCATCGTGACACCCATGCCCGGGCCCCCGCCGAACATCACATTCATGTCATGCGGCGGAGGCGGCGGTGGCGCCGGGGCCTCGCTCTGTGCCGCCACGAATGCGCTCAGCCCAACTAATGCCAGCCCGACCAGCAGCCAGTTACCGGCCCTGAAAAGGATCATAGATTTCGTAATACGCATGGTTTTATCCTCGATTTCGATTTAACCGACTAGTTAGTTAATCCTTCAGTTCACAATCCGGACCGCCCGCACCACTCCGTCGTAGCCCACAACAACATCGGCAATCCGCATTTGGGCGTCTTGTTCATCCCCAGAGGCCGCCATCCCTGGACTCGGAAGTTCCATTCGCACCACCTGGGCATCGCTGGAGCAACTCAGCGGGTCGCACAGCATCAGTGCAACATAGTCTGCGTCCGTACTGGCCGGCGACGGCTCAGTCGTATCCGGACTCGACTTGCTTGCAGACTGAACGCGCCGTGCTGGGGGCCGGTTAACTTTGCTTCGCGACACCGCGGGTAGCTGCGAGTGCGGCTGGGACTCGGAATTGCCGGCAACCACGCTGGGCACACTGACGCTGGGCTGTGCCACTTGGCTCGTCATCGGCATGTTCACGGAGCGCCGCTCCAAAAGCCGCACCCCCAGGAACAGTGCCACCACGATGGCTGCCGCAACGGCCACATACGCCCCAACTTCGAAGAACCGGCTGAGCCGCATGGCGATTGGAGTGAACTGGTGCGCCATCTCCGACTTTGCAGGCCGGAAGGTACCTTGGCGGAATGCCCGGAGCAGTGCCTGTTCCACATCGGGGCCAGCCGCGCAGGCGGCGGTGCGCGTTTGCAGCGTTTGCATGGAAGCCGCGAGAGTTCGCTGCTGTTGCAACCAGGCTGCGCATTTCTGGCACTCGCCCGCATGGTCCACGATCTGCTGGTCCTGCGCCTGCGACAGCTCCCACAAAGTCAGAGAGGTAGCCCGATGTTCGAATTCACGGCACGTCATGACATGCACCTCGCCGTAACGCTCGATATCCCGGGTGCAGCGGCTGCCGAATGTTGCAGCTTCCGGCTGAGCATGTCGTGCGCCCGGTGCAGCCGCGAACGGATGGTGCCCAGCGCGCAGCCCAGCGCCTCCGCCGCATCTGCATAACTCAACTCCTGGAGATCGCAGAGCACCACCGCCTCGCGATAATGCTCCGGCAAAGAAAGCACGGCCTTCCACACCGCAGTCGAAGTCTGTTGCCGGGCGATGCCTTCGCCGGGATCGCTCTTGACCGTCAAGGACTGCGCTTCGTCATCCAGCGGACTGCTCAACGCGGTCTCCGAATAGTTGCGCTCCAGCGCCCGCCGCACGAAGTTGCGGGCCACCCCGAACAGGTAGGCGCCCAGCGCGGCGCGAGACGGGTCGAAATGGTGGCCCCGCTGGATCAGGAACATGAAAACATCCTGAGTTACCTCCTCGGCAATGAGCGACGAACCGCTCATGTGCAAGGCGAAACGGAAGATGGGGCCCTGCCGCCGGCGGTAGAGGGCGGTGAAGGCATCTTCGTTTCCGGCCAGCGCTTGCACAAGTAGCTGTTCGTCGGTTCGGTCGGTCAGCAACTCCACCTCAGTGGTGAACCCGATCTCGTTTCCGTCAGTATTTCCCCCGGCTGAAACGGAAAGTTCCCGAAAAGTTTGGGTTCCTTTATCGTAGGCCCTTCGGAAGCCTATACATAGACAAACACCGGGAAAGGGAAAAAAGGCGCTGTTACAAGGGGCGTTTGGGGCGTTTGAAATTCACGGTTGCTCTTTGGGAACTGTCATTACGAGCGAAGCGAAAATGCTTACCCAATCAGCTCCGCTCGCGTCACCTCCAGAGGATGATCGATCAGTGGCGTCACGCACTCGATGAATCGCACCGTATGCGGCAAGCTGGCGTGATACTCGAACGCCTCCGAGTCTCTCCAGCGGGAGTGAATGTAGAACGGGCGCGGGTCTCGGATGGAGCGAAAAGCCTGAATGCTGAGGCAGCCAGCCTCTTCGCGGGAAGGAGGCACAACCGCATCCAGCGCGTCCGCGACAGCACCCTCATTGCCCGCAACGGCGTGAAAACGGGCGAATATGAATAGCTCCAAGGGTCACCTCCCGGGTGGAGCCAGCCTTCGGGCTGGCGTTGAGATCGCACCACCCTAATCCGCTCTACCGCCGCAGCAATCCATCGAAGAATGTTCTGAGCAGCGTGCCGAATTCTGCCGGCTTCTCGATGGCGGCATAGTGGCCGGCCTGGGAGATCACCTGCAACCGGCTACCGGAGATGTGCTGCCGCATCAGTTCGAATTCGCTCAGCGGGATGCTATCTTCATCGCCCGCAATGAGCAGTGTAGGCACGTTGATGGTCGCCAGCGTTGCCACCGAATCGGGACGCTCCCCCATCCCGCGTTGCACCTGAGCGATGTCTTCCGCCGACATGCATTGCATCATCCTGAGCGCCGCATTGACGATGTCCGGACGGTTCTTGTGAGTAGTCTGCGACAGCAGCTTCGACAGCATTTCTTCGATGAAGCTGCCTGTGCCCTCGCGCAGCACTGTGTCGGCAAGCTTCCCCCGGTTCGCTTTGCCCTCGGGCGTCTCGGCTCCGGGACGGGTATTAGCCAGCACGAGCGCGGCGACGTGTTCGCGGTAGCGGCGCCAGAACTCGAAGAGAAGATAACCGCCAATGGACACGCCCACAAAGAACGCCTTACCGACTCGTTCCTTGCGACACAGCTCGGACAGGTCTTCGGCGAGCTTCTGCATGGTGACCGGACCTTCACCGAGTTCGGAGCAGCCATGCGCGCGCAGGTCGGGAAGAATTAGCCGGTATCGCGTACTGAGTTGTCCAACGATAGAGTCCCAGAAGTGGCCGTTCAGCGGGAACGGGTGTAGGAGCACGACGTCAGGACCATCGCCGGCGACTTCGTATGAGAGCTGTGCATCGCCGCTGCGGAAGGTGGGCATGGTGAAAGAGGCAATTAGCAATTAGCAGTTGGCAATTAGCCGTTAGCAATTAGCAATTGCCAGTCAGCAATCAGCCATCGGGCATCGGCAGACCACTTGTCTGTCATCCTGAGCGCAGCACGAGTCCGCCGTGGCGGACTCGCGCGGAGTCGAAGGACCCCTCTATCAGCAAATGCGCCTGCTCGCAGAGTTCAGGATCCCTGGTACGGCTGGACATTCGTCGCGGGCGGCGCCACCGGCACGTATTCCGGCTCTTCCGGCATCACGATCCACGCGATAATGTAGGCCAGTACGCCTCCGCCACCGAACAGCGCGACAATCAGCCAAACCACACGCACCACGGTGACGTCGAGATCGAAGTACTCGGCAAAGCCTGCGCACACGCCGGCAATCTTGCGATCGGCCCGCGACCGCATGAGCTTGCGACGGCCGGCCACGGCGCCGCTGCGGCGTCCGCAGTAAGCGCAAAGGTTGGCGTCGTCCTGAATCGCTTTTCCGCAATAGTTGCAGTACATACAGCCTCCCTACACAGGTAATACGGATAGCATAGAAGGAAGTTCCCGCGCCTGCCAAGCCAACTATGTTCGCCTGTCATCCTGAGGAACGAGTCCGGACGTCGTGGCGACCGGACGAGGAGTCGAAGGACCCCTATCGCTGCGAGAAATCACAGTGTAGTGGCGTGTCTCTGCAACAAGTCCGAGATTGCTGGCGGCCATAGGGGCCCTTCGACTCCTCGCTACGCTCGTCGCTCAGGGTGACACCCCAAAAAATTACGTGTGGTGATGAATAATGCAGCTGAAGCGCTGGGCTAAGCTCTTTCGCCCCTGCGGGGCTCGACTTTGCGCAAGTCGTTCCACTGCGCTAACTCAGAACGAGTTCTCTCACACGCTATTTACGGGCTCTTGTATGCCTGCTTCATGTAGTGGCGGGCCAAGCCAGCCGCGTCGGAGGTGGAATCCTGGGCAATCACCGTGCGGTATTTTTCCAGCGCGGCCTCGCGCTTCTGCAGCACATCATACATTTCGCCGGCAGCCAAAGTCGCCTTCTGCCGCAGCTCGGGATCGTTCCCGTGGCTGGCGGACAGATCGTAAGCCTCGGCAGCGTCCTGGTACTGGCGCTGACCGCGCAGTGCTTCGCCCAGCCCATACGCCGGAACCTCGATACGGCACACCGCATAAGCATTACTGCGACAGCCTGCGAGCACCTTGCGGTAGGCCGCTATGGCCTCCGGCCCGTGCCCGGCGGCATTCATCAGGTGAGCATATTCCGCGGCGATCAGGAAGTTACGGGGAAATTCCGTCTGCATTCCACTGACCAGCTTCAGCACCTCGTCATACTTCTGCTCGCGGCGAAGAAACAGGGCCAGCACGATCTTGCCGTCGTTAGCCACTTCGCTATGCGCGCCTGCCACCACTTGGCGCAAGTAGTCCATCCCCTTTTGCTTGTTGCCGCTGATTCCCACCACCGACGCGGCCACCTTGGCTGGCCAACTCAGACTGCCAACGATGTAAAGGTCAGTGCCTACCAGAAGCTTGGCGTCCACGTATTTCGGATCCAGCTCCAACACCCGCTCGTGATCGTGGCGGGCGCTCACCGCGCTGCGCAGCGCTGCGAACCAGGCCTTTTCGGCCATGCCCATGTAGGTGGCGCGAAGTCCCCGCGTAATGCCCCGCGCATACAAGGCGTCAACATTGTTGGGGTCCTTGTCGAGCTGAGCTTGCGACAGCGCCAGCGCCTGGACGCTTAATTGTTTGATTCGCTCGCGCGCCTTGGGGTCGAGCGGCACCGGGTGCTTTTTGGTAAGAAAGCTGTCGGCGGCATAGGCCTCGGTGTCGAGCGCCCCAATGCGGTACAACTCCTTGAAAATCACCGCGGACAAAACGTGATTGACCGCAAATGGGTCGTCGGGATGGGCTTGCTGGCTGGCCTCAAACTCACGCAGTGACTTGTCGTATTCCAGGTTGTAGAAGTAGTCGAAACCTTTGCGGGTCGCTGCATCGTTGTCCGAACGCGTGGGGACGGGAGCCGGTGCAGCCTGGGACAGGCCGCGGCTTGCTACGGCAATGCAGCACAGGGTTAGGAACCAAAAATAGAGTCGGTAAGGTTTCATCGACAGTGCTTCCTGAGAAGTTTACCCGATATGCCGACAGCTCAACACAATGGCGCGCTTACACCCCGTGATTGATGGGCCCGCTGCCTCGTCCCAGCGGGTACGCGACGGCGATTGCCTTGCGAACGTATTCCTTCGCTGCCCGGACGGCTTCCGGCAAAGTGTTTCCGTGCGCCAACTGGCAAGCCACAGCCGTGGCGAAGGCGCACCCCGTCCCGTGAGTCGAGCGGGACTCCAAGTGCAGTCCGGGGAAAACCTCGTCCAAGACGGATCCGGCATTCTCATAAAGAAGGTAGTCGTTGGCCGGTTGGAGGTGTCCGCCGGTGATAACCACCGCCCGGCTGCCGAGCTCGCACAGCTTCCCCGCCATCGCCCGCAGACGCGGAAGCACTTCTTCCCACGGAGCATTGGTGGCGACTGGCTCAGCCCCGGCCAGTGCCGCCGCCTCGTCGACGTTGGGGGTGATGACATCCGCGAGCGGCAACAGCCTTTTGACGAGCACCTCCTGGCCAGGCGCGTCCAGCAAAATGGTGCCCGACGACGACCGGATCACCGGGTCGAGGACGAGGTTCGGCAGCCGCCTGCCCTCCAGGAAGTCGGCTACGGCGGCCGCGACCTCCCCGGATCCCAGCATTCCGAGGCGGACCGCGGCGATCTCCATCTCCAGGTCGTCGGCCAACGTCGCCAGCGTTCGGGCTACCAATTCGGGATCCACTGGCTGGACGCCGAATACTCCTTGGGTGGACTGGACGGTCAAGGCCGTAATGCAAGTGACGGCGTAGCAGCCTTGGGCAGCCGCTATTTTTATGTCGGCGGTGATTCCGGCTCCCGAACTGGGATCGTAGCCCGCAATGCTTAGAATGACCGGCGACCGGCTCATTGGACGACTGTACCGCAATCGCCCGTCGGAAGGTAGGCGGAGATCGGGGGCGCTACGGCGATCCAAACGCCTTTCGGCAACGGGAGCGCCCTGAAACATTCTCGGCGTACCGACTGTAAATAAATGAAAATAAGTTGGTTATTATTTTGACTAGGCTTTCCAACCCGGCGGCAGCAGCCCCCATCTCAGTTACTCAGTTACAAAGCGCCTACCGTCAATAACGCGTTCTACCGGGCAGGTTGAGCCGTTTTAGCGCCGTTCTTGCCTTTTTGGGGTCCCTTGCTTTGCGGACGAGGCGTAACACGATTCTCCCCAGAAGGCAAGTTACGAAAGTAGGAGTGCCACTTTAGTCTGGTTGACTCCTAGCTTCTTGCGGTGGATAGACTTAAAGAGCTGTCAGGAGGACCAACTTAAACGATGAGAGGTGTTTAATGTTACGAGTACTCAGCCAGGTCGCGGTGACCATGGTTTTTGCCACCGCGCTGGGCGCAGCACCCGGTAATAGCACACCGGATTCGAAGCAGGAAAGGGCCCCAGGACAGATTCAGGACACGGTGAAGCCGATTAAGACGCGGAAGTTCCAGGTCGGGAAGGCTTCCTGGTACGGCCGCATCTTTCAGCATAAGCAAACTGCCAGCGGCGAGCCGTATCGACATGTATCAATTCACAGCGGCGCATCGGACCTTGCCGCTGGGTTCCTGGATCAAGGTTACAAATCTGAAAAACGCCCGCTCAGTCGTCGTCCGCATCAACGATCGCGGACCCGTACTGAAGAGCCGGATCATTGACCTGTCCTATAGCGCGGCCAAGATGCTCGGCATGGGCCACGATGGCGTGGATCCTGTCCGGCTGGACGTCGTCGAGACCCCGCTCATAGCGGAGAACGCGGGTGCCCGCAGTAATCCCGTCTTAATGCGGTAAACTTGAGCCGATGAAAGACAAAGACCGGCTCATCGTGGCGCTCGATGTCCCGGGCGCCACCGAAGCCCGCCAAATCGTGCAAGCCATCGGCGAAGCCGCAACCACGTACAAGATCGGGAAACAACTCTTCACGGCCGAGGGGCCGCAGGTCGTGCGCGACCTGGTCGCCTCCGGCCGGAAGGTTTTTCTCGACCTGAAATATCACGACATCCCGAACACCGTCGCGGCGGCGGTCAGGTCCGCTGCCGAACTTGGCGTCAGCATGATGACCGTCCACGCCTCCGGCGGCAGCAAGATGCTGAGGGCCGCCGTCGAAGCCGCCAGCCAGTCCCCTGCCAAGCCGATGGTGCTTGCCGTAACCGTGCTGACCAGCCTGTCGGATGCTGACCTGCAGGAATTGGGGATTGCCGGCAGCGTCCTGAGCCAGGTGCTTCGCTTGGGAGCGCTGGCTCGCGCGGCGGGCTGTGGAGGTCTGGTCGCCTCGGCCCAGGAAGCTCGCGAGCTACGCAAGGCGCTGGGCGAAGGATTTGCCATCGTAACTCCGGGAGTGCGTCCGGCAGGAGCCGCTGCCGGAGATCAGGCCCGTGTGGTCACTCCGAAGGAAGCCATTGCGGCTGGAGCTACCTATCTGGTGGTTGGCCGCCCGATCCTGGAAGCTCCCGACCCGGCCAAAGCCGCCCGGCAGATCGCGGATGAAATTGCAGCAGCGTGCCGGCAGGAAGCGGTCGGATAGCTTAAATCTAGGCGTGCCCCGGCTGAAGGTGACGGCTACTCTCCGCCAGAACCTTCCAACACATGGCGCCCCTCCCTTTCCACCACGACAATGCGTGCCTGTTGCGTCGCAAATTTGCGGCGGATCGCCGCTTCCGCTTCAGCGGCTGAATCGTAGGCGAGCGGTTCATCCATCCAACTTATGGATACATCGCTGAAAACCTGCACTTTGTAATATGGGAAGTCCTTCCGCCAGCGTCTTGGTTTCTTGTGTGCCATCTATTCCGGCATTGCAATGTTGTACTTCTGAAACAGTTCTTTGAATTCCTGGATACGGAGAGGCACCTTGTACTGGTTGAGCACTTCGATCGCCTTCAGGGGTCGATTGCCGCGGTCCCAACTCTGCGCCATGCGGTAGTAGGCATACTCGTAGCCGGGATTTACGCGAATCGCCTGGGTCAGGTAATTCCGCGCATCCGCGTAGTTGCCCAGATAGATGTAGGTGGTGGCTACGTTGGCAAGCGTTTCGACACCCGGTTGCAATACCATCTCGCTCTGGCGGAAATTCTCCAGTGCGGCGTCCAGGTGCTCCTGCTGCATGGCCTTCGCATCACCCAAGTCGGCCTGCCAGGGCGGCTGGCAAAAGCCGGTGGCGAAGTTTAAGTGCGCATTGCCGAGGGCGTTCAGCCTGCCCCACTTGAGTTGCCGGCTGGCCTGGTCGTCCCAAGCAGAAACGACCTTGGGCTTGGCCTTATTATTTCGTTCGATGGTCTCCAGATGCCCCGCAAGCTCGCTCGCAATCGCTTTCACTTGCGTAAGCCAATCCTGGACTTTGGCCTTGTGCTTCAGTTTCCAAGCCAGCCTTTCATTGTCATTCGTGGCCTTTTGATTTTCCAGAATGACGTCCCAAAAAATCAGGTAATGGGCGAGGGTGTTGGCCTTCCCGACCTTGGCTAATACTTTAATCGGCTCCTGCAGTACGTCGATGGGGTCGCGGCTGGCTTCATCGAAGAGCCTATAGGCCGTCCGCAGGTCCTCGGCCCGATACTTGCGCATATACGCTACGGCGCGGTTGTACTGCGCTTTCTGCTTCAGGACAGTATCTTTCGCGTTGCGCTCGACGTAGTCGAAGCGCAAGATCGCATCGTCGTGCCGCTCCAGCAGATCCAAGGTGATTCCTTCGTATAAATAAGCATCCCAGAGATCAGGGAGCCCGGTCCTGACGGCCTGGAATTTCTCCAGCGCCTGGGTGAGCTTTGTGGCGTCCTGGCCGTCGACATAGCTTTGCAGTAGCGCCAGGCCTTCACGCAGGTTCTCGGCGCCGTTTGCCGCGGTTTCATCTGCCCGCGGAATCGCGATCAAGTAGTACATTTTGAATGCCGCCTGCTCTGCCGCGATCCGCGCGGCATCGGTATTTGCGTCCGTCGTCACGCGCGCTGCCACCGTGCGAGCATTGCCGCGTGCATCATCGCACGTCAAACGAACGAACACTTGCGTTAGCGAGGAGGTCTGAACCATAAAAGCACTTCCAGAAATCCTGGGCAAGTCGGACTTAAACCATCGCAGCAGTCCCCCCAGGAATTTCACCAGCGCTCCCACGTCCACAGCACCCACGCGAATTTGTAGGTCCTCAACCGCTCCGATCAAACTGTTATCATCGCTATCCTTCAGCAACAAGGCAGTGGCGGATGGCAGGGGAAGCGCCTGTAGCTTGAGCAAGCCGGCGGAAACCGGGGGCGCCAAGTCCCGAGCTTGATGCGCTGCGAGCAATGCTGCGCCGGCGATCACACCAGCACCCAAGCCTGTCGAGTCATGGATTTCTTCAACCACCCAGGTGCTTTCCTTCCGCTTGGCATAGCCCCACCGGATTCCCCGCAAAATACCCCAGAGCAGCGCCAACACAGCCAGCGCTATGATGGCGTCTCCGAGCCATGAAAGGAATTTCTCAAGAAATTTCTTGCCGAATTGCCGCCATTTGCCCGGTCGGGCAGCAGCCTCGATTTTGGCGGCCCGATCCAGCACTCCTTGATCTGTCGCAGCATCCGCCACCTTACCCGCGAGCGTCACAGCATTGTCCCGCGACCCGTTCTCGCGCTGCCACTCGGCCTCATCCAGCACCAGGTTTTGCCGCCTGGCGTTGAGCTGGTGTTCCTGGTCAAGCGACTGTTTGACGATGGCCGCCGCTTGCGCATCGGTTGGGTCTGCCTCGAGCATTGCTTCCGCAATTTTTCTGGCGTCCGCGAAGCTGCGCGCATCCAGGTATGCTTGGGCGCGATCCAGATTGGTTTGACGCCGGACAGCTTTAGAGGGGTCAACAGCAGCACTGCTGGCAGGGTCGTTCTTCTTCTTTGCGGTGTCACCTTGTTTGGGTTGGCTTACGAGCTGGTCCTGGCCGTGCACCCAGAGCGGCGGAAGGAGTGCCAGTGTGCTCGACGCCAAGACCAGGGCCAATACGCGCAGCGCCCTGGAAGCGGGGTGGTCAGTGCTTTGAACCATCAATGCCATCGTACATTTCGCGGACCAGCCACTCAATTCGGTCTGTGAGTGTATCCGGAACGCCTCCCGTCTTAACCCTGAGGTATTGGGCCCTGCGAGCCAGCGCCGCAAGCCGCCGCGCCCGGGGTCCTTGCATGGCCGCAACCGGTATGGGCAGACGGCGCAGTTCAGTGGTAGTCACTCTCTGAAAATCGACCTTGGCAAACGAGGCGGCGTGCCCGCGCACGTACTCCGCGACGCTGGGAGAGTTCAACACCGCGGCCAGGGCATGGGCCGAGATGCGGCGCGGCACAAGCGAAAAGACGCCATGGACCGCGATGCTACCGTTCGCCGCAACAGCCGCCGTCATGGTGCCGTCGCGGCGGCACAACTCCCGCACCAGGACGCGCCGTCGTTTAAGAAGATCGCCGCTCCGGAGCGAGGAAGCCAGCCATTTGCCGAAATTAATGTACCTGTGGGGCGGCGCCACATGAAAGCGCGTCACGTCACTGACCTGCACGGCCGGCGTCCAACCAGCAACCGGAGCATCGGACGTGTAAGGCCGCTGCTGCACCACACGGCGGGTCTGCGGCGGGCTTCCTCTACCCACAGCATAAACCTGAACGCCCAAATGCACCGCGGCCACTGTCTCCAGCGGAACAGTTTCTCCCGCGAAAGGCCGGGCGTGATGGCCTTGCAACAACGGCCACCACGAGTCAGCACCTACCGCGCATAAAACGGACAGCGGAATCTGTGTGCTCGAGGGCGGTTCCTGGTGGCTGAGCGCTTTGCGGAATGGATAAACGACGGCGCGACAGGCGGCCGTGGCGTCGGGCTCCCGCAGCACACCTCGCAATAAACAGGCGCGCACCGTGGCCGGGGCAAACGCATGGCGCGGAAGCACGTACGCCGTGGTCAGGTGCGTCCGGGCTGAGATCATGCCACGGAGGCCGCTCGCATTTTCGGACGCAAGAGCCTGGGCGGGTAGCACCAGGGCGTACACGCCGCCTGGCGCCAGGATGCGCGTCGCCAGCTCGGTGAATGCGATGTAGGTATCGCCGCGTCGACGATTCGAAAACTCGTCGGGGAGCCACTCACGTTCCGAGGTGGTCATGCGCTCACCCCATGGCGGGTTACTGATGACGGCATCGAACCTTCTCGGGTTGACGGCCTGCCAGCGTAGAGAATCCTCAATCAATAAGTGCCTTGGTGGGTCGCCGCCCAGGAGCTGGAAGATGACGGAAACGCTCTCGGTGGCGAGCGGATTGCGGTCGATTCCCCAGAGGCAGTCACGACAAAGTTTGTTTAGAACGGCGCGACGCCGCGGCTCTTCTACCCGTCGCAGGACCGCCTCTGCAACTGCAAGCAGAAGCTGGCCCGATTCCATAGCGGGGTCGATGACCGCTGGTGCGGTGGAGTGGAAGGTGTGTGCCACCACGTATTCGGCAGCCAGCACAGCAACCGCGGGCGGCGTAGGGTAACTGGAAAACGGCTTTCCGGGCCGTCGCCCATTGTGCAGAACACAGCTCCTGGGGCCGGCAAGTGACAGGTGCATCAACATGCCAAGAATGCCGGCTACCGCCTGCAACCAATCGGCCCCATACTGCCCCTGCAAGAGGTCGGAGAACTCGCCTTCGCGGAACAGATTACAGATGTGGGCAAAGGCAGCCTCGACCCTCAAAGCCGCCGACTTGCGCCTCCGGCACTCGCTACGAACTGCTTCCTCATACCGGTGGCGAACGATACGATATATGCTGAGCAACTCCGCATCCGGCCAACAAGCGTACAGGTTGTGTTTAGGTATGGCAGGTCTCCTCTATAGGCCGCAGCGAAGCATACAAAGCGCGAAACGTCTGCAATCGGCGGGTGGCCGTCCCTAAGTTCTGAGGGGGCCCCACCCACGCGGGACACTATTGCCCGGGTGGGCTATTTCTGCACATTTCATGTGCCCGAGCCGTGAGTCGGCCACCGCGGCGGATCACGCCGACTGGAAGGATTGGAGGGCGTTGCCCTCGTTTTCCGCGATGTCGAACACGGTGTAGAGCTTGGTGATCTGCAGGAGATCGTGGACATTCTTGCTCAGGTTCATCAGCTTGAACTGACCGCCCTGATTGCGGACTGAGGTATAGCAACTCATCAACTCACCCACGCCCGCGCTGTCGATGTGGCGCACATCGGCCAGATTCAGCAATATGTTCTTGTAGTTTTTGCCCATCAAATCGCGAACCAGATCACGAACCACATTGGTTCCCTCGCCCAGCCGTAGCTGGCCGATGATGTCCACGATGACAATTCCATTCACTATCCGGGTGCTGGTTTTCAGATTCACAGGGACGCCTTCACCTTCGCAGGAGTTTGCCTACCGGCCGTCCGACCGGGCCGGAACCGCAACCATCCTACACTGCCAGCGAATCCGGCGAAATAGCGATCGGAAAATCCTCCATGAAAAAGCGGCCCACGCTCCGAAAACTGCTTCGCTCTGCCGCCGCCGGGCAAGCCGGTGGGCAGAGCATCGATGAATCGAACGGAGCTCGCCCCGGCCAGGCGCGCCCCCCGTCTGATTGATGAGCCAGCGCTAATGCGTATGCCAGGAATGAGTACGCACTATAGGGGTCCTTCGACTCCTCGGTCGCCGCGGCGACCTCGTCGCTCAGGATGACAGACGAACAATCCCACCCGATCAGAACTGCTTTAGTCTCTCCAAGAAAAAAGCGGCGCACGCTTGCGCATGCGGCGCTCAGTGATGAACGTTCTAGTGGGTCGTCACCGAAACGTCATCGAGGTATATTTATGTCAGATCCCCGTAGCCGTCTAAAGTGCGATCCAATGTATCTTTAAGCCCACAAGGAATCCGCGTTGCGGATAGTTTCTTCGTCGCCGTCCAGGGTGCCGGTAAGCGGGAAACCGAGGCGTTTCCACTCATAGAAGCCACCCAACAGCGGCCGCACCGGGCGGATGCCGTGCTTGCGTAATTGCAGCGCCACCCGGGCGCTGGTCGCTTCGTTGGGTCAAGTACAGAACAACACGATCTCCCCATCGCGAGCGATCTCCCGGTGCCGCGCCTCCAGTTCTTCCGGCGAGATCTGTAGAGCATGAGGCAATGTCCTCGGGTCGGTGAGCCGATCGAGCGGGTGCCGCAAATCAATGATGGTCAGAGGCTCGCCAGATTCCAGCTTGTGCTTCAACTCGTCGGGAGTAATGCGGTCGCCCTTGACCCGCTCGATGAAGCGCCGCCGCTCGTTCCACCGGTAGAGCACGTACGCAATTACGGCTGCGACGAACAGCAGGAGTAGCGATCCCCCGAAGCGCGAGGCATCGGCAGCAATAACGTCGAGCTGCTTGCTGAACAGGAAGCCCAGTCCGGCGTAAGCGCCGGTCCACAGCAGCGCGCCCAGGAAATCGAAGAGGACGAAGCGCGGAAAATCCACGCCCACCATTCCGGAAAGCGCCGGCGCCGCGGTGTTAAGGCCGGGAATGAATTTGCAGATGAGCAGGGTCCGCGGGCCGAAGCGGGTGAAAGTCGTTTCCGTTTTGCGGACGCAGGAGTCGGGTTCGAGCGCGATCCGGCAAAGCAGGTTTAGCACCACCGCCCCGCGCCGCTTGCCAAAGAGGTACCAGAAAGTATCGGCGCACAGCGAAGCCAATGCCGGAATCAGCATGGCCAGCGCGAGATGCATGCGGCCTTGTCCGGCCAGTGCCCCGGCGGCCAGCAACAGAGGCGTTGCTGGAATGGGCAGTGCAGCTTGCTCGATCAAGACCCACACGAAAAGCAGGGCATAACCGTAACGAACTACGAATTCCAGCATCTCAGTCATGTGGTGCGGGGAAGCAATACAGACGAAGCGATTCCGACTTGGTTGGATGCGGGCAAGGCGGAAAGGTTCCGGGCAGTGTCAGCGTGACCAAATCTGTGGGTTGTGAGCCGGGATCTCGAGGTCACGGGTGGCCGGCGCCTTCGCCGCACTAAGGGTTGATGTCTGCCTTAGCCAAACCGGACAGCTTCACCATACAGCTATGGTCCGTATGCCAGTAGTCCGCCTGCTGCACGTGCACCTTCAACAGGATGAGGTTGGGGTCCTCGATGCCCTTGGGGAACCAGGTCGCGTAGACGGGCTCCCACAGCTGCTTCGCCTTGTCATGATCGCGCACCAGTTCACAGCGGCCGCTGATCGAGACATATCGCTGGCCATCGGCATCGGAATAAGCCAGGTTGATACGGGGCTCGTTGCGTATGGCTTCTACTTTCTCAGTATTGGTATGGCTAAAAAACCAGATTACGCCGTCGGCATCCACATCCTGGGTGGCCATTGGGCAGCTATGCAAACTGCCATCACTCCGAATGGTGGTGAGCATCGCAAAATCGATGCCCTTGGTTAATTCCTTTAGCTCGGCTACTGGGTCGTCGTACGTCTCCGCCATGTAAGCTCCTTTGTTGATGGTTTGTCGTGGCCCGCACTTCGGTAATACTTGTCGTCACGAGCACAGCGAGGGACCTGCTTTTTGCTCATTCCGCAGAACAGCAGATGTCTCGCGCCCAAACCCAGGACGCTCGTGATGACAACTCTTAAATGGGTACCGTCTATCCACCCGTGGCAGCGACGAAATCGGCGGCCACTTCGTCGGGTTTCCAATCGCTTCCAGAGTATACCTTGGCCACCTTTCCGTCCTTGCCGATCAGCACGGTGCGCAGCCCGTGGACAATCTGCCCGTCCTTCTGGTTATAGGCCAGACCGAAAAAGTCGGCGGCTTGCCGCACCTGCTGCAGCGAACCCGAGGCGAACTCCCAGTGGGCGAAGCTGGCATCGACACCTCCCACGTAACGCTCGCCATAGCTGCGCAGGACCGCGGGCTTGTCGTTCTCCGGGTCGATGCTGATGCTGAGCAATTGTGCCTGGTTGAACGCCTTGGCGTCTTTCCGCAGTTGCCGCATGACCTGGCCGAAGTTGTTGCTCATGCGAATGCAGTAGTCCGGAAAGGGGCAGCGTGTATAGATGAAGGTGAGCAACAGCGGTTTGCCGCGAAACTGACGGAAGTGGATGGTCTTGCCACTCTGGTTAACCAGTGTGAAGTCGGGCACCTGGTCACCGGGCTGCGGAATACGCAGCGCCGACGTTCCGTCGGTCTCGGTATCGCTGTGCCGGGTGAAGGTGATGTCCTGTAATTCGGCATGATCGCTTAACACCAGGGTCGCGTGGATATGATCGCCGGGCGCAATGGCCTTAAAGACCCAGTCATCGGCCTTGCTCACAGTGAATGGCATGGTCATGCCTTTCATCAGGCCGGGAACGTCGTGGTGAGCGATGGTCAACTGGCGCGCGGCGGGATCGACCGTCACCACGCGTCCTTCCAATTCGTAGCGCTTGGCCGCAGGCGCATGGGAACAGAACGTCAGGAAGAGCAACAAAAGTAGCGCCAACGTGCTTCGGCTATAAACGAGATGGTTGGACCTTACAGGAAAATTCATGCTGCCTACTTGGCCACCTCATGGAGCACGTCGTAAAAGTCCTTCAGACCGTTGAACATGATTTGTATGCCGATACAGACCACAATGAAGGCCGACAACCGGATCACGATATTGCTGCCCAACGGGCCGAATAAGCGCTCCAATTTGTCCGAGTAGCGGTAACACAGGAAAATCGTTATCCCAATCAGCAGGATTCCAAGCACTGCGGCCAGTGCGCTGACGATCAGTTGCAGGTGCCTTTCCTCATGTATGTTACTGCCCAGCGTGAGGGCCACTGCTATGCATCCCGGTCCCACCGTCAGCGGCATGGTGAGCGGATAAAAAGCCTGTGACAGGATCCGTTCGCGGCTGGGCGGTGCTTGCAGGGGGCCGTCCTTCACCTCAGCCGGGCGATTCAGAATCTTCCAGCCGGCCACGGTGACGACCAGTCCACCGCCCACTTGGACCGCCGCCAGGCTGATGCCGAAAAATTGCAGAATGTAAGAGCCGATGAACAGCGACGCGACCAGCAGCACCACGCCGTTGATCGCGACCCGCATGGCCACGGTGCGGCGAATGCCGGCGTCGTAGCCCAGGGTCATTTCCGCAAAGATGGGCGCCATGCCGAGCGGGTTCACGATGGGAAGCAGCGCGGCAAAGACCAGTAGCACGTTTCGTATGATGGCGTTCATGCGAGACTCACAGCATAACCCAACGGCATCGCCCGGCGCTTGCCGAACCTCCCTGCATTGACCGGCTTGCTTTTTGCAGGTTGAATGTAAGTGCGCGCCAGACGGGCGCGAGCGGTGACAGCTTATGGGAATCCCGCCCCGCACATTCGGAGCGCTTCAGGTCAGGCTGCGCGAATCGCTGGTGACGCGCACCCTGGTCCTGCCCATCCAGCAATTTATCCACATTCAAGGCATCAGCAGCGTCTTGTTGCTGGGCGCAGCGATCATTGCTCTGGTATGGGCCAATTCGCCGTGGCAGGATTCCTACCACCATGTTTGGGAGATGGAGCTGACCCTCTCCCGTCTGCGCTTGCCCGTACATGCCTGGATCAACGATGCCTTGATGGCCATCTTCTTCTTCCTGGTCGGCATGGAGATCAAGCACGAGATCGTGCATGGCGAGCTTGCCGACATGCGCCGCGCCGCACTGCCGATTTTCGGCGCCTTGGGCGGCATGATTGTTCCTGCGCTTCTCTACATGGCCCTGAACGTTGGCCATGCCGGCCAGCACGGCTGGGGCGTTCCCATGGCCACCGACATCGCGTTTTCGCTGGGCGTGCTGGGTATGGTCAAAGGAGTTCCCCAGGACCTGAAAATCTTTTTGCTGACGCTGGCCATTGCCGACGACATCGGCGCCATCGCCGTGATTGCGATTTTCTATAGCGACTCGTTAAACCTGGAGTCGCTGGTCATAGGCCTGCTTCTGCTGGCGGTGATCTTTCTATTGCGCAAGGTGGGCATCTCGCAACCGGTTTTGTACTTCGTGCTGGGCGCGGGCTTCTGGGTGGCGATTCTGCGCTCCGGCATTCACGCCACCATCGCGGGCGTGGTGCTGGGGTTCATGGTCCCCACCACCGCAGCTTTGTCGTTGCGCGAGTTTCAGGAGATCGGCTGTGAAATCGTAGAACGGTTCAGCAAAGCGCTCACTCAAGGTGACGAGCAAACGGCAAAAAATTTGCTTGGCTCCATCGAGCAGTTGGTGCACGGCACGGAATCGCCATCCGACCTTTTGACTCGTAAGTTGAATGACTGGGTTTCGTTCTTGGTATTGCCGTTGTTCGCTCTGGCCAACGCTGGGGTAACGTTTTCCGGAGGCGCGTGGCGTGAATTGCTGACCAGTCGGATTGTCTGGGGCATTATGCTCGGTCTTCTCGTGGGAAAGCCGCTGGGAATCCTGGCATTTGCCAGGCTGGCGGTCCGCTCGCGCCTGGCCCAACTCCCCAACGGCGTCACCTGGCGCCAGTTAAGCGGGGTCGGAATTCTGGCGGGCATCGGCTTTACCGTTTCCATCTTTATCGGCTCGCTCGCGTTCGACGATGCATCTCAGCTAGTGGAAGCCAAAGCCGCAGTGCTGGCGGCTTCCCTGTTGGCAGGAACGCTGGGTTATTTCGCCCTGCACAATCAGGGACGTTCAAGCCCGCCCTCCAATCCGGGAACTGAAGACAGCAGACTTTGAGCCGCTCATGAAGGATGCGCGTTACTGAGCTTCAAATCTCGAGGAACGCGATACAATTTGTCTTTGTAGCGTAGCAGCGCACTGGTCTCGCGTAGCCTCGCGGGCCTTCCCTCCACCCCGCCAGGCGCAACTGCGGCGCCTGTCGGGAGCCCCGGCTTCTGGCAGCGCAGGATCAAATGGCCTCACGCACGTAGGCGGCTGGATGCGTTCTCGTCCGGCGGCACAACGAAAGGATGATGTTATGCGTTCTCGATTACTCACGCTCATGTTCACCGCAATTCTCACGATGGGCTTCGCGGCCTGTAGCAAGAAAGATCAAACCCAGAACACAGCGGCGCCCGCGACCGACACTTCCACGACAACCCAGACGAACCAGCCTGCGACCAGCCAGATGGCACCGGGGCAGCAGCCTCCGCAAGGGCAGATGGCGCCCGCGCAGGAGAGCGCGCAAGCTACGCAGCCGCCGCCGCCATTAGTGGTTCCGGCTGGGACCAGGATGGTGGTTCGCGTGGGAAATAGCATCACGTCGAAAACGGCGAATCCGGGTGACCCGTTTACGGGTTCGCTGGCGCGTGCGGTTGCAGTGGACGGGGTGGTAGCGATCCCTGCCGGGGCGGGCGTGAGTGGAACAGTCGTCGATGCCAAATCGCCCGGCAAGTTCAAGGGCGAAGGTGTACTCTCCATCACCTTGACCGCCGTCAACGCGGGCGGAGCGCCGGTAGCTATCAAGACTGCTACCTATACACGGGTCGTAAAGGGTAAGGGCAAGCGCACCGCGAAGCTGGTCGGAGGTGGAGCTGGCGCCGGTCTCTTGATCGGTGGTCTGGCGGGCGGAGGTAAGGGTGCACTGATCGGCGGTCTGGTGGGCGCGGGCGCGGGCACGGCGGGCGCGGGGTTAACCGGCAACAAGGAGGTAGAGATTCCGGCGGAGTCGGCAGTGACGTTCAGGCTTGCGCATGCAATCACGCTGAACCCGCCAGCCAATCCGAATCAGTGACCTTTCAGCATTGGAAATGCAGGGAGGCCTTCGGGGCTCCCTTGTTGCTGAGTTCCAACTATTTCCCCGCCTTTTTTAGGTTGGCGCGCCGCTGGGCCGCCCAGCCTTCCTTGGTGACCTGGCGGCCGCGTCCGAGGGCCAGTGCATCGGCAGGAACGTCTTCCGTGATGCACGATCCCGCTCCGACGTAAGCGCCTTTCCCGATTCGAATGGGCGCCACCAGCGTGGCATCGCTGCCGATGAACGCGCCGTCTTCAATCGTGGTGCCGTGCTTGTTCACGCCATCGTAATTGCAGGTGATGGTGCCGGCCCCGACGTTCACGCCTTCGCCAATCTCGGCGTCACCCAGGTAGGTGAGGTGGTTCGCCTTCGAACCTTTGCCCAGCCGCGCCTTCTTGGTCTCCACGAAGTTGCCGACGTGCGCGCCTTCGCCAATGTCGCTGCCCGACCGCAGATGCGAATACGGCCCGAGTTGCGCGCCGTTGCGGATTACAGAGTCCTCCAGGATGCAGCCCGGCCGGATCAGAACTCCGTCGCCGATTTCGCAGTTGGTGATGACGGAGTACGAGCGAATGCGGCAGTCGGCGCCGATCTTCGTGTGGCCAATGAGTTGCACGAAGGGCTCGATCACGGTGTCCGGGCCGACCTCGGACATCGGCATCGATGTCGCAAGTTTCGGGACGGAAGATGGTAGTGCCGGCCAGCATGAGCTCCCGGGTCTTTTGCGCGCGAAGCTTGGCGTCCAGTTCGGCCAATGCGATCCGCGTGTTGACCCCCAGCACCTCGCTGGAGTCGGAGGCACGCAGCGCCAGCACCTTTTCGCCGGCCTTGCCCAGCAGCGCGACCATGTCGGTCAGGTAGTACTCGTGATGGGCGTTGTCGGTCTTGAGCTTGCCGATGTGGGTGTAGAGCGGCCTGGTCGCGAAGGCGTAGATGCCGGAATTGATCTCGCGTTGCTCGGCTTCCTGTACCACGCAGCGATTTCTGCTCGACGATGCGTTCGACTTCGTCACTCTCCCTGCCCTTGGGACCGCTTGCGGAAGACCCGGCCATATCCTGTGGGATCAGGTGGCTCAGCGGTGAGCATGGTCATCGCGGAATGGTGCGCGTTATGGAAATCGCGAACCCGCTTGATCGTCTTCGCGGCTGATCAGAGGAACGTCGCCCGAAAGCACTAACACCGTTTCGAACCTGTGCAATGCCTTGCGCGCTTCCATCATGGCGTGGCCGGTGCCGCGCTGCTCGCGTTGCAGGACGAAGTTGATGCCGGTTGGGGCCAGGGCTTCACGTACCCGTTCAGCTTCGTATCCGATAATGGCGAAGATGTTCTGCGGAGGAACTACGTGGCGGGCGGCCGCCACCACGTGCGCCAGCAGCGGCTTTCCGGCGATTTCGTGCAGGACCTTGGGGCGGCGCGACTTCAGCCGCGTGCCTTTACCCGCCGCGAGGATCGCGATGGCGAACTGGCGGGGTTTGTTCTTGACGGACTTGACGGACTTGGCGGCGTTGGGAGTCGGCTTTGCCATTTCGATTCAGAGAATAGCAGGACAGCTTCAGGGAAACGCGAAAAAAGTCGAAGTCGCGGTGAAGGGGCACGGCTTCAGCTGTGCCGTTACGTATGCATGAGAGTCGGGCTTCAGCCCCGGAGGGAACTCGCCCCTTCGTCACAAATGCGAAGTCCCTCAGTGGCTATAATAAAGCCATCATAAGGACAGTAGCTTTCGGCACGGCTGAAGCCGTGCCCCTTCAAATCGCGAAGTCCTCATGATAAGGCAAGTGAAGGCCGGCCCTACCCGAAAAGTCCCTCACCGCTCCCGTTGCAGCGTCGTCACTGGCGACTCACGCAATTCCATCATAAGCTGCAGCAGGTCGTGGGCAACACGGTGGGTATCGTGGCGGGCGACCAGACCTTCTGTGGAATCCATTGCTTCCAAAAGGTACTCACCCAGGATCGGCTTGACCCCAAGTGCCTCGATGGCGTCAACATCAGTTTCGATCTGCGACTGCTGCTTTTCGGCGTATTTCAGCGCCAGCGCGGGTGATGCGGGAGCGCGATTGAGCAGCGCGTAATCGAAGAACTGATGACGGGCGTGTTTGTAGAGCGCGCCAATGTGATCGGAAGCGGTAAGCCCCAGGCTCTCGTTAGCCTGCGTCATCAAGTTGCAGACAAACACCTTGACCGCGCGGCTGGTCGCAATAGCCTTGGAAACGTCGCGCACCAGCAGGTTAGGCGCCAGGCTGGTGAACAGGGAACCCGGACCGATGGTGATCAGGTCGGCGCTCTCGATGGCCGCCAGCGCCACCGGCAGCGGCTTGGCGTTGGCGGGTGCCATACGCAGCTCAACAATTCGCCGTTGGCTGGCGGTGATGTTGGTTTCTCCGCGGACGAAGGAGCCGTCGTCCATGATGGCGTAGAGCTGCGCGTTGCTGGTGGTGGCGGGATAGATGTGTCCGCGAGTGGCCAGAATCTCCGACGAATGTTTCACCGCCTGGCTGAAGTCGCCGGCGATGGCCGTCATGGCCGAAAGAAAAAGATTCCCGAAGTTGTGCCCCCCCAGGCCCTCGCCGGCAGGGAAACGGTATTGAAAAAGGCGAGACAGCAGGGCCTCGTCTTCGGAGAGCGCCACAATACAATTGCGCACATCGCCGGGAGCCGGGACGTTCAGCTCTTTGCGCAAACGCCCGCTGGAACCGCCGTCGTCACTTACCGTGACGATGGCAGAGAGATCGTCGATGCGCGGCTGCGCGCCTCGAACCGGGGCTTCTCCCGCAGCGCTGACATATTGCTTCAAGCCGTGAAGCAGCGTGGACAGCCCGGTGCCCCCGCCCATAGCGACAACTTTTAAGGCCCGCGGCCCAGCGGAGTTGGAGGAGTTCTGCATGCTATCGGTAAGACTATACCCATCTAATAACGCCACTGGTCGGGCGGAGACGAAGTTCCTGCGCTGGTATCGGGATAAAGCAGTTCGGTGAACCGGGGATCGTCGGCCAGGTTCTTGAAGTCGCCATCGTTGCGCGCCTGGTAGCGATTGGCCGGGTTGAGGCGAATCGCCTGGTACAAGCTGGAGATGGCTTCGGGGAAGTGGCCGGTCAGGCAGTTCAACGTCGCCATACCGTACCATACGAAATCCAGCTTAGGGGCATTTCTGGCCAGCACTTCAAAATTCTCGCGCGCACTAACGTAGTCGCCCATGTTCATGAGCGACACCGCGTAATCGAATTGTTCTTCCGGGGTCTTGAAGGTGGTTACAGCTCGGCTCATTTGCTGGTTACAGCTGCTCAAGTGAACCGAGGCGCGATCGGCGAGTTCGGGACTGGGACCCGCCACCACCTTCTCGAAACAGGCCTTGGCTCGATCGTACTTGTGGGCTTGCAGGGCCTTCAGACCAGCCTCATAGTTTTGCACGGCCTGGGTAAAACGCGGATCGTCCGTCAACTTCATCGGTCTGCTTCTCCGGGATCGCATCTCTGAGCCTGTGGCGGAGGAGTGTAGGTCGCTATTGCCCTTAGGTTTGGCAGTCGGTTGCTTACCTTTGGCCGCGGCTTTTTTCTTCATCCGTTGGCTTCCTTGGGTTGATGGCGACGGGGAATTGCTCAGGGCTGTGCAAACCCCAATCATCTGCAAGGCTGATTGTGCTGAGTTATACCCGCAAGTTGGGATGGCGTCAACTCACCAAAGTTTTGTGCGCTGGAGCCTAATGAAATCAGTTGTCTTTGGCCGCCGATTCGAGATCGATGGTTTTCCATTCGCCTTTGATAATCCCAGCGCGAATCTCGGCTGGCGTTTTCTTCAGCTTCGTCTGTTGATAGGTGTAAAAAACTTCCTTCATGCAGATTCCGCAGTGAGCTCCATGGGTGGTCTCGAAGCAGCTATGCAGGCTGCCGTGCCCGATGCGGTCGCAATAGCAGTAACACGGCATCTGGTACAGCACGCTGGGAATCCTGGACGCCAGCTCATAGCTTCGCACCTGATATGGGTACTTAAACGACTCACCCCACAGCTGGTCCTTGGGCAGGATGGGCATGGCATCGCCACGCTGCAACGCATGATCGTGGTAGGCGGGCACACGGTCTCCTTGCGCCAGGCAGACAACAGCCAATGCCACAGTCAGCGCAAGCAGGGCGAATTTTTTCATGGGACAGTCCTCTCCACAATTTGATGACCCATTTTAGCGGAGCCGCGGATTTTGCCCAAATCGCAACGCCGGGTGGTGGGCAAGGTGTCCCGTCACCCCCGCCGCGGTTCTGCTTGACCCTGGTTGGGGACGAGCGCATAATTACGCCGCTCCTGTGTCAGCGAACCTTGCGCCTTGGCCGTCCTGTGGACAGCAGCTCGGTCGGGCCCAAGTCGAATTGGCCGCGCATCGTTCGTGAGTTCGCGGGCCCGAGTTTGCGGGCCATCCTTTCACGAGTTTTTGAGGCTTGCTATGACAGATCCAGTGCACAAACAAATCGGCGACTACGAGATCATCCGGGAACTTGGCCACGGCGGAATGGGCCAGGTCTTCCTGGTGCGCAACCTTATTTCCGACCGCATCGAAGCCATGAAGGTGCTGCTTCCCGACTTGGCCAATCAGGGCGACCTGGGCGCTCGCTTCATTCGCGAGATCAAGCTGCTGGCCAGCCTCGATCATCCCAATATTGCCGCGCTGCGGACGGCTTTTTCCGCCGACAACCAGCTGATCATGATCATGGAGTACGTCGAAGGCGATACCCTGGCCCATCGTCTGGAGCGGGGCGCGTTTCCGCCGGCCGAGGCCTTGAATTACATCGACCAGGTGCTGGCGGCATTGAGCTACGCCCACGCCAAAGGCATCATTCATCGCGACATCAAGCCGGCGAACATGATGCTGACGCCGGCCGGCGTCTTGAAGCTGATGGACTTCGGCATTGCGCGCTCGGGCACCGACCTGGGGCTCACCGTGACCGGCACAACCCTGGGCTCGCTGGATTACATGTCTCCCGAGCAGGTGCAATCGCAACCTACGGATGGGCGCTCGGATTTGTACTCGGTCGGGGTTTCGCTCTACGAAATGGTGACTGGCCACCGGATGTTCAGCGCCACCAGCAGCTTTTCCATTATGGAGGCGCAGATCAAAGAGACTCCGCGTCCCCCGATCGAAGTGCAGCCCTCGTTGCCCAAGCCGCTGAGCGACATGATCGTCATGTCGGTTGCCAAGAATCCGGCGGAACGCTTTCAAACGGCGGACGCGATGCGCAATGCCTTGTCGCAGATCAGAGAGTCGTGCGGATTGCCCACGACGGTGGCTGCTACGGCGACGCCGTTGCCCGCCCAGGCTCAGCCGAGCCGAGTTGATTTTGCAAAGCCGCCCACCCCGGTCAGCCCGCCGGCCGCCAGTCCTGTCTATGCCCAGGCGACCCCGGTTCCCAGCCAAACCGGCTCTTCGCTCCAACCCAACGCTGGATCACGACGTGCGCTTTGGATTCTGGCGGTTGCGGTCATACTTTTGCTGGCCACCTTGGCGGGAGCTCACGCCTATCGCAGCTACAAGCAGAATGCGGCCAGCGCGGTTGCGGTTGCACCCTCCGCCCCACCGGCGGACAATCAACCGGATCAATCCGTCGCTCCCGCTCAGAGTGCATCTGGCACCGAACCAGTGCCAGATCAGGGCGCCGCGCCGGAAAAATCGAAGATGGCCCGTCTGAACCGTCCATCAGGCCCGAGTGCGGAGGAGCTGGCGGCGCAAGCTGCCTTGGCACAGCAGAAAAAACTGCTGGACGAAATGGAGATCGAGGAAGATCACCTGGAAAGCCGCGCCGCCGCGGTGGAGAGCAGCCTGGGTGCGCTGGAGGACCAAATGCATCAGAGCGGGCTAGGCTTGCGTGGAGACATGGTCTCCGCCCGAAGCAGCATGCGCACCGCTATGCAGAAAGCCAAGCAGGCGCTGGACAGCTCCGACACCGACCGGGCCCGGCGTTATCTGGACCAGGCGAACGCAGAGGTCAGCAAGCTGGAAGGTTTCCTCGGACGGCGCTAGGGCGGGCTGGTGAGGAATTCACAAATCTCGTACTTCCTCGGCCCAGGTTAACGTCCAAAAGAAGGACGCGAACCTGGGGCACCGGACTAGCTGCTCGCTCGCCGGGGCTTCGGCTTGCTCTTGCCCTTGCCCTTGAGATTGAGCGCCACGGCAGCGCGGATGAGATCCTTCAAGGCCGCCTCATCGAGCTTGTCGCCTTCGTGGATATCGATGGCGCGCCTGACATTCCCCTCGAGGCTGGAGTTGAATAGACCGGAAGGGTCCTTCAACGCAGCTCCCTTGGCAAATGTCATCTTGACGACGTTCTTGTAGGTCTCTCCCGTGCAGACGATGCCGCCGTGGGAAAAGACGGGAGTCCCCGGCGATGTCGCCCTGACCCACTTCCGTTCTTCGACGATCTCAGGGTCGGCCGCGTGTATGATTGCGCGCACTTTCGCGAGCGTCTTCCCGCGCCAGTCCCCAAGTTCCATGATCTTCTCGTCGATGAATGCAGAGGCAGATTCCACCGCGACGGGCCTTTTCATGTTTAGCTCCAACTACCGCACCTAATTTAGCTGCGCTCCGCGTAACCTGCAACCTCCGCAAGTGGAAGCCTCTTCTGGTTCGATAGCCGGTACTCACCCAGGTCTCGAAAAGCGCGAGACCTGGGCCACCCGCCTACGTTTGCGCGTGGGTTAACGCTGCAAACGGTTCAGGATCACAAGTGCTGGACCTCGCCATTTCACTTTTGCAGTCCATAAGCTGTTATGCGGCTGCCATCGTAAACGTATACCATTCCGTTAGCCACGATACCACTCACTGACCCAAGTCGGCGGCCCGTCTTAGCATCGTATGCCCCTTTCGCATACACCACGCCATTGGCAGCCGCCACCGGCGCTCCACCTTGTGACGCCCTCCATTTCAGTATGCCAGCGGACGTCGAAAATGCGCACAAGTCCGGCTTACAAGTCAGGCAAGCTGGTGGTCCACAAGCCGCATACCCCGCTGCGCCCGTTATAACCGGCCTACCAAGACCGGGCAGGCTCCACGATTGCTCACCGAAGGCATTCAAGGACCCATTGCAAACGGCGTACAGCACTCCATTGGCTGCCGTAAGTTCATCCTGACAGCTACCGTCAAATTGAAAATTCCAAAGTGGAGAACCATCGGACGCGTTCACGGCGAAGAGCCCCGCGCCATAGCCCCCTTGGTAATAACTTACTGAATATCTCCAAACTGGAACTCCGTTATCCATCACAGAAAAACCAGAAGGCGTGCAGAAATTCAGCTCGTCCAAACAACCTGGCATCAGATTAATCTCAAAAAGCCAGCGCGGTCCCGTGAATAATTGCCAGCCGGTGACATATTGCCAGCCGGTCCCGTAGAGCGCTCCGTCGGCAACTGTAAAAGGCTCGAAATGATCTCGGTACAGGATCGCACCATTGAACGCACCAATTACATAAAACGAACCGCCGCAACCCAGATAAACGCTCCAGTGGTCCACCGCTAGTCGCGCTTCGGGTCTAAAACAGCTATCGTCGAGTAGGTCGATTGGGACGACCCACCATATGGATGCGGGACCAGTGATCGCGTCGAGAGCGTATAAACCTGGCCCTAGGCCGTAATCGCCGACGGTATACAGGATCCTGTTCGCTACTGCGAAGTAGGGTGAGCTAGGGGTGTACAGCATCCACTGCATATTCAATTGGCCCACGTTCGATGGGCCCAACACCCGTTCGCGTGGGTTGTAGCCGGAGTGCCCCGCGTCATGCGCCCACTGCGGCCAGTCGCTGCCGAGCGCCTGGCATTCCGGCGGGGGTCTCACCGATGGTGTCCAGCTATTCTGTTCGTAGGAACAGAAAATCTCCTGTTCCGTGACAGTTCCGGTAAGGACGTTCTGGCGAGTTCTGCAAGATCGTATTCATCAGCAGGGCGGACGCGGTGCTGGACGCGACAACCACGGTCAGAATACATATGAAAGTGCTGAGACGAGTACGCATGAGAGCCTCCTTGATTCGGCGAGCGGCCCTCATCCGCCGAACCGCCGCCATTTCGATCTGCGCTTATGCGGCCCGCGGTTCGGCCTCAGTTTGAGCAACAGACCGGTTTGCACTCAGGCGCTTCTACTCGGAAGCTCGAACTGGAGAGATGGAATCCTAAGCAAGTACGCGTAGCAGCACTGCCTCGGGCGTTCACCTTCGCCGGTTCCAAGAGAGCGCCGTTTACAGGCGACTCAATCTGCAGTTCAAGAGAATTGACAGACCAGTCAATATGAGTATGGGCTGGGTTTTGGTCTGGAGAGCAGGTTATTCCGACAAAAGTTGCCTTGCCGCCCAATTTGGGAAAGGCAAGTAGCTTATCCCTGTGCGTGGCGTTTGTAAGCCGGGGGCCCCGGGTCTCGCGGAGTTCGAGACCCGGGAGTGTCGTCCTCGATCACTCGGGTGATGTGCTCTTCATCACCGCACGAACCAGCATCTACTTCTATCCTGCTTGCATGCCTTGGGGCCTAGAACGCTGGCACGGTGGACACGACCTGCACTTCATCACCCTCAGTTGCTATCACCGGCAGCGGCTGCTTGGGAGTGTGCGGCGCCGTGACCTGCTCCTCAGAGTTCTGGAGCAAGTACGAGAGCGTTATGGCTGGTAGTGATGGGATACGTGGTGATGCCGGAGCACGTACATCTGCTGGTGAGCGAACCGCCGCAGCGCCGACTGTCCACCGCCATCCAGGCGCTGAAGCTCGGGTTCGCGCGGCGCGTACTAGGCGAGCGGCGCAGACAGCGCCGGGGCCCGCAGCCGGAACTAATTGAGTGCGGCCCACAGCGCATTTGGCAGGCGCGGTACTATGACTTCAACGTTTGTACAGCAGACAAGCGGGTCGAGAAACTCCGTTACATCCATCGCAACCCAGTGAAGCGAGGTCTGGTGGAAGCGCCGGAACTGTGGCGCTGGAGCAGCTTCCGCACGCATGCCTACCAGGAGAAGGGCCCGGTGGGAATAAACCAGTGGAGTGTGCCAAAGCTGAAGTCTATCGAGCGGACAAGCTTCCCAACGTGACCCGTCGTACTCGCCCGGGTCTCGAACCCGCGAGACCCGGGGCACCCAGACACATCGTAATTTCTCGCGATGCTAGGGGTCCTTCGACTTCGCGCCTGTAGCGGGCGATTGGCTCAGGATGATACCTTCACGAGCCGCCAACTCTGTAGCGGCCTTAAACCTCTTGGTGGGTTTTCGTTTCGGCGGGCGGCACGACTCCGTCTAAGGCGGCAGCGTCGCCGTTGGGTTTGGCGGCAGGCGCCTCGGGACGCGCCGGCAACTTGCCCGGCCGGTTCAATTTTTCGAATGGGCCAATGTGCCAGATGTCGCGCGCGTATTCGGTGACGGTGCGGTCGCTGGAAAACTTGCCGATACGGGCAACATTGAGAATGGCTTTGCGCCACCAGATTTCTTCCTTGCGATATTCGCCGCTGATGACTTGCTGGGTCTCGACGTAATCGGGAAAATCGGCAATGTGGTAGTAGCGGTCGCCGCGATGCACCAGCTCGTCGAAGATCCAGCGGAACAGGCCGTGCTCATTCGGGCAGAAGCGGTCCGAGGCCAGGGCGTCCATCACTTCGCGGATGCTGGCGTCGTTGTCGTAGCGCTCGCGCGGATTGTACGAGCCCTTCTTCTGCATCTCCTGAATTTCTTCCGAGCGCAAACCGAAGATGTAGATGTTGTCCTCGCCCACTTCTTCCGCGATCTCGATGTTGGCCCCGTCGTAGGTGCCGATGGTGAGCGCGCCGTTCATGGCCAGCTTCATGTTGCCGGTCCCGGAGGCTTCCATGCCCGCCATCGAGATCTGCTCGCTCAGGTCGGCGGCGGGCATGATCAGCTTCGCCAATGACACGCGATAGTCGGGCAGGAAGGCAATCTTGATGCTGTCTTTCACCTTTTCATCATGGTTTACCACGTCGGCCACACTGTGGATGAGCTTGATGATCTGCTTGGCCGCCCAATATCCGGGGGCCGCCTTGCCCGCGAAGACATAGGTGCGCGGCACCTCCGGTATCTCGCCGCGCTCCACAATGCCCAGGTAGTCGTGGATGATGCCCATCACGTTCAGCAATTGACGCTTGTACTCGTGAATGCGCTTGATCTGGACATCGAACAGCGAATCCGGGTCCACCACCACGCCGGTCTGGTCCTGGATCACGCCGGCCAGCTTCAGCTTGTTCTGCCGCTTGACCTCTTTGAAAGCCTCGCGAAAATTGGCATCGTCGGCAAACTTTTCCAACTCCCGCAGCCGGTTGAGATCGGTAATCCACTTGCGCTCGTCGAGCGTTTGGCTGATCAAATCGGTGAGCCCCGGATTAGCTTCCATCAGCCAGCGGCGGGGCGCGACGCCATTCGTCTTATTGTTGAACTTTTCCGGCCACACCCTTGCAAATTCAGGCACTAAGGAGTTTACGATCAGACTGCTGTGAAGCTTGGAAACGCCATTGACCGAGTGGCAGCCCACGCTGCACAGGTGCACCATGCGCACCTGCTTTTCGTAGCCTTCCTCAATGATGGACATCTTGCGCAACTTCTCCCCGTCCAGGAAGGAATACTGCTGCATCTGGCGCAGAAAACGATGGTTGATGTTAAAGATGATCAGCATGTGCCGCGGCAGCACCTTCTCCAGCAGCGGTACCGACCACTTTTCCAGGGCCTCCGGGAGCAGGGTGTGATTGGTATAGGCCAGGGTGCGCTGGGTGATGTCCCAGGCGTGCTCCCATTCCAACTGGTAGTCGTCGAGCAAAACGCGCATCAGCTCGGCGACCGCCAGGCTGGGATGGGTGTCGTTCATCTGGATGGCGACTTTGGAGGGCAGTAACTCGATGTCTTTATGCTGCTGCCGAAAACGGCGCATTAAATCGCCGATGGCGCAGGCGACCAGGAAGTACTCCTGCACCAGGCGCAGTTCCTTGCCGCTCATCACCGAATCGGCGGGATACAGCACCCTTGAAATATTTTCCGAGGCGATTTTCTGTTCGACGGCGCGGATGTAATCTCCGCGATTGAAAATCTCGATGTCGAAACCCTCCGAGGCGCGGGCGCTAAACAAGCGCAGCCAGTTCACCGTTTGGCCCAGGTAGCCGACGACGGGCATGTCGGCGGGTATGCCTACGACAATCTTCGGGTTCAGCCAGCTCTGCTTCAGGTTCTCGTCGGGATCGCTGCCGGTTTCCACCCGACCGTACAACGGAATGTTGACCGCTTCCTCGGGATGCTCGATCTCGAAAGGGGTGCCGTTGGCCTTCCAGCGGTCAGGTTTCTCGCGCTGGAAGCCGTTGACGATCTCCTGCTTGAACATGCCGTATTCGTAATCGATACCATAGCCGTAGCCGGGCATGCCCAAGGTGGCCAGCGACTCCAGGAAACAAGCTGCCAGGCGTCCCAAGCCTCCGTTGCCCAGGCCAGCGTCGGGCTCGCTGTCCAGCACTTCGTCAAGGCTGACACCAAGACTGGCGAGCACCTCGCGGCAAAGTTCCTCCAGCCGCAGGTTCGACAGGTTATCGGCCAGCGCTCGTCCCATTAGGAACTCCATGGAAAGGTAGTACAACTTCTTGGAATCCTTGTGGCGGTAGCGCGACTCCGTCTCCAGCATCCGGTCCACAATCCGATCGCGAATGGCCAGCGACACCGGCTTCAGGTAATCGGAGGGCTTCAAGTCTGAGGTGGGGCGAACCAGGGTGTAACGAACATGCCGCAGGATGGCTTCGCGCAAAAAATCGCCGGGCTGGCCCTGCGTGAAGAACTCGGGGGATGACATAGAAAGTTGCGGCCTGTCCGCCTTAGGGTAGCTGTCCCGAAGAGGATAATCGCCGTACCTCCTGATAGGTCCGGCAGCAGTGTGGTTGTCTTCGGGGGTACGCCGTCATTGGTAAAACTCGCCGAGTCTCCCTCCCTCGACGACACGCCCAACCCAGCGCACTCTCTTCCTGTCATTCTAATGCATGATCCAGCCGGCGGAACATCAGAGTTCTGCGGGCAAGCTCCCGCGGACTTAACTGGGCGGATACGGCTTGGCGCGGGAACGGATGGCAATCAAGGGCCCGAAGCGCAAACGCCGATGCGCGCGGGGCGGCTTCCGGCCGTGGTTAGCTGAGGTGGCTGGATGGAATACACCCGCCCGGGCCGGCTGCGCCATTCCTATTTCATAGATTCTCGATCGCTGACCAAAGTGCCGTTGCGTGCATAGCTGTCGCGCGGCACTTCGACAAAAACGATGGTCAACTTGTCGGCGCTGACGTTGAGTTCCTCTTGCAAGACCTCAGTCACGCGCTTGGCGACTCTGCGTTTCTGCTCGGCGCTGCGGCCTTGCAGCATGGTGATCTGAACGTGCGGCATGGGGACCTCCAATATGTCCCCTGCGGATCGGCCCGCCAGAGACGAAGTGTGTCCTGCGCCTCGGGGGAAGTGGGGTTCCGGCCCTGGCACAGGGTGGCGTACACAGTTTACTTCGCCAGTTCGTATCCGGCGAAGAAATAACTGAGCTCGAAACGCGCCGTGTCTTCGGCGTCGGAGCCGTGCACCGCGTTCTGCTCGATGCTCGACGCCCACTTCTTGCGGATGGTGCCTTCTTCGGCCTTCGCCGGATCGGTGGCGCCCATCAGTTTGCGGTAGTCGGCGATGGCGTCTTCCTTCTCCAGCGCCATCACCACGATGGGGCCGCTCGACATGAAGTTGGTGAGCGACTCGAAGAACGGGCGATGCACATGCACGGCGTAGAAGCCTTCGGCCTGCGCTTTGGTGATGTGCAGCATTTTCATGCCGACAATGCGGAACTTGTTCTCCAGAAGCGTGTGGATGATGTCGCCGGTGGCGCCTTTTTCAACGGCGTCCGGCTTGATGATGGAAAGAGTGCGTTGCAGTGTTTTCATGCGTGAATTAGGTCCTTGTGGTGTCGCTTTTCGCTTTTCGCTTTTTGCTTTTCGCTATTCGCTTTTCGCTATTCGCCATAGGCCGTATCTTTAGCGGTTACTCTCAGTAAGTGAAAAGCGATCACTTATGAACTTGTCATCCCGACCGAGGTCGCCGCGGCGACCGAGCGGAGGGACCTGCGGTTCGTCCCGAAGATTAATCCCGCCGTTGTGGCGGAGCTGGTTCTCAGGTCAGCGCCCCCCGACGGCTTCGCCCTCAGCAGCCTTTGCCAGCATCCGGCACTGCCGCGACCCAGTCAAGGTCAACCGCCTTGCAGATGTCATACAGCGCCTCAACGGTATAGTCCGAAAGCGACGGCGGATCACTGAGCAACGGTTTGATGTCCCATCCTATGAGGTCGCCGACCTGGTCTGCGGTCAACCCACTTTCCGAGACCTTCTTCGCAATATGCGCCGTGACATCTTCGAATGTAACGGTTTGCTTGCCTCCTTCCCCGTCGCGGCCGAGAAGAAGCACCCTCGGTTGCACACCTAGAATGCGCCCGAGCTCTGCGACGTGCTTAAGCGACACCACTGTGAATGCTTCATAATCGTATGACTCGAGATCGCAGTAAGAATGTATCGTTATCCCAAGGCGACGGGCTATCTCATTCTCGCTAAGGCCCGCTTGTAATCGTGCTTGTCGAATTCGATCCCCCACAGAAGGCAACTGTACGGTTTCCAGCTCTTCGAGATTCTTCGCCGATCTGCGACCTTCAAGTGCGAGTTCGGCGCGATGTCGCTCTCCAGTCAAGACGCTCATAGGACTCCAACCACCGGGACAGGCGGTCACGAAGACGCTGGTCTGAAGGCCAGCTCTACCGCCTCCAGCGAAAAGCGAAGAGCGAAAGGCGATCTCTATCGCTTTGCGGCCATGCCGGTTGCCTGCACCAGCGTTTCGCCGATCTCGGCCGGCGATTTCGCAACGTGAATGCCCGCGGCTTCCATCGCCTTGATTTTCTCCGCGGCAGTTCCCTTCCCGCCGGAGATGATCGCACCTGCGTGGCCCATGCGGCGTCCCGGAGGCGCGGTCTGCCCGGCGATAAAGCCGACCACCGGCTTGCGTACGTTCTTCTTGATGAATTCCGCCGCGGTCTCTTCGGCGGTGCCGCCGATTTCGCCGATCATGATGATGGCTTCCGTCTCCGGATCGTCGTTGAACAAGCTGATCGCGTCCACGAAGTTGGTGCCGATGATGGGATCGCCGCCGATGCCGAGTGCGGTGGACTGCCCGATGCCGCGCGTCGTCAACTGGTACACCGCTTCGTAGGTCAGCGTGCCCGAGCGCGATACGATTCCGACATTGCCTTCCTTGTGAATGTGCGCCGGCATGATGCCGATCTTGCACCGGCCGGGCGAAATGATTCCCGGACAATTCGGTCCGATCAGGCGCGAGTTCTTCGTCTTCAGGAACTCCCAGACCTTGACCATGTCCATGGTGGGAATGCCTTCGGTGATGCAGACGATGAGCGGCACGCCCGGCATCGGCAGCTTCCATGATGGCGTCGGCCGCGCCCGGCGGCGGCACGAAAATAACAGTCGCGTTGGCGCCGGTTTTATCCACCGCGTCGCTCACGGTGTTGAAGATCGGCCAGCCTTCATGCGTGGTGCCGCCCTTGCCGGGAGTTACGCCGCCCACCACGGTCGTTCCATAAGCAGCGGCATTCTTGGCGTGGAAAGTTCCCTCGCGCCCCGTCAGTCCCTGCACCAGTAATCGCGTTGACTTATCAACCAGGATGCTCATTGGACCCCCTTGGCGGCGGCGACAACTTTCTCGGCCGCGTCTTTCATGGTCTCTGCCACGATGAATTTCAATCCGCTCTCTTTCAGGTCTGGCGGCCCTGCTCTACGTTGGTTCCCTCCAGCCGCAAGACAATCGGCAACTGGATGTTGGTCTTGCGGGCGGCGCTAACAATGCCATTGGCCAGCGTGTCCACGCGCAGGATGCCGCCAAAAATATTGATGAGCACGGCTTTCACGTTCTTGTCGCTGAGCAGGATTTCGAACGCATGGGTGACCTGCTCTTCGTTGGCGCCGCCGCCGACATCGAGGAAGTTGGCGGGCATGCCGCCAGCGTACTGGATGATGTCCATGGTCGCCATCGCCAGGCCGGCGCCGTTGACCATGCAGCCCACATTGCCGTCGAGCTTGATGTAGTTCAGGTTGTACTTGCTGGCCTCAACCTCGAGCGGATCTTCTTCGCTCAGGTCGCGCAGCTCTTTGATGTCGGGATGACGATAGAGCGCGTTGTCGTCGAAGTTCATCTTGGCGTCGAGCGCGAACAGGCGGCCGTCGGTGGTAGTGATGAAGGGATTGATCTCGACCAGCGAGGCGTCGGTATCTTCGGCTGCGCGCGCCAGCGCCATCATGAACTTCACCGCGCCGCTGATGTACTTGGCGTCGAGGCCGAGCCGGAACGCGATCTCGCGCGCCTGAAAGGCTTGCAGCCCGAAGCCGGGGATGATGTGCTCTTTGATGATGGCGTTGGGATCTTTGGCCGCGACCTCTTCGATCTCCATGCCGCCCGCCGCCGATGCCATGAACACCAGGCGCCCGTTGCCGCGGTCGAGCACGATGCCCAGATACAGCTCGCGCGCGATGGGCAGTGTCTCTTCGATCAGCAGCCGCTGAACTTTCTTGCCCTCGGGACCGGTCTGGTGCGTGACCAGATTCATCCCCAGCATCTTGGCCGCCAGCTCGCCAGCTTCTTCTGGCGACTTGGCGAGTTTGACGCCGCCGCCTTTGCCGCGGCCGCCGGCGTGAATTTGCGCCTTGACGACAACTCCGGTCGCGCCGTCGTGGAACAGGGCGTTGGCCGCGGCTTCAGCTTCTTCGCGGCTTTCGACCATGTGCCCGCGGGGCACCGCCACGCCGTACTTCGACAGGATGGCTTTTCCCTGGTACTCATGTATTTTCATGTTTGTATGACGACCGCGGCCGAGTGGCGCGCGGCCCAGACCAGACTGGCTGGACTTGGCTGCTCCTTATGAGGATGGCGTAACAACAGGAAACTCATGATTGTAACGGAGTGGCCAAGCAGCTCGCAATGAACAATTAGTGTGAGCAGTTAGTAGCACTCATTTTGTTGTGTCATCCTGAGCGACGAGCGAAGCGAGGAGTCGAAGGACCCCTATTCCTGCGACAACATTCGATTCGCGACTTCAAGCTGCGTTAGAAATAGAATCGGAGCCACGGAAGCAAATCGGAGGAGCATATTGCACTTTTTCTCGGAACCTTCGGAACAACAGATCAACCGCTTTCTGGCACGCGCTTCATCGTTGGAATTCTCCTACTCCGAACTTAGTGCAACAAATTCTGCGACGCTGCCGCCTCTGTTCACAGTAGATCGAAATCGTATACAGCTTGGCTCCGGATCTCTTGTGTGGCATCGAGCGGTCGATGCCATCAGGAGATGGGAGATGTTCAGTATTCCGTGGGTCCGTCTCTGCTGGCCAACAGCTCCGATTGCAGAAGGTGCGAACGTTGCCGTCCTCGCGCATCGTATCGGCCTGTTCTGGCTCAATGCGTGTCGCATTGTCTATCTGATCGACGAGGACGGACCGACAAAGCGTTTCGGATTCGCCTATGGCACGCTCACAGAACATGCGGAATCCGGGGAAGAACGATTCCTTGTTGAATGGAACCGTGAGACCGATGCAGTTTCTTACGATCTATTGGCCTTCTCGCGGCCCAACCGATTCTTAACGCGAGTCGGATACCCAGTGGCGCGGCGGCTGCAGAAGCAATTCGCCGCCGACTCGAAAGCAGCCATGGTCCGAGCCGTTGCTGTGTGACCGGGGCCGATCCTACTCTGGCCTAAATAGGGGTCCTTCGACTCCTCGGTCGTCCGCCGTGGCGGACGACCTCGTCGCTCAGGATGACAGAACAAAAGGTATGATGTTCGCGGGCTGAATGCTAAGTGTTTACGGCTGATAGCTGATAGCCGCAGACTGACAACTGGCAACTGACAACTGTTTCCATGCTGCTTGACGCACTGCACAAAATCGCCAACCACCGCACTTCCCTCACCCGCGAGGAGGCCCGCGAGGTCATGTCGCAGATCCTGCGGGGCGAGGCCACCGACGCGCAGATCGCGGCGCTGCTGGTGGCGCTGCACATGAAGGGCGAGACGGTGGAAGAGATTGTCGGCTTTGCCCAGGCCATTCGCGACGAGGCCGCACCGTTGCAAACTGAGGACGGTGAAGCGCTCGACCTCAGCGGAACTGAACGCGATGCGCTGGTGGACACCTGCGGCACCGGCGGCGACGCCAGCGGCACGTTTAACATTTCCACGGCGACGGCGCTGGCCATCGCCGGCGCTGGAGTGCGAGTTGCGAAACATGGCAACCGTAGTATCAGCTCCAAATGCGGTTCGGCCGACGTGATGGAGGCGCTGGGCGTCAACATCAATCTGCCACCGGCGCGGATTGCTACCTGCCTGCGCGAGACCGGCATCGCTTTCCTATTTGCACCGGCCATGCATTCGGCGATGAAGTATGTCCAACCAGCGCGCCGCCAGTTGCGGCTGCGCACCGTGTTTAACCTGCTGGGGCCGTTGACCAACCCGGCGCGCGCTTCGGCGCAGGTGGTCGGCGTGTATTCCGCCGAACTGGTGGAAAAGCTGGCCGAGGCGCTGAGCGAACTGGGACTGCGCCGCGCCTTGGTCGTCCACGGACGCGACGGGCTCGACGAGATCACCATCTCCGGGCCCAGCAAAGTTGCCGAAGTTCGCAACGGTCAGGTGCACGTGTACGAGGTCACGCCGGAAGATTTTGGCCTGCAACGAGCGCCCCTCGACGAACTCACAGGAGGCGACGCGCAGCAAAACGCCGCCATCATCCGAGCCATCCTCGATGGCGAGCGCTCCTGCCGCCGCGATGTAGTTTTGCTCAATGCCGCCGCTGCGCTGGTGGCCGCCGGACACGCTGACCACATCGGCGACGCCGTGCCCCTGGCTGCCTACGCCATCGACAGCGGCCATGCGCGCCAGCGGCTGCAATTGCTGGTGGAGTTTACGCAGTCCAGTGGCTAGTGGTCAGTGGCCAGCGGCTAGAAAAAATCCGCTGCGGGGGCAGTGTCAGTGGGCGTCTGCGGTTGAGCTGACGCAATTTTGCCAACCCGTAGCATGTGCGACGAGATGTTCAGAGTCGCGGAATACTAGCCGCGAAGCGGCGGGATGACGTCAGCCCGGCGCGGAAGCTCGGGGTAAAGCGGGAAACTGTACAGAGCCGCAGAGCGGCGGTACTGACCACTAGCCACTAGCCACTGCTCTATTGAATGCGCGCCAGCTCTGTGACGTAGAGCTGGTTGCCGGGAAATTCCTTTACCAGACCAGCGAGCAGAGTTCGCGCTGCTGGCCGGTCTTTGTCTCGTAATGCCGCCACTGCCAGCAGCAGCCGTGCGAAGGGCGCGAGATAGCGGCCTTTGTCGGCCGTGAGGCGCAAGCGTTGTAAACCTTCCGCCTTATCGGTTTCCGCGCCCGTCATGCGTAGGATCCACCGTACCGGGGCAGGATTGCTTCCCAGTAAATAGTTCTCCACTCCGATGGCGAGGTAAGCGTCGTAACACGTCGGGTCGATGGCCAGCAGTCTTTGTGCGATGGCGCGTGATGCCTTCATGTAGCTCAGGCTGGCCAAGTTTCGTTTTTCGATCATCGCTGCGTAGTCGCCGCGAAGCCCATTGGCCAAGATCTGTGAGAACAAGGCGTTCTTGTCGTCCTGCTTCTGCGCCAAAATCTTCGCGACTAGCTCATCGCTCCTGGCCAGTTCCTTTTCGAACTCGGCCTTGAGTGCCGGATCGGGTGTAAGTTTCCGGCGTCCGTCGAACCTCTCGTCGTCGATAAAGAGATCGGATTCCAGAATGTGCAATCGGTCGAACTCGGAAAACAAATATGCGGCAGCGTTGGATACATACCCCATCGGGTCTGCGGGATAAGCTTGCTGGTAGCCGCGGAACGTCGCATGGGCTGCCGGAAATTCGAGGTTGTACATCTGCTGGAAACCGCGATCGAGGGGCAGTTGCGGAGTATCCTGCGGAGACAAGGCGGCAAGCGAGCTGACCAACGCCAGCACCATGGCCCCGAGAACTATACAAGTGCGCCAGCGTCGAAATATCCCCAAACGTCACACCTTCTCGCTAAAGACTAGCTTAGCTTCGCCGTTTCTCGTCCCATAGACATGGATGCGACCCTGGGACGGAAGATGCGCTATTTCCTTATCATCGACACAATTCTGACACAACTCTATTTGGGCGCCATGCTGACCTGGAGCGCGTCGGCCGACTCGATCACGATCGAGTCGGGCTTTTGCGAAACCCAATCCAGCGGCGTGACCCACAAGCGAAGCTGCGTGATGGCTGAACGCGGACTGGTGCGCCACTGTATCTCGTCGGCGTCGAAGTAATGCGCGAGGCCGGTGCCATTCCAGGGATAAAACCACACTTCCGATGTGACGTTGGGTTCGACAACGAATGTTCTCAGATCGTGACTGCCATCGGCACGGGTGATCTCAAGCTGGAGACATTCCGGCTTACGCAACTTCCACAGGGGCCCGTAATGCACGGTCATGCGCAATCGCAAAAAGTCGGCGTTGGCGGGCCAGTATGGCACGCCAAGATCCACCGTCGCGCTGCGTTCATGGATCGGATAGGTCTGCGCCGCAAAGCCGAGCGGCAGTGCCTGCATCGATATTCGAGGGGCGCGTGAGTCATCGCGTTGCAGGCCGAAAACCTCAGGGGCGAGTTCTTGATCTGAGCGGTAATGCCGAAAGATCCAGAACCAAATCTCAGGGTTGCGGGTGAAATTGGGCACGTCGTCGATGGACAGACTCAGGCGGCCGTCTGGAAAATAGAGCCCCGCCGGGGCCGCCGCACGCCGCAGGGCGGCGATATCGAGCTGCGTCAAGTACGGGCCGACGGAGAGATAAGACTGCTCCACTGCGCCCGCCACGTTGCGGCCGGAAGCCATCCCAAACATGTATTGATAGGGAAATATCACGACGGAATCGCCCGCCGCGCTGTGCTGCCGAAGATAACTCACCGTGTTCTGAAGCATGGCGGTGAACCTGGCGGGATAGCAGGCCTGGTCGAATTCGTTGAAGCCGCCTGGACAGGTGGTCAAGGGATATCGAAATCGAGCGTAGCGATAACGCAGGTTTGATGGCCGGAAAACGGAAGCTGGCTGCGCCCACAGCAGCGAACATGCAACTGCAATTACCGCGGCAAGCAACGACACTAGCCGCGACCGGAACGAGAACAAAACGGCGCCCGCAAAGAACACCATGGGAAATACGGCAAACACAATGTGGTTGGGATCGGAGCGCACCAATCCACTCTGCATGGCGAGCACGGCGAATACGAATGCGCTTAGCAGGAATCCCGCACGGGCAGTGATAACGGCAGTGCGGTCGACGGCCACGACCCAGCGGAGAAGAAAGAGGACGGCGCCAATTACCAAGGGTGCAAGCAAATGGATGGCGCCAGCCTCCGACATCGAGGCAGGCTCGTTCCAGCGGTGCACCGCGACCAGGGCAAGCGATCTCCTCCAGAAACCGAAATCAAAAAGACTTGCCATGGTGATATTGAAGAGGAAGACGAGTACCACCGAGCAGACCGCAAAGGCCGCTACGGCCAACGCGTAGAGCCGAATCCTTTGCGGTTCGCGCCGGCCCTCCCATGCCACTCCGCATAGCGCAATCAGCCACGCAGCGACTCCATATACGCCGGTATCCGCCGAATATAAAAACGCGACAGCACAAAAAAGCGCGGCCACCAAGCCGAGCAGCATGGGCTTGACCCGCTCCCGCTGCACCGCATACCAACCCCTGACAAAGAAAGCCAATAGAAAGATATAGAATGCGGGTCGCCCGTCCCACGGTGCCCAGAAAACCGCCAGTAACAGCAGTAGCAGAAAGCGTTTCCACGCTGGTTGTTCAGGAATGAGTAGCCGCAGCGTCGCATAACCGAAAAAAAACGAGCACCACAATAGCAACGTGTTATAGCTGGAATAGATGGATCCCAGCGAGAGGCTTGGCCAGCGCGGGGCGCTGAACAGCCAGTGGGCCAGCGGCCCATAGAGAAATGCGACATCGCGGCCAAACCAGATTCCGCGCGACGCCTTAAACACGGCATCGATCACCCAATGATCATCGAAGGTGCCGGGCTGCGGGACAACCACCAGGGTGCTCGGTGAAATCCAGGCCAATGGTGTCGAGGCGCCGATTAACAGCACTACCGCCAGGAAATCCCAGTTCCGTGCGAATCGCGCGCTCAGCCGTCTTGAGAAGGCAAGAGGCACGGGCAAGCTCTGCGGGTCTGTCAATTCGTCGAGGTTCTCCATAAGCCAGCCAATTCTAGCGCACGCCATAATTGCCTTAAGCCGAGCGGAACCTTAATATGTAGTTTCAATGGCCGTTGCAGCGCATCGTCAAGGTGCTGCCAGCATTAGCCTTGCCTCAAACAGTAGCGGCTCGATCTGCGGGCGGCCGGCAAAAGGTCGAAGCTGCCCCACCCTTACTGTAATCCGTCGATTCCAGGAGAGAACTTGCCAAACCGGACAGTCGTTATCACCGGCGGAGCCGGATTCATTGGAGTTAACGCAGCTGAAGCTTTTATCCGTGACGGGTGGCACGTCATCCTGTTTGACAATCTGTCTCGCAAAGGCACCGATCTCAACCTGCATTATCTGCAACAGAAATTCCCCGGGCAGTGCGAATTCGTTCCCGGTGATATCCGCTACGACCACTTTCCATTGCTGCGTGCGGTGGGACGGGCGGAACTGGTGCTGCATCTCGCGGCGCAGGTTGCGGTGACCACGTCCATCGTCCGTCCGGTGGAAGACTTCGAGATTAATGCTCATGGCACCTTCAATGTGCTCGAAGCGATTCGTGAGGCCGGAAACAAGCCATTGGTGATTTACTCTTCCACCAACAAGGTCTATGGCGGAATGAGCAACGTGGTCTGTGTGAAGGATGCGACCCGGTATCGCTTTCGCGACTTTCCCGAAGGTATCGCGGAAGATCGGCCTCTCGATTTTCACTCGCCCTATGGCTGCAGCAAAGGGGCGGCCGATCAGTACGTCCACGACTACGGGCGGATCTACGGCATTCCGTCGGTGGTCTTCCGCCAATCGTGCATCTATGGCCAGAGGCAGTTTGGCGTGGAGGACCAGGGATGGGTGGCCTGGTTCGCGATTGCGGCACTGCTGGAAAGACCGATCACCATTTACGGCGATGGCCTGCAAATGCGCGACTTGCTGCACGTCAATGATTTGGTGGCAGCTTATCAACGCGCAGCGGCCGATCCGGAGCGGGCCGCAGGCGGAATCTACAACGTCGGTGGCGGTCCCGCCAGAACGCTTTCGCTGGTGGAACTGCTCGGCTTCCTGGAAGAGCGCCTGGCCAAGAAAATTCCGCTCAGTCATGCCGAGCCCCGCGCTGGCGATCAGCCGGTGTTCGTAGCCGATATCCGCAAGATCAAGCGCGAGCTCGGCTGGGCACCGTCCATCGATCCCTTGCCAGGAATCGGATTACTGCTCGATTGGATTGAACAGAACCGGTTCGATGTTCAGCGCGTAGTGGAGACTTTCTAGCCACGAGCTGAGGCTGGCCCAACCCATGGCGAAAAGCTACATCATTATTCCGGCCTACAACGAAGGGCCGAACCTGGGCGCGATCCTGCAACAGTTGCGGGAGCTGGCAGCAACTCTGCCCCTGGCCGTAATCGTGGTGAACGATGGCAGCCGCGACAACACCCTGCAGGAGGCGGAACGTTTCCGCGACCTGATGGACCTGGAAATTGTGACCCATCCGGTCAATCTGGGTGTCCCCATGACCTTCTATGACGGCTTGGTCGCGGCGGCGGCCCGGGCCGAACCCGCTGACTGCATTTTCATCATGGAGGGAGACGGCACCAGCGACCTGGCCGTGCTGCCGGAAATGGCGCGTCGTGTATACAACGGAGACGATGTGGTCATTGCCTCGCGCTACGTTCGCGGAGGCGGATATCTCAATTTCCCGCTGCAACGGACCTGGGGCAGCAATCTGGTGAACCTTGTTCTGTCGGTGTTCTTCCATGTTCGGGGAATCACCGACTACACCATCTTTTATCGTGCCTACCGGGCGGCCGCGGTCCAGAGTGCGCTGACACATTACGGAGCAAGATTCGTTACCACCAAGTCCTTCGCCGCGAATCTTGAGGTCCTGTTGCGTGTCTTGCCGTTCAGCCATCGCTTCAGCGAGGTACCGCTGCTCTACGACTATGGCCTTAAGAAGAGCCAAAGCAAAATGAATCCGTTCAAAACTCTGCGCGAGTACCACAGCCTGATCGTGAAGCGGTTGTTGCGGAGAATCTGACCCTCTTAGGGCGCGCCCGCATGTACAATAAGTAACTCATATCCTGCATCCGCAGCGCCGCCAAAACGATGCCGCCGGAAGACGGTTTTGTGGCCCCGGTTGCGTGGAGCTATTCATGCGAATTTCAGTAATCGGGTCCGGGCATGTTGGGTTGGTCTCAGGAGCATGCTTTGCCGAACTGGGCCACGAGGTCACCCTGGTCGACAACGATCCCGCCAAGTACGAGGCCCTGCAGCGCGGCCTCTGCCCGATTCATGAGCAGTACGTGCCTGAGTTGTTCCAGCGCCATAATGGCAGCAGACTGGTATTTTCCGATACACTGGCCGACTCGGTCGACAAGTCAGAGGCAATTTTCATCGCCGTGGGTACGCCGCCGGCGATCAATGGCGAGGCCGATCTTTCCTTCGTTGAATCGGTAGCGCGGGAAATTGCGGCCAGCATTAAGAACTACACCATCATTGTCGGCAAGAGTACGGTGCCGGTGTACACCAGCGAATGGGTGCGCAAGGTCATGCTGCTTAACGGGGCCCCCGCCGGTCTGTTCGACGTTGCCTCCAATCCCGAGTTCCTGCGGGAGGGAACTGCCGTCACCGATTTCCTCTATCCTGACCGGATCGTAATTGGCACCGACAACGAAGCTTGCGCGCAACGCCTGCGACTTATTTATGAGCCATTGCTCGACGGCAGCTACTACCAACGGCCTGACTCCCTGCTGCCACACAAACGCGCCCAGGCTCCGCCTCCTTTGATTGTGACCACGGCCAAAAGCGCCGAGCTCATCAAATACGCCTCCAATGCCTTCCTGGCGATGAAGATCAGTTTCATCAACGCGGTTGCCGCCATCTGTGAGTCGGTGGGGGCGGATGTGGACCAGGTACGGGAAGGTATCGGGTCCGATGCGCGCATTGGCGGTCGATTCCTGAACCCTGGCCTGGGATACGGCGGCTCGTGCTTTCCCAAGGACCTGTCGGCCTATCGCGCCGTGGCCCGAGAATGCGGTTACGACTTTCGCCTGCTCGAGGAGGTCATGCGCATCAACAACGAGCAGCGTGAGCGTTTCCTGCGCAAGGTACGGAGCGTGCTTTGGACTTTGAAAGGCAAACGGCTAGGCGTGCTGGGTCTGGCGTTCAAGGGTGGTACCGATGATGTAAGAGAATCGCCCGCCATTTCGGTCATACGCTCGCTCATTCACGAGGGCTGCAAGATTCACGTCTACGATCCTGCCGCAGTTGAGAATGCGCGTGAGTTGCTGGGCACCGCCAACATACAGTACGCAACCTCAGCCATGGAAGCGGCCAGAGACGCCGATGCTTTACTGGTGCTCACGGATTGGGAAGAATTTCGCACCCTTGATCTCAATCGCTTGCATGAATTGTTGAGATACCCAATTGTGATTGACGGGCGGAACATGTTCAGCCCCGCGACCATGGCAAAACATGGATTCACCTACACCAGCGTGGGGCGATCCGATGTGTACCACGACGCCGGCGGTGGCCAAAAGTCGCCGGTGTCCGCAGAGAAGTCGGCTGACCCCCAACCAGACGTGGATGCCGTTAAGACGCCTTAGAGCCTGCTATGTGGTTCCTACGTTAAAAGAACCGGTACATGAACACATTGGCTCCGCCGCTTTGGCGCTCCATCATGGTGACGACCAGCAGTGAGACGGCAGCCCACATGGGCGCGATCCACACCCATCGGTTTCGCACTATGACCTCCACAATCTCCGAGCGGGACGCGGCTGAATCCACTCCCAGACGCTCTGCGTAGCGGTCCAGCGAGTCGATCATGAAGAGCACCGCCGCGTATGCGATGGCCAGGCCCACGACCAGCAGATACAGACTCCGCGGAAGGATGTGATCGAGGTAACCGGCGGGCGAGACGATTGCCGCTAGCATCTGAGCAGCCTGCGGCAGTGAGTTGGCACGGAACAAGATCCATCCCGCGCTGATGAGAGTTATGGTCGTCGCCCACGACACTGACGTCCACATGGCGGCGGGAGGCTCCCATTTCAACCGGCGCTGCAAGGCTTGGGATTGCCGGTGCAGAACTAAAAGTATTCCTTGATAGCTTCCCCACAATACAAACAAAAAGCTGCCCTTGTGCCACAGTCCAAACACGACCATCGAAATAACCAGCGCCAGGTTTCGCCACCATATCTCCCGTCGCAACATCGCCAATGGGAGGAAAACGTAGTCGCGAATCCAAAACGAGAGCGACATGTGCCAGCGGGTCCAGAAGATCGAAGGCGTCGTGGATGCAAACGGCCGGGCAAAATTCTCCGGCACGGTAAAGCCAAGAATCCTGGCGGCCCCAATGGCGACGTGGGAGTAGCCGGAGAAATCGAAGAAGAGTTGCAAACCGTAACCAAATGCCAGACACCAGACATCCAGCCCGCTCCAGCGAGTCAGATGGTCGAAGCCGCCGTTGATTCCCTCTCCGCCCAGGATCCCCTTGCCAAGCAGTTGGGCGGTTTGCATCATCAGCAGGCCAGTCGCAATGCGACACAGACCGAGTCCGATGTTGTGCCTTGAAACAGGTTCCTCGGAACGAAACTGCGGCAACATTTCCGGCATCCGGCAGATTGGACCGGAGATCGTGACCGGGAAGAACGCCATATACAACGCGAACTCCACGAACGATGGATCGAGGTCTTCACCGCGATACAGATCGAGCAGGTAGCTCATTGCCTGAAAGGTCCAGAATGAGATACCTAACGGCAGAACGAGATGAGAAAACTTCTGCAAGGACGCAATTGGAATCGAAACCGCGACTCCAGGGATGTACTTGAAGATCGCTAACAGCGCCAGGTTGAACGCGAGGCCCGTCCACAATACGCCCGCCGTGGGTTGTCGCTTGAGCCATCGGCCCAGCAGGAAATTCATCACCGTGGATGCCAGCAATACGAGCCCGAACCACATTCCCCAAGTGAGGTACAGCGCATAGCTGGCGGCCAGGAGAATGGCTTGGCGTGCCTTGTGCGAGCGAAACCGCCCGAACGCCAATAACACGATGAGCAGTGCAAGGCCGTAGAGCAATCCGGTTACCGGCATTCCCAAACCCATACTCATGATTGCCCTCGCACCTGTTTCGTGGAGTGTACCGGCTGTTTAGGTTGCTCGGCAGGACTCTCGCTGGAAACCTGGGATTGGCGTTTTGTCACCGGCTTTTTCGCAAGGCTGTCAGCTATGACGTTGGCTACGATGGCGTCACCCACCGAGTTGTAATGCGTGTCTCCGAAAATGAAATGGCTCAGGTACCAGCAGCCCGGCTGGGTTCGCGGGCACTGCTCCTTCACCGCAAAAAAAGCCGGAAACAGCGAAATGAAGCGCCGGCACTTGCCGTCGCACCATTCGCGCCAGATGCGCACCTGGCGTGAAGCCACGGAGTCATGAGCGAGTTGCGCCGGCCAGGGATAGACAACCACGCTGATCGGAATGTTGCGCTTCCCAAGCTCCTGCCACAGCAGGTCCATCTTCGCCTTCTCCCGGGCAATGCCGCCTTCCAGCCCCAGCGGCGCATATCCGGTTTCGTAAGGGTCGGTGTCGGAAACCTTGCGATAGGTCCAGGCGGAGCGCTCCAGGTCGAATTCGTTACCGCCATGTCCCAGATCAAGGTGATACCAGCCTAGCCGGACAAGGCTTCGTTCGAAAAACCCGAAGACGTCGTTGGTAAGCAACAGGTGGTCATTGATACTCCGCCGCAGGCTGGAGTACCAGTTCCCTTTGGTGAGTTTCTGATTTGCAATGGCCACCGCGCCGGACGGACCCACGTCATGAAAGAAGGCGGCCTCATCCTGGGCGTCGGAGAGGTCGATGAACACAATCGCTTCGTCAAATTCGATGCCGTCGCCGATCACCTTGCGCGCGGTGTTGAGGTAGTTGGAGGGGGAGTAACCCTCGACGCTGCCGTTGAGAAATTCGTATTGCGGAAATTTCGCCGCCACTCGTCCGATGAAGCTGTCCTGCCAAGCGGTCATTCCCTCGGGAGCAGAGTCGCCCAGGATGAGGACGCGGGGCCGGGCGCTGGTGGCGGGCACATCGCGAATGCGCTCGTCGCGAAATCCGAGACTGTTCGTGTTGAACTCGTACGAACTCCCCAGCCACGGGCGAATACAAGAGCAGTTAGGCTGGAAGGCGAAAACGCGCACCGGGTCACGCGCAAAACAAAAGCCGTGCGGTCCGCCCGAAACGGCAGCCCCCAGAATTGTCGCAGTGTAGAAATGGTCGAAGGCGACGAATGCGGCCGCGCTGATGACTACAGACGACAGAAACAAGAGGAGCATCATCTGGTGTCGCCGGATGGGATGCTTCGAAAGCGAGCCTACTTGTCCTGCGGTCTGAACCGTGTTCAACGTCTCCCTCTTCAGTATGTCGCTTGGAAGTCCTTGCGTTCCAAGTATTCGGTCGCAATCAAGCCGATCTCAACGTTGGCAAACCCGCAAGGATAAAAGATATCGGGCGCTACTACCGTGTTTTGCTGACTGAGGAACTGCGAACCAGTGGTGCGACTCATCCTGCCAAGTTTATCTGATAGGCAAACTGATTCCGAGCGCCGGTGCGGATTTGGATCACGCGAGTGCGTTATCTACCATCTGCTGAGCTTCTTGCACGATCGCGTCCAGATGGGCTTGGTCCTTAAAGCTCTCCGCGTAGATCTTGTAAATGTTCTCGGTCCCAGAGGGCCGGGCGGCGAACCATCCATTGGCAGCGACAACCTTCACCCCGCCAATCGGCGCGTTATTGCCCGGAGCGCGCGTAAGCTTCGCGATAATTGGCTCGCCCGCCAGGTACAACTCCTTGACCGACACTGGCGATAGCTTGCCCAGTTTCGTTTTCTGCGCGGGCGTGGCTGGTGCGTCAATGCGCGTGTAAAGCGGCGAGCCGAACTCCGCCGTCAGTTCCCGATAGTGTTCGCCAGGATCCTTGCCGGTGCGGGCAGTCATCTCCGCGGCCAGCAGGTTCATGATCAGACCGTCCTTATCGGTGGTCCACACTGTGCCGTCGCGCCGCAGGAAGCTTGCGCCGGCGCTCTCCTCTCCGCCAAAACAGAACGAACCGTCGAACAGTCCCGGCGCGAACCACTTGAAGCCTACCGGGGTTTCGCACAGGCGGCGGCTAAGCTTATTCACGACTCGATCGATCATGCTACTGCTGACCAAAGTTTTGCCGACCGCGACATCCGCTCCCCAGCGCTCGCGATGGGTCAGCAGGTATTGAATCGCAACCGCCAGGTAGTGGTTCGGATTCATCAATCCCGCCGAGGGCGTAACGATGCCGTGCCGGTCAGCATCCGGATCGTTGGCGAAGGCGAGCTGGTACTTATCTTTGAGGCCGACGAGCCCCGCCATTGCGTATGGACTGGAGCAGTCCATACGAATCTTGCCGTCGTGATCCACGGTCATGAACGAAAACGTTGGATCAATCTTCGGATTGACAACCGCGATGTTCAGTCCATAGACCGAATTGATCGGCTCCCAGTAAGGCCTCGCAGCGCCCCCGAGCGGATCGACGCCCAACCTCAGATCAGCCGCGCGAATGGCTTCCATGTCGATGACGTTGTGCAAATCCTCGACGTAGGGCAGCACGAAGTCTTCCTGGTGCGTGGTGACAGCCTTGAGGGCCGCTGAGTACGACACGCGCTGCACCCCGGCATTCGAAGCCCGCAACCACTCGTTGGCACGGTCCTCGACCCAACTCGTAATCTCTGTATCCGCCGGTCCGCCGTTGGTCGGGTTGTACTTGAAGCCGCCATCTTCCGGAGGATTGTGCGACGGCGTAATGACGATTCCATCGGCGAAGTGCTGCTTTCGGCCGCGGTTGTAAACCAGAATGGCGTGAGAAATGGACGGCGTCGGTGTGACCCCGTCGTCTTTCTGGATTATCGTTTCAACGTTGTTTGCCGCCAGTACTTCAAGAGCTGTGCGCTGCGCCGGCGCCGACAGCGCATGAGTGTCCTTACCCATATAGAGCGGACCGTCGGTTCCCTGACTGCGGCGATAGTCGCAAATGGCCTGAGTAATGGCCAGGATGTGCGCCTCCGTGAAGGTCGCGTGCAGCGATGACCCGCGGTGACCGCTGGTTCCGAAGCTGACCATTTGCGAGGGATCGCTTAGGTCGGGCTTACGCTCGAAGTATTCCCGTTCAAGATGGGCGACATCGACGAGCATCTCCTTCGGCGCCAGCTTGCCGGCCAAGGGAGAGATCGTTACTTGCTGTGCCAGACGGCCATACTTTGATTTCTCGCTGCTATAGGGGTCCTTCGACTCGCTACGCTCGCTCAGGATGACACCTCAAGGTCATAAATGATCGAACCACAGACCAGCCCCACCCGTACAGCACAGTTCCTTTAGTTCCGCTACTGCGACTTCACGTTAGCTGCGGCCGCGCGATCGGCGAGCACCACAGCCTGGTCCCGGCTAACGCGCCCGGCGGGAATGGTCGTGTCGCCTTCGAGCAAACGCGGCAACATCGCGACCTTCTCACTGCCAGTCATCAACCATAGGATGCGCCGCGAACGATTGAGCACTGGATAGGTTAACGTCATGCGACGCCTGCCCATGTAAACGCCGGTCAGCCCAACGTCAGCATCCGTTACCTTGAGGACCGGATCGCCGGGCACCAGCGAGGCGGTATGACCGTCGGGTCCCATGCCCGAGGTGCGCCAGATCCAGCACTGGCGGAGATCCGGCAACCTGCTCAAGCGTTCGGGCATATTGTTTGGCCGCCGCCTCCAGGTCAGGCAATTCCACGGGCATGGCATAGATCTGTTGCGGAGGCAGCGGCGCGTGTTCCAGCAAGCTGGCCCGCAGATTTGTCAGGTTGCGATCCGGATCGCCGGCGGGCGCAATCCGCTCGTCAACCTGGAAGACATGCACATCTTTCCAGGGAACCTCTTCGGCCGCGAGTGCGCGCAACATGATCCACGGCGTCTTGCCGCCGCTAACCGCCATGATGAAGCGTCGCCGGGCAGCAACCGCAGCCCGAGCGTCGGCTGCAATGCTGGCCGCCGCGGCCCGTGCCACCGCTTCGACATCTTCAAACACTTCCATCTTCATTCAGCTTTCCCGTTCACCCGTGAAGTCAGCTTATGAAGAAAACCACAGCACCGGACTCACTTCCCTGCCGCCTTTTCCACGTGTCCGCCGAATTCGTAACGCATCGCCGACAAAAGTTTGTCTGCGAAGTCGGCCTGGCCGCGCGAGCTGAAGCGCTCGTACAGCGCGGTCGTGAGGACCGGCGTCGGTATCGCCTCGTCGATAGAGGCCTTGATTGTCCAGCGTCCTTCGCCGGAGTCCGATACCCGGCCGGCAAATTTTGCCAGCTGTGGATCGCCGGTCAACGCCGTCGCCGTCAAATCCAGCAGCCAGGAGGCGATGACGCTTCCTCGCCGCCACACCTCGGCAACGTCGGTCAGGTTGAAGTCGTACTGGTAATGTTCGGGATCGCGCAAGCGGCGTGGTCTCGGCGTCGATGTCGTGCTTCTGCTTGCCGACGTTCGGCATTGCGGATAATGTTTAGCCCTTCGGCATAAGCAGCCATCATGCCGTACTCGATGCCGTTGTGCACCATCTTGACGAAGTGCCCGCCGCCATTCGGTCCGCAGTGCAGATAGCCCTCCTCAGCGGTGCCGCCCAGCTTGGCTCGCGCCCGGGGGTGCGGATCGATGTCGCCGTTACCCGGCGCCAGGGTCTTGAAGATGGGATCGAGGTGCTGCACGGCTCGAGTTCGGGCCGCCGATCATCATGCAGTAGCCGCGCTCCAGGCCCCACACGCCGCCGCTGGTGCCGACGTCGACGTAGTGGATGCCCTTGGGCGCCAGCTGCCTTGGCGCGGCGGATGTCGTCGATGTAATAGGAATTGCCGCCGTCGATGAGGATGTCGCCGGCTTCCAGATAGGGCAGCAGATTCCGGCGATGGTCTCGTCCACCACCGCCGCCGGGACCATCAACCACACCGCGCGCGGCTTCTCAGCTTGCTCGCCAAGTCCTGCAGCGACGAGCAGCCCACCGCCTTCTCCTTCACCAACTCTTCCACCGACTCTTGGGGAACATGTCGAAAACCACGCATCTGTGGCCCGCCTTCATGAGCCGCCGCACCATGTTGGCGCCCATCCTTCCCAGACCTACCATTCCGAGTTGCATCGTTGGCTCCTTTTGCCCAGAAATTCTGTTGGACGCATTGCTGATTCGCCGGTCGTGCCCAATCAGGTTGTGTTTTGAACGATGGTCGTCCAGCCTATCGCTTCCGCTTCTTGGCGGAAGAAGGTTTGCCGGCCGGAGCAGCTTTGCCTCAGCCGGCGGCCTGTGGATTCTTCTCTCCGCCCACAGGCGAAATCCTCCGAGAAAGCGTTGGCATTGTTACCCTGCGCGACATCCTTCGGGCAGTTGTTTCAGCTTTTGACGTTGCCGCCGCCTAGAACGATGTCGGTCGGGCTCCAATGCCGCCTTCAAGCCGCTCCACCACATCTTACACCTCGCTCGCCATTTTTTCTTGCCAAAACGCTCCAGGGCCCCGCAGCCGACATAGTCCTCGAAGGTTCGCCTTTTGTAAGGGAGGTGGGCCAGTTCCATGGGCTGCACCATCCGTTCACGATCATCGCCGAACCCAGGCCCGTACCCAATCCCAGGAACAGCATCTGCCGCTCGTTGTAGCTCCCCAGCGCCTGCATGGCTGCATCGTTGATGACCTTGACCGGACCCCGAAAGCCTCTCAAACTTGAAACCTACCCATCCGGCGCCAGGTTATGGGGCTCGGCCACCGGCCGGCCATTGATCACCGCCCCGGGATAACCGATCGATACCACGTCGTACTTCCAACCTTAGCCAGCTCTTGACCCCTTCGACCATCGTCTCCGGCGTCAACTTTGACCCGAGAAAACTTGCGCGGCTGCTCCTGTCCCGTGGCCAGAATCTTTACGTTGGTCCCACCTACATCCACCGCCAGTACATGCATTACGCTGCTCCTTTCGCTAGAACTCCACTCTTGGACGCGATGATAGCGGGCCATGGGGCGATCTTGAACGCCAGCCTGAAGGCCGACTCCACCCGGTCCATGCCACCTCTCAACTGGCCTAACTTTCCAGCAGCTCCTGGCCCTTCTTGAGCCGCTCCCTTTCCAATGCCAGTCGAGCCTCGGCTTTTTTCAACTGCGCCTTCGCCTTGTCGCGTTCGCGTATTGCCTTGTCAACCCGTTGTTGAGCATTCTTGATCGCGGCAATTGCTCTCTTGTGTGATTGCAGCATGGAACCTAGTGTAGACCTGCCGGTGCAGGGTCGTGGCATGCTTTACGAAAACAATGCGATCCAAAAGCGCGGGTCTGCGACAAGGGAATCTCCAAATTGATTTGATCCACGAATTGCCAGCAATTGAAACCGCCAGCGAATAGACTGTTTGTGGACCTATGCTGTAGCGTGCTGTAGCGCAATGTTATACAAAGGCAATTTTTATGGCTAATGGGAACACTAAGAAGGGCGTCATCGGAATCCTGACCGGAGGCGGCGATGTGCCGGGCTTGAATCCGGCGATCCGGGCGGTCACCATCAGGGCGATCCGTGAAGGCTACGAGGTCATCGGCTTGCGGCGAGGCTGGGCCAGCCTGGTGGACATGGTCCGCGACAAAGACCACGACAACAGCGACAACTTCCAGCACCTCACCGAAGAGATGGTCAACCGCGCGGGCCGCACCGGCGGGACCTTCCTGCACACCTCGCGCACCAATCCCGGCCGGGTCAGCAAAGCCAACGTTCCGGACCACCTGCAAGACTCCTATACGGCGCCGGTGAACGATCTCACCGCGGAAGTGCTGAAGAACCTGGACTGGCTGGGCATCGACTATCTGATCCCCATCGGCGGCGACGACACCCTGAGCTACGGGGTGCGGCTGTATCAGGAAGGGGTGAAGGTCATTGCCATTCCCAAGACCATGGACAACGACGTGCCCGGGACCGACTACTGCATCGGCTTCAGCACCTGCGTGACCCGCACCATCGAGATGACCAACCGGCTGCGCACCTCCGCCGGCTCGCACGAACGCTTGCTGGTGCTGGAAGTCTTCGGACGCTATGCGGGCTTCACGGCCATGTTGCCCACCATGGCCGGCGCAGCCAATCGCTGCGTGATTCCCGAATACAAATTCAACATCGAACGTCTGGCCGAGCTGCTCATGGCTGACCGGCGCAAGAACCCCAGCCGGTATTCCGTGGTGCTGATCTCCGAAGGCGCGATGTTTGAAGGCGGCGAGATGATCTTCGAGCACGACACCGCCGACGCTTTCGGCCACAAGAAACTGGGCGGCATCGGCGACCTGGTTTCCGACAAGCTGAAGGAACTCTCTCCCAGCTACAACAACGGCAAAGCGGTGGACATCATCAACCAGAAGCTGGGCTATCTGGTGCGCTGCGGCGATCCCGATGCCATCGACTCCATCGTGCCCATGGCTTACGGAAATCTCGCGCTCGACCTGCTGCTAAGGGGAATTCATGGACGGCTGGTGGTGCTGAAAAACGGCCGCTACGACAACGTCCCGATTGAGACCGTGGTCGCCTCGAAAAAAGTGGTCAACGTGAAGGAACACTACAACACCGAACGGCTGCGGCCGTACTACAAGAGCTTTGAGAAGAAGCCGCTGTTCATGATGACCAGCGAGGGCTGATCAGTTTTCGGGTAGAGCGGCGCTTCAGCGCCGCGTTACAGCACATACAAAACGAGCGAGCCGGCTTCAGCCGGCGGCACTAGTGGACCTTCGCGCGCCTTGACCGTCGGCCCTTCTGACCCCAGTCTCAGGATGATCGCTTTTAATCCGCGGTGCTGCTGGAGCAGACGAAGATACTTCCGTTCATCGGCGCAAACCTTGGCGCGGATGATGTCCACCAGTGCCTGCTTCTCCAGGGGCGTCCATTGCGTGAGTTCGGGCGCCAGCGATAGAACCGCCGCAAAATTTTCGAACGCCGACTGCTCAATCGGACTCCATCTTCCAATATCTACCTGCAATTGTTGGGCTAGATCGTCCGTGGTGGCCCGCCGCAGTTCTTCAGGATCGCCGCCGAATTCATCCGCCATCCGTTGCTGCACCGCCAGACCGATGCTTCGGGTTGAGAAGGTGTCCCATTGTCCGGGTAAGCTGTCGCCAAATTCGTAAAACACATGGTCTGCCGCCAGCTTCCGCAGGATGCGCGGCGAAGTCCGATGCTCTGGATCGCGCGTCATTTTCGCCTCTTCTTTCCTGGTGATCGCCAGCAGTTCGGGACGTCCGGGACGAAATCCCAGCTTGCGATAAAACCAGAAAGCGCCTGACTTGATCGCCTCTTCGTTCTCATGGCCAAGCTGATAGGGATAGACCGAAAAACAGGTCACGCGGGTAAGCTGATGCAGGAAATGGAGCACCTTGGAATAAATCCACGCTGTCTCTCCGTCGCGGAAAGCGTAAAAAGTGTTGAACCCAACCTCCATCCACTCAAACAGCGAGATGCCCTCGATGTAGTTGATGGGCACGCCATTCTTCAGCGTCAGGCCCGCGTGATAGGCGCGGAGCGGCAAACGCCGCTCGGGTGGCAGTCCCCAGAGGAAGATCTGCACGCCTCGTCCCACAGCCGCCTCAAAGACCTGATTCGGATCGCCGCGGGTTGTGCCGTACAGTTCGCGATAGCGGATGGTGAGGGCGGTGCGCGTCATATCCAGAAGGTCTGCGCCTTCACGCCGTGAAAGTTTGCGGACCGGCAGCGGCGGCGAATCCATCTCGTCGGCCAGTGATACCTGGTTGCGACGCAGCAGTGGCAGTCGGTGGTAGAACATCCGCGACACGCTGCGGCGGGTGCGCGTGCGGCTCGCCGCAGAATTGCCCAGCTTCCACAACACGTTGACCGCTAACGAGTCATAGAGCGACGTCCTCTGCAAGCTGGTAAGCGGCGTATCGGCGACGCGCTGCACGAGCCATGGCAGAATTTTCTCTGCACCCCCTGCGGCATTCGCCATCCAGTCAAAGAACGGCGTGTCGGCTTCGACCAGCGAATCGTCCCCCAGCAGCGGAATAAGACCAGCCAATGTCGCTGCCATCTGGCGACTCTGCTCCGCAAAATTCCACTCGACACTAAGCTGTTGCGGATAGCGCTGGACCAGCCAGCGGGCCACGTCGTAGGTGAACTTGTCGCTGATGGTCGTGCCCGCAATGCCGGAGAAAGCCTCGTCGTTGAACAATTCCATGTCAGCGCCCAAAGCCTGCAATCTCTCCACCTGGCGCACAATGCCGGTCAGCAAATCGTCGGCCAGGTGCGCAACTTTGCGACTCTGCGGAAACGCCCGCAGGAACAACAGCACATCATGAAAACGGATGAGCGATTCGGCATCGTCGAGTTGAACCTGACCCATCGCTGACAGGAGCCTCTCGATGGTCTCGGCACAACCGGGTCCGTATTGAAGTTTGGAGGCTTCGAGTTCCGCGCGATGAAAGGCTGAACCGGCCGTCACGATTCACCCGGGCTTCCGACGGAGGCCTTCATGGCGCCAGGAACGTCAAGCGAGGGCAGTTTCAACTCTTCCATCACGGAAGACGCCCCTGTCGCCGCTGGCGCCAGGGTCAAGGCCTCAGAAGACCTCACCGCTCCCGCCACCACAAACAGGTTGGTCACCAGCACGACAGTGAATGCCATGGCGGGCAGGAACTCAAACACCGCTCCGCGGGCGCTGACGATCGCCAGCGCCAGCACCGCCGTGACCAGCCCGCGTGGCAGCATCCAGAACAGCAACTCCGTTTCCCTGCGGGTCACGTCCCGGACCGCCCATCGGCTGGCCTGCATGGCGAGGAAGCGGGCCAGGAGCAGCGCCGCGAGAATACCGGCGATGGGAAGCAAGTATTTCCGGCTGACAAACATGGCGAGGAAGCGGGCCAGGAGCAGCGCCGCGAGAATACCGGCGATGGGAAGCAAGTATTTCCGGCTGACAAACTCGGCAACAATTCCCAGGAGAACGAAAAAAAACGAGCGCACCAGAAAGCTTAGCTCGGCGTGGAAAGCCAGAAGGCGCGTGCCCTGTCGAGTGATGTGGGGTGTACGGGGCAAATTGGCCAGGGTGATTCCAAAAATCAATACCGTCAGCAGGCCGCTGCCGCCGAAGTAGCGCGCAAGCGCGTACACCCCGAACACCACTCCCAGATTCGCGATGTTAACGTTGGGTTGGCTGGCAAGCAGCGGCCACAGCCGTGACCAAATGGCGCCCGTCACCACGCCCAGAAGTAGCGCGATCATGATGTGCTGGGAAAAGTTGGCGGCCACGCCGAACAGCAGCGACTGGCTTGCAGCCGCATTCAGCAAGCTGCCAACGAGCAAAACCGCGATCACTTCGCCCAGGGTGGATTCCAAGGTCAGGGTCATCTTGACAGGTGCAGGAGTGGAGATCTGTTCCAGAGCGGGTATGACAATGGTGCCGCTCGTGCACCCCAAGGCCGCTCCCAGAAGCACGCAGTCGGTCCACTGGAGGTGCAGCAGTACCCTGCCTATCAAGGCGATCAATCCGAGGCTCACTCCATAGCTGAGGACCATTGACAACAGTGCAGCGGGAGCATAGCGGGCGGCCTGTCGCAACCTGAGTTCAACTCCGCCGCCAAAAAGGATAAGGATTAAGGCCAGCGTTCCGAGGATATCGATGGTTCCCCGAAACATAGCGGGATGAACCCAGTGCAAAATCGGACCAAGGGTTACGCCGATCAAAAGCAACACGATCAAGTCGGGCACACGGGTCAGACGCGACAACCGGTTGGCAACGTATGCCAGCACCAGCAGAGCGGCTAGCATACCGAATAAGCGCGTCAATTCCATAATGAGGATCTCGCCAGTTCAGCTCCGCAAGCCTGAGGCAACAGCCAGAGATTGATGGAAGGACACATGATATACGGAAGTTCGGCGATGCCATAGACCGATGCATCGTCTAACTGAGAAAGCCGGATGCAACGGCGACCTCCAACGGTTTCCCGTGGTAGCAAAGTCATTTATGCAGCACTGGTCCGAAATCTCGCCCATCCGATCCACCCCAGCGCCAACAGCGTGAGCACGGCAATGAGTCCTTGCGAGATCACGCAGTAGAGACACCAGACCTCCAGAACGTGGGCCTCAATATTGGTCAAATACAAAGCGAACCCCAGTTCGATCAGGACGCACACCAGCAGAAGTACTCGTCGCCGCATAAATCCCAAGACGCCGATGAGCAGGTAGCCAGCGATGCCGATGGCTGCCACCGGTACCCCGTGGATCATAGCGTACGGGCTATGGTTCACCACCCCGCAGTCCCACTTGTCATTGATACTGCAAGGCTCGGAACCAGTGTCGTAGTGGACTTTCAGGGCGAGCCCGGAAACCACGATTCCGGCGATGGCCAGAAAAACGATGAGATAGCGCACGAAGTTTCTCCGTTTGCGATTGTAGCGTGTACAGCAGAGCGGACGCGACTATGGCAACGCCGTCCCGCGGATCTCTGCCGTCATCACAAGCCATCGTGATGTAGTAGAATCCTTTCTGCTCATGCGACGCTTGGCCGCCTATTTGTTGCTCTCACTTCTATGCGCAGGGACGACCCTGCCTCTGCTGCAGGCGCAAGGCGGCGGCGTCCCGGCCTGCTGCCGGCGCAATGGCAAACACCATTGCATGATGATGCCGCGGGGCGATGGCTTCCGAACCATGGCAGCCCATTGCCCGTACCGCAGTTTCACCGCACTAACGTCGCACTCGACACCGCTAAGAACCGCAGCCACGGCGCTGGTTGTCAGCCTGGGGCGCGAAAATTCGATCGCAGTGGCATCGCCGGACCTGCCCTCGCGGGTCGCCGGCAATGCGCCGAAGCGCGGCCCTCCCGTCGCTTAGTTCCCTTCGCTCGACAGATTTGTAAGCGCGCCTGGGACTGCTCACGATGCCACAGAGCCCATGCTTCTGCGCGTTGGGTAGAGCGGCGCTTGAGCGCCGCGTTCGCTGCCAATGAAAATGTCTTCCGTCGCTGCGGTCATTTGAAATGACTGCGGCGACGGAAGGGCTACAGTGTGCCCGCCGCGACGCCGGCCTGAAGGCCGGCTCTACTCTTGGATACACCAAGTCTGGGACTGCCATAGCCCAGGCTTTTGCTCGGCCATAGCTATACGGAGAGAAACATTTGCCGCACTACATCCAAAACGCAAAAACGGCGGCGCTCATCCTGCTCATCAGCGCATTCCTGGTAGCGGCGGTCTCGCCATCAGCCGCGACCGTGTTCGGCAATGTGCGCGGGGTGGTCCACGATCCACAGCACCACCCGATCGCTGGGGCACAGGCCACGCTCCAAGCCAGCGATTCGGACTATTCGCTGACTAGCGAGACCGACCCCGATGGAGAGTTCCATTTCGATGCGATCCCGCTGGGCAAGTACACCATAACCGTCGAAGCGCCGGGATTCGCGCCGCAGCAGCAGGTCCTGCTGGTCGTATCGGGTAGCGCCCCAATCCTGCATTACCAGATGGCGATCGCCGAGGCGCAGGAGAAGGTCACGGTTACGGCGTCGCCTGAGGACGTGGATCCGGAGTCGCCGCGCAGAGACATCGTGATCGACCAAAAGCAGATCTCGCGCTACGCGGGCGTGGATTCCAGCAACAGCTTCAAGATCATCACGGAATTTGTTCCCGGAGCGTACATGGTACACGACCAGCTCCACGTCCGCGGCGGGCACCAGGTCACCTGGGCGATCGACGGCGTGCCGGTCCCAAACACCAATATCGCCTCTAACATTGGGCTGCAGTTCAACCCCAAGGATGTCGCCTACCTGCAGGCCGAAACTGGCAGCTACGCGGCGGAGTACGGCGACCGCATCTACGGTGTTTTTAACGTCGCCCCGAACAACGGCTTCGAACGCAACCGGGAGGCGGAGTTCATCGCCAGCTACGGCAACTACAACCAAACCGACGACTGGCTGAGCTTCGGCGACCACACCGCGAAGTTCGCCTATTACGCCAGCCTCAGCGGCAACAACACGGACTGGGGACTGGAGCCGCCCACCGCCGTCAATTTGCACAACCAGGCGAGTGGGGGCGGCGCATTTACTTCCCTTCTCTACAATCCCAATCCCAAGGACCAGTTTCGTTTCGATGCCGGCGTTCGCCTCGACTACTACCAGGTGCCGAACGATCCCGAAATGCAGGCGGCCGGCATCAACGACCGCGAGCGCGAGCAGGACATCTTCGGAACCGCCACCTGGGTGCACACCTATTCGCCCGGTCTCATGCTGATCGCATCGCCGTTCTATCACTTCAACCGCGCCGCGTACGAGGGAGGACCCAACGACGTTCCCATCGCCACCGACAATCGCGCCTCCAACTACGAAGGCGGCCAGGTAACGGTTTCTGCCATCAACGCACGGAACAACGCGCGCGCTGGAATCTATGCGTTCGCGCAGCAGGACAACTCATTTTTCTCGGTGATCGCCAACGATGGTTCCGGAGACGCGTTCAGCCAGCGCGTACATCCGCGCGGCAATCTGGAAGCGGTGTTTCTCGAAGACCAGTTCAAGGCGACGTCCTGGCTGACCTTGACCGGTGGGATTCGGCTCACGCACTTTGACGGCCAGACTCACGGAGAATGCCGCGGATCCTCGTCTGGGAGCGGCCATCCGCATTCCTAAACTCAATTGGGTGCTGCGGGCGGCTTATTCGTATTACTACCAGCCGCCGCCGCTCGACACCGTTTCCGGACCGCTGCTCCAGTTCGCGGCCAGCCAGGGAGTTTTCTTCCTCCCTTTGAAGGGCGAGCGCGACATTCAGCAGGAATACGGCGTCACCATTCCCCTGCGCAACTGGGTATCGACGCTGACCTACTTCCACACCGGAGTGCGAAATTTCTTCGACCACGACGCGATTGGCAATTCGAATATCTTTCTGCCGCTCACCATTCAAGCGGCACGCATCAAGGGCTTCGAAGCCACGCTCCGCTCGCCGCTGATTCTCGGCCATTATCACGCCCATCTGGTGTACTCGAACCAGCAAGCCCAGGGGTTCGGAAACGTGACTGGCGGACTAACGGATTTCTCTCCGCCGCCCACGGGAGGGTTTTATCTGGATCACGATCAGCGCAACACGCTTTCCGCTGGAATGGAAGGCGATTTGCCGTGGCGCAGCTTTGCCGCTCTCACGTTCAACTATGGCTCGGGATTCCTGAACGGCGACGGCCCGATCACCTGCCTAGCAACTACAGCTTCGATTTGGCTGTGGGGAAAACGTTCGGCGAGAACTTTACGGTGCGGTTGATCGGCACCAACATCACCAACAATCGCTATCAACTGGACAACAGCAACACCTTCGGGGGCTCGCACTGGGCCGATCCTGGCATGTTCTCGGTACAGGTGAAATACAGATTTCATTACTGAGAGGTTTTGCCCTCCAGAGTTTCAACCCTTGCAGTCCACTCCCGCCGTGTCTCGGCCTCGGCTTTGGTGAACACGCCTGCGATGCGCGTGCCGCAATTCGTGCAACAGCCATTCTTCAGCCGGTTCGACATTACCGAGTGCCAGGAGCGCGTGATGACGATCTGCTTGCATCCCGGACAGATCGTATTGCCGCCATCGGAGAAGATGTTGCCCTCGTAAACGTACTTCAGTCCCATCCGCATGGCCAGCTTGCGCGCCCGATGCAGCGTTTCCGGAGGCGTCGCCGGCTTGTCCTGCAATTTGAAATCCGGATGAAACGCGGTGAAGTGCAGTGGCACATCATCACCCAAGTTCTCCAGCACCCAATCGCACAACTCCTGGAACTCCGTGTCGCCGTCGTTCAATGTCGGGATGATGAGATTGGTGATCTCAAACCACACGCCGGTTTCGTGGCGCAGCCACTTCAGCGTATCCAACACAGGCTGCAGGTGGGTCAGCGTGATCTTGCCGTAGAACTCTTCGGTGAACGCTTTCAGGTCAATGTTGGCGGCGTCAATGTACCGGTAGATGTCGAAGAACGCCTCGCGGGTGATGTAGCCGTTCGAGACCATCACGGTGTTCAGGCCGGCATTGTGGGCCTCGCGCGCTATGTCGATGACGTACTCGCCCCAGATGGTCGGCTCGTTGTAGGTGAACGCAACGTGGGGCGCGCGATGTTCCAGCGCCACCTCGACCACGTTCTCCGCACTGAGCGTCAGAGCGTTGACTTGGTCGGACTTCGCCTTGGAGATGTCCCAATTCTGGCAGAAGGAACAACCCATGTTGCATCCGGCGGTGCCCATGGAAAGGATCTTCGTGCCCGGGAAAAAGTGGCTGAGTGGCTTCTTCTCGACGGGGTCCATCGCGATGGCAGCAGGCCGCCCGTAGCCGAGTTGCAGCAGTCGTCCGCCTTCATTCTTGCGAATGAAGCAGAAGCCGCTTTGGCCATCTCCGATGTGGCAGTGTCGCGGACAGAGGTAGCAGTGGAGACGGCCGTCGGCCATGGTCTCCCACCAGCGCGCCTCGTGAACTTGGGGCTGTAAAACTGTTAACTGCATGGTAACTACTTCTTGCTAATTGTACCGCCGAACGGCAATCGGAGACCATGCTTCTCGTCTGAAGGTCACTCAGCACGCGACCCGCCCTGCGGGACAGTCACGTCACCGAGTGATAGGGGTCATACCGCGAGGCACGACAAGCGGATTACATTCGTTTTGCGGAGACCTTCGCAGCCGCAACCGAGGGAGGACTATGACCACCGCAGTTGAGGAACTACCGCACACTTCGACGGCAAGCGCCGTCGTCCTGGATGGACACTCACTGAAGATCGAGGACCTGGTGGCGATTGCCCGTGACCGTCATGCCATTGAAGTGCATCCGGACGCCATCGCTCGAATCGACAAGTGCCGCGATCTTTTGGAGCGCAAGATACGCGCGCGCGAAACCATGTACGGCGTGAACACCGGCATCGGAGAGCTGTCGGAAGTGATTCTCACCCCTGAGCAGGCGGAGAAATTCCAGAAGTACCTGCTCTATTCTCACGCCGCGGGTTGCGGGGAGCCCTGCGCCGAAGAGGATGTCCGCGCGGGAATGATTTCCCGTCTTAACACGCATTGCTGGGGGCATTCGGGCATCCGCAACGAGATCGTGCAAACCCAGGTTGCGATGTTGAACCAGGCCGTCACCCCGGTCGTCTGCCAGAAAGGTTCGGTGGGCGCCAGCGGCGATCTTGCGCCGATGTCGCAAATGGCGCTCACCCTAATGGGCGAAGGCGAAGTGTTTTACCAGGGCAGGCGGTTGCCGGCGAAGCAAGGGATGCACGAAGCGGGAATTTCCACCATTGTGTTTCGCGAGCGAGATGGGCTTGCCACCATCAATGGCTCGGATTTGACCACCGGCATCGGATGCCTGGAGTTGTTCGACGCAACCCGGTGGCTTAAGACGCAGGAAGTGGCGCTGGCGATGACCCTCGAAGCGCTCAACGCCAACATGATGGCCTACCATCCACGGATTCATGCCACTCGCGGTTACCCCGGCGCGCAGGAGTGCGCGGAGAACATTCGCCGGCTGACGGAAGGCTCTGAGTTGTTGAACCTGCCGGGCAAGAAAGTGCAGGATGCCTATTCCCTGCGCTCGAGTCCGCAGGTCATCGGGGCCGCCAAAGAAGCCTTCAAGTGGGCGCGCTACATGCTGGAGATCGAACTCAACCATGCGGCCGATAATCCCACATTTTTCCCCGACGAAGAGTTAGTGTTGACGGGCGCAAATTTCCAAGGCACGCCGATGGCGTTCGCCCTGGAGTTGGTCGGCATGTCGGTCACTACGGTGGCGGCCCTCTCCGAGCGCAGGCTCAATCGCTTAATGAACCCGCACCTGTCCATGGGTCTGCCGGCATTTCTAACCAAGGGCGCCGGAATGTTCTCCGGCTTGATGCTCTCGCAATACACTGCCGGAGCGTTGATTTGCGAAAACCGCGTGCTCAGCCATCCTGCCGCCACCGGCTCAATACCGGCAGCCGCCGACCAGGAGGACTTCGTCTCCATGGGCATGACGACGGCCATCAAGACGCGGCAGATTATCGAGAATGCGTGGACGGTGGTGGCGATTGAGTTGATGGCGGCGGCACAAGCCTTCGATCTGCGAGCTCCGGTCAGACCGTCGCCGGCGTCGCAGGCGGCCTACGACGTGGTTCGCCAACATGTCAGCAGGCTTGATGAAGACAGGCCCCTGCACGAGGACATCAATAACCTGACGCGCGTTGCGAAGCAAGGGACCATACTGCAAGCGGCGGAAGAGATTGCCGGGAAGCTAAACTAAGCCGGTACTTGCTTGCACAATACTTCGCAGAGTGAGGCTCGCGGCGAATGCGCGGCCCTGGCGAAACTGCGTAGAGCGTGTTTCATAAACAGTGCCTCAGCGTAATCCAGAAGCACGCGAGATAGAAGAAGGCGCGGTAGGTGGAGAGTAGATGCTCATGACGAACCAGCAACCGGCGGAATTGACCAAGCCAAGCGTTGGTTCGCTCCACAATCCAGCGGCGAACATAACGCCGCAGTTTACGTCCATCTTCGAAGCGCCGTTGCTTGTTGTTCTTGCGATAGGGCGCAATCAGTTCGATGCCTCGCTTCTTCAGTCGCTGGCGCAGCGGGTCAGAGTCGTAGCCACGGTCGGCGATTACGCGCTCGGGCTTTTGCCGCGGCCGGCCCTTGGGACGAGGCACGCGGACTGCGGCGAGCGTGGCTTCCGCAAGCGTAACTTCTGCCGGAGAGGCACTTTCCAGCCGAACTCCCAGCGGAAGACCTTGACCGTCGACCAGTACCATCCACTTCGTGCCCTTGCCCCGCTTGGTTTTACCCACCGCGAGGCCCCCTTTTTGGCCGGGGCGAAGCTGCCGTCCAGGAAGGTCTCGTCCCATTTCAGCAGGCCCTCTTCATCCAGAGCCCCCAGCAGGGCACGCCATGCCTCCAGCCAGACGCCTTCCTCTTCCCATTGCTTCAGCCGCCGCCAGCAGGTCGAGGGCGAAGGAAACTCCTCGGGCAGGAACCGCCAAGCGGCACCGGTTTGCAGAATCCACAGAATGCCTTCCAAACAGGCCCGGTTCAACGCCCACGGTCGGCCCCGGTTGTCCCGCCGACGCTTTGGTTCGGGAAGTAATGGCCCAATCAGCTCCCACTGCTCGTCCGTCAACAGCTTCTGCCGTTTCTTCATGACAGAAGCTCACCAGTTCACCTGCCTCACGCATAAGTACCTGATGTGAGGCCGAACCTATTTATGAAACACGCTGTAGGCAGTTGTACTAAGAACGAGAGGCTATCAGAATGTCTTTCAAACCGTGGGACCTGCGACGGGATCTCTATCTTGTTGCCTCGTTGCTCCTGTTGAGTTCGGTGGCGTACTCGGCGGCTCCGGCCACCATGCGTCTGGATTACTATCACACCGGCAATGCCACTGCGGAGATGTTCGGCCTTGATCGCGTGGTCATCGAACCCCTGCCTTGGCCGGGCGACCTCGCCAAAACCATCGACGACAGCAATCTGGGGAACTACTTCTTCGAAGTGCGCGATCAAGCCAGTGGCCGTCTGCTGTACTCGCGCGGCTTCGGCTCGTTGTTCAGCGAGTGGTCGCAAACCGGGGAAGCCAAGAAACTCAATCGCACGTTCTCCGAGTCACTACGCTTTCCTGCTCCCACGGCTGTTGTGAAGATCACCCTCAAGGAGCGCAAAGAGGACAAAGATACAACCTTCCACGAAGTGTGGAGCATGACCGTCGACCCCAAGGACAAGTTCATCGACCGGGTGAATCCACCATCTCCGGGTCCGCTCATAACAATTCAAAAGATGGGCGAGCCGGCAAGCAAAGTCGACTTGCTGATTCTCGGTGATGGCTATACCGCGGCCGAGCGTAGCAAGTTCGAACAAGATGCCAAGCGGGCTACGGAAATCCTGTTCTCACGTTCGCCATTCCGCGAGCATCGGCAGGACTTCAACGTGTGGGCGTTATGTCCGCCAGCGGAGCAATCGGGCGTCTCGCGGCCTTCGACAGGTGTGTATCGCCACTCACCCCTTGGCACGTCGTATGACACGTTCGACACCGAGCGTTACATGATGACCAACGATAATCGCGCGTTACGCGAGGTTGCCTCGTACGCTCCGTACGAGTTCATCGAGATCCTGGCAAACGCCAAGACCTACGGTGGGGGAGGAATTTTCAATCTGTACGCCACTGTTGCAATCGACAGCGAATGGGCGCCCTATGTTTTTGTGCACGAGTTTGGACACCACTTCGCAGGACTGGCTGACGAATACTACACCTCCGATGTGTCTTACCTTCCCGCGACCCAGCGCAACGAGCCCTGGGAGCCGAACGTAACCGCTCTGCTCGATCCGGCGATCCTAAAGTGGAAGAATTTGGTCGCGCCGGGCACGCCGCTGCCGACGCCCTGGCACAAAGCGGAATTCGAAGCCTACGAGCATGAGATTCAAGCCGAGCGTCACCATATTCGCACCGAAAACCAGCCGGAATCAGGGATGAACGCGCTGTTTGAAAAAGAGAAGAAGCACGAAGACGAGCTACTGGCGACTGATCAGTATTCGGACCGGGTAGGCGCTTTTGAGGGGGCTAACTACGAATCTCGCGGCTACTACCGTCCGCAGGAGAACTGCATCATGTTCACCCGCTACGATAAGTTTTGCGCGGTGTGCCGGCATGCCATCGAGCGGATCATTGGGATGTATGCAGCGCAGTAAGTAAAAGGACGGTGGGCGCCGGTTTGTCTTTCTGTTGGGTTGCAGCGCCCACCTTGGATTTGGGTTACTGGTATAGACGGATGGCGGCCGGAAAAGTTCGCCTCGCTTCAGACAAATGCCGGCCTCTTAACACTTCTTCACATTGCCGTTAGTGCATGCGCTTCGCTTATTTCCCTTGCCCACTTTTCGGCAGAATGATCTTCTCCAGATACTCGATCGGCAATGGCCCCTGGTCAAGGGCGCGATTGTGGAACTCCTCCAGCGTGAAGCTGCTGCCCTTCGCCGCCTGATATTTCTTGCGCAACTGACCACCACTGGCGCGTGCCCACGAAGTACGTGGGAAGCTGAGTGGAGCTCAGCTTGGCGCGCACCAGCTTGCCGTCGGCCTCGGCCTGTGTCTGGAAGGTGTCTTTCATCATCAGGTCGAGTGCCTGCTGGTCGGTCATGTTCATGGTCTGCAGGCGAATGTCGAGGATGGTGTTGGCCACCGCGCGCAGCCAGATCTTCAGCCGTACCAGCCGAAACTTCGGGCTGAAATCGAGATAGCCTTCCTGCGTCATTACGTCGGCGCCGTACTCGGCCCACCCCTCGACGTACGGCCCGTTGCCGAAGAGATTGCGCAATACCCGCCGCGTCGGCGGTTCAACGTCGTCAGCATGCTCGGCCTGGACATAGTGTCCCGGGCAGCGCTTCGTGAATGGTGAGCCACTTCAGGGCGTAGTTGTTGTACTCGCGCAGCTTGCTCTCGGCCTTGGCCTCCGGCATCTTGGGGTCGATGGGCGTCACCCAGTACTGGGCTTCGGCCGTTGGCTCCAGCGGCGGGGCGCCATGGAATCCGGCCACCGAGAAAGATGCCGCGCTCGAACTCCGGCGTGGGAATGACCTTCAGGTTGTCGCGGCTGCTGAGCGAAACAATCTTCTTCTCGCGAATAAACTGCTTGATGCCGTCGAGGTCGGCCTTCACCGCTTCGATCAACTGATCGCGCTGCGGATGCTCGTCGCTGATCTTATTGAGCACCGCGCCGATGATCTTGTTCTCGCGCTCCTGCGCGGGCAGATTGCTGTAGTCGTCCTGGCCGGGATACATCTGCTTGTAAAGCGGCAGTGCCAGTTGCAGCATTTCCGCGCGAGTCGTTTTCAGCTGCGGCCTCGGCGTCGGCCAGCAACTGCGCCGGCTCGATGGAAGTCTCCATCACGTAGCGAAACTTCGGGCGCGTACCATTCTTTGCCCAGCCGCCACGTGCGCCCGTTCGCGGGCGCTTCGCCAGATCGTTTTTCATCCACGCGTTGAAGTCGGTCAGCGCCTTCTTGGCCGCGGGCGCTACTTTGTCATACTGCGCCTTCAGCGGCGAACCCGCCGGGATATCACCGGCCACGGAGTCCACCAGATTAAGATTGCCTTCGTTCTCTCCCACCGCAGTCGAGATGAAGATGGGATCGGCATCCGTAAGTTGCGACTTCGCCTGGTCCAGAAACCGCGGAATCTGGCCGATGCGCGAGATCACGTCGCCAACGCGCACCTCCTTCGACGCGTACTCCTGCGTCAAAGGCAGAAATAGCCCGTTGCCGATCAGCTCCACGTACCCCGTCGGATTGTGCTTGTAATTCTGGATGTGTTCGAACTCCAGTAAGTTCAGCGCGATCTGATCGTCGATCAGGCGATAGTCGGCGGCGTCTTGCGGATTCAGGCCCGCCACTGGCGTCTCCGTCTGGAAGCGCTGCCGCCACGCGCGATAGAACTTCTCCTGGGCGGCAATTCCCTGCGCACTAACGTTGTCGAGTTGTGCGTCGAGATCAATCGTCTTGCCGGTCTTGGGATCGACGTGCTTGTGATAACCGGCGTAGGAAGCGCTTACCGGCGAGAGCGCCAGCGACTCTTTCACGAACTGGTCGGTCATCTTGGAAAACTGCGCGTTAGCTTGATGAGGATGGCTCATGTGTTTGGTATGTTGCGCCATGCTGAAAGTGGAGATGAGCGCGAGAAGCAAAAGAATGCGCAAAACGTATTTCATAGCGCCTCGGAAGGATGAAAGAGTGCGAGCGGGCCAGTATAAACCCGTAGGCTACTACGCCGCCCTGGGGTGCAGCGGCTGTCTTCACCAGTCGAAAAGCCGCCGCTCTCTCCCGTTGGCGACCCACCTTGAACTAGAGCAGGCTTATTAGCAGCAACCATGATATCCCTGCCTCCAACGTAACCCGCATTCCCTCGACCCACCACGTGGAGACCAGGATCGCCAGCACGCTCAGTCCTCCGGCGATGGTGGTGAATGGAAACAGCGGTGGGCTGGCGGCATTGGGGACATTGTACAAAAGAAAACGGCAGGAGCTACGCCGAGGTTCGACGTACACGCCCTGCCGTTCGTAATCGGGAGGCGGTTTCTCAAGGCGACTCGCGCGCCCTGAGCATGGGTTCACTTTTGGGCTTGGTTCGCCGCGCGGCTTGCCGCGTTATCAGCGAATCTCACTTCGCCAGTCTGCGCATCGAGGATCACACGATCGTCCCCATGCTGGTTAAAGTCGAACATGTTGTTGAGCGGCCCGGCGATTGCGTCGAAGGACCCCGGGATGCGCTGGCCACCCAGCCAATTGTCCTCGATAAACCGCACGATGGAGCTTTGATCGGTCATGGTGTGATCGACGAAGTTATGCCGGGCATAGGGAGCGACAACCAGCAGCGGCACCCGCGGACCATATCCGCAGCGGCCCTGGGCATGGGGTCCGGTGACGCCGGCAAGCGTTGGCAACGCCCTTCCGCAAAGCCCTGGACCGTTGAGCGCGTCCTGCGAGGTCTGGGATTGGTTTACGATCTGTCCCAACTGGTGATCGTACCAGCCGTCTGAGTCGTCCCAGTTGATGATGACCGCGGTGTGGCGCCAATCCCGCTGCTGCTCGAGAAAATTGATCACCTGGACGATAAAGTTTTGTTCGTCGATTGGCGTCGAGTAGCCAGCGTGTCCATCCTGATATCCCGGGGCTTTCAGGTAGCTCACGGCGGGAAGTTCCGGCGTTCACGGCGTCAAAAAGTCGTGCATGTCGTACTGATGGTTGGCCGCGTCGCCGTTGTGCCCGATCATGCGACGGAGGTCGGACGCGTGTGCTGCAAATTCGCGGTCGAGGGGTAGTACTGGAACGGCTGGTGGTGGGGAATGTAATCCACCTTCGGCGTCCCGACGAAAAGTGAGGTGTGAGACCGATGGCATCCCGTGGTGCCGTTGGGTTGGTGATTGTCAGGTCAAACCCGCCTTCAAAGAATCCCCAGGTAACCCCAGCCGCACTCAGCAGGTCGCCGACGTTCTGGCCCGCCCATCTGCACCTGCGAGCTTCCTGAGCAAATGTCGCCGACCGGATCCGCGTCGCTGACCAGCGAGTATCCGCCGTTGCCATCGGGAACCACCGCATAGTCGGAGTTGATGTTCTGGATTATGCCGTCGGTCTGGCCGGAGACAACGTTCAGTGCCCCAGGCGTCGATGGACCGAACGTTGTCCCGTAGGAGTTATCGCTCATCGCATAATACTGGGCGTAGTTCCACATGGCCGTCGTGGTGTTGCCGTCGTAGTAGCCCATCACCAGCCCAGTGGTGTTAACAACCGGCGGACCGGTGTACGGCGGAGGCCCGGGCGTTCCCACGTTGAGCGGGAACAGGTCCATCACGCCGCCATCGAAGGCCGCTTGTTCCGGCCCATAGTCGTGGTCCTGGTCGGCAGTCCAAGCCTGCGCGCGATCCAGGCGAAAGGGATTTGTCGCTCCCGCACCGTTGGCTGGATTCAGGTTGGGATTGCTGTTCAGAAGCGCCGGCGTAAAGCCGTTCACGGTCGGCGTATCGCGCAGAGCGGTGGAACCTGGGTTCTCCCGGCGGATTCAGCGCATTGGGATAGGTGCCGAAGTAGTGGTCGAAGGAAACGTTCTCCTGGAAGATGATCACCAGATGCTTGATCGGCGTGGACGTCCGGCAAGCTCCGGCAGTGCTGCCTTGCGGAGCTGCCGGAGCGGCGTTGGCGTTCACCAACGGTCCGAAGAGCCATTGCCGCCGTTAACGTGGCTGCGAGAAATCGACGCATATTCTTCCTCACCTTTCCAGTTCTCGCACAGCGGACTCATGTGCGTTGATACTCTGCCGCAGATAAATGGGCGTGAACAAAGAGTTAAAAGAGAATGAAGTGCGAGAAGTTGATGTGTTGAATTCGTTGCGAAGTCTTGACCGCCAAGACTGAACAGCAGTAATCGAGGTTGCATGGCTCGGCAGTGATTGTGCCGATTCTGATAGTTTGAAAGCAGGAGACCCTGATGAAACGTGTACTGGTCGCGACGTCCAACCCGGGCAAAATTCGCGACCTTGCTGGGGCCGCCGCTGCCCATAACGTGCAGATCGAAACCCTGCCCGGCTTCACCTCGCTGCCGGAAGTCATCGAAGACGGCTTGACCTTCGAAGCCAACGCGCGCAAGAAGGCCGAGCACTACAGCAAATACGCCGAAGGCGAGCTGGTGATCGCCGACGACTCCGGGCTCGAAGTCGATGCCCTGGGCGGCGCTCCCGGGGTCCGCTCCGCACGCTATGCTGCCGACGAGCAGCGACGCCACCGAGCGCGCGCCAAACTCCGATGACGAAGCCAACAACGCGCGCCTGCTGCGCGAGCTGCACGAGGTTCCTGACGAATACCGCACCGGCCGGTTCGTCTGCGCTATCGCCGTGGCGCGCAACGGCCACACTCTGACGACCTTTCAAGGCAAGGCCGAAGGCATTCTCCTGCGCTCGCCTCGAGGCTCAAACGGTTTCGGCTATGACCCGCTTTTCTACTTTGCCGAGATCGGCAAGACCTTCGCCGAACTGAGCGCCGAGGAGAAAGCCCTCTACAGCCACCGAGGCGCGGCGTTTCGCGCGTTCCTCGCCTGGGAGGACGAGAGCCACGAGCAACATCCTCACACCGGCCAGTGACCGGATCAACAGGTCATAAGACGTTGTGATGAATATCACAAGTATTTCGCCATCGCAGCAGCTATTCTGAACCTCGTTTGTCATCCGGAGACTGTGCGCGTCTCAGGTTTTTCGCCAATGTAAAGCGGTCTGGCTTTCTTGACTTGCGCTGTTGGCGAAATTGATAATGCAAGGTTCGCTTATACGCTCCGCATTCATAAGGAGTTGGCTTCGTGGCTTCTTCGGCCAGTTCTATCGATACGAGTTCCGCTCGAATTAAGGAAGGAGTGGCTCCGCTGCGCGCCGGGCAGGGCTATTCCTTTGTGTTGCGCAGGTTGCATTCCCTGTCCGGCATTGTTCCGATCGGCGCTTTCCTGATTGAACACTTCATCTCCAACTCGGAAGCAACCAAGGGCGTTCAGTCCTACAACGACCAGGTAAAGTTCCTTACCAGCCTGCCGTTCGTGCACGTGCTGGAATGGGTGTTCATCTTCCTGCCGCTGCTGTATCACGGGCTCTACGGCCTCTACATCTGGTACAAGGGCGATTCGAATGTCGGCGAATATCCCTGGACCGGCAATTGGCTTTACACCTCGCAGCGCTGGACCGGCATTATCGCCTTTGTCTATATCGGGTATCACGTCATCGATATGCGGTTCCTGGGCGTGCACCTGATGGGCGGCGGCTATAACAACGCCTTCTCGAAAGTGTGGTTCGACTTCCAGAGCCCGTGGATGGTCGCCTTCTACGTCATCGGAATCGTGGCCGCGTCGTGGCACTTCGCTTATGGTGTTTGGCTGTTTGCCGCCAAGTGGGGCTTAACAGTTGGCGATCATCGCGCGCCGCAAATTCGGCTACGTTTGCACGGCGCTGGCTATTTTGCTTATCGGCATCGGGCTTTGGACAATAACCGGCTTCGTGCAAACGCCGGCCAATCAAGTCCCCTATGTCGAGCACGACTAGAACTGGCAGGACCCGGGTTTCAAGATCGGCGGCTTCGGCCGTATTCATCAATTGCGTAAAGATCATCATGTCTCTTCCTAAGATCATTGTTGTGGGTGGCGGGCTGGCGGGTCTCTCAGCCACCATCAAGATTGCCGAGATGGGAGGTCACGTTGACCTCTTCTCCATCGTCCCGGTCAAGCGGTCTCACTCGGTGTGCGCCCAGGGCGGCATCAACGCCGCCAAGAACCTGAAGGGTGAAGGCGACTCCACCTGGCAGCACTTCGACGACACCATCTACGGCGGCGACTTCCTCGCCAACCAGCCGCCGGATAAAGGCCATGTGCGAGGCGGCACCTGGCATCATCGACCTGCTCGATCGCATGGGCGTTCCCTTCAACCGTACGCCCGAAGGGCTGCTCGACTTCCGCCGGTTTGGAGGCACGCTTTACAACCGCACCGCGTTTTCCGGCGCCACCACGGGCCAGCAACTGCTCTATGCGCTCGACGAGCAGGTGCGCCGCTACGAGGCCGAAGGCAAAGTCACCAAGTACGAAGCCTGGGAATTTCTCTCCGCCGTGATCGACGACCAGCGCGTTTGCCATGGCATCTGCGCCATCGACCTGCGCGGCATGGCCGTGCAGACATTCCCGGCAGAGGCAGTGATCATTGCCACCGGCGGCGTCGGCGCCATATTCGGCAAATCCACGAATTCCGTAGTCTGCACCGGATCGGCGCAGTCCGCGCTTTATCAGCAAGGGGCGTACTACGCCAACGGAGAGTTCATCCAGGTACACCCTACGTGCATCCCCGGCGAAGACAAGTTGCGGCTCATGTCGGAGTCAGCTCGCGGCGAAGGTGGCCGGGTCTGGGTGCCCAAGCAGCCCGGCGACAAGCGCGATCCCAAGAGCATTCCGGAAGGCGAGCGTTGGTACTTCCTGGAGGAGTGGTATCCCAAGTATGGCAATCTGGTGCCGCGCGACATCGCGACCCGGGCCATTCATAAAGTGGTTTACGAAAATCAACTTGGCATCGATGGGCAGCCGATGGTCTATCTCGACTTGACGCACATCGACCGCGCCACCCTTGATCGCAAGCTCGAGGGCATCCTCGAGATCTATGAGAAGTTCGTGGGCGATGATCCCCGCGACACGCCGATGAAGATATTCCCCGGCGTGCATTACACCATGGGCGGCCTGTGGGTGGACTTTGAGCAGCGCACCAATATCGAGGGCCTCTACGCCGCGGGCGAGTGCGAGTATCAGTACCACGGCGCCAACCGCCTGGGCGCCAATTCGCTGCTGTCATGCATTTACGGCGGATTCGTGGCCGGGCCGAACGCGGTCAACTACGCGCACAACGTGATCAAGAGCGGACATTGTCCCGCCGGGCACGTGTTTGACTCCGAGCGCAAGCGGCAGGAAGAAATCAACGCTCGTCTGATGAAGAACGACGGCACCGAAAACCCGTTCCTGCTGTGGCGCGAACTGGGCGACACCATGACTAAGAATGTCACGGTCATCCGCTACAACAAGAACATACGCGAGGCCGATACCAAGCTGGTGGAGCTGCTGGAGCGCTATCGCCACGTGAACCTGAGCGACCGCTCGATGTGGGCCAATACGTCGTTCGTGTTTGCGCGGCAGCTTTACAACATGCTGCAGTTGGCAAGAGTAATTGCGCAGGGAGCGGCCATGCGCGACGAATCGCGCGGCGCGCATTACAAGCCGGACTTCCCGGAGCGCGATGACGCCAACTGGTTGAAGACCACCAAGGCATATTTTGCGGCCGACGCCGATGAGCCCCGCTTCGAGTTTGAGCAGGTGGATACGTCGCTGATTAAGCCCCGTCCGCGGCGGTATGACGTAGCGACGTAAGAGCAGTTGCCGGTAGCCAGTTGTCAGTTGTCAGTTTGAATCGCATCTCCATCCGCCGGGCGCATCTGGCGAAGGGCAAAACCGAAAAGCGAAGAGCGTACAAGCGAACATGGCGAATTCTAAAACCGTAATCTTAAAAATAAAGCGCCAGCAAACTCCCGAGTCCAAACCCTACTGGGAAGAGTTCGAGCTGCAATACCGCCCCGGCATGAACGTCACTTCAGCCCTGATGGATATTGCGGCCAAGCCGGTCACGCGGCAGGGCAAGCCCACCACCCCGGTCACCTACGACTCCAACTGCCTGGAGGAGATCTGCGGCTCGTGCGCCATGGTCATCAACGGCCGGGCGAAGATGGCATGCTCAGCCCTGGTGGCCAACTTGAAGCAGCCCATCACGCTGGAGCCGCTCACCAAGTTCCCCATCGTTCGCGACCTGGCGGTGGACCGCAGCGTGCTCTTCGAAAACCTGAAGCAGGTTAAGGCGTGGATTCCCGTTGATGGTACGTACGATCTTGGTTCCGGACCGCGCCAGTCGTCGGAAGCGCAGGAGGAAGCGTATCCGCTGTCCAACTGCATCTCGTGCTGCTGTTGCATGGAAGCCTGCCCGCAGTTCAACGACAACACTGGCTTCGTAGGAGCGGCCACCATCGCGCAGGTCCGGCTCTTCAACTCGCATCCCACCGGCAAGGCGCTTAAGGCCGAGCGCCTAAAGGCCCTGATGGGCGATGGCGGCATCCAGGAATGCGGTTACGCGCAGAACTGCGTCGAAGTCTGCCCCAAGGAGCTGCCCTTGACCAAATCCATCGCCGACGTAGGCGGCCAGGTGATGTGGCAGGCCATCAAGGACCTGTTCCGGACGTAAGGCCGCGCAGTTTAGAGCACCGCTTGGAGCGAAGATGCCGTCGAACCTGGATCGCTACAAGAAGGACCTCAATTCCTTGATTGCCAGGGGCGACGAACTCTCTCACGCCATTCAGGCAGAGTGCGTTCCTAATGAGTTTGCGAGAGCAGTGAAGGAAAATCTCGGTAATAAGGCAAACGAGTTCATCAAAAGCCTCCCTTCGTTCACAAAGCACTACCAGTCTTGGTACTCGGAGGCGAGGATACTCGTGAAGCAGCTGCTGCCTGACCGACTTTCAGACTTCGTTAGCCACTACGAGAAACCCAAATCTCGCAAGGACCTCACTACAGCGTGTTTCATAAATAGGTTCGGCCTCACATCAGGTACTTATGCGTGAGGCAGGTGAACTGGTGAGCTTCTGTCATGAAGAAACGGCAGAAGCTGTTGACGGACGAGCAGTGGGAGCTGATTGGGCCATTACTTCCCGAACCAAAGCGTCGGCGGGACAACCGGGGCCGACCGTGGGCGTTGAACCGGGCCTGTTTGGAAGGCATTCTGTGGATTCTGCAAACCGGTGCCGCTTGGCGGTTCCTGCCCGAGGAGTTTCCTTCGCCCTCGACCTGCTGGCGGCGGCTGAAGCAATGGGAAGAGGAAGGCGTCTGGCTGGAGGCATGGCGTGCCCTGCTGGGGGCTCTGGATGAAGAGGGCCTGCTGAAATGGGACGAGACCTTCCTGGACGGCAGCTTCGCCCCGGCCAAAAAGGGGGCCTCGCGGTGGGTAAAACCAAGCGGGGCAAGGGCACGAAGTGGATGGTACTGGTCGACGGTCAAGGTCTTCCGCTGGGAGTTCGGCTGGAAAGTGCCTCTCCGGCAGAAGTTACGCTTGCGGAAGCCACGCTCGCCGCAGTCCGCGTGCCTCGTCCCAAGGGCCGGCCGCGGCAAAAGCCCGAGCGCGTAATCGCCGACCGTGGCTACGACTCTGACCCGCTGCGCCAGCGACTGAAGAAGCGAGGCATCGAACTGATTGCGCCCTATCGCAAGAACAACAAGCAACGGCGCTTCGAAGATGGACGTAAACTGCGGCGTTATGTTCGCCGCTGGATTGTGGAGCGAACCAACGCTTGGCTTGGTCAATTCCGCCGGTTGCTGGTTCGTCATGAGCATCTACTCTCCACCTACCGCGCCTTCTTCTATCTCGCGTGCTTCTGGATTACGCTGAGGCACTGTTTATGAAACACGCTCTAACGAGAACTACAGGATTGCGGACTACCTTCAGGGACTAAGCGTGAGTCGCGGTTGGGACGAAAAGAAGGTCGTGGGTGGGGACGCCGCTGTGCCGCATTTCCAACAGCAACTGGCCATACTGAAGTCGGTGAGAGCGCGCTTCGAGAGCTCACTATTCGATATTGGTCAGTTGGTCCAAGCCGATATCTTCGATTCGGAACTGGACGCAGCCGGCGAGCTTGCGAAAAATAAGTTCGCGCGGGCTGCGGGCGCTCTCGCCGGAGTGGTTCTCGAGCGGCATCTCGGGCAGATATGTGATAACCATGCCATCAAAGTTGCCAAGAAGGCTCCAACTATCTCTGATCTAAACGACGCCTTGAAGGAAGCGGCTGTTATCGATGTCCCACAATGGCGTTTCATTCAACATCTAGCAGACATCCGTAATTTATGCGACCACAATAAAAAGACGGAACCTACTGCTGCGCAGGTTGATGACCTAATAGTTGGCGTGATGAAGATAACTAAGACAATGTTCTGACCGATCGTCCGATTCTGCAGCTTCCCCGCCGCGCATCGCCAGTATAAGCGCAGTGGCACAGGTGGACCAACTGAGGCGATCGAGTTCGCAGCCGCCCAGTTTGCCAACCACGAGCGGCGTGCTGTAGCCCTTCCTCGATCCTACGAGCGGAAAAGTCGCTGAGGACTCTGAGCGCTCCCAGTCCATCTCGTTCGCGATCTATTTCGACGGCGCGAGAATTGCACCGAGGCGATCAGGCGTTCCCTCCACTCTCTCCAGGTGCGGGTACCGCGGCCCGCCATGGTAATCCAGACTGACGGTGACAAACTGGTCTTCGCGCTTCAGCAGAAGCTTAATCGGATACGACTTCTTACTGCCCGCTGCAGCGAGGATGGCTTCGCGCAGGCCCTCAATGCTGAACTTCTGATCATTCACCGCTTCCAGTTGCATGTCCGGAGTGATGCCTGACTTGAACGCGGGACTATCCCACCACACTCCTTCAATTTTGCCGTCTGCCTTCACACTGAAACCGACTGAGGTAGCAAAGCTGGTTGAGCGGGGACCGTCGACGCGCTTCATCCAGTCCGGGAGATTGTCGTTGTAGACGAGCCGATATCCCCCTTGGGTAATCCCGTCCTCCGGCGTCTGCGGGGCGAGATCATAAACGCGGGTGCGCAGGAATCCTGCCCAATCGTAGGGCTGTACCGTATTCAATGCGGCAACCACATCGTCAAAGGTATATGTCTTGGTGATGTAGCTGCCGTTATCCATCCCGAAGAACAGCTTAGCGAAATCATCGAGAGACTTCTTCCCGCCGCTCAGCGCCCGGATTGTCGTGTCGGCATCGAGCCAGATGAGGTCCGATTCTGGATAGTAGTCGTAGGAACGTTGCCAGCTCGGCCAGGCCTCCGGCGTGCCGAAGCGAGCCGAGATGATGGGCTGATTGGTGGTATCGACCAAGGGACGCCACGTACGTCCGGGGCTGATCTCAAAGTAGGCAGCGATCTGCGCCATCACATCGCGTGCCTGCTCGGTGGTACGCAATCCGGAACGCGCTGTCAGAACATTGCCGTAATAGTCCGTCAACCCCTCATAAACCCATAGCAGGTCGTTCTGCATCGGCACGTTAAAGTTGGGCGTCCACAAGTTTGCAGGCCGGCGAAACTTGCCGTTCCACGAATGCGTGTATTCGTGGGCCAGGAGAGCGCGACCCCCGACCCCCGCCAGCCAGTCGGTGAAATAGTTGGCGCGAGTGCCGTCCTCACTGGACTGGTGGTGCTCCAAGCCTTTGCCGCTAACCGAATTGCTGAGCGAGAACAGGAAATCGTAGTGAGCATAGTGATGGGAGTTGAAAAGCTTCTGCGCTTCGATCACCAGGTTGCGGTGATACTGCAGTTCGTCGGGCGTGATCTCGAGTTGGTCAGGCTTGTCGGCGAAAATGTCGAGGAACACCTGGTTGTCCGCGCCCGTGGACAGGTCTGCGCGCTTAAAGTTCACGCCCGCGTACAGCGGCGAGTCCTCAAGCGTATTCAGCGTCGTGTCTTTGAACTGGACCTGGTTTCCATCCTGCGATTTCACTTCCAGCGCGCAAGCGAATTTCCACCCCTCCGGCAGCCGGACCGCGGGAGAAAATTCTATGCGCCGCGAGAAATGTCCCGCCGGATAGAGAAGCACGGTGTTCCAGGTGAGATTGGCGAAATTCGCCGAGACGCGGCCCGCTTCCGGCTTCAGCGGCGCCAGGTATTCAAAATTCACTTCCAGCGCCGTTACATCCTGCGGCACTTCGATGTGGAAGGCGTAGACATTCACCCGATCGCGGACCCAGGGGATACGTTTGCCATTCGCCGTGACCATAAGCCCGGCCAGATTCACCACCGGGTTCGAGGGGGAGTGCGTCCCTGGAATCCACTGCGGATAGAGCAGGGTGATCTCGCGGCCATTTACCGGAATCGTTTCATGCACGTTCATCACGCGATCTGTGATGTTGGTGATGTCGACCACCAGAGAAATCGTGCCGGGATAGGCGGTGTCTGCCGGCGCGGCAATGGGCGGAGGCAGCGCAGCGGGCTGTGGGTCCGCTGAATTCTGCGCATAGGCCGCAGTGGTGAAAGCAATGAAAAAGGCAGCGAAAAGCACCGTGGCGCCTCGACGACGGAAAAACGAATGGGTCACAAGGATCCTCCAGAACTCGACTCCATACTGTATACGTTTTGCGGAGCAAATTCTCCTTGGCCGGCATTTGCTCAGGCGTGCAGAGAATTCCTCCCGAATCACAAGCAATCCGCAAGCTAGGAACGGTCGTATAAGACCTGTGAGACAGTCCGCTCGAGGTGGATTCTCTTCTCCGTCATTTCATTTACAATCCAAGCGCACCATCATTTGTCTCTGGAGTGCCACTCATCGCGATGCAACGCTTCCACCGGATACTCATCTGCGCAGTTCTCTTCCCTGCCGTTGCGGTGGCCCAGAACGCCAGCCCAGCCGGGAACGCGCCGCAAACTGCGCCTAAGAAATCGACGTCCAAAGCAGTCACGGTCTCACCCAACGGCGTCGCGACAGGCTGGCGTGCCATCCACAATTCGGCGCTCATCATTGACACCCACGCAGACACCCCCGGCCGCTTTGTCGACGAGAATTTCGATCTCTCGCAGGACGCCGGCACTGGCTATCTGGACTTCAACAAGATCAAGGCCGGAAATCTCGGAGCTGAGTTCTTCTCCATCTGGGTCGAACCCAAAGCCAACAAGGGCCACGAGGCCAAGCGCGCGCTCGACATGATCGATTCGGTGTACGAGCAGGCGCGCATCCATCCCGACAAGATGATGATGGCCTTCAGCACACAGGACATTCTCGCCGCGCATCGCCAGCACAAATTGGCGGCGCTGTTGGGGGTTGAAGGCGGACACGCCATCCAAGGCGACATTCGCATCCTGCGCGACTACTACCGGCTCGGCGTACGCTACATGACGCTGACCTGGTCGAACACCAACGAGCTGGGCGACTCCAGCGGCGACCTCAACGACAAGAGCGTCGAGCACCACGACGGCATCACCGACTTCGGGCGGCAGGTGGTGCGCGAGATGAACCGCCTGGGCATGATGGTGGACATCTCGCACGTCGCCGACCGCACCTTCTACCAGGCGCTGGTGGCCAGTCGCGCGCCGGTCATCGCGTCGCACTCTTCGTCGCGCGCGCTCACCAATGCTCCGCGCAATATGACCGACGACATGCTGATCGCGCTGGCCCGCAACGGCGGCGTCGCTCAGGTGAACTTCTATTGCGCCTTCATCTCGCAGAAGTATGTCGATCGTGCAAAGCAACTGAAGGAACAGCATGATCCTGACTACGAAAAGGTCCAGTCGCTGTTCCTCAAGGCGCAGACCCCTGAGGTCAAGAAGGAATTGGAGGAAGCTGAGGCCCGGCTCGGGGTCAAGTTGCCGCGTCCGCCGCTCAGCGACCTGATCGACCACATTGACCACATGGTGAAGGTGGCGGGCGTGGACCATGTTGGTCTGGGCTCCGATTTTGATGGAATCGATTGCTCGCCGCAGGGAATCGACTCTGCGGCCGACCTGCCGAAGATCACGCAGGCGCTGTACGATCGCGGGTACAAAGCCGCCGATCTTGATAAGATTCTGGGCGGGAACTTGATGCGAGTATTTGCCGAAGTGGAGAAGCTTGCCAAGCAGATTCAGGCAGAAACCAATCCAGACACGCGCCGCGAGATTGCACCCACGGCGCAATCACAGCAGTGATATGCAAAACTTTTGATTGAGGAGAATTTATGCGCAACGTGTTAACAGCACTTCTATGCCTTACCCTCACCGGCTTAGCGGGCGCCCAAACCGCGGCCCATCCGAAGGAAACCACCGCCATCTTCGAGACCACGGCGGGCAACATTACGTGCACGCTCTTTCCTAAGCAGGCGCCGCTGACCGTCGCCAACTTCATCGGGCTGGCGACTGGAACCAAAGACTGGACGGATCCGAAGACCCGTAAGATGATGCATGGTGTGCCGCTCTACAACGGCACCATCTTCCACCGGGTCATCCCGAACTTCATGATTCAGGGCGGCGATCCGATTGGCAATGGAACGGGCGATCCGGGCTACAGCTTCAAAGATGAGTTCAGTCCTTCTCTCACCTTCGACCAGCCGGGACGGCTGGCGATGGCCAACAGCGGGCCCAATACTAACGGCTCGCAATTTTTCATCACCGACGTCCCCACGCCTCACCTGAACGGCCACCACACAATTTTCGGCCAGTGCCAGGACATCGATGTGGTGAAGAAGATCGCGCGCATGCCGGCCGACCCTCGCAGCAATCGGCCACACGACCCGCCCAAGATCATTCGCATCAAGATCATTGAGCCGACGTCTAAGCCGGCGAAGACGAAACCCGCGACGCCGCCAAATCAGTAGTCCGGCGGAGATTGCGAAACGCCTGGGCGGAACCGTCCGGGCGTTTGTCACCTGGCGCTGGGTTACGGCTTTCGCCCCCGCGTGCCGTTCTGCCAGTCGTCCCATAGGCCGAAGCCCTTCATCTGCTCGTCGAGATGGGTCTCTTTGAACGTCGCTTCGATCTCGGCCCGAGTATAGCCGCGGACCAATCCGCTGCGATGCGTTGGCCAACTCGACCATCAACTCCGCTGCCATGGCTTCGTTCTTCTTGAGTTGCGCGAAATCAACTTTGTCGAAGGTGTCGGACGTAGCGTGGTAGTTGACCAGATAATTCGCCTCCAACTGGTTGGGCACCAGTGTGGGAACGCCTTCGCATCATGAAGTCGTAGTTGTCGGTGCCCGTCATGGCATCGTTGGTCACTTGGTTCGCCTTCCACTGCGCGAACGGTTGCACCATGGGCTCCAGCACGGCGTCAACGTCTTTGCGTCCGCCGGTTGAGAAACCGGTAACCGAGCCCGTCCCCTCGTCCAGCACCAACTCGCCGGCGATGTTGTCGAGTTCGTTCTGATGGGCGCGCACATAGGCGTACGAACCAAGCAGCCCCTCTTCCTCGCCCGAGAAAAGAATGAAGCGCATGGTCCGCTTGGGGCGAATGCCTGCGGCCTTGATCGACCTCAGCGCGTCGATGACCAGCGCCGCATTGCAGCCGTTGTCGAGCGCGCCCGTGCCCAGTTCCCAGGAATCCAAGTGCGCGCCCAGAATCACGATTTCGTTGGGCAGTTCGCGTCCCTTTAGCTCGGCCACCACGTTACGGGTCGTGATCGTTGGGCCGACTCGATTCGGCATCGACAGCGCCATCCGGATCCTCTCACCGTGCGCCAGCAGCCGCGCAATGCGTTCGGAATCTTCGCGGGCCAGTAGAACCTGGGGAATCACGTCGATCTTGCCGGTGCTGGTGTTGATGTGGCGATACAGAATGTCGTGCTCGCGGCTGGAGGTGAAAGCGATGGCCAGGGCCTTGCCCTTCCGCGCAAGATCAATAATTCCCGGCGCGCGAAAGTACTCCTGAAAAAGGTCATCCCAAGTCTTCAGCACGTCGCTGTGCACCAGCACGATAGCGCCGTCGATGTCGCCCGCCTTGGCAAATTCAGCGGCTGTGCCCATGCCGACATCCACCACGCGCGCGGTCGTCGCCTTCAGCGGCGGTCCCCATGCAAGCGAGTGCGCACGGACATGAAACGTCACCGGAGCCACCACATCGGCCTCGGTGTTGCCCTCGGCCCATGAAGTTGGGATGGTGAACTCTTCCGTGTGGACCGAGTCGGCGCCAGCGGCCTTGAAGCCGTCAACTCCCCACTGCGCAGCTTGCTCGAACGCCGGCGTGCCTGGAATGCGCCCACCAATCTCGTCCGTGAGTTTGCGCAGATTCTCTTGCAGCGGGCTGGCTGGGCTGAGTGCCTGCTGCATTACGGCGTCGTTGGATTGTGCGAGGGCGGATGGAGCAGCAGAGGCTGCCAGAAGAATGGCCAAAGTAAGGCTGAGCATTCGATGCATGTGCATAGGAGCGGAATTATACGAGAGTAGGGGACCGGTGTCGCGGTGGCGTTCGCCGTTAGGCAGCTTGAACGGCAGACTGCCGCTAACCAAGAACGGGCTGCCAACTGAAGACTGAGAGCCGATGGCTGACGGCCCCTCAGTCGTAATACTCCAGCCCCAGGTGCGTGATCATCTCTTCGCCCTGGAGGTGGCGCAGCGTGTTCTTGAGCTTCATGGACTGGATGAACAGGTCATGCTCGGGATACAGCCCGGGCGCCGTCATCGGCGATTTGAAGTAGAAGCTCAGCCACTCCTGGATGCCGATACCGCGCAGCTCCGACGAGCGCTTCGCCAGGTCGAGGAAGAGCACCAGATCGAGCACGATGGGGGCCGCGAGAATGGAGTCGCGGCACAGGAAATCGACCTTGATCTGCATCGGATAGCCGAGCCAGCCGAAGATGTCGATGTTGTCCCAACCCTCTTTGTTATCACCACGTGGCGGGTAATAGTTAATGCGGACCTTGTGGCAGATGTTGCCGTACAACTCAGGATAAAGTTCGGGCTGGAGAATGTGCTCCAGGACCGATAGCTTCGACTCCTCTTTGGTCTTGAAGGAGCCGGGATCGTCCAGCACTTCGCCGTCGCGATTGCCCAAAATGTTGGTGGAGAACCAGCCATTCAGGCCGATCATGCGTGCCTTGAAACCCGGCGCGAGGATGGTCTTGAGCAGCGTCTGGCCAGTCTTGTAGTCCTTGCCGCAGATGGGAGCTTCCATTTGCTTCGACAGGTGGTGCATGACGGGAATATCGACCGTGAGATTCGGGGCGCCATTAGCGAAGGGCACACCTTCCTTCAGCGCGGCGTAGGCGTAGATCATCGAGGGCGCGATGTTCTCGTCGCTCGCCCGCAGGCCCTTCTCGAAAGCCGCCACCGATTGATGCACCGGACCCGCCTCAATAAAGGTCTCGGTAGAGGCGCACCAGATCATGACCAAGCGGTCGGCACCGCTGGACTTCCGGAAGTCGCGGATGTCGTCGCGCAGTTGCTCGGCAAGTTCCATCTTGTTCTTGCCCTTTTTTACGTTGGGGCCGTCCAGTCTCTTCACGTAGTTCTTGTCGAACACGGCCTTCCGCGGCTTGATCTTCGAAAGAAAAGGTTTGACCTGGTCAAGCAGCGAGACCTCGAGCACACCCGCATTGCGCGCGGCGGAGTACATGTTGTCTTCGAAGATGTCCCAGCCGGTGAATACCAGGTCGTTCAGCCCGGCGAGGGGCACGAAGTCCTTGATCCTGGGCGAACGGCCATCGGTGCGTTTGCCCAGGCGGACGGTACCCATCTGGGTGAGCGAGCCAATGGGGCTGGAAATTCCTTTGCGCACCGCTTCGACACCCGCAACAAACGTGGTGGCAACGGCCCCCATACCGGGGATCATGATCCCCAGCTTTCCTCTGGCCGGAGCGATCTCGCCTTTGAGCGTATTCGTATTTGCCTGCTTCTTAGTTGTCGGCATGGCTATCAGTCCGTTTCATGAAAGAATGTACAAACCTGTTATCTTCTCGTACCGCCGCCCGCATTGCAATTGAAGGTGCGTGAACGGACGCGTTTGTGCCCTGTGCGGCGATCTGAAGGATTTGGTGGCAAGCCATGGCTGATGAACAAGTCGCCCTCGTAACCGGAAGCTCAAGCGGCATTGGACTGCTGACCGCCGTCGAGTTGGCGCTCAACGGCTACCGCGTTGTGGCTACGATGCGCGACCTCGAACGCCGTGGACGTCTTGAGGAGGCAGCGCATAAGGCTGGCGTGCGCGACCGGCTCGACCTGCGTCGTCTCGACATCACCGAATTCGACTCGCTGCCAGGCGCGGTCGAGGCCATCGTCCGCGATCATGTCCGGATTGACCTGCTGTTGAACAATGCCGGTTTCGGTAGCGGTGGCTTTGCCGAGGACATGCAACTACACGAGATTCGCGATCAGCTCGAAACCAACTTCTTCGGTAGCGTTGCCATGACCAAGGCCGTACTGCCCGTTATGCGCGCGCAGAAATCGGGCCACATCATACAGGTGAGTTCCGTCACCGGACGCGCGGCGGTGCCCATGCTCGGTGGCTATTCCGCCTCGAAGTTCGCACTCGAAGGCTGGAGCGAGTCCCTGCGCATCGAGGTCCACTCGCTGGGCATTCGGGTGGTGCTGGTCGAGCCAGGCTCTTACGACACCGACATCTGGGAGCGTAACGTGAAGGTTGCTGCGGGCGCCCTCGATCCGGCATCGCCGAACAAGGAGCGTAGCCAGCGCTTCGTTGACTACGTTAAGAAGAGCGCGAAAAATCGGCGCGACCCGCGCGATGTAGCGAAGCTGATCGTTCGCATCGCCCAGGACCCTAATCCCAAGCTCCGGTACTTGATCGGCAGTGACGCTAAGCTGCAAGTCTGGTTGAAGAGAATCGTGCCCTGGCGCAAATACGAACGCATAATCGCCAAAGCGGTGAAGATCGACTGAGGGGCCGTCAGCAAGCAACCACCGCGGCTTGCCTTTCCTGAAGGCCGACAGCTGATGCTTCTCTATTTCGCCGCTTCGCCCGCTTCCCTGCCCACCCGATGCTGCCAGCGATGACCAGACAAAGTAAACCACCGCGAGAACGATGGCCGCCAGGATCACGGTGTCGAGGCGATGGAACCAAATCTTCAGCCGCGGATCTTTGTCCCATTGTTCGCCTAACCGCATACCGACGTACGCCAGCACGAAGCACCAAGGCCACGATCCGACAAAGGTGTAGATATGGAACTTGAGGCGTGGCATGCGCGCGACTCCGGCGGGTAACGCTATGAACGTGCGGATCACCGGCAGCAGGCGGGCGATCAGCACGGCCAGGGCGCCTCGTCGCTGGAAGAACCGGTCGGCGATGTTAAGCTCGTGCTCGGTGAGGAAAATGTAGTGGCCGTAACGCTCCATTAGCGGGCGGCCACCGAAGTAGCCAATCTCGTAGGCCAGCACCGAGCCCAGGTTGCAGCCAATCGCGCCCCAGGTGGCCACCGCCAATAGCGAAAAGCGGCCGGTGTACACCAGGTAGCCCGAGAACGGCATGATGATTTCCGACGGCAGCGGAATGCAGGCCGACTCGATGGCCATCAGCAGCATCACGCCACCGTAACCGCCCGCCGAGATGACGCTGATAATCCACGCCCCGACCACTTCAAGAATGTGCGCAATCATGCTATTTTGGCAACCTTCCGCTCAACCACTCCCCCAGCCTTTGCAGCGGAAGCTGCACGCCAACGAAGAACTGCCCAAACAACGCATATACCGCGCTGACTTCGTCGAAGCGCATTTCGTAGATCAGCTTCTTGAACACCAGTGGATCGGGAGCAAACAGGTCCACGCCCCACTCCCAATCGTCGAAGCCGATGGAGCCGGTGATAATCTGCTGCACCTTGCCGGCGTATCGGCGGCCAACCATGCCATGCTCTTCCATCTGCCGCTGGCGCTCTTCGATGGGCAGCATGTACCAGTTCTTGCCTTCGCCGCGCTTGCGGTCCATGGGATAGAAGCACAGATACCGGCTGTCGGGAATCCTGGGATACAGCCGCGGGCGCATGGCTTCCCGCTGGCGTTCCAGTGTCTCGTCCACCGCTTCGTTCCACTCCTTGGACAGCGGCTTCACTCCGCGATCGGCGAGCTGCCGAAACAGCTTCACGCTGGAGTCGTACAGGCCCAGCTCGATGACCGACAAGTACGAGTGCATGGGCTCGAGAAAATCCTGCAAAGCGGTCCGGTCCAGTTGCAATTCGGCGGCGTTGAGTTCGTCGAAGGAGTCGCGGAAGTGGACGATCATCAGATCGCCCTTGTGCCCGAGCATGGAATAGACAGCGCTCTGCCCAGCTTCTTCGCTGGCGGAAAACACGGTGGCGGCCTCGCGCGCAATGTCCGCCTGGCGCGGCGCGTCCAGCTTGCGCCACTCCGGCCAGCGAAAGCGGAACATCTGATGCAGCACGCTCAGCCCTTCAAGCGTAAGCGGCATGGCTGGCAGTTCGGCAGACACCGTCTGTACCTCGGCATTGCGGGAAGACATTGCGAAACTCCGCGCTGGATTGATGACGCCTTCTCATTGTAATCTGCCCGCAGGAGAATAAATCATGCCACGTGGCGTCACCCCTCGCCAGCCTTCTCGTTCAGGACGCCAGGACAAAGTTTCGAGCAAACCGCTGCGCGCCAAGGTTAAGGCCAACAGAGCCGCGCCCGTCCTGAAAAAAATGGCGAAGGTTGCTGCTCCCATGACCTCAAGAAAAGCTGCGCCGAAGAAGCCCGGCGCCAAAACTAAGGCCGCCACCGCTAAGGGCTACAATCCGCTGGCGCCGGAGCGCGTCAACGAGATCATGAAGCGGCTCGACCAGCGCTATCCGGGCGCGACTTGCGCGCTGCATCACAACAGCGCGTGGGAATTGCTGGTGGCGACCATTCTTTCGGCGCAGTGCACCGACGTTCGCGTCAACCTGGTCACGCCGGTCCTCTTCGAGAAATACCCAACCCCCGAGGCCTTTGCCACGCTTCAGCCGGAAGAGCTCGAGGACGACATTCGCTCCACCGGATTTTTCCGCAACAAATCGAAGTCGGTGGTGGGCGCCGCCCGCAAGCTGATCAGCGAATTCGGCGGCCAGGTGCCACGCACCATGGACGAGCTTCTGCAACTACCCGGAGTGGCGCGCAAGACCGCGAACGTGGTGCTGGGAACGTGGTACAGGATCGCCGACGGCGTGGTGGTGGACACGCATGTGCAACGCATCTCGCGCCGCCTGGAGCTGACCAAACACGACAACCCGCAGGAGATCGAGCAGGACCTGATGAAGGTGGTTCCGCGCGACAGGTGGATCATTTTCGCGCACCAGATCATCCTGCACGGTCGCGCCCTGTGCATCGCGCGCAAACCCAAGTGCGCCGACTGCCCGCTGGAGGACCTCTGCCACGCCGCCGACAAGACTTGGAGCACGGTGGAGATTCATAAGGGAGCAAAGCCGTGAATCAGTGGCTAGTGGTTAGTGGATAGGGGCTAGCGGTCTGAGGTTGTAATTAGCCAGCAATCAGCACTCAGCCGTCAGCATTCAGGCATCATAATCTACAAATCTGTCATCCCGAGCGAGGTCGCCACGGCGGCCGAGTCGAGGGACCTGCCTTCGCCCATTCCCATCCAAACGTTCCGAGCTACATTTCCTCTTCTCTGACGGAGAGTGCACAGTGTAGAATCCAGCCAGAACCACGTTCAAGGTGATCTTGTGAAGAAAATCACAGCTTGTCTCCTGTTTGTCCTTCTCGGCCTGGCGCTCGCCGGGCCGACAGTTGCTCATGCCCGGACGGATTCCGCTCAAAGAGACGCACAGAAGCAGTCGCGGAAAAACTGGAAAAAATACACTAAGCAGCAGCACAAACTTCAGAAGAAACAATCAAAAGAGCAAAAGAAGCAAATGAAGAACTGGAAAAGGGACCACCCGACGACGATCTCGACAAGGTAAAGTGTCTGGGTAGATCGCCATCTCACCAGTAGCCGTCGTTAAACAAGCCATCGATTTGGCATCTAGGAGGCTCGATACCACTAGCTGCTGACGCCCACCTCCACCACACGACCCGCACCATCTACAATAGAAATCTGTAACGCCAGCTTGCTTGGAACTGGAAACTCGAACCTTGAAACTCACTATTCTCGCAATGATTCTCACTATGACTCTGACCGCCTTCGCTCAGCCACCGCTCGCCGCGCCGCCAGCCGTCACCGACCCCACCAAGCTTCAAAGCAAGACTGTCGCTGACATGCAGACGTTCTCCATCGAGAAGCTCTACATGACGCGCACCATCGGCGAGTCCGACGTGGTCGCCCGATGGCAAGCAGATCGCGTTCATCTCCAACATCAGCGGACGCAATAATCTTTGGCTGGTGCCAGCGACCGGCGGCTGGCCGACGCAGTTGACCATCAGCGATCAGCGACAGACGCAGCCGGTGTGGTCGCCCGACGGGACCTGGATCGCCTACATCTCCGATCACGATGGCGATGAGCAGTGGGACATCTTTCTGGTGTCGCCCAAGACTGGCGACGTGGTCAACCTGACGACTTCGCCGGAGAGCGCGGAAGAAGAGCCGGCGTGGTCGCCCGACGGGCGGCAGATCGCCTATATCACCAAGCCCAAGACCAGCTCGACGTTTGAGATTGAACTGATGGACGTCGCCACACGACATGTGCGTCACCTGACCAAGAACACCCCCAAGGAATTGAGCAACTGGAAGCCTATTTTTTCGCGCGATGGCAAGTTCCTGGTTTACACGCAAGCCCACGCCGGCGGCAAGGACTCGAACATTTTCCTGCTCGACTCGCCAGCTGGCGAGAGCACGAACCTGACGCAACATCAGGGCGAGCACACCTACGAAGCCGACTGACATCTCGCCCGACGGGAAGACGGTGCTCATTACCTCGGATGCGCAGAACGGCTATGACAATGTCGGACTGCTCGACATCGCTAGCAAGAAGATCGATTGGCTGACCGACGAGAAATGGCGGCTCCGGGCAGGAACGTTTTCGCCCGATGGCAAATCGCTGACGTGGACGGCCAACGTTGACGGCAACACCGACATTTATCTGTACGACATGGCGGGCCGGCACGCCGGCGCCCTTGCCGCTGAAGCAGGGCGTGAACTCGCTCGGGCGGCAATCCCCTGCCCTACAGCCGCGATGGGTCAAAGCTGTTGTACTACCACAACGGCGCTGACGCTCCCAGCGATGTCTGGGTCTATGACATCGCGTCGAAGCAGTCGCAGCAGGTGACGCACTCGCTGGTGGCAGGACTGAGCAGCGCCGACATGGTCGAGCCTTACCTGGTGCACTATCCCAGCCGCGACGGTAAGTGGACGCTCTCGGCGCTCGCTTATGTGCCCAACAACATTCAGCGCAACGGCAAGTTTCCGGCGATCGTGTACATCCACGGCGGACCGGCCGCGCAGACGGTCAACTCGTTCAACCGCTTCGTCCAGTACATCGTGAACCAGGGGTATGTCGTGATCGCGCCGAACTATCGCGGGTCAACCGGATACGGCAAGGAGTTCACCGACGCCAACCGCGGCGATGCTGGAGGCGGCGAGTTGCACGACGTGCTCGACGCCGCCGAGTGGATCGAGAAGAGCGGCTTTGTCGATCCCAAGAAGCTGATTGTCATGGGCGGAAGCTATGGCGGCTATTTGAGCATGATGGCGGTCACCAAGGCCCCGGACATGTGGGCCGCGGGCGTGCCCATTGTGCCGTTCGTAAACTGGGTCACCGAGATCGCCAACGAAGACCCGCTGCTGCGCGAGTATGACCTGGCGACCATGGGCGATCCGGTGAAGAACAAAGCGCTGTACGACGATCGCTCGCCAATCAACTTTGTGGACCAGATCAAGGCGCCGCTGCTGCTGCTGGCGGGAGGCAATGATCCGCGTTGTCCCCACGAAGAAGCGCAACAGGTCGCCGATGCTGTCAAGAAGCATGGCGGGTCGGCGCAGCTGAAGATTTACGAAAACGAAGGCCACGGCTTCGCGCGGGTGGAGAACCAGATTGACGCCTATCAGCGGGTGTCAGATTTCCTGAAGGTCCACGTGCCGTCGCCGGGATGCGGGTGCTCGGTGTACGAGTGAGCCACAGGGCAAGAGAATGGCAAACAAATCAGGCAACTGCCGCCGAGCGAATACCTGAGCGTAATTTCGCAGACTTATCTTTCATCCGAAGAAAGAATTCTTCAAATGTTACTCGCGACAGGTACGCGATGGCGGTTGCGACCAGGAGGACAACAGCAAATCGCAGGCAGGCGCGTCCAAAGCTCGACCCAACCGACAAGGCGGGAGCGAACGCACGGCCGCACGCGTCGTACACTTCGAGAGTCAAGTAATGGATCAGGTACAAGCCATAACTAATGTAGCCATAGAATGATAGCGCCCGGATGTTCACCCAGCTGCGGTGCCCTCCCGTGCCCCACCAAAGGAACGCGGCGACGATAGCCAGTGCGCCATAGTTGACCAGTGTGCCTCGGAGGCAGGAGGCGAGCGTCTGGGGAACGAAGGCGCTTAGGACGGCCATTCCAGCAGTGCCCGCAGCGGCCAGGCCCGCGAGCCTAAGGAAATTGCTCCGGGCGCCCCACGCTGAGCGAGCAAACAGGGCCAGCAGCGCCCCCAGCGCCAAGCCATCGGCGTACATCCAGGTGTAGCGGTAAGAGCCTCCCCGGTGAGGGCCGGCCCACCACAGATCGGCGCTCGCATGCAGTGCATAAAGCCGCAGGATTGGCTCGATCAGGCAAATCAACAAGGCGGTGATCGCCAAACCTCGTTTCGTCAACAGCCGTACGGCCGCCGGCCAGAGCAAATAAAAGTGCTCCTCGACGGCCAGCGACCATAACGGCCAATAGAACATCGGCACTCCAAACAGAGTCACCACATTCGAGAGATAGACGAAGCTCAAGGCGAGAAATTCGCCCAGGCCATTCCCGAAGGCCAGGCCGGCACGTCCCAGGGAAAAAAGGACCAGCAGCAAGAGGTAGTAAGCGGGCAGGATACGCAGAGCACGACGAGAGTAAAAGCGGGAGTAGTAACCAGGTTTAGGCAGGCTGTCCAACAGGATGCCAGTAATGAGGAAGCCGGACAGGACGAAAAACAGGTTAACACCGGCCCAGCCTTGCGACGTCAAACCCAGAATCGCACGTTGCCAGGCGGGACGCACCACCGGCAACCCGGCAATGTCATCGAACCCGTGAAACACAAACACGGCAAGAATGGCGATACCGCGGATCGTGTCGAGCTCGGGCATCCTGGACCGGACGATGGGACCAGCCATGGAAACCGAGTCTGTGCGATTCAGCCCCTGGTCGAGCGACACTGCGTTTCCTCAAGGCGGATTAGACCGGAACTTCGATTTGGGCTCCCCACAGCCCCACTCGGTATGGCCATCGAGTCGTTCCAGCATAAAACGTTTCCAGGATTCTTCAAAGCCTTTTCTGCTGTGCTCTCCGAATCCGGCTTCTCGCTTCCACAATCGCGGCGACCAGCCCCGGAATGGTGTACTCCTTGGCTTCGATGTCCACGGGCAATCCAAACTCACGCAGCATGGCCGAGGTTACAGGACCAATGGATGCCGTGTGCACGCCCTGATGGCGCGCCGGCTTCTTCAAGGCGGCACGCGCGCTGCGCAATCCCAGCAAACCCACAAAGTTCTTCACCGTAGAGGAACTGGTGAAGGTGATCGCGTGCGGTCTCAGTGTTTTGTTGGCCAGCAGGGCACGCAGCCGCTTCTCAGAAAACTTGGGCGCAACGGTCTCGTAAGCTTCGACCACATCGACCTCGGCCCCAGCCTTGCGCAACTCACGCGGAATCACATCGCGCGCAATCTTTGCTCGCACCAACAGCACCCGCCTCCCTTTCACCCTGCGCTGCAGCGAAGCGACGACTGACTCAGCCACGTATTCTTTGGGTGTGATTGCCACTCGCAGGTCATGTTGCTCGATCGCTTTCCTGGTCGCAGGACCAATGGCGGCAATCTTCAGATGCGCCAGCCCTGCGACATCCATCTTCTTCTGCGCCACGCGTTCAAACAACGCTTCAACCCCATTCACGCTGGTGAGAATCAACCAATCGTAAGTGGCGAGGTTCCGCAATGCTGAATCCAGCGGCTGGTAGGAGCTGGGCCCGCGAATCTCGATAAAGGGAATCTCGATCACTTGGCAACCCAGTTCGCGCAGCGCCGAAGAAAGAGCGCCCGCCTGCTTCTTGGCGCGCGACACCAGAATGCGGCATCCAGCGAGAGGAAGGGTGTTCCGTGCAATGTTTGTAAGGGGATTGTTTGCCAAAGTAGGGTCCTTCGACTTGGGCGTCGCAAAGCCAGCGCCGCCTCCGCTCCGTCGAAAATCATTCACCACGGAGAGCACGGAGGCCACGGAGTTTTGGTTTCTATTGAGTTTTCTCCGTGATCTCCCTGATCTCTGTGGTTGATTTTCATCTCGATGAGGGCAGCAGAGAGAACTGTGCCGTCCCTGCGGGACTCAAATTCTCCCTACACGCCAACCCAGGGCTCACGCCCTGGGCTAAGTTTGTGCCGCCCTTCGGGCTAATTCATTGCGACCCACCGGGCCACGTCACCTTCCCTGATACACAGCGGCCAAGCGTATCGATACAGGTTTAGCACAGCGGTTCCTAAGAGCCAGGACAAGTCACCAGGAATGACTGCTTTCAACCCCTAGCCACTAGCCCCTAACCACTATCCACTGTCTCACGGCTGCTGTGCCACCGCTGCCTCTGCGCCATAAACATCTTCGAGAATCCTGGTGGCGCCCCGACGCAACAACGTGTCGCCTACTTTCTCGCCGAGCGTAACCGGATCGCTGCCGCTCTGCTGCTCGCGCAAAACCTCAGTGCCGTCCGGACGGGCAACAATCGCGGTCAACTGCAACTTGCCATCCTTCATCTCAGCGAACGCGCCAATGGGGACCTGGCATCCGCCGCCCAGCTTGTTCAGCAAGGCGCGCTCGCAGGTAGTGGCCGCGTGGGCCGCAGCGTCACCGAGAAAAGCCAGATGTTCGCGCATCTCCACATCGCCTTCCCGGATCTCGATGCCAAGCGCACCCTGTCCGGCTGCGGGACACATGAACTCTTCGGAGAGAGTTTCCTTCACCAGCTCCGTTTTGCCGAGCCTGGTCAGTCCGGCGGCGGCCAGAATGATGGCATCGTATTCGCCTTCCTCCAGCTTGCGCATGCGCGTGTCAACATTGCCTCGCAGTGGATGGATCACCAGGTCGGGCCGCGACGCCTTCAATTGCGCCTGGCGGCGCAGGCTACTGGTACCCACGCGCGCTCCTTGCGGCAGCGCTTTGATGCTGTCGTACTTGACCGACAGAAACACGTCGTGCGGACTGACCCGCGTGGTGATGGCGGCCAGTTCGAAACCGGGGGGCAGCCGGGTAGGCAGGTCCTTAAGGCTGTGCACCGCGAGATCAACCCGGCCTTCGGCCAGCGCCTCCTCGATCTCCTTGGTGAACATGCCCTTGGTGCCGACCTGGGCGAGAGCAACGTCGATGATTTTGTCGCCGGTGGTCTTGATGATCTCGAGCTCGACCTGGTGGCCGCGCTCGCGCAGCAGCGCCGAAATGTGATTGGCCTGCCAGAGAGCGAGTTGTGATCCGCGGGAACCAATCCTGAGGCGCGCCATCAGTTTTGCGCTCCCGGTTTTCCGCTGCTCACGGCGGTGGCATTTTCGGCGGCGGCCTTTTTGGGTTCGCGCAATCCGAAGAGTTTGCGTACCAGATCGATCACGGTCGTGGCTTCCGACGATTCCCGTGCCGCACTCTTGAGGGTAGTAATGGGTGTGTGCATGATTTTGTTGATGATACCGCGCGATAGCGCTTCCACCGCCAGTTCCTGTTCCGGCGAGAGCGTTCCCAGACGGCCGCGTACCCGGTCAATCTCGGCCTGGCGGACCGTTTCCAGGTGCTCCTGCAACGAAACGATGGTGGGCACCACATCGAGCGCTTGCAGCCGCGACTCGAACTTGTCCACCTCAAGCTGCACGATGGCCTCGGCGCGGTCAGCTTCGGTCCTGCGGTCGGCAATGTGCGATGAAACCACCTGCTGTAGGTCGTCGATGTCGTAGAGAAAGATGCCGTCCAGCTTATTCAGCTCAGGATCGATATCGCGCGGCACCGCAATGTCGATGAAGAACATGGGGCGGTTGCGGCGCTGGGTCAGGAATTTTTCGCCGTGCTCTTTGCGGAAAATGGCGTGCGGCGCGCCCGTGGAGCTGATAACGATGTCGGCATTCGCCACCGTCTCATAAAGCTTTTCGAACGGGATCGCCTGACCGTTGAACTTCTTGGCCAGTGATGCGGCCCGTTCGAAGGTCCGGTTGGCAACGTAAATCTGTTTGGCCCCGTGGGCGAGCAAATGGCGGGCAGCCAGCTCGCACATCTTTCCGGCGCCCACCAGGTAAACGCTCTTGCCTTGCAAGTTGCCGAAAATCTTCTTGGCCAGGTCCACCGCTACCGATGCGATGGACACTGCTGAGGTGGCAACCGCGGTTTCGTTCCGCACGCGCTTGGCGACGGCGAAGGAACGAGTCAGCAGAGCGTCGAGTTGCGAGTTGACCGCGCCAACGGCGCGCGCCGTGGCATAGGCCTCCTTGACCTGTCCCAGGATTTGGGGCTCGCCCACAATCATGGAATCGAGACTGGAGGCCACCCGGAAAACGTGACGCACCGCATCGCGCTCGTGATATTCGTACAAATACTTACGATAGGGCTCGGGATCGAAGCCGTAAAACTGGCGCAAGAAACCGTGCATATCGGTAGAACCGTTGGTGGTGCGGGCCAACATCTCCACCCGGTTGCAAGTGGAGACGATCATGCCCTCCTCGATGCCGGGATAGGTCGCCAGGGACTTGACCGCTTCCGGCAGCCGCGCCTCGGAGATGGCAAACTGCTCGCGCACTTCGACCGGTGCGGTCTGGTGGTTCACGCCGATGACGACGAAGTTCATGAAAGAAACCTGTGGGTGCGGCTGAAGCTGTTTGCCGCCCAGGCGCCTAAGGCGATGATGAAGGCAAAGGTCGCCAGAAATGCCGCGCGGCGGCCGCGCCATCCCGAATTCCAGCGGGTGTACAGCAGCAGCATGTACACCGCCCACATGATGAACGAGAGCAAGTATCTTCGGGATCGTAAAAGAACAGCGGGCCATACTTGTCGATGGCCAGCACGGAGCCCGCTATCAGCCCCAGCGTCATAAACGGGAAACCGAAGAGCAGAGAGCGATAGCAGATTTCGTCAATGGTCTGTAACGGCGGCAGCCAGGTGAGCAGCGGTGCCGGGCGCTTGGACTTCAACGCCCGCTCCTGCACCAGGTAGAGCAGGCTGGCGCCAAAGCTCAGGAACAGCCCCGCGTAGCCGGTGAAGATGAGCACTACATGCACGAAGATCCAACTGCTGCGCAGCAGCGGCGAGGTCAACGTAACCGGCTTCTGCCCGATCGCGGAGGCGAACGTCAGGATGAAAACGATGGGGAAGATCACAATGCCCGGCGAGACGGTGCGATAGCCCACGAAGAAGACGAAGAACACCACCATCGCCAGGAACGCCAGGATGGATTCCGAGTAGTGGATCGAAGCCAGCGAAAGATGACCGATCAGGACGGTGGATTCCACCAGAGAAACGAAATGGAAGATAAGCCCCAGTCCCACGGCCGGTTCTACCACCTTGGCCAGAACGTTGCCCCGCTTGCTGAGCAGGAGCAGCGAGTAGAGCAGCCCCACGCCATAGCAAACGCACCGCGACTCGGAGCCAGATTAAAGGCATAAACCCCACGAATATAACGCTTCAGCTCGGTTGCTTCTTCTACGGTTAAGTATAGCGGGGCGGGCTGCAATGGGACGGAGTGTAGTTATCACGTCCGGGCTGTGATTTGCGTCACAACCGGTCGCGTAAGCGCGCATGAAGATACTGGAGCCAAAGCGCGCGCCCTCTAGCTGGGATAGTGGAAGTACACGATGTGCTGCGAGGCAATGGTCACGCCATCTTTCGAGGCCGGCCGGAAGTGCCAGCGCGGCAGAACGGAAAGCACTTTTTGCTCGATGCCGTATCCGATGCCTTGCAGCAGTTTGGTTTGGACCACGTTTCCCTGCGCGTCAATCGTGACTTCGACAATCACGTCGCCCTGCACGCCCGGCGGGTATATCGGAGCGCGAGACCGGAGGATCGGGAAAGACTTCCGGCAGCGCGGGCACCACTTCATCTCCGGTAATCGGCGAGCCAGGCACGCGCCCATAAGGAGAACCACCGCGCGCGGTCTGCTCAGGCGCATCGTTCCGCGTGGGTTGTTCGGTTGGCCGAGTCTTCGCATCAGGCTTGGGTGCCCTGGGCTTCGGGTTTGGGCGCCAGCGCAGCACGAAGTGTGCGGTCGTTGCTCGTCCGGCAGTAACTGCGTCTTCTCTGGTCCCACAGGCGCAAGATAAACGATGGACATCGAACCCGAGGATCCCTTAATCCCCAGTCAACGTCAGAAGGAGCGACGAAAATCGGATCGGCGCGATGGACGAGCACAAACAGAAGCAGACAGTGGACTGCGAAGGAAGCGAGCAGAGCGCGGTTCCATCGCTTGCCCCGGACCACTGTATCTGTGCGAACATCGGGGATCCCCACCTTTGGAACTTGCGCCTTCTGTGCACGAAGGCTTCGTCCATCCCATCCTTACTGCCCGATTGGACGCAAGCAATCAGAAGGGGTTAGCTGCGACAATTGTAGCCCCTATTCCACTCCGATGGAGTCCAGCAAGACCGGCAGTTCGTCGGCCTCAAGGCGCAAGCGGCGTCCGTGGTTCAGCATGTCGGGAATCTCATCGAAGGCCTGCAGCAGGCGCAGCTTCACGGCAGCATACTGTTCCGGCTCGCTGAGCGTGCGGCCCCGGCTCGCCGCCCAGGCGGCGAGCGCCTCGGGATGCAGGAAGATGCTGACCGCGAAGGTCGTCTTGCGGTCCGAGGTCACGTCGAAGATGTATTCGGTGGAGGGAGCTTCGGGATCGCCGTCGAGCGCGGGCCGCTTGCCGACGAAGTAATACTGGTAAACGTAGCCAGTCTGTCCGGTGTAGGTTTTGATGCGGCGGATGGTCATACGAAGAGAGCCTCTAGATATTTTACTGCGAAAGATCCCTTGCACCACGGAGACACAGAGGGCACGGAGAAAGAACAGAAATTGGCTGCTTCCGAGCGCAAGGTAAGTTATCAGATCCAGTTCTACCTCGGCGACCCTGAGAAGACTCCGTGCGCTCCGTGTCCTCCGTGGGTGAAGATTTCTACTTTTCAGGGCGCGGACGCAGCTGTTGTGAAAACCTGCCCGTTACCGCTCCGTCGGCCGCTCGCGCAGGATTGCCGCCGAAGTCTCCGAGCTGACCGGCGAGTAATACACCTCTTTGAAGGTGTACGACTTCGCCTTGGCGCCGAGGATGGGCAGAATCTCGATGTGCCAGTGGTAGTCGTCCTCAATGGTCTTCCAGAATCCGAGGGTCTCCGAGCGGTGCATGGTGTTGGGCGAGGTGTGCAGCACCATATGGAAGCCGTCGGCGATGGTGCGAATGCGGTAAAGCGTGCGCCGCAGCAGCGCCGCCAGGTCGCGCATTGCGCCCGACTTCAGCGCCGTGCGCTCGAAATAGGCTTCGTGGGTGCGGGGAGCAATCCAGGTCTCATACGGCACCCGCGGAGCGTAAGGACAGCAGGCAATGTAGTCGCCGCGGACCTCGATGACGCGCAGCTTCTGTTCCTGCTCCTGTCGCAGAATGTCGCAGAAGACGCAGCGCTCCTTCACCTGGTAATGTTGCCGGGCCGCGCGCAACTCGTACAGAACGCGCCGCGGAACAAACGTAGTGGCCACGATCTCCGAGGTGGGATGGTCGAACTCCTGCCCCGACATGCGTGCCGTAATTCTTGAAGACGCTGACGTACTTGAAGCGGACATCGCCCTTCAGGTCCTGGATGCGCTGGCCGCACAGCGCCAGGTACTCCTCGATTTCGCGATCGTCGGCGTTCCACAAATGCCGGTCGTGGCGCGCATTTTCGACGATCACCTCGTGCGCGCCCACCGGGCGCATCTTGTCATAGAGGCCGTTGCCGGAGCGCGCCGGCTCGCCGTCAATTCCGTATAGCGGATGGGGATGGACCACGGCGCGCGCCGACCACGGGACTGCCGTTCACCGTCGGCGACGTCGCTATCACCTGCAGCGGCTGGCCCGACTCCGGGCAGAAGGGACAGAAATAGTCGGGCGACGGGCTATCGCTCGGGCTCGTCGCCGCAGATGACCCAGGAGCGCGTAATGGGGTCCTTGCGTAATTCCATCGCTCTCTTACTTTACGTCAATCAGTAGCCAGTAGCCAGTATTCAGTCAGTCAGTAGTCAGCCAGTTCGGATTTGGCACTTAGCACTTGGCTGCCCTTACCAAATGCTAAATGCTAAGTGCTAACGGCCAAAAGCCCACCGTCACCTGCTGTTAGAATGATCTTGTGACCCGCTCAATACGCCTCATCGCCATTGACCTCGATGGCACTCTACTGGACTCCAACGTCCAAATCTCCCAGGCCAATCTGGAGGCGTTGCGCCGGGCCCATGAAGCCGGCATTGAAATCGTGCTGGGGACGGGGCGCAGGCACAAGTTCGCCATGCCCATCGCGGAGTCACTTGGCTTCGACCTGTGGCTGATCAGTTCGAATGGGGCGGTGACGCGTTCCACCCGCGGAGAACTATTCCACCAGGACCTGTTGCCCAAGGAAACGGCCCTTAAGCTCTGCCAGTACATGGCGCAGTATCGCAATAACACGGTGCTCACCTTCGACCGCGAAGGCATGGGAGCAATCGTGTGCGAGAACCGCGAGCGTTTGTATGGCGTCATCCAGCGCTGGATGGAGAAGAATGCGCCCTACATCGAATATGTCAGCCCCATAGCGAAGGCGCTGACGGAAGATCCCATCCAGGCCATGTTCTGCGGCCCGATCGAACTGATGCAGCAGGCGCAGCAAGACCTGCTGGCGTGTGATTTCACCGGTGATTTCACCATGCTGCGCACGCAGTATGATTTGCGCAACCTGTGTATCGTTGACATCCTCAATGCGGGCTGCTCGAAAGGGCACGCGCTGGAGCGTTGGGCCAACTATCGCGGCATCGATCGCTCCGAGGTGATGGCCATCGGCGATAATTACAATGACATTGAGATGTTGACCTTCTCCGGCCATCCGGTGATCATGGGAAATGCATCGGATGAGCTGAAGCAGAATGGCTGGACCATCACCCTGCATAACGACGAAAGCGGCGTGGCGGCGGCCATCGAACAGGTACTCGATGTGAATACAGCGAGCGTGAATGCGTAAGGTCTTACAACTCGGCTTCCTGGGCTTGCTGATGGCAGCGCAGCTTCACGCCGCGGAAATTGCCAACTTGCGCAACGGTTTCAGCATTCGCCACGAGCGTCATGAGGTGGCCGGCGATATCACGCGCCTGTACATGAGCGCAGAACCGGGCAGTGGATACGTCGACGTGCCCACCGCCCAGATCGAGAACTTTGAGCCGGCGCCGCCAGAGCCGCAAGCCGCCGCATCGCAAGGGCAGACGCCCGTGGACCTGAGCACCATCGTCAGCCAAGCCAGCACGCGCAGCCAGGTGGACGCCGACTTCATTGCCAGCGTCATCCGTGCCGAGAGCGGCAACAATCCGCATGCGGTTTCCCGCAAGGGCGCGCAAGGACTGATGCAACTCATGCCTGGCACCGCCAGTAAGCTGGGGGTGAAGAACACCTTCGATCCGGCGGAAAATGTCGACGGCGGGGTCCGCTACCTGCGCGAACTGCTGCTGCTTTACAACAACGACATGGTCAAAGCGCTGGCTGCCTACAATGCCGGTCCGCAGCGCGTACAGCAGTACAAAGGCGTGCCACCCTATCACGAAACCCATGCTTACGTGGCGCGGGTCATCAACGACTACAACCGCAAGAAGCTGGCCCAGCGCAAGCAACAGCGGAAATCCCCGGCGCGAAGCACGGTGGTGGGCAAGCCAGAGATTGCGCAAAGCGCGACGGGTCCCACAGCGGACACCGAATAGCCCGAGGTTTGACCCGCTCATGCGGTCATATATCTTGACGACTGGGCCTCAGCCGCAGCCTCCGTCCCAAGCTACGAAAAGGCGACACCTGCGGGCCGGCGCTGATTTTCTTCCATGAACAAGAAACGCACACTCATCCTCGGCATAGCCCTGATCGCGTTGTGCCTGCTGATTTACCTGCAGATTCGCGCCTGGAAGACGTTCGACTGGCATATATTCTGGATCCGCACCGAGCACATTAACTGGCTCTATGCTTTCTACGGCCTCGCGCTGACCTACTTCGCCTACGTACTTCGTGCCGTGCGGTGGCGCATCTTCCTGAAGCCGGTTAAGAAGACCACCACGGCCCGTCTTTTGGCGCCGCAATTCGTGGGCTTCGCCGCCCTGGCACTGCTGGGCCGCGCTGGCGAGATGATTCGGCCTTACATCATCGCCAAGAAGGAGCGCCTCACTTTCACCTCGCAGGTTGCGGTCTGGGGGGTGGAGCGCATCTTCGATATGGGGGCCTTCGCGGTGCTTCTGGCGCTCAGCTTCCTGTCGCCCGATCTGCGGGCGCTTCCCTTCTATCACGGCTTGCGCCAAGCCGCGTTCGCGCTGATCATGCTGGTGGGCGCATTGTGTATAGGGGCGTTTGTGGTGCGGCGCTGGGGCGACCGCGTTGGCCAGTTATTGCACGATGGGTTCGCCGGCTTCGCTCCCAAGTTCGCGCACCACTTGCGCGAGAAAGTGCGCTCCTTCAGCGATGGGTTGGCGACCATCCAGGATGTTGGCTCAGCCCTGCAGCTGACCGCCCTCTCGCTTTTCATGTGGTTGCTGATTGCCTTCGCTTACTACGCGGTCACTCACGCCTATCCCGGCGAACTTCGCAGTCTCACTCTGCCTCATCAAATAGTGCTGCTGGGCTCCAGCATGGTGGGGTCCATGCTGCAATTGCCGGCCGTCGGCGGCGGCGCCCAACTGGCCACCATCAGCATGCTCAGCTCGGGGTTCGGCATCGAGAAGGAACTGGCGGTAAGCTGCGGCATCCTGTTATGGGCGTTTACGTTTATGTCGGTCATTCCCATGGGACTGCTGCTGGCGCGCCACGAACATCTTTCCATTCGAGCCGTAGTCGAGGCAGAAGAGAAGGAAGCGGCACTCCTGAAGTGAAACGGCAGCGCGTTTTGGACGCGTTCCCCAAACCCAGGCGCACGTCTCCGCCCGGAAGGATTTCTTGACTCCGCAGCGGATAGTCTCTCGCGTCCGTAACTAGAGCAATTCCAGAGTTGCTGTGTCCGGCATTGGGTGGAGTACGCCTTTCAGGCGTGCATACCAAGGCTGCAAAAAAGGCGAGGCTTTATCCGCGGAGGTAAGGGTCCTGGTTACCTCCGCGGATAAAGCCACATTCAGACACAATTCTCAAATGCACCGCTGAAGCGGTGCTCCACCCGGATACACCCAACACAGAAACTGTTCTAAATGAACATCTCGTCCGACGGGCCGCCATTGCGGCCACGTCTCTGGCTGTTGAAGAACGTGCTAACTCCCACACTGATGGCCTGAACAATCCCCGAGGCGTGACGCACCGGCGACATGACGGAGTGCTGCACCCTCTCCGACGTTTCTTCCACCCGGTCCAGGGTATGGGTCACCATCTCATCGGCGCGAATCACCTGTAATCGCAGGCGATCCAGAAGGTCATGCACGGTGGCGTCAATCCGCTCGACCTCGGTGCGCGTGGTAGTGGTCACGTGGGCCGCATTCTCCAGGATAACGTCGATCTTGGGACGCGCAGTGTCCAGGAACGACTTCACTTCCCGCTGCATCACCTTGACGTTATCGAGGATGGGAAGCAACCGCGACTGGGTCTCGTCGGTAACCGATTTCAGCTTCTTGCTGAGGTTAAGCACCACCACGCACATGGCGAGGAGAATGAGCATCTGCAGCACCACAGCGACTGCGGTAACCGCGACAAAAAGTGTCAGGTTGTCAGACATATTCTTTTCCTGTCCGCGCTAGCTACGGGACGCAGTCCCGCGCTAGGGAACGGTGGGCTTGGCACCCTCAACATCTTCGCTGGTGGCTTCACGGTAAGCCTGACGCCCAGCCTCGTAGGCAGAGCGGATCTGGTCCTTTTGCTGGTTTAGGTAGTCGCGTCCCTTATCGGCCCAGTTCCCCGCCTGTTCCCGGGCCTGACGCGCGCGCTCCCGGACCGAGTCGCGGCCCTCTTCAGCGACCTCGCGAAGACGCTGGCGCGTCTCCTCGCCGGGCTTCGGCGCATAGAGGATTCCCACCGCCGCGCCGATACCCAGGCCGGCAAGGAACCACAGAAAACCACTTCCGTCGCGATCAGACATAATAGCCTCCTCAAAAAAGCCTTACGAGTCCGGATGGTAGCACCCGCTTTGCAGGATTATATACCGGCCCATGGTTGCCTGTGCAGGCTTCTCCGAAGGGAAACCTCAGCTTTCATTCATCGCCTTCATCAGCAGGGCGATTTGCCCGGCGTGGTACACATGGTGTTCGATCAACCCATGTGCTTCATCGTAAAACGATCGCTCGCCGGCAGCCGATAGCTCATTCAGCCGGGCCGGGTCGAGTTCTTGCAGCGCCTCCCGGAATGCTTGGTTGGAGGCACGAAACTCCGCGAGTGTCTTCTGCCAGTTGGCCGCGGTGGCCTCGGGCATGGCGGGAAAGTTACGGTCCTCCTCGAGCCCGGCACGCAGCCCGCCAAGCCGCCTCGCAGCCACATCCTCCCAGAACGCCATGTGCCCGACGATTTCCCAGATGCTATGAGCGTTGGCGATGGGCCGCAAGGCAGCCTTTTCAGCCGAAATGCCATCGAGAACCTGCCACACCGGATAGCTGTGCCAGGCATCGCCGTGCATGGTGCGGTCATAGTGCTCGAGTATGCGTTGCGTTTCCGTCATAATTCCTCCTAACCTCCAAATATTATATTACAGGTTAGGAGATAGGCAATCGATCTCTGGAGTTGTCATTACGAGCGGAGCGAGGAATCTGCTGTTGTTGGCGCTGGGAACAACCGTCTGAGGAAAAGCAGATCCCTCACCGACTGAAGTCGGTTCGTGATGACAACTCAAATCAACGGCTCCTTCCTTGCATAAATGCAGGGGCCTCCACCAATTCGCCGCCTACGGTTTCTGGGTGGGACGGAGCAGGACCTCGCTGATGAACGATTGCGGTTTCTGGGTCACCAGCATGACGACGGCGTGCGCCACATCGTCGGGCTTGAGCATTTTCCGGTTGTCTTTGCCGCCGTGGCGGGGGCTGAAGTCGGTGTCCACCGAGCCGGGACAGATCACGCTGACCCGTATGTTCTGCGCCCGCAACTCTTCCGCAACTCCGTAGCTAAGCCCATTCAGCGCCCATTTGGAAGCGGAATAGGCGGCGCCGCGAGGCAGCGGGTTCTTTCCCGCCAGCGACGAGATGTTGATGATGTGGCCTGCCCCACTTGCGATCATCAGGGGCACGACGCTGCGCAGCATGTAGTACACGCCGCGCAAGTTGGTATGGAAAATAGCGTCCCAGTCGCCGGGGGCAAGCTCATGCAGCAAGCCGGAAGGGCCACCGATGCCGGCATTGTTCACCAGAATGTCGACGCGGCCATAGGTTTTTCGCAGACGTTCGCCGAGGGCTTCCACGCTGGCCAGATCGGTGACATCGCATCCGATGCCCTCGGACCGGTGCCCCCGCCCCTCCAGGTCGCGTGCCACCTGCTGAACCCGAGCTTCATCCCGGCCGGTGAGAATGACGGTGGCCTCCATGGCGGCCAGCTTGGTCACAATGGCCTGCCCGATGCCACGTCCACCTCCGGTCACCACGGCGACCGTTCCCGACAGCGAAACGAACTCATTTGGCTGCATAAAATCGTCTCCCGTAAAATTGTTTGCGCCTCCAGCGTTTAGTGCGACTTGGCGCCAGCGTCGGTCCATCACGGAATCGGCTGCGGTTTAGCGCGTATCCCAACTTGATCGAAGCCGCCGAGCCAGCCCCTGGTTGCCCCGCCAACCCTACACTCCGGAAGCCTGCCGGCTGGCATCTCCGCAGCCCGGCCGCACCACATAAGCTGGGTGGCGTGGTGGCATGTAATAATGCGCACATCTGAAGATTAGGCTTTCCCGCATCTCAAAAATACGGGAAATTGTGTAAAGTGGTAAGTTACTTGCCTTAACTCGATGTCGGTACTTATAATCCGGTCGCCGCATGATTTGCGTTTCGATTCGACGTTCAGGGGCGGGAATGCGGAAAGATGCAACGCAGTTATGCAGTCTCAGCGGCAAACGTCGCGCTGAAACCCCTGCGCATAAGTGAACGTGTCTGGATGAACACCGTCAGTTCCCAGAACCAAGGAGCCAAGAGAATGAAGAAGCCGCTAATCACCATCTTGCTGGTGCTCGCTACCGCAGTGCTGGTCCAGCAATCGGCAGCTCAGGGGGCGGCACAGTCCGCGCAAGCCGGTCAGCCAGCGCCAGCCGGTCAGGCAGCTCAACCGGCGCACAAGAAGGAAATCAAAGATCCGGCTGAATACAACGCGTACGTGAACGCGATTCAGCAGACCAGCCCGCAGGCCAAGACGCAGGCGCTGGAAGCGTTCCTGCAGACCTATCCCAACAGCGTGATGAAGGAAGATTGTTTGGAGCAGCTGATGGTGGCGTACCAGCAGGCCGCTGACGCGCCAAAGACGATCGCCACCGCGGGCCGAGTACTGCAAGCCAACCCGAATAATATCCGGGCGTTGGCGCTGCTGGCTTACAACTATCGTGCGGCGGCCTCGCAAGGCGGGCCACAGATGCAGCAGAACCTTCAGCAGGCGCAGCAATATGGCCAAAGGGGGTTGCAGGCACTCACTAGTATGCCCAAACCCGACGGCATGAGCGACGCCGATTTCACCAAGCTCCATAACGAGACGGGCGCGATCTTCAATGGCGCGGTCGGATTCGCGGCATTACAGCAAAAGGATTACGCCACGGCGCAGAAGGACATGCGTGAAGCGGTAGCGGACGAATCGCAACCGAACATCATGGACCTCTATCCCTTGGCCACCGCCGATCTGGAAGCCAAGCCGATGAACCCGGAAGGCTTCTGGTTCATCGTTAAGGCTTCGCAACTCGCCCAAGGAACTAGCCAGGCGCAGATTCTGGATTATGGCCGGAAAAAGTACATCCGTTATCACGGCACCGAGGATGGCTGGAACGACCTGGTGAAGCAAGCACAATCGTCACCGAGCATCATGCCGCCAGCTGGCTTCACCGTGGCCGCAGCGCCGCCCCCACCGTCTCCCGCCGAGCAGGCGGCCGACCTGGTGAAAAGCAAAGATCCGAAGCAGATGAGCTTCGCAGAGTGGGAACTGGTGCTTTCTTCAGGTAATCAGCAGGCCGCTGACACGGTGTGGAACACGATCAAGGGCAAAGCCGTGAAGTTGCAGGCCGCCGTCATCAGCGCTACTCCCAGCACTGTCAAGTTGGCTGGCAGCGACGACGATATCGAAAGCAAAAAGGCCGACATCACGTTGACGATGGACAAGCCAATCCCGGCACGATTAGCACCACAACCGAGTGCGATGATGACGTTCCAGGGAACGGTGTCAAGCTATACGCCTACCCCGTTCATGATAACCATGACCGACGGCGTGCTGCTGGACAAGAGCGGCAATCCGGTCACTACGGCGGCACCCGTGCACCGTCCGGCACACAAGAAACCGTAGTAAGCTGGAAGCCGATTACGCGACTGACGGGAGCAGCGAAAGTTGCTCCCCTTTTTGCTGGGTGGTGGTGCCAGGACTAAGCCCTATATCGCGTTTTCAGAATTACGAAACATCTGCTGCCCGGCCCGGAACACATCCACGTAGTCTTTCACGCCAGCGTCGGTGGCACGCAGAAACTCATCAGGAGTGTAGATTCCGCGCAGGCTGCCGCTTTCCATCAACCCGATGCGGTTACCCAGCAGCAAGGCCTCGCCGACGTCATGGGTGACAAATACGATGGTCTTTCCCAGCTTCTGCTGGAGTTTCCTGAACTCCATTTGCAACTCGGCGCGGGTGATGGGGTCGAGCGCACCGAAGGGTTCGTCCATCAGCAGGATGGGAGGGTCGGCAGCCAGGGAACGGGCCAGCCCAACGCGCTGGCGCTGGCCGCCGGAAAGCTGGTGGGGATAGCGATGCGCAAACTCCGTACCCGGCAGACCCACCAAGTCCAGCACCTGTTTAACGCGCGCCTCGATTTTTTGCCGGTCCCACTGCTCCAACTTGGGCACCAAAGCCACGTTTTGCCACACCGTGTAATGCGGAAACAAGCCGACTTCCTGGATGGCATAGCCGATGCTTCGCCGCAGCTTAATCGCGTCCCACTGCTCGACCGGAGTTTCGTCCACGCGAACTTCGCCCCGCGTTGGGGTGAGCAGGCGATTGATCATTTTCAGGCAAGTCGTCTTGCCTGATCCGCTGCGACCAAGCAGCGTCAAGGTTTCGCCCCGGCGCACAGAAAAGCTCACGCCAGAGAGCAGTAGCTTGCCGGTAGCGACACGAAACTGCACATCCTTGAACTCGATGGTGATGGCGGCCCCGTTTTGCATCTCACCAGACTCGCGATTGCCGCTACAGCGTACCAGAGTCGCAACTTAAGTTGTTGTTGACCGGTTGCGGTACTTCTGAAACCGATGCCCTGATACAAAACGATTTACGCAGTAGCGTCCAGCAAGAGCGCGCTTCTCTTTGGTCCAAGGATTATTCCTACACTGGACTTTACAACCTACATTGATAGGATATCTTACTAATGTTATATTGTAAGAATGAAACAGACTCTCTCCCAAGTTAGCACCAAAGGTCAGATCGTCATCCCCTCGGAACTCCGAGAAGCCTTGCAGATCGGACCAGGCACTCAGGTGGCCATGCACCGTGAGGGCGACACCATTATCCTGCGTCCGGTGACTGCCGGGTCCATTCGCAGTCTGCGCGGCTATTTCGGGAAGGGGAAATCGATGGGACAAATCCGTGAACAGGAACACAGGCGAGAACGATGACCTACGTCCTCGATGCCAGTAGTCTGCTACGCTTTGTCGACGATGAAGTGGGCGCCGGGCGAATCGAGGACCTGCTCAACCAGGCCAGGACAGGGAGAAACGAACTGCTGCTTTCGGCGATCAATTGGGGAGAGGTCGTCTACGTCCTGGTGCGTGCCTATGGTCCCGGGAAAGCCCGACCCGTATTGGATGGCTTGGCCAGCCTTCCCTTGAAAATTGTGAGCGCGACCGCGTCACATGCCGAAGAAGCTGCCTGGTTCAAGGAACAGTTCAAGGTTCCCTACGCCGATGCTTTTGCCGGAGCGCTGGCCCGCCGCGAGAATGTCACCCTGGTAACCGCCGATTATGACTTCAAGAGTGTTGGGACGGCCATCAAAGTCGAGTTTTTACCGGCAAAGTAAGGTGTTCTCCCGGGTCTGTTCCGACGGGCTGCCGAAAATGAAATTGCCGGAGCTACCCAATAGGGCAAGCTCCGGCACGATGTTCAAAGTTGCACAGTTTTAGCGTCAGGCAATCAGCAGACAGGCAAGCCGACTCTTAACGTCCCCAGCCGCCGCCGCCGCCGCCACCACCTGAGCGACCACGGCCACCACCACCGCCGCCGCGCCCTCCGCCACCGCCAAAGCCGCCACGGCCACCGCCGCCGCCACCGCCCCGCGGGCGGTCGGTCTTCGGACGCGCCTCGTTTACGGTCAAATTGCGGCCTCCCAGATTGGTGCCGTTCAGAGCTTCCATCGCCTTGCCGGCTGACTCGTCGTCGGCCATTTCGACAAAGGCGAATCCGCGCGGCTGGCCCGTATCGCGGTCCGTGACAATGCTGACCTTATCGACTGGGCCATAGGCCTCGAACAGCCCGCGCACTTGGTCTTCAGTCGCATCGAAAGTTAAATTCCCCACGTAGATGTTCTTCATTGGATCCTCACTTTTAGTATGCCGCTTGCTGGATCGAACATCGATCGCACGGGCGGACGCCGGTTGGGGTGTTCACGACCAAAGACTCAAATTGACTTCTAGCCGCGTAAAGAACGGAAGGGCAGCTCATGCCGCCCTTCTGTTGCATTTTTTGTTTAGAGCACCTGAACGTTTTCAGCCTGCCAACCCTTAGCTCCACGTTTCACGTCGAAGCTGACGGCCTGACCTTCTTGCAGTGAACGGAACCCGTTCGACTGGATGGCCGAGAAGTGGACGAATACATCTTCGCCGTTCTGACGTGAAATAAAACCAAAACCTTTGGCATCGTTAAACCACTTTACTGTTCCTTGTTCCATTTGTTTCTTTGTATATCCTTGTTGTTGATGTTGCGCTGAAAGATCGGAAGGTTACAGGCAGAAATCGCTCAACAGAGAGGAGGGATGGCTGCTAGACGCGCCGCTCGTACATACGCACTATCATCATACATGAAGCGGGAACATTGCGCCACGTAAACGGTTGCTGTTTGAGGCAGTGCCAAAGTGGGAATTTAACGAAAATTTTGTGGGTAGAAGGTACAGGTCCTGGTGAGCCACCTTCGTGCAAGATATCTGGCGCCGAAGCGCAAGCAAAAATATGCCGGCGCCCAAAGAGCGCCGGCCAGTCTCTTGTTCACTAACGGTTACTCTGCACAACTGTCATTCTCGGATTCGGATCTTGTGCGCCGGTTGGAGTAGCGACATTGATCGACACCCACTTGTTCTTCGACAGGTCCGGAGTCCCCGTACCCCCCTGGGCTGCCGCAGTGACCATGTAGACAATCGCTGTGGGAACACTACTTGTGGTCGCTGTCAGAATGAATTTGCCTGTTGTATTCATGCCGGTGCTGCCGGGATCATCCCCCAATGCATACGTAGACGACAACATCTGATTCATCACTGGCGGAGGAGGAGGGGACCCGGGGCCACCGCTGGCGTCGTAAGTTACGTTCATCGTCCCGCCGGGTGGGGGGATAACGGTCGAATCAACCTCGTTGGTCACGCTCGCCAACACTGGCTGGATCGTACCTCCCGCATAGGTTAACAGGAAAGATGGGAGGCTGAACGGTGAACCCGCTTGCGGCTCGAACGATCCCTGCGTAACCGCGCTGTCGGTCCCGATCACAAATCCCCTGTTCGGACCCGCCAGGTACCACACCGGCTGGGGGCCGGTAGGGAGGCCAACGGTAACGCGGCCCGTCGTCGGATCTACGCTATAAGTACCTGTGACGGCGGTCGCCGGGATGTACGTGCCGCCTTTGTTTTCGTCGGTTTGGAACAGAGTGATGGTGCCCGCACCATCGAACTGACCCACCCCCAGCGAGACGTCCGGTAATGGACTGGAACCACCAGTGTACCCATTGAGTTCCATCACGCTGGAACCATTCAAGGAGGCGTCGCTGAATCCGCCGCCGGTGATGTTAAGTACGGGCTGAAGCAGGGAGACCAAGCTCAAAGAAGCGCCACTGGAGACCAGGTCCGTTTGCAGTGCGACCAATTCGTTCTTCGAATTCACAACATAGAAAGCGTAGTTCTGGGGGTTTCCGCCCACGCTCAGGGCGGCCGTGCCGCGGCCCGTGGTGGCGAAATCGGCATCCAGGGCCCAGGAGCCTGTGACCGGGGCCTGGCTAGTCACGGTTCCGTTGTCGTTGGTGTCTGCTACTCCGCTGGTTAGGGTCCCGGTACTATCCACCTGGAAGGAACCGGCGCCCGCAGAACGATTGCCTCCATTATCGACCCCAAAGAACCCCAGGGCCCAATTACCTTTCAGCACCGAGATGTCCGTGGGAGGACTCGGAATGGTCTGGGCCTTGATGAGGCCGGAACCGTAAATGTTCGGATGGCTGGAATCGGCCAGGATAAATTTCACATCTCCGTTCAGTGGCAGGGCCAAGCTGTAGTTGTATGTGACGTTGTTCAACGCCGGGATCGTGAAGGTGAGGGAACCCCGGTTGCCCGTACCAACACTGTACGTTCCGGTAAATGCCGCCTTGGTGGTGACGCCATTCGCATCGTTCTGGTCGAGAACACCGCTGGTAATGGTCCCACTGCAATCGCCGACGAAGCTGCCGACTGTGTAAAACGGCTGGCCGTGGTTAAAGCCATTGAACGAGAAGGCGTTGTTCCCCTGTAGTTTTCCCTCGATTCTAATGCTGACTTGGGCGGTTGCCGTATTGGAATCGGCGTCCGTCACCTGAATGGTGAATGGGAAAGTCCCGCAGGCTGCCGTCCCCGTGGGCGTACCGGAAATAAAGGCTCCGTTCACGGCCAGTCCCGGAGGCAAAGTCCCCGCACTGACGCTCCAACTAAAGGGAGCCAGCCCGCCGGTGTTCGTCAGAGGGTAATTGTAAGCCAAGCCAATGGTCCCATTGGGAGGAGTGGTCGAGGTGACCACTGGAAGCGGATTGATGGTGATGGAAAAGCTACCGATCTGATAGGCTGCGGTCGGCGTCTGCGAGTCCGTCACCTTTACCGAGAAGCTATATTTTTTGGCGTTCCCGCTTGCATCCAGATCCGTGATAGGCGGCGTACCGCTGATCACACCGTCGCTGCTCAGGGTCAGGCCCGGAGGCAGGGTTCCGGAGTTGAGCGTCCAGGTGAACGGCCCTTGCCCTCCAATGGTGCCCAGAGTCACAGTGTAGGGAGACAGCACTACGCCATCGGGCACACTCCTGTTGGAAATGTTCAATGCCCCTGGGCCATTGGGCGGGTGACCGCCGCCGCATGCGGTCAGCGCACAAAAGTAAACTGCCAAAGCAAGAAACAGAAAAGGCTTAAACCCCTTCATGGAACCCCTCAATGTATTCTAAAAGCTAGTTTTTTGGACGCCACTCCCGGGAGACCGGCCGACTTTCTTGCGGCACAGCCTGACCGCACCGTTCGCCGCGAGCACCCGCGCAGAACAATGGAAGAAATCCCTGTTACAGAGCAGGGTAATTCACCCATGCTTAAATGCAAGCTTTTTTTACTTGAGCGCCTCAATCGCGCGCGCCTTACTGCTACCCGATTCTCTCATAAACCAACGACAACCGCCGATACTGAAGGTCAGCCTTGGTCAGCTCGCGACTCTGTTAGGCTAATGCCGATTCATGTCCTCCTCCGTGTCCCTGTCCGAGTATTTTCGCCTCACCCGCGAGAACCACAACTTTCGCAAACTGTGGTTCGCACAGATCGTCAGCGAAATCGGCGACTGGTTTTATACCCTCGCCATCTACAGCCTGCTGCTCGATCTCACCGGCCGTGCTTCCTCGGTGGCGCTGGCCCTGGTGTTGCAAGTGCTGCCGCAAACCTTGGTGGGACCACTGGCAGGAGCAATCAACGATCGCCTGAGCCGGCGTCGGGTCATGATCTTCGCCGACCTCATGCGTATGGTGATCGTCAGTTCCATGCTGCTGGTGCGCTCGGCACGGTTGGTCTCGGTAATTTATCCCCTGCTGCTGTTGGAAACCATGATGGCCGCGTTCTTCGAGCCGGCTCGAAACTCGATTATTCCCAGTATTACCACCGAGGAAGACGTTATCGTAGCCAATACCCTGGCGTCCACAACCTGGTCGTTCAATCTGGCGGTAGGCGCCTTGCTGGGGGGAGCGGTCGCGGCCCTGCTTGGTCGCGATGCCGTATTCGTGTTGAACGCGCTGTCCTTCCTGGTGTCGGCCGTGTTGATCGGCCGTATGCATTTCCACGAGACGCACCTCGCAATCGCCGGGCCGGTTCAGATTTCGTCAGCTCCTCGACTATTCCCCCATAGGCGCCGGCCTCCGTTATATCTGGCACAATCGAAAGCTCCTGGCCATGGTTTCACTGAAAGGCGGCATCGGCATTCTGGGCACCGCATGGGTGTTGTTTCCGGTGCTGGGGCAGCGGGTCCTGTTGCTGCCTTTCTCCATCTCGCGCGAGCGCGCCGCTCTGTTTGGCATGAGCCTGCTGATGGGTGCGCGCGGATTGGGCGCGCTTATCGGACCGCTCATGGCATCGCGTTGGGCCGGACGCCGCCAGCAGCGACTCCGTAGCGGCATATTTCTGGGCTTCCTGCTGGGCGGCGTCGGCTACGTGTTCCTCGGGCTCACTCGCAATCTGTGGGTCGCCTGTGCGCTGGTCATGCTGGCCCACACCGGCGCCTCCACGGTTTGGGTATTCTCCACCACCTTGCTTCATCTGAATACCGAGGACCGTTTCCGCGGACGCGTTTTCTCGGCCGATTTGGGCATTGCCATGCTGATAATTGCCATCGCATCATGGACTGCCGGACGGGCCATTGACCGAGGCATTGCGCCGCAAGTGGTAGCCAGTGCCACCGGCGTCGCGATGCTGATTCCGATCGTCGCCTGGAGCTGCGCCCTGCGCATGTGGCACGGAGAATCGTAATTCTTCCTGCGAAAGAGCTGAACACCACATAAAAACTGACGAATGCCTGGCAAAATGGCTGTGAGTTGCACTTTGACGCGGCCTTAAGTCGCAACATTTTTCGTGTTGGCGATATGCCTCTGCTATCCTTGCCTTTTTCGGAGGACAGCCGTGCGCTGCAAGCTTTTCCTGCTTTCATTCTGTTTTGTCACCGCAACAACTTTCGCTCAGCAACCCAAAGGACAGGCCGCTCCGCCGGCGACTAGTTCCAGCAATACAGCTCAAGCTCCCGCTGAACCCGCGTTGCCCTACATTCCCAGCCTTGACGTTTCCGCCATGGACCGCGCCGCGGACCCCTGCGTGGATTTCTATCAGTACTCCTGCGGGGGCTGGAAGCAGAAGAATCCCATTCCTGCCGACCAGGTGCGTTGGGACGTTTATTCCAAGCTGTACGAAGATAATCTCAATTATTTGCGGGGCATTCTCGAGGAGGCATCCACCGCCAAGTCCCCCGATGCCGTTACCCAGAAGATCGGCGACTACTACGCCGCCTGCATGGATGAATCCGCCGTCGAGAAGCTCGGCGCCAAACCGATGCAGCCTGCACTCGACCAGGTACTGGCGGTCAAGAACGTTCACGATCTCGCGCCGCTGGTGGCTGGCCTGCATCTCGCCGGCGATTCCCTGCTCTTCGACAGCGGCTCGCAGCAGGATCCTGATAACTCCGACGCCATGATTGTCGGCGTGGGGCAAGGCGGGCTGGGCCTTCCCGATCGCGATTACTACACCAAGGACGATGCCAAATCGAAAGAGATTCGCGCGCGCTATCTCCAGCACGTGCAGAAAATTTTCGAGCTGCTCGGCGACTCGCCTGCCACGGCGAAAAAAGAAGCCGACACGGTGATGCGCATCGAAACCAGCCTGGCAAAAGCTTCGCTGACGCGGGTCGACCGGCGCGATCCCTACAAAGTGAAACACAAGATGAAGGCGGCCGAGCTGAACGTGCTGGCGCCCAACTTCGATTGGAGGGTGTACTTCTCCACCACGCAGGTCCCTCCGTTCGAAATTCTGAACGTGGAGTCGCCGGCATTCTTGAAGCAGCTCAACGCTGATCTGACCTCCACTTCGCTCGACGACTGGAAGAGTTATTTGCGCTTCCACATTGCCAATTCGCGCTCGCCGTTTCTCTCTTCTGCTTTCGTCAACCAGAACTTCGCCTTCTATCGCCAGTACCTGCGCGGGGCCAAGGAACTGCAGCCTCGCTGGAAGCGTTGCGTGCAGTATGTGGACCGGCAACTGGGCGAGGCGCTGGGACAAGCCTATGTGCGCAAGACGTTTCCGCCCGAACTGAAGACCGCAACTCTCGACATGACCAGGGAGATTGAAGATGCGATGGCGCTGCGCATCCAGCAATTGGACTGGATGAGTCCGGCGACCAAGCAGCAGGCGCTCAACAAGCTGCACGCAATTCGCAACAAGATCGGCTATCCCGACAAGTGGCGCGACTATAGCTCGGTCGTCATCGTACGTGACGATTTCTACGGCAACGCCGAGCGGGCCGAAGAGTTCGAGAACCATCGCGAGTTCAACAAGGTGGGCAAACCCGTGGACCGTACAGAGTGGGACATGAGCCCGCCCACCGTGAACGCCTACTTCAACCCGCAGATGAACGACATCAACTTCCCTGCCGGCGTGCTGCAGCCGCCGCTCTTCGACGCCAAGCTGGACGATGCCCCCAACTACGGCAACACCGGCTCGACCATTGGCCACGAGCTGACCCACGGCTTCGACGATGAAGGCCGGCAGTTCGACGCCAAGGGCAATCTGAAGGATTGGTGGACCACGCAGGACGCCGAGCAGTTCGTCAAGCACGCGGACTGCGTCGTGGACCAGTATGCGAAGTATGTCGTCGTGGACGACATCCACATCAATTCCAAGCTGACCGAAGGCGAGGATGTCGCCGACCTGGGCGGCACGATTCTGGCTTACATCGCATGGAAGGACGCCGACAAGGACAAGCAACTAACCAGCCGCGACGGTTTGACCCCCGACCAGCGGTTCTTCGTGGGCTTCGCGCAATGGGCGTGCGCCAACGATCGGCCCGAAGACCTGCGGGCGCGCGCTATCACCGATCCCCACTCTCCCGCGAAGTACCGCATCAATGGCGTAGTGGTGAATGTGCCGGAATTCGGGACGGCGTTCTCCTGCAAACCTGGCCAACCGATGGCGAAGCCCGCGGACAAAGTGTGCAAGGTGTGGTGAGGGAAAGATGCCATTTATGGGCGCAGCCCATACCTCGAAGTGCAGCCATCCTAAGAGGAAAACGGTTCTTCGGCTACCGGGTAGCCATCCATCCAAACTTCAGTTGGGCTCTCGGTCAATGGGCGAACCGTAATCCGGCTTGGGCAGCACAAGGTCGCGGTCGTAAGGCGGGTCTTCGTGCCTGGGAATGGGATCGTTGGGAAATTCTTCCTGCCAAAGCTGGCACGAGGCGTCGTCCGCGTAATACCTGAGGTAGAGCCGGTTATCTTCCTCGCTGCCGCCGCCGAGCATTTGGATGTGGCACGCAGAATTCGAAGCCGCCGGCAACGCCTTGGTTTCCTCCCGCAGGGAATCGGTCCAGAGATGCGTATAGAGCTCGCGGTCGCTGAGATGATCTGTCTCTTCGATAAACACTCGAAGCAAGGCGAGCTTGTGAATCACCTCCCAGAGTTTTGCGGTCAGTTCCTTATCCTTAAGTGAATCCGGCGGGGGGAGTGACACGCCCGCCATCTCCAGTTGGTGGAAGTTGGTCGCCCACGGAGCCTCCTCGTAGTCCACCAGTTGTTTCCAGAACGCCTCTTCCGCCTCAGCTGGGCAGTCGTCCGGGCTGTCAATCTTCATCTGGCCACCACAAAGCTCTTCCGCGCGGCGTTTCAAGTCTTCCATCCTCTTATGCCAGTCGTCCTCAGCTTTAGGCTTTGCCACGATTACCTCCCGGCGCGCCGGACGGCGCATCGTCCGCGCCTGCCTAAGATACGCGCCAATCTTACACCACGCTGCCGTCACGGGCCGCCGCGCGATCTTTTCATTCATCCGAACATCCGCATCAGTCCCTTCGCTGGCAAATCGGGCACGAGAAACTTCCCGCCGCTCAGACCTTCTGCGGCGCCATAGCCGCTGCGCACAGCGCCCTCCATCGTCGACGGCCATCCTGTCGCCGTCCAATCGCCGGCCAGGAATAGTCTTGGCCAGGGACTGACGTGCGAAGGACGAAATGCGTCGCTGCCCGGAGCGGGCGAGAACGTAGCGTGTACTTCTTTAATGACGGTCGCTTTGGTCAGCTTGGCCTCGCGCGCAACCGGAAAGAATTCTCCCAGTTCCCTGACTGCCATCTCGATAATCTCGGTTCGCGATTTCTCCACCAGCGTTTTCGACGCACTTACCACCAGCTCCAGGTAGCTGCCGCTCTGCGCCGAATCCTTGCGCGTCGCCAGAATCTTCGACTTCTGAAACATCCACTGAATGGTGCGCTCCAGCAGCACCGCATGTTCTAAAGGCGTGACCTCGCGGTCGAACCAAAGATGTATCCCGGTGATGGGAGAGGACGTAAACTTGCGCAACTGATCGCGTAGGGCTCCGAGTTCCGGAACATCCGGCAGCAGCTTTTCGACGCCGTTGAACGGCGTCGCCAGAATCGCGCAGTCGGCGCGCACGTCCTCTCCGCCGACACAAAGCTGCACGCCATCGGCATCGCCGCGAACTGAATCCACCGCAGCCCGCGTGTGCACCCTCCCGCCGCGCGCTTCGATGTACTCGGCCGCTGTTCCGTAAAGCTGGGACAGTGGGACAGACGGAACTCCCATGCGTCCCGCTTCGGCCGACTTCAGAAAAGATTCGCGAAACACTTGTGCAGCGTAGCGCACGGACATCCGATCGAGATCCTCGTTGAGCGCGCTCACCAGCACGGGCATCCAGAAGCGATTGATGGCCTGTTGCGGCTGGCCGTGGCGCAAGAGCCACGACAGAAAATTTTCGCCGTTGTCCTTGGGAAGCCTGGGGACGAGTGCCATCATCGCGCGTGCGATGGCCAACTTGTCTTTCAGATCGAGCACGGTGGAGTCAAGGAACGATGGCGCCGCATGGAAGGGCGGCGGCAGCGTTCCAGGCTTGAGCGTCGAGGAGCGCCCTCCCGGAAGGATGAACGTGATCTCGTCGTACCAGCGGATCTGCTGTTCCACCCCGAGCCGGCGATAGAACTCGATGAGATTGGTGCAGCAGCCCAGCAAGACATGCTGGCAGTTGTCCACAACTTCGGCGGTGCTGGGCAGCTCATACGACGATGCGCGCCCACCCAGGTAGGGACGCCGCTCGAACAATTCAACTTGATATCCGGCCTCGGCCAGCGCGCTTCCTGCGGCCAGACCGGCAAGTCCGCCGCCAACAATGGCGACCGACGACCGCTTCGGGTTAGGCTGAGGGGCGCTCATGTCAGGCGTTTCCAAAACCCCTTGCTCAGCACAGCCAGCTTTTCCGCGGTGCTCAACCGGACCCGCTGCGAAAACACGTCGTAGTCGCGGGCCGCGATCCTGTTCAGCAGCCGGCGATAGATCTCAACCAGCGTCCACAAGGCGGGCTGGCTCTCTTCGTCCACCAGCGGCAGAAGCTCGTCTGCCGCGCGATAGAATTCGCGCGCGCGCTCCGCTTCAAACTCCAGCAAGGGACGCAGCGACACGAATGCCGTGCCGGTCGTCAGCGAGTGGGCCTCGACTCCGAAGCGCGCCAGATCTTCCAGGGGCAGGTAAACGCGCCCCATCTCAGCGTCTTCTTTTACGTCGCGGATGATGTTGGTGAGCTGAAACGCGACCCCGGTTTGCTCGGCCAGCTTCTCGGCGCGCGGATCGCGATAGCCAAAGATGCGAATGCAGATCAAACCGACAACCGACGCCACGTGATAGCAGTAATCGTAAAGCTGATCGAAGGTCTCGTACTGGAGCGCCGTAGTTTCCGCGTCCGGCGCTGGTTTCGGGGCAACGCCCTGCTGGGGCACGTCCATCGCCGTGCCCTGCACCAGCTTTTCCAGCAACTCGATCGGGATGTTGTAGTTCTTTCGCGAATCTGCCAGGGCAAACAACACCGGATCGTCCGTGGGCTCGCCAGCGATGGCGCGCCGCAGCGCGTTGATCCATTCATCCAGTTTTTCGCGACGCTGCGCCGCCGGGATGGAAGGATCGTCAGAGATGTCGTCGGCATGGCGCATGAAGGCATACACGGCCGAAAGCGCGTTGCGCTTGGGAGCAGGAAGGACCAGGAAGCCGTAGTAGAAATTCTTGGCGGCGGAGCGCGCGATATGGCGACAAACGCCGTAGGCGGCCCGCAACTGGAGCGGGTGTTTCCTCACAGCAGCTTTTCCGCGGCGGCGCGCGCCAGCAGCCACAGCTTGCGCGGCTTGGAAATGACTGGCCGCCGCGTCAGCACGTCATAGTCCCTGCCGCTCGATGGCGTTCAGGATCTCCAACCCGCCACGGCTGAACAATTCGATGTCCAGCGCCAGATGTTTGTCCACCATTCCTGCCAGTGGCAGTCCCATCTGAAACCACTCGCGGGCGCGGGCGACTTCAAACTTCATCATCTCGAGAAATGCCGGTGTGGCTCGAGATTGCGCAATGTCATCTTCCGTCACGCCATGTTTCGCGAGATCCTCCAGCGGAAGGTAGATCCTGCCTTTGGCGTAATCGACGGCAACGTCTTGCCAGAAGTTCGCCAGTTGCAGCGCCGTACAGGTGTAGTCGGAAAGCTTTTGCCGCTCGGCGTCACGATAGCCGCACACGTAGAGCACCAGATGTCCAACGGGATTGGCGGAATAATGGCAATAGCCCAGCACGTCGGCAAACGTGGGATATCGTGCGGTTGTCTGGTCCTGGCGAAAGGCCCGCATCAGATCGGAGAATTCGTGTTGCGGAATTTCAAATTCGCGCACGGTAGGCCGCAAAGCAACAAAGACCGGATGCCTGGGCTCTCCGGAATAACACTGCGCCAGTTCCGCTTCCCATTGATCGAGCAGGGCCAGCGATTGTTGTGGATCGCCTACTTCGTCTCCCAAATCGTCAGAGATCCGGCAGTAGGCATACACGTTGTAGAAATGCTGATGCAGATGTTTGGGCAGGAGCCAGGTCACGACCGAGAAATTCTCGTAATGCGAGTGCGCCAGCCGCGAACAATACTGCTGCGCCTCGTGGAGTGACGGCGCGCGATCGGGAATGGCGTACTCTGCCGGCAAAGACTGCCAGCCTGCCGCTGCGGGATCGGCTTGCGCGAAGTCCACGCTCTTATGAGTGGGAAGAGAAGACATCAGGAAGATTGTACCGGGGACTGCTATCTCCGACACACCGTTGTAGCCACTATTGTCTAAGAAGCTTATCCAATGCAGGGCCGAGTTGTTGTACGGTAAGTCCGTTGAGGGACGAGAGACCGTGTTTGGCCCGGTATTCGCCTGGGCCCGTGTTGGGTCGGACAATGCCGTCTGAAATGTCCCAGTCGTCAGTTACGTCGTAAAAATCACCCTTTGGGTGGTACGACATTACGAAGAGATACTTATGGTCCGGTGCAAGTGGGGGTTCATCTAGCGGGATATCAGCAGTCAGCTTTTGACCTGATTGCAGCAGAACTGTCCCGCTGGGTAGCAAAAGTGTTATATCTTTCCCCGCAACTAGTCCACCAGAACCGGTTCGGTCCTCAAAGACTTCATCAACACGCAGCGTCACTTCCGTGTACATCGAAAACTCGGACGCGCTCAGTACGCTGCGATGGCTTGTAAAGGTCGCGGTGGCGATGGCCCGGTTTGGAAAATCAGGAATCTCGGGACCCTGAATGAAATAGTCCCCGAACACAACCGGTGACACGCTGGATGGTGATGTAATCGGAACATCTCTGGTCGATAGGCTATCCCAAAACTCGTCACGCTCGGCTCGTACGGAAGGGGCTATGTCCTTGTTCCATTCCAGGTAGGGAGTCGGGGTTAGCATCCACGCATTGGGCGCCGGTTTCGATTTGTTGTCAGGCGCGGTCTGCGACGATGCCGCGGTTGCAAGCGCGCACACCACTGTTATTGCAGCAATCGCAAGAGTTCTTAGCTCTTTCATAGATCACCTCGCGATAGCAACCGTTCCACCGTGCCAAATCAAAACGGGTTCTCAGACACTCTCTTCAGCGCCCACCCGCGCACTGCTTCCGTCGCGGTTCACCTACGTTCCCGGGATGATGGCCGTCTTGATGTCGCCGTTGCGATTCAGCATGTGCCGCAATACGTGCTGCAAGCGCGACAGAGGCGCTTCGCCGGTGATGTAGTCGGTTCCCTTGATCTTGTTCTCGCAGATCAGGGAGAACGCTTTGCGCACCGTCTCGGGCGTGTGATGGAACGTGGCCTTCAGCGTCAACTCGTTATAGTGCAGCCGCTGCGTATCCAAGGCGACCGTGGTCCCGCTGGCACAACCGCCGAAGAAGTTGACGGTGCCGCCCTTGCGCACCATGTCAATGGTCCACTCCCAGGCTTGCGGGCGGCCTACCGCCTCGATGACCACGTCGCAACCGCGTCCCTCGGGCGTAAGCCTACGCACCGCCTTCACGGGATCATCCACAGAGCCGATCTCGACCGTGCTGTTAGCCCCCAAGCGGCGTGCGGCGCCCACCTGCGACTCACGCTTGACCACCGAGATCACGTTGCAACCGGCCAGCTTCGCCACCTGCACGAACATCAAGCCGATGGGACCGGCGCCGATCACGGCCACCGAGTCTCCAATCTCCAATTTGGTTTCGTGCAAACCGCGCAGCACGCAGGCCAGCGGCTCAACCATGGCCGCCTCTTCAAAGCTGACGTGCTTGGGGATGGCCAGCATATTGGTCTCCACGATGCGCCGGGGAATGCGAATGTACTCGGCATAGGCGCCGTTGTTGAATAGCAGGTCCGAACAGAGATTCTCCTGGTGCTTGGAACAATAGAAGCAGGTGCCGCACGGGGCGGAGTTCAGCGCCACCACCCGCATGCCTTTGCGGAAACCTCTAACATTGGGCCCAACCTCTTCGACGACACCCGCCAACTCATGGCCAAACAGCGCCGGAGGCACGATCATGCGCGCATGATAGCCGCGCTGGTACACCTTGAGATCGGTGCCGCAGGTCAGGGCCACTTGCACTTTGACCAGCACTTCCCCTTCACCCAGCGTGGGAATCGGCACCTGCTCGATTTTGACGTCCTCTTTGCCATAGAGGACCGCCGCTGTCATCTGTCTGATCACCCTACTTGTCCTTCCATAAGCTGCCCGGCTGAATGACCACTTTCATGGAGTCCGGTTGGGGATGGGCAGCCAAATCGCAGCGCTTCAACCGACTCGGCCAGCGGAAAGCGGTGACTGATGAGCCGCTCTAATTCCATTTCGCCGCTGAACACCAGTCGCGCTGACTCTTCCTGCAAATCCACAGAAGCGCTGTACGACCCCAGGACACTCTTTTCATCAACGCAAACCGCCGCCGGGTCAATGGTTGCCTCACCGTGCTGGGTTTGCGCAAACAGCAATACCCGCCCCCCAGGACGCGTCGCGTCCATGGCTGTGCGAATTAAAGCGTTGCCGGCTACCGCCAGTATGACCGCATCCGCCCCTCGGCCCTCCGTCAGCTCTTTAACCGCTCTTACGGTTTCGGAGGCAGAAGCGTCGATGTTTTCGTTCAGGCCGAACGTCTGAGCTATTGTATGCCTCTGGGGAAACAAATCGGAAGTGATTACCCGCGCCCCGCAACGGCGGGCCAGCACCGCCAGCACGATGCCAATCGGCCCCTGACCGATTACCAGCACCGATTCCCCCGGCGTAAGCCTCAGCGTTTCAATGCCTTTCATACAGGTGTTAATCGGCTCGATAAAAGAAGCCTGCTCGAACGAAACCCCATCCGGAATACGAATGACTCCCTTGCCCACGATCCACTCCATCACCCGTACATACTCGGCAAAACCGCCTCCGCTGGGCTCGTAGCCCGCGGTGGCGCCGACTTTCTTGTACGTCGGACATTGAGCAAACACCTTGTGCCGGCAGTAGTAGCAGTCCCCGCAGGGAATGTGGTGGAACACCATCACGCGATCGCCGAGTTCATAGCCGCCGACATTTTCGCCGACAGCGGCAACCACTCCGGTAGTCTCGTGGCCAAAGATGCGCGGGGCCAAATGCGAACCGGTGGCAATCTTCTTCAGATCGGTGCCGCAGATGCCGCAGGTATGGACCCGCACCAGGATTTCTCCCGGGCCGATCCTTCGGGACTGGGACGGTCTCCAGCCGGACATCGTTGACCCCGCGATACACCGCCGCCTGCATGGTTGCGGGGATGGGCCGCTGACTGAGCCTACTACCGAGTTGGGTTGCGCTCGACATGTCGGAAACTAGTTGTCAGTTGTCAGTTCTCAGTTGTCAGTGTGCGACGTTCGGCCCACTGACAACTGACGACTGGCTACTGCCTTCAATTAGATGATTCAGTTCACGGCATAGGTTCGTAGATGCGATAGCAGTGTTGGCTTGCATCTTGACCAATACCGGCCACCAATTCGGTCGCAATGCGACATAGAGCAGAAACCGGCCTTTGCCGAACCTTCCGTTCCCGTCAATAAATCGATTCAAGGGCGGCATCGGAAAAGCAGCGTCATCGGAAATCGGCCTTCACCGCAGCGAACTCCAGCCCATGCTCTCTTGCGACTTGCGCCACCGCCGCGCCTTCCATGTCCACCACGTCCGCTCCGTATTTCGTCAGCAAGGCCCGTTTCTCTGCGACGCCGCTTACGTCTTGCGACGTCGCCAGCACCCACTCGCCTCCCCGCGCCGGGTAGCGCTCGCCGGTGGCGACATCCACCACCTCGCGGATCCGCCCAACCGTCGCCCACCTTTAGCTGCGGCGAGATTGCGCCCACCATGCCCGCGGAAACCAGCAACACTCGGTTGCGCCTGCTCGATCACTACTTCTGCCGCGTGGCGGGCGCGCTTCTCCTCCGATACCGCCAACCGCAACCATCGCCTCCGCCAGGTCGAACAGCTCAACACCATCTACGACGTGCGCCCGCATCTTTCCCAGAAGCGGCGCCAGCTCCAACCGGCATCGCCGCCACAATCGCGATCGCGCTTATGCGGCATAGCCGTTCGCCTGGAACCATTCCACAGCGCGGCGCAAAGCCCCATCCACCGGCCCCGGATTCCAACCCAGTTCGCGCTCCGCCTTGGCGCTGGTGATAAACATTTTCTTACGCCCCATGCGAACCGCGTCCAGGGTGACACGCGGCTCACGCCTCATTATCGTACCGCTGACCAGCGTGTCCACCACGCCCGTCGCGTAAGCTACCGCGTAAGGCAGCTTCACCTTTGGCGAAGGCAGACCCGTAATCGCCGCCAGTTTATCGAGGATCTGCTTCAACGTCAGGTTCTCGCCGCCCAGGATATAACGCTCACCCGGCACCGCTTTTTCCATCGCCAGCGAGTGTCCTTGCGCGCAATCGACAACGTCCACCAGATTCAGCCCCGTATCCACATAAGCCGGAAACTTGCAGCGCAGAAAATCAACCACGATGCGGCCCGTAGGCGTCGGCTTGATATCGCGCTCGCCGATCGGCGTCGTCGGATTCACCACCACGACGTTTTGTCCGCCCCGTGCCGCCTCGATCACAAGCTGTTCCGCCATGAACTTGCTGCGCTTGTAATCGCCAATCATGTTGGACAGCGTGACCGGAGTTTTCTCGTCGGTAAGGCGGCCGTTGTTGCCGAAGCCCATGGTGGCAACGCTGCTGGTATAAATAACCCGCCGGACGCCTGAATCTCTCGCCGCTGCCAGGACGTTGCGGGTGCCTTCAACGTTGGAGTTGTAAAGCTCCTTGCCGTTGCGCGTCCAGAGCCGGTAGTCGGCAGCTACGTGGAAGACAAACTCGCAACCCGACATGCCGGTCTTCAGCGACTGGAGGTCGCGCAGATCGCCCACAACTCGTTCTGCCGGCAGGTCAGCGATGTTGTCGAGACGGCTGGTGGGCCGCACCAGCAGGCGCAACTCCGCCCCTCGGGATAGCAGTTGACGTGCCACGTGGCTTCCCAGAAATCCGGTCGCGCCTGTGAGGAAACATTTCATGTTTCAGTGGTCAGTGTTTCTTGGGTGTCATCCTGAGCCGCGCGCCATCACCCGCGAACTGCTCCACTGACGGCACTGGCTACTGACGGCACTGGCTACTGGCTACTAATCTTGGCGTACGTGGTCAGTGCCAGCAGCGGGAAATATTGCCGGTACATGTAATACATCAGGTAAAACACGCGCGGGAATCCCGTGCCGGTGTACAACGCTTCATCCCACGATCCATCGCGGCGCTGCGTCTTCAGCAGATAAGCAATGCCGTGCTGCAGCGAATCGTTGCGTGTGTCATTGGCGGCCAGCAAGCCCATCACCGCCCACGCCGTCTGCGAAGGCGTGCTTGGACCAACTCCCTTGACGTTGGCATCATCGTAGGAGTCGCAAGTCTCGCCCCAACCGCCGTCGGGATTCTGCATCATGCGCAGCCACTCCACCGCCTGCAGTACGAAGGTTTCGTGATAATCCACGCCCACCGCCTCCAGACCGCGCAGCACCTGCATGGTGCCGTAGATGTAGTTCACGCCCCAGCGTCCGAACCACGAACCGTCAACTGCCTGCTCGCGCTTGATGAACTCGACCGCGCGCCGCACCGGCTCATCCTTGAGAGAGTAGCCGTAGCTCGCCAGGCATTCCAGCACCCGGCCAGTAATATCGACCGTCGGCGGATCAAGCATGGCGTTGTGGTCGGCGAACGGAATGTTCTGGAAGACCATGCGGGTGTTGTTCTTGTCGAACGACGCCCAGCCGCCGTTCTTGCACTGCATCGACAAGATCCAGTCCAGTGCGCGTTGCACCGACTTGCTGTGATAGCTCTCGTTGCTGGTCTTTACCCGGCTGAGCGCCAGCATCACCTGCGCGCTGTCGTCCACATCGGGATAGAACTCGTTGTTGAACTCGAAGTACCAGCCCGCCGGAGCTGCCCTGCGGTTCTTCACGCACCAGTCGCCTTTGCGGGTCACCTGCTTGCGCAGCATCCACTCGCAGGGCCGCACCAGGCGCGGATCGTTGGCCGCCACTCCGCTTTCCGCCAGGGCAAACACGGCATACGCGGTGTCCCACACCGGCGACATGCAAGGCTGCATACGGAAGGTGGTTTCTTCCTCGATGCCCAGCTTCTCAAATTCATCCATGGCGCGGATGACCTGCGGATCGTCCAGCGAGTAACCCAGGCAGCGTAACGCGATGATGGAGTTCATGATGCTGGGATAGATTGCGCCCAGGCCATCGCTCATCTCCATGCGCTCCAGCATCCACTTCTCCGCGACCTTCAAGGCGAGCGAACGCAGCGGACGAACATGGATCTGCTCCAACAAGTGGACCATGCGATCGAGCACCAGGAAGAAATTGCGCCAGCTCACCAGCTTGTCGGCCCAACGCAGGCGTAGCTGCGTGCGCCCGCCGACAAAGAGTTCGTCAATTCCCTCTTCGGCGGGAATCTTCTTGAACGGCTTCTTGGCGTAGGCAATCGAGAGCGGCACCAGAATGGCGCGCGACCACGATGAGATTTCGTAGATATTGAACCAGAACCACTTGGGAAACAGTACGATCTCAGGCGGAATTGCCGGGACCGCGTCGTAATCGTATTGCCCGAGGAAGCACAGATAAATCTTGGTAAAGGTATTGACCTCAGTCACTCCGCCCAAAGCGAGAATGCGCTCGCGGGCCTTGCGGAGCTGAGGATGATCGGCACTGTAGCCCGCCATTTTCAGCGCGAAATAAGCTTTAACCGAGGCGCTGATGTTGGAAGGGCCATCGTTGTAAATGGGCCAGCCGCCGTCCGGGTTCTGACGATTCAGGATCTCGGTGGCGCATTTCTGCGTTCGCACCGCGATCTTCGGTGCCCAGCAGGCGATGCAGCAGAATGTAATCGGATACCAGGGTGGTATCGGCGCCCAGTTCGCCACACCAGTAGCCCTCTTCGCGGTCCTGGATGGAGAACAGGTATCGCCGCGAGGCATCGATGGCGGCGGCCACCCGGCTTTTGATGTCATCGATTTTGCCGAAGCGTACTTCGGCACGATCGGAAGAATCTTCCATTCCTCTCTTACTCCGCCATGGCTGGCGCAGCGCCAATGGCCTCGACGATTTCGGAGGGCAATCCGAAACGCACATGCTCGGGCATGACTTCGATCTCACACATGTTGGTGAAACCTTGCTCTTCCAGGAAAGTCACCGCCTCTTGCACCAGGATCTCGGGCGCTGAGGCGCCGGCCGTCAAACCCACGGTGTTGACGTTCTCCAGCCACTCCGGCTTGATCGAGCGGTAGTTCTCGATGAGATGGGACTGCGCCCCCAGATTGCGGGCGACTTCGACCAGGCGGTTGGAGTTGGAACTGTTGTCCGAGCCGACAATCAGCAGAAGGTCACACTCGCCAGCAACATCCTTCACCGCCGTTTGCCGGTTCTCGGTGGCATAGCAAATGTCTTGCGCGTGCGGCCCTTGGATCTTGGGAAACCTTTTCCTGAGCGCCGCGATGACGTGGCTGGTTTCGTCCAAACTCAGCGTGGTCTGCGTCAGGTAAGCGACTCGGTTGGGATCGGGAACGTGAAGGTCATCTACTTCCTGTGGCGAGTCCACAACCTGGGTAACTTCGGGCGCTTCGCCCAGCGTGCCAATCACTTCGTCGTGGTCGCGATGGCCGATGAGGATCAGCGAATAGCCTTCGCGCGCAAACTTGACCGCCTCCACATGGACCTTGGTGACCAGCGGGCAGGTGGCGTCAATCACCCGCAACTCGCGCAACTTGCTGGCGTCCCGCACCTCGGGAGCGACCCCATGGGCGCTGTAGATGATCCGCTCGCCCGCCGGGACTTCCTGAACGCTGTCCACAAAGATCGCGCCCTTGGCGCTCAACTCGTCCACCACATAACGGTTGTGGACGATCTCTTTGCGCACGTAAATCGGCGCTCCGAAGGTCTCCAGCGCAATGCGAACAATGTCAATGGCGCGTACCACGCCGGCGCAGAAGCCCCGCGGCTTCAATAGAAGTAAGGTTTTGGCGTTGCTTTGAGTCATTCTTTTGTGCTGTCCAGTTGTCTTTATATGCAGTCCAGTATACGGGTAGAAACCCGCTTTTCCCCACACTGACTCTATTGTATGTAGCTGCGCCCGAATCACCAAGGTAACGACCTGAAATGGCGCATTTTGGCACCCTAAGCCGCAAATTTCGCAGGGAACGGGCAGGCGTTCATTGCCTGTCATCCTGTCTATAACAACGACGGCGGTGTCAAGGGCGCACGAAAGCGGCGACGCCCACGGTTTTAAAGTAGCGCCATTTCGCTCTAGTGGAAAACACCATCTCTGCATAGGACCAAGACTCGCGCGCTACGAGAATCACTGATGGCAGCCTTCGCTCCACCAACCATCTATTCGGTTTGTTTCACCAACCATGATTCTTGTCTTCGAACTCCCAGACCCTTCTGGGAGGCAGGGGCCCACTCAAGTGACCGGTCTTATTCCGACACCACAGGATGACTCGGGCTGCCCTGCGTGCGAGCGGCGGCGTAGGGTTGTTGGCTGCGCCACATCCAGTACAACCGCACCGCCAATTTGCGCGCCACCATGACCTTGGCCACGGCCGAATGCTTGCGGTGCTTCAGCCGCTGATAAGCGCGCTTCAATTCTGGGACCAGGCGCGCCGCGCTCTGTCCCGCTTCCACCAACAAACTGCGTACCAGGGGATTGCCTTGCTTGCTGATGCGGCCCAACCGCTGCCGCCCGCCACTGGAATGCTCGGCCGGATTCAGCCCCAGATAGCTGACCACCTGGCGGCTGTGGGCGAAGCGCTCGATCCGGCCCAGCGTCAGCGCGAAGGCCAGGCTGGTAATGGGACCGACTCCGGGATGGGTCTGCAACAGCCGCGCCACGGAATTCTTCTTCGCCTCCTGCTGAGCGGCGAGGTCCAACTCGGCGATGCGGCGATCCAACTCATCCAGCAACTGCAGCGAATCGTCGCGTCGCTTTGCCGTCCACCCGCTCAGCGGCAGGGCTTCCAGCAACTGGCGTCCCGCCGCGCTCCACAGCTTGCGCTTTTGCTGCACTCCCTGATTCAGCGCCAGATGCTGCAACTGGTTTTTCACCTGTCGCCGCATGGCCACCAATTTGTGGCGATGCAACAGCAGTTGCCGCAGGTCGCGCTGCTCCAGGCTCGGCACCCACAGCTCGGGAAACTGGCCTTCCAGCAACAGCCGCAACAGCAGAGCGGCATCGCGCCGGTCGGTCTTTTGCTTGCGCACTTCCCGGGCCCGGATCTGGGCGGCGTCGCCCAGGCGCAACTCGTGGCCCAGCTCGGCCAGCAAGCGCTCAAACCACAAGGTGTTGCCGCAAGCCTCCATGCCCACGATCACCGGGCCTTGCAGCCCAGCGTAGAACGGTCGCGCCTCGGCCGCGGTCAGCTTCCGTTCCGTGTACTCGCCTGTTTCCGTGTCGACCATGGCAATTTGTTGGAAACTCGGATGGAAATCACAGCCTATAATCTTCATGACGGCTCCTTTCGTCCGAGTCTTGGCCTTTTGCGAGAACAAGTTTACTCGGCACGGTTGCGAGCCGTCGTTGTTATGAAATCAAGCGACGAGCGCAAACGGGGTCCCCAGCAAGCACCGGGTTTGTGCTTGCTGGGGTGTTGGAGCGAGGAGTCGAAGGACCCCTATACAAGCCACCCCGTTCGGCCGTTCCTAGCGACAACTTGCCCTAAGCGTAAAGCGATACAATCCTTGGGCAGGAGAGACTCAATTATGACCGGCAACGAACTTGCGAACATGTACGAATTCAGCTACGGAGCCATCAAACGCAACCTTGACGGCGTCACCAACGAAGAGAGCCTCGTCCAACCACCGGGCGCGGGCAACTGCCTGAACTGGGTCCTGGGACACATGGTCGTTGCCCGCAACACCATCCTGACCCTCGCCGGTGGCGCTCCCGTGGTTGGGGACGACGTGGCCGCGCACTATCGTCGCGGATCGGAGCCGCTCCAGCCCGGCGACAAGGTGCCTGACCTCGGCACGCTCCGTGGCCTTCTCCGCGATAGCCAGCATCAACTGGTTCCAACCCTCGCGGCGCTCTCCGACGATGCGTTGGCTCGGCCTGTCCCAGAGCAACTCCGGCAACCGCCGCTCACGGGTTCCGTCGCGGACGCGCTGATTCGTCTCCATTATCACGAGGGCTATCACAACGGACAGATGGGACTGCTGCGCAGGCTGGTGGGGAAAGAAGGGGCGATCAAGTAAGCTAGCAACTAGCAGTTAATGGTGTCGAGGCTCCGCTCGGGAGCGCGATCCAGTCTAGCTCTTATACAGCCAAGGCTAATGCCCCGCGCGATTCACGGTCTCCCGGATTTCATCAAATTGATTGCCTTGAACCGCGAAGTGGAATACGCGCTTCCCGGTTCGCAAGTCTAAGTGCGTGTCATCCAGCCACTCGAGCATTGCCTTGTAATCTGGATCAATCGGGACTGTATCGCGCAGCATCTCGCCGTCGGGACTGAGTATCACCACGTACCAATCGTCTTCCGGTCCGATTAGGTCGGTAAATGCCACCCACTTGTCGTCGGGCGACCAGACAAAATGCGGGGATGCGTTTGCAAGGTCGTGGCTGTGACTGCGGTCAGAGTTCTTCCCCACCCACTCCGGCGGATACATGGTGATATCATCCTGATTGAAGCACACAGAGTCATGCTCTTTCATACAGGGCACCCCTGTTCCTTCCTCGCGTGGGTCATCGCACCCGTACGACACGCCCCACCGGGCGACAAACTTCCGATTATGTGACCAGATGAAATCGAAGCCGCCATCCATAACCTGGATCGTTTTGCCAGAACCAGGATTCATCAACCAATACATGCAGTTCGCATGACCGCACGTCATTGCTCCGATGCGCCCAGCGTCGAGCCAGTCCAATTGATCAAAGGCTCCAGGAACATAGCCTTCCGGGGTGATCCGTCGTAGGACCTTCCCGCCTAAATCCAACAGGACCAGTTCCTCCTCGGGCGCATCGTGTGGCACCGGATGATCGACGACATAAACGAGCGCGTCGCCGGACGGGGAGATGGTCGGCAGCCTCTTGGGAATGCCATCGTGCGTCAACTGCCGACTGCCAGAGGCCGTTTGTAACCAAATCTCCTTGCCGATCATGGAAACCGAAACTGCCGGGCCCGGCGAGGTTTGCGGGACCAGCGCTATGATCGCAAGCAAAAAGAGCCACATAACAACTCCATCGCTCCAGAGTCCAACTACCGGTCACTGGCCACTGGCCACTGGCAGCCACTGCCTACTGATTCGCCTTCAGCATTTGCTCGGCGTGCTTCAGCGAGGTGTCGGTCAGCTTCGCGCCGCTCATCATGCGCGCAATCTCGCGCGTGCGTTCTTCGGGATTCAACGGCCGCACCGAGGTCTTCGTCCTCCCGCCCGACTCCCGTTTCTCGATGAGGTAATGCTGGTCGGCGAACGAGGCGATCTGCGGCAGATGCGTGATGCACAGCACCTGCTTGGTCCGCGCGAGCTGCTTCAATTTCCTGCCCACCGCTTCGGCGGCGCGTCCGCCGATGCCGTTATCAATCTCATCGAACACCAGCGTCCTCTGGCCTGGGCCCCCGCGCGCACCGTTATGACGGCCCCTGCCGGCGCTGCCTGCCTCGACGCTGGTCTTCAGCGCCAGCATCACCCGCGACAGTTCACCGCCCGACGCGATTTCCTCAACCGTGCCCAGCGGCTCTCCGGGATTCGCGGAGATCAGGTACTGCACCTGGTCGAAGCCACGGGCGCTCCAGTTCCCTGCCTCGTCCGAGCCGCTTACCTCGATCTTGAAGCGCGCCTTCATCGCCAGCTCGTTGATCTCGCCCTCGACCATCTTCTCCAGCTTGCGCGCCGCCTCGTAGCGATGGCGGGAAAGACTGCGCGCCGCCTCCAGATATTTCCCCGCCGCATTCGCCAGTTCGATCTTCAAGACGCGCAGGACCTCGTCCTTGTTCTCCATCTCGTTGAGCTTGCGTTCCAGTTCGTCGCCGAGCGCGATCACGTCGCCAAGCGTCGGCCCGTATTTGCGCTTCAAGCGATCGAGCAAGGCCAGACGGTCTTCCACTTCGGCCAGACGCGCGGGCGAAGCCTCGATGCCTTCCGCGTAATCGCGGAGCGCCTGACCGATGTCTTCCAGGGTGATGCGCGCCGACTCAAGCTCGGGTAGCGATCGCCGAAATTTCTCGTCGAAGCGCGACAACTCCTCGATTTGCCGCGTCGCCACGCGAATCGAAGCTGCCGCCGAAGTATTGCTCTCATAGAGCGCATCGTAGGCCGCCATCGCAGCCGTGAACACCTTCTCGGAGTTGGCCAGCACGCGCTTCTCGGCCTCCAGCTTGGCGTCTTCATCCGGCTGCACGCGCGCCTCGGCGATCTCTTTGCGCTGAAAGCTCCACAAGTCCAGCAGGCGCAGCCGGTCATGCTCGTCGCGCTCCAGATCGGCAATGCGATGGCGGACCTGGTTCCAACTTTCGAACGCCGCCGCAACCGGCGCGCATGTCCACTCCGGCGAACGCATCCAGCAGCGCCAGGCGCGATGCCGCATCGAACGCCAGCACCGCCACATTCTGCGCATGGATCACGGCCAGATGCGGCGCAAGTTGCTTGAGGACAGTCACCGTCGCCGGCTGGTTATTCACGAAGACGCGGCCCTTGCCGCCGGTGGCAATCTCGCGGCGGAGAATCAGTTGCCCGTCGTTCGAATCAGAATCGGAATCGGAGTTGGAATTGCAATCCAGGCCATTGGCTTCCAGCACGGCATCCAGGGCTTTGGACTCGGCTTCGAAGACCGCCGAAACCACGGCCCGTTCCGTGCCGTGACGAATCGTGTCGCTGGAGGCTTTATCGCCCAGAAGCAAAGCGAGAGCGTCAATCAGGATGGATTTTCCGGCGCCGGTTTCGCCGGTCAGCAGATTCAGACCGGGCGCGAACTCCACGGCAACGTTGTCAATGACCGCGTAGTTTTCTACCCGCAGTTCCAATAGCACGTGAGCTCTCGACTCGCCGAAGTTAAGCGCAGTGTAGCAGAAAGCCATCAGCCATCAGCGGACCATGTCTTAGCCGACAGCCGATAGCTGACAGCTGAAGGCTGACGGCTAACCCCCTGTGATACGATTCCGATCATCTGCATGAATAGCAATGCCGCTTGGCCTCCAGGCGGCGCTACTGCTGGACACTCAAAGATCGCTTTTATGCGTCCTTCACATATCCGCGTTTTCATCCTTGTATTAGTGTCATTGGCATTTGTCGGTTGGGCGCTCCCGACGGCCGCCAATTTCATCATCGAGTACAACTGGTGGAAGGAAGTCGCGCAGGTCAACACCTGGGTCAGCATGCTGTGGTACAGCATCGCCCCGGCAGCGGTGGGCGCCGTGGTGGCCTTCATCGCACTCTATGTTGCTCATGCGCGCGGTTTGCACTTCGCCGGCATCCGTCAGCGCGATTACCCTCTGTACTCTCGCCTGGTTCCGGTCGGGCTGGCCGTGTTCGCGATGATGTTCGCCTCCGCTTCGATTGACTTCTGGACGGTCATGCGCTTTTTCGGGTCGCGCGGGCTCGCCGCGCCTGCCGACGCCTGGCAGGACCAAGTTTTTTCGCACGCCTTGCCGTTTTACCTGTTCGATCTGCCTTTCTATTCGGACTTGCTCGGATTTCTGTTTGTCGTGGCGATTCTTTCCGCCCTGCTGTTCTGGGTCACGGCCCGCGGATGGCAGTTGTTCGAACGCGTCCGCTACGGGCGGCTGATCGATGGGCCAGCCGAGACCTATCAACATTGGGGACTACCTGCGGTTGCCGGGCGCCACCCGCACCCCTTTCTTCCGCATCATTGCGGTGATCTTGTTGCTGGGTTTTGCGGCCTGGGTTTATCTGGGCAACTACGAGCTTCTGTTCAACTCTCACGCCTTCATGACCGGCGCCGATTACGTGGACGAAAAGGTCACTCTCCCTCTGCGCTGGCTGCTCATCATTTCCGCTTTAGCGGCGCTGCCGCTGGTTTGGATGTCGAAATTCAAGCAGGCAGCCGTCCTGGTGATGTCCTGTTTTATCCTGCAATTGGCGTTGCCCGCCATCGTTCGCGCCGTCTACGTGCGGCCCAATGAGATCTCCATCGAACGGCCCTACATCGAGCGCCACATCCAGGCGACCACCGCTGCCTTTGGCCTCAATCGGAACGCCACCGAAAGCCCTTTCACCCCTTCTGGTCAGGGCGTGGTCGACCCGGTGCAAGACGCAACGCTGCTGGCCAATGTGCGGCTGTGGGACCTTCGAGCCTACGGCGCAACCATCACTCAGATTCAGGCGCTGCGCCCCTACTACACTTTTCCCCAAACTGATGTTGATCGCTACTTCATCAATGGCCGCATCAAGCAGGTACTGCTGTCTCCGCGCGAAATTGACGTCACCCAGTTGTCCGCCGAGGCCAGCGAGAGCTGGATCAATCCGCGTTTCATTTATACGCACGGCTTTGGCGTGGTCGTGGCCGAGGTCAACAAGATTACGCCCGATGGCCTGCCCGTGCTGCTCATCGAGAACGCTCCTCCGGAGATCAAATCGCCTGGGTTTCAGCTCACGCGGCCGGAAATCTACTTTGGCGAAAGAACCCAGGACCCGGTCTTTGTTCACACCGCGCGCGAAGAGTTCGATTATCCCTCCGGCGACCAGAACAAGTATTCGACCTATCAGGGCACGGGCGGCTTCCCGGTTGGCTCGTTTCTGCTGAAGGTTGCCGCCGCGATTTCCCAGGGCGAGCCCAACATTGTTTTCACCGGCTATCTGACCGGGCAGAGTCGCATGATGATTTACCGCAACGTGAAAGCCAGATTGGCGCACCTGGCCGGTTTCCTGCACTGGGACCAGGACCCCTACCTGGTGATTACCGATGACGGCAGGCTGGTGTGGATGGTGGACGGCTATACTACTTCGCTCTCCCATCCGTATTCGGCGGCACTGCCCGTCAGCCGGACTGGATGAAGGCGCAAACTACATTCGCAATGCGGTAAAAGCCACCGTGGATGCCTACACCGGGAAGATGTCTCTATACGTATTCGATCCCAGCGACCCGATCATTCAGGCTTACGAGAAGCTGTTCCCGAAGTTATTCCTGCCTGCATCAGAAATGCCAGCCGACCTGCGCCGGCACGCCCGCTATCCGGAGGCTCTTTTCCAGACGCAGGCAGAGGCGTACCGAATCTTTCACATGCGCGATCCTCAGGTGTTCTACAACAAGGAAGACATTTGGGAGATCGCGCGCGACCTGTTCGGCCAGTCCGGACAACCGGAGCCGGTAGCGCCCACCTATGTCGTGGCTACCCTGCCGGGGGAGAAAGAACCCGAGTACCTGCTGATTCTGCCCTTTTACCCCGCGCGGCAAGGACAATTTGATCGGATGGATGGCCGCTCGATGCGATGGTGACCAACTGGGGAAGCTGGTCTTTTATCAACTCCCCAAACAGCAATTGATGTACGGCCCCATGCAGATTGAATCGCGCATCGACCAGGACCAGAACATCTCCAAGGACCTCACGCTGTGGAACCAGCAGGGCTCGCGCGTGCTGCGCGGAAACATCATCGCTCTCCCCGTGACGGGTGGCTTTCTCTATATCGAGTCCATCTACATTCAGGCAGCCGAAGCCCGCATGCCCCAGCTCAAGAAGGTGGTGCTGGCCATGGGCGACCGGCTTGATCTACCGGGACACCTTCGACGAGGCCTTGGCCGACCTGACAGCAGCACCAACGCCGGCAGCAGCCCCTTCGGCCCCGGCGACGCCCGCCGTGGCGACCGGCGAGAAGAACGTCCCCACCCTGGCTGAGCGCCTGCACCGTCTTCACGATCAAGCCGAACAACTGACCCGCGAGCTGGAGACGCTGGAAAAGGAAACCGTCAAGAAGTAGGTGGTTTATTCACGTCTGACTTGTGGCAGGTTTTGGCTAGTCGATATGTAGCCGAAAGGTGGATGAGAGCGAACTACCCATAGTTGTTACAAAGTTTGTCTTTGACTGCCTCGCCTATAAACTGCTGTTTTGTCATTGCTACTTTGTCTACATATTACTAACAGGATGCAGCGCAAAAGCCCCCTAGCCGTTGCATTTGCTTCTGGCCCAGCAGCCCCTTCACCATTTCTGTGTGCGGGCGCTAACGAGCAGTAAAGAATTCCGGTCTAACTCGAGACAAGTAGTGTTGTGCTTAGAATCCTGACGCAACACGGAAGGTCAATGCCCTATATTCGAGTGATTGTCGCGTGTTCCAATTTGATAACTGGCGGTTTGCTGACGCGATTGTTAAAGACTAGACCGGGATTTAAGGTGGTAGCTTCGGTCAGCGACAAACGCAACTTCTTGAGTTCCCTAAAAAACACCAAGGCCGATGTGATGTTGGTCAGTGCCGATCTGCCAGGGGGCCCGGATGGCGGTTTCGCACAAATGCGGGAAATTAGCCTTCAATATCCCGATTTGCCCTGGGTAGTCCTGCTCGACCGCAGCGACACTCAACTAGTCCTGGATGCATTTCGCGCCGGTGCTTCGGGAGTGTTTTCCTGTGTCGATTCCAACACCCGGCTGTTGATAAAGTGCCTTCGCCGTGTGGCGGAAGGCCAGATATGGGCGGATACACCACACCTGAAAAGTCTCCTGGCGGCTTGGCGTGACCATTCCCTGCCGGCAAGACCATCCCGAGGGGAACCGCTTTCGTTGCTGACTGCGCGGGAAGAGAGCGTGGTTCGCCTGGTGGCTCAGGGTTTGTCGAATCGCGAGATCGCCGATCAACTGCATCTCAGCGAGCACACCGTGAAGAACGCCTTATTTCGGATCTTTGAGAAGCTTGGGTTCTCCAATCGCGTCGAGTTGGTGCTTTATGCCATCGCCAAGTTGAACCAGCCTGCCTTCCCCGAGCCCACCCTTGCTTCCTAGAGCAACCAACATAACTCACCGCGTAGCGTGACGGGTAGAGCGGGCCTTGAAGGCCGGTTCTAGCCCGTCTACACTGACTCTCAAGCTGGTGCTAGCTGCGCTATTTCCATCACTTGGGCTTAACCCAATCCCCCAGTTCGCGACCTTCCATCCCAACCAGCCCATAGTTTCTAGCGATAGGTACTTCCTTCTCTATTATTTTGGCGAACTAAAGGCCTTACTAGAGAATAAAGTACCCGGTAGTTTCTAGCCGTTATGCGCAACTTCGAAGCCGCCTATGATGCGCATAGCATAGGCGGAACTGTCGAGCCTCAACCGGAGCCATTTTAACAATTTGCCGTGGGCTTGGTGTCAGCATCTGATAGCGATGACTTGTGGCAAGCTTGGTGCCGACAGACCTCCGCAAAAACAGCTTATTTACGTGGAGAGAAAACAATGAAAAGTATTCTGGCCATTGTAATTTCACTTGCGTTGGTCATGCTGGCGCTCATGCTGCCGGCGCTGGCTCAAGACCAGATTACGTTGGGCGATGGCTTGAACAACGCGCACTTTAACGGCAACGCCAACCCCATTGTTACGATGTTGATTCCGTCGATCTACTGCAACGGCGGGACCTGCGTTTTGGCGGCGGCCGGTGCCAGCGGCAGTGGGCATGTGCAATCGAACGGGAACTACATAATTTCCTCCCCTTCGAACGCACCCTTCTATCTGACCCACAACCCTGACGACAGTTTCACCATTACCCAGACAAGTCCCATCAATTTCACCTACAGCTCGCCGCAGGGTACTCTGACTGGCCTGCTCTGGTTTGCTTCGATATCGAAAACCGACAGCCATCTGATTTCCATTATGACCGGCAGCATGACAGCGCCCGGTGGCACGTTCGCACCGTACTTTCCTAACGGCGGCCACGTTTCCATCACGGTTGGACTTACATTCCCGTTGCAGTTGCTGTGGCAGTACCGTGGTTACTCCGCGGTGGAGTTCCAGGCGGGCACGATCATGCCTGCGGGAAGCTGCGCGCCGCTGACTCAGGGTTACTGGAAGAATCATCCCGGTGCGTGGCAGGATGGATCGGGCCTCACCCTGGGAACGACCTTCTATACCAATAACCAGTTGATGACCCTTCTCAATACCCCGGTGCGAGGGGACGCCAGCGTGAATCTGGCCCATCAGCTTATTGCCGCATTGCTCAACATCGACAACGGCACCGATGGAACCGTGGTGCAGTCAACCATTGCCGATGCGAATAATTTGATTGGGGTCGGACCGCTGCCTGAAAACATCCCCAGCGGCTCTCCCATTGGTCAGCAGATGGTGGGCGACGCTAATGTGCTGGACAACTTCAACAACGGCCTCCTTGGCTCGGGTTGCGCCCAGCACTAGCTCGGAAATCAGGCGCTTTAGGGACGAGAGGTTCCCAGCCTAAATTCCAAAAGGTGTCCCGTTCCAGCTTGTTTTGGCTGGAGCGGGGCTTTCTTTCGCGGTGTCACCGCCATCCCCGATTTGAAATCTAGCCAGGAAGGAACGGTACCAGCGAACATCGCCGCAACGCGCAGCCGACAGAGCCGCTCGTAACCTTTCAGATACTCCCCCAGCTTTAACTCTTGAATCCGATCGGCACCCTCTCTACACTTGAGCCTGCTCCCGCGATTCTCCCGCCTCCCTGTCCCTCTCCACTCCAAAAATTTTCGCTTTTCGCATGAGTGGGGCAATATAATGTGGTTTCCACAGGGGTAGCCCCAAATATGGTGTTTTATATCTTGACCCCTCCTCGCCTTCGAAAGTACAGTTGGCTTGGCATTTCTCGTTGGGTCGAGATGAAATCGCGAATAGCGCTGGGCAGAGAGTCCTGAGTGCAATCGAGACCGGCCCGCGCTATCCGAACGGAGTACGAAGTTGCTCAAACTGAAGAAGCTGCAAATCCTCGGATTCAAATCGTTCTGTGACCGCACCGACCTCCGCTTCCAGGGCGAAGGCATTGCCGCCATCGTCGGTCCGAACGGCTGCGGCAAGTCGAACATCTCCGACGCCATCTCGTGGGTGCTGGGCGAGCAATCGGCGCGACTGCTGCGCGGCGTCAACATGCAGGACGTCATCTTCGCCGGCACGCGCGAACGCAAGCCCACCGGCATGGCCGAGGTCTCGCTCACGCTGGTCGATCCCGAAGTCTACGGCGACGTCGCCGAGCCCGAGATCGACATTCAGGACGACCTTCCTGACGACGACTGGGACGAGTCCGCCGTGCGCGCCGCCAAGCGCCGAAGACGTCGAGCGCTACTCCGAAGAAGTGCGTCCCGGCCAGGGCGATGACGAAGACGCGCCGACGACTGCAGCCCGAAGCTGCCGTCGCACGATTGCCGCCGCTCCGCACGTCGTGCTCAAGATCCGCCGCCGCAAATTCAAGCGCACCTTCAAGGCCGGCGAGATCACGATCACGCGCCGCCTGTTCCGCTCCGGCGAAAGCGAGTACCTGCTGAACGGCAAGCTCTGCCGCCTGCGCGACATTCAGGACATCTTCATGGGCACCGGCCTCGGGCCGGAGTCCTACGCCATCATCGAGCAGGGACGCATCGGGCAGATTCTCAGCAGCAAGCCGACCGACCGCCGCGCCATCATCGAAGAGGCCGCCGGCATCACCAAGTTCAAGACGCGCAAGCGGCTGGCGGAAGCGCGCCTGGAAGACGCCAAGCAGAATCTCGCGCGCATCAACGACATCTTCGACGAAGTCACGCGCCAGATGAACTCGCTGAAGCGGCAGGCCTCGAAGGCCGAGCGCTACGCGCAGGCTGCGCGACGAGATGCGCGCCAAGCTGCGCGTGTGCTGGCCAGCAAGTTCGCGCAACTCGATGCCGAGGCGTCGTCTGCTCGACCGGCAACTCACGGAAATCGGCGAAGAGATGCACGCGCAGGGCGAAGCCGTGCAGCAGATGGAAGCCGAGCACGGCGAGCGCACGCAGCGCGGCTATGCCATCGAGCGCGAGTCGCAGGAGAACCGCGAGAAGCTGAACACGCTGGCGCTGGAGATCGATCGCGCCGCCGCGCGCCGCCGCACCAACGAAGAGCGCTGCGCCGAACTCGATGCCCGCTCCGCCGGAGCGCAGGCCGAGATCGGCAACACCGAAGAGCAGGTCGCGCGCTTGCAGCAGGAACTGGAAACCAATCGCGCCACGCTCGAGTCCGCCAACGCCGAAGTTGCCGACGCGCAGCAGGAATTGCAGCAGCAGGCAGCAGGAAGCTTCGGCCGCGGCAGCCTCGCTGATCGATGTCGAGCGCCAGCAGGAAGCAGCGGCGCGACGCGATTCTGCAGGCCGTCTCCGCGGCTCCGCCGTGCGCAACCGCATCACGCAGGCCGAAGAGCGCATTGCCGCGCTCGATCGCGAAGCGCAGCGCCTGCACGACGAAACCGCCGCCGCCAATCAGCAGCTGGAAACCTTCGGCGGCCAGCGCGGACAGCTCGGCTTGGAGTTCGAATCCGCCTCGCAGCGCGTCGCCGCGCTCACCGCGCAGATCGCCGAGACGCGCCAGCAGCTCGAAGAGAAGCGCGCCGCCGAGACCGACGGCAAGCGCCATCTGGATTCCCTGCGCGGCGAGTACGCCAGCGCTGATGGGCAAGCGGGGTTCGCTGGAAGCCGTCATCACCGAGCACGGCTACGCCACCGAGTCGGTGCGCAAGCTCTTCACCTCGGGCGCGATGCAAGGAGGCCTTGCGCCGGTGGGCGTGCTCGCCGACTTCCTGGAAGTGGAAGACCGCTACGAGCATGTGGTCGACGACTTCCTGCGCGACGAACTGAACTACATCGTCGTGAAGTCGTGGGACGCCGCCGACGAAGGCCTGCGCCTGCTGCGCACCGACGTGGATGGCCGCGCCACGTTCCTGGTCCATCCCGAAGATTCGCAGGCGAAGTTCTCGTTCCTCTTCGACGAGTCCGGCGCACCAGGTCGCGCACGGCGACAGCGTGGTCCCGCTGAAGCACTGCATCCGCGTGCTCAACGGCTTCGGCAAGTCGCTGGAAGTGATCCTGCCCAAGCTGGGCAACGGCTACATCGTGCCCGACGCCGGTGCCGGCCGCGAGCTGGCGCTGGAAAATCCCGACGCGTTCTTCCTCTCGCAAGTCCGGCGAGTGCTTCCACAACGTCACCGTCACCGGCGGCAAGCAGCGCAGCCAGGGACCGCTCTCCATGAAGCGCGAACTGCGCGAAGTGCTGCTGCAGATGGGCGAGCTGGAGCGCGCCATGGCCGAGAAGAGATGCGCGTCGCCGCTCTGGGCCGCGAGATCGCCGAACTCACCGGACTGCTGCAGCGCCTGGAGGACGACAAGCGCGAAGCGCGAGCGCCAGGCCATGACCTCCGGGCACACGCTGCGCCAACTCGAAAGCGAGATGGCGCGCGTGCGCGAGCGGCTCTCCACCTACGAGCGCGAACTGCGCCGCGTCGGCGAAGAGCGCAGCGAGCGCGAGAGCGTTCATCGCCGACGCAGCTGGCGAACTGTTCCAGCACGAAGAACGGCAGCGCGCGCTGGAGATGCCGAGATGCAGGCGGCGCAGAGCAGTCTGGAAGTCGCTGCGCCAGCGGCGCGACGAAGCCGCGCAACTGGCCAGCGAAGTCCGCGCGCAATCTGGCGACGCTTGGAAGAGCGCCGCCGCGGAGCCATGCTGACGGTGCAGCGCATCGAGGCGATGGTGTCGGAGGTCTCGGCGCACCTGGCAAGCTGAAGTCGCAGCTCGAGTCGGCAGCGGCCGAGAAGCAGCAACGCGAAGCCGAGAACGTTCGCCTGGCCGAGCAGGTGGTCGGCTGGACTGCCGAGCGCGAACTGGCGCAGCAGCCGCGATCGCGAACTGCAGGAAGAGTTGCAGACCGTCCGGGTGCGCCTCGTCGAACTGGAAGAGGCGCTGAAGGCGGCGCGCGAAGCGCTCGATGCCGCGCGCGATCGTCGCGGCGAACTTTCCGCCGCGCAGGCGCGCGTGCAGTCCGATGTGCAGCACATGGCCGAGACCTGCGTGCAGGAACTGAGCCAGCAGCCGCGACGAGCTGATGGCCGACGATTCCCTGCCTCGCGTTGCCGGCGAAGAGCTCGCCGAGCGAAGAAGACGCCTATCGCGAGATGCGCACGCGGCTCGACAACATGGGCCCGGTAAACATGATGGCGCTGGAGGAGTACAAGGAGACGGCGCAGCGCCACGAGTTCCTGGAAACGCAGCGGCTAGGACCTGCTGCAGTCCATCGAGAACACGCAGAACACGATCAAGGAAATCGACACCATCTCGCGGCAGAAGTTCGAAGAGGCCTTCAACGATCATCAACGAAAACTTCGGCCGCACCTTCAGCAAGCTGTTCGGCGGCGGCCAGGGCTTCATGCGCCTCACCGACCTGGAGAACTCGGCGGAGAGCGGCATCGACGTGGTGGCCTCGCCTCCGGGCAAGAAGCTGCAGAATGTGCTGCTGCTCTCCGGCGGCGAGAAGGCGCTGACCGCGCTGGCGCTGCTGGTCGGCATCTTCCAGTATCAGCCCAGCCCGTTCTGCATTCTCGACGAGGTGGACGCGCCGCTCGACGAAGCCAACATCGGCCGCTTCACCGAACTGGTGCGCGAGATGAGCGTGCAGACGCAGTTCATCATCATCACGCACAGCAAGAAGACGATGGGCATGGCGCCGGTGCTGTACGGCGTCACCATGCAGGAGCCGGGCGTCTCGAAGCTGGTGTCGGTGCGCTTCCACGAAGAGCCGGCCCGGCTGGCGGCGGCAACGGCGTAGTCGGCACGTTGCGATGTTTGTCTCTGCCGTCCCTGCGGGACTCGGGATCCTTCTTCACGTCTACCCAGCGCTGAAGCGATGGGCTGAGCTCTTTCCGTCCCGCTTCGCGGGACTGGGGTGCTGCGATCCTGCGGTACTCGCCGATCAGGGTTTACGTAGCTGAACGCATCCAACTGTTGCTCGTCTTTTCCACGCATGCCTCCTTCTTGCAGGTTGGGTTGTGGAAACAAGAGAGTTTTCTGGTACAGGGGCGCCTTCTGTGCCGCTCCGCATTGCCATGATGCTGCCTGTGTCAACGAGACGAAAGATGTAGACCCACCACTGCTATTTGCAGTACAAAATCGAGTATGAGCTGCCGAATCCTCGTAGGGGTAGTGCTCCTGCTTTGTGTCTCTTTTCTTGCTGCTGCTCAGCGACAATCGGAGATTACTGGCGAAGTCGTAGATTCAGAAGGCGCGGCCATCGCCCATGCGCGTGTGCTTGTTCATTGGGATTCTGCCGGCAGCACTGTCGGCCTATCGGATAACATTGGCATCCAGCACGACGTAATCGTGACAACGGATGCCACTGGTAGGTATTCAGCAGGCGTTCCAGCGGGATTCTATGATGCATTCGTCTCAGCAATGGCATTCACGCCAACCGCCGCAAAGGTGCGAGTGAAAAAGGAGCAACGCATTACGTATAACTCAACCCTAAGACCAGATCCGTTGGTCTCCCGAGAACTGGCGCATTGAAAAAAATAGGAAGCTTCCACTCCTTGCACTTCGCAAATTGCCCCGCTGAATCCGGGAGTTTTTCCGCAGCCTGCTAAAGAACCGCGAGTACCCGCCGCCACCCCTCCCCAACTCCCCGCCCCCATTGCGATATACTTTAGGGTTTGCCCACCAACGTTTGCGAGCAGTAGCACGCAAGCTGCTCTAATTCTGGAAGGAGAACTTTTCCCTATGTCGTCCGCAGCCGTTTCCTACGCACGCGAGAACCAGAAACGCTTTCTCGACGAGTTGAAAGATTTGCTTCGCATCCCCAGCGTCAGCACCGCCGAAGAGCACAAAGACGATGTCCGCAAGGCTGCCGAGATGGTGGCCAACGACCTAAAGCGCATCGGTTTCGAGCATGTCGAGACCATTCAAACGCAAGGCCATCCGCTGGTTTATGCCGACTGGCTGCACGCCACGGGCAAGCCGACAGCGCTGTGCTATGCGCACTACGACGTGCAGCCGGCCGAGCCGCTGGATGAGTGGAAGTCGCCTCCGTTCGTGGACAAGGATGCTTATCCCTTGAAGGGCGAGGAGGCACAGGCTGCCTCCAAGAATTGGACCGAGCCGAGCGAGCGCAATAACAACATCTACGCGCGCGGCGCCGTCGACGACAAAGGCCAGCTCTGGATGCAGCTCAAAGCGTTTGAGTCGCTGTTCAAGGCGGGCAACGGCAAGCTGCCCATCAACGTCCGCGTGCTGATCGAAGGCGAAGAAGAAGTGGGCGGCGAGAGCATCGAAGAGTTCGTGAAGAAGAACGCAAGCTCGGGCAAGCTGAAGGCCGACTTCGCGCTGGTCACCGACACCGAACTGTTCGCTCCCGATCTTCCCACGCTGTGCGTCGGCCTGCGCGGCCTGCTCTATACCGAGATTCAGGCGCAGGGAGCCAAGACCGATCTGCACTCCGGCGTGTACGGTGGCGCGGCGCCCAATCCGCTGTTCGCACTGGTGGAGATCATCAGCAAGCTGAAGGACGCGGACGGAAAGATCCTCATTCCCGGCTTCTACGACGACGTACAAAAGCCAACCGACGACGAACTGAAAGCCTGGGAGCGTCTGCCCTTCAATGAAGAGGACTATCGCAAGGCGGAAGTGGGGTCGAGCGTTCTGACCGGCGAGCCTGGGTATTCGGTGCTGTATCGCACCTGGGCGCGTCCCACGCTGGAGGTACACGGCATGCCGGGCGGATTCGTCGCTCCCGGCGCGAAGACCGTGATTCCGGCGCGCGCGTCGGCCAAAGTCTCGATGCGGCTGGTGCCCAAGCAAGACCCGGACGACATCCTGAAGAAGTACACCGAGTTCGTGAAGAAGGTCACGCCCAAGGGCATCGCGATCAACATCAAGGTGCACAGCAAGGGCCCGGCGTGTGTGGTGAACACCGACAACAAGTTCGCGCGCGCCTCGGTGGAGGCCATGCACGAAATCTTCGGAAAGGACACTGTGTACATTCGCTCGGGCGGTTCGATTCCGATCGTGACCCAGTTCGAGGAAGACCTGAAGATTCCCAGCATCATGATGGGCATGGGTCTGCCCGACGACAACCTGCACGCCCCCAATGAGAAGTTCCACATCCCCAACTTCTATCGCGGGATCGAGTCGATCATTCGCTTCTTCCAGATCTTGGGGCAGTGAGAAACAGTGGCTAGTGGCTAGTGGTTAGTCAGAAGCAGAGTGCCCCACTCAAGCCGGGTTTGCTTGGGTGGGGATTTGAGTTCGCCCGGTTCGTCGCTAAGCTGGAGACTGCGGCAAAATAGAAAGGACCGACAATGCAGCCTCACATTTTATTTGCAGGTTGGAGGTTTAGTCGCACTCTCAAACGCTTGATCGCCGGAGTGTGGATCGCCGCGTTTCTACTGCTCGTCACGGGTGGACCCAGGGTCACAACGGCGCAGGAAAAGAAGCCGGCAGCGACGGCCACCAACAGCAGTGGCAATGCGGGTTCTATGGCTCGCGGCAAATACATTGTGACTGAGGTTGCGAAATGTGGTAACTGCCACACGCCTCGCACGCAAAATGGAGGACTCGACTACAGCCGCTGGCTGGCGGGTGGGCCGGTGCCGTACTTATCGGCCCAACCCTCCCAGGATTGGCCGCTCCTGTGCCCACGCATTGGCGGCTTACCGCCAGCCAACGATGCCCAGATGATCACCTTGCTGACCACCGGAATCTGGACCACTGGCAAGCCGCTTCGCTCCCCCATGCCTGAATTTCACATGACGCGTGCAGACGCAGAAGCGGTCCTGAGTTACCTCAAGTCGGTCACCCCTGCTCGCAGCGGAACTCAGTAAGCGCAACAACCAAGCCTTATTTGCGTCGCAGGTTTTGATCGCCCGGCGCGCGCGCCGATATAGTAATCACTGTGGCTGATCCCTCCACCTACGATGACGCGCTGCGCGAGATTCACCTGGCGCAGGCCTCAAGCGCGTTGCCTGGGCCCGATTACTACACCGTTCTGGGTTGGGTCCACCAGATTCTGCGTCCCGCAACCTACGTGGAGATCGGAATCCGCCATGGCGATTCCTTACGCGCAGCGCTGGCGGAGACCAAATGCGTAGGCATCAATCCGGAGCCGACGGTCGAGGGGCCGCTTCCGCCGGGCACTCGCGTGTTTGCCATCACCAGCGATAGTTTTTTCGAGTCCTACGATCTGGCTGAGGTCTTGGGGGCAAAGAATTTTTCGCTGGCCTTTATCGACGGTCTACACCTGTTCGAACAAGCTCTGTTGGACTTCATTCATCTGGAACGGTTCGCAGCTCGCCAGTCGATCATCATGATTCACGATTCCCTGCCCTTGGACCGCACTACGTCCGACCGGGTCCGCACCACGCACTTCTATAGCGGCGATGTATGGAAGTTGGCCATGTGCCTTAAGGCCCGGCGCAAAGATTTGCGACTGACCACGATACGCACCGGCCCGACGGGACTATGTTTGATAAGCCGTCTCAATCCTGATTCCGATGTATTGGTCCGGAACTTCGATGAGCTGGTGGCAGAATACGTCGCGCTCGACTTTAGGGATTACCAGAGCCGCTCGCAGCAAATGCCGGACACCGTTGAGAACAGCTTTGCCGCGGTCCAATCCTGCATCGCGGGCTTGCTGCGTGATTCATGACCGTCGGTCGTGATCCTGATGCCCTATCCACCCCTTCGCCAAAATGCTCCGGTCCAGTCCACTTCGTGTATCGGGTCGGTGATTCCGCGCGCCGCGCGGAATTCCGTAACCGCCAGTTTGCACTGAGGAAGGACGCCGTAATCGTCCACAATCACAAATCCGCCCTCAGCAACCTTGTCATACAGAGCATTCAGGGCATCCATGGTGGATTCGTACATGTCACCATCCAGGCGCAACAGCGAAAGGGTGCGAATCGGCGCAGACGGTAACGTGTCTTTGAACCACCCCTGCAAGAAGCGCACCTGGTCATCCAGCAGCCCATACCGCTCAAACAGGTCACGAACCGTTCCCAGGTCGATGGCCAACATGGGGTAACGCGCCGCGGTAAGATCAAGTCCCTCGTCCTCTTTTAGAGTAGGCGCCGGCAGACCCTGGAACGAGTCGGCCACCCAAACCGTGCGTTCTTGCACTTGGTGCGCCGCCAAAAAGCCCCGCATGAAGACGACTGCGCCGCCGCGCCAGACGCCGCATTCAATGCAGTCGCCGGGAATACGATCGGCCAGCACTCGCTCCAGACAGGATTCGATGTTTTTCAGCCTGCGGCGTCCGATCATCGAGTGCTGGAATCCGAGATTCTGAATCGTTCTGCCGTAATTAATGCCGACTTCGCGAAGCTTCACGTACTCGTCATACATCGCTGACCGATGGCGGCGAATGTCGAGGAAAACTTCCTGCCTGAATTTTTCCTGTCCGTCCAGGCACGAGCGCAGATAGATCAATCGGAGTTCATTCTCGACATAGAGTTCTTCGAGAATGCTTTTCTTGAGAAGGTCGAGGTAGAGCCAGGCAGGCGATGGCATAGAAATCAAGCCAGAATCAAGGTCCGATGAGCGGCGCGCCCCAGTTGCAGGCCGACGCTTCCAGCGTAGCCATCTTAGCATCGGCTGATAGTATCATCGGCGCCACTTCCCTCGGCGATGCCGCGGATCCTCCGTGGGACGGTCACGCTGGATCCGGCTGGTTCCAGCAATGCAAAAGGGCACAGCCCCCGGACCGTACCCTTTTGTTCGCTTGCATCACTGCACCGTCTACATCAGGCCGCCGGTACATGCAACCTGGCGCTCGCTATTACGACGGCGCCTGCTCCTGGGAAGCCCAACCCTGCCAGTGGTCCACAGTTCAATCAGCTTAATCGCGCAACCCCATGCCTTCTCGGTCCGCGCTGTCGCCTCTCGCCGCGGGCCGAAGCCTACAAATAAACTTCGCTCTACGCGTAATGCGCGGCGTTTTTCGCGATGAATTCCTGCTTGTCGGCCGGGACCTCATCCACGATGAAAACCGAATTGGTCGGGCACACGGGAACGCAGGCGCCACAATCGATGCAGCCTTCCGGGTCCACATATAACTGGGTCGCGGCTTCAACTCCCTCTTCGTCCTTCTTGGGATGTATGCAGTCAGTCGGACAAGCTTCGACGCAGAGTTCATCTTTGGTGCAGGTGTCGGTAATGATGTATGCCATGATTGCGATCTCCGATTTGGTATTGTTGCTGCCACCCTCATCGCGACAGCGCGGCGGTCCTTCCGCCAGTTCCAATGTACAAATTCTTCAACCATCAAGGCGGTGACGACAATCACTCCCCTGTTGTGAGCTAGCGCACATCGTCCGCCCAAGGCGTTATCGCCGGCACGGTGAGAAACCCAAGCCGGTTCTGTGCCAGCCCCTCAAAGTAGCGCTTTCCTGCATGCCCTTCCTTGCCATCGCAATATCGGCTTGTTTGCACCACGGATCGGACCTTGGAGTTATCGTGTTTCAAAAATAGTCGCAGGTCAGTGTTGTATCAGGCACCCGTTGCGGCGGCACGACTGGAAGTCGTCCACGATAACGGCTTTAGCCGCCGCCAGGACGGCAGAAAATCAAAGAAAGCTTGTGCTACGCCTCCCGCCAATTCCGTTCCATGCTATAGCTAAACCATTTTGAATTAGCGAGTTGCGAAGATCACCCTTAGATCACCCATAGATCACTCACAAATCACCGCTGGTGCATTGATCCCGCCAGCGCGCTGACCTATTGTGCGCTCACGAGAGCGGAAATGCAGCAGCTAGCTGCTCTCAAAGGGGAACGCTTCCGGAGGTGGGGCAACCATCCCGCCTCCCGAAGCGAGGCAAGGTCCCACGACAACAACCCGGCGCCGTTCGGCTTCGACCGACGCCACAACCTATGACCACAAGGAGGTCACTATGAAACGCACCATGTTGGCATCTCTCGTTTTTGCAACCGTACTCTTTGCTATCCCCGTGCTGAGCCAGGGTAAGGCAAGTACAGTTCCCGCACCGATTCTAGATTATTCAAGCATGTCCCTTAACCTGAGGGTGGGTCGATTCAATACTTTGGGCATCGCCCCCCCGCGCGGAGTTCATGTGCCTACCTTCAGTCTATTGCCGCCTAATCCTAATTGTCCTGGTGATTGGTACGAGGCCCATGTCGCCATTGACCTCACCCCCGCCCCTGGATCTGCGGCGCGGACCGCTTACATTGAAGTCGAATATGAAGGTACGCCGTCCGGATGGACCGTAGATATCGGCGATTCACCGGCTGACAATGGATATGGGGGCAACGACGGAACTGCCGAAAAGGCCGCGGAAGTTCAGGTGGTGGACCAGACGCTTGCGGTCTATGACGATAACACGCAAGTCTACGGGCAGGTGGACAACTTGCTGCGCCAACAGGAATCGCTCACCAACGGCAGTCTGAAATTCGCGATCACGGACCAGACCCTCACAGTCGGACAGCCGCTATCTGTCCTCGCGACTCCGGTGACGAAGCTCTTGTACACGCTCCCGGACGCCGCGGACCCCAATGGTCCTTATTTCATTTACGCCGGCTTCAACGGTGTGATTGAACCCACTGCTGGCCGCACAGGATGTGGCGTCCGCAGCGTGACGATCTCGACCGGTCCGTAATTGCCACACGATGTCGGTGATGCCCTGGACGGGCGGGGCGGATGGCCCAGCCCATCGCCCTGAGGCAGCCCCACCCAAGTTTACTTGGGTGGGGCAATTCTTTTGTCTTCACAACGGGGCGTGCCAACTCAAAACGAGTTCTCACCCACGCTCCAGGTTCCCGGCTCGGATGACAATCGCTGATCTGCTGAAGACTGAATGCTCTGTGCTGACAACTGACCCCTAGCCCCTGCTTCTACCTCCGCTGGCCGGCTTCGCTTTCTTTGTACATGTACTTGATGCTGGGTTTGTAGATCAGCACATTGGAAGCGCCGGTGCGGTTCACTTTCAGGCAGTACTTGTCGTACCACTCGATGATGCCGTGGATCTCTTCGCCGTCCTGCAGCACCAGCACCATTGGCGTCTTGGTCTGCATCTGCTTCTGATAGTAGAAATTCTCGGCGTGAGTTTGCTCCGGCGGCGGGGTCTTCTTGCCTCCGTTCATGGGGCTAGGGCGCTCGCTACGTTCGCGGCGCTCCGGGGCCTCCTGGCGCGGATGATCGTTGCGGTTGAGGGCGGGGCGAATCAGCTTGCGGTTGGCAAACACTTCGGAATCGAGCGCTCGGCCCACGGCGGTGGAGTCCATGGAATCTTTCATAGTGTTTGCTCCTACGATGATTTGCACACTAGCCTGAGGGATACCGCCAACTCAAGAGTGAGCACAATGCAGGGATCTTGCAAGACTCGGACTTGAATTGTCCCGGGCTGTTAAAGGTGTGAACTTGGGGATACCCTACCACAGCCGATTGTGCAAAACAATCCATTCTGCGGATACTACTTTAGTGGGATGGCGGCATGGCGCAGGTTAGCGCTCCAACGAGGTCGCAAACGTGTCCAGTGCCAGCGAGCGCAGCAAATTCCGGCGCATGCCGCTTTCCAGTTCTCCCAGCCGCTGCGTCGCGGCCACGATCCAAGCGAACTCAACCTCCGACGACATTTTCTCCAGGTCCGTCTGCAGGTCCTGGTTGCGCACCAACTCCGGGGTCCCCGACTTCCAGAACAGCAGGTCTTCCAGCACAGAATATAGCGTCCGGATCACCATCTCCGTCTTCGCCTTGCCGTCGGCGCCGGCGCGATAGGCATCGGTCACGCGGAACAGAGCGCTGTGGTCCGCGCTTCCCATGGCGGGGCCCAGCAGCGCCAGCGCGTCCTGGCGCGCGGCCACATAGGCGGCCAGATCGAAGGTGCGCGCACGGCCCAGGCCTCCGCCGCAAACCCGCGCCACCAGCGCCCGTTCGCGGGCCTTCCATTCCGGACGCACCTCGGCAAGATACTGCTCGACCTCAGCGGCGGCCACCGGCGCCAGCCGCACCTGCATGCAGCGCGAACGAATCGTGGGCAGCAGCGCCGCAGGATTGTCGGTCAGCAGAAACAGGGTGGCGAATTCCGGCGGCTCTTCCAGAATCTTGAGCAGCGAGTTCGCCGCTTCCTTCATAAACTCGGCGTCGCTGAAGATGTAAACCCGCTCGCGGCCCTCCACCGGCTTGTAATAGATCTCGTGAATGACGTGGCGGATTTGGTCCACCTTCACCAGCATCTGCGGCGGGTCGGGAGGGATGATCAACACGTCGGGATGGGTCTGCACGAACAGGCGGGTGTCGCGCTTGTCGGCCTCGCGCAGGTTCTCGCGCGCTTCCACCGCCTCGGCAAAACGCTCTTCCAGCGCGTCAGCCTGGGCAATGCGAGCGCAGTTGCTGCAATGGCCGCAGAAATCCGGCAGTCCGTCGCTGACAGGTTGCTCCAGACAGTTCATCGCTTTCGCAACCATTTGACTCAGCGTGAACTTACCCGAGCCCTGCGGGCCAGAGAGGATTACGGCGTGCGGGAAGTTTTCGTGCGCCAGCATCTCGCGCAGGGCGTGAACCACATCGGCATTGCCATGAAAATCAGAGAACGGCATTTGCTTTATGCAGGCGTCCCATTCTTGCCCGCAGCTTCTATCAACCGCTCGAATACCACGCGCACGATTTGTGGATGTACGATTTCAAGCTTCGGCCGCGAGTCCACCAGCGCGACCCGTTGCGGCTCGCGCCTGGCAATCTCCAGAAACGCGTTGCGCACCCGGGTAAAGAAAGCATAGCTCTCTTTCTCAAAGCGGTTTTCGTTGGACGTTTCTTCTGCGGCAGCCTGGTTGCGACGGCGGGCGCGACCCACGCTGGAGCTTACGTCACAGTCCATCAGGATGGTGAGATCGGGCCACAATGCGCGGCAAAGCGCCTGGTGTAACTGCAGCACCATGTCGCTGCCAAGCTGCCGTCCCCCGCCCTGGTAGGCCTCGGTGGAGTCGGTGAAACGGTCGCACAGCACCCACTGACCGGCTTCCAGCGCGGGCGCGATCACCTCCGCGATCAGTTGTGCGCGCGAGGCAAACATGAGTGCCATCTCGGCGTGCGCATCCAGACCGGCGGTGCGGGAGTCGAGCAGCACAGCGCGGATGCGCTCGCCGATAATCGTGCCTCCCGGTTCGCGTGTCGTGACTACGTCAATTCCGCGCACGCGCAAAACTGCGGCAAGCTTCTCCAGTTGGGTGGACTTGCCGCAGCCGTCGAGCCCTTCGAAGGTGATGAACTTGCCGCGCACTGTTGCTTTAACCACGGGTCATCATACCAAGCTCTTCGGCATCGCCTGCTGCACGGATTCGACGAGGATGGGCATTGTGGCTGTCGTCCACTAGGACCGCGGGCGCGGAACCATGGCTCCTATGGAGCCTTTGTACTGCTCATATTCTGGCCCGAAGGTCGCCGCCATGAAGCGCTCTTCGATCCGGCTTTTGATGTTGAAGCCGACCCAGAGCAGCACGACTGCAACCAGACCCCGTACCTGCCGTCGATTCAATGCCGTTCCTATCATGGCCACAATCAGCCCAGAATAAATCGGATGGCGGACCCATTGGTAGGGGCCGGTGCGAACCAATTGGTGGCCCACTTTGACGGTGACATTGCTGCTCCAATTACGCCCGAGGTAAGCCCTGGCCCAGATGGCGAAGGCCATCCCTGCCGCGGTCAAAGCGATTCCCAGAGCTTGGATCCAAGGCTCTCGCGGAATAATGCGGGTGTTCATCCAGCCCAGGGGCACGTCGCCACTGAACATCGCATAGAAAGCGGCCACAGTGGCAATAATGTGGGAGAAGCGTGACCTGAGACTCTCCCGCACCTGGGTTGTCTTCGTCCGCAACGCCCAGACCACCCAGAGTACAAAGAAGGCCTCCCAGAGATAAACGCAGATCGACATTCCGCTTATCATGATCGCTCCAACCACCATAGGTTACTGCACGCGTGCTGGTTCCCGAACGCAAGCTCTCTGGAGGCCGCGCGCTCGTAATGGATACACCATGAATCCCGGATCCGCCTGAGGACCGCAGGCGCGGAATCATGGCTCCGGTGGCTTGCCGCTACTCGTCGTATTCCTGTCCGAAGGTGGCCGCCGTGAAGCGTTCTTCGATCCGGCTACTTATTTCGGGCGCGCCGGTGCGTTAAGGAAACTCACCAGATCGCCTATGTCGGTGGCCTTCAGGGTCGGCCAGGGCATGCCCAATTCCTCCGCCCGATCAATCATGCGGGGGCCATGCCGCCAGAGCGCGGCGCTGAAGGAGACGGTGGTGAAAGCTTCGCTGCCCGACTTAAGCGCGGGCCCAATCTGCGTGCCTTCCGCCATGTTGCCATGGCAAGCTGCGCAGCCGCGCTCGGTAAAGACGCGCTCCCCAACCAGGGGAGAGCCAGTCGGCTCGAAGTACCGCAGGCTGGCGAGAAACGCCAGCAAGTCCGCCATCTCGTTACCCTGAAGAACAGGAGGAGGAATCCGGTTTTCGCGGCCCTGACGGAGCATCGCCGGCGCATGGTTCCACAGAACACTGGCAAACTGGCCCGTGGTGAGTGGAAGATCACGCTCCGGCCCCAGCTCCGGACCTACACTGCCACCCTGTCCGCGTACGGCATGGCACGGTATGCATCTGCTCTGAAACACACCCCAACCCCGTTCGGCATTGCCGGGTATTTGGGCTGCGCTGGCCGCTGGCTTGGGAGCGTTGAGGCTCACATACGCCATCAAATCATTCATCTCATTACCGCTGAATTGCGGCCATTTCCCCAGGGTGCTGGTGATAGGAGCAATCATCGACCCGGCGTGATTGAGCATGGCACGGGTCCAGGCATTCGAGTCGCCGGCGGCGGCGACCCCAGACAGCTCGGGCGCCACTCTGCCGCCCGTCCCACCCACCGAATGGCAGCGGACACAGCCCTTCTCGTTGAACACCCGCTGACCGGCGCTTGGGTCCCCAGCACGGTCGATGCTGCTTGCCTGGTACAAGAACGCAAGGATGTCTGCCATTTCCTGCGAGTCCAACCGGGGATAAGGGTTGTTCTTTTGGCGGATCTGCCGCCACATGCCGGGTCCATGGTTCCACAGTACGGTCACAAGCCAGCCCATGGCGGGAGTCCCCGGGTGTTCTGCGGAGAGATCCGGGGCAACGCGGCCTCCTGATCCATTGACGGAATGGCAAATGCCGCATTGCTTGTCACCAAAAAACAGCGCGGCGCCCTTCGCGGGTTCACCGATAATGTAGAGTGCGCGGCGCGTAGTGGTCGGTCGGCGCACCTGTATGAACACCGGCCACGATCAAGGCCACGGGAATCAGTGCTGCAGGGACCCAGAAGAGAAGGTCTTTGCGTCGATTTAGCATTGCCATACGAACTCCTCTCGCACGTCCGGCCCGCCGAAATGGGGAACTCATCGCAGTTCCGGCCAGCCTACGAGGATGCAGGGTTGATGAATCGCAGGGTGGAGCGCCTTACTTCCGTTCCAAGTTCCTGATATAGAACCCCAGTCCCACCAGCGTGAGGGCGATCATCACCAGCGATAGCCCCAGCCCGACACGCCGGAACTTCCATTCCTGCATCGCCTTCTCCCCAGCAGCGTAGGTCTGTCTCGTCACTGCCAGTCCGGCATCGGTGTCCCGCTTCAACTCGCTGTCGCGGAAAGCGTGCACCGTGACTCGTGCCTTCAACAGCGCATCGCGCGCCTGTGCCTCCTGCAGCTTGGGCTGGCTGACTTCCATGCCCTGCCGTTCGGCTCGGCCGAGTAGCGCCTCCGAGGCGGCAATCGCCGACTGCCAGGTTCGTCAGTTGAGTATGCATCGCCTCCGCCTGCTGGCGCCGGCATCTCCTGCGGTATGACAGTTCATGCACACGGCTTTCGGGCCGCGTGCCGATCATTTCGTCGGTGGGATGCTTGATGGCGTGATTGCTGTGGCAGGTGACGCAACCCGGGAACCCCATGGCGGCGAACGCGTCCTTGTGCGGGCTGGTCTCGAACAGCTGGGCCTGGAAGACGTGGCAATTCGAGCAGACGTTGGTGACGTTGGCGACCCCCGGGGGAGTGGCTCCGTGGTTGCCATGGCAGGTAGTGCAGGTGGGAGCACTCAGGTCGCCGCGCACCACCATGGCATCGTGGTGCACGCTCTGCTCGTAATTGGCGAACTGGTCGGTCTTGATGCCGTAGGGCTTCATGTACTCGGCATCGGCATGACAACGCGAGCACGTTTTTGCGATGTTGGTGGGATGCACTGTCGAGCGCGGATCGGACGGGGCGCGCAAGTCATGCACGCCGTGGCAATCGGTGCACACCGCGACCTTATTGTCGCCCTTGGCCCACTTCATTCCGTGCACGCTGGTCTTATATTGCTGGAACTGATCGACGCGCAGGCTGGGGTTGTACTTCTTCATGCGCTCGGCATCGGAGTGACACGAGGCGCAAAGTTCGGGAATCTGCTTGCGCTCGATCTTGCCCTTCCATCCTGACTTCCGGCTCATCGCCTTTTCAGGATCATCACTGTTGGCGTCGCCACCATGGCAGGCCGCACAGGTAAGCCCCTTCTGCGCATGCATGTTCTGGCTGTAAGTCTCCACGCTGACCCCCAGCGGCTCCGGCAAATTGGAATGGCAATCGAGACAGGAGTTCTTGGTCTGTGCGAAAGCTATCAGCCCGCTGCAAATCAACCATGCAGCCACAATGACTGCGGTCCCTCGCCTGCAGGTCACCGAATCGTGAACCTTAATCATGCAGCCTCACTTTGCCACCCAGCCGTAGACGGTCATAACGGCCATGTAACCGAGAAAGACACAAGCCAACCCGGTGATCCAACGCCGCGTATTGAAAGGCCTTTCACGGTCGAGGAAGGGCAGCAGCAGTGCCGCGGCGCCGATCAGCCCAAACGCCAGGATGCCCAGCATCTCGCCGTCCATGCCGAGGACCTTCGCGGGAATCAGCTTCAGCGTCTGGAACATGAACAGGAAGTACCACTCCGGCTTGATGCCCGCCGGAGCGGAACCAAACGGGTCGGCCTTCACCCCGAGGCTCCACGGAAACAGCGCCGCCAGCGCGCCCAGCAGCCCCAGCGCCACATACCACGCCATCAATTCGCGCAGCACGAAGTTGGGGAAGAAGCGGATTTCTTTCTTGGCCTCAGGAGTGGCTTTCCACTCCGCTTCAACCCCGGGCGGCACGCTCATGCCGAACCACTGAATCAGCGCCAGATGGAAGCAGATCAGCAAAGTCGCTATTGCCGGCAATATCGCGACGTGAAATCCGTAGAGCCGCGTCAGGGTGCTACCGGTAATGTCTTCGCCGCCGCGCAGGAACAGCAGAATGGGATGGCCGATGATCGGAATCTGCGCCGGAATCTCCGTGCCCACCTTGGTCGCGAAATACGAGAGCGTATTCCAGGGCAGCAGGTATCCGCTGAATCCAAACCCCAGCATCAGGAACAGCAGCAGCATGCCGCTCACCCACGTCAGCTCGCGCGGCTTTCGGTAAGACTTCAGGAAGAGGACGCTAAAAAGGTGGGCGAACGCCATGAAGATCAGCAGATTCGCCGACCACGAGTGCACCGACCGGATCAGCCATCCGAACTGCACCTGGGTCATGATGAACTGCACGCTCTCGAAAGCTTCGTCGGCTCCCGGACGGTAGTACATCAACAGCAGCGCTCCCGTGAGGACCTGCACTCCAAATAGGAACAGCGTCATGCCGCCGAGGAAATACCAGTACGAGTAGCGATGTAGCGGTACTTTCTTCTTCTGCGCCAGCGCCTTGATGTCGTCCAGAGGAAACCGTTCGTGCGAACCATTCGCGAACGCTGTTAACCGGGCTCGCCATCAGGCCTCCTGCTTACGCCGCACGAAGATGTCGTCGCCCCGGACCTGGACCTCGAATGCCTCCAGCGGACGCGGCGGCGGCCCCGAGATGTTGCGGCCGTTCAAGTCGTAGATGCCGTTGTGGCAGGCGCACCAGATCTCGCGCAGGTCGGGACGATACTGGACCGTGCAGCCGAGGTGGGTGCAGGTCGCCGACATGGCGCGGTATTCGCCCGCGGCGGTTTCAACCAGCAGCCCGGGGCGGGTGCCGAAGCGAAACGTCTTCGCGGTATTGGGCTTCAGCTCCGAGATACTGCGCCGCAAGTACGGCGTCGCCACCCAGGTCGGGAAGTTTGGGGGGGACCAGATACCGCAGGACGGGATAGAGGAACGAGGCTGCCGAGGCCAGCAGGCCCGTTCCCAGCAGGATGTTCACAAAACGGCGGCGGGGCAGATCCGGAGGTGCGGACTGAACCGCCGCGCTTGTTTCAGAAGCCGAGGACATCGAAAACCTACCCCCTATTTGCCGAGCTCGCGTACGTGCTTCACCAGTCCGTCCACCTGTTCAGGTGTAAGGCTCTTGTAGGACGGCATCTTGCCTTTGCCGTTCATGATGGCGGTTTTCAGATCGGCATCTGACTGCTTCTGAATGTCAGGCGATTTGTAGCTCTTGACGCCGAGTTTCTGCCCCATGGCGCTTCCCGCGCCGTCGGGCCCGTGACACATGGCGCATTTGGACTTGTAGAGAGCTGCGCTATCGGTTGAATTCGCGAAACAGTTGACCGAGACTACAAAGGCGACAAGCAATAACCAAGGCAACATCCGTTTCATTCATACCCTCCCAAGGTACAGTGATATTCGATTGATAGAGGCAGCCTGAAACCGCTGCGGACTGCCGGCAGACGGAGACCACTCCGTCGTGGAATCATCACCCTCTGCCACCAAGACAAGACGCACGCGAACTGCTTCCCCGCTGCCGCGTCCAAGAGAACCCACGACAGCACTTTCGAACTAACGTTCACCTCCGTTGAAGGTGGCGGCAAAGTAACATTCGCAATTTACACCCGGCAGTGATGCAAATCACTATCAGGTGTGATCCGTGATTCGCCCATGGCAATCGTCATTCATCTCTTGTCCGCGACGGACGAGTTGTTCAAGAAAGCCAGCAAGTGGCTCAGGTCACCCTGGTTCAAGGGGGGCCAGCCCAGTGTGCAGGCAACCAGCGCAATGCACTTTGCAACCCAGGAGCCATAACCGCAAAGACCAGCCCGCGCGGCTGGCTACCCGTAATGGGTTGGAATGTGGTTAGCTCGTTTCGGCCACCTGGCGGCACCGTTTCGTTAGCGCCGACTGGATGAAGGTCACCTCGCGTCCCAGCATGTCGGTTGCTTCACGGCACAGTTCGGGGCGCTCGCGCATGAGTTGCAGAAATTCTTCCCGCGGCAGGTGAATGATATTCGACTGGACCACCGTCACGGCGGTCAGGCTGTACGGATGTCCGGTAAACGTGGCCGGCAATCCCAGCAGCGAGCCCGCGGAAAAAACTCGGTCCAGCTCAGGCATGTTGCGAATGCCCATCACGACCTTGCCCTTGACTACAAGGAACGCGCCCGCGGTTTCCCCGTCTTCACCAAACAGAACATGCTCTGACGGAAGCTCGTGCCTTCGACCCGCTGATTCCAGGCTGGCTTTCAATTCGTCAGACACCTTCAGAATATTGCTCTTCACACCCACGCTTTTCATGCAAGCGTTTATGCCACATCGGCGCATGGCACTTCTGTGACTCGAATCACTGATAGTTGTGAGATCGGAAATTGAAACGCTGTATGGGCTGGGTGCCGACTCAGAACAATGGTTGTCCACGCCGGGGTCGGAGGCGAAAAACTTTCTGCCGCGAACTGCACTGGCCGCAACCGTTGGCCCACTCAGCCCTCACTGGCCTTAGTGATTTAGATCACAGAGTCCCGGGTTGCGCCGCGATATGGTAGCTACGCCCCGAGCGACGCGCTTAGAGGCGGCCCGGGGGAGGGGGATTTGCTGTTTGTCATCCAACCGAGGCAGCTACGGCTACCGTTTAACTGCTCCTGCTCAACCTCTGGAGAGGCACGAATTCCTCGCGCTTGAGCCGCAGGCTGACGAAGTGGTGATAGAAGTTGCCGGCTGCGGCGTTTGCCATACCGATGTCGGCTTCGCTTACGATGGGGTACCCACGCGCGCCCCATTACCCCTCACTCTGGGACACGAAATCTCGGGTCGCGTTGTCGCAGCCGGGCGAGGGCGCCACGCAATGGGAAGGCCGCAGCGTAATCGTTCCTGCGGTGATCCCGTGCGGCGAATGCAGCCCGTGCCGATCCGGCCAGCCGACAATCTGCCGGAAGCAGTTCATGCCCGGCAACGACGGCGATGGAGGTTTTGCAACACACGTCCGCGTTCCCGCCCGCGGGCTCTGTCCAGTTCCCGAAAATCTGCCGCCAGGCATCAGCCTCGATCTGCTGTCGGTAGTAGCGGACGCGGTTACTACCCCTTACGAGGCGATTCGACGCTCTGGCTTAGGACCGGACGACGTGGCGGTGTTTGTTGGCGTGGGAGGAGTGGGTGGATTCGGCGTACAGATCGCGGCCGCCATGGGCGCAGCAGTTGTCGCCATTGACGTAGACCGCAGCAGGCTCGACATGGCTGCCCAGCACGGCGCTTCGCTGACTTTGGATGCCAGTGCCACGAACCAGAAAGAGCTGAAATCCGCCTTGCGCTCCTTCGTCAAAGAGTCCGGGCGCAAAGGCATCGGACTGAAAATCTTCGAGACCAGCGGAACGCCAGCAGGCCAAACCACCGCGTTTGGACTGCTTGATTATGGAGGTTACCTGGCTGTGGTCGGGTTCACGCCCGCCAAAGTGGAACTGCGGCTCTCCAACCTTATGGCGTTCGATGCCACCGCGCGTGGCAATTGGGGTTGCCCGCCGGAACATTATCCGGCAGCGCTGGCGCTGGTGCTGCAAGGCAAAGTGGTCCTGGGGCCTTATGTGGAGCGGCATTCGCTGGACGAGGCCCCTGCCCTGCTGGAAGCGGTGGCCCGTCATGAAATTCGCAAGCGCGTGATTCTGGTCCCGGATCACTAGGGCCCGCAGTTAGAGGAGACACGATCGTGCATGACCACAACCTAGTGGAGTCGTTTCCCAAGCGTTTCATCCTGGTGGAGCAGCGGCCGGTGAAGGACCGGTCGGGCGCGCCGGTTGAAGGACTGCACAACCTCTGGATCACTCTGAATAATCCATCCGAACTCAACAGCTACACCACCGACATGGTGAAGGAGATCATTCTGGCGCTGCGCGCGGCCAGCAATGATCGTGCGGCGGTGGCGGTGGTTGTGACTGGCGCCGGCTCGCGCGCCTTCTGCACCGGGGGAAACACCCGCGAGTACGCCGAGGTTTACGCCGGCAACCCGGGCGAGTACCGGCAGTACATGCGCCTGTTTAACGACATGGTGACCGCCACCCTGCAATGCGACAAGCCGGTGATTTGCCGGGTGAATGGGATGCGTGTCGGCGGAGGTCAGGAGTTGGGCATGGCGTGCGATTTTTCCGTGGCCAGCGACCTGGCAGTCTTCAGCCAGGCCGGCCCGACGGCACGGCTCGGCGCCAGAAGGAGGCTCGACCGATTTCCTGCCGGTGTTTGTGGGCATGGAGCGGGCCATGGTCAGCGGCACCTTGTGTCAGCCCTGGAGCGCGCACCGATTCTACTGGCTCGGAGGTCTGACCCAGATCGTTCCCGCGCTCAAGGTGGACGGGCAGTGGATACCCAATCCTCTGGTGGTTACGGACCGCGTTCTCGATGAATACGGCCGGCTGTTGATCGGCGAAGCGAAGACCGGTACCCAGCGCGAGCAAGGCAAGTCGCTGCTGGCCAAAGGTTCCGTGGATCTGACCCTGCTTGATGAGGCCGTGGATGCGTTGTCCACCAACTTGCTGTACACCATGCCCGACTGCCTCATCAAGACCATCGAGAGCCTGCGCAAACACAAGCTGGAACACTGGGACCGCAACCGCGAAACCAATCGCGCCTGGTTGTCGCTCAACATGATGACCGAGGCCCGCGCCGGTTTCCGTGCCTTCCATTACGGGAGCAAAGAGCAGCGGGAGGTCGATTTCATCCTGTTGCGCCGGCGTTTGGCGGAAGGCGTGCCGTGGAGCGAGGAGCTAATCCAGGAAATTGCCCCTTGGATACCGCAAGCGGCAAGGCAAAAGTAAACAATGATGAGTTCCATCAGCAAAGCCAGGCTGAAGTTTGAACACGAAGCGAAGGCGGCCTTCCTTGAGAAGCGGCCGCCGCGCTGGCGCCAGTCGGGGGCGACAGCGTGAGCCCAGAACTCGCCAACCTGGTCCAGCGCGCGCAGGAGTTGAACGACGACTTTGACCTGACGGCGGTGCGAACCTGGAAGGAAGCCGAGACCGGGCGCAAAGCCATTGGCCACATGCCCATCTACGTGCCGCGCGAGTTGATCCATGCTGCCGGGATGTTGCCGGTCGGCATTATGGGCGCGGGCGAACGATTAGAGATCATCCGCGGCGATGCCTACTTCCAGAGCTACATCTGCCATATTCCCCGCAGTACCATCGAACTCGCTCTCACCCACCGGCTCGACGTGCTGGACGGCATGTTGTTTCCCTCCATCTGCGATGTGATCCGCAACCTGTCAGGCATGTGGACCATATTGTTCCCGGAACGTTACGTCCGCTACGTGGATTTGCCACAGAACTTCGATCCCGAAGCGGGTGGGGTTTACTGGCGCCGTGAACTGGAGACGCTGCGCGAGGACCTAAGCCGCCTGAGCGGTCGGCCGATCGAAGATGAAGCCCTGCGGCATAGCATCGCCATTTACAACGAAAACCGTTCTACCATCCGCGAACTCTATCGCGCCCGTAGCCGCCAGCCTTGGGTTTATCCGACCTCTGAAGTTTATGTGATGTTGCGGGCCGGAAACCTGCTGCCGCCCGAAGAACACACCCGGTTGCTGCGGGAATATCTGCGGCTGGCGCCTTTGGAAACCGAGCGCCGCGATCGTGACCAGAGCCGGATCGTGCTAGTGGGAACGTTCTGCGAGCAGCCGCCACTTGGCCTGCTGCTTACCTTGGAGCGCGCCGGATGCTGGATCGTGGATGACGACCTGCTGCTGGGACTCCGCTGGACCATAGGGGAGATCTCGTGCGCTGGCGATCCATTGCAAGCGCTGGTCGAGGCCTTCCTCACCCAGAGTGCCGAAACTGCGGCACGCTACCTGCCGGAGGGCGAACACGGTCGGGCACTGGTGGAATCTGTCCGCCGCAACCGGGCCGAAGGCGTCATCTTTTGCGCCCCCAGTTTTTGCGATCCCGCCCTGCTGGAGCAGCCCATGCTCATATCCAGGCTCGACCGCGAAGGCATCCCCCATACCCAATTCAAGTATTCCGAAGACACTGGCCAGTTCGCCGTCATTCGCGAGCAGGCGGGCACGTTCTCCGATTCCATCCGCCTGTGGAGCCAAGCATGACAGCTGCATCCCCCAGCCCTCGCGTCCCCACTGAAGTCGGCAAGGAACGCAGCATGTCTCTGCAGAAGCAGATGATCGCCGGCCATTACAGCGCGCTTTCGCGTGCTCCGCAAGAGGGCCGCAAGGTGGTTTATACCTTCGTTCCCGGCAACCTTACCGAACTGTTGCGCTCCTTCGATCTGCTTCCGGTCCTTCCTGAAATCAACGCGCTCCAGTCCGGCATGCGCAAGCTTTCGGCCGACTATATTGCCGAGGCGGAGAAGTACGGGCACAGCGAAGACGTTTGCACCTACGTGAAGTGCGACATCGGAATGCTGAAGAAGGGCAACATCGGTCCCACCGGAGAAAAGCTGCCCCCACCAGACTTGCTTCTGCTCTCCTATACCGGCTGTTTCACCTTCATGAAGTGGTTCGAGCTGCTGCGCCAGGAGTACGACTGCCCGGTGGCCATGCTCCATGTGCCGTATCAGTCGGAAGGCCGCATTCTGCCCCATCATCTCGACTACATCGTCCAGCAGCTGCGCACGGAGGTGATTCCCAAGCTTGAACAGGTAAGCGGGCTTCGCTACGACGAGGACCGTCTGCGCGAAATGCTGCGGCTCTCGGCGCAAGCGGAAGATGATTTGGTCTGGGTGTTGGAATCCGCCAAGCACGTTCCCTCGCCTATCGATGCCTATTTCGGCGGGGTGTATTACATCGGGCCCATGTTCACCGCTTTTCGTGGAACCGCTGAAGGCGTGGCGTACTACCGCGCGCTTCGCGAAGAGGTAGGAGAGCGTGTGCGCGCAGGTTTGGGTCCGCTGACGCCGGACGGATCGCAGGGGAAGGAGCGCTACCGGCTGGTGATGGAAGGTCCACCGAATTGGACCAGCTTCCGCGAGTTCTGGAAGATGTTCTACGACGAAGGCGCGGTGGTCGTGGCCAGCAGCTATACCAAAGTTGGAGGGCTGTACGACGGCGGCTTCCGCCACGATCCCAGGCGACCGCTGGAGACGCTGGCCGAGTATTGCATGGGCTGTTACACCAATCTCGGTCTGCCCACTCGCCTGGAATTGCTGGAGCGATACATTCGCGAGTATCGCGCCGACGGCTTCATGATCAACAGCATCAAGAGCTGCAATTCCTTTAGCGTGGGCCAGCTCCTGATGCTGCGCCAACTGGAGCAGCGCACCGGCGTCCCCGGCGGCTTTATCGAAAGCGACCTTGTGGACCCACGTTACTTCTCCGCCGCGAACATCAAGAACCGCATCGAGAGCTATTTGCAGATGCTCGAGCAAAAGCGTGCAGGCGCGAACCCATGAGCGCACTACGCGTCCATGTCGGCATTGATCTGGGTTCCACGACCACCAAGGCAGTCGTCCTCAACGACGCCGGTGAAGTGATCGGCCGCGGCATCACCAACAGCCGCAGCAATTACGATGTCGCCTGCCAGGTGGTACGGGAGGAAGCGATGGTCCGCACCCGCTTCACGCTCACTCGGCAGGCCATCACCGCTGATCCGGCTCTGGCCCAGGTCGAGAAAGCTTTCCTCTCCTCTCTGCAGCGAAACTTTCGGTTATCGGCAGCATCTCGATCAGCTCGCGCGACTGCGGGAAGCGCTGCTCCGCGCCGCCGGCGATCCTCGCCACAGCGCTCATCGCAGCGAACTGACGACTGCGCTCGAAAGCATTCTGGATGGAATGGTCGAGCGGACCGCGAGCCCACTTCAGCGAATTGGCAGTGCGCAAGAGCGACTTCTTCCGCGACCTCGCCACCGCCGACTACATGCAACTTGCGGAACAGCACAGCGATCCTCGCGGCATCACGTTCGACATGCTATGCGGGTTGTTCGACGCTGCCATCCTGGTGGTGGAGAACGCGACTACTCAGGGTAGCTTCGAAACACAATTGCGGGGTGCGCTGGAGCCTACGTTGGCATCGGCGACCAAGGCGGTGCAAGAAGAAGCACCGCGACTGCGCGCCGTGGTGGAGGCGACCTGCGGCACCGAGATCGTAGAGGCCGGAACCGTGGGCACAGGATATGGCCGCCAGCGCTTGCCTTTCCCCAAGGAGCAGATTCGCAGCGAGATTCTTTGCCACGGACTGGGCGCGCATGCCATGTTCCCCGGCACCCGGACGGTGCTCGACATCGGGGGGCAGGACACCAAGGCAATCCAAGTGGACGCCGACGGAATAGTGGTCAGCTTCCAGATGAATGACCGCTGCGCGGCCGGATGCGGGCGCTACCTGGGTTACATTGCCGATGAAATGAACCTGGGATTGCATGAGTTGGGGCCGCTTGCCCAACAAAGCCAGCGCCGGGTGAAGATCAACAGCACGTGTACGGTCTTTGCCGGTGCGGAGTTGCGCGAGCGTCTCTCCCTCGGCCAGAGGCGCGAGGACATACTGGCGGGGCTGCATCGCGCCATCATTCTGCGCGCGATGTCGCTGCTGGCGCGCTCCGGTGGCGTCAGTGACGAGTTCACCTTCACCGGCGGGGTGGCCCGCAATCCAGCCGCCGTGGACGCACTGCGCCAGTTGGTGCAGGAAAATTACGGCGAGCGCACGCTGAACATTTCCGCCGATTCGATTTACACCGGCGCTCTGGGCGCAGCTTTGTTCGCCCGGCGTAGCGCAGAGGCCAACGCATGACAGCCGCCACCATTGCGTCGAGCACTCGATCGGCGGAGGGCCAGATTACCGCCGGCGTCGATGTAGGCTCCAGCGCGGTGAAGATTGCCGTACTGCTCACCACCAGCGGCGGCGAGACCGAGGTGCTGACGCTGCTTACCGAGCGCATACGGCGCCGCGAGTTGCGCAAGGTAGTCAATGAGGGCTATGCGGGAGCACTGCGCGCCGCCGGTGTGGCTGCCGACGAGGTTTGCTATGTGGCCAGCACCGGCGAGGGCGAGTTGGTGGATTTTCGCCGCGGACACTTCTATGGCATGACCACCCACGCCCGTGGCGCCATCTTTCTTATGCCCGAAGTCCGCGCGGTTCTCGACGTTGGGGCCTTGCACGCGCGCGCCATGCGCATTGACGAGCGCAGCCGCGTGCTTGGCTATCGCATGACCGGGCAATGCGCTTCCGGCTCCGGCCAGTTCCTGGAAAATGTTGCCCGTTACCTGGGCATCGCTTTGCAGGACGTTGGGCCTCTGTCCTGCGGCGCCGGCAATCCACAACTGGTCAGCAGCATCTGCGCAGTCCTGGCGGAGACCGATGTGATCAACATGGTCAGCCGGGGAATCTCCACCCCCGACATTCTCAAAGGCATTCATCTTTCCATGGCTGGCCGCTACCTGAAACTGCTGCGGGCGATTGATGTCCACGGCCAGGTGGCGATCACCGGCGGTCTCTCCGCCGACACAGGCTTGGCCCAGGCTTTGCAGGAAAGCGCCCTAAAGGACGGTCTCGATGTGGAAATCCGCACCCATCCCGACGCCATCTACGCCGGCGCGCTGGGAGGCGGCTTTGTGGGGAGCCTATCGGCATCGTATGCTGGCCGGTCGGGTGGAGGTATCGCAATGAGTAGCGCCAAAGAATTGGCGGGCAAGACTGCCGTGGTCACCGGCGGGTCGGGAGGAATCGGAGGCGCCATCGTTCGCGCCTTGCAACAAGCTGGGGCCGTGGCAACTTCCCTCGATCTCTCGCCACCGCCGGACCATGACATCCCTTGGCTGCATTGCGATGTGCGCAGCGACGATTCCGTGGGCTCCGCCGTGCAACAGTTCGTGCAGCAGAATGGGCGGCTCGATCTGGTGATTCACGCCGCCGGAATCTCTCGTGAAGCGGTTGTCTGGAAGCTTAAGGTCGAAGATTGGGACGCGGTCCAGGCGGTCAATTTGCGCGGCGCTTTTTTGCTGTTGCGGCACACTGTTCCTCTGCTGCGCCAGGCACAGGGTGGCCGCGTGGTCTTGATCGGGTCCATCAACGGATCGCGGGGCAAGTTTGGCACTTCGGCCTACTCCGCCAGCAAAGCGGGACTGCTGGGCCTGGCCAAGAGCGTCGCCCGCGAAACCGGCCACTTTGGAATTCTGGTGAACGTGATCGAGCCCGGATGGGTACGCACCCCATTGACGGAAGCCTTACCCGCAGCCATCCGCCAGGCTGCCGAAGCGGAAAGCGTGCTGGGCAGTCTGCTCGATGTTTCCGATGTAGCTGCCGCCGTGCTCTTTCTGTGCGGTCCGGGCGCTAGACGGATCACCGGCCAGATTCTGCGCGTGGACGCGGGCCAATTTCTGGGAGGCGGCGCGTAGGAAGCCACAGGAGGAAAACCATGGCGACTGAGGGCTCGGAACCAACAGGTGTACTGGAGACCGATGCGGTGCTGGTGCGCACCATGCGCGAAAGCGATTTGCCGTCGGTCGTGGCGATTGATGCCGCGGCTAGCGGACGCCGCCGCCCCCGCTATTTCGAACTCATGCTACAGCGCGCCATAACCCAGGCTGGCCTACAGATCTCGCTGGTGGCGGAAGTGGACAACCGCATGGCCGGTTTCGTCATTGGCTCCCTTTACTACGGCGAGTACGGGGTGATGGAGCCTTCGGCTTCCATTGACGCCATTTCGGTGGACCCTCGCGTTCGCGGGAAAAAAGTCGGCACAAGCGCTGATGCGACAGTTGCGGCTGAATCTGGGGGCCCTGCGAATCACCACCTTGCGGACCGAAGTTTCCTGGGACGACTTTGGACTGTTGGGGTTCTTCCGGAGCCAGGGGTTCATGCCCTCCACCCGGCTCTGTCTGGAGTGCGCTCTGGATCCAACCCGTCCCGAAGAGTCCGCCGACCAGTAGAGGAGCCGCTTCCCAATGCGCCAAGTGAGACTTGCCATGACAAAGACAAAGACAAAAAAGAAACCTGCCCCAAAAACCACGAAAGCCGCTGCACAAAGCACAAACCCGCAGCTAACACTGCGCTGTTCCCGCTGCGGACGGCAGGCCGCCCAATCCGACAAATTCTGTGCCGAATGTGGGCTATTCCTGCGCGATGCCTACCTCGATCACCGGCTCCTGCTGGCGCTGGTGGAAGAAAGGGACGGCCACAGCCGCGAAGCTCGTCAGCAACTGGAGCGCCTGTTGCAGGCCGAGCCCAACCACGTGCTCGCCAATCACATGTTAGGCACGTTCTACTTCCATCAAGGCACGCTCGATCTGGCTATCGAGCGCTATCAGCAGGCGACGGCGGTGGCTCCCACTTTTGTACTGGCGCATTACGATCTGGGCGTTGCCTGGTATCACCGCGGCAACATGCCGGAAGCCATCCGTGCCTTTCGTCGTTGCCTGGAGATTGACCCCAACTACAACGCCGCACACTATCGGCTGGCTGTCTCCTTGTTTCATGCCGGGCAACTGGAAGAAGCATCTAATCACTTCAAGCAGTCCATCGCGCTCACGCCCGAATACTTGATGGCGCATTACCACATCGGCGTGATTCACGAGCGGCGGGGCGAGACGGAAGCCGCCGAGCGCGAGTTTCGGCGCAGTCTCGATGAGGCCGTGGGAGAAGTGAGCAGTCTGTTCCATCTGGCCATGATTCGGCGCAGCCAGGGGGACGAGCACGGAGCCGACGACCTGCTCCGCCGCGCCCATGAATTCGGTCGGGCCCAAAGCACAACCTCCTAGACCGCAGGAGGAGACTATGAACCCAGGCGACGAGAGCAAACTCATCCACGATTGGGCGGAAGCCGGCCCGCGCACCGCGCATTATCCGCGTCACGTCATGCTCGACGACGAGACCTTGCGCGACGGCCTGCAGAGCCCTTCCGTCACCGATCCTCCGCTGGAAACGAAAGTCGAACTGCTCCACCTCATGGAAAGCCTGGGCATCGAGACCGCCGACGTTGGCCTGCCCGGCGCTGGTGCACATCAGCGCGAAGCTGTCCTGCGCCTGTGTCGCGAGATCTCCGACCAGCGGCTGCGCATCCGCGCCAACTGCGCCGCACGGACCCTGATGGTCGACATTCAACCCATTGCCGAGGTCACTCAACTCACCGGCGTGCCGATTGAAGCCTGCGTCTTCATTGGCAGCAGCCCCATCCGCCAGTACGCCGAAGAGTGGGAGTTATCCGACATTGTCCGTCACACCCGCGAGGCCATTCGCTTCGCAGTCCGCGAAGGGCTGGAGGTGATGTACGTTACGGAAGATACCGTGCGCTCTTCTCCCGAGCACCTGCGCGTCCTACTGACCGCAGCCGTGGAAGTAGGAGCGAAGCGCCTCTGCCTGTGCGACACCTGTGGCGCGGCGGTTCCACAAGGAGTGTGGAACCTGGTCTCCTGGGTGAAGGCACTGGTGCAGGAACTTGGTGCCGACATTGGCATTGACTGGCACGGTCACCGCGACCGCGGTTTGGATCTGGCCAATAGTCTGGCGGCCATCGAGGCTGGCGCCACCCGGGTCCACGGCACGGCGCTTGGCATCGGCGAGCGCGTGGGCAACACCCCAATAGAGCAGCTTCTGGTCAATCTCCAGCTCCTGGGTGTGCGCCACGACAATCTTTCGCGCTTGCCGGAGTACGTTCAAATGGTCTCCGCCGCCACCGGAGTTCCCCTGCCAATCAACATGCCGATCGTGGGACGCGACGCCTTCCGCACCGCCACTGGGGTTCACGCCTCGGCCGTCATCAAGGCCCAGAAGAAAGGTCACGCATGGCTGGCCGACCGCGTCTATTCGGGAGTGCCGGCCGCGTGGATTGGCCGGACCCAGGAAATCGAAGTAGGCCCCATGTCGGGCAACTCCAACGTGGTCTGCTATCTCACCACTCGAGGTTTCCCCAGCACACCCGAAACCGTGAAGGCCATACTGGACCTGGCTAAACGGTCCAGCCGCGTTCTTGCGGAGTCGGAGATACTTGAGGTCGTGCGCGACACCAATACTCAGTAGGTGAGTTGGGCTTCCGGTCGGCTATGCTGATCCCATTCCTCTCGGTGAACTAACGGGGCTTCAATGCCGAATTACCGCTGAAAGCAGGAAGCGCCGCCTTCCGTGGAGAAGGTATGGGCCAGCCCTGCGTCGCAAGGGCTGCAGTCCTATTTCTTGACCGGCGATGGAGGAGGCTCGTACCTTTTGTTCATTATCTCGGGCGGGTTGTTACCCGACGACTGGGACTGAGGCTCTGTGTAACCGAACCACTTCACGAAATCTGCGTCGATTTGAGCCGGGTTCATCCCCAACTGCTCCTGGAGGATGGAAGCATCCGATCGCGGAGCGTCCGCGCCTTCGGGGAAACGTTTGTCGCGCATGGCGAAGTAAACCGGCTCCAGCTTCTTCCTGGCATCGAGATAACGAATGAACGCAGCCGCCATGGCATGCAGCGAGGCGACGGGCGCGACTGAAGCACGATCATTGGCCGAATAGGCGTTCCAGTTTGCCGCCAACAATTTCTCCACAGTGGGCCGCAACGGCCACTCCTTTTTCAGCGTATCGTCGCGCCAGCTTGCTCCAAATTTCAACTGCCTTCCCGACGGATAGCTGACAGCGACCTCCGATGCCAGGCCCTCTTCGAGCCACGGTGGGCTATCGCCGAATTTCTCCCGGATGGAAAGATGTACCAGTTCGTGAGCCAGCGATCCGCAAGCGGATTCGGTGGCGATCCCAACGATGCTTAGGTCCTCGTAAACCGAGTACGCGACGGTGCCCAGCGGCAACGAGATTCCGTGCAACTGGCTGGCGTATTCCCCAACCTTTCGCGTATCGCTGGCCACATAGACGGTCACCAGCGACTGGGGTACGGCCATATCGAACTCACTAAGCAGCGGCGCGCGATACCTCTCCAGGCATTCGCCCACCCTCTCCGGGGGAGAGTCGCAATATCCGGTACAAACCACGACAAATCCGTCCTTCACCGCTCCCCGCGATCCGGGTATGCGTGCGGTCGCTGCCTTCAGCGCCTGGTCCGGCTCTTTGAGGGAGTACACGCGCTTCTGCAGTTCGGTGATCGCCACGGGCGAACGCTCCAGCTTTACCGTGGTCAGCGCCGATCCCGACGAAACCATGTAACCACCCTTCCCTGCGACCAGCGGCCCGTTCGTCATTTGTCCGGCTATTGGCACATAAAGAAAAGGCGGTTCCTGCTGGGCAGCGGAGCCGCGATGCTGGCAGTAGTCAATCGCCTTGGTGGCGGCGTCGCGGGCGTTATCAGGCAGGTGGTAATTTTCCAGGACGTAATTGAGGACAGCTTCGCCCCTCTTTTCCTTACCCGAGACATGACACTCGCTGGTACCAAGCATGTAATCGACCTGCCACGTGCGGCCGCCCGGCTGGTTGCGATAGGCCAGCAGCATGGGGATTACCTGCTCCCATTTCTTGTTGCGCCAGAGGTCTTTCATCTGATCGAGCGACTGGGCCCGACCGGGCATCGCGTTCAGAAGAAAGAGCATCGGCAGCAACCACCGGAGAACGAGTTTCACAAGAGCTCCTTCAAAGGCTGTCACTTGGTTTTCCGCGCGGGCCTGGCTTTAGGGACGTCGTCGATAACATCGATGGCGCCGGTGTCGAGCTCAGGCGCCGCCGTGGCCGAGGTTGCCGCCTTCTGCGCATTCGGATTCTGCACCACTCCCATCATGGTGAAGTACAACGGGCGGTCCTGTACCTCGATGCGGGGCTGCACCACCAGCGAAATCGCCATCAGAAGAGTGCCGAAGAATGCCAGGATCAACCCGGGAGAGGTGCTGGAGATCGCTCCCTTCAGTTGGTCCGTACCCAGGCTTACGTCGGATTTTCCCTCGGTCATCTTGCCGAGAATGAAGATCGACCCAATGAACGCCAGCACCATTCCGGTAAGGAAGGCAAGTTGCCGCGTCCAGATGCGCGACATGAGAAGCGCGCTCGCCTGGCGATAGCGATTCTCCATCGCATCTGCCTCCAGAACCAGCAGCGATTGCTGTACAAGGTCGCCGGCAGTATTGGCCTGGGCACCGGCTCTGGCACGCACCATCTCGTCAACCCGGGCGCGCAGGCCGCCGCTGCTGTCGTTGGCCACAAACCGCCGCACCTCGTAAACGTCGTAGGTGCTGAGCGCGAAGAAACCGATCGCAATCACGACCATGAAGCGGATCATGAAGGGCAGCAGCTTGCGCTGCCATCTCGAGACCTCACGTGTGTCCGGGGCAGGCTGCGACCCGAGGGCACCAGAAGAGTGAGCGACGACCGGTGAACTCATGGGATCTGCTTCCCTTTCGGGTGGCCGTAATAAAAAGGTCCGCCACTCCAAAACTCTAAGCCGGGATTTCTATTTTCGGAATCCGAGCAGGCGCCATTCTACACCGATTCGCTTTTGTCTCGGCCTTTTTGGTCCTCGCTGGCTCCTCAAAAGAGCGGACCGCCCCTCCCCCGAGCATTCCGATCGATCTCCAAGCGGATTTTGAGTTGGTGTATCCGGCTGGTACGGGTAGAGCGGGCCTTCATTCAGGCCCGCGTCCAAGGGTCTGTACAATTCCTGGCTTCCGCGCCGGAACGCAGCGCTAGATCAACAGGCACAGCACCGCAACGCTTATGGCAGTCAGAGCGATAGACATCCCGTGTTGCTCCTAAACGTTCTTTTCACGACCTCTCCCGAGTGTGCGATGCAGCTTCTTCGAACGGTTCGGGTTGGTCGTCGGGCTGAAGCCAAGCGGTCGTCAATCGCCTGCATCGTACACTCGCTCATCCGGCTTTCAAATTGCAGGTCTTGAAGCTCATATAGTGTGCAATTTTGACCAGACACCGTTTCCGCCTTGCGTTAACGTACAGTGCGTGAGGTGGGCTATGGCGTGGCTTAGAGTGTTTGCGCGGCTCGTCAAAATCACCACCGCAACTGATGATCAGGTCAGTGTTTGTGAGTGGTATTATGCGTACCCTTTTTCCGAAGAGCGCCAGCCGGAACGGCGAGAGCAAAGAGTGCTCGAAACCAGAAGCTGGCACGATCCCAGCAAAGCGACTTGCATTCGCGAGAGCGGAGGAAGACCAGCGATGTCTTGAGTCCTAGCTAAGCTAGATACTCGACTACCATCCGGGCCGGGGGTGTCCAGTGAGTGCGGGGCGTGAAACCACTCCCGTTGGGGTCAAATCAGACCAAGTTGCTGATCTGTTCGAGCAACGGCGTCTGGCGGAATCCGAGTTACTGGATGCCCTGCGGGACACCGAATGGAAAGCAGGGTCCAAGAGTCCGCTTCTTCTACGAGGGTGTTGGTGGCTCGGGTGTCCGTCGTGGGTTTGCGAATTAGTACCGGAGATCCACAGTTTTCTACACCGCATCGGAACGTTAATACGGCTGCGTACAGTCCCGTTATTGGGTCTTGATCCACAATTTGGGCAGGAGACCTCTGGACGAACAGTGACCTGTACTCCGACACAAGGCCGCAAGCTGGGCATACATATATCTCAGAACACTGCTGTCCGGTTAAAAGTCGAAGAGAATCAGTTGGTTGGCATTTTCACCAAGATTGGCGTCGTGGTCGATGCCCTGAAGGGCGCATAAAATGGGCGTTTTCTCGAAGAGCGTGAGGCTGAGAATCTGTAGAATCTGGTACAGGCTGGTCTCCAGTCCCAACCGCTTGCGCACGATTGCCACCAGCACATACACCGATACCGCAATCCAGATTTGAGTCTTCACCGCGTTCTCGCTGGTGCCGTAGAAAGCCTTAATCCGCAGGTGTTGTTTGATCCATTTGAAGAACAGTTGTCGGGTAAGGGACTGGCGCGGTATGTCTGAGTAACCTCAGTCCGTTTCCAGCCCCTCCCCATAAGAACTGCTCGTGAGGTTTTCCCTCAAGCAGCTCACCCAGTGAGTTTCGTCGAAAGGGTTATGCGTCGTGTCGGATGGTGGAGACTTTCACGGCAGACTCTCTACCCCAGGCAGTGGCCGGATTTTCCAGTCCCAGTACAGCCTGAGAACTCCGTAGAGATATTCGTTACTCCATCGCCGCCATCCGACGCTCGTCTTCCGCCGCCGTTTCCGTCGAGTTAAAAGGTTACGCACCTTCATCTCCGCATAGTCGCGCACTTCGCTAAAGGCGCGGCTCGCATTGCCAACCCTGAAGTAGTTGACCCACCCGGCAAGCGAGGCATTGATTTGCGCCACCACCTTCGGCATCGGGGTTGCCCCGCTGTGCAGAATGATGTCGCGCACCTTGGCCTTGATTGCTTTACGAGCCTTCTTCTTCGGGGTCATCTGGAGGTAATGGCCGTTCCCCTGACGCTTCCGGGCACGGCGCAAGTCGAATCCCAAGAACCCGAAGGCTTCCCCTTTCAGTAGTTCCACCACCTTCGTTTTCTCCTTGTTCAGTTCCACGCCGAGCGGCGCGAATTGCTCATGGAGCCGTTGCAGGGCTCGTTCAGCCCAGCCCCGTTTGGTGTGGTGGCCGCTGACGGTGATGACGATATCATCAGCAAATCGATGATAGTTCACTGCCTCATAGGGCCCCTGTGCCGTTTTGCGGCGAATCGCGTCAAAGGTCCAATCGACCTCGTTCAAGTAGATATTGGCTGCCAGTGGGCTGAACGGGCCACCTTGCGGGACCCCGACCTTTCCTCCGGCTTGGATGATCTGCTTTACGAGATGCAGGACCTGTGGGTCTTGGACCCGCTTCGCCATCTTGTCTAACAGCACCGAATGCCGAATCGTGTCAAAGTAGCGCGACAGATCAACATCGATGATGGTTGACATTCGCCGCAGCACACTACGTCTGACTTCCGCCAGTGCGCGGTGTGGTGATCGCCGAGGTCGAAATCCGTAAGAGTTGGGACAGAAGTCCGCCTCGAAGATGGCTTCGAGGATCAGCTTCAATGCCCCTTGCACCACGCGGTCGCGGATGCAAGGAATCTGAAGCGTCCTGACTTTGCCGTTTCCTTTCGGGATGTCTACCCGGCGGTTTGGCTTGGGTTTGTACCTGCCGCTTACAAGGTCTTCCCGTACCGCCGCTAGAAAGGTGGTGAGCCCCGATTTCTCGATGTCCTCAAAACTCTGGCCATCGATGCCCGGAGCACCGCCATTCCGCTTGGCTGTTCGGTAGGCCTCCTCCAGGGTTTCTGTCTTCGTAATGTGAATGAAGAGCCCCCAGAAGCGATGCGTCTTGATCTGACTTCGCCTTCCGATAGATCCGTCGTTGCAGATCCTGCAGATTGCTGGGTGCCTTTGTCATCTCACCCCTGCCTCACGTTGACGAGCGGAATACTCACCGGTCCGGGCCCTTCCCTCCGGACGCGTTTTGCTGCACGTCCATCGACAGTACTACGACCCGATCCGCCACCCTGATGCCTGCGCCTGCATTTCCCTCTCGCGGTTATAGCAGTCGCCTCTGCGGCGAGATTTCTTCGCCGGGCACCGAGGGCTTCTCCAGTTGGCACATCCTCCTTCTCACCATGTCGCCGCTGATACCCCGCCGGAGAGAGCCGCCGCATCGGACCCGTTTCGATCGGCTCTTGCTGCTTTCGCACGTTGTGGACCGTCTCGGCCTCCGGGTTTTCGTGTGACGAGGCTACGTCTGCGTTCACTGTGCGTTGCAACCTGGTGAGTTGCGCATGCTCCTTTCTGAGCATGTTGTCGGAGGGCTTCACCGTCTTGCTTTCGCGCCACGGCGCCTCCCCAGCTACGAGGCTTGAGTCTATTGGCCTCGGTCGGACTCTCACCGACTGGTTAATGTGCCCTTGGCTGGACACGCCCACCTGCCAGCGTTGTTTGTAGATTTGGGCAATGGTCAGCGCGGGAAGCGTGAAGTTGTTGGTCAGGAACTTCAGCCGCTTGCCGGTTTCAGCATCGCAGTAGCTCACCTTTCGTAGCGCGTCTGGGTACACTGAGGCCGACTCGAAGGAAGACAGAATCACGGTCTGGTCCGAGCAAACGCCCGTGCTCTTGTCCACCGGATGGGAGTAGCGCCGCTGCAGCAACACGTTCGACTTGGTACGCACCACGAAGAAGGCCGAGCTGAGCGTCAGCACGAACAACCGCTGGAAATCGACGTAGCCGCGATCCATGACATAGAAGGCACCGGCTTCCGGCATGATCTCGTCGAGCAGGTTGACGTCATGCACCTTGCCATCGGTAACACGAATAAACGTGGGAATGTTGCCGCGCAGGTCCAGCAGCGTGTGCAGCTTGATAGCGGCTTTCCGCCGCCGGAACCGGGCCCACGGAAACAGCGCCAGACACAGATCGATGGTTGTCGAATCCAGAGCATACAGACTCTGCTCCAGATCGACGCCCATGGGCTCTCGGGCATACAGTCGGCGTGCGGTTGCAATCAGCCTCTGCGCGAAGTCGGCGAAGATGCGCCAGTCCCGCGATTCATTCGCGTCCGCCAGCGTCGAGCGCGCCACCTTGCCACGGAATCCCAAGTGATACAGCT
>CAVTOE010000006.1:0-333936 GCA_963736385.1 uncultured Acidobacteriaceae bacterium | reverse complement strand
CTGATTTTCCGGTCTTCTTCGCCTTTACCCGAACAGGCAACGCATCGAGGCGCTTCCCACCGCTCGCGCTCCACCAACTCAGGTCCTCGTCAGCTTCGGCATATCCGCCGCCGTTATAAACGTCGGCGATTACCGATTTGGCTGGGACTCGCCAATTCTTGAAGAATTGCAAGCCAGCCTCCCGAGCTGAAGTGTTGACTGTCACGTGGACTGCACGCAGGGCTGGTGTAGGGCTCTTACGGAAACCAAATCCGATCTGCGATCCAACTGCTATCTCATTTTTCTTGAGGGCCATTTCAGCCTCCACAAGAATGCATGGACTTGGGAACGCCTTCACGATACCGATCGTGGCTGCTTGAACACTGGCGTTCGGGCAAAACTCCTTTTTGATCTCGCTGATTCCCTCGAACGAAAGTTCGCCTTTGGCCCTGCCGGGTAGAAAGTCGGGCAGGAATCCGACGGAGCTGGCGATAACGTCCATGAGCTTTTCTTCAGGGTCATCGGAATTCTCGCGTGAATGTGAGCGCCTAAACACAAGTCTCATTTGAGGTGTCAGCGTCAGCAGATGGGCCAGTTCGTGCCATTTAGTGAAATAGGTTCTGAACCTCTTATCGTTTCGACAGTCGATCACGGAAACGAATCGGGGCTCCCAAGCTTTTTGAAAATGCACACCGATGGTGATGCCGTAATCGTCAGCTTGAGACAGTTCATTGGCCAGATTCGCGAAGATGAGGTCCTCCTTGGAGACGTACTCGTCGCGAAGTTTCCGAAGATCATGATCAGAGTGGATCTCACAGAAGACAGTGCCCACGTCGTTCGCGATTGCAACCAGGAGGTCGTTCAGTGTCTTACACGCGAATTTTTTTGCGATACCCCTTACTCTCGCCTCGACCGCCTGCAAAATTCGCTGACACGGATTGTCGGAGTGCTGCAAGCCCAAGTTGAGGCCAGTGTGTGAACTTGCGGTTTGCTATCGAGACGAGTGCTCATCCGTAAACCTTCTTTACGACGTCCCTAAGAGCCTTATGCAATGCTTTCCAGTCCCCGACGGTCATCGTTCCTTTGCGCCGATTGCTGCGCCTCGCGATAATCGAACCGTAGGATTCGAGCAAGTCGAGCGTCTCCGGATACGAGAGGTGAAGCTCCTCCGCAGCCTCGGAGAGTTCCATTGGGATGACAACAGGCTTTCTTTCACCGGGCAGTGATCCTTCACCGGAGGCTAGATACCCCACGGAAGCGCCCAACGCGGTTGCTACCTTCAACAGGAGATCAAGACTCATGTTCTTCCCGTGCTTCTCGACCTCGCTGAGGAAGCTCTTGCTTATGTCGGCTTCGGCCGCGAGTCTCTCTTGAGTCCAACCATTCGCCTCTCGCACCTCTTTAATGCGATCCCCAACAGTCGCCATTCAAACCTCGATTTGTCTAATGTTGCCACTATATCACAACCGAACAAATTCGCAACTCACTACTTGACACCGCAAGGGGAATTCGTTATAGTGAATATATTCGCTGGTGTGAGAAGCCCTGTGGTTCAACTTAGTAAGTGAACTCAGTAAGTAAAGGAAGGGTTGAGATGAAAAGTCTTCGACGATTCGCTTGCGGAGGCACGCTTCTTGTCCTCTTCGTCTTCCTAATCGCCTGCAAGGTCGCCGATGATGCGGTGGCCGCTTCAGAGCAGATGACGGCGACAGCTGCAGGTCTCATGACCTACTACTCGCGCTTGCCGATTCGGTAAATGACACCATTGCTCTTTATGAGCTAGACGCTGCTATCTCAGGTATTCCATTCAGTCCGGAGGCACGCAAGCTGCCAGAGGAAACACGGGCCGAGATCCTCAAGCGCAGAGATCTCGCCAATAGACTTGCTAGGCTCGCCTCTTCGATGGCCGCATTGTCGACCTCTAAGGCTCCGGCTGATGTTGAGACCGCCGCAACGTCGCTTGGAAAGGAACTCATTCAGGTCAAGGCTCTTCCTGGCGGCTCGGCCGTGCCGGACGCCGTCGGTAAGGCCGGCAACTACTTGCTGCAGATCATTCAGCAGCATAAAGAAAAGCAGGCCGCTCGCGCTATGGACCAAACGTTGACGGCCGTGGGGATCTCTTCGAAAAGGAGAAGCCGACGTATGACTCGATCGCACGAACGCATCTCTTCGAGGCAAGTCAAGTAGCAAAGGATCTCACGACCGCAAATGCTATTGATTTTACGCCGATGCTGGCACCCTCACTGAAGCCATTCAATCTGACCCCGCTGCCCCCAAGCAAGCTACTTCAAGACTCTCTAAGAAGTCTCGCCTTGTCGCGGTTGCAAAGCAGGGAAGAAGAGGCTAGCCAAAAGGAGGCGGACGCTTCGGACGCCATGCTCGCAGCTCTTAGGGAGATGAGCTCCCGCATACATCTACTTGCCACGGAGCGGCCGATGCCAATCCGCGGAAACCCATTCTCACTCAAGATTGTTGAATCTTGGGCGGCATCGGTGATCTGAAAAGGAGCTTCAAGTGAACCCTTCGGTAGAAGCACTCGAAAACCAGTACATCCTTTTGCGAGGGAGCCTTTCGACTCTGACGGCGCAAGGTGCGAACCCAGAGCAGCTCGTTGAAGTGAGAGCTGCCATTGCAAAGAGCCGGGATAATTACTGGCTCGCGACACGCCGAATCATGCACGACGACGACCCAGAAGTGCAGTCACTCGTTTCTCAAATGAATACAGTGCAACTCTCACTTGATGCAACCATTCAGCACTTGAACGATGTAGCCAAGGTGATCGATGCGATCACTAAAGCCGTTGACATCGGCTCACAGCTTGCCGCAAAAGCAGTGGCGCTTTAGGAGTGAAACATGGCAACAAGCATACTTACGCTTCGCATTTTAGACGCAACAGGGCAGCTGTTCCCTGCCGGAACGCAGGTGTTGGTGACCGTGACAGATGGCAATCAGAAGCAGATCGTCCGTCAGACCTTCACCGCCGGGCAGATTACACTGAAAGGCCTGCCGTTCTATGACAATTCCAGCGATAACTACGCCGTGATCGCATACGTCGATGCCTACAAGCAGGCTGGATACGCGCCCGTAAAGCTGTCGCCAACCGCACCAGTCACGGTAGATCTAATGCTCATTCCTAAGCAGCCTATCTTCAACTTCGCGGGGCTCACTTGGGACGCTGCAAAGCGGAAGATGCCTTTCCTCGCTCCGCAGCCCGGTCAGTCGGAGACTGAGGCCCAAGAGCGATTCTCTGAGCTGATGGAGTCAAACGGTTCGAAGCCATTGGCTTGCATGATGAATTTGGTCACGGCTATGGAGAGCATTGATCTCGGCGGTCGATCCCCTGCATCCTTCATCAAGCAGATCCGCTGGGACTATAAGTTTCCGGCGCAGGACAGGTTCTTCGCGTATTGCGATGAAGCCCTTATCGAAGCCGTTCGAGCTGCAGCATTGAAAGGACAATTTGATGCCGAACATGGTTGCGGCCTTGTGCATCCGGGAGCGTCAATGAGTTGGAAGCAGAACGCCTTCCCGGAATCTAACGTGCAGCTCACTTTTCACACCGATCCCCTCGATTGCGTATCAGGGAACGGATGGGTAACAGTGGAGCCGGACATCGACTACCACAAAGATCTTGCGGCGCACACGATTTTAGAGGTTTGCAGGAATGTAATCACCGGAAGCCTGACCGAGCCTGCTGAGGTGTTTGTTCTCCGCTGGATCGAGCAAAGAAGACTCGGTCTCCCTGATTTCAGTCCCGGCTATAGTCTTCGCGCAACGTAAAGCCATAACGTTGTTCACCTTGCGACAAATTCCGCTCTGGTTAAGGATCTCGATGGCGCGACCGAGCGGATCCAACGAATATTGTTAGTCTTACCCTCGCGCGACGGGAGTCGTCTTTCTGCAGGCTGGCTCTACCCTGTCTGCGCCTGCTCTGAAACCTCCCCTAAATTTCCTCTTTCTCCCTCTCGTAGTAATCTAATGACAACTAAATGCCCTCGGAAAAAGTGTTAATTGTCGATGACGAGAAGCTGGTTCGTTGGTCTCTGCGGCAAAAGTGCGAGGAGTGGGGTTATCACGTACTGGAGGCTGACAACGGCACGGCCGCACTGCGCGTGGCCCACAACGAGTCTCCCGACCTGGTGCTGCTCGACGTGCGCCTGCCCGATTCCAGCGGCATTGAAATCCTGGAACAGCTGAAGAAATCCAACGACGCGCGCGCCATCATCATGATCACCGCCGATCCGCAGCTGGAGGACGTGAAGACCGCGCTCAAGCTGGGCGCTTACGACTTCGTGGGCAAGCCGCTGGACTTCGACGAACTGGCGGTGGCGGTGAAGAACGCGCTGGAGACCACCCGCCTGCGCTCTGAGGTCGAGTCGCTGCGCGGCGAGGTCCGCCGTCGCGCCGGTTATCACAATGTGATCGGCGTCTCCCAGAAGATGGCCGAGTTGCTGGGTTTCGTCAGCAAGATCGCCGCCAGCGAAGCGACCACCATTCTGGTGCAAGGCGAGAGCGGCACCGGCAAAGATCTGATCGCCAAAGCCATCCATTACCAGAGCCGCCGCCAGGACAAGCCGTTCGTGGCCATCAACTGCTCGGCCATTCCCGAGACCCTGATGGAGGCCGAACTGTTCGGCCACGAGCGCGGCGCCTTCACCGACGCCAAGGCCATGAAGAAGGGCCTGTTCGAGATGGCCGATGGCGGCACGCTTTTCCTCGACGAAATTGGCGAGCTGTCGCCGCTGTTGCAGGCGAAGTTGCTGCGCGTGCTGGAGGACCAGGTCATTCGCCGCGTTGGTGGCGTGCGCGACATGCAGGTCGATGTGCGTGTGATCGCGGCGTCGAACCGTGACCTGGAGCGGGCGGTGCGCGATGGCCAATTCCGCCAGGACTTGTATTACCGGTTGGCAATCATCTCCATCTTTCTGCCCACGCTGCGCGAACGCAAAGACGACGTTCTGCCGCTGGTGGAATTCTTCATCGCCCGCTACAACCGGAGGTTCCGCAAATCGGTGAAGGGGATCACCGACGAGACCCGCAAGCTGATGCTGAAGTACGACTGGCCGGGCAATGTGCGCGAATTGAAGAATGCGGTGGAACGCGCCATGATTCTGGAAGACCGCGACGAGCTGCATCCGGAATATATGCCGTTCGCCGTGGCCCAGCAGCAATCTGCCTATACTGCGTTTGAGCTCTCCTCAGCCAACAACAGCAGCGCTGCCGGCAAGCAGTTGCCCGATGGCCGCAGCCTGCCCAAGCTGGAGATTCCCCAGGGTGGCACTTCATTGGAAGAAGTGGAGCGCGAGCTGGTGGACATGGCCATGACCCAAGCCAATGGCAACCAAACCCATGCCGCTCGCCTGCTCGATATCAGCCGCGACGCATTGCGCTACAAGCTGAAGAAGTTCGGCCTCATCCACGCCGAAGAGGACGAACCCACCACCGCGGCCTCCTAGCGTTCAATTAAAAGCCCAGTGCGGCGCAGGCCAATGTGTTCAATGCGACGGTGGTGCCAGGGAAGCGGGGCTGATTGACGCAGGCTGGGTCATAATTTGGGGCCCATCAGAACTGCCGCAGTTCTGGTTGCGGGAACAAATAGGAAGGCCCAGGCCGTTTAGCCTGGGCCCTTCACTTGTGTGCCGAACATGTTCGACAGCTTGGGGGTGCAAGTCCCCTGTTCAACCTGGTGGAGGTGAAGGACTAGAGAAGCGCAAGGGCGTCGTCGAGAGGCGGGGTCTGAAAGAAGCGTGGATCAAAAGCGCGAGCCGATGAACAAGAATCGGATGAGGAGGCCTACGGTGCAGGGCGAGCGGGCAAATGATCGCGAAGCCCATATCCACCAAGTGCACTGGTGGTAAATCCGGCGGTTGTGCGCAGAAGGCGGTCGAACTTACTTCGGGAGACCCGCAGCATGTCCCGGAAATCGGGACTGAGAGTGGAGCGATCCATCCTGACCGTGCGGCGGGAGTCAGCAGAGGGCATAGTAGGCCGCAAGGTCGAAGGCCCGAACAGCAAGGAGTGGCGAGTAGGACGCAGGACTCGATGAGCGACAAGCGGCAGAAGAACCGGCTACAGATGTTGCTGGCCTTCACCGAGGAGGGGAGGAGTGAAGCTCCGAAGGCTCCGCGGGAAGGGATCGAATCGTTCACGGCGAACGGCGCAACTGAAAGCCCGGCTGGAAGCGAACAACTGATGGAGGAGGTCTGCGGGCGGGAGAACTGCCTGCGGGCCTTACGCCGAGTGAAAGCCAACAAAGGGAGCCCGGGAATCGATGGCATGACGGTCGGCGAGTTGCCGGGCTACCTGAAGCAGCACTGGCCAGCATTGCGGCAACAGTTGCTGAGTGGAACGTATCGGCCACAACCGGTGAGGCGAGTGGAAATAGCCAAACCGGACGGAGGAGTGCGCAAGCTGGGCATTCCAACGGTGCTGGATCGATTTATCCAGCAGGCGGTGATGCAGGTTCTGCAAGGCAGATGGGACGCGACGTTTTCCGAACACAGTCACGGCTTTCGCCCGCAGCGCTCGGCGCATCAGGCGGTGGCCAAGGCGCAGCAGTATCTTGCCCAAGGCAACCGCTGGGTGGTGGACATCGATCTGGAAAAGTTTTTCGATCGAGTGAACCACGACCGGCTGATGGCGGCGATGGCGCGGCGGGTGAGCGCCAAAAGGATGCTCAAGTTGATCCGAGCTTTCTTGGAGTCGGGCGTGATGGAAAACGGGTTGGTGAGTCCGGTGGGGGAAGGAACTCCGCAAGGAGGGCCACTGTCTCCGCTGCTGTCGAACCTGGTGCTCGACGAACTCGACCGGGAACTGGAGCGACGCCAGCACCGTTTCGTACGCTACGCGGATGATTGCAATATCTACGTGGCGAGCGAGCGGGCGGGAAAACGAGTCATGCAAAGCGTGACCGGTTTCCTGCGACGGCGACTCAAGCTCAAGGTGAACGAGGCGAAGAGCGCGGTGGCGCGACCGCAGGTGCGTAAGTTTCTGGGCTTTAGCTTTACCTACGGGGCCAAGCCGAAGCGGCGCATTGCGCCGAAAGCTCTGCTCCGCTGTAAGCAACGAGTGCGGGAACTGACGCGCCGGACAAGAGGAGTCAGTGTGGAACAGATGACGAAGGAACTCGCCAGTTATCTACGAGGCTGGAAAGGATACTTCGGGCACTGCGAAACACCCTCGGTGCTGCGTAAGTTGGAGGCATGGATGCGACGCAGGTTGCGATCCGTGATCTGGAAGCAGTGGAAACGGGGCAGGGTGCGGTTTGCGCGGCTGCGCCAGTGGAACGTCGGACCTGACCTTGCGGCACAAACCGCCGGCAGTTCCCATGGGCCCTGGCGACTCTCGGACAGTCCGGCCCTGCAGTTAGCTCTTTCCGTTGCTTACTTTGACTCGCTCGGTCTGCCACGGTTGTCCGTGGGCTAGCTCAACCGAACTGAACCGCCGTATGCGGACCCGCATGTACGGTGGTGTGGCAGGGGAGGAGAGGTGACTCTCCCCCCTATGCCGATTGCGCTGCACTGCCGACCTTCACCTCCCCGTCTTTTTCACGCTTGGCGCGAGCATGGCCAAACCGGCCCATCGCCGTTTTGTCTGGCATTCTGCACGGAACCGGGCGCTCGCCGGGCCCAGTCGTTTTGGCTGGATCAGCTTCTTGGAAGGCCCTCAGACGTGTGCGACTGCTGCCTATTTGCTTTCCGCCGCGACCGGTGGCGGATTTTCAATTTTTGCTTCACGCAGATACTTGGCAGCTTCCTCGGGAGGTGTGGGGTTCTGGTAGAAGCCGGTTCCTCGCTCGAAGCCGGCTGTCTTGGTGAGCCGCGGCATGAACTCCAGGTGCCAGTGGTAATGGTCCATGGCTGCTTCCTGGACCGGGGCGGTGTGAATCACCAGATTGTAGGCTGGATTGTCGAGCACCTGGTCGGCGCGGACGAGCAGGTTCTTCAACGCCTTCGCCAGCCCCTCATAAACCTGCGACGAGGAATTCTCAAAAGCCGATTCATGCCGCTTAGGCAGGATCCAGGTTTCGAACGGAAAGCGGGGTGCATAGGGAGCGACGGTGAGAAAGCTGTCGCTGTCGGCAACCACTCTGACTCCCGACTCGGTTTCCTGACGCACGATATCGCAATACACGCAGCGCTCTTTGTAAATGAAATATTGCTTCGAGCCTTCCAGTTCCTCGATGACATGCTTGGGAACGATGGGCAGCGCGATGAGTTGCCCATGGGAATGCTCCAATGTTGCCCCTGCCGCTGTCCCATGATTCTTGAAGATCAGGATGTACTTGAAGCGCCGGTCCTTCTTCAGATCGACGATGCGGTCCCGGTAGGCCCACAAAACGTCTTCAATGCGCTTGTCCGGGATACTGGACAGGGTCGCATTGTGGTCGGGCGTCTCGATGATGACCTCGTGCGCCCCAATGCCATTCATCTTGTCGAACATGCCTTCGGCCTGCCGGTTCAGGCTTCCCTCGATTCCGAGCGCCGGAAACTTGTTGGGCACCACGCGCACCGTCCAATTCGATGTATCCCGCGCAGCGCCGTTCGGACGATAGGCCAGCACCTCGGGCGGCGTCTTGCTTTCGTTGCCATAGCAGAATGGGCAAAAGCCGCCCTTCATTTTCACCGGCTCCCGGCTGAAGTCGGTGGGACGCTTGGAGCGGTCCGTCGAAATGATTACCCATCTTCCTATGATTGGATCTTTGCGTAACTCAGGCACGGTGGACCTTCCCTGAAGACTCGGATCTTCTATGTTACCGCTTCTGACATCGGCGATTCGCCGTGATTCACTTTACCGCTTCGGGAGCGGGCACGGTGCCTACTAACTTTTCAACGTCCGTCATTTCCTTTGGAATGGCTGACGAGAGCACCTCCGGTCCGTTAGGCGTGATGAGTATGGTGTCTTCCACGCGGAAGTGCCAATGCTTATCGGGAAACTCGACGATGGGTTCGACGGTCACGACTTGTCCGGCTTGAACGGGCCCCTTGGGCATCATGACATCGTGGGTGGCGAGTCCCACAAAGTGACCCGGAAATCCCCTCCACTGCGGGCCCACCGCCTCGCGCTCAAAGACTTTCTGGCCCGCAGCCGCGCCTGCTCATAGGTATTCCCGGGACGAAGCATCTCAATGACAGCCTTCTGGGATTCGAGATCGACCCCATACCACTTGGCTTGCTCGGGCGTGAATTTGCCATCGATGTTGAAGGTGCGGGTGATGTCCATGGTCATGTGGTCAAGGTCGGCGGCGAAATCGAAAACCACGATGCTGCCGGGAGCGATCTGGTCGCGATTGAAGAAGTAGTGCCAGGTGTTGGCGTGCAATCCGGCGCCGACGATCGCCGGGTAAGCCAGGCCCTGCGCTCCCGCGTAGCGGAAGACATACTCGGCTTGAGCTTCGATCTGGTACTCGTACATGCCGGGATGGGCCATCGTGATGGCTTGCTTGTCGCCGAAGGCGCTGATCCTGCCGTTGCGGCGCAGGACTTCGATTTCCTGCGGACGCTTGATGTTTCGCATCGCGTCCATGGCGCCCGTGATGTCGCGAAACTGAGCGGCGGGATAACGCTGGCGGAGTTTCAGCAGCGCCCCGCGATCGCCGGGCAGGTCCTCGCCATAAGGACTGTTGTACTCGGCCGCATAGTCGCGTCCGGTCTCGAAGCGCGCGCCGTCGGGCTTATCGGCAAAGCCGAGACGCACCCAGAGATCATGTTCGGAGCCGCTGCCGAACAAAAAGCTCAACGCCGAGTCGAGACTGGACAGTGGTGCAACGTTGGGAAAGCCCAGTTCCTTCTGCTCGTCCTTTGACAGGGCAAGCAAATTGGCGCCATAAACCTGGACTTCGCGCGGGCTCTGCACCGGCTCGAAGATGCTGGCGCGTTGCGAAGAGACGTCCATCAGCAGGACCGCTCCCGGATCGGAGAGGCCAGTGTAGTAGTAGAAATCGTTGTCTTCGCGATAGTGACCGGCGGCGGGGACCTGGGTCTTGGCGAAAAGCAGGACGTAGCCGGTCTTCAGTTTTGCAGCAAGATCGGCGCGGCGCGCGGCAAATTCCTTAGGCCCGCCAAGGTCCTGCATCGCGGTGTGGTCGGTGTACTGGGCGGTCGCTAGGGCCGCGTTGACGATCAAAACGAAGAGACAGGTTAGTCGGAACATAGCGTAGGGCAGTGTAGTCCTCCAGCGAGGAGGTGCGCAATTTGGTTTGCTTTGGGAATTTCGGCCATAGGGCCCTTCGACCTGTGACGCAAAAGATGAGTGCCTCCGGTGAGGATGACGGATCACGACGAGGGGAAGAACCGCAGATTCCTCCGCTCGGACTGAAGGCCTCGGTCGGAATGACAAAACATTAGGCTTAGGCCATTTCTTGTTGTCATCCCGAGCGAAGCCGAGGGACCTGCGGTTCCTCCGCTTGCCAGTTGCAAGCGAGCCATCGCACAAAAGCCTGGACCACCCGGCCCAGGCTGTTAAGTTCCCTATTAAAGATCTACTCCTTATGCGTGGGCTTGCTTGCCACGCTCCTTGCCGACAATGGCAATGCACTCTTCCAGCACATCCATCGCAATGTCGGCTTGCTCGCTGGTCACGATAAGCGGAGGCGCGACGCGGATGCTGTTCGGCCCGCATCCCAGGAAGAGCACGCCGCGCTCGAAGGCCAGCTCGGCGATGCGATCACGTTCCGCGCTGCCTTGAGTCTTGGCTTTTTTGTCGGTAACGATCTCGACTCCGATCATCAAGCCACGACCGCGGACGTCGCCCACCAGATCGAGCCGCTGCGGCCAATCGGCGATGCGTTCCATGATGTGCTTTCCCACCACCTCAGCATTCTTGATGCCTTCACGTTCGAGGATGTCGATGGTGGCAAGCGCCGCTGCGATCGAGACCGGATTTCCGCCGAAAGTCGAAGCGTGCGAACCCGGCACCCAATCCATGATCTCGGCCTTGGCCATCATGATGCCGAGGGGCATCCCGCTGGCGATTCCCTTGGCGCTGCAGAAGATGTCGGGCTCAACGCCCGTGTGCTGGATGGCCCACCACTTCCCGGTGCGGCCAGCCCCCGACTGAACTTCGTCGGCGACCAGCAGAATGCCATGGCGGTCACAGATTCGGCGGAGTTCCTGCATGAATACCGTCGGCGCGACAACGTAGCCCCCCTCGCCCTGAATCGGTTCGACAAAGATCGCCGCCACTTCCTCGGGGGCCAGCGTGGTCTTGAACAATTTCTCTTCGATGAAGCGGGCGCAGCCTAACGCGAACGCCTCCGCTTCCTGGCTTCCACCTACGCATCCGCGATACACATCGGGATAGCGCACGTGGGTTACACCGGGAACCATTGGCGAGAAGCGCCGCTTCTGTTGCGGCTTCGAGGCCGTCAGCGACAGAGCGCCCATGGTGCGTCCATGGAAGGCGCCGTAGAACGCAATGATGTTCTGCCGCTTGGTGTGGTAGCGCGCCAGCTTCAGGGCAGCTTCAATGGCCTCTGCCCCCGAGTTGCCGTAGTAAACCTTGTGCGGCCCCTTCATGGGAGCGACCTTCGACAACCGTTCGCCAAGGGTCACCATGCCCTCGTAATAGAAGTCGGTGCCCGACATATGAATCAGTTCGGCAGCCTGCTTCTGGATGGCAGCCACCACTTCCGGGTGGCAGTGGCCAGTGGAGGTCACGGCGATGCCGGCGGAAAAATCGAGAAACTCGTTGCCGTCAACGTCCTCCACGATGACCCCGCGTCCGCGCTTGGCGACCATAGGGTAAGAGCGAGTGTAAGACGGCGAAATATAGCGCTGATCGCCTTCCAGAATGCGCCGGGCATTGGGGCCGGGCAGAGCGGTCTTGATGTTCGGACCCGCAACTTGCGTCAGAATATTGGTGGTCATGATGTTTCTCCTTCGAAAGGCTTGCGGTCCGCCGCGGCGGATGCCGGAGCTTCTGTCAGCCCGCGAGTACAGTCTGGTTGGGCTGGACGGCGCGGGAGGCCGACGGAAAGACAGGAAGCTAGCTAGTCGCCGGAGAAGAGGTTGGGACGGGCCATGCAGGGGGCCAGTCTTGACCAGGTTGCACGCACACCTACGCCGCGCCCCGGATTGAAGGCGCTGGCAAAGGCGTTCGGCTTGTTCGAGCGGCTGGTCAAGGCAATACTCCTACTCCCATTATAGTCACCTTCGAAGCGCGGCGTAACCCCCAATAATCGGCCTGTCGCGCATCGCCCGGTGGCAGAGAGGGTGCGATAATGCTCTCGCTTCTGGGCGCTGAGGGGTGCGATGCTATGTGGATGGGTGTGCATAGGCTGGTGGACCTGCCGTCAGCCCTGGCTGGGCCGCAAGGGGGTACTGCATGGTAAATCTGGAAGGACCAACTCTTAACAACTGGCTGAGGTCGCAGATTGAGGCCGAGCCATACTGGTTTCATCGCATGGAACTGCCGGGCGGTTTGGTTACGCCGGGGTGGAGCGACCCAAAGGTTGACAAGCTTCCCTACTTCGGTTTGCCCGACGACATGACTGGCATGCGCGTTTTAGATATTGGGCACGCCGAAGGCTTTTTTTCCTTTGAGGCAGAGCGGCGGGGTGCGGCGGAAGTGGTGGCCCTCGATCGCAGTCACGACCATGCCCGAAAATTCAATATCTGCCGGGCAGCCCTCGGCTCTCACGTGCGATCGCAGATTGCCAGTGTCTATGACATCAGCCCCGAGAGATTCGGAACGTTTGATCTGGTGATGTTCTTCGGAGTGTTGTACCACCTGCGGCATCCGCTTCTAGCGTTGGAAAAAATCCAGACGGTGTGCGCCGGTACGCTGTTAATGCAAACCGCCATCTGCGCGGACACCTCGGACACACCGGTGGCGGAGTTTCACCCTCATGGTGTCGAGAGCGGACCACCCGACAACCGCGTTTGCGACACCACCTGCGTCTGGTTTCCCAACCCCGCCTGCTGTATCGGAATGCTTGAGCATCTGGGATTCAAAGAGCCAGAGCGCATCTTGACCGATGCTCCTGTGGGTGGGGTTTTCCGGGCCAAGGCGGCCACGCAAACCAAAGGCCAAGCCCCGGTTCCGGAAAAGACTATGTGGTTCTAGTAGGGTAGTGTCCCCTGGATTAAATCGTTTTGTATGCCTTGTCATGCAAACAGAGGCGGACAGAATCTTTACAATTCTCTGACAACTTGGCGCCTCAGCGAGGCCAAACTTTTTGCTGAAGCTGCATGGGCAGCCAATGAGGAGGATATCGATGCGCGGAAGGAAGATTTCCACTCGGACGCTTGCAATTGTCGTCAGCATCTTCGGCTTCGTGCAGGCATTCGGACAGACTCGCGCCATCGATACAGGCAACTCGAAGTTGATCGTACACGTGTCGAAAGCAGGGGCGTTCTCCGCCTTCGGTGACAATCATGAAGTGGAGGCGCCCATCGCTGAAGGCTCCGTCGACGAAGGCACTCGTCGCGTGAAGTTCGTAGTTGAGTCACGGCGCCTGAAGGTACTGGACCCGCAGATGTCACCAGACAAGCGGCAGCAGGTCCAGGAGCGCATGGTCGGCCCTGAGGTCCTGGATGTGGCGCGCTTCCCGCGAATCACCTTTGAATCCACCGGGGTCGAGCAAGCCGGCCCCGATCGTCTGCTGGTTCGTGGCCAGCTCTCGCTGCATGGCGTCACACGTCCCGTGGTGGTGAACGTGCGAACTGAAAACGGAAGATACGTGGGAAGCTCCACTTTCAAACAGCGAGAGTTTGGAATTACTCCCATCAGCATTGCCGGAGGCTCGGTGAAAGTGAAAGACGAACTGAAAATCGAATTTGACGTGAGCGTTAGCCCGCAGGCCGGGGTTGTGTCGAAGTGAGTTGCTGAACGAGGAGTAAGGGGCGGTTTATACGGGTCGGGCGAGCGCGAAGACAAAGAGCCTGCTTTTCTGTCTGTCATCCTGAGCGAGCGGAGCGAGTCGAAGGACCCCTATAGCTGCCAAGAATCACATCGTGGCCGCTTGGCGCAGCAACACGTTTGGGATTGCGAGCGATCATAGGGTTCCTTCGACTCGTCGGTCGCCACGGCGACCTCGTCGCTCAGGATGACAATCCAAGAAATTACGTGCACTCATGAATAATGCAGGATAAGCCGTGCAGTTTGCGAACCTGAACTGCGATGCTGTTCGGGCCGGGCGCCGTGTGCGATCATTGATTAGATAGATGGGTGAAGCGAATATGACCGATAACTCTAAAACAGCCTTCGATTCGATGGGCCGTGAGGATCTTCTGCGCGCGCTGGAAATGTTTGCCAAGAACTGGCTGGCGCACGATGGCTGCTGGTTTCTGGCTGCGGAAGAGCGCTTCGGCACGGAAACCGCCATCGAACTGGATACCCGTTCCTGGAAACGATTTGCTGCGGCTGAGGCACAGCGCATTATGACCACGTTTCATGTCCCGCAGCAGGGCGGTCTCGAGGCGCTGGAAAAGGCGCTGGGATTGCGCCTCTATGGTTTGATCAACGCCCAGCGCGTGGAATGGTCCGAGGACAGAAAGCGCTTGCGCTTCTTCATGGACGTTTGCCGGGTCCAGGAAACGCGGCGCCGCAAGGGGCTTCCTGATTTCCCTTGCAAGAGTGTGGGCACGGTCGAATTCGAAACCTTTGCCCAAACCATCGACTCCCGTATCCGCACCACCTGCCTGCATTGCCCTCCCGAAGCGGCGGAAGGCCAATACTGCGGCTGGGAATTCAGCACCGAGGAATAGCGCTATACCGTTGCGCAATATCGCGCGCCCGGCACTACGCACTTTCATACGTTGTTGAATGAAATGGTAGGCACGAGGAGACTCGAACTCCTGACCTCTACCGTGTCAAGGTAGCGCTCTAACCAACTGAGCTACGCGCCTACGCGGTGGGACTGCTTTATTCTAGCGGGCTGGCGGTATGTGGGCAAGTGACGTTCCGCCAGCAGCTAGAGACCGAAGAAGCGTTCTATTGCTCCGAAGTGAATTGCCCAGGAGCGGCCTCGAAGCTGGGTTGGTCATCTTCGTCGCCGCCAGAAGTGTCGGTCGCGGAAGTCTCGATGCCAGTAGTTTCGTGGCTTATCGGTGTCCCAGGAGAAGGCTCCCTTGTGCACCGTGATCTGGGGTTTGCCGCCCTCCCCCTCCAGAATAATGCTGACTATGTCGAAGCGACACGGCGGCCGGTCGCCGGGGATGCGACGGACATATCGGCGAGCGACCGATAAAATGTGCCGCCGCTTGCTGCGATCAACTGCCGTCGCTGGTGGCTCTAACCCCTCCTTGGTCCGGGTTTTCACCTCGATGAAGCAGAGCACGCCGGCGTCCCATCCAATCAGATCGATTTCCCCTCGGTCATACGGGACACGAAAGTTCGCGGCAACCATTTTGTAACCCAGGCCCCGCAAGTGCAGGTAGGCTTCGAGTTCGCCGCGTTTGCCGGTCAGCAGATGCTTGGGCCTGCGCGCCGGCAACAGACGATTCGCGAATTCCAGACTGCGGATGACGAACTTGGTCAGCGAAACCATGAGGCGAGTACGACTCCCGATATGCCTGACTCTACTGGTTTCTGGCCTCTGCCGTTGTGATGAGCATCACTGGAAGTCGTGCTGGGGAAAAAAGAGTACCCACCGTGCTTTGGGAAATTCCGTTACCCGGTTGCCAGCCGGAGACAAAGCCGTCAGAATCGGAAGGTCGCCGCGCTCCTGGAACATCTTGAGGTAGCAGACTTCTTTTTCGAGGTAGCCGCTTGAAGAGCCAATTCTGGACTGCGCCGAACCAGATCACCCTGCTGCGCCTGATCTTCATCCCGTTTGTCATCATTACGGTATTCGATGGAAACTGGCTTTGGGCGCTTGGTCTGCTGGTGGCGGCGGCCTTGAGCGATGCCCTCGACGGGTTGCTGGCGCGGGCCTTGCACCAGCAGACCATGCTTGGGCAATACCTGGATCCCATCGCCGACAAGCTGTTGCTGAGCTCGCTGTTTCTGGTGCTTTCGTTTGTCAAGAAGATCCCGTGGAAGTACACCATTCTGGTGTTCAGCCGCGACCTGTGCATCGTGGCCACCGCCATGGTTTTGTATGCCACCGTCGGGTTTCGCGACTTCCGGCCCAGTATTTATGGCAAGCTGAACACCGGTTGTCAGATCGCCGCTGTTTTCTTCGTTGTACTGGCACAAGTGCTGCGCGTGCCTTGGGTGCTGTACCTGGAAACGTTCTTTCTCTACGCGACCTTTACATTCGCGACCATTTCCGGCGTCCACTATATCTTGATTACAGGGCACCGCTTACGCCATCAAGACCAAAAGCCGGCCGCCTAGCCTGAGGCCAGGCACGAGCACCGCGAGCTGGCCTGGGCTGGGCCATCTCATCTTTATGACCACCGATCGCAATCACCGTCTGCAAGTGATCGCCGCATTTGCCTTGGTGTACCTGTTCTGGGGCTCGACCTACCTGGCGATCGGAATTGCCGACGACGAGCATCTTCCACCCGCGGTGATGTGTGCCCTGCGATTCTTGATTGCGGGCCCGATGATGCTGGCAGCATGTGCTGCCATGGGCCGCACGGTTCGCATCACCTTGAACGAGGCAATCCGGCTGGCGACGATCGGGTGCCTGTTACTGGTAGCCGCCAACGGGGGTCTGGCCTGGGCAGAGCAATGGGTGCCGACCGGGCTTGCCGCGCTGATCGTAGCGGTCACGCCAATCTGGTTTATGGTGTTGGAAACTTTCGTCTTCCGCGGAGACCGGCTTTCGCGCCGCGGTTTGATCGGGCTGGCGCTGGGCATTGCGGGTATTGCCATTCTGTTCTGGCCCAAGTTTGCCGAGCGCAATACGCTTGGCACAACGCAACTGGTGGCTTCGTTCACTCTCCTGTTCTCCTCGATGAGCTGGGCCATCGGCTCGGTGCTGTCGCGCAAGTGGCAAATGAAAGTTGACCCGCTCACCGCAACCGGCTGGGAAATGTCCTTTGCGGCAATCGGCAATACCCTGGTTGCGTTGGCTTTGGGTCAGCAGCATCGCATCGTGCTGACATCCCGCGCACTGATGGCGGTGCTCTACCTGGTGGTTTTTGGGTCTTGGGTCGGTTACACAGCATACATCTGGTTGCTGAAGCATGTGTCCACGCAGAAGGTGGCGACGTATGCCTACGTAAATCCCGTTATCGCGGTTTTCCTGGGATGGCTGGTGCTGCATGAGCGCTTCGATGGATACATATTTGCCGGGAGCGTCGTGATCATCGCCGCCGTGGCATTGGTGACGACCGCTAAGGTTCACAGCCGTGAACCGGGCGAGCAAGCGGTGGGATTGCCCGAACTGGAATCGGAAGTGTAGTTCCGCGCAGGTTTGCTCGACTTGGCGGGCTTGTTCTTACGGACCCAAAAAGCAGCGGAAGCTACTTCGGCTTCTGAAAGCTGGTCACGGTAATTGGAAACGTCCCATCCTCGCGTTCCTGTAGCCTGAATCCAGTAACAAGGATGTTGTCCCATTCCTGCGTTGCTGCGAGCAGTACCCTCGCAAGGTGTATGGCCTCGTCTCTCGTCAGGGCGAAAGCGATGGTTTTTAGGTCGGCGATTGTTTTGGCCGACCCTTCCACGGGGTATATGCGCTGGCATCGGACGTTCTGATTTATCGTCAAGCTCTTCACCGACTTGCGGGGCATGAGCACCTTCCTTTTGGCTGTCGCGTCTTAGGACAATTATCCCACTGCTTCCAGTCGTCTGGTGCCCCAGAGAAAGGTTCGGGCCGCCTGGCACTGCTCTGATGCCTACTTCCGTCTCCACCGCACGCCGTCTTTGGTGTTTTCCAGGATGATGCCATTCTCCGCCAACTGCGCTCGAATGGCGTCCGAGCGCGCGAAATCACGGGTCTTGCGAGCTTGCGAGTGCTCGGCGACGAGTCGTTCGACGTCGGCATCGGAAAGGGCCGCTGCTTTGGCAAGCTCGGCCGTCTGCGGACTGATCTTGTCCTCCAGACCTTCTGCCTTTGCCCACTCGACTGTCGCGCGCACTTTGGCAGCATCGTCGTCCTTCAGCACCGCGAAGATCTCTTCGAATTCCTCGAGGACCCTGAGCAGTTGAGGCACGTTGGCCTTCCGTACTTCCCCCGCATCGGCAGCAGCGTTGACGTCGCGCACCATGTCAAAAACTGCGCCCAGCGCGCGGGCCGTATTCAGGTCATCGTCAAGCCCAGCGCGCATTTCGGCCGAGGTCCTCTCCGCGATTTCGGCGATGATCACATTGCCGTCATCGGCGAACTGCGAAGTCTCCAGCCGCAGCTTGAAATTGCGCAGGCGCTCGACCGAGTTGGCCGCCTGGGTCAGGCCATCGAAGGTGAAGTTGAGCTGCTTGCGGTACGGGACCGACATCAGCAGAAAGCGGATGGACGATGGCTTGTGTCCCATCAGGATGAGGTCGCGGACGGTGAAGAAATTGCCCGCGCTCTTGGCCATCTTTTCGCCTTCCACCAGCAGGAAGCGCGCATGCACCCAGACAGTGCACGAATGGCTTGCCGGTCAATCGCCTCCGACTGCGCGATTTCGTTTTCGTGATGCGGAAAGATGAGGTCTTCGCCGCCGGCATGAATGTCGAAGCTCTCGCCGAGGTACTTCATCGACATTTGCGAGCACTCGATGTGCCAGCCCGGGCGGCCGGGGCCGATCTCGGTCTCCCAGATCGCCTCGCCCGGTTTCGGCGCTTTCCACAGTGCGAAGTCGCGGGCGTTGTCCTTGTCGTATTCGTCTACGTCCACCCGCGCGCCATCGTTCATCCCGGCGAAGTCCTTCTTCGAGAGCTTGCCGTACTCGGGAAATTTCGCGATGCGGAAGTAGTAGGAGCCGTCCTCGGTGCGGTAGGCGAAGCCCTTCTCCTCAAGACCCTTGATGAAGTGCGCCATCTCCTGAATGTGGTCGGTGGCACTCACCAAAAATTCGGGATGCTGAATGTTCAGCGCGTCGGCATCTTCCAGAAACGCCTGCTTGTACTTTTTGGTGTACTCCTGCACGCTGACGCCGTCGCGCGCGGCGTTGCGGATGATCTTGTCATCCACGTCGGTAATGTTCATCACGTGCTTCAGCTTGTAGCCGCTCTGCTTGAGAAATCGCCGCAGGGTATCCACCACGATGAAGGTGCGGAAATTGCCGATGTGGCCGTAGTCGTAAACCGTGGGCCCGCAGGCATACATGCGGACCAGGTTGTCTTCCAGCGGATGGAATTCCTCGACTTTTCCGGACAGAGTATTAAACAGCTGAAGCGGCATGAGACCTTCCCTGTGCAGGTGGAGAATCTTTGATTGTAGGGGGCTGCGAGAGAGAGGGTCAACCAACCAGGGTGCAACATTCGAAAGCCTGAAGCGCGCGCAAGAAATTATGGGATTAGAGCGATTCCGGTATGTCATCCTGAGCGGAGCGCCCGCAAAGAATTTCCGACCCGCTTCTTTTGCGGGTCGGGCGGGCACGGAGTCGAAGGACCCCTATTACCGCAAAAATCCGAATGTGGCTTGGTTGCGCAGCGAAAGTGAACTGCGTGGCGACCAAAGGGTTCCTTCGACTCCTTGGTCGCCACGGCGACCTCGTCGCTCAGGATGACACTCCAAGAAATTACATGTGCTCATGAATAGTCCAAGTTCAGCGCCGCGTTCGCCGCGCCCAAACGCCGCACTACCCGCAATGCCGGCCACTACCTGATTCCGACCTGGCCTCGTACGCTCTCGATCAGTTTGTTCGAGTCATAGCCGACTCCATCCTTGAACACCGTCTCGACATTCTCGATGTCTTCGATTTTCCTGGAGGGATCGCCCTTGATCAGGACAAAGTCGGCATCTTTGCCAGCCGCGAGGGTACCGATGCGGTCCTGCTTGCCGAGGTAGATCGCGCCGTTCCCGGTCCCGATGCGGATGGCTTCGACTGGAGTGAATCCAGCCTCGACCAGCAGTTCGATTTCGCGCTGATCGCCGAATCCAGGAAGCGTGCCGCCATTCCCTGTCGGGTCGGGACCTGCGAGGAGCAGACCGCCAGCCTTCACAAACGCAAATTCAAACTCCAACTCTTTTTTGAACAAAGTTGTTATGGGCGAATCCATTGCCACCCGGGCACGCGCGGCGAGATAACTCTGCGCGGATTCAGACGACATGGCATCCAGCACTCTCTGCTGCAATTTCGGCCGCCCGGGCACGAAGGCCTCAAACACCGGCAGCGTGGACGTCACTGCCACATGATGCGCGACGAGATCATGGACCAGCGCTTGCACCTGCGGGCCATTAACCTCGAGTTTGGCCCAACTGTCGCGAGCGCCGGTCCCCTGTGGACAAACGTCAGGCTTCTTGTCCGGTACAAAGTCGGTGGCGGTGAAAACCGGCCCATGCTCCAGATCGTCGATGCCCATGGCGATGGCTTCGTGCCAGGTTACGGAGCAGAGATGACCCGTCAGCTTGAGTTTGTGCGCATGGGCCTGCTGGATTGCCACTGCTAGTTCCTCTCGCGTGATGTTCATGTAAGCCTTGTACGAGGTCATCCCCTCGGCGGCCCAGTAGTCGACCAGGCGCTTCGCGTCATCAGGCCCGGTGAGCTCATGCATCTGCGCGAATACTGTGGGGGCGCCTTCCAGGTATGGTGCGGTTGCGTCAATTTTCGGGCCCGGCATCAGGTTCGCATCAATGCGCTGCTTGACCTTGATGTCGGTATACGGTTCCACGCTGCCGGTGGTGCGCAGGGTAGTGACGCCCGCGGCCAGATAGAGTCGCGGCGCGGTGTAAGGAATTTCTGCGACGTAGAGTCCCGGCTCCCCAATCTTGCCGTCGGGGCCGCGTTGTACCGAGATCGAGTCTGTGTAATAGAGGTGATCGTGCATTCCAACCAGGCCAGGAATGATCGTGTATCCGGCGCGATCGAATTGCTGCGCGCCGGCGGGGACCTGAACCGTGGAAGCAGGCCCGATTGACTGGATTTCGCCATGGGCAATCACGATCGCCTGGTTTTCCTGCGGCGCTGCGCCCGTTCCATCAATGATCCGGACGTGATTTACCACAAAGACTGGTGCGCTGACGGTTACAAAGGGCGTGATCCCGCTTGAATTCTGGGCTTGCGCCAGGGTGAGGGAGGCACATAGGAGTACGAACAGAAACAGATTGCGCATCGGTACACCTCGCAAGGACTGCCGTAACAGGAGCAAGAGTCAGCTAGTTTACAGCAAACTGCTTTCTCTCGTTCCGCACTTCTCGCGGCGCGTTCTGCTCTTATTGCCGGCAAGCCGAACAGTAGCCGCCAACCTCCAAGCGGGAGACCAGAATCTTAAAGTGACAGTCTTTTTCTACTTGCTGCTTTAGTTTCTCGTAGGTACTGGTTACGAATTCCGTGATTTTGCCGCAGCGCAAGCAGGCGATATGGATGTGCTCGCGGTTCATTTTGCGTTCGTAGTAATGGCCTTCCCCGCGAATGTGCATTAAGTCGAGTTCGTCGATCAATCCGTGCCGTTTGAGCAGTTGCAAGGTCCGATACACCGTGCTGCGGTCCACGGAAGCATCCACTCGCTGGACCTTGCGCAAGATCTGGCCGGCATCAAGATGCTTGGTGGCGGTTTCGATGACGCGCAGGACGGCACGCCGCTGCTGCGTGATGCGAATGCCGCGCTCGCTGAAGTAGGCCTGTAGACGGCCTGGAATCTGGGTTTCCGGCAGAGGCATGCGGTCGTGTCCTCCGGTGTTGCAACTGGTCGCAAGAAGGCTGCGACGAAATCTTCAGCCATGGCTTGACAGCAATCTGTGTTTCCCGCCAGCATGGACAGGTTAGCACTAGATGCGACCAAGTCGCAACTGGAAAAACATGTCCCTGCTATCGGTTCTCCAATCGCCTCGCCGTGCCCTACTAAGGCGCGCCGGCTATGCCGCGCTGCTGCTGGTGGGAATGGTGCTGCCATTCTGTCTCGAAAGTCATGCTCAGGAATATCCCTACTTCGCGACCTATTCGCAGGAAATGGAGGAGCCGGGGAACCTGGACATCGAATTGTCCAACACAGTCGGCAATCCTCCGGGTGGCAACAGCTTTATTGGCTCCAATATCGAGTTCGAGTATGGCCTGAAGGGATGGTGGACGACAGAGTTCTATCTTGATGGACAAGCCACGCAGAACGAAAGCACCATCTTTACTGGATTCCGCTGGGAGAACCGCTTCCGCCCGCTGGCTGGTGAGCACTGGATCAATCCCGTGCTCTATGCCGAATTCGAGGACATCAGCGCCGACAAGAGCCTGCGAGAGGTCGTCGGTCACGACGGGAGGGACGATTTGCTGACGCCAAACGGGCTGGCGCACGTGGATAAAGAACGCGAGATGGAGCTCAAGCTGATTCTGGGCAGCAACGTTCGCGGTTGGAACATCAGCGAAAACTTCATTGCAGAAAAAAATCTGGTGGGCGATCCCTGGGAGTTCGGCTATGCCCTCGCGGCGAGCCGTCCTTTGCAACGAGCCGCCAGCGCGCACGAGTGCACCTTTTGCCCGGAGAAGTTTCAAGCGGGCGTCGAAATGTACGGTGGCTTGGGCGATACCGACGGCTTCGGTCTGCACCTGACCTCGCATTACCTGGGCCCGACCGTTACCTGGTCTGCTCCGCATGGGATGACACTGGCGTTTTCACCGCAGTTTGGGCTGAATGGCTACAGCCTTCCCGTGTTGTATCGCTTCTCGGTGGCTTACGAATTCCAACAGTTCTTCAGCCACTTCCATCGGAGTGGGCAATGACCAGCAAGCCGACTCTCTTATTGATCACAGGGTTTCTCATTTTCTGGTGCGCGATGGCTGTATTCGCCACTTCCAATGGCGCATGGCTGACAAACGTTCCGCAGCGTGACCACGAGCGCATCAATCCCTATCGCGAGCAGCCGGACGCCGTGGCGGCCGGCCGCCTGATCTTCCTCGAGCACTGCGCCCACTGCCATGGCAAGGACGCGGAGGGAACCAAGAAGCGGCCTTCCCTGAAGAGCTCGCGGGTGCAGCAAGAGGCCACCGACGGAGACCTTCATTGGTTGCTGGTGAACGGGAACCGGGGCCAGGGTATGCCATCCTGGGTGAAGCTGGGCGATCCTCAGATCTGGCAGGTGATCTGCTATGTGAAGTCGTTGCATTGAGCGTGACGAGGTCCACTGAGTCCGTGAGAAAAATTTTGAGTGTGCCTCTGACGAGGAGAATTGGACTTGCGGCCCTGGTTCTACTTGCGGCTATTCAGTTCATTCCCGTGAATCGGACCAACCCCAGAGTGGATCCATCGCAAACGATCTATGCAACCCTGGCGATGCCCGCGGAGGTGAAGGCGGTCTTCGAGCGGTCCTGCAAGAACTGCCACTCCGACGGGACCTCCTGGCCTTGGTACAGTTACGTCGCTCCCGTCTCGTGGGTCATCGCTCACGATGTGCACCAAGCCCGGAGGGCGATGAATTTATCGGAATGGGGTGGTTATCCGATAAACATAAAGACAGATAAGCTCGAGGAAATCTGCGAGCAATTGACCAAGGGTGACATGCCGGACCCAAAGTACACGCTGATTCACCGACAGGCACGCCCCACGGCGAAAGAACGCGATCGGGTATGCCAGTGGACGGAGGACTCGCGCGAATATTAGGCGGAAACAGCTTTGTCGCAAACCGCAAGTCATTTGTCCCGGTTTTCATCTTGTTGCAATCAAGTTCATGGATACTGAGCTAACTGATCGACCGAAATCCACGTCTCTTACTACTGAAGAATAGGGAAGGATTCTTGCCCGCAACCCCGAGCTGGTCAGGATGGAACCATGTTGAGAATTGACATCCACGCTATGCACCCCAAGGTGACGCTGCGCTGCTCGGGCCGTATTGTGCTCGGGCTGGAGGCGGAAACGTTGCGCTGCATGGCAACGTCGCGCAGCGAAAACTGCCTCGCTCTTGATCTGAGTGGCATCGGCGCACTCGATGCCGCGGGCCTGGGATTGTTGGTCGAGTTGCAATGCTGGGCAAAACGCCAGCAGAAGGCGTTGCGCATCGTCCGGCCCTCGGCATGTGTGCGAAGACTGGTCGCTCTGACAAACTTGCAGTCTGTCCTTCAGATTGCCGGTCCCGAAAAATTTGCGGGGGTTGAGAAGTGCGATCGCACGGCTTCCGCGACAGACGAGGAGCGGGCGATGAGCGCGTAGCCTGGGAGTTGCTGCTTGCCGGAAGGCGATCAATCCATGGAGTAGCAAGCGATCTCACGGTAAAGCTTCGCCCGGGCAGGCCCGCAACTCAGAAGCGATTTTACGATTACTTTTTGGCGGCGCTGGTAGCAGCCGGTTGGTTCTTGGCTTCGCCCTTGGTTTGCAAGCCGCGGGTTTTTATCCGCATTTTTTGGCGCGCCTTGCGAAGCCGATGCTCGCGCGATTTGTCCCCATTGCGATATGACATTGGTAGCACCTCTCCTGCGATGCTACCTCATTTATCGAAAGCGTGTTGCGGGAGGGTGGACAGGAGATCTCGCGAAAGCCTGTAGGGTTGCAAGATGCAGGCAGGGTCAGACGAGGGTAGTCACAAAGCTACAGCAGGCAAGCGCAAGGTGCGCAGTTACTGCCGGGGATGGGAAGAACGGGAGCGCCGGGCGGTGCATCGAGTCCGCCTGCTTTTCGCTCTGGAGCGGGCAGCAGCCTTCAGTTGCTCGATCTCGGAAAACTGATTCGCGGCCATCTCTTGTATCAGGTCCATGATGGTCTTCTGCTTGGTCACGCCAATCTGTATGAGTTGCATGCAGCACAGAGTAGTCGAAGTTGATTTGTGACTCATCCCCCAATGGTTGCAGGGCTTCTACAACCTCCGTATCACAGCCTGCAACCTCCCCCAGGCGGGTTCGTTACGGTGCTAGAATTCAGGAACAACAAACAGCTTGCAATCATACTTCCCGGGTTATGACAGCACGTATTGTGACCCTCCACTCTTGTGTGCATAGACGATCAAGCCGATCGGCAAGTTCCCAGCCCTGAAATGGTTGCGCTCTCGGGTTACATGGGCACCGGCAAAACCACGGTTGGCCGCGTCCTGGCAAATCTTCTGCGCTGGTCGTTCTTCGACCTCGATTACGAAATTGAGCTGCGAGAGAAGCTGTTAATCCGCGAAATATTTCAACTGCGCGGCGAGTCCGGTTTTCGCAAAATCGAAACCGACATCTTGCGCTCGGTGCTGCAACAGGCATCTGGTCCAACTGTGATCGCACTGGGCGGCGGCACGTTCGTCCAATCAGTAAACGCAGACCTTCTGCGAAGCCGGGGAGCGCGCGTGGTTTTCCTGGAAACTGAGATCGAGGAACTGCTGCGGCGCTGCCGGGACGCCGACCAGCACTCGCCGCAAAGCTCCCGGCCACTGGCCGCTGCGCCCGAGGCCTTTCGCGCCCTTTACGCTCAGCGCCTGCCGTTCTACCGCTCCGCAGATCTCACCGTGAACGCAACCGGCAAGACGGTCGAAGAACTGGCGCAGGAAATCGTCTTGAGTCTGCGCCTGTCCCACCGTTGACGGCGATAGTTATCGCATTCGCTGCCCGCCTCTATCGGTCCCCGAACGTGGTATAACTTTGTCTTTCACCACCATGCCTCAGCAGAAAATTCCCGTTGGAATTCTGGGCGCTACCGGCGTTGTCGGCCAGCGCTTCCTACAGTTGCTCGAAGCCCATCCCTGGTTCGAAGTTGCGTGGCTGGCGGCTTCTGATCGTTCCGCTGGACAAGCCTATGGCGACGCCGTGCGCTGGCGTTTGAAGACTCCCATCCCCAAACCTGTACTCCAGATGCAGGTGTCGAATGCCGCTCCGGAAGGCGCCCCACGGGTCATCTTCGCCGCGCTGGATGCGGGCATCGCGCGCGATCTCGAGCCGCAGTTTGCTGCGGCCGGTTGCGCCGTAGTTAGCAATTCCAGTGCCTTTCGGATGCAGGAACACGTTCCCCTGGTCGTGCCCGAGGTGAATGCCGGACACATTGCCTTGATCGAGCAGCAATGCTGGCGCAAACAGTCGGGCGGCTTCATTGTCACCAACCCGAACTGTTCGGCGATTGGATTGGTCGTTGCGCTGGCGCCGTTGCATCGGAAATTTGGCATCGAGTCCCTTTTCGTTACGACCATGCAGGCCGTCAGCGGCGCGGGGTATCCCGGAGTTGCTTCCCTCGACATTCTCGGCAATGTCATCCCCTACATCGCCAAGGAAGAAGAAAAGATGGAGGAGGAGACCCGCAAACTCCTCGGGCAATTAGGGGGCGACCGGGTCGAGCCTGCAACCTTTCGCATGACAGCGCACTGCAATCGGGTTGCGGTGGAGGACGGTCACACCGAATCGGTGTCGGTAAAGTTGAAGCAGAAGGCCGAGGCTGAAGAACTGATCGCGGCCTTCAACGAGTTTCGCTCAACTCCTCAGGAACTGAAATTGCCGCTGGCGCCTGCGCAACCGATCTTTTACGACGCCACGCCCGACCGGCCGCAGCCGCGCTTCGATGTGGACCGCGGCGGCGGGATGACCGTGAGCGTGGGACGGCTGCGCCCCTGCGGTGTGCTCGATTACAAGTTCACTGTGCTCTCGCACAACACCATTCGTGGCGCCGCTGGCGCCGCCATTCTCAACGCTGAACTCCTCAAGGCGCAGGGCTTCCTGTCGTGATGCCAGAGCTTCCACTTCCTTCTCCGGTGGTGCTGCCGTGATCGTCATGAAGTTTGGCGGCACGTCGGTGGAGGATGCCGCCGCCATCGATCGCGTCGCGGCCATTGTGAAAGCACGCTTGCCGGAGCGGCCCTTCGTGGTGGTGAGCGCCATGGCCAAGGTCACGGACCAGTTACTCGCCATGGCGGCGGCGGCCGGCAAAGGGGAGCGCGAGCAGACGCACGACATTTGCCGCCATCTGCGCGAGCGCCATTACCTGGTCGCGGGCGAGTTGCTCGGCACCGGCCTGCATACCGAATTGCACGGTGAGTTGGGGATGCAGTTCGATTCGCTTGACGAGTTGCTACGGGGAATTGCCGCAGTCGGTGAGCTCACGCCGCGAACCTCCGATTATGTGGTTTCTTTTGGAGAGCGCCTGTCGAGCATGATTGTAACCGCTGCTTTTCTGGCGCGCGGCATCCCGGCAATTTTGGTGGATGCGCGTCAGGTGATCATCACCGACTCGCAGCACGGCCGGGCCACGCCTCAGGTCGAGGAGATCAACGAGCGCCTGCAAAGTCACGTCAAGCCGCTGCTTGCCCAGCATCGAGTGCCAGTCATGGGAGGCTTCATTGGTGCAACGGGGGAAGGTATTCCAACCACAATCGGCCGCGGCGGTTCCGATTTTTCCGCCGCCCTGGTCGGCGCAGGGTTGGACGCCGAACGCATCGAGATCTGGACCGACGTGGATGGCATGAAGACCACCGACCCGCGTATCTGTCCCGAGGCGCGCCGCATCAAAGTCATCAGCTTCGAAGAAGCCGCCGAACTGGCCTACTTCGGCGCCAAGGTGTTGCACCCCGCAACCGTGCTTCCCGCGGTCGAAAAGAACATCCCGGTGCTGGTTCTGAACTCGCGTAACCCGGCGAACGAGGGCACGCGCATCCTGTCGAGGGCGCCCCGCTCGCATTCGCTGTTCAAGGCCATCGCGGCCAAGAACCGTATCACCATTATTGAAATCGTTGCAGCGCGCATGCTCATGGCCCACGGCTTTCTTGCCAAGGTGTTCGAAGTCTTCGCCCGCCATCGCTGTGCAGTTGACGTGGTATCGACGTCGGAAGTCAGCATTTCTCTCACCGTCGATTCCAATGAAGCCATTCCCCAGATCGCCGCCGACCTTGAGCAGCTCGCTTTCGTGAAGTACTCCGGCCGCAACGCCATCGTGTGCCTGGTGGGCGAGAACCTGCGCGACACGCCCGGCGTTGCAGCGCAAGTTTTCGACGCCATTGGCAACATCAACGTGCGCATGATTTCGCAAGGAGCGTCGGAGATCAACCTGACGTTCGTGATCGACGAAACCGATGTGCCGGAAGCGGTGCGGCGATTGCACGCCAAATTCTTTACCCGGGCCGATCCGGAGGTGTTCGATTGAACAGTGGATCGCTGAGATTGCTTGTGCTGGGTCCGGGTAAGACGGGCTCCCTGGTCGCCGAGGTTGGGCGCGAGCGCGGACATCACGTGCAGATGATCGACGTCGACGTGAATCCCGATGGCGCGTGGCTCACTCCTGAACATCTGCGCGATTTTGATGTGGTGATTGATTTCACTGCGCCAGAAGCCGTGCTGCGGAATATCGACGCGTGCCTTCGCGCCCAGAAAGCGATGGTGGTCGGCACGACCGGCTGGTATAGCGAGATGGAGCGCGTCCGAAGTGCAGTCGAGCAGGCAGGCACAGGATTCGTGTTCGCCAGCAATTTTTCTTACGGCGTGAATCTGTTCTTCCAGATTGTGCGGGCGGCCGCACCAGCATTGGCGCACAGCTACAGGGGCCACATCACCGAGATCCATCACATCCACAAGAAAGACGCTCCGTCGGGAACCGCCGCTTCGATGCAGCGCTTGTTGGAGCAGGCGGCTGGTGCCCGCGTCGAGATATCCTCCCAACGCGAGGGCGAAGTAACCGGAACACACACGCTGGAACTAAACTCAGCGGGCGACCGCTTCATGCTGACGCACGAGGCCAAGTCGCGCCGCACCTTCGCCGAGGGCGCCGTGCTGGCGGCCGAGTGGATCGCCGGGAAGAAAGGGTTCTACGACTTCAAAGACATCTTCGCGCAGATCTAAACTGCTTTTTTCACCACAGAGACACAGAGGCACAGAGAAGAAATTCTTTTTTGACCACAGAGGACACGGAGATCACGGAGTTTCTATTGTTATTTCTGCTCCGTGCGCTCCGTGTTCTCCGCGGTGAGAAAGAGACTTTCTTTCTTCTCTGTGTCTCTGTGCCTCTGTGGTGAATTCTGTCTTTTGAGATTCACGGCTCTTAGGATTATCCTGCTGAGATGAAATTGCGTGGATGCGGTACCGCTCTAGTCACTCCCTTCAAACTGGATGGAAGTCTCGATGAAGCAGCGCTGCGCGGACTGGTGCGCTGGCAGGTGGATTCGGGCATCGACTTCCTGGTCCCGTGCGGCACGACCGGGGAAACGCCGACTTTGTCCCATGAGGAATGGCTCCGCGTGATTGACGTGACCATCGAGACGGCGGCGGGCCGCGTACCCATCATGGCGGGCGCCACCTCGAACAACACGCGCGAAGCTGTGGCCAAGGCGAAGGAAATCTCGGCGCGTCCGGGGGTCGATTATGTCCTCACCGCGACACCCTACTACAACAAGCCCACGCAAGAAGGCGTTTACCAGCATTTCAAGGCCATTGCCGAAGCGTCGGAAAAGCCTCTGGTGTTGTACAACATCGCGGGGCGGACCGGAACCAACATCGAGACCAGCACCCTGCTGCGCCTGGCCGAGGTCCCCAACATCGCCGGGGTGAAAGAGGCGAGCGGAAATATCTCGCAGATCGCCGAGGTGTGCGCCACGGTGCCGGAGGACTTCCTGGTTTTCTCGGGCGATGACGCCGTCACGCTGGCCGTGATTGGACTGGGTGGAGTGGGAATCATCTCCGTGGCATCGAACGAAGTCCCGGCGGAGATGGCGCGCATGACCCAGGCGGCCCTCAGCAACAAGTGGGACACCGCTCGGCTGTTGTTCCGCAAATATCTTCCGCTCATGCAGGCGAACTTCATCGAATCGAATCCCGGCCCGGCCAAGGCCGTGTTGGCCATGATGGGCCGCATCGAAGAGATCTATCGCCTGCCGCTGGTGCCCATGAAGAAAGAAAATCGCGTGCGCCTGGAGAAGGTGGCGGCGGAACTTGGCCTGCTACAGCAGCGCCCGGCAGCCACGGATTGAACATTCGGCGGTCGTGATTTTGAGTTGTCATCACGAACGGCCTTCAGGCCGTGAGGGATCTGCTGTTTCGTCAGCGGTAGTTCCAGCTTTAACAAAAGCAGATTCCTCGCTTCGCTCGTAATGACAACTCCAGGGCGATTTGCTCAATCCTGAAGCACTCCCTCATTCCCCTTTCGCCTTCTCTTTAACGCTGTGGGCCAGTTTTTCGATTTCCCCGGCCTTCCTGATGACTTCAACCGACAATATGTTCGCGTTTGTCTTGTCCACGTATTGCTTTAGCTCGGTTGCCAGTTCCAGCAGTTTGTCGGTGTCCTTCTTGAGATCCTGCTGGCGCTTGACGTTTTCTTGTTTCGCCATTTCGCGCCTCTGCTGAGCTTCCCAGGCGTCCCCTTTCTCGCGCTGAGCGCCTAGAACGGGAGGGGCGGATTGGTCGGCAGCCTGTGCCCAACCCGCGATTCCACACATGAAAACGAAGAGCACTGCTGCCAGCACAGCAAGCTTTACCGACCTGCGCAACAAAGTGAATAAGAGTGTCATAAGAATCGAGATTATATTCCGTCCGCGGGCCCCGATGGCAGGAGCAACTTTGCCACTTGTGGCGTCATCCGCTACTCTGAAGTCAAACTCAGAACCCAGGAGAATGCTGGTCCCAGTGCTACAACCTTTGCAAGCCATGTTGATGTTTCCCCACCTCCGGATGCTCAGTGACTGGGGCGACGACACCATCGACTTCGTGCGCCACCAGGTGCCGCGCGTCGTCGGCGTCCTGATCATTGCGTTCATTCTGACCCGGCTGCTGAGGATCGCATCGCGGCATCTGGCCGAACTCAGCAACCGTGCAGGGCTGCCGTCCGCGCTCAGGGCCCAGCAACTGCGGACGCTGTCGAGCGTCATCTACAGCGTCGGAGTGTTCGTCATCATGTTCCTGGCGGCGCTGCAAATCCTGCCGCTGCTGGGAATCAATATGGGACCTCTGCTCGCCAGCGCCGGGATCGCTGGGTTGGCCATAGGATTTGGGGCGCAGACTCTGGTCCACGACTTCATCAACGGCTTCTTCATCCTGGTCGAGAACCAGTACGACATCGGCGACACCATTAAGATTGCCGGCGTGCAGGGTGCGGTTGAGGACATGACCTTGCGCCGCACCGTGTTGCGCGACGACACCGGAAGCCTGCATACCGTACCCAACGGGCAGATCAACATTGTGACCAATCTCACGCGTGACTGGACACAGTTGCCGATGCATATCTCCGTGGCCTATGGCGCTGACAGCGATCAGGTGATCAAACTGCTGAAAGAAGTTGCCGACGAGGTGGCGAACGATCCCGGCTACGCCGCAATGATCGTGGCCAAACCCGAGGTCCCAGGCATCGAGAAAGTAAGCGGCAGCGAAGTGGATTACCTGCTGCTGGTGAAGACGCGGCCGGGATCGCAGTATGCTGTTAGCCGCGAGCTGCGGCGGCGGATCAAGATGGCCTTCGAAAAAAATCACATCGAGCCGGGCAATCCCAACCGCTGGTATGTGGTGAATGCACCTAAGCCGAACTGACGCCGGCCGTTGGCCTACTTAGGCTGGCCACCCAGTCCCGCCCACTTCTCCAGCAGACCGAGTGTCGCGGCGTAATCAAGATCGTCCCAGCCCTCTTCGCTGGACAACTCGTAGATTTCGTCCACGGTTTCCAGCGCCGGCAGCTTGACTCGGATCTCCTTGGCCGTGTCGAGCATGAGGTGAATGTCTTTATGCATCAGACGCAGCGGAAAATTCGGTGAGTAATCGCGTCGCAACACAAACGGGGCCTTGTAATCCACCACGCCCGATCGCACCATGGACGCCTGAATCAGTTCGATGAGTTTGTGGGGATCGACCCCCAGTTTGGAAGACAGTACAAAGGCTTCGGCGAATCCCTCGTAGATGAGGGCGATCATCAGGTTCATGCTGATTTTCGCGGCCTGGCCCTTGCCCGTCTCACCGATGTGGATGACCAGCTTGCCCATCGCCTTGAACAGCGGCTGAAGCACTTCGACCACTTCGTTCGAGCCGCCAACCATGAAGATAAGCTGCCCATTCTCGGCCCCGATCTTCGAGCCGGTGATGGGAGCGTCCACCCAATGGACGCCGCGCGCGTTTACCCGTTCGGCGAAGCGCAGGGTCGCCGAGGGCGAAATGGTGCTGGAGTCGACGACGATCATGCCTTCGCGTAGCGACTGCTCGGCCCCATCCTCGGCGAACAGAACGCGCTCGACGGCAGCCGTGTCGGCCACGCACGTCCAGACAATCTCAGCGTCTTTGGCCGCGTCAGCCGGGGAAACCGCCGTGGTAGCGCCGTCGACGTGCTGCCGAGCGCTGCGGTTCCACACCGAGACCTCATGTCCGGCTGCCACCAGCTTGGAGGCCATTGGACGTCCCATAATGCCTAACCCGAGAAAGGCGATCTTCATTGTTGCTCCTTGGTTTCGCGGTTCCCCACGCTGCGGCAAAGTGGCGCTTGCCGGCAAAGGGAACCAAATATTTGATTTAAGCTGAGTAAGTGGCTAAGGTCAAGCAAGCTGACACTCTGAAGCTGGGCTAGCGGATCATGTTTGGAGTTTGAAAGCATTGGTTAGCTTGTTGCATAGGGGCGAGGTTGAGGCGGTGGCATGAAGCGTGACGACTACATCGGGCTTGTTCTGTGTGTTGGCTTCGGGCTGTGGTGGGCGCTGTTTCCAAACAGCGTCATCAAATTTTACACATGGTTTCACCACGGTCGGGTTTCACTTCCGAAACAATCAGCAGTCAGAGTAGTGGGCGTGTTGTGGATTGCTTCGGTGCTGGCTGTGGCGATACACGCCCTAAGATGATTCAAACTGCACCACTACCCAATTTGTACGATCATGGGCCGTTACTCTTCTTCGCGGGTTCCTACGGTGATCTCATTCACGCATCGGAAGGATGCTGATCAGCGTCTAATAAGTACCCAATGTTAGGAATCACAATCCGTCGTAAAGCCAGGCAGTTTGGAACTCTGGTACGCCACTCAGCCTTGACACCGCGTACCGGCGTACCGCGCAAGCCTGTACTCGCCCGTCGTGGCGAGTTGGGCGTAACCTTCATCGGGCATTCCAGCTTCTTCCTCCAGATCGGAGGCAAGAACGTCCTGGTCGATCCCAACTTCGCGCGCTGGATTTTCGTTCTCAAGCGACTACGCCGTCCGGGATTGAAGCTGCGAGAGCTGCCGGCGATCGACGCGGTGCTGGTTTCGCACGCCCACTTCGACCACCTTCACCGACCGTCGTTACGCGCGATTGCGTGGCTCACCCGACGCAAGACCGGCAAGCGGCCGGCGATCATTGTTCCCAGACACGTTCGCGACCTGGTCAGCGACCTGGGCTACGGACGTATCATTGAGCTGGACTGGTGGCAAAGCTTTCAGCTCGGCAATGTGGAGGTCACGCACGTTCCGTCGCGGCACTGGGGCGCCCGCATCGTGCGCGACACGCACCGTGGCTATGGCGGCTACGTGCTGCGTTCGGGCGAACAATCGATTTATCATGCCGGCGACACCGCGTACTTCGATGGCTTCCGCGAGATTGGCGAGCGCCTCAAACCCGAGGTCGCGCTGCTTCCCATCGGGGCTTACCATCCCGATTCGTTTCGCAGAGTGCACACCAGTCCGGAAGATGCCGTACAGGCTTTCCTCGACCTGGGCGCGCGCTGCATGGTCCCCATGCACTACGGAACGTTTCGCCTCTCCTACGAGCCGGTGGACGAGCCGGTCAAGCGACTGAAGACGGACGCGAAGCGGCGTGGCATCGAGCGAAGGATTTGCGTTCTGGAAGAGGGCGTGACGAAGTTTTTCGAATAGCATTTGGCAGTTAGCAGTTAGCAGTTAGCAGTTAGCAGTTAGCAGTTAGCACTTAGCATTTGGCAATTGACACGTAGCACGTAGCTTCCAACCTCAAGTGTCATCCTGAGCGGAGGCGGCCGACGGGTGGGGGTACGGAAGTGTCCCGGTTCACATGTTGTGTTCTATGTCTCGGCTGCGTGTACTTCCTCACTACGCCCGCCGCGCTAGCCCAGACCGTCCCGGGTAATTCCGCCTCTTCGGTCGAGGCAATAGCAGCCGGGTCGATACCGACCGACCAGCCTCAGGGCGGATTTTGCTCCAACGGTGTCCCCGACCACCCTCCGCGGCCGCCCGGCGGTCCTCTCTCCGGAGTTATCGCTTGGGGATCTTACTGCCAGTCGGGCGATGATGGCATAGGATGGACAGCTTCCAAGGCGATGATTGGGGGTCCTTTCTTTTCTGTCTATCTGGCGGGCTATCCTGGCACCACCGGCATCAGCCTGGCAGTCGAAAACCTTCAGAGCGGATATCAGTTACCGCTGCAAGTTGCAAATGCTCCGGGGGACAGTTGGTGGCTCTTTCACTTTCCTCTGCCTTCAGAATGGAAGGGGCAGCCCGTCCGGTTGTTGGTCGAGTACCACGCAGCCGGACGAGATGGCTGGGTTGCTTTCATCGAACCCGATTCGATGCCAGGACTTAAGAGGGAAGCCCGGTTCGCTGGCCGAATCTCAGGCTTGGTCTTGCTCCTTTTTGTGGTGCTGATGCTGCCGCCCGCAGCTACGGTTGTCATCGCTTGCCTGCGGGGAGTCGAGGACCCGCTTGATCTGACCACCGTGGGTCTGCTTGCCATGGGCGTCGTAGGATATGCCGCATTCTGGATCTACTTCTTTAGCCGGGCGGCAGGAATCGCTTACAGCTGCGTAATCTTGCTGTCGTCCTGCGCAGTGATAGTGTACGCTGGGGTCACCGCGAGAAACCGAATACGCTTGAGGGCCCTACGACGACTGATGGAGCCCGTGGCGCTGGTGGGCTTAGCTTCCTGCTTTGTCATCTCTCTCGGGTTTGTGTATGGCAGGACAGCATCGGTGCAGGACTACGCAGCTCACCGTTTCGGTCCTCCGTCCCTGTGGATCGACAACTTCGTGCCTAAACTGTTCGCCGATGGCATTTTTCAGGGACACGTCCCCAGGCCGCTGGCCAGCGATTGGTTGTCCAGCGACCGGCCGCCGCTGCAGACCGGTATGGTCCTCTGGACCTACCCAGGGACCCATGGCACTCGCGAACTGCTTTACCAGACGGCGGCAACCATCCTGCAACTGACTTTTCTCGCGGGATTGTGGGCCTATCTGGAAGCCTCAAAAGTTAGTCGCAGGGCGATGGCCCTGGTTCTGGCAACGGTATTTGTTTCAGGGTTTGTCATACTCAACTCGTTTTACACCTGGCCGAAGCTTTTGCCGGTTGCTTTTCTCTTCCTCCTTCCCGCCTATCTGTTTACCGATCGTTTCCCTGCTGTTCGCGCCAACTGGCGTGTGGGAGCCTCGCTAGGCGCCGCTGCGGGGCTTGCAATGCTTTGCCACGGTGGAAGCGCGTTCGGCCTCTTAGGCATAGCTGTAACGCTGTTGTTCCTGCGTCGTCTGCCCAGTCCCCGGTTCCTGCTGGCTGCCTCCCTGGCCGCAGGACTCTTGTATGTTCCGTGGATGATTTACCAGCAGCGTTACGATCCTCCCGGAGATCGCCTTCTGAAGATGCACCTTGCCGGCGTCGCGACCGTACATCCAGAAGCTAAGCTACGCGATTTATTGATCAGGAATTACAGTAATTTGCATGCAAAAGAAATCCTGGAATATAAGCTTCGTAACTTCTCCCGGCTTGGCGAAGATACTCTTGGTTTCTGGAAACACACTGCGGGCTTGATCCAATCTTCCTTCGCCGGTAACCAGATGCAGCGAGCGGAAGCTGTGGCGTACTTGCGAAACTCCATTTTCCTCCATTGGTTCTCCTCGATCGACATCGTGGTCCTGGCTCCGCTCGTGCTATTTCTATGCGCCATACTGGGATGGCACTCGACCGAGTTTCAGCAAGCTTGCAGGCTCTGGTTGTGTACAGGAATTACTCTGATCGGGTGGTGCCTTTTGATGTTTGGACCGGGGACGACGGTGGCCCACCAAGGGTGCTATTTCACCGAGATAGCAGCTTTCGCTGGAGGAATCCTGGCCTTCTGGGCGCTGAGCCCGAGACTGGCGGCCATCGTCACCACGTGCCACGTTCTCTTCAATGTCGCCCTTTATGTGTGGTTGACGCCGCCTCGTCCGCCAGGCTTCGCGACCTTCATGGGGCCACTCAATCCGGTGCTCAGTTTCGCCTGTTTCCTTGCCGCAGCAGGCTTCGCTCTCGTGCTGTGGCGGATAGCCTTCGGCAAAGTAGCGACCGCTCAGGATGACGAGGTGAACGTCTCGGCGAAGAGCGAATGGCGAACAGCGAAAAGCGATGCCTAATCCAGCGCCTGCTCCAGATCGGCAATCAAGTCCTCGACATTCTCGATTCCCACAGATATCCGCACCATGCCGTCGGTAAGGCCGATCGCCTTTCTTCCCTTCTCACCGATCGCGGCGTGTGTCATGCTTGCCGGATGCGAGATGAGCGTCTCGACTCCGCCCAGCGATTCGCCCATGGTGCAGACGCGCACCCGCTTCAGCAGACGCCTGGCATTGCCCAGCGAGCCAGTCTCAAACGTGATCATCGAGCCGAACCCTGACATCTGGCGGCACGCCAGCTCGTACTGCGGATGGCTTTTCAGCCCCGGATAGAAAACCTGCTTCACCTTGCGATGGCCGCTGAGGTAGTCGGCCATTACGCGCCCGCTTTCGTCGTGCTGTTTCATGCGGACGGCCAGCGTCTTCACCCCGCGCAGCACCAGCCAGCACTCGAACGGCGACATGATGGCGCCCGCGGCCTTTTGAATGAACGCCAGCGCCTCCGCTTGTTCTTTTGTAGTGCACACCAGGACGCCGCCCAGCCCATCACTGTGGCCGTTGAGGAACTTCGTGGTCGAGTGCAGCACCAGGTCCGCGCCCAGCCTGATCGGCTGCTGGAAATATGGCGACATGAAGGTGTTGTCCACCACCACCTCGCAACCGCGCTGGTGCGCGATCGCGCTGACCGCGGCGATGTCGGTCAGGCCCATCAGCGGATTGGTGGGCGTCTCGATGTACACGTAGCGCGTGTTCTTGCGGATGGCGCGCTCCACATTGCGCGGGTCCGCCGTGTCCACGTAGGTAAATGCGAGACCAAAGTTCGCCATTACCTGGTTGAACAGCCGGGGCACGCCACCGTAGAGATTGTTGGAGGCGACGACGTGCTCGCCCGACTTCATCAACTGGCATAGCGCGCCCACCGCAGCCATTCCACTGGCAAAGACTGGCGCGGCGATGCCGCCTTCCAGCGAGGCGAGGTTCTGCTCCAATCGCGTGCGCGTGGGGTTGCCGGCTCGTGAATAATCGTAGCCTTTGGTTTTACCCAACTCTTCCTGAGCGTACGTGGAGGTGGCAAATATGGGGGGAGAGACCGCCCCGGTGGACGGGTCGGGATCGTTACCGACATGGATGGCGCGAGTAGAGAAGCCAGGAAGATTGCGTTTGGGCATAAAACCATTTCACCACAGAGACACAGAGGCACAGAGAAGAAAAGAATTCTTTTTCACCACGGAGACACCGAGATCACGGGGTTTCTATTGTAATTTCGTCCCCGTGATCTCCGTGTCCTCCGTGGTGACAAACATTTCTTGAACTATGTGCCTCTGTGTCTCTGTGGTGAATCACCGTTTTTCGTTGAAGTGGAAAATGCCCTTCGACAGGTAGCGCTCGGCGGAATCGGGAATGATCGTCGCCACGCGTTTTGCCGGGCCCAGTCGCCGCGCGATTTCGATCGCCCCAAACACGCTTGCGCCGGCGCTTGATCCGGCGAGAACACCCTCAATCGCGGCCAATTTCTTCACCATGTCGAAAGCGTCGTGATCGCTGACGGCAATCACCTCGTCCGCGAGTGACAGGTCGCAGGTCTTGGGAATGAAGCTGGCGCCAATGCCTTCCACTTCATGCTCGCCTTTTGGCCCTCCACCCAACACCGAACCCTGGGTCTCGATCACGATCGCCAATGCTCTCGGATTGCGCTCCTTCAGGTAACGGGCCACGCCCGTAAAGGTGCCGCCGGTGCCGGAGCCGATCACCACAGCGTCAATCTGCCCGCCCATCTGCTCGTACAATTCGCGGGCCGTGGTCTCGTAATGGAAGTCAGGATTGGCCTGGTTCTCAAATTGTCCCGCGACGAACGAGTTCGCCGTCTTGGCCGCACGCTCTTTCACGTAGCGGATGGCGCCCTCCATCCCGTCCGCACGCGGAGTACGAATCACCTCCGCGCCGAGCGCTTCCATGAGCGTGACCTTCTCCTGGGAAAAGCCTTCAGGCACCGCGAGCACGGTTTTATATCCGCGACCCGACCCGATCAGCGCCAGCCCCACTCCGGTGTTGCCGGCCGTCGCCTCAAAGATGGTTGCGCCGGGCTGCAGCACGCCTGCTCGCTCGGCCTTGAGGATCATGCCCAGCGCGGCGCGGTCTTTGATGCTGCCGCCAGGGTTCAGGGACTCGAGCTTGGCATAGACATCGGCAACATTGGGTGGGACTATTTTTCGAAGATGGAGGATGGGAGTTTCGCCGACCAGTTCGGTAATGTCTTCGGCGACTCGCAGGGAGGTCATATCGGCAGTCTTCATGGGCTCCTAAGCACGAACCATCAAGCCTACGTGAATCAGAATCGGTCGGTCAACGCGTGGGTCCCATTGGTGAGGAAGCGAACGAGACCCAGTTAAGACAGGAAATGGACGAGTGCGCCGGCCCCTGACCACTACTTAGTACCACCCTGCCCGGCCACCGCGGTCGGTCGCTGGCCGGCATAATAGCCGCTACGCGTGCGGACCTGAAGGTTCTTGTAGCCGTGGGCCCGGGCCTCCACCTTCACCGTGCGATAGCCACCGGCGCTCTGCGGCGTACTGGGCTTGTACCCGATGGTGTATTGATTGCGGATATCGTGGGCAATCTGCGAGGTGATCGCCTGGACCTGGGTCAGGTCCGTGGGAAAGAACGCGACCCCGCCGGTGTCCTCCGCCATGGCGCGGAGCGCCCGGCGCGCCCGCTTGGCATGCTCCTCGCCGAGCAGCCCGATGGTGTAGATCGTTGGGCCATTCTTCTCTTCCAGGCGGCGCAAAGCCTGCTCCAGCGTTTCGCGGCTGGCATTGTCTTCGCCGTCGGTCACCACCAGGAGCACCTTCTTTTCCAGCGCGCCACTTTTTTTCAAGTGATCGCCGGAAGCCACCACCGCGTCGTAGAGCGCAGTGCCGCCGCGCGATTCAATGCGTTCCAGCGCATTCTTCAGCTTGGGAACTTGAGCGGTGTAATCCTGGTCGAGAAAATACTCTTCGTTGAAGTTGACAACGAACACCTGGTCCTGAGGATTGCTGGATTGCACCAGGTTAACCGCGGCGGCGTTCACCGCTGGACGCTTCTCCCGCATGGACCCTGAATTATCGATAACGATTCCCATGGCGACGGGAATGTCTTCGTTACGGAACGAGGTGATTCTCTGCGCCTTGCCGTCCTCGAATACGGTGAAATCGTCCTTCGCCAGGTTCGTAATCAGGCGATTGTGGTCGTCCACCACGGTGGCGTGCAAAGTGACTTCGTCAACTTCCTTCTTGAAGACATAGACATCGCCCTGTTGTACCTCGGGCGCTTGCCCTTGCGGGACTTGCACCGTGTCCCCAGGCTGATTGGGCGCCTGCGATAGGGGAGCGGGTTCCTGTTCGCTACTCTGGGCCGGGGCATTTGCCGGTGGTGTTTGTGCTGGTGGACCCGGCGCGGGGGCGGCTGGCTGGCTGGCGGCGCTGCCGGACTGAGGGGGCTGTACCGGAGCCGTGGAATTCTGCGCGACCAACCCGGTCTCTAACCAGAGAACCAGTCCAACCATTATGAGGAACGAATGCCGGCGTCTATTCCGTGGGTGCATAGTATCCCGTTTTGGCGTATACGTGCAGCGGCGGCAGACCTTTCGGAGGATTCAGTTTCACCTTGATCTTTCGCCACTTGCCATCTCGCGCTGGACTAGTTGGACGGTATCCGAGCACATATTGATTGCGCAGCTCGATGCCAATCTTCGTGGCCACGTCCGCCAGCTCGTTGGGGTTGGCGATGGTAAATGTGCGTCCTCCAGTCACTTCGCTCACCTCGTTCAGCAAGGCTGGCCCTTCGCGCTCTTCTGGCGTCTTGAAACTCAGGTCAAACAGGCCGATGCCATAGATCTGAACGTCGGCTTCCATTACCATCGCCTTGATCTCGCCCTCGGTGTATCGGCTGTGGTTGTCGCCACCGTCGGAGATGATTAACAACGCCTTGCGCTCGTAGTGCGCCTTGCGCATGCGATTCATGCCCAGGTAAATGGCATCGAGCAATGCTGTCCTGCCTTTGGGGACGGCGTAAACCAGCTTGCTCTGGATGTCTTCGACCGAGGAGGTGAAATCCTCCAGCACCTCGGGTTTGTCCGAGAAGGTGATCAGGAAAAACTCATCCTGCGGATTGGCCGTGCGGAAGAACTCGACCACCGCCTCCCGCGACTTATCAATCTTGTCGCTCATTGACCCGCTGTTATCAAAGATCACGCCCAGGGAAATGGGAGCGTCTTCGCTGGAGAAGTGCCGGATCTCTTGCGGTTTGCCATTGTCGGTGAGCTGGAAATTCTCCTTCTCCAATCCGGTTACCAGCCGGTTCATCGGGTCAGTAATGGTAACCGGGACCAACACTAAATCCACATCTTTCCGGATTGGCTTGGTGTGGGTCTTGAGGCTGGGGTCGACAATGACGCCCGGTGGAACGGCAACGGTGCCGGTCGCAATGGCGTCGGGCCTTTTGGCGGTGTGAGGAACCAGGTGTACGTTCTGATCTTCGTCTTGTGTGTAGGCCGGAACCACCAGCCACATCAAGGAGGAGCAGTAGAGCGAGACCCTTCAGCGCACGCACAACAACTTGGACGGGCCGCCGGGCAAAACGTCCCGACCCCTGAACCTGAAACGGGTACCGAATCGTCGAAAAATCTGACCCGAACCCCAAACCACTACCGCGGGCCATAGGAACCTCTGGACTGTGGGCTGAATGGTATCACAGCATACGGGAGTCGGATAACCTCAGGGCACCCCTCCACGCCGGACTTCTCTGCTTCTTGGATGTTGCTGTAACGATTCTGGTTTCCTTTTGTTGAACTGCTACAATCGTGCTGCCTCCCGAAGAGTTTTTTATATTGCTAAATTTCCATTTTTTGGGGAGGCGGAGCTCTTATGGCAGACATTTTCCCTTTTCAAGGCCTGCGGTATGACCCTTCCAAGGTGACACCGGCCCAAGTCGTAACCCAGCCGTACGATAAGATCACCCCGGCAATGCAGGACCAGTATTACGCGGCCAGTCCATACAACCTGGTGCGCGTGATTCTGGGCAAGCCACAGGCCGGTGACAATGACCAGGAAAACGTGTACACCCGAGCGGCAGCTTCGTTGCGGCAATGGCGGGCAGAAGGCGTTCTGGCGCCCGACCCGGAACCCAGCATTTATCTCTACACCCAGACTTTCAAGGTCCCCGGTGACCCTTCGGGTGCGACCGCCGAACGGCGCGGTCTCATTGCCCTGGGTCAAGTGGAGGACTACGACCACAAAGTCGTCTTCCGCCACGAACAGACGCTCAGCAAACCTAAAGCGGACCGACTGAACTTGTTGCGGGCCACCCAGGCGCATTGCGGCCAGATCTTCATGCTGTACACCGATCCGGCAGGAGAGATTGACAATGCTCTGAAGCAGACCGGTACTTCGACGGTGGAAGTACGCGACCAATACGACGTGTTGCACCGGCTATGGAAGATCTCTGACCCCGCCATCATTCGAACCGTGCAGACAAAAATGGCCGATAAAAAGCTGATTATTGCCGACGGCCACCATCGCTACGAGACAGCCCTGACCTATCGCAACGAACGGCGAAACCAGGCCAACCCTGATCTTCGAGCGCCGTTCGAACGGGTGATGATGACCTTCGTCAATATGGACGCTCCCGGACTGGTGGTCCTGCCCACCCATCGCGTAGTGTTCGGAATGGAGAATTTTGCGATCTTCAACATGGCGGCGAAGCTTCAGGAGAATTTCCAGATCGAAGACCTGGGACCCCTGACAGACGGCGCCGCTGCACTGGATCGGCTGCATCGAGCGGGTAAGGACACCACCGCGCTGCTGGCGGTTACGTCGCATGGCAGCTTTCTGTTGCGTTCGCGCGCCGAGCAGCACTCGAAAAACCTCGCCGACGTGTCGGAACGTCAGCGCGCCCTTGATGTCGTACAACTGCACAAGCTGGTGCTGGAAGACGCACTCGGGATGTCACAGGATGACATTCGCGATCAGAAGCACCTCAAGTATGTCCGCGACGCGGGAGAAGCGATTGAGGAGGTGCGAAACGGCGCCAACGTCACCTTCATCATGAACCCGGTCCGCATGACGCAGATGCGCGACGTCGCTTTCGCCGGCGAAGTTTTGCCGCAAAAGTCCACCGATTTCTATCCCAAAATGTTGAGCGGCCTGACCATCTATTCGCTGGAGGAGGCCGCCCAAGGTTCGGCATTGGGAGGACACTAGCTTGCTGGTTTCCAGCCGCACATCGCGGCTCGCACTGGCGATCGCCGCCGGTTCGGCTCTGCTGTTCGCGGCCCTTCTGACTCGCCACCCCGGCGTTCACGCGCAATCGCCCGGGCCAAATCAGCTTACTGTTTATTCTCCCCAGGTCTCTTACTCGGTGCCCCTGCTGGACATAAATGGCCAGCCTTACGCGGGCTTGGTTGAATTGTTGGAGCCGCTGGGTTCGGTGGATGCCCGCGTCGAAGGCAAGAAGTACAAGCTGCACTTTACGCCACCGGGGGGCCGCCCTCTGGAGTTGCAATTCACCGCTGGCAAAGAGAAGGGCAAAGTTCGCGGAAATGGTTATAAACTGCCGGCCAACTTCGTTCTTCAAAGTGGCCGGGGCTATGTTCCCCTGTCCGTTACCAGCGAATTAATCTCGAAGCTACTCGGCACCGATGCGGAACTGCACGCGGCGCCGCGTCGTCTGTTCATCGGCAATGTTCAGGTGCATTACACCCTGGAACTGCACAAGGGCAACCCCTCGCGGTTGCTGTTGGGCTTCTCTTCCCCGGTCAATCCATCGATCGCCACCGAGCCTGGACAAGTACGCCTTACATTTCGCCGCGAACCCATCGTTTCCAACGCGCTCGGAAAATGTCCCTTACAGCGATCCCCTGATCACGGGAGTGAGCTTTTCGGAGCACGATGGCCTGGCTGAACTCGAGGTGACGGGAACGGCCCCAATGATGGCCAACTTCGCTGACGGAGGCAAGACCATCATCATCACCGGCGCTCCTGCTCCGGCGCCAGCGCCCCAGGAGGCGCCACCACCGCCAGTTCCGGCCAATCCGCAGACCACGGCGCCAGTGCCGCGGCCGCCCGCCACGCCACGCTTCCTGGTGCTGATCGACCCAGCCCACGGCGGCAGCGACATCGGAGCGGCCATCACGCCTACGCTGCCGGAGAAAGATGTTGTGCTGGCGCTGGCGCGGCGGGTGCAGCATGAGCTGGCAAATCGGGGCATCGCCGCCGGACTGCTGCGCAATTCCGACATTGCGATCGCTCTCGACCAGCGCGCCACATCGGCGAATGCAGCGCGTCCCGCGCTCTATATCGCGCTGCACGCCGCCAATACCGGACGCGGCGTCCACGTATTCACCGCGCTGCTGCCCGCCACCAACTTGTCGCCGCAAGGCTTTCTGCCGTGGGACACCGCGCAAGCTGCATTCCTGGACTTAAGCGGAGCGGTCGCCGGCTCGGTGGCCGCCGAACTCGAGTCCCGCAAACTGCCGAATACTACGCTGCTGGCGCCGCTTCGTCCCATGAACAACATTGCCGCGCCTGCCATAGCGGTTGAAATCGCGCCTCCCGCCGAAAACGTGGACGAAATCGCCAGCGCGGCCTACCAGGAGCAGGTGGCGCAATCGATCGCCGCCGGGGTTGCCGCCGTCCGCGCCAAACTGCCGGAGGTGAGACCGTGACCCGGCGCGTCCTGCTGATGTTCGCGGTGTTGGCGATAATTGCCCTCGGCTTGGGGTTCTACGCCCTGTACCTGAAGAGAAAGGTGGCCCGCGACGAGCAGCTCGCCGCCCAACAACAACTGGCGCTGGCTCCGCTGACCAATGGCCCGCCCACTCCGGTCACGCTGTACGTTGCTTCCGACAGCGATGGCACACTGCGCCGGACGCAGGTGAACGTGACTTTGCCGCCGGAGCGTACGCGAACGCGCCCGCGCCGTGCTGCGTGCTCTATTCGAGCAGTATTCGCAATCCCCGTCGCCACATCCCATTGGCGCTGGCGCGGATGTCCGCGACGTTTATTTGCTGGGAGACGACACCGCCGTAGTGGACACCAACGCCGCCTTCGCGGACGCCCATCCCTCGGGCGTGCTCGCCGAAGAGCTGACCGTGGCCTCCATCGTGGTCACGCTCAACGCCAACGACAGCAAGATCGGACGCGTGAAGATCCTGGTCAACGGCCAGGAGCGGGAAACCCTCGCCGGACACGCCGACTTGCGCCGCTTCTACGAAGCCAGCAATATTGGCCAGGTCGTGAAGGACTTGCAGTGACCCTACCGCGCATTGGCGTTTTCGATTCGGGCGTCGGCGGCCTCACCGTGCTGAAGGCCATGGCCGAGCAGTTGCCCGCGCACTACTTCTATTTCGGCGACACGGCGCGCCTGCCCTACGGCACCAAGTCGGCGGAAACCGTCGCGCGTTATGCCATCGGAGCCACTCGTTTTCTCGAAGCTCAGAATATCGATCTGCTGGTCATTGCCTGCAACACCGCGACCGCGCTGGCATTGCCCGCTCATTCAGCAGGCCGCGCACGTGCCGGTCGTCGGCGTAGTCGAGCCCGGCGCGGCCATGGCAGCCGAAGTCAGCAAGAGCCGCGCGGCCATCGTGATCGCCACCGAAGCCACCGTCAGCAGCCATGCTTATCGCGACGCGTTGCAGCGGCACGGCCTGACAGCGCTACGAAAAGGCTTGCCCGCTTTTCGTGCCGCTGGTGGAAGAAGGATGGATCGAGCATCCGGTGACCGAGCAGGTGGCCAGGATCTATCTCGGGGAGGCGCTGGCGCAGGCGCCCGAGCAGGCCGATGTTCTGGTGCTCGCCTGCACCCACTATCCGCTCATCGCACCGCTGCTGCGTCGCATCGCGCCCGCCCACATGCAGATTGTGGACTCTGCGGAATCAACCGCGCGCGTGGTGAAGAAGATTATCGACGGCATCCCACCCTGTCGCCAACCCGGGCGACAAGGGTGGGGCACCCGCACAAGGGTTGGGAAATCCTGCTGTCATCGGGAGTAACGAGACTACAAACCAATCTGTCATCCTGAGCGAAGTGAGGCTGCCGCTTGCGGCAGCCGAACGAAGTCGAAGGACCCCTTTTGCTGCAACAATCTCTCCTGCCGACCATCGCACCTTCCGCTTCTATGTCACCGACTCCACCGACAAGTTCAAACGCTTGGCCGCTCGCTTCCTCGGCCGTCAGGTGGACCACGTCGAGCATGTGGACCTGGGCGGATAACAATCACAAGAAGCAGGTCCCTCGACTCCTCGCCAACAGCCGGCTGTCGCTCGGGATGACACATCTAGACGGAACGCCGCGCCCGGCATGAGACGCGTATAAGATGCTAGGAGCAAAAGCTGACAGCTAAAGGCGAATTGCGAAAAGCGGCATGTCGCAACTGACCACTAGCCACTAGCCACTGACCACTACCATGATCTTTCGCTCCGACAATCGTTCTCCCGAACAGATGCGGCCGGTCAACATTGTCCCCGACTTCATCTCCACCGCCGAAGGCTCGTGCCTGATCGAGCTGGGCAACACCCGCGTGATCTGCACCGCGACCATCGAAGACACGGTGCCGCAGTTTCTGCGCAACAGCGGCAAAGGCTGGGTAACCAGCGAATACGGCATGCTGCCGCGCTCCACGCTGACCCGCACGCCGCGCGAAGCCAACCAAGGGCCGCGCAGAGCGGGCGCACCCACGAGATCCAGCGGCTGATCGGCCGCTCGCTGCGCGCCGTCACCGACATGGAGAAGCTGGGTGAGCGCACCATTTTTCTCGACTGTGACGTCATTCAGGCCGACGGCGGCACCCGCACGGCGTCCATCACCGGGGCGTTCGTTGCCATGGGGCTGGCGATGCGGCGCATGGTTGATTCGGGCGCGCTGACGGTCGCGCCCATCCGCGACTACATTGCGGCCACCAGCGTCGGCATCGTCGACGGCGAGATCATGCTCGATCTGTGCTACGAAGAAGACGCGCGCGCCGATGTCGATATGAACCTGGTCATCACCGGCAGCAAGAAGATTGTCGAGGTGCAGGCCACGGCCGAGCACCGCCCCTTCGACGACGCGCAGTTGGCCAGGATGATGGCGCTGGCGCGGAAGGGCATCGAGTCGCTGATCGTGCGCCAGCAGGCGGTGCTGACGGGCTTGCCGCTAAGGCAGTGATTATGGGTCTGGACTTTTGCTCCCCGGCAAGGGTTATCAGACTCGAGCCAATCACCTGCTTCGTCGGCAAATGCTGGCGGACATGCGAAAGTCCTGAGTTGGCCGGCGCCCTCATCACGCAGAAGGGTAGAAGTTCATGGAAACCATCGCAGACTACAAAGCTCGCCTCCTCTCCTACATCGAAGGTAAGGACCCGCTGGAGGTCCAGCGCAAGACGCCGAAACTTCTGGCGGACTTGGCCGCTTCGGCCCCGGAAAAGCAACTTCACGAGCGCCCCTCGCCGGACAAATGGTCGGTGGCAGAATTGCTGGCCCATTTTGCTGATGCCGAGATTGTCAACACTTGGCGCTACCGGCAGATGATCGAGCACGACAGCGGCACGCTGCCGGGCTACGATCAAGAATTGTGGCACAAGCTGGGCGATTACCCATCGCGCCGGCCCGAGGAGTCGTTGACGTTGTTTCGCCTGCTGCGCGAGGCCAACCTGCAAATTTTCGCGCGGCTCACCCCCGAAGAATGGCAGCGCAAAGGCATTCACGCTGAACGCGGTCCGATGACCGTCCGCGACCTGGTGGTGCTGATCGCCGGTCACGACCTGAACCACCTTGCACAGATACGGAAGATCCTGGGAGAATAACTGCGCCCGGAGTAGTGGAGATCGAGTTGGAGTGGGCGGCCCGAGATCGTAAGTTGGAAACGTTCGGTGGGCCGGTCCGAATCTTTCTCAGCCCAGGTTAGATTCAAAAGAGGGACGCGAACCTGGGGGGCCAGGCGACGGCAGTAGAACGAAAGAGAAGGTAGCGATGAAGATCTTCACTGTTGTCGTGCTCGTAGTGTTGCTCACTGTTCGCGTGGGCGCACAGCAGCCGTCGTCAGGAAAGCCGGCTACAGCTACAGCCGGCAGTGCAAGTCGCGTTCTCGCCGATTTAGAGGTCCTGAGCGACACGCAAGGTATCGACTTCGGCCCATATCTTTCCAAAATTGTCCAAGCCGTCCGCAAAAATTGGTATGCGGTGTTACCAGCTAAGGCAGGGCCTCCGGACTTTAAGTCCGGAACGGTATCAATGCAGTTCAACATTCTGAGAGATGGACATGTGGACGGGATGAAGCTCACCCACCTTTCTGGGGATGTTGGAATGGATCGGGCGGCTTTGGGAGGTATCACTGCGAGCGCTCCCTTTGCGCCGTTGCCGGAACAGTACACAGGCCCGTTCCTAACCGTAACATTTACTTTTCATTACAATCCGAAAAAGGCGGTCGCAGAGAATCCCACCAAGAAAGCGCCTCATTAATGCAGACCAACCATTGCGTTCCAGTTGGGACTTCAGAACCTCCTCGCGTCGACTGTGCCATTGATTTAGAATGATCGGTTCTGCGGTATCGTGGCGCCAGCCGTGATTGTGCAGGACCGAATTCAAAATCCGTTCATACCGGGCGCGTCGCGCCTGAGGAAGGTTCTGTCATGAAACTTACTCCTGGAAAACTTGCAGGCATCAAGGCCGTTTCGAACCAGCGCGGCGTCATTGCCGCGGCCGCCATGGACCAGCGCGGTTCGCTGAAGAAAGCGCTGGGCAGCTACGCCACCGACGCCGGCCTGGAAGAGTTCAAGATCAACGTGACCGAGGTGCTGACCAAGCACGCCAGCGCGATTCTGCTCGACCCCGAGTGGGGGCTGCCCGCCTCGAAGCGCCGTGCCAAGGGTTCGGGCCTGCTACTGGCCTATGAGAAGACCGGCTACGACAAGACTCTGCCCGGCCGCCTGCCTGACCTGCTCGATCTGTGGTCGGTGAAGCGCCTGAAGGAAGCGGGCGCCGATTGCGTAAAGATCCTGCTCTACTACACGCCGTATGACGACCAGAAGATCAACGATCACAAACACGCATGGACCGAGCGCATCGGCGACGAGTGCAAGGCCAACGACATCCCGTTCTTCCTCGAACTGGTCGGTTACAAAGAGGGCCTGGACGAGAAGGGCGCCGAGTACGCCAAGCTGAAGCCCAAAGTTGTGGCCAAGTCGATGGCGGAGTTCTCCAAGGACCGCTACGGCGTGGATGTGTTGAAGGTCGAGGTCCCGGTGAACCTCCAGTTTGTTGAGGGCGCGAAGTCGTTCAAGGGCACCAAGGCTTACAGCAAGAAGGAAGCGCTCGACCACTATCGCGCGGCCGCGGGCGCAACCGGCAAGCCGTTCATCTATCTGTCGGCCGGCGTGAGCAATTCGGAGTTCATCGAGGACCTGGAGTTCGCCGCCGAATCTGGCGTGAAATTCAACGGCGTGCTTTGTGGGCGCGCCACCTGGAAAGATGGCATCCCCATCTTCGCCGAAAAGGGCGCCGCCGCTTTCCGCGCCTGGCTGGAAGACGAAGGCGTCAAGAACATCGGCAATGTAAACAATGCGCTCAAGGCGGCGACTCCCTGGTACAGCATTTACGAGGTGCAGGAAGCGGTCGCCAGCCGCTAGACCCGCGTTGGCGAGGACAGTCAACCATTTTGGCGCGCAGAAGACCTCTGCGCGCCTTTGTTGCAAACCCCAGGGGCGCGCTGCCCGCGATCTCCAACATCTGTGAAATGTATGAAAAACGAAGTTGGCCTTGTGATCTCACGAGCACACATTCTTTTCAGCTCGGTTGCAATTCTGAGTGTCGGCGCAATGCTTTGGCTGGCGCCTTCCTCTGCCGCTCAGAATTCCACCTTCCGTAATGCGCCTCCGTCGGCCGCGGAGATGAAAAACCCTTATCAAACCGCCTCCGCCGCAGCAGCCGGCAAGAAGCTGTATTTACTGAATTGTGCGCAGTGTCATGGCAGCAATCTTCAGGGAATAGGACCGGCGCCTGCACTCGACCGCGCTCCAGTCAAGGACGCCAAACCCGGAGAGTTGTTCTGGTTCATCACCAAAGGAAAACTGGAATCGGGCATGCCCTCGTGGGGGAACCTGTCTGAGCAAAAACGCTGGCAGATCGTGACTTTCCTAGAGTCGCAAGGCAACACCAAGGCCGCAGCGAAGTGAGCATTCCATTCACCACAGAGACACAGAGACACAGAGAAAAATGAAAGAAAAAAATCTCTGTGTCCTCTGTGACTCTGTGGTTGATTTTCATGGTTGCCGCTGCTGCGATGACGCGAAATCCGCTATAACAGAGTGGTGAGTGCAAGCAATCCTTTTTTCGCTCCCAAGACGGCCTTGATCACGGGCGCGTCCAGCGGCATTGGACTGGAACTGGCGCACCTGTTCGCGCGCGACGGCTATCGTTTGGTGCTGGTGGCGCGCAATCGCGGCGCGCTGCGTGAACTCGGCGACGACCTGCAATCGCGCTACAGCGTGACCGTGCGTATCTCGCCCAAGGACCTGGCGCATCCGGCGGCGCCGACCGAGCTCTACCAGGAATTGCAGGAAGCCGGCATCGTCCTCGACGTGCTGGTGAACAATGCCGGCTTCGGCGGCGGCGGAGCGTTCTTCGACACCGAGTGGAACAATGAGGCCGAGATGATGCAGGTGAACATGGTGGCGCTGACCCACCTCACCAAGTTATTTCTGCCGCAGATTCGCGCCCGCGAGGGCAAAGTCCTCAACGTGGCCAGTGTCGCGGCTTTCGTGGCGGGGCCGTTCATGGCCGTCTATTACGCCAGCAAGGCCTATGTCCTGCATTTCACCGAAGCGCTGGCGGAGGAGTTGCGTGACACCGGCGTTACGGTCACCTGCCTGTGTCCCGGACCGGTGAAAACGAACTTCCAGAAGCGCGCGCATGTCGGCGACACAAAGTTGGCAACAAGTCCTTTGCTGGTGGACGTGCGCGAGGTAGCACGCGTGGGCTATGAAGGCATGAAGCAGGGCAAACGCCTGGTCATTCCGGGATGGAAGAACCGGCTGATGGTGGAGATGCTGCGCCTGTCGCCACGCGAGATGGTGACCAAGGTAGCGCGGAAGATGCAGAAGTCGAAGTAAGGGGTTGACGGACGCTGGAAACAGCTTTGCTCCAGATCGATGGTAAGAGGTACCGCAGATCCTTCGACTCCGGCGGCGCAGCGCCGCCTCCGCTCAGGATGACATAATAGCAGCCTATTAGCTGACTGCTGACTGCTTCTTACAGCCCAAACAACTCCCGCAGGCGTTTGGTCTGGGCGCGGCTGACCGGGACTTCAGTCTGCTTCCTGTCTTCCATGCGGATCTGGTACGAACTCTTGAACCAGGGCACAACTTCCTTGATGCGATTGATATTCACCAGATACGAGCGATGCGCACGCCAGAACATGTTGGGGTCGAGTGAGTCGAGCAGTTCTTCCAAGGTGCGGCAGTTCGATTGGCCTTCCATCGCGGTGGCTACAACAGTAATGATCCCGTCCTCAATCGAGGCGTAGCAAATGTCTTTCTGGTCCACCAGAAAGAGCCTGCCACCCGACTTGAGCAGCACTTTCGTCGCGGGCGGACGCGCCTGCTGCTCCAGCATCTTGACGATGGTTCCGATCTGGTCGCCGGGCGAGCCGGCGGTCTCCAGCTTTTGCCGGGCCTTCTCTATGGCTTTGGCGACGCGCTTCTTGTCGAACGGCTTCAGCAGGTAGTCAACTGCGTTGACCTCAAATGCCTTCACCGCATACTGATCGTAGGCGGTGGCAAACACGATTTGCGGCAGCGGCACTTTCTTGTCGATCAGCTTTTTGATGGCCCCGAAGCCGTCGAGCCCGGGCATTTGCACGTCAAGAAAGACGAGTTCCGGCGAGAACTCTTTGATCAAGTTCACGGCTTCCATGCCATTCTTGCCTTGCGCCACGACGTCCACATCGAGATCGCGCAATAGATAGGCAAGCTCGTCACGGGCAAGCTGCTCGTCATCCACAATGATGGCGGATAGTGACATTCAATCTCCTGCATCCACAACTGCTCAAGCATAACTATACCCAGATGGAGCGCCGGAACCAACCGGCGAAGGAAATCGGGCTACTCGATGAACCCTTGCCGCACCGCGTGGATGTAATCGGTGTAAGCAGGAAACGCTTCCGCTGCGGCGAGTTTCCAGCGCAATCTGCCCGCGATGATAGGACGAATGCAGGACAACGTGACTGAGGATGTCGGCCACGCTGTTCTTCCACGCCTCGCCTTTGGAGTTCATGTAACTGCACTCGCCGGATAGATCGCCGTCAGACAGCCCGTCCAGATAGGATCGCCACGCGGTCTCCCTTTCTCGCAACTCCGTGCTGCACTCCGCCAGAGAGAGCTCTGGCCACACGGCAAGGCGTGGCGGGTCGTTCAGCAGCCGGTTGAGCCACAGCTGCTGAGCTGCAATGATGTGCGCCAACAACCTGGTCGACGCTGAGGGTGGATTGGGCAAGCCCGCGAGGACGCGCAACACTTCAGCATTCGCCCAAAACTCGTATTCGAACTGACCACGAAAATGTTCCAGGAGACTCATAGCTGTTTGATATGCGAAGTTGCTGGCGGGATGCGGAGGGACTTATGGAGTCGAATCGAAGTCCTCGGTCGGATGACAAGCTGTAACAGCCGATGGCTGACGGCTGGCCGCTTCCTTGTCGTAAACTGATGAAACATGGTCGTCATCTACGGCATCCATTCAGTCAGCGAGGCGCTGAAGTCCGGCGCGCGCAGCTTCGAATACGTTGGCATCGCGCGCGAGCGGCATGACCAGCGAGTGCAGCGCCTTATTGACGACTGCCGCGCCAGTGGTGTGCAGGTGCGCTTCCTGCCACGCGAGCAACTCGATCGCACTGCCAACACCAATACCCATCAGGGCGTCATTGCAGTCACCAGCAGCAAACAATACGCGGACGTGGACACCCTGCTCGAACAGCGCCATGGTGAGCACAGCTTTCTGGTGGTGCTCGACAGCGTGGAGGACCCCCACAACCTGGGCGCGCTCATTCGCACTGCCGATGCCGCCGGCGCGGACGGTGTCATCATCCCAGAGCGCCGCGCCGCCGGATTGACGGGCACTGCCGTCAAGGCTTCGGCGGGGGCATCGGAGCATCTGCCGATTGCGCGAGTGACCAACATCTCGCGCACGCTGGATGAGCTGAAAGAGCGCAACGTGTGGACGGTTGGTCTCGACGAGCGCGGGACCCAGCGCTATGACGAGGTGGATTACAACATGCATTGCGCGATCGTGCTGGGCGCCGAAGGCAAAGGGCTGCACGATCTGGTGCGCCGGCGCTGCGACTTTTTGGTTTCGATTCCCATGCTCGGCCACGTGCCCTCGCTGAATGTGTCGGTGGCGGGCGGAGTGGTGATGTATGAGTTGGCCCGCCAGCGCCGCATTGGACATAACTCCGGGAAGGCCCCGTCCTCCAAATGAAGTGGTTGCCGCTATTGTTGTTGCTGGTGCTGGCAACTGGGCTGCCCGCGGTTGCGATTGACCGTGAGGCTTTCACCATCTCGCGATATCAGCTTGAAGTGCAAGTGGACCGCACCGCGCACGTGATTGCGGTCACCGGCAAGCTCACGCTGCGCAACGATTCCAGCAAGCCGCAGAAGCTTGCTACGTTGCAGGTATCGTCGTCTCTGGCATGGAACGCCGTCGCTCTGGATGACAAGCCTGTCCAGTGGCTCGGCGATAACTACACCTCGGACATCGATCACACGGGAAGCCTTTCGGAGGCGATCGTCACGCTGCCGAAAGAAGTTGCACCGGCGGCTACCGTCACGCTCGATGTGCAATACGGCGGAACGATCACGGCGGACACTACGCGCCTCACGCGTATGGGCGCTCCCGCCGACGTGGCGGCGCGCAACGATTGGGACGAAATCAGCGATCCCTTCACCGCCGTGCGGGGACTCGGCTATGTCGCGTGGTATCCGGTAGCCATCGAAGCCGTGAGCCTGAGCGACGGCAATGCCGTCTTCGATGCCATCGCGCGCTGGAAGCATCGGCACGACCGCAGCGAGTTCGACGCTGGGTTCGCGATTGAAGCGGGCGATGGTAAGCAGCCATTGCGAATCGTGACCAACATGGCTGACTCCGGCGATGGCAAGCTGATGCCCGAGGTGCGCGACGACAAGACTTCCTACCGGCTGGTGGCGAAGACGAGTTTGCTTGGGCTGGGGGAGACGGTCCCAACTTTTGCGATCGCCAACTACGTCGAGCTGGCAAGGCCCACCATTACGCTCTTCCACTCTGCCGATCACACTTCGCTGGCTCGCGATTACGCTCTGGCCGCCGAAGCCAACGACCCCCTGCTGCATGAATGGCTGGGCGGGTCGGTCCAGCCTGCACGAGTCATCGAGTTGACGGACCCAAACGCTAATCCCTGGCAAAATGGCCCGGTGCTGTTCACGCCGCTGCGCGAGGCGCCAACCGCAAACTTGCAGCTTCTGCTGCTCCCGGCGCAGGTGGCGGCGCGCTTCCATTCTCCGCACCCCTGGATTGAGGATGGGCTGGAGCGGTTCCTGCAAACCGTCGCGGTGGAAAGCCGCAGCGGACGACATGCGGCATTGCAGTTTCTCGATCAATATCGCGGGCCCCTGGCGCAAGCGGAAGCAGCCGCGCATCCGAAAGCGGAAGCGGCCAAATCCTCGCCAGACAGCAACGCCGCCAACAACACTCTGCTCAACACCAATGACGAGCTCTACCTGCGGGGCAAAGGCGGCTTCGTGTTCTGGATGCTGCGCGACATGGCCGGCAATGACGCCATGCAACGCGCTATTGCGTCCTATCGCGGCGGCGCCGATAACGACCCGAGCTACTTTCAGCATCTGGTGCAAACCACCGCCAAACGCGACCTGGAATGGTTCTTCGACGACTGGGTTTACCGCGATCGCGGATTGCCGGAGTTTCATGTGGAGTCGGCGTATACCCGCCCCCTGCTCAGCGAAGCCAATAAGAGCTTCCTGGTGACCGCGACCATCGAGAACCGCGGCGGCGCAGGAGCGGAGGTGCCAGTGCTGATTCAGACTCCTTCCGGGGAGAAGAGTGTTCGCGTGCTGGTGAAGGCGGGACGAAAAGGATACTGGCCGCATCGAGGTGCCAGTGGCGCCCGACAAAATCGTTGTCAATGATGGGAGCGTTCCGGAAGCCAAGCTAGGTAACAACGTGTATGCGATTCCGGGTAAGCAACCGTGAAGAAGAACCTCTACCACAGAGGCACAGAGGACACAGAGAAGAAACAAAAAGATCTGTTGGGCGCTTATCCGTGGAAATCCGCGGTTCATTTGTATTATTTCTTCTCTGTGCCCTCCGTGTCTCTGTGGTGAATGCTTTTCGGAAACACTGCTATTATTCAGGGTCGCGACGGAGCGACAACTTGTCGTGCATCCTGTACAGAATGAGGACAGCTTGAGTTACATCCAGTTTCTCGGCGCGGCCGGAGTGGTTACCGGCTCGAAGCACTTGATCCACATGCAGATAACAACGGCCCGCCAGGGTTGCAGGTACTGGTGGATTGCGGTCTCTTCCAGGGACAAAAGGAATGGCGGGAGCGAAACTGGCAGGACCTGCCGGTGCCGGCAAACTCGATTGACGCCGTCATCCTGACCCACGCGCACCTCGACCATTCGGGATGGATTCCGCGCCTGGTGAAGCAAGGATTTCACGGCCCCATCTACGCGACGCACGCCAACCATCGATCTGTGCAGCATCCTGCTTCCCGACTCCGGACACCTGCAGGAAGAAGACGCGGCGTACTACAACAAGACGCGGGCCAGCAAACACATCGCCGGCGTTGCCGCTCTACACCATGGAAGAGGCGCAGCAGTGCATGACGCTGTTCCGGCCGGTAAACTTCGGCGAAACTAAGCAACTCGCTAGCGCGCTGTCGTTCCGATTTGTTCGCGCCGCCCACATCCTCGGCTCCGCCATGGCCGAGATCACGCTCGCCTCGAACGGCAAATCGTCGAAGCTGCTCTTTACCGGCGACATCGGCCGGGTGCGCGACAGCCAGATCGCTCCCGGCAAAGTTGTGCACTCGGGTCCGACTGAGGGCGAAGAGTGCGATCTGCTGGTGATGGAGAGCACCTACGGAAACCGCCTGCACCCGCACACCGATCCCCGTCCGGAACTGGCGGCACTGATTCGCACCACGCTGCAGCGCGGCGGCAGCGTGGTCGTCCCGTCGTTCGCAGTCGAGCGCACACAGAAGTTCTTGTTCCTGCTCAAGGAGCTGATGGAGACCGGACAGATGCCGCGCGTGCCCGTGCATGCCGATAGTCCCATGGCCATCAAGGCGGTGCAGATCTTCCTGAAGCACACGGAAGAGTTCACTCCTGAGACCAAGGCGCTGATCGCGAAGTACGGCTCTCCATTGGAGTGGCCAAACTTTTACTTCGATGCCACGCAGGATGAGTCCAAGCAGATCAATGAGTCGACGATACCCGACGATCATCGTGTCCTCCAGCGGCATGGTTACCGGCGGGCGTGTGCTGCACCACCTGATGCAGCGCCTGCCTGATCCGAAAAACCTGGTGCTGTTCATCGGCTTCCAGGCGCCGGGCACGCGGGGATTCACCATCAAGAGCGGCGCTTCCGAGGTGAAGATATTCGGCCAGCAAGTCCCGATTCGCGCGCAGGTGGCGGCGCTGGAACAGTTCAGCGATCACGCCGACACGCCGGAATTGCTGGAGTGGTTGCACACCTTCAAGCGCCCGCCGAAGGAGACCTATCTGGTGCACGGCGAGCCGCCGGCAGCGGCAGCAGTTGCGCGACGCCATGGTGAAAGCTTTGGGATGGGACGTGCACGTGGCCGCCTATCGGGAGAAAGTGCAAGTGGAGTAAGCGCCGGCAGTTCGTACCAGATTCGCAGGAATTGCTAGACCGGGAAGTGATGGAGAAGCCCAGCCCAAGCCGCCGGTTCGAAGTGCTGTTCGACCACGCCGAACCGAGCCCGATTTGCCGACGACGCCTACGCGCCTTACGGCAACTTCGGCTTCCCGCCTCCGCCCGCCGGACCGTCCCTGGATCTACAGCAACTTCGTGCAGTCGCTCGACGGCATCACCACGCTGCTGGGCAAGCACGGCTCCGGCGGCGAGATTTCGCAGTCGCGCGAAGACCGCTGGCTGATGGACCTGCTGCGCGCGCACGCCGACGGCCTGCTGATGGGCATGAACACCCTGCTGGAGGAGCAGCGCCTGTCGCGGTCCCGAGAGCCGGGGCATCGTCTTCCAGGTCGCCGATCCCGAGCTGCGGGAGCTGCGCGACCGGCTGGGCAAAGGGCGCGAGCGGAACATCTTCGTCACCCGCGCGGTCGATCTCGATCTCTCGCGGCTACAAAGTCTTCGATGGCGACGTGGTGGATGCGGCGATTCTTACTTCGCCTGCCGGCGCCGATCGGCTTGCGCGCGCAGGGCTCGTCATCCGCATGTCGCGATCCTTGCCGCCGGCGAAGACGAAACCTTCGACTTGCCGCGTGCCATCCGGAAGCTGCGCGACGAACTTGGCGTGAAGTACCTGCTGTGCGAAGGCGGGCCAACGCTTTACGGCAGTCTGGCGCGCGCCGATCTGGTGGACGAGAAGTTCATGACCGTCTCGCCCATCGAAGTCGGACAAATCGTCCCCCCCGAGCAGGAGCGCCTTGCCAGCGAGCAAGCCTATTCGCCGCTGCTTCGACCAACTGTCTTCGGCGGCCCGGGATTTACAAGGGAGAACATGACGCGCTGGACGTGGCTGAGCTGCCGCAAGGCCGGCGATCACCAGTTCAATCGCTACCGGCGGAAACGCGGGGCTAGAGGTCAGGGGCCAGCCATAGATCGTCGCGTAAGTAGTGGCCAAAAAGGGACCAACGATTCCTCTCTGGAGTTGTCATTACGAGCGCAGCGAGGAATCTGCTTTTGTTAGCGCGGGAACGACCGCTGCGGAAACAGCAGATCCCTCACGGCCAAGGCCGTTCGTGATGACAACTCAAAATCGCGAATCCGGATATTACTTATGCAGTACTCAATAAAGCCGCCGTAGGGCTCGCCTTCGCCTCCTACTTTGCCCTCTCCAGTAATTCCGCGGCGCGGTTGATGGCATCCGTCAACAACTGCAACTGCTTCTGCATGGTCGTCAGGTCTTTCTTGTCGATGGCTTCATTCACTCCGGGAATGACCACGGCTGCGTATCCGGTATATTCGCCCGGCGCATAGATCGCATGTCTGAACCAGGGACGGCCGGGCAGGCCGTCGATGAGGAATGCACGTTCGGTATTGCGCAGAATCAGGTTCAAGCCTCCGGGATCGCCCAGCGGCTTGTTCTGCGATTGCAGCACTGCGGCCCCGGCTTTCTCCAGGCGCGCCGCCGCTTTCGAAGCTTCGGCGAACGATGGCGCCGGTTCGCCGAAAGCCTTCTTTGCTTTCGGCTTCGGCAGCCTTCAAGTACGTCTGCAATCTCTTTGCCGTAGTCCTGATAATTGAACGGCAGAACGTCGGCGGAGGCCATGCGAATGGCTTCCAGTCCATAGACCCGCGCCATCTCCTGCTCATAAACGAACGTCGGATCGGCAAACTTGGTGAACCAGGCAAAGTTGTCGAAGGCCGAATGATAGACGCCGTACGGCCCCTGCGAGCCAATGTCGGCGGAAGGTACGCCCAGGTGCTGCAGGAAGGCGGTGTAGTCGGAACCGCTGCCGAGATTGCCGACACGAACATCGTGCTGGGGCGCGGCTACCGGTTCGTCCGTCGGAGAATCTACGGACTCAGGTTCCTGCGGCTTGGGGCGCTCCTGCTCTTTCTTCGCGGCAGCGGCTTTCCACTGGTCGTAAACGCTGCCGCCTTTCGGACTGGGCACTGACTTGGCAACGTCGCGCAGGTACTGCTTCAAACTGGGCACCGATGACGCGCCAAAATCGGGCCCGGAAACAGCCGCGTCCATGTTGAAGTAGGCGACGGCCCGGCTCAGTTCCTTGGCGTGCTGCTCGGCGAACTCGGTCGAACCGATCAGGCCTTCCTCTTCCCCATCCCAACTGGCGAAAACGATGGTGCGCTTGGGCCGCCATCCGCTCTTGAGCAACTGTCCCACGCCATGCACCGCTTCCAGCTGCGCGGCCGTGCCGCTGTTCGGGTCCACCGCGCCGTACACCCAGGCATCGCGATGATTGCCGGTGACCACCCACTCGTCGGGAAGCCGCGATCCGCGCACCATGCCGATGACGTCATAGATGGTGACGAACTGATAGTTCTGCTTCAGCGCCATGTGCACCTTCACCGGGCCGGGGCCGACGTGATAGGTGAAGGGCAACGCGCCTTGCCACTCGCGCGGCGACTCCGGTCCACCCAGGTTGGCCATGATGGGAGTGGCGTCGGCGTAAGACAGCGGCGTGGTCGGAATCTTCGGCATGTCCGTGGCGTTTTCGGGCGCGATGCGCTTGCTATCGGGCAGATCGGGCACCGATGCGATTCCCGGCGTGGTGGGATCGCCGGGATAGCGAAACAGGTATTGGATGGAACCGCGCTGCACGCCCGCTATCGGGACGCCACGGCCCCTTGGGATACTTGTCGCCTTTGAAATAGCCGTCATCCCACGGATCGGAATAGAGGATCACGCCTGCCGCTCCGAACTGTTGCGCGACAAACGACTTCACCCCGCGAAAGTTCTCGCCGTAGCGCACGATGACGATCTTGCCCTTCACGTCAACACCCATCTCCTGCAGCTTCTTGAAGTCCTCCAGCCGGCCATAGTTCGCGTACACCACATCGGCGGTGACGTCGCCCGACGGCGAGAATTCGTTGAATGCGGGCAGAATGCGCGGGTCGTCCTGGAAGGGATCGTCGCTGACATGCTCGGGCGATGGGCCGATCATGGTGACACCCTTGGGCGCAACCACCTCGACCTTGATGTCGAGAGGCAGGTTCATCCAGACCTTGTACTGCTGGATGTAGGCATCGAGGCCGGCAGCCTTGTATTTCTCCAGGACGTACTCAGCCGTCTTCAGGTCCTCCGGCGATCCAGCGACGTGGGGCGCAGCGGTCAGGAACTGCAGATGCTCCCTGGCCAACTGCGGGTCGGGCACGGCCAGAAAGGTCTTTTCCGCTTTCAACTCGGGGCCTGCATTTCGAAATCCGAATATTGTTGTGGGCGGTGTGAATGGCTCAGCCTGAGATTTCTGTTGACTGGGAACTAGCGGTGAATAGAGAAGAGCACAGCCAAGCACAGCAACGAAGAAGCGGATCAAATCGATACCCTCGGGAAAATTGTAGCGAGTTTATGACAAGCACCGCCACAAGGAAAAATTCTCCAGGAGCTGTACTTCTTGGTGGGAGCCCCCGCATTTATGCGGGGGAAGGAGCGCTTCAGCGCTCCGAAAAAAGTATCGACTTTGATTATGCGCTTCAGCGCCATCTCGGAAGAGATGCTGCGCTTTCTGTTCATCAGTTCCGATAAGGTCGTTCGCGTTACTCCTGACGCGGATGCAGCGGCACCGAAACGGCTTAGAAACTTCTTGACTTTGCTTGGTTTGCATTGCAGACTAGATTGCGGGACGGATCAAGTCAAATGGGATTAGCTGATATTCCGGACTCGCAACTCGCCCGCCGTGCTCGCGACTACTGGGGCATGGACGGGATCCCCGTCCTTGTGGGCGCTTTCCTCTACTTGGGAGTTGTCGGATCGTTTATCGCTTTCTTGGCTCTCCCGAACTACGCGGACTTTTTCCCTAAGAACTGGGTCTTTGAATCGTTTATCCAAGTTCTCGGAGGTTTCGTACTAGAGCGTGTTTCATAAACAGTGCCTCAGCGTAATCCAGAAGCACGCGAGATAGAAGAAGGCGCGGTAGGTGGAGAGTAGATGCTCATGACGAACCAGCAACCGGCGGAATTGACCAAGCCAAGCGTTGGTTCGCTCCACAATCCAGCGGCGAACATAACGCCGCAGTTTACGTCCATCTTCGAAGCGCCGTTGCTTGTTGTTCTTGCGATAGGGCGCAATCAGTTCGATGCCTCGCTTCTTCAGTCGCTGGCGCAGCGGGTCAGAGTCGTAGCCACGGTCGGCGATTACGCGCTCGGGCTTTTGCCGCGGCCGGCCCTTGGGACGAGGCACGCGGACTGCGGCGAGCGTGGCTTCCGCAAGCGTAACTTCTGCCGGAGAGGCACTTTCCAGCCGAACTCCCAGCGGAAGACCTTGGCCTCGACCAGTACCATCCGCTTCGTAGCCCTTGCCCCGCTTGGTTTTACCCACCGCGAGGCCCCCTTTTTGGCCGGGGCGAAGCTGCCGTCCAGGAAGGTCTCGTCCCATTTCAGCAGGCCCTCTTCATCCAGAGCCCCCAGCAGGGCACGCCATGCCTCCAGCCAGACGCCTTCCTCTTCCCATTGCTTCAGCCGCCGCCAGCAGGTCGAGGGCGAAGGAAACTCCTCGGGCAGGAACCGCCAAGCGGCACCGGTTTGCGAATCCACAGAATGCCTTCCAAACAGGCCCGGTTCAACGCCCACGGTCGGCCCCGGTTGTCCCGCCGACGCTTTGGTTCGGGAAGTAATGGCCCGATCAGCTCCACTGCTCGTCCGTCAACAGCTTCTGCCGTTTCTTCATGACAGAAGCTCACCAGTTCACCTGCCTCACGCATAAGTACCTGATGTGAGGCCGAACCTATTTATGAAACACGCTGTAATCACTTCTCCGTTCTGGATCATTGCGGCCCTGATCTGGCTCTCTGGAAACTGGGAGGACCTGATTGAGCGGTTTAAAGTGCGGCTGACGTATCCCAGAACAGGTTACGTCGCTCCGCCGAGTTACTGGCAAAACGAACCGGCGAAACCCGCAAACCCCCAGCAGGAGAGCCGTCTCTCGCAACGGCTATCGGCACTTGAGGGCCTCTGGCTTTGCCTACTCTTCGTGTACCTCGTGTTTTGGCCTTTGCCGCCCTCACGTTGGGTTTCGGTCGTGCCACTGGGAGTTCTCCTCGCCATCCGCGGGCTTCGGTTTGGACTTTACCCCGAAACTCCAATCGTCGACGGGGGACGTAAGCCCGGAATCCGCCTGCAAGTTGTCAGGCTCCTTCGCTCCGTTCTGAAACCCTTGTGGGTGAGGGTTTGGGTGTGGGCGGCCCTGATCGGACTTCTGCCGCCTCCGAGCTCTGCCGCTCGTCATCCTTGGCTGTGGCCTGTGATGGTGCTCGCGCTGAGTCTACCGGCTTTCCTCATACTTCGTCCCAAGGTGGGCCGGTTCCAGGCAGCGTGCTTTTGCCTCTGTGTACCGCTTTGCTTCTTCCTGCTCTGGAGGGGCAGCTCAGCCAGCATCGCAGTCGCCCTTCTGATCCCAGGTCTCTGCGCTCTCTTTGTCGGAGGTCTCAGGCTCTACCGGTACGTGCGCGCGAACCCGGTACGGTCGATATGAGCTTGGCCCCACAGGAACTCGCCACTCTCGATCGCGTGGTCCACGAGCCTGCGAGGCTCATGATCATGATGTTGCTCTATGCGGTCCCGGAAGCTGACTTTCTCTACATCCAAAAGGAATGCGACTTTACGCAAGGCAATCTGTCGAGCCATCTGAAAAAACTGGATGAAGCGGGCTACGTGTTCATCAACAAGATGTTCAAGGGCAATTATCCTCTTACGATTTGCAGCCTCACGGCGCAAGGGCGAAAGGCACTTGAGAAATATGTGCGCACGCTGCGCAGCGTGTGCGCAGAAATCCCGGACGCTCCGATCTCTCCTGGCTCGGCCTTCCAAAAAGACACACATTTCTAGATGTGGCTTGGCTGTGTTGACATCCTTTTGAACTGAATGGACGGGATCGCAGACCCTGGGGAAAAGCAGGTCCCTCAGTCGTACTCAGTCGCAACGCCCCCGCGCGCTTCTTCGGGATGACAAAATGATGTGGAAGCCCTTTTAAGCGCGGCTGAAGCCGCGCGCCTTCAAGACAAGGATATCAACAGAGCCATGTCGCTTTTGATTGTCAGCGTCCCCGGAGTCTGCGAAACTAGCCGGTTCTCTGGCGGACGCTCATGGTGGTGCGGGAATTCTCGGCGGGTGGTGTGGTGCTGCGCAAGATGCGAGGCCGCTGGTTTCTGGCAGTCATCGAACCGCACATGACCCGTCCCAAGAAATTGCCTAAGCGTTCCAACCGTCCGCCAAAACAAACTGCACTGGTGGCGCTGCCCAAGGGCGCTATCGACAAAGGCGAGAAACCGGAACAGGCGGCCCTGCGCGAGGTCAGTGAAGAAACCGGAGTACAAGCGAACCTGGTCACCAAGTTGGCCGACATCAAGTACTACTACGTGCGCAACTGGGGCGACGGCGCGCGGGTGTTCAAGATCGTCAGCTTCTATCTGTTGCTCTACCGCTCCGGGCGACTGGGAAACATTGCGCCCGAGATGCGAATCGAAGTGCAGAACGCCTATTGGCTTCCGCTGGAGGCTGCCCCGACCGCCTTGAGCTACGCTGGCGAGCGTGAAGTGGCCAAAAGCGCGCTGCAATATCTGGAAGCTCATCCGGAGTTGGGAGATCATGCCACAGACACCACACATTGAGCGTCACTTCACCGCGGGCGAAGTTGTCCGCGACGTCGTCATCGGCATGTCCGACGGCCTCACCGTACCCTTTGCGTTGGCCGCCGGTCTCTCCGGCGCAGTCGATAACAGCCACATTGTGGTGGTCGCCGGACTGGCCGAGATCGCTGCCGGCTCCATCGCCATGGGACTGGGCGGCTATCTGGCCGCCAGGAGCGATGCCGAACACTACGAAAGCGAACGGCTGCGCGAGATACGCGAGGTGCAGGAGATCCCTGACGAGGAAGCGCTCGAAGTGCAGAAGGTCTTCGCCGATTACGGCCTGTCGCACGACGAGAGCGTTCCCGTGGTGCAGGCGTTGACGCGAAAACCGAAGGAGTGGGTGGACTTCATGATGCGCTTTGAGTTGGGTCTGGAGGAGCCCGATCCCAAGCGGGCCATGCAGAGCGCGTTCACCATCGCTGCTTCGTACGTCTGCGGAGGCATCATCCCACTGGCGCCCTACATGGCGATGCACAGCGCGCGCATGGCTCTGGTCTGGTCCGTTGTGGTCACTCTGGTTGCGCTGGGAATTTTCGGCTATATCAAGGGGCGTTTCACCGGCTCGCGGCCCGGCCGTTCTGCCAGCCAAACTGTTGTGATTGGCGGACTTGCGGCTGGGGCAGCCTTCCTGTTAGCCAAGCTGATTTCCTAACCCAATATGGGAAAAGAATTTGCGCAGATTTCTCTTGACTGAATGAGGATTCATTCAGTACCATCGATTCAACTTAATAGGCGCGCGCCGTTGCCATCCTCACCCCACATCTTACGGCGCGCGCTGCTTGTATTTTGGGCCGTTATATGCGTTGCCGTTTTGCCTCTGAGGAGAGTTGTGCCGACGATGCTGCCGATCTCTACGTCTCATTCCAACCAGCCAACTTCACACATAATTCAGCAGCCGTTCTCTACCGGTCACAATCGAAGTTAGTGATTCCTTTGACCGCGTTTCTGTAGGACGCGGCTTTGCTCGCACAGGCTCTCAGACAAACCATCAGTTTCTAACGCTGGAGTCATTCATAAATCCCATGACGAAACGGATTGAGAAGGTCGCTGTTCTAGGCGCGGGCACCATGGGCGCTCGCATCTCCGCGCACCTGGCCAACGCCGGTGTTCCCTCGTATCTGCTGGACATCGTTCCGCCCGATGCCGACGGCCCCGCGCGCAATCGCTTCGCTGCCGCCGGATTGGAAGCTGCGGTGAAGTCGAAGCCTGCCGCCTTCTTCGAACCTTCGCTGGCCAGGCTGGTCACCATCGGCAACTTCGAAGATGATCTCAAGAAGCTGGCCGAGGTGGACTGGATCATCGAGGCGGTAGTTGAAGATCTCGAGATCAAGCGCAACCTGCTGCGCAGAGTTGACGCCGTCCGCAAGCCCGGAACGATCGTCACCACCAATACCAGCGGGTTGCCGGTGGCGAAGATCGTCGAAGGCTTCCCCGATGACTTCCGCCGCAACTGGTTTGGCACGCACTTCTTCAATCCGCCGCGCTACATGCGGCTGCTGGAACTGATTCCCACTCCCGACGCCGATCCCGCCGCCATGGACACCATCGCGCACTTCTGCGATCTGCATCTCGGCAAGGGCGTGGTGCACGCCAAGGACACGCCGAACTTCATCGCCAACCGCATCGGCACGTTTTCCGCGCTAAATGTCATGCGCCTGATGCAGGAGATGGACCTCAGCATCGAGGAAGTGGATGCCCTGACCGGACAGGCGGTCGGCTGGCCGAAGATGGCAACCTTCCGCCTGACCGACCTGGTGGGCTTCGACGTGCTCGGCCACGTAGTGCGCAACGCGATCACCAATATTCACGATGAGCGCAGCGATCTGAAGCTGCCCGACTTCTTCGTGGCCATGCTGGAGCGCAAGTGGCTGGGCGACAAGACCAAGGGCGGCTTCTACAAAAAGCAAAAGAGCGCCGACGGTGAGCAACGGCTGGCGCTCGACTGGAAGACCCTGGAGTATCGTCCGCAGCAAAGGCCCAAGTTCGCCTCCCTCGAAATGGCGAAGACCGTCGACGAGTCTGCCCGAGCGGCTGCATATGCTGCTGGCGCCGTCAAAGGACAAGGCGGGCGTCTTTCTCTGGTCGGCACTGGCGGACCTGTGGACTTACGCCGCGAACCGCATTGGCGAGATTGCCGACTCGGTGGTCGAGATCGATCGCGCCATGAAGATGGGCTTCAACTGGGAGATGGGGCCGTTCGAGCTGTGGGATGCCGCCGGCGTCGCCAAGACCGTAAAGCGGATGAAAGTGGAAGACAAGCCGGTCTCGCCCAAGGTTGAGAAGCTGCTCGCCTCAGGCCATGAGAAGCTGGTACGCCGACGATCCCAAGGCCGCCAGCGGACGCGTTTACTTCGACCTGCGCAGCGACAACTATCGCCCGGAAAAAGTGCCGCCGGGAGTCTGGTCGGTCACGGTTGCCAAGAAGTCGGACTTCGTGGTGAAGAAAAACGCGGGCGCGTCGCTGGTCGATCTCGGCGACGGCGTTGGCTGCATCGAGTTCCACTCCAAGATGAATGCGCTGGGTGGCGACATCGTGCAGATGATCACCCAGACGCTGAAGCCCGGCGGCGCAGGCGAAAATTTCGACGCCTTCGTCATCACCAACGATGCGCGCCAACTTCTCCGTCGGCGCCAACATCATGATGCTGCTGATGGCGGTGCAGGAAGAAGAGTGGGACGAGGTTGACCTCGCCGTCCGCCAGTTCCAGAACATGACCCAGGCCATCAAGTTCTCGTCCAAGCCGGTGGTAGTCGCGCCGTTTGGCATGACGCTCGGCGGGGGGGCCGAGATCACGCTGCATGCCGCAGCACGCCAGCCGCATGCGGAGCTCTACGCCGGCCTGGTCGAGGTCGGCGTGGGCCTGCTGCCGGGCGGCGGAGGCTGCAAAGAGATGACGCTGCGCGCGCTCGACAAGGCCTATCACGTCCGGCCTCACGGCCGCGGCGAGAGCGTCGAGCTGATGGAAGCCATGAAGCAGGCGTTCGAGACGGTGGCGATGGCGAAAGTCTCCACCTCGGCCTTCGAAGCGCGGAATCTTGGGTTCCTTTCCAGCGGCGACGACATCACTATGAATCGGGAGCGGGTGCTTACCGACGCCAAGGAGCGGGCGCTGGAGCTGGCGCGGGAAGGCTATCGGGCCCCCATGCCGCGGACCGACATTCCCGCACCCGGCGAGAGCATTCTGGCGACGCTGAAGCTGGGCGTGCACATCATGCACGAGGGCCAATTCATTACCGATCACGAGGTCAAGATCGCCAACAAGGTGGCCGAGGTGCTATGCGGCGGCGCGCTGAATCCTGGCACCTTGGTGAGCGAGCAGTATCTGCTCGACCTGGAGCGCGAGGCCTTCAAGTCGCTTTGCGGCGAGAAGAAAACGCAAGAGCGCATCCAGTACACGCTGAAGACGGGCAAGCCGCTGAGGAATTGAAAAACAGTTGCCAGTAGCCAGTTGTCAGTGGTCAGTTGCAAAAATCGCAAGCTGAGAGAACCAGCCCGAAGGGCGGCTCAGTTTAGCCCAGCACGGAGCCGAAGGCGGAGTGCTGGGTGGGGCGGAAAAAGAAGCCCGAGTCCCGTAGGGACGGCAGAACAGCAGGTCCCTCCGCTCGCCCGCCGCGGCGGGCTCGGTCGGGATGACAATTCAAATTGAGAGGAACATCAAACCAATTCGGTTTGGCTGACGGCTGAGGGCCGACAGCTGATAGCTGAAAGCTAATTGCCAATTGCTAACTGCTAATTGCTGATTTGGAGCTTTTCATGCGTGAAGTTGTAATCGTTAGTGCCGTGCGCACGCCGGTCGGCAAGGCTTACAAAGGAACCCTGCGGGCGACGCGCCCCGATGATCTCGCCGCTGTGGCCATCAAGGGCGCGCTCGAGCGCGTGCCGCAGGTCGACCCCAAAGAAATCGAGGACGTCATCCTCGGCTGCGCCATGCCCGAGGCCGAGCAGGGCATGAACGTCGCGCGCATCGCGTCGCTGCGCGCGGGCTTGCCGGTCGAAATTTCGGCCATGACCATCAATCGCTTCTGCTCTTCCGGATTGCAGGCGATTGCCATGGCCGCCGAGCGCATCATGGCCGGCGGCGCGGAGACCATCGTCGCCGGCGGCGTCGAGTCCATGACCATGATCCCCATGGGCGGCCACAAAGTTTCGGCCAACCCGTGGCTGGTGTCGAATTATCCCGACGCCTATCTCTCGATGGGCCTCACCGCCGAACGTCTGGCGAAGCGCTATCAACATCACCCGCGAGCAGTCGGACCAGTTCTCCGTCGATAGCCACAAGAAGGCCATCGCGGCGATCCAGGCGGGCAAGTTCGACGAAGAGCTCGTTCCCGTGCCGGTCAGTTTCACCACCCCGAACGGCAGCAAGCCAAAGCGCACCGACATCGTGTTCAAAATGGACGAAGGCCCGCGTGCCGACACCTCGCTCGAAGCGCTGCTCGCGCTGAAGCCGGCGTTCCATGTGAAGGGCACGGTGACCGCCGGCAACTCTTCGCAGATGTCCGACGGCGCCGCCGCCGCGGTCGTGATGTCCGCCGAACGCGCCAAGGCGCTCGGCCTGAAGCCGCTGGCGCGCTATGTCGCATTCGCGACCGCTGGCTACAAGCCGGAGGAGATGGGCGTTGGCCCGGTGTTTGCCATCCCCAAGGCGCTGAAGATGGCGGGACTGAAGCTGAGCGACATTGACGTGATCGAGTTGAACGAGGCGTTTGCCGTGCAGTCGCTGGCCGTCATCCAGGAAGCGCATCTGGATCCGGAGCGTATCAACGTCAATGGCGGGGCCATCGCGCTGGGACATCCCTTGGGATGCACGGGCGCCAAGCTGACCGCCAGCATCATCCGCGAACTCAAACGCCGCAACGGACGCTACGGCATGGTGACCATGTGCGTCGGCGGCGGCATGGGCGCGGCGGGCATCTTCGAGAATTTGCAGTAGAGACGCTATTCGCCGTTCGCTTTTCGCTATTCGCCAAAAGCAAACGGTGAGCAGATTTGAAGAATGCCTTTAGCGAAGAGCGAAAGGCGAAGAGCGAAAGGCGAGGACAGACATGGCAACAACGACGGCAGTTCCCAAGACCAAGACCACGGGCGGAAGTTTTCTGCTCGAAGATCACAACCTGGAAAACGTCTTCACTCCGGAAGACTTTAACGAAGACCAGCAGATGGTCGCCAAACTGGCGGAGGAGTTTGCCACCAACGAAATCCTGCCCAACGCCGAGAAGATGGAGCACAAGGATTGGGCGGTCGCGCGCCAACTGCTGCAGAAGGCCGCTGAAATGGGCCTGACCAACGCCGACGTTCCGGCCGAGTACGGCGGATCGGAGATGGACAAGACCTCGTCCGCGATCATCGCCGACTTCATGGCCAAGTCCGGCAGCTTCATGGTGAGCATGGGCGCGCACAGCGGCATCGGCACCCTGCCCATCGTGTTCTTCGGCACCGAAGCGCAGAAGAAGAAATATCTGCCGCGCCTGGCCACGGCCGAGATCATTGGCGCGTATGCGCTCTCGGAAAGCACCAGCGGCTCGGACGCGATGAACAGCCGCACCCGCGCTGTGTTGTCGCCCGACGGCAAGCACTACCTTCTGACCGGCGAAAAGATGTGGATCACCAACGCCCACTTCGCCGACCTGTTCACCATCTTTGCCAAGATCGACGGCGAAAAGTTTACGGCTTTCCTGGTGGAAAAGGACTTTCCGGGCTTCTCCGTCGGCAACGAAGAAAAGAAGATGGGCATCCGCGGCTCTTCCACCGCGCCGCTCATCCTGAACGAGTGCAAAGTGCCGGTGGAGAACGTGCTCGGCGAGATCGGCAAGGGGCACATCATCGCCTTCAACATTCTGAACGTGGGCCGCTTCAAGCTGGGCGCAAGCTGCGTCGGCGGCGCGCGCACGTCGTTGCAACATGCCATCGCCTACGCCAAAGAGCGCAAGGCCTTCGGCAAGAGCATTGCGGAGTTCGGCCTGATTCGCGAGAAGCTGGCGCAGATGGCGGCATGGCTGTACGCGTGCGAGTCGATGGTTTACCGCACCGTTGGCATGATGGACACGGCACTCTCCGCCATCGAGCACAGTCCCGAGACCGTGCGCAAGGCGATTGAGGAGTATGCGGTCGAATGTTCCATCATCAAGGTCTCAGCGTCGGAGATGCTCGACTTTGCGGTGGACGAGACGGTGCAGGTTTACGGCGGCTACGGCTTCGTCGAGGAGTATCCGGCGGAGCGCGCCTATCGCGACTCGCGCGTCAACCGCATCTTCGAGGGCACCAACGAAATCAACCGCCTCATCATCACCGGATGGTTGCTGAAGCGGGCCATGAGCGGACAGCTCGCGCTGCTGCCGGCCATCAAGAAGACCATGGACGAGGTCATGGCGGGCCCCTCCATGGACGAACTGGAAGGCACGCTGGCCGCCGAGCGCAAGCTGGTGGAGAACGGCAAGAAGCTGGCCATGCTGGTGGCGGGCGCGGCTTCGCAGAAGTACATGCAGAAGCTGGTCGACCATCAGGAAGTCATGGGCGCCATCGCCGACATGGTGATCGAAACCTTCGCCATGGATTCCAGTCTGCTGCGCGCGCGCAAGTACGTCGAGGCCAATGGCGAAGCCAAAGCCGCGCTGGTTATCGCCATGACCCAGGTCTATCTGGAAGGCGCATTTACGAAGCTGGAGGCTGCGGCCAAGAAAGTGATCGCTGCCGTGGCGGAAGGCGACATGCTGCGCACCCAGATGGCAATTGTGCGCCGCCTGGCAAAGCACGACCCGGTCAACGTGATCGCCTTGCAGGAGAACATCGCCACCCGCGTGCTGGAGACTGGGAAGTATGTGACGGCTTAAAGCTCACTTTCACCACGGAGGACACGGAGAAGAAAAAGCAACCACGGATTTCACAGATAGACACGGATTTCCTAAAAGCTATCGCTGGAAGCCAAAAGCTGCAGTCAAACGACTAGCGGGCAAAACCGCAGAGATGGTTTGTTACGTAACCTGCCTGCTCGCCGGTATTAGCCTCCAGAAAAATCCGTGTTCATCCGTGAAATCCGTGGTTGCCTTGATCTTTTTTTCTCTGTGTCTCTGTGCCTCTGTGGTAATTAACTCTCGGTTTCCTTCTGCTTTCTGATCTCTTCCATCACCGACGAGATCAGTTCCTTCGCGTCGGTGATGCCCTTCATCACGATCTGGATGTCCATGGCCGGCATGCCCGCCTGGCGGGCGCTCTGGCAATAGACGCCGTGCTGGCCCACCATGGTCAGCGCATCGGTCAAAACATCGAGCGCCACCGCCAACCGGCCCCGCGGCACACCCATCATGAACTCATATTGGTCCAGTTCTTCGCGCTTTTCGTCCAGAATACTCATATGAGGTCCCTCGCTTCGCTCGGGATTTCGACTGCGGGCTCAGACGCCCGCAAAGCGTCTCAACTTTTCGTCCAGAATTCCCATGGGGTTGAATTGTATCGTTCCGCCCTGGCGTGAATAATAGAAAGGCAACGGGAAGCGATAATTTGCAGTCAACAGGAGAGTGCAATGCGAAAAAGCCGTCTAGGAATGTTCGTCATGCTGGCCATCGTCGTATGCGCAGCAATCTGCATAGCGCAGGAGAAGGAAAAGATACCACTCAGCCCTCCGGGCGAAGCCTCGGTCAAGTTCGACGACGGAAAGACGGTCACCATCCAGTACAGCCGCCCTTCCATGCGTAGCCGGAAGATCTTTGGCGGGCTGGTGCCGTACGACAAGGTCTGGCGCACCGGAGCCAACGACGCTACCAGTCTCAAGACCGACGTTGACCTCACCATCGGCGGCGCCAATGTTCCGGCGGGCAGCTACACTCTTTACACTCTGCCCGGCATGAAAAGCTGGAAGCTGATCATCAACAAGCAGATTGGGCAATGGGGCACGGAATACAGCGAAGGCCAGGACCTGGCACGAGTGGACATGAAGGTGAGCCAGAAGAACGCGGGGATGGAGACATTCACCATCTCGCTCGACAAGACCAGCGCGACCTCCGCCGTGTTGAAACTGGATTGGGAAAACACTATCGCCAGCGTGGAAGTTCAGGAGAAAAAATAATGCGCGAAGCCGGATGATCCACTACACCGGCAGCTCGCCTTGCAGCCAGCCACCCTCCTGCACCTTCGGTTCAGCGGTCAGGTCCAGCACCAGGTTCTCCAGGATCAGCCGCTTGCTGGGAGGATTGGAGCGCAAAGCCAGGTCGGCACGGGCCACGCGGCGGATGGCGCTGGTCAGTTCGCGACGCGACTTGTAGCGCCGCGTCTGCCGGATTAGGTCTTCCGCGGCGAACGGCGGAATGCGGAAGCCCTGCCACAAAACCTGCCACAACGCGCGCGAGTCGCGCACATTCCGTTCCAGGATGACCAGCATCTGGCGGAAGGTGCGCGCCAGCATGTACAGGTGGCCGATGGCGGCTTCGTCGCCGTCGCCGGTGCTCAGGATGGCGTCGAGCACGCCCAGGGCCCGGGCGCGATCGCGTGCCGAGATGGCGTCGGTCAACTCGTAAAACGACCGCTGCTTGGCAGCCAGCACCAAAGTCTCGACGTCGCCCAGCGTAATCCGCTTCTTATCGCCGACGAAGAGGACCAGCTTCTCCAGTTCGTTGGCGACCATCATCATGTCGCCGCCCAGCGAGTCCACCAACTCGCGCGCGGCGTCGTTGTCCAGTTTCACGTCCTCGGCGCCGGCGGTTTCCATCGCCCATTTCACCGCGTCGCTTTCGTCCACCCGGGCGAACTCCAGCAGCTTGCAGTACTCGCCCAGGGTGTCGCGGATGCGCTCGTAACGGTCTTTGTCGGTCAAGTCCATGCGGCGCACATCGGTGGGAATGTTGATGTGGTCGGCCACAAAGATGACCAGCGCATCCGGGTTGGGGTCTTTGAAATAGTCTTTGATGGCGCCAAATTCGTCGTCGTGTTTGCCGCGTCCGTAAAGGTTCTTGACACCACGAATGAAGAACACCTGGAAGGGCGACATTAGGGAAGGAGTGCGGGCTTGATCGAGAATGTGCCGCAGTTCCACCTCGCTCAGGTCCATGTCATAGACGCTGAGTTCTCGCACCTCCGCCGGCACCAGGTGTTGCAGGATGGCGTCACGGCAACGCTTGCGGAAAAACGCCTCATCGCCGATGAAGACATACCCGGGCGCCATTTTGCGCGCCTTCACGTCGGCAACGAAGCGGTCCGAAGCGGCAAAACTGCGCACTTAATAGGCCTCCAGGATGTCACTGACCAGCGACTTGGCAAAACTCTTGGCAATGCGCCTCAAGGCAGGCTCCTCTTCTTCGAAAAAACTGGGAGCATCCCGTGAAACCTGGTACTGCTCGCGGTAAACGTAATTGGGATTCTCCCAAAGCACCTTGCCCTTACTGGTGACCAGCGACGCCTTCATGGTGAGCGCCACCATGCCCGAGGAGATGCGCCCCGTGGCCGGGTCGTAAGTCAGAGGGACTATGATGGCAGCGGTGACCGTTCCGTTCAGAGTGGCATCGGCGGCGCCATCCGCATTGCTGGTCACGATACGGTAGTTGGTCCGGTCGTGTAATTCGCGAATCACGTCTTCCGTGATGGTCTGTTCGATGTGGTAGATTGACGTTCCGTTAATGAAGGCCGGCACATACAGAGTGTGAAGGTCGGTGGGCAAGCGGACCGCCTGGCCACCCGTGTGGTAGCCGCAGCCCGCGTTGGCGAGCAGCAGCGCTGCGATGCCAACCAGCAACAGCCGAAGCCTGATCTGCGATGCGCTCATTGAACGGTCCCTCGCGGACGGGCGGCGATCATGCTCTCGGCGCATTCCACCGCAGTCAGTGCCGCGATCCGCAGGTTATCGGATGCGGCCCATAGCCAGAAGCCGTTAGGCTTTTGCGAATCGCGACGCACAAACACCTGGATTTGCTCCTGTCCCGCGGCATTGACGTTGCTCGGCGATTCGTCTGCACCTTGCAGCAGCTCGACGTGCTCGCCAGAAAGCGCTGCCGTCAACTCTTCTGTCTGGGCCGCTTGTTCCAACTCAAGATAAAGCGAGAAGGCGTGGCCGTGGAAGATGGGCGCTTGCAGAAGCATCAAGGAAGGCACCGCCAGGCGGTCGCCCACCAGTCTATGAAAGTGCTGCTGGATACGGCTTTCGGCGGAACTCAGTGAGGGCAGCGACTTTTCGCCATAGCGATCGATCAGATTGAAAGCCACTTGCTCGTCGAACACCGCCTTCGGTAACTGCTGGAAGGAAAGCAGGTTCACGGTTTGCTCGTGCAATTCGTCCATGCCACGCTTGCCATGCTCTGAAGCCGGTTGGAAGACGGTAGCCACGGCGCGCGCCAGGTTGCCCACCTTGTGCGCGCGCAGCATCAGCAACGCTAGCACCACGGCGGCGGGATGGGCAATGGTCACCGGCACGGGAGTAAAGTCCACGCGCGGACCAAGACCCAGCTCGCGCTCCACCCAGGGCGCGCGCAGCAGTACACCCTTTTCATTTTCCAGTCCGTAGGACAGATCGATGATGTCGCTGCCTGCCTTGCGCGCCATCGGCCAGGTGTGGCGCGTGAAGGTTTCGTCCGCCGCGAAGAAGGTGAAGTCCACATTCTCCAGGTGCTCAGGCAGGACGCTCTGGATGAAGGTGGGTTCTTCGCCCACGGCCTCGAGTTGGCCGAGCGTCTCATCGTCATCGAGCAGACGGGTGTCCTGCGCCGGAAAGTTGCGATCGCTGAGGACGTCCTTCAATTCCCGGCCTTTCAGGGTGCCGGCGCCCACAATGGCTACGCGAAACATGGCGCCTCAATGTCGTCCGCCGGGGAGAACACCAGCGGGGCGGTTTGGCTCATTTTCATCAAGCGTGCGAGGCCTCGTCTTGACGTGGAGGAGGCGGCGGGGTGGGCCGCCGGAATACGAAGGAAAGCCGCGCCAGCACCCCCGAGAGGATATAGACCAGCGCCAGCAAGAATAGTACGTATTGGGACGAAAACCACATCAGCGCAATGATTGCGCCCATCACGATAAGCCAGCGGAAATTCTGCGGCTGCCGAAAGTTGATCCCCTTTAGGCTAAAGAACCGCCAGGTACTCACCATGAGGAACGCGATCGCAAACACGAAGACGCCCCATCCGATGGAAAGCCACCAGTATGGCAACGGATTTCCTTGCACCAGGTGGACGACGGCCGCTACCGCCCCTGCGCCGGCCGGAATGGGCATCCCGACGAAATACTTGCGTCCCGGGCGGCCCGGATTCGACGGCTGGGGATTCACCTGGATGTTGAAACGGGCCAAGCGGGAAGCGCCGGCGAGCAGAAACACAAATGTCGCGATCGCTCCCAACTGAATCACGCGGTTGCGAATGTCGGGATCGCCGGCCAGCGGCAGCATACGAAAACCCCACATCCACGCCAGGATCGCGGGCGCCACGCCGAAGGCGATCACGTCAGCCATGGAGTCCAGTTCGCGGCCAAAGGCACTGGCGGTATTGGTCAGCCGGGCTATGCCACCGTCGAAAAAATCAAGCACAATGGCGAACCCGATGGCCTTGGCGGCATGATCGAAGTGCCACGGATCGGACGCGGTGCCCTGAATGGCTTGCGAGATGGCGTAGTACCCCGCCGCGATGTTGCCGGCGGTGAACATGGAAGGAAGGATGTACAGGCCCTTGCGCATCCGGCGCGGCTCCGGTGAATCACCTGCCCATCGTATTGGCTGCTCGTTCATCGCACCTCCGCCACATTCTGCCAGTAGCCGGGGTCCCCAACGATCTGGACCGCGCGACGCTGCGCCACCGCCAGTACACTGGAGCCGCCCTTCACGTTGTCGCCCACCCGCACTTTCATCTCAGCTTCAGCCGCGAAAATCACATCGGTGCGGGAGCCAAACTTGATCAGCCCCACCCGCTCGCCACGCGCCACATGATCGCCAATCTTCTTGGTGAAGACGATTCGGCGGGCCAGCAGGCCGGCAATCTGTTTAAACACCACGGTGCCCGCATCTCCCTGGACGGTGACGGCGTTCTGCTCATTCTCTTCGGCTGAAATGCCTCCCATGGCGTTGCCGAACTTGCCCTTCCGATACTTCACCTCGGTGATGACGCCGGCGACCGGGGAACGATTGACATGCACGTTGAATACATTCAGAAAAATGCTGATCCGGGTCCGCGGCTCGCCATTTTCCTGGATCACGGAAATCTCCGTGACCTTGCCGTCGGCGGGAGAAACGATGGCGCCTTCCGCCGCCGGAATCTCGCGCTCGGGATCGCGGAAGAACCACAGGAAAAACGCGGCCAGCAGCAACGGAATGGCCGCCAAAGCGGGCACGGTCAACCATCCCACCACAACCGCCACCGCGATAAAAGCCAGCCCGTAATAGATTCCGTCGCGAACCATGGGTTGTTTAGATTATAGAGCCTGGCCTGAGGCTGTGCCTCAACCCGCGGGCAGGTGGAACGGCTCACCAGACTAACTCCTGCTCGAAGGTCGCTGCTCCCCACGTCACGTTGATTATCGCTTAAGGAAGGAACTGGAGGGACTGCAAATCTTCGCGCAAAGGATACAGCTAGCGCGGGGCGACAAAGGATCCGGTCTTTACCGCCGCGGGAACGGGCTTAATGCTGACTAAACGACCTGGTGGCCGGTCCGGAACTTTTGTTCCAAACTTTCCATCTGGTCTTTCAGGCGGAGCTTCAGCTTCTTGAGTCGCACTTCCTCGAGCTTTTCGTCTTCAGAAAGATATTTTTTCTGGATCAAATTATCGAGGCGCTGCGAATATTGCGAGTGCTCATCCACCAGGCGGCGGAATTCATCGTTGCTGGCAAGAAGCTGATCGCGTACCTGAGTTGCCATTCAGTGGACCTCCGGAGAGATGCAAAAATCAAACGCTAGCATACGTCTGATTCGGCTTCAAGATGAAATTGTCTCACTTTTGTAATAGAAAAACACAATAACAGTGCGTCTTCCTCGGGCTCCCGATAATAGTTGCTCCGTCGCCCCTGCTGGCTAAACCCAAGCTTTTCATAGAGTCGGCGCGCCGCCATATTCGATTCCCGCACCTCCAATAGCACGGAAGTGGCTCCTGCGATCTGGGCTTGTAACAGCAGTTCCCGAATTATTTTGATGCCTATACCGCGCCTGCGTTTGTCCCGGGCAACAACCACGTTTTCGATTTCCCATTCGGCGGTGGCGCAACGCGCGATCGCGAATCCGACCACGCCACTATCCGCTTCAGAGGTGGCCACCAATGCAATTCGCCGCGGAGCCTCGGCGGCAAACAACGCATCGTATTCGCGCTCGGCCCAGTGCGCCGCGGTCTCGGCCTGCTGCTCGAGCGCGCGCATGGAAGCCACATCCGCGGGCGTAGCGCGACGGATCAGCACGGGGTCTTCTTCGCTGTCGAAAATAGTTCGGCGCCGGACCGGCGGATGTAGTTGACGTCGATGGTGGCGGGGTCGGCAGTTTCTCCCGCTAGCAACTTGCGCATGCCAATGCGGCCAATCTCGCCTGCGTTGACCGGCGCGAGCAGAATGACGTTGCGGTTCGCGGCTTGCAACCCTTCCGCTACCTTGGCGTCCACCGTAAGAGGATCACCGCCGCCCGCCGCCGGTTGCTCAGCAAATTCGTCCAGCTTTGCAATGTACTCGCGAAGCAGCGTGGCGCGGCCGGAAGCAAGCCGGTATTCGCCGACGTAGATCTCACCCCGGCCTGCGTCCAACACGGCGATCGCGCTTTCGCCCGCTGGTCCATGCGTGAGCACCAGAGCCTCCAGCATGGAGACCGTTGCCAGCGGCTTGCGCAGCACTTCGCAAAGCCCTTTCGCCGTGGACAGCCCCACCCGCAGCCCCGTAAACGAGCCGGGGCCAGAGACCACGACAAAGCCATCAACGTCTGTCTTGTTGAGGCTGTTCTGCTGGAGCGTTTCCGCGATTCGCGGCAGCAGTTGCGCCGAGTAGCTGCCGCCTTCGAGTGAAGTCAGTTGCAGGACTTCGAAACTGTCGGCGTCGCTGCGGCACAGCGCAACGCTTCCCTTCCGGCCCGAAGTATCGACCGCAACGATCAGCATTTCAGACGCCCTGGGGAGCGTCTTCCACCAGTTCCAGCAGCACGCCTCCGGCGCTGGAAGGGTGAACGAAAACGTAGCGATGTCCGCCCGCGCCAGTTTTGATCTCGTCCGAGATCAACCGCATTCCCGACGCCTTCAGGCGCTCGACCGTCCCGGCCAGATCGCTGATGTGCAGCGCGACATGGTGCAGGCCTGCGCCGCGTTTGTCGAGAAACTTCGCAATGGGCGAGTCGGGCGAAGTCGGCTCCAGCAACTCCAGCCGGCTTTCGCCCATCGGCACCATGGCCAGCCGCACTTTCTCTGCTTCCACGGTCTCTTCTGGCATCACTTGCAGCCCGAGCTTTTCGTAGAACTTCCTCGCTTCCGCCAGCGACTTCACGGCAATACCGAGATGGTCAATCTGATTCATTCCGGCTTCCCCAAATTGTCGACAATCTTCTCCACCAGAGAATACGGGTCGCGCTTATGTTCGGCAACTTCGGCGGCATAGCGCGTGGCCTCGCCTTCGCTGAGGTAATAGGCCAGCACCCGCTGGAAAAGCGCGTCGCGCAACATCTCCGCGATCCGAGCGCGCCAGTTGTCGATGCGGCGGGTGCGCGCGCGGCCGTCCTGCTCCAGATACGTCCGATACTTTTCGATGGCCGCCAGCAATTCAGTTGTGCCCGCCCCAGTGCTGGCCACAGTCTTCACGATGGGCGGCGTCCAATTGTCTTTGCGCACCGCCAGCGTCTGCATGGCGCGAATCTCGCGCTCCACCCGCTCGGCGCCATCGCGGTCCGCCTTGTTGATGACGAAAATGTCGGCAATCTCCATGATGCCGGCCTTGATGGTCTGCACGTCGTCGCCCATGCCGGGCACCAGCACCACGATGGTCACATCCGCCAGGCGGACAATGTCCACCTCGTCCTGACCGACGCCGACGGTCTCGATCATCACAATATCGCGGCCGCTGGCGTCCAGCACCGTCGCGACATCGGCGGTGGTGCTGGCCAGGCCGCCAAGCGAGCCGCGGGTGGCCATGCTGCGAATGTAGATTCCGGGATCGGCGTGGTGTGATTGCATGCGAATGCGATCGCCCAGAATTGCGCCACCGCTGAACGGGCTGGTAGGGTCAACGGCCACAATGCCGATGGTCTTGTCCTGCCTGCGATAGGCGTGCGCTACTTGATCAACCAGCGTGCTTTTGCCCGCGCCGGGCGAGCCCGTCATACCCAGCAGTACGGCCTTGCCGCTGTAGGGAAACAGCGCCTTCAGTAGTTCGGTGGATTGTGCGCCGCGGTCTTCGACGATGGAAATGCCACGCGCCAAAGCCCGCGGCTCCCCCGCGCGAATTCGCCGGACAAGTTCCTGGATGTGGCTGTTCGAGGTCAAGAATTAGATTACCAGCAGACAAGATTACCAGCAGGTGAAGGAGTCAGGGTAAAGTCGAAGGGCAAGGCGTGGCCGCAGGACCCAACTTCTCCCCAGTCGGCAAATCCGGCGTCTTCGCTGGGACCTGTTCGCTCGGCCATCAGAATTGCGGAGGCATTTTCGGCAGCGCCTTGGAATCGATGCCTTCGCACATCCCGTTGTCCACCGTCACGTTGCCTACGGCGTCAAGCTTCACCGTCCAGATGGTGTCGTAGTCAGTGTCCGGCCAATTGGGCGCCGGTTGTTGGCCATTGGCGTGATAGCTCGTGAGCAGCGCATTTACGGTCGGTGGGACGTGATCGTGCTCCCAGCCCACCAGTATCGTTTGGTTAGAGAACCTGCCCCCGTTAAAGAAATAAATACTGGCATCGGTGGATAACTGGGGCGGATTCTGGGAGAAAACGGGGACGCTGGCGGCCAGCTTGAAGGGCAAGTTGTTGGCGATGGCGTACGGTTCCACGGTCAATGCAGGCCTGACGTAAGACGACGCGACACTACCGTCACCGCCCGGGTTGCCGACCGCGGGATCGACGGCGTAAACCTGCGTGGGATGGATTTTGCCGCTCAATGCGTTTGGAAGATCCAGGGCGCGCCACTGCCCCTTGCCAATATAGTTGCCGTCGTCCCACCAGCTCGTGGGATGCGCGTCCGCGTGCCGGACAAAGTAAACCGTTTCGTTGGTGTTGGTGCCCGCCGGGATTACGGCGTCATCCTGACCGCCGGTCACTGTTCTGCTGAAAAACGCCTGCGTCTGCGCCGTGTTGCAGGCAGTGCTGACCAGCGGCGGCGGGGGCAGCACAGGGTAGGTGGAAGGCGGAGTCAGGTAGCTGTTATAGGTAACCAGGCGGGCGCTGCCCGACGGCGCGATCGAAATCGCATAGACATAGTTGGGGCTGATATAGCTCGCCGGAAGGGTCAGGTTGTAACCTTCAAGCCTATTGATATTTGCCAGTAGGCTACGGGTGGTCTCCCACGGCGCGGAGAAAACATAAAACCCCGGCGCGTTTACCTTGACGATAGCGCTGACCAGGGCTTCGTTGTCGCTGTTCTGGTCGCGGAAATCGAGCCCCTGGCAAGCCGCGCAGGGAAACGCCGGCGGCGCAACGTCGTCCGGTAATGCGGCCTCTAACGAATACGATGCAAAGATAGGATAGCTGTTTGCGGTAACCGGCGGGCTGCCCTGGTACGACGCGCTGGTCTGATTCAGCATGGCGAACTGCTGAATCGTCTCCAGCGCGACAATGTCGGGATACTTGCCTGCGGTTTGCAAATGGGTCATGGGCTCGAGCGCGTAGATGCCAGTTACATTCTGCGTCCCCAGTACATCCTGTTGCAGGAATGTGGCCATCAAGAGCGACCGCTGTAAGCCCTGATTAGTGAGGTTTGCCGTCGTTGGATTGATGTCCCCGGAAGCTTGGTAAGCCAAATCCTCGCTGACCACGAAGATCAGGTTGAGGTTGTCGGCACTCAGCGGAGCGGGAGTTGGCGGCGCTGATGAATTGGGGCTAAAAGAGCTGCCGCATCCTGCGAGCAGCGTCAGGGCCATTAGAGCGCCGATAACACCGGTCATTCTCTTTTCCGTTGAGCATCTATTTAGGCGCATCTTATCTGCATATCCCTTCGCTCGCTTTGCGGCCGCGAGCACCATGTTGCGGATAGTATTGCTCTTGAAGTCCGCCGGGCGACTAGCTCTTCCCGGACGATCTGATATTCCTGTCTTTCAGCTAGAAGGCGTCTTACTTAGTCAATTATGTCCGCACATACAGCGCTAATGATAGGTAAGCCCTGCCCTGGTGGGCTGTGAGGTCAAGGACGTTTTCGCACTAAAGTAACCACTTATGGCGAGGCAGAATCAAGCGATGTCGGGGAGCGGCATGCCGCTTCTCGTGCGGTGAACTAGCGCCAACTGGGTGCGGCACTCATGGGGGGCTTAGGAGTGGTGCCGGAAAGGGGAATCGAAGGGCAGCAGCTTGGCGGATTTTGAGACCCCCACTCCGGTACGGTCGGAGGGCCAGCCGCCGCCCTTCTTACGCCGCGACTGCCTTGGCGGCGCGGGCGGCGGGACGCGCACGCTGCTGCTCTTGCACTTGCAGCACGATGTCGGCCAAGACGATGGAGAAGGCAATGCAGATATACACCACGGTTTCGATCGCCGGCGGACCCAGTCTCTCCAGGCCGGTCACGCCCAGCACCACGCGCGCTCCCAGAAAGACGCCGGGGCCCACGGCAAAGCTGCGGGTCATCCACTGCCGGTGCTGCTGAATCTTTCGCTTCAGGATGAACGCAAAGGCGATGCCGGTGGTCAGCATCCACAAGCTGCCGTGCGTCACGGCGATCATGCTGAAAAAACGCGGGGCTCCCAATCGCTCTTGTATGGCCGCGATATAGATCCCCATCGGACCGGCGATGAACACGGCCGCAACGTAAACCCTTCCTGACACACGATGCAGTTTCGCATAGCGCTGGCGTAGCCGGTCGGAGAACTGCATGGGGGCAAGCACAAACGCGCACGCTCCGGCCACCCCATGCGGCAACAGCCACCACTTAAACGGCTCGTAGTGCTGCCACACCGGGGCGTTCGGATTCACCAGGAAGCTCTCGTTGTGGCCGAGCACATAGGCCACCATCAGCCCAAACAGCCCGATCAGCAGATACTTCGGTTTGAACCAGGACACAGGTTGGACACTCACCGATGCAGTTGACATGCAGGATCCTTTGAGGAGATTGAAAATGGTTGAGCGGTCAACTATACACGAGTTCAGATTCAAATTGGAGTTGCAATTGCGATCCAATGCGAGCCGGTACAAATGTGGGCCGATACAGCAGCCGGTTCTCGCTCGCTCGGTAACACGCCGCCAGCAGAGGCACACGACAGGGGCATTGTCCTTCCCATCTCATACACCAAGATGGCTATAGAGACTTGCCTATTGGTGGCTTGCCCAATAGTTCTTAAGGGTCACCAACCTGCCTCAATTAGGCTCTTTGATGGCTGCTAACCTCGACACATCTGGGCAATTGTCTTCTGCTGAATTGCAGAGGACAATTTTTGTAGCGTCACTAACTTTGCAGCTTGACTAGCAGGCGCGTGTCAAAACATCCATTCGAGATAACTTAGCTCGAAAAGCCTGCACAGCTCTTTTTCACTTCCCTATTGGGCGACGGTAAAGATCAAGCGGCTGCTTGCCGATATGAGTGTCGTGAAAAGAAAGGAAGGCTGTAAGTGTCTAACATCGTCAAAGAAGAGGCCAAGCCAGTGCGAGAGCAGCAGGGTCAGCGTGGGTCAGACAATCCACATTCGTTCAAGCCAACTGCTGGCTTTCGTACCTGCTCGATTTGCGGTTTTCCTAGAAAACACCAAGTCCATGATGTAAAAGATTCCTCCAACTAAGAGGAACCATAGATAAGCCTGAAATCAACTTTCCAAGTCGCCACGAGGTAGAAATCCAAATTTTCCTGCAAGGATTTTCGCGCTTGTTCGAGACGCCGAGCTAACGCCACGGGCCCTTCTCGTTCAGATCTATAGATTGCACCGAACGCCCCATCCATACTGTCGCAAATCGAGGCGAAGGTCCTTCGTTTCCCTTTATCGCACTGGCGACAATGCCGGCCCGATCCTTCTATAGATCTTTGCCCCGATATTCGTAATTGCTTGAAGAGGACTGCGGCGAACCGGATTCACAAAGCTTAGGAGTGGTGCCGGGAGGGGGGGTCGAACCCCCACGAGGTGATAAGCCTCGGCGGATTTTGAGTCCGCTGCGTCTGCCAGTTCCGCCATCCCGGCCAATCGGAAGGCTCTGATACAGCTTAGTTTAGCAGTTCTGCCTTTGCAACCCGTTGAAAGCTGATCGCCGAGGGCCCTCTTGCTGTGGCTGGTCCTGGAGGGACGCACTTTGTTCACACCTCCAGCAACGCCATCGAAAACGCTCCGAGCGATGTGCGCCGCAGTTGGGCTGTTTAACGTATCTTCTGATACTCGGCCCTGGCTTGTATCAGTACAGGAATGTCGGGGTCCGCATCCTTCCAGAGGGCGAAAAACTCCTGGTAGCTGGCGCGCGCCTTGATGGAGTCTCCGGCCAACGCATAGGCCCGCCCGAGCTGCAGGCGCGCCAAAGCCGCTAACGGGCAATTGACTGCGACCCCGCGCTGATCCAGAAACTTGCGAAACTCAGCGGCTGCTGCTTTGCCTTTTTTTAGCGACAAGTACGCCAAGCCCCTTACGTACACGGGGTAGAGCGTCCCGCCCATCTCGAACTGCGGAAGCGGGGTACCGAGTTCGTAGGGTTCGGTGGTCTGAAGAATCTCGAGGGATTTGGCCGGATTCCCGCGACTGATCTCGATAGAAGCATAAATGGCAGGCAGCCAATAGTGATTGATGACCGTGTTGAGCGGAAAGCGCTCAGCCAGGTCGTCTGCCATGCGCTTTGCCCGGTCAATATCTCCGATACGAGCCAATGCCAGCGCCGCAAGAATACTTACATCCCGCGTGGGCGCGGCAGCAAGCGCTGAGGCGATGTCCTGCCGGGAGCGCGCACTGTTATCAAACTCCGCTTCGCGTAACGCCGCATTCATTTGCCATGCTGCCGCCGTTTCTTTTGAACCGTCGCGAGCGGCAGACTCGGCCGCGCGCTTGGATAATTCCCGTGCAGCATCGAGGTGTCCGTAGAAACCTTCTGTATCGGATGCGAACGAAAAGAGAATGTCCTCCCCCGGCTTGCCGCTTACGGCTCCGATTTGCCGCTTCATCTCGGACGTGTCGCTTTCAAGAAAGGCAACGCCATAAAGGTTGCCGTGCAGAAACGGATTGTCAACCTTGTGCTCCAGCGCCTCCTTGTACGTTGTCTTCGCGTCTTCGAGGCGATTCAAGTCGGCATACAATGCCACCAGGTTGGTGAAGGCCGCTGCGCTGCCCGGATTGAGACGAAGATCCTCAAGGCTGGCGGTAACCGCCTTTTCGTATTGTCCTAGGTAGCTGTAATCGACACCTAAGTTGCCGTAAGGTTCGCCGTTGCGCGGATAGGTCTTGGCCCACATCTCATACGCCTGGATGGCTTTCTCCAGTTCGCCCGTGACCAGCAGGTAGTAAGTCGCCGAAATGCGGAACCTTTCCCGCTCGCTTACTTTGTCTCGCAGATCATATGCCTTCGTCAGGTTCTGACTGGCTAGGCCAGGCTCCCTGAGATTAGAGTATGAAATTCCCAAGGCTGCGTATGCAGCGGAGAAATCAGGGTCGAGTTCGATGGCGCGGTTAAAGAATGGAATCGCTGCCAGGCTGCCTTGTGCCTGCAACGTCTTTATTCCTTCAGAGAGCGCCTTCAGAGCTTCCAGGGACGAAGTGGTGGCTTGATCCAAAGGAGTGTCAAACTTTTCCACCGTGCTCAGCGACTCGCCGAGTTTTTCCCGGAGCTTGGTCGATGCCTCGCCCAGCGCTTTTAAGATGTGTTCTTTGTTTTCCGCCGTTACCTGTTCCTGCGCCAGCGGATCGCCCGTCGCGCAATTGACGGCATCAAGACCGATTACATACTGCCTCCCCAGACTTGCAATGGTGCCTGCGATGTAGGCTTTTGCGCCCGCGCGCTGACAGAGATCACGCGCTACTTCCGGAGTCAGTTTCGTACCACGGGGTTTTGCCATCAGCTTCAGGGTGGCGCGAATTCTTGCGTCCGACAGGATGTTCAGAAAGGGGGACTGTCCCAGTTGCACCGAAATTGCCTGCTTCAGGGTGTCATCAAAGACGGCATCTCCGGTTGTATTGTCGAAGTCGGCCAGCACCACGGTGTCCTGGTCGTTCAGCTTAGGGGCGCGGTGCGAGCGCCAGTACATGCCGCCCGCAAGGAGGGCCGCGAGTAACAACAAGATTGCCGTCCCCAGCTTCCACGAGAAGGCCCGTCGTTCTGTCGTGATCGTCGCCTGAGAAGCGATTGCTTTCGACGCCGCGATCCGATTCTTGACATCCGATGGTCCGCTGCCCGCAGCCACCTGCTCAGCCGGCGTTTCTTCATCGGCGGCGACAACCACCGAGTGTTGCGAGGAGTCGGTGTCGCGCTTAAGGCGACGCAGTTCCGCCCTCATGTCAGAGGCATTCTGGTACCGCAGGGTACGATCTTTCTCCAGCGCGCGGTTGATGATGTCTTCCAGTTTGGGAGGCAGGTCGGGATTCAGTCGAACCGGCGCGACTGGAGCTTTGTGCAGGATGGCGTCAAACAACAACGCCGAGGTGTCGCCGCGAAAGGGCATTACGCCCGTTGCCATCTCATACAGCACCGCACCGAATGAGAAAAGATCGGTGCGGGCATCCAGCAGCTTTCCTCGCGCCTGCTCCGGAGACATATAGGCCAGCGTGCCCAGGGTGCTGCCGGGACTGGTAAGATGCTCCTCACCCGTTCCGCTCATCGTGAGTCCCGACTGATCAGCGGAAGAGTGCCTGGTGACCGCGGTCACTTTCGCCAAACCAAAATCAAGGATCTTGGCGTGGCCGCTCTCGGTCACAAAGATGTTGGCCGGCTTGATATCGCGATGCACGATCCCCTTGGAGTGCGCCGCATCCAGTCCATCGGCCACCCCAATGGCGATGTCCAGCAGCCGCTCAATCTCCATGGGTCCTTGTTCGACCAGATGTTTTAGTGTCTGTCCGTCGAGAAACTCCATGACCAGGAAGGCGTGACCGTCCTCTTCGCCGATGTCATAAAGGACGCAGATGTTGGGATGGTTCAGCGCCGAGGCGGCACGGGCTTCGCGGCGAAACCGTTCCAGGGCCTCGGGGTCGCGTTCGACATCCTCAGGCAGGAACTTAAGTGCGACCAGACGCCCAAGGCGGATGTCCTCGGCCTTATACACGACCCCCATTCCGCCACCGCCGATTTTCTCGACGATGCGATAATGCGAGATGGTCTGGCCCACCACCGGGGAGAGCTCCCTTCGTGCGCGATCCCTCAGTCTTTTGAGTCCGCTGCGTCGGCCAGTTCGGCCAGCCCGGCCCAGCGCTTAACGTAACCTGAAGAGAAAATTACTTTAATTGACGATCTGCGGCTTTGCAACAGGCGCTGAGAGGCTGCTCCAGGAGTCCTTGTTCCAAGCCTTTTTCCTGGCTCGCCGCGTGCTCCTCCCCTTCCGCGTAGTGTTGAGCCAACAGTTGCACTTGTTCGGGATCGGTCAGGGTCTCGGCTGATTTTGGGGGTTGAAAACGCCCGGAAAACAGGTATGTAACCACTATGCCGGCAGCGAAAAAGGGATGTATGATCGCTAGTGGCGCCAGCGGAATCGCGTACTTCTTGCTTTTCAACAGTGACTCCACCACGCCGTGTGGCCTATGACTCCGTCCCACGCTTCCAGGAACTTGCGCGATCACGACGGTTGTGAGTTCCAGGCTCTCGTGATGTTTGCCGTATTTCACCAGCGACTTGGCCAGTTGCTTGGGGGTGGTGATTCCCAAGTCCGCGGTGAGGCTCCGGCGCGTGGCCCGCGGATGATAGAAGTCGATGATCTTGCTGGAAAAGTCGGCGCAATTGCGAAAGAACAAATTGAAATGGGCCCGATTTTTTCTGGAGTTGAGAGTCGCAATGAGCTTCTCATCCTGGGCCTCGGTGGTCGCAAAATAGAAGGCATAGATTTGCCGGTCATAGGAGCTTCCCACCAGCTGCGTCCAATCCCCCTTCGGTACGGTGCCGTCAGCAGCGTCGGGGACGAGGTCCCGCAGATGGGCGCGCCGGTATTCGTCCCGCAGTGAACGTACCGTTTCCTCGCTGGCAAAGGCCGGTACATCCTCAATGCGATCCACCGCATACAGATATGGAATAAGGGGTATGGCCAGCCAGTCGCGGCCGGCGATGTGGTGATACCGGCTAATGACAACCCCCAGCTCTCCCGGGTTGCAGCGCCGCAACTCGGTGGGAGTGGTGGCGCAGACCTGGGGCAGGTAGATGGCGGAGTGTCCGGTGGGGACGCCGCTACCGAACTTGCCGTACGGCTCTTCTACCAGCAATGCCGCACCGGCATGTGCCGGCAGCGGGTGGATGAAGCCGCCCAGCAACAACATCGTAATCAGAAGTTTTCTCACAGCGGTTTCCGCCTTACCTTCCGTCCATCTTTGCAATCACAATGTAGTTTCGGATTCACATTGTAATAACGCTGCTTTTCAACAAGAGTTGGTTAAATTCCTGCAAGTTTTCGATGCCGCAGCCCAATATTGAGAATACCATCCTCTCTCTAAGGGAAAGGGCTGGAGTTGCAGCGCGACGACTTTTGCCGCAGCCTATTCAGCCGCGCCCCTTTCAAAAGCCAGCGGGCTCGGGTTTGAAGATCATGCCCTGGCTGGTCTTGCCGTTCATCAGCACCGCAAGCGGCGCCGCGAACCGCAAGTGGCGGACGCAGCCATGTTCCGCGATTGCCGGTTGGGCGGCCAGCCACTGCCAATCGACGAAGCCCTCACCGGCATCGGGGTTGACGGTGAAGTAACCGATCTGAAACGCGGTGAGGTTCTGGAAAAAATGACTGCCCTGCGACGGAACCACGCGCAGGTCGCGGAATCCCGACTCCACGATTACCCGTGCCCCGGAGATCTGGTCCCAGGCCACCGGAATTCCCAGCCATGGGTCGGTCGATCCCCAGCGGCCCACTCCGACCAGCAGGTACGGCGTGTTCTCCTCGCAAAGCTGGGCATTGAAATGGGCGACGCTTTGCGCCACTTCGGCGCTGCGGGCGCGTTCAAAGCGGTGGAAATCAACCACGATGGCGTCGCGCAGGTCCTGCAGACGGCCGTGTCCCAACACCTGCGAGCTTTGGCATACCAGGCGCTCCGGTGCCACACTCTCCAGGCGAATCTCTTCGCCGCCGCGGGCCAGCACCAGCGGGCGCAATTGAAGAAAGCTGAACTCGGCAGCTTCGTCGGGTTGCCGGGGCAGCCGGACCGCAAACTCGATTTCCACCGGACGTCCCATGGCGTCCTCACCGATGCTCATAAGCTGATCGAGAATGGCGGGCAGGGGAAACATGCCGTGCTTGAGGATGGGCGCGAAACTGACAATGCGCGGGCCAGGCCGGCTCAGCCCGTCATAAACCGCGTGATTGTCCCGCGAGTAGGTAGAGCCCAGCATCTGCAAGGTGCCGTCGGCCTCTGCCGCGTCGAGTCCAAACGCCACCTCCCGCAACTCGGTGACCGGATCTTCCGGGTCCGCCGCATGGTCCAGATTGAGCGCCCAGAATTGCGTCTGCGAGTTCGCCAGGATGTCTTCCACCGACGAAAACTGCACCAGGTTCCGAGGGTGACGCGGACTGAACGTCAGCGATTTTCCGCCATTGACGACGGCGCATCCCAGGCCCAAGGCGACGGCCGCGAATCCATCCTCAACCTTGACCGGTCCAACCGGATAAAAGTTGCGCGATCGCACCACCCCGGAGAAATCCGGATAGAAGCGGTGGCCATGGGTCGCGCCTGCCACCTGCTGCACCAGCACCGCCATTTTTTCTTCTTCCAGGCGATACGGCGTGGCGCGCACGTAAGACTTGGCATGCTGGCTGAAGGTGGAGGCATACACTCGCTTGATCGCCTCCAGTAGCTGCTCCAGACGCAGTTGAATGTCGGCCTGATGGTTCCCCAGCATAAAGGTTTCGTACACGCCGGAGAACGGCTGGTATTGCGAATCCTCCAGCAGACTGGAAGAGCGGACCGCCAGCGGATAGCGCACCTCGTACAGGAAGCTCAGGAGTTTATCGATCACGGCGATGGGCAGGGGCGCGGCCAGAAAGCGCCGCACGATCTCCTGGTCGTCGGTGCCGTGAATCGCCAATTTCAGCAGGTTGTTTTCGCGCAGGAAGTTGTCGAACAAGTCGGTAGCTAACACCAGCGTAGGCGGCACGGCAATGCGAATGTCAGGAAACCTGCGCATCACGCTGCGCTGATGCAGCAGGTGCCGTATGAAAGCCAGGCCGCGCGCCTTACCACCCAGCGACCCGCCGCCGATCTGGAGGAAAAAGGCATCGGCCGGCTGAAACGTCGCCGGATTGAACTCGCCAATGAGCGTCTGACTTTGCTCGCGGCGGTACTCGGCGATGGATGCGATGAGATCACGGCGCAGGTGTTCGGTGCCCTCGAAGTCGGAAACTTTGCGCGGCCGCAGCTTTTGTGCCAGAGCGAACTCGGTGCGGGTCATCAGCCAGTGCGAAAAGTGATTGCGCTGGGCGTGGTACTCGACACTTTCCGCCGGCACTGTCGCCAGTTGGGTTTCCAGTTGGTTCAGGTTACTGGCGCGCCCGACCTCGGTTTTGCCGTCGGAGAGGCGGAAGACGAAGTCGCCGAAGCCCGCCTCGTCCACCAGCATGCGCCGCAAATCGCCCAGCAGGGTAGGCGAGCGCTTTTGCAGGAAGCCGAACCCCTCTTCGTAGGCGCGCGGCATGAACTCGGTGCGGCTGGACTGCAGCACGATGGGCACATCGGGCACGATGCTGCGAATCATGCGCGCCAACTGGAAGCCGGCCTCCGGCGTGAGCGTATGATTGCGCGGAAACTCCACATCCGACACCACCCCCAGCAGGTAGTCCCGGTACTTCATCACCTCTCTTTCGGCGTCCTCGTAATTGGAACAGAGGAGGATCTTGGGGCGGGCCCGCATGCGCACCAGCTTGTGTGCGACGTTCAGTCCTTCGCTGAGCAGCCGCCGCGACTGGCTGATGAGCTCGGTGTAAATCACCGGCAGAAAGAGCGAGTAGTACCGGATATCGTCTTCCACCACCAGCATTACGGGAACGCTCATGGCATGAGTGTCGTGCAGGACGTTGCGCTTGTCCTCGATGTACTTGACGATCGAGATCAGGATGCGGGCGTTACCTTGCCACAGGAATATCCGCTCGATATCGGTCTGCGGATTGCGCGCGATGAAGTTTTTGATCTCGCGGTAATCGTAGGCCAGGACGATGACCGGGACGTCGAGACCGGCGGCCTTGATTTCGCGCGCTAACTGAGCGGCATCCATGTCGCCCACTTGCAGGTTGGTCACGATCAGGTTGAATCGCGGCTGGGAGCGCGCCAGTTCCAGCGCTTTCGCCCCGCTGGGAACGTGGGTGATGCCAGGGACCTGATGAATGTCCAACTCCAGCGAGTCGCCCATCAACAGCTCGTTGAGGCGTCCGTCCTCGCGCAGAATGAAGGAGTCGTACAGGCTGGAGACCAGCAGAATGTCGTTCACGCGGAACGGCATCAGGTTCTCGAAGCCCTCGAATTGGCGCTCCGCGTGGTTTTCGTGAATGGGTCGCGTGCTGGCCGACATGGTTCGTCTGCTCCCGGTGGCGCAGGCCCCTTAGACCTGCACTAGAGCTCCATTCTAGTGGTTCGACAATAGATTTTCCGGGCTGTACGCGTAGAGCGGCGCTTTAGCTGGATTATTCATGAATGTGAGCTGTCATCCTGAGCGGAGTGCCCGCAAAGAATTTCTGACCCGCTGCTCCTGCGGTCGGGGCGGGCGCGAAGTCGAAGGACCCCTATTGCTGTTGGAAATCACAGTATGCCCGCGTGGGCCAGCAACGAAATTCCGGAATTGTTCGCCGCGGCCATGCGCCCCGCCTAAGCCCGGTGAAGACGCCGGGCTGTAGCACGGTCTGCTAGGGCAGCACGCGGTACAGGGCCGACATCCCGCCATGCATGTGATCGCTTACATGGCAATGGAACATCCATGTACCGGGATCATCGGGAACCATGTCCACCGTCACCATCTGGGCTGGCGAAAGGGCGATGACATCGGTACGGTTCTGGTTCAGCAACACCGTGTTGCCGTGCCAGTGCGGCGTATGGAAGTTGAATCCGAATCCGATAGCGAGCAGATACCAACGCACCCGCTCCCCTTTCTTCATGGTCATCATCGGCCCGTTGCCGTAAATGTATCCGTTGATGGTGAACCTCTCGTTGGCGTCGGCGAATCCAGTGCCGTTTAAGGAAAACGCCCCATCCATGTCGAGTGGGATGATCTCGTCTTTTTTGACCCCTTTGGGATCGCCCGCGTAGGTCTGGATGTTGTGGTCGAGATACCAGCTCTGGTTCTCGTCGAAGATATTGAACAGCGCAACGAATTCCCGGTCCACGTCCTTGGGGGTACCGTCGGGCTTGCTCATGCCGCGACGGGTGACGATGATGGCGCCCACTAGTCCGGCGTTCACGTCCTTCAACTCGTTGACGTGCGAATGGTAGAGCCACACGATGGAGCTGGGATCTCCCGGCCCCGGTCCCGCGCGCTCCGGCACTTCCCACGTGTAGGTACGAGTTTGGCCCGGCGCTACCACCCCGGTCTTGTCGTCGGGGCCGGTGCCGTTGCCATCGTAAGCGACGCCCTCAGAATCTTTGTTATAAAAGACCCCGTGCGGATGCATGCTGTAGGGGTGCGTCCCGTTGTTCCTGAATACGACCTTGATGGTGTCCCCAACTTCGGCGCGCAGCACTGGCCCCAGAATGCCCAGATGCTCCCACTGTGGGGACGGCGGCTTCAGCTTGGTGAATGTAGCGTCGGTGTACTCGCGATACTCCGCTTTGCGGTACACCAAGCCGATGCGATGCGGACCGCGTTCGGTATAGATCTTCTCCATGTGCTCAAACGGCTTGCCGCTGACCTGATTGATGCCGCTGGGGGCGTAGTTCCATTCCACCTCGTCGGCGGCCACGTAGTAAGTGTGCGTTTGAGACGGTTGCGCGCTAGCCGGCGAAGTCGCGACTCCGATGGCCAGCGCCGCGGATACGAGGAACAAAACGATGTGGCGAATCATGTCTGGACCCCTTGGTTGCTGCTTGGAGATTGGTGAATTCGATGGCGGCGTCGCCGCTCGACAATGTCTTCTGCCGTGCACGGTGATGAGGGTTGCTGCTCTTGCTGCAGCGATCTATTCCTATGACTTAGCAGTTGGTGCGCAACTATAGCTGAACCAGGGGCGCAGGTGCAAGGATGTAATTGGGAGCTATCAGGGCATGGCTTCAGCCAGGATTATTCCGCTTTGTATCAGGGCACGGCTTCAACCAAGGTTATTCCGCTTTGTATCAGGGCACGGCTTCAGCCGTGCCGTAAGCATGCATGATTATCGGGCTTTAGCCCCTGCGGCTTTGCGCTTCGCCAAATACGTGAAACAGTAAGGAAATTTCTCGGGTGAATCGACCAGCCCTGCCTTCATCGGATTCTCAGCAATGTATTTCTGATGTTGCAGAAAGCTCTCCTGGTCGTCGACCCGCACCTCCGAAAATCCGCGCTGCCAGACCTCTCCCGAATACCCGAATTCCTTCTTCAATCGATAAGAAAATCCGCCCTTAATGAACTGTATCGCCTTTTCAATTGTCATGTCGCCAGGCACCGTGATCAATAGATGCACATGGTCCGGCATGACTACGAAATCATGCAACTGGAACTTCCGCGCCGCCACATAAGAACGCAACACGTCGATGAACAGCGACGCGTTGCGCTCCGACTGTAACAAGGCTCGGCCCATGCTCGTCTTCGTCGTGACAAAAAATGTGCGCGAAGGGCTGAGGATCTGGCTCGAATTAGCATTGCGGAGGGGTCTCGCCATAAGCAGGGGGCTAAAGCCCAATTCGTTCTACGCTCGTTGCGGCACGGCTGAAGCCGTGCCCTGATACAAAGCTTGTCCGAAGCTCGGTTGCTTTCACCGGGGAAGCAATCGCTAGTCGAATTCGTAAAATTCGTCGTCCGGCATTGGAGTTACTGCCCCGTCAGCATGTTTGTAGAAACCATCCATAGCAACGTTCTTCCCTGGCAAAAGCCGGGCCTCCATGAAACCTTGAACCACAACTCGGAGGCTGCCATCCGGCATGGGCTCCGTGATGATGGAAATCGTAGCCGCTCGTGATTCGACCGTGAGGTGCTCGGTCGGCTCCGCCGTCAAGCGTTCAAGCTCTTCAAATGATAGCTTTCGAAGGCTCTGACCACGCTCGTCGACAATCTTGCGAAAGGTCGCAAGCGATTTCGGGAATGTTCTCATTACCATTCCTTTGAGATCGTCTGTTCCACCGAACAAACGCGGGGTGGATCTCTCCACCCCGCATCTCACTCCAACGTTGCGACTAAGAACTAGACCAGTCCCTGGTCCAGCATGGCATTGGCGACTTTCAGGAAGCCGCCGATGTTGGCGCCGTTCACCAGATTGCCCGGAGTGCCGTAGGTTTCGGCAGTCTCGAAGCAGGTCTTGTGGATGGCGATCATGATCTTGTGCAGCCGATCGTCCACTTCCTCGCGCGTCCAGCTCAGCCGTGCGCTGTTCTGCGACATCTCGAGGCCGGAGGTGGCCACGCCGCCGGCGTTCGCCGCCTTGGCCGGGCCATAGAGGACTTTCGCCTCCAGGAACAGCTTGGTGGCTTCCAGCGTGCTCGGCATGTTGGCGCCTTCGGCAACGACCTTGACCCCGTTGTTGATGAGGTTGGTCGCGTCCTTGGCGTTGATTTCGTTCTGCGTGGCGCTGGGGAAGGCGCAATCGGCCTTGATGTTCCAAAGCGGGTTGTAGCCCAGCTTCAGATCGGTAGGCATGAAGATCGCTTTCTTGAACTGGTCCGTGTACTCGCGGATGCGGCCGCGCTTGGCGTTCTTCAGCTCCATGACCCAGGCCAGCTTCTCGCGGGTGATGCCGTCGGGATCGTAGATCGCGCCGTCGGAGTCGGAGAACGTGACCGGCTTCGCGCCCAGATCGAGCAGCTTCTCGACCGTGTACTGCGAGACGTTGCCGCTGCCGGAGACCAGGCACAGCTTGCCTTCCAGCGTGTCCTTGCGGGTCTTCAGCATTTCCTGCGCGAAGTACACGCAGCCGTAGCCGGTGGCTTCGGGACGAATCAGCGAGCCGCCCCAGTTCAGGCCCTTGCCGGTCAGCACGCCGGTGAATTCGTTGCGGATGCGCTTGTACTGGCCGAACAGGAAGCCGATCTCGCGTCCGCCCACGCCGATGTCGCCGGCCGGAACGTCGGTGTCCGGGCCGATGTGGCGGCAGAGCTCGGTCATGAAGCTCTGGCAGAAGCGCATGACTTCGTTGTCGCTCTTGCCCTTGGGATCGAAGTCGGAGCCGCCCTTGCCGCCGCCCATGGGCAGCGTGGTCAGCGAGTTCTTGAAGACCTGCTCGAAGGCCAGGAACTTCAGGATGCCGAGATTGACCGAGGGATGGAAGCGCAGGCCGCCCTTGTAGGGGCCGATGGCGCTGTTCATCTCGATGCGGAAGCCGCGATTGACCTGGACATTGCCCTTGTCGTCGAACCACGGCACACGGAACATGATGACGCGCTCGGGTTCGGTGATGCGCTCAAGAATGCGGGCCGAGATGTATTCCGGATGTCTGCTCCAGCACCAGGCGCAGTGACTCGAGTACTTCCTGGACCGCCTGATGAAATTCGGGTTCGGCGGGGTTCTTTGCCTTCACCAGCGTCATAACTTCGTTAATGTAGTTGCCCGGAGTTTTGATGCCGGGATGGGATGCAGTTACGACACTCATAGAGGTCCTCCTCGAACCTTGTAGCTTATTTCTGGGGCCGGTACTAAAAATTGGAATCGTTCGTTATTCGACTCCATCGAACGATTATTTTGAGGCCGGTTCTATTTCAATCCAGACCTGGGCCGCCCCGCCGTGACCGCTATCACCCCCATAGGTGACGGGCCCCAAATTATGGTATCCCTTCCAACACTCCACGGGCGGGAAATCTCGCCATTGCACCCGTAGACTGCCCAAATTGCCCCCAATTTCGGTGTAGCATGTATGCCAACCGGATGTTTCAGGTCGTGGGGACCACCGTCGTCATGAATGTTCTCCTCCTTTCCATGCCCGACTCGTTCGAGCACATGCCAACCGTCGCGGTGCGCATGCCCAATGGAGCGCTGTGTTCCCTGGCGGGGAACGTCGACCGCATCACCAGGTGGCGGCTGCCGACCTGATCCTGGTCCAACACTCAGTGCGCGAAACCGTGGAGCGGCTGGTGCGCGAAATCCAGCCCGACGTAGTTGGCCTGTCCGTCATGACCTTCCAGCGCAAGACGGCGCTCCGCATCATTAAACTGGTGCGGTCGTTGCGGCCTGGTATTCGCGTCGTCGTAGGTGGTTATGATCCCAGCCTTGCGCCCGAAGCCTACATGGGCGCTGAGTGTGGCATCGACTACATTGTCCGCGGCGAAGGCGAAATTACTTTTCGCGAACTGCTGCGCGCCCTCGAAAGCGGCGAGGGCTTCGGCTGCCATCCAGGGACTGTCGTATCACGCTGAGGACGGTTGGCATGAGAATCCTCCGCGCCCCGTGCACACCCTCGAGGGCGATGAAATCCGTTTGCCCAAGCGCGACGCTCGTGTTCTCAGCGGCTACACCATGCTGGGGCGCGGCGTGGATGTGGTGGAGACCTCCCGCGGATGCACCTTCGATTGCGGCTTCTGCTCGATCATCGAGATGCGCGGCCGCAACTTTCATACCTACTCGTTCGATCGCGTGCTGGCCGACATTCGTGACGCCCGCGACCACGGCGCGCGCGCCATCTTCATCGTGGATGACAATATCAGCCTTAACATCCGCCGCTTTGAAGCACTATGCCGCGCCATCATCGATGCGGGTTTGAACGACATCGATTACACCGTGCAGGCGATGACGTCGCCCATTGCCATGCATGGGGAAACCCTGGCGCCGCTGATGCGCCAGGCGGGATTTCGCTATGTTTTTCTCGGCATCGAGAACATTCTCGAAGACGATCTCCACTTCCTGAAGGCGGCGGCCAAGAACGAGTTCCGCGAAGACGGCCGCGCGACCGGCAATGCTTCGCTCCGCGCCATTGAGTTTCTGCACAAGAACAAGATGTATGTGGTGGGCGGCCTCATCGTGGGCAATCCCGATGACACCCGCGAATCCATCCGCGCCAACCTGGAGTTTGCCGGCAAATACGTGGACTGGCCCTACATCCAGCATCCGACTCCCTATCCGGGTACGCCGATGACGAAGGATTTTCGCGCGCGCAATTTGATCGTCATCGACAAGATGGAGGAATACGACGGCACCACCGCGGTGGTGGCCACGCAACACCTGCAACCTGAGGAAATCGAGTACGAGAGATGGCGCGCCGAGCGCTGGATGAAGACCCGGCACATCCCAGCGGTGATGGCCCATGAACCGCTGTTCGTTCTCCGCAACTGGTGGAAGATGCTGGCGCACACCTTCCGCGGCACCTCGATTAAGTCGGTGCTCGGCCTGGAAAGCGACCGAACAGTTTTCCGAGCGCTACCGAAACTTGCGCAACTCCGAACGAGTGTACCTGTAGTTCCTGTAGTGTCATCCTGAGCGACGAGGTCGCCGTGGCGACCGAGGAGTCGAAGGACCCCTATGGTCGCCAGGCAAGCCCAAAGTTTTTTTCTGGACCAAGCGGCACACTACGACATCTGGCAGCTATAGGGCCCCTTCGACTGCGCGCGCCCGCCTGACGGGCCCCATTTCTGCTGCCCCGCCATGCGAACCGCTGTATGAGTAAAATCAAACAGGACTCAATCTCATGCCGCCGCTTCCTCACCCACACGACAGCAAGGCCGGTCTCGCCTGTTGGGCGCAGCGCGTGCTGGAGGAGTGTGACAAAGCCAGCCACGAATTTCGCTGCCGATCCCGTGCACGATCTCCGGGTCGCTATTCGGCGTTGCCGCTCGATGGCCGACGGTTTCATGTCCGTCGATCCTGATCCCGCATGGAAGGAGATGAAGAAGTTGGGCAAGGCCGCTCTTCAGCAGCCTCGGCGATCTTCGCGATGTGCAGGTCATGTTGGAATGGGTCGCTCATCTTTCTGAACCTGAAGATCCGGTTCGCCCGCTTCTGCTCGAAACCCTGCGCCAGAACGAGATCCAGCTCAAGGCTGCCGCGCAAGAAGCGCTGCACAACTTTGACCGAAAACGATGGACGGCGCTGAATGCGCGGCTGGCGCGACGGGCAAGTCGGGTTCCAGTGGAAGGACTAGTTTTCCAGCATCTCGCGCTGGAGCGCTGGATGGAAGCGCATCGAGTTGCACCGGCAGGCGCTGCGAAACCGGACGCAAGTCGGATATCACCAGTTGCGCATCGGCATCAAGCGCTTCCGCTACACCTGCGAAAATTTCCTTCCACAGCGCCACGAAAAGTGGGCCAGGGACCTGCGCGAACTACAGGACTCGCTCGGCGAGGTCCATGATTTCGATGTGCTGAAGGTGACGATCAGGACACAGCCTGCGATCAGGTTCGAGGATCGCGAGCGCTGGAACAAAAGGATTGCGGAGGAAAGGCAACAGCGGCTGGATTTGTATCGCCAGAAGATGTTGGGCAAGAGTTCGCTATGGCGAGAATGGCGCGCTGAACTGCCGAGCAATTCTGCATTGGAAGAGGCCGCCCTGCAGAAACTGCGGACCTGGGCTTCATTTCTGGATCCGGACGTGAACCATTCCGCGCATGTGACCCGGCTCGCGCTGCAACTTTACGATGGCCTGGCCAAGCAGGGGATCGTGACCGTTGGATCCGAATACCGCCGTATCCTGGAAGCTGCTGCCATGCTACATGAGGTCGGACGCAGCCGCGGCGCTGACGGTCATCGCAAACGAGCCTATTCCATGATTCGCCGGCTCAGGCCTCCCTTGGGATGGAGCGCGGAGGAACTGCAGTGTGTCGCCGTGATTGCCCGCTACCATGGCGGCATGCTACCGCAAACCAGCAACTCCCCGTTTGTGGGACTCACCCAAAAACGGCGCATGGCCCTCTTGCCTATCGCGGGTATTCTGAGACTGGCGGATGCCTTCGACTTCTCTCACGATCGAAAGATCGATCGCGTGTCGGTGGAACGGCGGGACGGAATGCTGATTGTCTACGGGCGAGGGCTGCAAGAAATCAGCCCTGTCGGGGAACGGCTGGCGCGCGCCCGATACTTACTGGAAACAACCTGCGGGTGCCCGATCGTGGTCCGTCCTCAGGCCATCAAACCGGCAACCGCATCTCACGTCTCGGGACAGCGGCGTGAGGTAGCGGCCGGTTCCTGATCGCGACTTGCTCTGAATCAGGCGGCGGACTTGTTCTTCGTGTAAGGATCGCCAACCACCACAAAAGGATATTTGCGGAGCGCCTGCACATCGCCCGCGGCGGCGTAGCCCTCAACTTCTGCCATCAGATTCGCGACTTCGTCCGCAGGCATGTTCGCGGTGGCCCGCCAAAACTTGTCCGGAAAAAACCAGATACGTTCGCGAGGGTTGGCCTCTGTGGAATTGCCGGAAGTCGATGTCATAATTCTCCTCCCACAATGTGGGATATGCAGAAATCACGGTGACTCGGGAAAGGTGGGTGCCCTGGGTTCCAACGATTGCTCAACCTTTAATTATGGGCCGCGGCTACCCGGTTGTAAACCTCCAATGGAGAGCATCTGGCAGGGCACTCCCGTTTCAGAATTAGCATTTAACTCGCCATTTCTCTAACTGCAAGAAACTAAAAGGAAACTAATTTTTTCTCGCGTGCGCAAGCGGTAGCGCGCATCCCATTTGGAAGCTGATTCGCGGCGGGGTAGTCGCACTTTTTCCACAGGCAGGCTCATTGGAGCGCAGCCCTCCGCAGGTTTGCGATACTCCTCGCTGCGGCCATTTTCTATATCTGACATTGTGGGATACTGCCGGCGGGCAGGAATCGTTTCCCTCGCCTGCAACACTCATCCGCCTGACGACATCAATAGTCCAGATCGGCTGGCCGTCCGGTGAGCCGCTCAATGCGCTTGGCGATGGGCGGATGGGTGGAGAACAGGTTCGCGAAGCTGACGCCGCTGAGCAACGGTGCGACGATGAACAGGTGCGCATTCGATGGCGAAGCCTGCATCGGAATGCGCTTGGAATAAGCATCCAGCTTTTTCAGCGCGCTGGCCAAGGCATAGGGATTACCGGTGATCTGCGCGCTGGTAGCGTCAGCCTGGTATTCACGCGACCGCGAAACGGCGAGCTGGATCAGGGTAGCCGCGATGGGAGCGAGGATCAACATCAGCAGCGCCGTGAAACCGCCGCCGCGATCACGATCGTCGCGGCCTCCCATGCCCCCGAAGAGCGAAGCCCAATAGCCCATGCGCGCCAGCATGGTGATGGCGCCCGCCAGAGTGGCGGCGATCGAGCTGATCAGAATGTCGCGGTTTCTTACGTGCCCCAGTTCATGCGCCAGCACCCCTTCCAGTTCTTCGTCGGTGAGCAGATTCAAGATCCCTTCGGTCATCGCAACCGAGGCGTGTTGGGGATTGCGTCCGGTGGCAAACGCGTTCGGCGAATCGGTGGGGATCACGTACATCTTCGGCATGGGGATGCCGATCTTCTGGGTAAGCCGCTCGACGACCTGGTAAGCCCGCGGCAGTTGTTCGCGGGTGACGGGCTGCGCGCGGTACATGGCCAGCGCGATCTTGTCGCTGTAGAAATACGAAACGAAATTCATGACCACGGCCAGCCCCAGGGCGAGCTCCATGCCTCGCTGGCCGCCGAAGACTTGGCCCATCAACAACAGGAAAAGCGTCAACGCAGTCAACAGTAACGCGGTCTTAAAGGTGTTTCCCATATCTACTGAGTAGATGATGCCGGCCGCGTCTGGTTGCGGGAATTCGGTTGGCACTTGCCGGCCGTGACTTCGCCAGAAAACCGAAACAGGTGCGGTCAAGACCGCACCGTGCAACTGGCCGCTGACAACTGACATCGGCAACTGTACTATTTCCCCATGCCTCAGTTACCTATTGTTCACCCCCGAGCGCACGAAGAACTGGCCCTCATTGCCTTCCGTGTGGACGCCGGTCATGATGGTCCGCAGTTTTACACCTTGTTGGCAGTCGGCAGCGATAATGAGCGGCCGATTACGTCCGACGGGCGCATCGTATTCTTCGTTCACCCCGGGTTGGCTGCCAAGGCGCTGGCGCTTGATCCCAGCATGGCGCGGCTTGGTCCTCCCCCGGAAGGCATCGAAACGTTTTGCGATGTCGCCGAGGCGCTGTATCGGGTCAACTCCCAACAAGCCGACCCGGAAGGCGTGATCCTGGATTGCCTGCTGGTCTTTGACGATCTGGTACGCGCCACCAGGCTCCACATGCCGGACCGCTATCAGGGCATCTTGACCGAGTTGACGGCGCGCCTGACCGAAGGCAAACAACTGCGAAATATCTTTACCAACCCGTCGCTGCGCGAGCACGTGGAGGACGCGCTGCTGTGGTGCGTGGGCGCGGTGATGGTGAAAGCGCGGATGCTCACCCAGTGAACTCGGCATCAACCACTGATGATGTTGACCTAACCAGTAAGAAGACCTTCCACCGCGCCTCTGTCGCTCTTTCCTATGCCATCCTGCTGGGCGGTCTGCTGACCGCGAGCGCCGCCATCTACATGGTCATCGCCAGCTACTCGAGCCTTCCCTCCACCGATGGATGGGAGCAGATCGACATTGCTTTGCAAGGGGTGAATCCGCTGTCCCCCGCGTGGCTGTGGAAACAACACAATGAACACAGGATGGTAATTCCGAAGTTATTCCTGGCGGCCGACCTGCTTCGGTTTCGAGCCACACAAAAATTCTTGCTGACCAGCATTCTGGCAACGCAGTTTCTGCTCTTGCTGCTGCTGGCTTGCAGCATGCGAGTGCTGGGGAGTTGGCGCGGAACGGTGTGGCGCAGCGGCGTCGGGATTGCGGCTTTCTGCCTCTTCTGGCCCACGCAATGGGAGAACTTCATCATCGGCTTTTCGGTCGGCTTCATCCTCCTGGAATTCTTCGCCGCCTTGTCGTTCGTGGAGCTGATGCTTTACTGGAAGCATTCTGAGCGGCAATCCGGCGATCAGCATGCATGGGTGCATCTCCTGCTCTCGCTCCTGGCAGCACTGGGAGCCACCTACTCGCTGGCCAACGGAAATCTCTTGTGGCCGCTGCTGCTGGTTGCCGCATTATTGCTTCGATTGCGCCTTGCCGCCGTGCTGAGTTTCCTGGTCACGGGAATAGTCAGCACTGTGCTGTATCTTCACAACTACCATCGTCCCCTGGGCCACAGTAATCCAGTCTCGTCGCTCCAGTCGCCGCTTGAAATCTTGCAGTACATCGCCACCTATTTCGGTAGCCCCTGGGTGCGGCACGCCGTCCCTCTGGCGACGTTCATCGGGATCGTTGGCTTGGCAGCCGCATTTTTCGTGCTCTTCCGCTTCCGCACGTATCTCCGAACTGACCGCCCCTTGCCGGTTCTGCTGGTGCTGATGTTAGCGTTCTGCCTCGGGACAGCCTTCATCACCTCGTTGGGCCGGTTGAATTTTGGCATCCGGCAGGCGTTCGCCTCGCGCTACCACACCTTTGCTCTTTTGTTGTGGTGCTGCCTCGGCCTGCTGTTATTGATGTCTGAATTCGTCACCGCCCGGCGAGGCCGCTTTCTGGTGGTTCAGGTATGCATGCTGGCCATCATCGTCTGGTCGTCGCACATCACCCGCAACGATGTGCGCGGCGCCAGAGTACGTGGCTTCCACATCAATGTGGCGGCTACCGCCATGTTCGTCGGGGCCCGCGACGACGTGCAGTTCGCAAAGGCAGCCATCACCAACCCTGGCGCCGTGTTCGCCGAAGCTCAGTTCATGCGGAAGAACGGGTTGTCCGCTTATTCCGACAATGCTTACACGCAACTTGGCAAGCCTCTGGAATCGGTCTACCGCTTGGCTTCGCCCGAGGAGTGTACGGGCGTCGTGGAGTCCACGGCCACGGTGGCGGCAAGCGGCCCATCGTCGGCACTCCGCGTTGCTGGCTGGGTCTGGGACCGCCAGCACCAACGTCCTCCATCCGCCATTGTGATCACCGAGGACGGAATCATCGCCGGCCTGGGCGCGGTCGGCCAGTGGCGTCCCATGACCCTGGTGGACAATCGCCGAGTCAAGGACGGCTATCTCGGGTATGCGGGATATGCGCGAGTGGTCAGTCCGGACGCGCCGATCAAGGCTTATGCCATCCTGCGCGGCCAGCCGCAATCGGCGTGCCATTTTGCGACGGCGCAATCATCCGAAAGACAGTGAGGAAAGGTGTTGTCCAAGCAACAGCATGGGGCAATTGCGATCAGCCGGGCGGCGCCACCGGTACGCGTGTCTGGCCTGAGGCGCGGGCTCGCGAAACTGCGGCAGTATTGGGATTTTCTAGCGGTGCTGCTACTGATCTTGATCACGATGCCGCCCGCTTTGCTGTCGCCAAGCACCCTGGTGGTCTTCCGTTTAATCGCGATTATCGACTACTCCTGGCGTCTCGATACCGTCTTCAAGGCTTCGCAGGGGGTTTGGTTCGGCCGCGATGTCGCGTTCACCTACGGCCCACTCTTTCAGTGGCTGTCGAGCGCCCCGGCCCGCTGGGTGGGACTCTCGATGGGATTTGTCAGCGCCACCGCCGACACTCTGCCGTTGTGGTGTACGTTTCTCGCCATTTACGCGACGCTACGGCTCCTCTTGCCCGAGACCCCAGCCTGGCGGCGCTTCCTTTTGTTGCTGTTGCTATCGCTGTGGGCGCCACGAGATCTGCGGACGGCCTTCGATATTCTACTTTTCGCATTGTTCTTGCGCGGCTGGTATGCGGTGCGGAACCGGGGACTGGTCCCGGTAACGCTCGGCGCCGGCGCCGCGTTTCTCTGCGCTGCAGCCTTTCTATATTCCGCCGATACGGGCGTCTATGGGGTCGCGGCGTGGCTGATCTCCCTGGCTGGGGTCGCCTGGGAGCGGCGCAATGAACCCGCAGCCTTTCGCGGCTACGCCTTGGCGGTGCTGGTCTTTGCCGTTGTCTTCACCGGGTGCGTGCTAGGTATCAACACCCTCATGGCAAAGCCCTTCGATTTTCGTTTCTGGAAAGACTCATGGGCGATCGTGAGCGCCTACCGATGGATGGAACCTTCCGCGATGTCTAAAGTGGGCACGATCTACACGCTTGGAGTCCTCTTGGCGGGCAGCGCAGTCTTTGTCCTTCGAGGCGTTGCGTCAGCTCATCGTGATGAATGCCTGACCTCGCGCCCGGGGTTTTTGACCGGCGCATTCTGCTTTGCGGTGCTGCTCATGCAAAGCGGCCTGGTGCGCTCGGACCTGCTTCACATCAATACCGGCCTCTTCGCCATGCTATTTTTCTCAGCTACGATCTTGTTCGCGTTGCCCTCGCGTATTGTGCCCGCGCTGGTCGCGCTGGCTGGAACGGCAGGTTGGCTCCTGTTGCCAATCGAGCCTCCCATGCCCCGGTCGGCCTTCTTGCCCTCGGTTATTTTTCACAGCTACCTGCAGGCGCTAAGACCCATCACCCAGTGTCCGAGGGGCCTGACGGAATTCGATGGCGGTTGTTATGGGCCGGGATTCGTCGAGGATCTGCGGGCCGCATCGAGTTACATGCAGCAGCACAACCGGGGCGATTTGATGGTGGTCTTCCCCTATCAAACGGTGTTTGGGATCGCTTCGCGACGGAACGTGGCTGGAGATGGTCATGCAGTCGTACCTGGCAAGCGGCGAGTACTTGTCTCAGCTCGACATCCGCGGCCTCGAACGATCGGCGGCTCCAGCCGGCCTCTACGTTCCCGACCAGCCGGATCTTAGGGTCGATGAGGTCCCCGACTTCACCCGCAGCCCGGAGTTGTGGCTCTGGCTCTTCCGCTACTACCGAATCGAACAACAACTTCCCCACGGCACTGCCGGCCTGCTGCGTGACCCTTCACGTGCGGCCCGAGTCTCCTTGACCTCAGTGCCGATTCTTCCCTCCCCGCAAAGACACCTGATTCGCAACCGCAGCGCGGTGTTGGATCTCGGCACTCCAGCCTGGCCCGCTGATGGCGCCGATTTTTTGCGCCTGCGCCTCGTCGTTCAGTATGGTCCATTGTGGAAGTTGCGCAAACCCGAGCGGCTTCGGCTTCAGATCACGCGAGCCGATGGCAGCCAGGAAATGCAATCGTTTGTGGCCGAACCGAATGTACCGTCGGACGTTCTGGTTCTATCCCTGGAACCAACCCGACCTGACCGGCTACTTTGCCGCCGAAGAAAGCCAATGGCGCGCGGGGCCGCGCCCCGCCGTAACTCATCTTCGTTTGTGGGTAACGCCGTACGACTGGGTTTCGCAACCGCCTAAATCGGTCGTGATCGAATCAGCCGATGCAATACGGGCCGCCTTACCGCAAGCACAGTGAGCCGCCCAAGTCCGCACCGAAGTTTGGCAATTCACTCCGACGTGAAGTAGTCCACCGTGATCGGGTTCTCGAACAGCGAATAATCGCGGGTCACCACCGTGATGCCGCTGTCGGTCACGTGATACTTCTGGCGGTCGGCTTCGGTGTCGTACCCGATCACGGTCCCCTCGGGGATGTCCACGTCGCGATCGATGATGGCCTTGCGGATGCGACAGTGCCGGCCGACGTTTACGTGGGTAAAAACAATGCTGGTATCGATCTCCGAGTAAGAATTCACGCGCACGTCGGGGGAGAGCACGCTGTTGCGCACCGACCCTCCCGAGATAATGCAGCCCATGGAGACGATCGAGTCATGCGCTTCTCCAGTACGGCCGGGGTCGCTAAACACGAACTTGGCCGGGGGATACTGCTGCATATGGGTGCGAATCGGCCAGGCTGCGTCATACACGTTGAAAACCGGCGCCACCGAGACCAGGTCCATGTTGGCCTCGTAATAAGCTTCCAGGGTCCCCACATCGCGCCAGTACAGCGCCTCTTTCTTGTTCTCGTCGATGAAGTTGAAGGAGTAAACCTTGTAATCGTCCACCATGCGGGGCAGGATGTTGTGTCCGAAATCGTGGCGCGAAGTCGTGTCTTCCGCGTCTTTCAGCAGGGCCGGAATGAGCACATCGGTATTGAACACGTAAACCCCCATCGAGGCCGAAACCATTTGCGGGTGGTAGGGCGAGCGCAGCTCGGTCTGCTCCGGCTTCTCCAGGAAACCGACCACTCGACCGGTTCGATCAATCTCGACTACACCAAACAGCTTGGTCTCAGCCGGATCGATCAGGATGGTGGCCAGCGTGACGTCCGCGCCCGAATCCTTGTGCTGACGCAGCATCCGGTCGTAATTCATCTTGTAGATGTGATCACCCGACAGGATAAGCACATAGCGTGGCTGCTCGGAGCCAATGGAGTAGATATTCTGGTACACCGCATCAGCCGTGCCCATATACCAGTTCTCGCTGACCCGTTTCATGGGCGGCAGGATTTCGATGAACTCTCCCAGTTCGCGTCCCATAATGTTGCCCCAGCCTTCACGGATGTGCCGGTTCAGCGACAGCGCTTTGTACTGCGTCAGGATATAGACCTTTCGTAGATCGGAGTTGATACAGTTGGAAAGGGTAATGTCAATGATGCGGTAGATGCCGCCAAAGCTGACGGCCGGCTTGGCGCGATCGCGCGTCAGCGGATATAAACGCTCGCCCGCTCCTCCCGCCAGTAAGACTCCGAGGGTGTCTCTCATCCTGATGGTTTCCGAGTACGAATTTCCCCGCAGGGACCTAAGAACGCTGGTTTACTGGAGGGCTGACTGCGCCTTGGTCAGCGTGCCGGCCCACCGGCGAAGTCGAATGTTAGCACACCGCTTGCGGTCCAGTGCGTGTCAGCCTGGATGCCTGTCCCTCAGCATCATTACCTCTCGTCGTCCACGCTGATGCGAAGCGATTTCAGAAACTCCATATCCTGCGAGGTCACTTGAAAGTCGGCGGCTGAGTACGGCCCGATGACCTCGGCGGCTTGGTCGCGCTCGTTGAAGCCTACAGTCGCCTCTAGTACGAGAAACACATCGTATCCCCCGTCCTTGATGCGAGTGATGACCTCCGCTATCTGGTCGGAATCGGAAAGCGAGTGGTTGATCGCTTCACCCAGTTGCTCCATTAAGCTTTTTAGTCGTTGGTCCACGATTGCACCTTAGCTGGCTGGCGACCGGCGCTTCCGCCTTCCCCTTCGCGAGGATGCGAAAACCCTTTGGCTCGACCGCTCTACCCAGCTTATTTCTTTGGATGCGGGCTGTTTGGTCCGAGTTTCGCGATCGCCAGGTGGGCATAGTCGGACCATTTCCTAGGGAAATCCGCTGGTAGAATCAAGAGTTACGTAGGCAGCAGCGCGGAGCGAAAGGTAAAAGCGTGTCATCACAACATTTCGGCCGGGCGTTTCTGCGGGTTGCGGGCCGCAAGACTGGGGAAAATCGTTGGATACGGGCCTTTTACCGGGCAGGTAGCGTCACGCTCGGCAGCGTAGGCCACGTGCTGCATGTGCTCTGGCTGGAGGTCGCGGGATTGTTGTTCCTGGTTCTCGCGGTGGTCGGCGGCGGGGCTGCCGTGCGGGAATATCATCGTTATGCTCGCGGCACAGCCGGGTTCGGCAAGGTGGCCCTGGCAGCCGCATTCGCGCTGACCTTTCTGTACTTTGGCGTGAGTTCCTTCACCAGGTCGCGAAGAAGATAGTTTCGAGTTTCAAGAGATAGTTTCAAGTTTCGAGTGTTCTCGCATCATCACGTCTAACTTCTCGCTCCCACTGGAAACTCGAAACTGGAAACTGGAACGTGAGATTTGACGATTCAACTTGAAACTCGAAACTCGAAACTTGAAACTGACTGAGACTCTTATGCCCGAAAACAAACATAAAGCGGCGGCGGCTACCAAGCTGGCGCCCGAGCAAGAAACCTCCTCCCACATCAGCGTTCATCCGCTTTACACACCGTCCGATCTCGATGGCTGGGATTACGACCGCGATCTCAACTTCCCGGGACAGTTTCCCTATACCCGCGGCGTGCAGGCGACGATGTACCGCGGGCGACTGTGGACCATGCGCCAGTACGCTGGCATGGGCGATGCCGAAGAATCGAACCGCCGCTACAAGTATCTGCTGAGCAATGGCACCACCGGATTGAGCGTGGCTTTCGACCTGCCCACGCAGATCGGGCTCGATTCCGACAACCCGCTGGCTATGGGCGAGGTGGGAAAGGTCGGCGTGGCCATCGATTCCATCGAGGACATGATGCGGCTGTTCGACGGCATCAACCTGGAGAAGATTTCCACCTCGATGACCATCAATGCCACGGCCTCGATTTTGCTGGCGCTCTACATTGTGACGGCACGGCGCACCGGCCGCGAAGTGCGCAAGCTTTCCGGCACCGTACAAAACGATGTGCTGAAGGAATACATTGCGCGCGGTACTTATATCTATCCGCCGGCGCAGGCCTTGCGCATCATCACCGATATCTTTTCTTACGCCCAGGAAAACGTGCCCGAGTGGAACACGATTTCTATTTCCGGTTACCACATGCGCGAAGCCGGATGCACGGCGGTGCAGGAAGTGGCATTCACGCTGGCCAATGGCATCAGCTATGTACAGGCAGCCCTTGACGCGGGACTGGGCGTGGATGACTTTGCGCCGCGGCTGTCGTTCTTCTTCAATGCGCACAGTAATTTTCTGGAAGAGGTGGCGAAGTTTCGCGCCGCCCGCCGCATGTGGGCACGCATCATGCGCGATCATTTCGGCGCCAGGAACCCGAAATCCCTGATGTTGCGCTTCCACACCCAAACCGCAGGCTCGACGCTGACCGCGCAGCAGCCCGAGAACAACATCGTCCGCACCGCGTTGCAAGCCATGGCAGCCGTCCTGGGCGGGACGCAATCGCTGCACACCAATTCGTACGACGAAGCCCTGGCGTTGCCCAGCGAACAGTCAGCGCGCATCGCCCTCCGCACCCAGCAGATCATCGCCTACGAGTCAGGCGCGCCGCAGACCGTCGATCCGTTGGCGGGTTCGTACTACATTGAATCGCTGACCAACCAGATCGAAACCCAGGCGCGCGAATATCTCGACAAGATCGACGCCATGGGCGGGACACTGAAAGCGATTGAGCGCGGATTCATTCAGCAGGAAATTCAAAACGCCGCGTACCAGTATCAGCAGGCTGTGGACAGGCGGGAGGCGATCGTCGTGGGCGTGAATGCCTTCGAGTTGGAGGAAGAAAAATCGATTCCGCTGCTACACATGGACGAGTCTCTGGAACGCAAGCAGGTGGAGCGTTTGCGGGCCGTGCGCGCCAGGCGCGATCCGGCGAAATGGCAGGCGGCGCTGAAGCAGGTGGAAGACGCGGCCCGCGGCACGGGAAACTTGATGCCCCCGATTGTGGAAGCCGTGGAGGCCAACGCCACGGTCGGCGAAATCTCCGATGCCATGCGCCACGTGTACGGCGAGTACCAGGAAACGGTGGTGATTTGAAGGCCGCGGTTCGCTTTTCGCCTTTCGCTTTATCGGGTGGAGCACCGCTGACCGCCGGTTGCCAATCTTGCGCGTGCCGATCATCCGGCAGAGTGCCAGGGGAACAAATTCTACTGGCTCGGAGGCGACAGACTGAACACCGAGCCATAGTTACTCGATCCACCTTCATAAGTTGTCCCGTACAAGTATCCGCTGGCGACTGACAGCAGATTAACTGTAGGGCTGGTACCGTCCGTGCCGCTGAAGCTATGCAGCGTGGTCAGCGTGCCGCCAGGGGTGATTTCGAAGATCGTGCCAACTCCCCAGGCCCCACCTGCGTAAGTTGTCCCGTAAAAGTTCCCGTCGATACCTTGCACCAGTCCGCCGTGAGGTTGCCCGCCATCCCCGCCAGCGAAGGCGTAAAGCGTGGTCAGCGTACCGCTGGGGGTGATTTTGAAGACCGTGCCCGCGGTGCCGCCGCTGCTAGCGCCGCCTTCGGAGGTTGTCCCGTAGAAGTTTCCATCTGAGCCGCGCACCAGTCCTGCCAAAGGAATGGCTCCGTCGTCGCAGTTTCCTATCGAGCAAAAGCTGTGCAGTACGGTGAGTGTGCCATTCAACGTAATTTTGAATACCGTACCTTTGTTGTGGGCTCCGCCGTGGGGAGCAGTGCCATAAAACTGTCCGTCGCCACCTCGCACCAGCGCTACGAAAGGCCCCCTGCCACTGCTGCCGGAGTTAAAGCTGTAAAGGAAGGTCATCGTGCCGTTGGGCTTGAGCTGGTAGAAATCACCACTCCCGTTGCTTCCACCCACGGCATTCACTCCATAGAAGTTCCCGTCGCTGGCTTGCATCACATAGGAAGGATTTTGGCCATCAAGGCAGCCTGGTAGGGAGCAGAAGTTGTAAAGCACGTCAAAGCTGGCGAGGCCGAGTTTGAAAATCACGCCCATCCCACCGCGGCCGCCATTATTGGTTACTCCGTAGAAGTTCCCGTCCCCGGCTCGCACCATCCCTACGGGATTGCTGCCGTGATAAGTTGGAGAGGAAAAGGGAAATACCGTGGTCAGCGTGCCGCCTGGGGTGATCTTGAAGACCGTGCCCCCGTTGTTGGTGCCACCATAGTAGGTTGTCCCCCATAAGTTGCCATCGCCGCCGAGCACCAGCGGGGCGGCGGGGTGGGAGCCTTCAGAAACAGTGAAGCTATGCAGCAGGGTGAAGGTTCTTAGAGATGGCTCAATGGTGATGCTCAGTTGCACGGAAACCGTCGCCGGCGGGGTTCCCGAGTCGGTGACTTTGACAGTGAAGTCCGAGGTTCCCGCTAGAGCGGGAATTCCGCGGATGACCCCGGTGTCGTTGTACAAAGTCAGACCAGTGGGTAAGCTCCCGGCCGTGATGCTCCACGTGTAGGGATAAACTCCGCCGACTGCGGTCAAGGTGGCGCTGTAGGCCATGCCAACTCTTCCGGCCGGTAAGGAGGGCGTGGTCATGCTCAACTCTACGGCCGGGATAATGGTGATGCTCAGGTGCGCGCTTGCGGTCGCAGGCGGCGAATTGGAATCCGTCACCCGCACGGTGAAGTTGGAGATTCCTCCTCCTGAAGGCGTGCTCGTGATCGCTCCCGTACTGCTGTTCAAAGACAAACCACGCGGCAAGCTGCCGCTGGTGATGCTCCAGGTGTAGGGAGTGAGTCCGCCGGTAGCCGCCAGCATCGCACTGTAGGCTGTGTTCTGCGTGCCCGCGGGCAGCGACGTGGTGACTACCCTCAGTTGGGTCAGGGTCGCGTTCACCGTGATGCTCAGTGGGGCCGACGCGGTTGCGGGCGGCGCTTGCGAGTCGGCAACCTGCAGCGTGAACGGATACGTATCCGCCACCGTGGGGATGCCGGAGATCAGCCCGCTCGTAGAGTTCAGATTCAACCCTGGCGGCAAGCTGCCTGAGGTTACACTCCAAGTGTAGGGAGGAACGCCGCCGCTAGCGCCCAAGGTCGCGCTGTAGCTGTAAGTTAATGCACCCGAGGGCAGCGAGGTGGTGGTGATGTTCAGCGGCGCAATCGGCGCAAAGTAGCTGAAGATGTCCAGCACCAGGTTGGTGGGATTGGTGGCGTAAGCATCGATGGAGCCATTCAGCGTCGGCACAATCGCCATGTTGTTGGTAATGGCTCCATCCAACGCGTCCAGCGTCGCCACCACCGGCCTGCCCTCCGCATCGGGCCACAACGTCAGGTAGCCCAGGGGCTGGCCGTTCAGCGGCACTACGGTCGCGTTCAAAACATAAGCCTGCGCGCTGGGCACGGCGCACGCACTCTGCAACACGCCGACCGCAATCTTTCCGCTGAACGCGCCGGTAGTTCTGGCGCGTATCCAGCACCCGGCATGGAGTCAGGTTGTACATCGATAAGGGGCCCGGAGCCGAATTCGGCCGGCGCGAAGTACCCGTCCACATCGATGGCCAGGTCGGTGTCGTTGCTGGGGTACACGCTGATGGCGCCTTGCTGTCCCGCGGGCACTATGGCCGCATTGGCCGTAACCGTCCCCGTGAGTGCGTTCAAGGTGGAAACCAGCGGCTTGTCTTGTCCCGTGGGCCATACCGTCATGTAGCCCAGCGGACCGCGGGGGATGGCAGCGAAATTCAGCGAGTACGCCTGCGCCGTGTCGGGGATGGCGCAGCCACTAGAGAGCACCGGGAAAACCCGCTCCAGCCATTCCCGTCAGGTAGGGCCCGCCTAAAGACCCGCCGGTCCAGCGCGTATCCGCCACCCGGCAAGGAGTCAGCGGGAAGAAGGCCAGTGTCGCAGCTGCCCACCGCCGCAAAATAGCCATTGATGTCCAGTACCACTTCGGTGGTTTGGCTGGCGTACACACTGATGGCCTCGTTAGTGCCGGCGGGAATGATGGCCGCGTTCGCCTTGATCCGCCCATCGATAGAATCCAACGTGGCCAGCACCGGCCGCGTTTGTCCAGCCGGCCACACCGTCAGATATCCCAGGCCCTCGTGCGGCACCACCGACACATTCAGCGAATACGCTGCCGCCGTATTGGGAATGCTGCAGGCGCCGTCGGGAATCGTAAAGTTGCGCGGCGAGGCCTGGCCCTGAATTGGCGGACCACTGAATGGACCGTCGGGCTGCCAGCGCGTATCCGCGACACGGCAGGGAGTGACGGCAACGAACTGTAGCGGAACCTGCGCAGCAGCGGCCAAAGAAATTGTTAATAAGGCGACAACCGATAAGAACACGGGGCGCATGGAGTCCCTCCTTATACCAGCGATCCGGTGAACGGACCCTCGATCGCGTCTGGCTGCGGCACACAGCATCACCGGTGCGGAACTGGTGACGGTGTTGGTTCGAATGACGTTAAGTGAGTGGGAAATGTGTTCGTTGCGATGCGACCCCGAATCGGTTTGTGGCCGATGCGCTCTTGTGAAGGCCGGTTCCTCCCGGGGGTTACAGCAAGCAAGAGCCGATACAGTTAACCACCCAATGGGTCAATCGTCGTGGAGGTATCTACCAAGATCATTGTGTCTCTCCGCCCGCAGCGTGGCCAGCAATTTCATCATGGGACTGGGTTTTCTGTTCCCAAAACGGGAAAGCGGACCCTTGCCCTTCATTTGGCTCAGGCCTGCGGCTGCACCCTTCTGCCATTGCGGTTTGACTAGCGGTCCCGCTTTCGCTACCCTTGCGCACTTCCCCGCGCCATCGCGCGGAGTAGAGAGGAATCAAGTCCATGCCCAACCGGTTCCCAGCAGAAATCCCTGATGTGTCTGCTCCAGAGCACAAAGTTTCACGCCGCGAGTTTGCCCGCTGTGCTGCCTTAGCGGCAACCACCGCGGTGGTGTTGCCCGCCTCGCTCCTGGCGCAGGAGACCGCGCCTAAAGCAAAACCCTCAACCGGTCAGGCGCCGCCACCTGCGACTGCGCTCTCTCCCGAGCTTCAGGCCGAGGGCGAACTGAAGTACCAGTGGATTCTTCAGACCTACGGCAACCGCCTGGACGACGAACAAAAGCGGGACCTCCACCGGTTGGTGATGGAAGGGCAGAAGCCACTGGCGGCCTTTCGCGCCTTCCCGCTCGAAAACGGAAACATGCCAGCCACCGTGCTCAAATTCACCGCCGCTGAGAACTCCGCCGAAGGAGGTGGCGACTGATGGCCATCGGCGAAGAGGTGCTCTATCTCACGGTGCGCGAGTTGGGTGAACGCATGCGCGCGCACCAGTTGTCGCCCGTGGAACTTACCAGGCCTATCTCCTCCGTTGCAAGAAATATGGCCGCCGCTTGAATGCGTTCGCCATGCTGATGCCCGATCTGGCTTTGCAACAGGCGCGCGAAGGCGCAAGACGAGATCAACCAGGGGCATTATCGCGGGCCGCTGCACGGCATTCCTTATGCCGCAAAGGACCTGCTGGCGGTCGACGCGTATCCCACAACGTGGGGGGCAAGCCCTATCAGACTAAGGCTTCGACCACGATGCTACGGTGATTCGCAAGCTGCGAGAGGCCGGCGCCGTACTGCTTGGCAAGGCGGCGATGATCGAGTTGGCCGGCGGGCTGGGCTATCGCTTCGCGGCGGCCTCGGCCACCGCCGCAGCTAAGAATCCCTGGAACACGAACTGCTGGACGTGCGGATCGTCCAGCGGCTCGGGCGCAATTGTTGCCTCCGGCATGGCGGCATTCGCCATTGGCACCGAGACCTGGGGCTCGATTGTCTGCCCCGTCAGCTTTCTGCGGCGTCTCGGGATTACGCCCGACCTTCGGCCGGGTTGGCCGCGGCGGCGCCATGGCGCTGTCTTACTCCATGGACAAGATCGGCCCCATGTGCCGCACGGCCGATGATTGCTCCCTGGTGCTGGCTGCCATCAGCGGACATGATCCTACTGGACGCCGGTTCACTTCCCGAAGCAAAGGCGAGCTTCACCTACGGCCCGCCGTCAAAACCGTTGCGCATCGCGCGGATTGAGAAAGCATGGGAGAAACCCGATCCCGAGTCGCCGCCGCATTCGAGCAGGCGCTCGCAGTTCTTCAGCAAGTGGGAACACCATCGGCAGCGTGCAGTTGCCCGAAGGGCCGTTCGAAACCGCCGGCGGAATCGTGATCAACGTGGAAGCGGCTTCGGCGTTCTCCAAGCTGATCGAATCCGGCAGACGTAGCGCAGCTCAGCGATCCCTTGAGCCGCATCGGGGGCTACGCCGCACAAACCGTACGTCCCAGGACTTCATCCGGGCACAGCGCATCCGCCGCATTCTTCAGCAGAAGATGGACGCGATCTTCCAGCAGTTCGACGTGCTAATCGCGCCCTCGCTCCCAGTTGGCGCCTCCACCCTCGATACCAACCTGGAGACTGGCTTGTCGTTCGCCGATCCCATCGGCGGCATCGGCAACTTGTGCGGCTTGCCGGCGCAAAGCGTTCCTTGCGGCTTTACCAGGGGAGGGTTGCCGATCGGGATTCAATTCCTCGGCCAGGTGCTGAACGATGACGCCGTGATCGCGGTCGCCGAGCGGTACCAGGAACATACGGATTGGCACCGTAAGCACCCGCCGCTGAACTGAGCTTGAATTGCGTGAACTGTTGTCAGATCACAGGACAGCGTAGGTACTTCTTACGGCGCGAAGTAGCTGGAGATGTCGAGGACCAATTGCGTGAACCCGGACGCGTACGCGTCGATCGAGCCGTTGGTGGTGGGTACGATTGCCATGTTGTTGGTGACCATTCATCCATCGCATTCAAGGTTGATGCCAGGGGCCGTTGCTGGCCATCCGGCCACAAGGTCAGATACCCTAACGGGAACAGCGGAACAACGGTCGCATTCAGAACATAGGCTTGCGCCGCAGCGAGATTGCGCAAGGGCCACCCGCCACATTCATCGGCGGACCAGCGTCCCGCTGAAGGGCTGGCCGTCGCCGACCGTCCGCGTGTCCAGCGCGCGGCAAGGCGGGAGCGTGTACAGTGACAGGCCGCCCGCACCCGGCGGCGCGAAATACCCGTCGATGTCAACCACCAGGTCGGTGTCGTTACTGGGATAGACCGCGATGTCACCCCCCGTGCCGGCTGGCACGATGGCGGCATTGGCCACGATAGTTTCGGTCAGATCGCTCAGGGTCGAGACCACCGGTCGCGGCTGACCCTTCGGCCACACCGATAGATAGCCCAGGGCCCCTCTCGGCACGACCGTGAAGTTCATGGAATAGGCCTGCGCGGTGGATGGAATGTTGCACGCGGTCGCCTCCAGCACGGGAAAATCCCGCTCCTGCTGGCCCTGCAAGTAAGGCCCCCCGAGATCGCTGTTCGGATTGCGGGTATCTATCACGCGGCAAGGCGTCAGCGGATAAAACGCGAGTGCCGAGGGCGCTGGCGCTGGCGTGAAGTAGCCGTCGATGTCCAGCACGACGTCGGTGGTATTGCTGGCGTAAATGTCGATAGCCTGGCTATCTCCGGCCGCCACGATGGCGGCGTTGGCCTTGATCCGCCCGTCCAGCGAGTCCAGGGTGGAGATCAGCGGCCGGGTTAGTCCGCTCGGGCCATACCGTCAGATAGCCGAGAGGGCCGTGCGGAACGGCGGAGACATTGAGCGAATAGGCGGCGGCTGAGGACAGACTTTCACAAGGTGGATTGGCCGATTGCGCCAACTGCGGAAGGTTAAATGTCCGGGCGGTGCCCCCCTGAATCGGGCCGCTCCCACCGCTGCTCCGGCCGGGTATCCACCAGGCGGCACGGAGTGATCGGAATAAACTGCAAAGCGAACGGGAATATCGAAGATCGCTGTCGCAGTACGATCGGCGTTGACGGACAGGAGTGCAGGTATTGCCGAAGTTTCAGGTCGCAGCCAGCTCCATCCGGTAAACACGGAGCCCGCCGCCGGCGTCGCGGTTAAGGTCACCGGCTGCTAATAACCCATAAGTGTACGAACAAATACTTCCGCAGTTGATGTCTCCATCCGCGCTGGTCATGGTACCGCTGCCGGTTCCAGTCTTGGAGACAGATAACAGAATTTGCCAGTTGTACGCGATGATGAAGTTTGCGTATCGCAGTAGTTTCGACGTTACCAGCGTTATCCGTGCTGTAAATACGACGACATGTAGATTCCAGGCGCGGTGACATAAAATGGGCCCGTGTAACTCTGCCAGGCTGCCGCCATTGATTTGATACATGGTGCTGGCAACACCGCTGCCACTATCGTAGCAGCAGTGAGAGTCACCAGCACGGACCCCGCGTAATACTGACCCTGCTAGATGCCCGGTGAGGGTAGCGTAAGTGTACGGCGGCCAAGGATCATAACAGACTGGACCGTAGCTGGAATTGGCTAGATTGGCCAGCATTGTCCCATGCACGCACGATGAGCGTGTGGCAGCACCAGGGGCGCCGGGGCAGCCGTTCCCCCTGATCATCTCCGAGACGTTCAGCGAGCCACTCGAACTATTGGGACGGGAGGGACCGTAGTAGAAGGGACTTTGGTAGTACTCAGTTGTTTGGCGACGGCGTGGGTTCGCTGTAAGGATCGCCAGGATCGATATCCGCAGTAATAAGCTATAGCCAGCCACCCCATTGGGAAGGTGCCCGTTGATGCTGCCGTCGGTGATCGTCCAGCTAATTGTCTGGTCGGTAGTGTACCAATGATTAATGCAGCGGACCGGACATTTCAATTGTAGGAGCGACCTGAATCGCCTGCCAGGTAGTTATTGATGGACCAGGCCAGTTGCAGCATGTTGGCCGAGCCCCACCCCGTTACCATGTCATAACCCTGGGCGGCGCAGAAGGGCGTCAGACCATATCGCTGGGTGATGTCGTTGCCATTACATCCAGAGGTTATGTCGTAGAAGGGATAATGGGGCGCGGCTGGTTAAGTCCTTCGTCATAGAGATACGTAGTTCGCGTTGCCCAGCGGAGCGCAAGGTGACGAATGCAACGGGCCGCACGTGTTACCCACGATGCTCCCGATATAGAGTAGATACGCGTTTGCTTGGGCGTAAAATCCGGCCATCTCCGGGGCCACAATGCTGGTGCCGCCGCGTTGGGTAAAGGCCCTCGTTGAAAGAGAACCATTGAGGAGTGTTTACCCAATCGGCATTGAGCGCCAGGTCGGGCAGGCTCCGGCTGTTGGCGCCGCAAGCCGGCCTGCTCTGGTAGCCAGGCGCTGAATAATAAGCGCTACATCCGCCTCCGCTTCCGCCATCGTTGTACGAGCAGCCATAAGGCCCTCCACGCCAGGCGGTTTCAGACAAATACCCGTACTCTCCTCCCTCAAGTGTCGTCCCGCCGGCTGCCGTCACGTCGGGATCGGAAGCAGGATAGCTCACGGAGAGATGATCGGCGCAATCGGCAGTGGCTCCGCCATCGCCGGAGGCTGCCACCAACGTCCAGCCTTGGCCCACCATTTGATTGAAGACGGCATGGTAACTATCCATCGTGGAACTACTGGCGTTATAAAGCTCAGCTCCTCCCCAGCTCATGCTGAGCACGCGCGCATGACCATCCGACAAAGCCCGATTCACGGTGTCCAACAGGGTTGCCCACTGATTGTTGGCACCTTCATACACGTGGACCTTGGCCGTATTTAGCCGAAGAGTCGAGGCTGTTGCCCATGGCGGTCGCCCATTCGACATCCAGTGTGGTTTCAGGGCTGCAGCAGGTCGGCGTTCCGTCAACGAAATATCTCTGGACATTGTGCGCTAGGGTGCCGTCGACAAAACTCTGAAAGTCACTATCGCAGGAAATCGCCCCAAATGACGATAGCGATAGAAGCCGCGGGAGGGGAGTTGTTGGGGTTGTTTAAGGGATTGCAGCAGTGACCCAGATTGTAAAGACCCCCCAGATTGAAAGGGTTTGTCCCTCCGAAGTTATAACCCCCTGCAGCCCACAGGTCTGGCGGCCCATACACTTCGCCAACCCACCAATCCGGGTGCTTCTTTCTACCGCTCGTCGCAGCTCTGGGCTTCTTGGCGTCGCTTACCAGATGTGACCCCACCGCATACGCCGGGCCAGGCGAATAATCTGGGCCGGTAAAATTCTGCGCCCCCTTCGATGCGGCGTGTGCCACCTCGATATTGTTCAGCCCCAACACCGCGTGCACAGCATTGGCCAGAGCTTCCGGAATCGAAGGATCGCGATCGTTGGAGAAATACGAGGCGCTGCCGATCTGGTAGCGGTTGATGCTGACATCCAGCGCCTTCTCGATGGTCGCCACCGGCGCCTCGACATCCACCAACAAACGGTTGGCATAGCGCTGCGTGATGGTCAGCCCCTGGCTCTGCGCCCAAGCTGCCACCGCCTGCTCATCCTGCGGCGACGGCGCGAAGCGCTCGTTCCACTCTTTCTCGCTCATATACTTGTGGAACAGCGGCGAGTCCCGGTCCTGCAACTGGTTCAGGAACTGCTCTTCTTCCTCCAGGTGGGGCGGCTTCAGCGCGAAGACCAGGCGCAACATCTGTTCGGAGCCATAAGGTCCGATGAGCTGGGCGGTGCCGTTCTGCACAGCGCGCGGCGTTTGCGGGATGGAAGCTCTCTGCTGCGCCGCGGAATACGTTGGCAGGCCGAGGCAACCGCCGATCAAGAGAACGCTCAGCCCTGCGCCCCAGTTGCGTCTGGTTGTGGAAGAAGACAACGGGGAAGTGTCGGCGCGGAAACGATAAAGGCGCATGAGCTCCACTCCGGTAACTTTCGGATCGTAGAGGCGATTCCTACCGTGGGATCGGTCTATCTGGATGGAAACCCGACGATACCCCAACACAATGCCCGAATCAAGCCAAACGACGCAGTGATGCGCGTCACAGGTAGCGCTGATAGCGTGGTTGACGGCTCCGGGCCGCTCTGCAAAACCCGCCGCTAAGAAAGGAAGGTGGAATCTAGGAAGGCAAAACAGAACTTGACTCCGACCGGCCTTCTCATGGAAGGCCATTACACAAGTCCTATTAAAGGGGATGTCAAGAGACATTTTTCACCCTTCGCCGGAGGCAGTTGAGATGTTCATGTGCCATCCGGCCCCTTCCCACATTAGCTGAGCTTTTCGTCTTTCCCGTTTTTGGTCTGCCGCTGTGAGAGCGGCGGACCAACGTGGTTCCCCATATCCCTGTGGTTTCATTGCTGCACTGTGGGCGGCGCACTGCTCGAGTTTCCCGAAACTGACAAGCGTGAACGGGCTGCGAAAGTTGGCAACCATGGTCCTATCCGAGACTCGAGGCCTATAGCTTTCTTGGATTGTCCGAGGGGGCATAGGGTAATCGTGGAGACTCAGCGCCGAAGCGCACAAATCGCCTAACTTGTGCGTAGATACTCTCCCTCGAATCCGAACGTCTCGAGAACCCGACTGGCCAACCGCCAGGCATCATCCTCACAAAGGATGGAACGGAACCCCTCTCAAGACGCTCAAGCTGCTTGTTGTTTCAGGTGTTGGGCGTCGAAATTCGCTCCTTTCTTCCAGACCATCAAGGTGATCGTTGCTAACTTGCGAGCCAGGGTGAGGCGAGCCATCGCTGGCTTCATCCCCTTGGCCACTAACGCCTGGTAAAAATCCGCCAAGGGCCCAGCACAGCTGCTGGCCCGGGTGGCCGCACTCTTGAAGATATATTTCAGATCATGGTTGTGGTTTTGATTCAGACCACGCAGTTGCTGCGGTCTCTTGGAACGTTGCAATTGTCCTGCTACGTAGCGGTATTGGGCACTGTCATGGGTCTCGATCGCCAGACCGCTATAGGCCCACAGTTGCCGCTTGCTACGGAAGCGATGAGGGGTCTGGATCAACGCGATCAACAGCGCAGCTCGTACCGGACCTATGCAAGGAATCTGGCGTAGCAATTTGGTCGTGCCATATTTCCGACTCTCGAGGAAGAGATCCCGGCGTACTTGTTGCCGCAACCCTTGCAGCGCGTCGAGTTGTTGATAGAAGAACTCGGCGCGACGGCGCACCCCAGCTTCGCTGATCTTGCTCAGCCATGCGCAGCGGTGGCGCGGTGCGTATACGCTGGTACCGGAGCATGGAATACCCCAGCTGCGATACAGCGCCTTAACCCGATTCATCACCCGCGTCAGATCTTTGGTGATGGTGAGATAACTGCGCGCCAACTCTTTCAAGGTTCGTATGCCGTTCTCTCCATGGTAGACAGGCCGGAGAAGTCCGCCACGCAACAACTCGGCTAGCTTTCGTGCATCAATCCGGTCACTCTTGTTGCCTTCTTTTAGCAAAGCATTCCGCCGTGGATTGCACACTACGACCTCCGTGACGTGTGGCTTCAGCAGGTCAAACAACCAGGCGGCCCATGTTCCTTCTTCAAAAGTGATATGCAAGTCCCCGCGCAGCCCTTCCATAAACTGAAGAATGGTGCCCGCCTTCGTTTCGATGATGGACTCCATCACCAGCTTCCCAGCGGCATTCATCACCGCGATGGAAACCGTTTCTTTGTGCACGTCCAGGCCGATATACTTGATGCTGTTCATATAACCTAACTTATGCACACACCTCAGGCTTTTCTGCGGTTGCCGATTGAATTCCGGTCCTCATCGTTTCGGCTGGTTCACGCCTTGATGCTTCACTGATTCTGGTCTGTTCTCGCCTTTCAGTACCCTTCGCTGTAAGTGGTTGGATTTGCGGGGCGACTCGTGCATAGGATTTTATGCACGCTTCAGCCTGACAGCGGCGTAGCCAGCACCGGCAGGAATCCTGTTGGGCCCGCCGTGATGTCGTGGAGTCGATTCATGAGCCGCTGGAACAACCCTCTCTCCTGATATTGATCGCTGTAGCTGATTCCCACCCGCCCGGCATGCCGCCAGATCTTGGCCGCCACAAACAGAAAGCGCAGACGCGCCGTGGCCAAGGTCGTATGTTTTAGATCGTCGGTCTTCGCCGCTTCTGCCCGGTGGAACAGCAGCAACCAGCAGTTCAGGTTGTAAGCCAGCATCACCAACTGGAAATGCACGCAATTCGTGGCCCAGCGCCCGGACGGATGCGCCGCTAATCCGGCATCGTTGTTGGCTTCTTTCATCAGATTCTCCGCCCCGGCCCGCTGATTGTAGAACCACACCAGCGTAGCGATAGGGTCGTCCATGTTGGTGACGAATACCCGATAGAGGTATTGCGGAGTGTCGAACAGTTGATATTGTTCACGCTCTTTCGGCTTCTGGTCGTCCTTCCGGTAACGGACGGCGATAAAGCGGTAGGCTTTGCCCCAACCTTCCGGCTGGTACCAGAATGTGCACTGCTCGTCGGCGTCGGTCTGCGGCGAGGGCCGCCAAGCGGTGGCTTGCAACCGCTCCACCAGTCGCGAGGTCTTGCGGGCCACCATGATGAATTCTGCTTTGGCTTTCTCGTAGGCTTGCACCGCTTCCCAGCAATAGAACCCGGAATCCGCCCGCGCGAAGATGCGCCGAACACAACCAGGCAGGGCCGCGAACACCTCCGCCAAGTGACGCGCAATCTGCTTTCCGTCGGGCCGGTCGCCGTTGCGGAGTTCCCCCGAGATGTACTCGCGGGTCTCCGCCAGGAAGGTGAGAATCGGCTGATAGCTTTTCTTCCCTTTGTTCTTCGGGTTGTACCCCTTGCGCCCACCCATCTGGTTGCCATAGAGGGTGTGCACGGTGGTATCGGTGTCCACGGTGATTGCGGGCAACTGTACGTTGGCCGCTTCCCATACCCGCTTCCGCAGGGCGCCCTGCAACCGCAACACTTGCTGCGCTACGCTCAGATGCAGCGACGCGGAAAACCGCCAGAACACGCTCTGCCCGGGAAGGCTTGCCACCTTCAGCACCCCAGTCAGCATCGGATCGTTGGCCACAAAGCGGATGTGATTGAGGCGAGAGAACCCAATGTAGATGGCCAACACCATCGCTAGCACGAATTGATAGATGGTCATAACACGCGGGATGCGCTTCACCCTCAGTGTTTCTTCGACCAGCTCCTGGAAACCCAGCTTCTCCAACATCGTCGCCACTGGGAACAGACCACCGTAGGGGGTGAGATTCTTACCGTCGAAGTCGAAAGACGTGGAAGCCGCGATTTTATTGGGTTCCGGAATATCTGCTTGAGAGCCTTGCTTGGCGCGGAGTTTGCCGCTATGCTTCTTTTCGTTCTTCACCTTTTGGGTGACCTCCTGGAAATCGGCTCGCGAAGCTGCTACTTCGCCGCCTCTCTGTTTTACAACAGGATTTCCAGGGTCCCCAAAGGGCTCCCTTCCTCAGAACCTCTTCAACTCTTCAAATGCTGTGCATAGATCAGGTATAAGGGTGTCCCTTTCGGTAGAGTTCTGGCTGATCACTCAGAAACTACCTCAAAGGGGCGCCCTTTTATAATGCGTAATCGTCCAAAACCGCATCTCCTGCCGGATCACTTGTGAGATGGCGATGATTATGCTGCCGCTTCTCTGCTTGTGGCTTGAAAATTATTGCTCCCGGAGCAGGTTTGCCGGCTCGATGTGCAGGGCGCGGCGCACCGGACCGGCTACCGAGACCGATCCGGTCAGCAGTATGGTAAATGCAACCGCCGCAAGTACAAATGGATCTTGTGCCGGCGTCGCCACCACCGTCAGGACGGCGAAGATCGCCACCAGTAAATTCCTGCAAACCGTGTTCAGAGTTGTATTGGGGAACATCCTCAGGGCCTCCAGCGGCAGAGTGCCCGCATCTCACCACCTTGGCAACGTGGTGCACAACTTAGTAGAATGGCAACTGCCGGAGAGGCAGTATTTCCGCCCATATCTTATTGCTGATATCAGAATCTGAAGAGTTGCCCGCTACAGGACGGCTTGATGCCCAGACCGCGGGCCAACGTGCAGGGAGACGATATGAAGAGGCATCTGAGAAATCTGGCATTCGTTGTTGGGTTCGCTGCGGCCCCTATATGCCTGTTGCCGGTGCACATGCAGGCGCAACAAACCGATGTTCGTCAGCAGGCCTACCAGACCGGGTACCAGAACGGTGTCAATGATCGCCAACGTAACCGGCAGTTCAATTCCCAAACCGACGACTGGCACGGCGACCGTTTGACGGCTTATCAGCGGGGTTACCAGGACGGCTATCGGACTGGGGACGGCGAGAACGGTCAATACTCGGGCCAGTACAGCCAGGACCCATGGATGCAGCGGGCGTATCAAACCGGATACCAGAATGGGGTAAACGCTGCGCGCAACAACCAGCCGATGAACATGCATACCGGCGACTGGTCTGGCGACCGTTTGACGGCTTATCGGCGGGGTTACCAGGAAGGCTATCAGGCCGGGGACGGCCAGAACGGTCAATACTCGGGCCAGTACAGCCAGGACCCATGGATGCAGCGGGCGTATCAAACCGGATACCAGAATGGAGTAAACGCTGCGCGCAACAACCGGCCGATGAACATGCATACCGGCGACTGGTCTGGCCAGCGGCTGCAAGCTTACCGCCACGGCTATCAGCGGGGTTACAACAGCGTGGCCGGTAATCGGAACCATGATGGCCGTCATCACGACGACGACGACCACTGAGGTCCGGGGGCCAACCCTCCCGGCTCGCCAGACGCGATTACCGACCGAGATTCAGCACAGGACGAAACACCCCATCATCGCCCACTAGCGATGCTTCGGGGACGGCCACCGTCCGTCCCCTCTGGTTTACGCCGCCGATGGCGATGCTACTGCGTCAACCGCAAAAGAACCTTGGCCGCAATGGTTTGGAAGGCTGTGTTTATTTTGGTCTTGCAGTCTGCGAGAGCACTACCCGTACAACTTGATATATAGAAAAACTCCCCTGCGGTTTGGCCTGGAGTGTAGGTTCCAACCGGATATTTGGGGTCAGGGTCATTTGCAAGTTGTGCCAGGAAGTTTTGCGTGTTTGAGTCCACCCCGCTGCCCATCCCGATAGTGAAGATATATGTGGGGATAGGGGCTTCGGTGCGCAAAGCAATGGCTGTTTGAATGGCACGGTACTGGGCTTCAGGGGTGACCGTGTTGGTCTGGTTAAATGACTGTTGTGTTCCCGTTTTCTGCGAGGCAAACTTGGTTACAATGTTTCCGTTAATATCCTTGCAAATGGTGGTCGAGCCGCTGAACTTGAAGCCCCCGGTGCCGCCTGAATAAGTGTCAAAGACAGTTGTTGCACTGGTAGGATCGAAGACGTCGACTTGGGACCCTGAGTCGAACCCTCCAAAGTTGAGAAGCGTTTTATTGTTAATGTTACCGCCCTTGCCCAGGCAATAAATCTTGTCCTGAAAGGTGTTCATCAAGCCGTCAGTGAAATACACGACAACTTTGATTACGTTCTGCCCCGGTAGTATAGCGACGCTGTCGTTTTGTAATTGAGCCATCGACAGTGGGGGCGCATTGTGTTCGGTAATAAGGACTGGATTGCTCCCTGCTGCAGTGCCGAATGTGCCGCCGGCGAAAGTCATGGCTGCGACCTTATGCGTGATCGTGTTTGTGCCAGTTCCCCAGAAGTTGTAATTGATTGGAAAGTCCACCGTCGCATTGGAGGAGAAGCTAACCATGGCAACTTCGTCGAGTGTGTTGCTGAAGTCAGCGACAAAGAGTGGAACGGCGTATTGCAGTGCCGCTCCTCCACCATTGTTCGCCATTGAGCCTGATCGGTCTAACACGACAGACATGAGCAGCTTGCCCCGTGTTGCCACCGCAGTGGCGCCCACCGGTACCCTGGCGAATTGCGCGAGATACTGCATGAAAAGAGTGTTCACATAAGCGGTGGCCGTTACCTTGACCTGCTGGTTGTTGTGGGTATCGACTGGGAACGTGACGCTTGGGGTAGGCGGATTAGGTCCGTAATTGGCCTGAAACATATCGGTGGCCAGCGCCGCCGCAGTCGTCTGTCCTAGCGTCAAGTTTTTCATGCCCGCGAGGCATGCGGCATCCACCGACGTCGATAGCTTGGCCTTGGTGACATAAAGAATCCCCGAGTCAATGGCCAACCCAGTGAATAGTATAAGGACGGGCATAATCACGGCGAAAATAACCATGATTTGCCCTCGGTCGCTCTTAACCATGTCATTGCGCATATGCGTACCCTTCCTTAGTAATAAGCCACGCTGTAGAGCTGAGATGGCATACTGTTTCCTAACAGAGCCGCTATGGGCGTGACGGTATTGTAAGCGTAGTAGATTTCGGTCACGTAAATGGAAGACCCGGTGGGCTCCGTGGTCAGTGCTGTAACTGCCGCTGCGGGCAGAACGGCAGTCGAGCTTCCGCAGCTTCCTTGCCCTTTCAGGCAGCCGACTTTACTGCTAGCTGTGATCGCACACTGAGAAGCTTGATCTGTGATCTGGTAAACACCGCCCCCCTGGTTGGTAACCGCGGTGACAATGACGCATCCCTTGGTGCCTAGGTTGATGTCCGATCCCGCGTAGTTAGCCACGGTTTGCACTGTGGTCGCAACACTGCTTGAGCGCGAAGCCATCATGGAACCCTCTCCAACGAGGTTTTTCATCACCTCAACGTCATAGACGGCCCGGCCGAAATCGACGATTCCAGAGAGGAAGACACACAGAACGACGACCGCGAGCGCCAATTCTACCAACGCCTGACCCGACTCTTCCCTATTTACTTTTCTTATTCTTGTCTTCATACGCCCCCCTAACTTTCGCTGGGTGGAAAAACTTCATTGGTAAAAGCCGAACTTACGGTTAACGTGTACGATTGGCCCGGAAAGAACACCTGGATCATTCCGGTTAGGAACTGATATGGGTGGGTCACGGTAATGTTTACGACGTCACCCGGCCCACCAGCGAGGTTGGGGCAGCCACCGCCTTTATCCGTACAGCTTATGCGGATCTCGGTGCTCTTAACCATGCCGAGTGAGGTATCTTCGATGGTTTGCATGATTGAGTTGTACCTTGTCTTGGAGCACGAACCGTCACTGCCGGTTATGCATTGCCCGGTGATGGCGTACCGTCCCCCTTGCCGCACTGCATTCTGGAGAGTTAACTTCGTGCAGAACAGATATCCAAAGTCGATGGTCCCCATTACGAGGAGCAAGAAAATCGACAATGAGATCGCGGTCTCTACCAGCGTTTGACCGGAATCATTTGCTTTTTTCATTTTGTCAGGACCCTCCTTTATCGGCTTGCATCTTTACGGTTGCGGCATCAGATCCGGCCCAAGGTGCGCTCCTAATTATCGTTAATGGTAAAACTCTGGAGGGCGCCTTGCGTCAGTCGCTTTCCGCGTCTGCTGCTTCTCATAGCAGAGGTGCCCGCCATCGACACCACGATCGGCCGTCGGCATCAGAACACCGAGCGCCTAGGCGGCCAGCACCAGAGCTTGTCCTTCGCTTGTCCTTCGTCCGCTTTCTTCAAGTCTCTTCCATGCTCACTATAGTTTTAGCGACAGTAATTCTCCAATTGGGAAATACCCGATTTTGAACGAAAGTAACGTCATGCGATTGTTACTAATCCACGAAAGTGGGCCTTTGGAACCTCAGTCAGATTCTGCAAGCTGCTGTAACGAACTGGCGGCTGCGAAATTTTCTCGCCACACCTGGGCGCTTCAAACTTGAGCCAGCCAATCCTGCGGAACTTTCTTTGAGTGGAAGAAAAAAGGTGCGATCGCCGTACTCTCTTGGAGCAGACAAAAAAGGGTGCGATCGCCGCACCCTTTCTCGCCGCCGTACACGCATATCGCCCCACCTTACAAGGCTTGAGCGATTCCTTTATCCGCAGCGGACGCGCGCTGAAGCGCCGCTCTATCCCTGCTCGCCGGACTCCACCAACTCTGAAACTGCTCCAGCTACCGGCGCTTCTTGTTGAGGATCCCCAGAATCTCCTGTAGTCCCTGCCGGACTTTCTTCAGGTGGTCGGTGGAACGCGGCTTGGCGAAGGGCAAGCCATTCTGCCGGTGCGAGGGTTTCAGCTCAGCCTTGAGCTGCGCGCGGGCCCCGGCGATGGTGAATCCTTCATCGTAGAGCAGCTTCTTGATGCGCAGCACATTTTCCACGTCACGCTGACGATACATTCGCTGCCCGGTGCTGCTCTTGACCGGCTTCAGTTGCGGGAACTCGGTCTCCCAGAAGCGCAATACGTAAGCCGGCAGACGGCAAAGACCGGCCACTTCCCCGATGCGGAAGTAGAGCTTGTCCGGGATGACCGGATCGGAAGCGCCGCGGGCCTTGTTGCGTTTTTTCTTCTCAGCAGTCATGGTGTCAAATCGTGGCGTCCTTGCACCACCTCAACCAACCCGCCGCCGCGGGGCGCTGGTTGGGGGACCCCGGCTACGGGACTCGGTGTCCCATTCTAAGCCTAACCGGCGCTAACGCTGGATTATTCATCAGCGCAGGTATTTTTTGGGGGGGCCATCCCGAGTGTCAGATGGGCCTGCGGCCCACCCATGGAGATGAAACTCGGACCAGACTGACTTCCATTCATTCGCGCAAGTCGCCTCGCATTCGGTACACTTTTATGGGTCAGCCGTCTAATCTGTCGGCGGCAACTGCGAAGCAATAATTGCCTTCCAAAAAACTATGAAATTTGCACGGCCGTTTTTTCTCGGAGTAATTCTGGCGGGGGCCTTCTACTGGTACACAACGCATCATAGCGGAGTGACGCCGACAGACTTGATCTCGCGCCCCACACACATCGAACTCAGTGAGGCCGCGGGCCCGCAGACCCTCGATTCCGACGAGCAGAATAATATCGAGGTCTATCGCAAGGCCATTCCATCAGTCGTCAACATTACCTCGAAAACCGTGGCCTACGACTTCTTCTACGGGCCGGTGCCCGAAGAAGGCCAGGGTTCCGGCTTCATCATCGACAAGGAAGGGCACATCCTCACCAACTTTCACGTGGTCGGCAACGCCACCCAGGTGGAAGTGACCCTGCACAACAAGAAAACCTACAAAGCGCAGGTGATCGGACGCGATCGCGGACATGACCTGGCGGTCATCAAGATTGAGGCGCCCGGCGTGGTTCCTGCTGTACTCGGTGATTCCAAGAACCTTCAGGTTGGCCAGAAGACCTTCGCCATTGGAAACCCATTTGGACTTGCGGGAACGATGACGCGCGGCATCATTAGTTCCCTTCGCCCCATCCGCAACCCGGAAGGTTCCTACATCGAGGAAGCCATCCAGACCGATGCGGCGATCAATCCCGGAAACTCCGGCGGACCGCTGTTGAACTCGCACGGCGAAGTGATCGGCATCAACAGCTTGATTGCTACTGGCGGTTCCAACCAAAGCGCGGGCATCGGCTTTGCCATTCCCATCAATGTGGCCAAGGCCGTACTCAACGACCTGATCACGCTGGGCACAGTACGGCGGCCTACGCTGGGCATAACCACATTGCCGATTGGGCCTGAGCTGGCGCAGGAAATGGGCCTGCCCGCCGATTACGGGGTTCTGATCGTTCGTACCATTCCCGGTGGGGCGGCTGAGCAGGCTGGTTTGCGCGGCGGTAATGAGCGCGCGTATCTGGGCAACGCGCCCATCATGATCGGCGGCGACTTGATCGTTGCCATCGATGGCGATTCCATCGGCGACCAGCAAGACCTGGCGAACGCGATGAATAAACATCGTGCCGGTGACACCGTCACCGTGACTATCTATCGCAGCAAGCGCAAGCTGGATGTGAAAGTCGTCCTGGGCGAGGTGAGAGAACGGACCTGATCGTCGCAGGGGGTCCGATTGCGACGAACAGGCCGTCCATGCCAACCATCCCACGCTTGCCGCCTGCCCTCAGAATGATTGCCCCAGCGACGATGCGTCGGCTATAGTTCTAACGATATGTACGACGACTTCCAGGCCATCGATCGCTGGACGGGCAAGCCCGTGCACTGCCGATATCAGGCGCTGATTGTTGCTATTGCCACGCGGCACGCGGACGCGGTCGACATTAAGTTTCTGGTGGATGATCGCCCGGTCTGGATTGCACTTCCCCATCCCGCGTGGGTGGAGTATCACCGGCAGACGGGGAAAGTCATCACCGATCCGATGGCGGTCCAGGTCGCGGGACATTATTTGAAGTGGGCAATCGAGTCAGGCGAAGACAACGGCCGCGAGATGTACAGCTTGACCGTCCAGGAGACGCTCGATCATCTTCAGGCCATCATGGACGAAGCCCACCAGCTTGTAACCGGCTGATAGGGCCAGGCCTTTAGGCTGGCGCGCCGCTCTTACCTTAGTCGCCGGACTACAGCAACCCTGAAAACGCTATAATCTCTATTTCGCTTTAACCTCAGGAGCCCTTTCATGTCCTCCGTTCTGCAAACTCCCGAAGTAGCGCAGCTGCTGGAACAAGACAAGGTCCACCGCAACTTGTTTCCCGCTCCCCTGGCGGAAGCCGCGCTTCGTCGTGGCGAGGCGGAACTGGCGGCGCGAGGTTCGCTGGTGGCCGAGACCGGCAAACGCACCGGCCGGTCTCCCAAAGATAAGTTCACCATTAAGGACGCGCTCACCGAAAATAAAGTGGCGTGGGGCTCCGCGAACCTGCCCTTCCCGCCCGATAAGTTTGACGCGCTTTACGAGCGTGTGCTCGATTACTTGAAGGGCAAGGAACTTTTCGTTCAGGACCTGTATTGCGGCGCCGATCCGAAATACCGGCTCCCCATTCAGGTGATCAACGAGTATGCCTGGCACAGCCTTTTTGTGCGACAGCTATTTATTCGCCCAACCTCGGAAGAGCTAAAGGCGCACAAGCCCGAGTTCACCATCCTCAGCGCGCCTGGCTTCAAGGCCGATCCGCGGCGCGACGGCACCAACTCCGGAGTATTTATTCTGATCAACTTCAGCAAGAAAGTGGTGCTCATTGGCGGCACGGAATATGCCGGCGAAATGAAGAAGTCAATTTTCGGGGTGATGAATTTCATTCTGCCGGAACGCAACGTCTTTCCCATGCATTGTTCGGCGAACATCGGCGCCGACGGCGTGACCGCGCTGTTCTTTGGATTGTCGGGCACCGGCAAGACGACGCTGTCGGCCGATCCGGGCCGCAGGCTGATCGGCGATGACGAGCACGGCTGGAGCCCGACTGGCGTCTTCAACTTTGAGGGCGGCTGCTATGCCAAGTGCATTCGACTCTCGGCGGAGAATGAGCCGCAGATCTACAATGCGCTCCACTTCGGTTCGGTGCTGGAAAACGTGGTGCTCGACCCGGTTACACGCATTCCCGATTACGACGACGACAGTAAGACCGAAAACACTCGCGCCGCTTATCCGGTGGAGTACATTCACAATGCCACCATTCCTGGCCTCGGCGGACATCCTAAGAACGTGGTCTTCCTGACGGCAGACGCGTTCGGGGTACTGCCTCCGGTTTCGAAGCTCACGCCCGAGCAGGCCATGTATCACTTCATCTCGGGCTACACCGCCAAGGTTGCGGGGACGGAAGCCGGCGTAACCGAGCCGCAGGCGACCTTCTCCACCTGCTTCGGCGCGCCCTTCATGCCGCTGCCGCCCAAGGTGTACGCCGAGATGCTGGGCCGCCGGCTGCGCGAGCACAACGCGCAATGCTGGCTGGTCAACACCGGCTGGCAAGGCGGGCCGTATGGCATTGGCAAGCGCATGAGCCTGCCGTACACGCGCGCCATGGTGGAGGCGCTGGTCGAGGGCAAGCTGGCGAACGTGGAGTTTGAGATCGAGCCTGCCTTCGGATTGACCATTCCGAGATCGTGTCCCGGAGTTCCGGCGGAACTGCTGAAGCCGCGTAATTCCTGGGATGACAAAGCCGCCTACGACAAGATGGCGGCCGATCTGTCGGCACGCTTCGCCAAGAACTTCGAGCAGTTCGACGCGCCGCTCGAGGTGAAGGCCGCCGGACCGAAGCCGGTAGGCAAGTAAATCTTACAGAGTGGGATGTATCACAATGTGGTAAAGCCTGTCTCACCACGGAGGCACGGAGGGCACGGAGTTTCTTTTATATCAAGATTTCTCCGTGATCTCCGTGCCTCCGTGGTGAATCCTCACGGTGTCTTGACGTGCTGCATTCCCAGCACCTTGCCTGATTTGTCGAACCACACCACCTCATATTGCGGATTGAAGATCGAGTAGTAATACTTGTAAACGTACTCGTCCGCACAGCCGGCGGGCACGGCGGTGAGAGAGCCGCAGGGTCTCTCGCTGCGGGGATCGCCGAGCAGTTCGCGCACCACTTCGTTGGGATCGCCGAGATTGACCTGCAGGCAGTTCTGGCGCAACTCCTCGTCGTGGTGGTAGGCCCAGACGCCAGCCGCCACCAGGCAAAGGGCGATCACAAAAAAGAAAATACGAGTTCCCATAATCCAGTTGTCAGTTGTCAGTTGTCAGTGGTGGCAGTCATCAGCCCGAGGCAGACGACTCGGTACTGCTGATCGCTGACAGCTGGCTACTGCTTCACCGCTCTTCCACCACCAGCTTTGCGTCCTTTGGAAGATAGCTCTTGCGCCGGAACCAGTCCTCCATCGCGGTCCGCAGGCGCTCCAGCGGAACGCGCGCGCCGATCTCCATTTCCCCCTCGGCGATGGGGATGGTATCGTCGAACACCTGATCGTTGGTGAAGTTGCGCATGCTGAAGCTGTCCAGCCACTTCAGCGGACACGGCTGCCGTTGGCCGGCTTCTTCGTACTCGACACGGACCTTGCGTGCGAACATGGAAACAGTTTCAAGTTTTCAGTCTCAAGTTTCAAGTCGGAAAACATTCGGCAAATGGCTTGAAACTCGAAACTGGAAACTGGAAACTCCTATAATCACCTCTTATGCCCTCATTCCCTTCTGTTGACGAGCAGCTCGCCCACCTGCGCAAGGGCGCGGCGGAGATCATCCGTGAGAGCGACTTGCGCGAGCGCATCGAGAAATCCCTCGCCACCGGCAAGCCCATGCGCGTGAAGGCGGGATTCGATCCGACTGCGCCTGACCTGCATCTGGGCCACACCGTGCTTATGCGCAAGCTGAAGCACTTCCAGGACATGGGGCACACCGTCATTTTCCTCATCGGCGACTTTACCGGGCTGATCGGCGATCCCACCGGGCGCTCGGCCACGCGGCCGCCGCTCTCGCGGGAGCAGATCGACCAGAACGCCGAAACCTACAAGGCGCAAGTCTTCAAGATCCTCGACCGCGACAAGACGGAGGTGCGCTTCAACAGTGAGTGGCTGAGCAGGCTCGGATTTGAAGGCTTCATCCGGCTGGCGGCCAAGTTCACGATCTCGCAGATGCTGGAGCGCGAGGACTTCCACAAGCGCTTCGACGAGGAGAAGCCGATTGCGATGCAAGAGCTGCTGTATCCCATTGCGCAGGGTTACGACTCTGTGGCGCTGGAGGCGGACGTTCGAGCTCGGTGGCACTGACCAGAAATTCAACCTGCTGATGGGCCGCGAGCTGCAACGCCATTACGGACAGCCGCCACAGATCGTGCTGACCACGCCGCTGCTGGAGGGCACCGATGGCGTGCAGAAAATGTCGAAGTCGTACGGCAATTACATCGGCATCACCGAAGCTCCGCAGGAAATGTTTGGCAAGGTGATGTCCATTTCCGACGAGTTGATGTGGCGCTATTACGAGTTGGTCACCGACGTGAGCCTGGCCGACATCGAGCGCATGAAGCGCGAGGTTACGAGCGGCGAGGCGCATCCTATGAAGCTGAAGCAGGAGCTGGGCAAGCGCATCGTCGCCGACTTCCACTCGCGTGAGGCGGCCGAGCAGGCGGCGCAGAATTGGTCGCGCATGTTTCAGAAGGACGAGACGCCCGAGGATTTGCCCGTAATCTCAGTGCGCTTTGAAGAGGTCGCCGCGCCCAATGCGTCAACCGCTGATGGCCAGGTGCAGGTGAAGCTCGACAAACTGCTGGCACGTACCGGACTGGCGACGTCCGTCACGGACGGCCTGCGCAAGCTCAAGCAGAACGCGGTGAAGATCGACGGCCAGCTTAAGACTGACTTGGTTGTCGCCGTGAAGCTGGGGACGGAGTTCACGCTCCGGGCCGGGAAGAAAATGGTGAAGGTGGCCATCAACAGTTGATTGAGCCGCTGCGCAAGTGAGTAGATGTAGCTGTCCTGAGGGCAACACCCGTTGCTCCTCTCGACTCACCGCCGGCGCGAGCAGGGCGGCGCAGACTCAAGGCAAAACCTAGGTTGTAACGCACGATAGGGGCTCCCCCCTCCACTCCAGCGACCAAAGAAGATCGCCAGCGCGGTGGATGACACTTAGTCTGCCTGAATTCCCAATGTCAAAAAATCGTAACTTTTTGCCTACTAACTATAGTAGTAGGCCTGCTTAATGGATATCGTCTGCCTGCACCTCGCACTCCTGGAAAGGCTCGCAACCCATGGTCGGCCCCGAACGCTTCGCCCTGAAGTTAGCGTCTGTGACTTGTCCCGTCTGTGGTGGCGAGTTCGCCAGGTGTGGGTTGCCTAATCATCTTCGCCGGCACCAGAAGTTGGCGCTGCGCCATCCCCCAGGCGATGGAACCAGCCGACGGTCTGCGGCATGGTGGGATGGATGGAAAGAAGGCTACGTGCTCGGAGTGCGGGACGGCAAGAAGACAGGTCACAACAAGACCATGGGACAACTCAGAGTTTTGCGGTCCCCGCTTTCGGGCTAGCTGGCAACCGAGTGGGCGTGTTGCCGTGTGTAGCGAAGGCTTCTCTGGCTAAGGCAGTCACCGTACAGCTTCTAGCCTCAACATCAACCCTCGAAGACCATCGTTCGCGAACGGCCTTCGGAAAACTGTTAACGACTTAGGAGATATAGATGACGAAGAGAAGTTTATTTTTACTGGTCACTCTATTGGTGATTTCGATGTTCGCCCTGAGCGGCTTTGCGCAGGACTTGTCGGCGCCGGCCAAAGGTACGATTGTCGCTCCACCCAGCACCCTGGGCTTGGTCCCGGGAACGACCGTGCGAACCCCGCTGTTGATTTTCCAGCCCGATGGAATCCGGACCGATGCGTCCAACCCGCCACCGAATGCGGAAAACCCAGGCTCCATAGCCTGCATTTACGGCGTTACGCCACCCACCAGCGGATGTCCGCGGAGCGGGTCGCCCGTGGCCAGCGGCGGGGCGAGGGCCATTGCCGTAGTCGATTACGGCCACAACACCACCTTGCAGAGCGATTTCGATGCCTTCAATGCCCAATACGGCCTGCCCACCCAGACGCTGCAATTCATCTGCGACTGCGGGTCGTGCCCCAGCAACAATGGCACGGGCTGGGACCTGGAAACCGCGCTGGACGTGGAGTATTCCCATGCCATGGCGCCTCATGCGCAGATCATCGTCGCTCAGTTCTGCAGCGACCCGTTTGACGGCGGCACGAGCGCTGCCGAGTTCCTGGCTGGTCAGGCGGTGGCCGCCGCTGGTGGGGGTGAGGTTTCCAACAGCTTTGGTTACGGCGGCGAGTTCAGCGGCGAGACGGGTTTCGACCAGTTCATGCACACCACCGGGGTCGTCTACTTCACCTCGGCCGGCGACTCCGGCTTGGGTCCGGATTATCCGAGCGTGTCGCCGAACACGGTATCTGCCGGTGGCACCAAAGTCATTCGCGACTCCAGCGGCAATTTTACGGGTGAAGAGGATTGCTGGAGCGGCAGCGGCGGCGGCATCAGCACGATGGAGGTCTTGCCGCAATACCAGCTCTTCATCGGCAATCGCACGGGACCGAAGCGCGGCACCCCGGACTGGTCGGCTGATGCCCAACCCTCCACCGGCGTCGCGGTGTACAGCTCCACGGGCTGCAGCGGCTGGTGCCAGGTCGGCGGAACCAGCGTGTCCTCGCCTGTTCTGGCTGGCATCGTCAACTCGGCAGGCAGCTTCCATACCTCGACGGCCGTCGAACTTGCTCCAACCTACCAGTGGTATCTACAGCCGGTGAAGTACCACACCGACTTCTACGACGTTATTCACGGCAGCAACGGCGCCTCCGCCGTGCCCGGTTGGGACCGCTGCACCGGTCTCGGCAGCCCCAGAAAGGCTTCTGACTTTTAGATGAGAGGGCCGATTTACTGATGTGTGGAACTTCGCTTACAGCCTTGCCGCCTGGCAGGGCTTTTTTCGGCGCTAAGTCAGGGACTGGTCACCTGAGCGTGGAGGGATGAGTCGCTGTCAGCCGCCGAGAGCTCATGGCAGTCGCTGGAGCCAGCCGTCGGTAAAATAACTGGCGCCGGCGCTTAAGCCACCGCGATCGCCCAGCCCGGCAGGGGGGCACAAGACGAATTCCGAGTGCGACGCAAGAAAATCTCGTACCGCTTGCGCCGGGTTATCATTCACCCATGAAGCCTGGCCTCCCGGAACGTCAGCCAGATACCGCATGATGCCATCAGCGACAATCAAATAGGACCCCGGAGTTACAAACGGCGAATACACTTCCAACTCCCGGTAAACGTGATCGCGGGTGTGTGCCGAGTCCAGAACTACCATTACCTTGTCATCAGGCTTTCGCAGCCGTGAGACCCCGTCAATCGACTCAGGTGCGGTGGAAGGTCCCTCTATCAGGTCAATCAACGCCCCTAGAGGATGTTTCCCGAGTATGGCACGCACCTCCGGCGGGATCGAAATGTCTATGCCAATAACACGGCCCTTGCCGAGAGTGCGGCACAAGCTGGCGTAATAAAGCAAAGACCCACCCTTGTAGACTCCCGTCTCAATGATCAGGTCCGGGCGCGCCCGATAGATTATTTCCTGGAGTCTGACCAGGTCCTCCGGCAGCTGGAGAATCGGCTGTCCCATCCATGTAAAAGCCAGGAAATAGCCCAGGCTCCAACCCGTGCGCACCCATTGCCGGGAAATCAGCTCAAAAGCACCCTCCGTGTATAGCGGTTGCGTAACGGATTTGCTTTCGTCTTCTGCGACTGTCGTTAAGGTTTGCTCTTGCGTATCGATTACGTATTTCATCTTCAGTCAGGATTGAAACGCGCTCCTCTCCCTATTCCTTTTCCTAGTGCATAGGCTTGTCTTCGTTCCAGTTATTCATCACCAGACCTTTGTCAGCCGTCCCTGACGGGGCCCGAGTTCACACGCCAACGGGTTCGGCGCCCGACGCCTCGCCCACGATCTCCACGCTGGACGTGATGGGGAACGCTGGAACCAGCGAGCGATAGACCGGGCAGCTTTGCGCATACACACCATGCACGCGCTCCACGGTGTCACGCACAGCGGCGGGATCGTCAGCTCGCAGCTTGTGGGTCACATGCACCCGCTTGATGATCAGCACGCCGCCATCGTCCTCGACTTCACCGCGAACTTCACAACTGAGGCGGCCATCTTTGGCGTTGATTTTGCGCGCATCCAGCGCGCCGGCAAAGGTGCCGAGCATTCAACCGCCGAGGGCGGCAATCACGTAGTCGATGGTGGCGGCGTGGGACTCGGGTAGCCGGCTCTCGTCGATGCCGTAATGTTTGGCGATACCGCCGTGGACGCTGAACAGCACGGGCTGCGGCTCTCCAGGCAGGTAGGCCCGGCGTAGTGGACCCTTGATGCGCTCGATGCGCACGTTGGATGTGTAGGCGACTTCAGACATGGGTGCCTCCGGTGTGCAAAGACATTCTACGCGGGACGAAGAAAGACTGCGCGGCGCGAGTGCTTCAGTCCCACCCTTTCGCAAAAGCTGCGAAAGGATGAGGCACCTGCGGAGTTTCAACATGTCAGGCGGTTGGGGGGCAACCCTCCTCGAACCGACCTACGAGCGTCCCTCTGGAGTCGTGATCTCGCCTGAGCGCATGGCCTGTTTAAGGCGAAGCTTCTCTTGTGCCAACTGCGCCTTCGACATCAAATCCGGCCGGGATTCCTGTTCTTTGACTTTTCGCTGGAGTTGTTCCAAGTCACGCTCCCCATGTCGCTTGCGCAACGACCGGATTGAGCTCTCCAGCAACTCGGGCGTCAGTTCTTCGTGTTCATCCATGAGCACGGTTGCCAGCAGGCTGCGAGCATCTTCGTCCAGAGGAAGCGACATCGGGTCGAGCCCTTGCTCCTGCCCGAGCAGGAGAGCGTCGATGAGACCCTCCGCCGCCGAATCGGCATGCAGTCGCTCGCGCGAAAGCGCAAAGTGTGCCTGACGGGCCGGCTCAAAGTCGAGGTCCTGGCCCTCGCGGTCACTTACCGGACTATGGGACAACTCCTGGCTGGCCAGCGCCCGGACCAGGACCCGCTCGGCATCGGTCAAGACCGTGGCCGCGGGAGCATTCACCCGCGACGCCGAACGCGAGCCCGCGGCGTGGCGCAGTTCCTGGCGCAGCACCGCCGATTCGATTCCCAAGCGATGCGAGATCTCGTTGGCCCACTCGTCGCGCACAATGCGGCTGGGCACACGTTGGATGTGCGGCAGCAGATAATTCAGGGCCTTCACTTTGCCTTCGGGAGTGCGAGCAGGAAACAACGCACGCGAGCGCTCAATCAGGTAATCGAAATATTTCTGCGAATGGCGAAGCGCCTCGTCATACGCGGCCTTTCCCTTGCGCCGAATGAACAGGTCGGGATCGAAGCCGGCTTCCAAGGTGAGGACCTTGATCTGGAATTCTTCGCTCACCAGCAGCGCCAGCGAACGCTCTGCCGCCGCCGCGCCGGCAGTGTCAGGATCGAAATTCACCACGATGTTCTTGCTGAATCGTCCCAGCAGCCGCGCTTGCAATTCGGTGAACGCCGTGCCTGAGCTGGCGATCACGTTGTGAAATCCCGCCGTGTACACCGAAATGCAATCCATCTGGCCTTCGACCAGGATGGCGTACTCCAGCTTGCGAATCGCCTCCTTGGCCTTGTCGAGATTGAACAGCACCCGCGACTTCGAGTAGATCGGCGTCTCCGGCGAATTCAAATATTTAGGGCCGGACTTCTCGTCGCTGGCCAGCGTGCGGCCGGTGAAGGCGATCACCTTGCCGGATTCGTTGGTAATGGGAAACATTACCCGGTTGCGAAACCGCGAATACATAGTTGCCAGTTGCCGGTTGTCAGTTGTCAGTGGGGCGGTTGGCTCGGAACCTTCTGGCAACTGACTACTGACAACTGGCAACTGCTCTTTGTCTTTCCATGAGAACAGGCCCGACTCGCGCAGCAATGCCTCGTCATATTGCCCGCGCAGTGCGTCGCGCAGCAGAAAGCCCGAATCGGGCGCGTAACCCATGCGAAACTCGGCGATGATCTCGGGACTGATTCCCCGCGAAGCCAGGTACTCGCGCGCGTGCGCCGCCTCCGGCCGGCGCAATTGCTCCTGGAAGAACTTGCAGGCGCGCTCGTGGATTTCGATCAGCCCGACACGCATGCCCGCCTGCCGCTCCTCTTCCGGTGAGGAGTAGCTCATTTTGGGCAGCGGGATTTTGAGTTTTTCGGCGATCAGGCGGACCGATTCTGGGAAGGTGATGTTCTCGATCTTCTGCACGAAACTGAAAACGTCGCCCGAAGCGCCGCAACCGAAGCAGTGGAAGAATTGTCGCGAAGCATGCACCGAGAACGACGGGGTTTTTTCCTGGTGAAAGGGGCACAGGCCCTGGAAGTTTTGCGCGCCACTTTTGCGCAGCGTCATGTATTCGCCCACGATGCGGACGATGTCGGCCTGCTGCTTGACGATATACGCAAAATCTCCGGGGTTGGCCATCGTGTATTAGTGTGCAGGAAATGCGAGGAAGATTCAGCCAGAATCGCGTCGCGACTGTGAATACCCTGTGGATTTCACCCAAAACAGGTGGAAGGCGGTGGATCACGCGCCCGCAGATACCTCGCCCATCAGCATGATCGGCGAGCTCGGCTTGTCGGAGCCGGCTTCATTCTCCACGGTGACGGCGAAGGCCTTGGCCTCGACCCCGGCAGGCATCTTGTGGTCCATCATCATGGCATTGCCGTGCTCGTCAGGTTTGAAAACTCCCGCGGCCATGGGCGCGCCTTGCATTGGAATGATCCACAGCTCGTAAGCCTTGCCCGCCGGCACCGCCGGCAGATTGCTCGCCATGAACATCATGCGATTGTGCGAGGGACTGAAGATGGCAGTTCCACTGGGTTGCTTGGGGGATTTTTGCGGGTTCAGCGAAACGTGGACCGCGTCAGGGGCGGTGAGCAGCCTCATCTCCTCATTCAGACGGTCAAGCTGGATGGCCTGGTCCTGATTGTGACCCGCCAACTCGGCGAGCTGATCTCTCATGTAGCCGTTGTTGCGCACCAACACGAGTACGACGAGTAGTAGGCCCAGCGCCGCCAGGGCCGGAAGCAAGGTTGCCCACAGACTTCGCCGACGAGCCGGCGCAGGCTCAGGCGAAAACACGCCACGCGGTTCGGCGGCGATGGCCCGCATCAAACGGTCCTTGCTGCGCGCCGGCGGTTGCGGCCCGCTACTCGACAAGCCAAGCAGTCCCAGGTCGCCGCGCAGCGCCTGCAATTCGCGACGGCACGCAGGGCAGGTGTCCAGGTGGCCTTCCAGTTCCTGGCGCTGGCTGCCGGTCAGCTCATCCAGCGCGTACAGCGCCAGATCTTCCGCGAATTGGTCGTGTGTCTTCATCCTGCAAACTTCATCCTGCAAACTTCGTGCGCAACTGCCGTAGTCCACTACGAATGCGCGTCTTTATCGTGCCCAAAGGCTCGCCGGTTTTCTCCGCTATTTCCGTGTGGGTCAGGCCCTGAAAAAATGCCAGCTCCATGGCTTCACGCTGCTCGGGACTCATCGCGTCGAGTGCGCCGCGCACTTTCTCGATGAGCAGCGTGCGCTCGGTCTCATCCCGCAGATCGGGACCGCCGGCAATGACGCAATCCTCGATGTCGGTTTCCGGACGCCGCTTGCGCAACCGGTCGATCGAGCGATGGCGGGCAATCACCGCCAACCATGCGGCCAGGCTGCCCCGGCTGGCATCGAAGGCATCGGGATTGCGCCAGAGCTGGAGGAAAACGTCCTGCAGCACATCCTCGGCACCGGCCGCATCCTGAAGCACGCGCAAAGCCACCGCATATACCACCTTGGAATACCGGTCGTAGAGCTCGGACATCGCCTGCTGGTCGCCGGCGCGGATGCGCGCCACCAGCCGCATCTCGTCACCTGGGTCACGAGTCACCGAGCTCTTCTTCGATCGGTTCCATACTGTAATACGTTCTGGAAAGGCCCGACAGATTGTTTCCCTCAGCACTAACCAGCGGCGTTAGGCCAGAAAAACAGTGCCGCGAAAAATTCTCCCGGTGTAAAATCCGCAAGCGGTTTGGGCCACGTAAACGACTTAGCAAACGGAAACCACGAAAACATATCAGCAAACGCCCTCGGCGAACAACTGGCGCGCTGGACACAGGCGCAATTTGGTTGTGGCTTTGGCACTCAGGGTTGAGCGAGCACCTGTTTTTGCGCTCATGAGCCGGATGACGAGGAGTGGATGCTGGCATGCGATCGTGGTGTTTTCCGCTTGTGATTCCACTTCCTTAAGGAGACCAAACATGAACAAGAAATTTCTGGCAACGATGTTGATAGCCTTCGCGATAATTGCTGGCGCCGCGCCCGTCCGCCGTGGCCGCGCCCCCGCAAGCAATGAAGCACGGCCGCCGGCGATTCACTTTACACCCGGCTCGGCGGATATGACGCGCTGGTGGCCGTGACCAAGGACTTCATTGGCCGGTTGGCGACCGATCCGCAACTCGGCAAGTTCTTTACCGGCCTGAACGACACCTCGAAGGCGAGGGTCGAGGCGCATGTAATTGATTTCCTCTGCGTGGCGACCGGCGGCCCTTGCATCTACACCGGCCAGGACATGAAGACAGCGCACACGGGTTTGCATATCACCGATGCCGACTGGAATGTTTCGGCGGCACACCTGACGGAAACGCTGAACAAGTTTAAGGTTCCAAAGAAAGAGCAGGATGAAGTGATCGCTGCTATCAGCGGCCTGAAGGGCGACATCGTGGGAAGGTAAGGCTAGGGACGAGTGGTAAGGGTTTGGGGGTCAGTGATTGCTGCTGGTCCCTAAGCCTCGTCCCTGAACCCTGTCTTCCGCCGCTCCTGCATTTCCCGCAATATTTCCTCGTGCGCGCTTTCCGGTAAAACCTGGCGAATGGCCGGGAAGATGACCTCTTCCTCCATCTGAAGATGTGCGTGGAATATTTCCTCCAGCGCTTTCGTGATGGAACACATCTCGCCGCCAACTTGAGTCACGGTGCCGGGGTTATCTCTTACCAGCACCAGCAAGGGCAGCAGCCGCTCGATCAACTCGTCAATTGCCTGGTGCTGATCGGCCATGGCCAGCAGTGCATGGCGTACTTGCTCCCCGGCCACGGCGCGCAGACGAGGTTGCAGGGTTTGGTCCTCATCGGCCTCGTGCAACGGCAGCGAGACGCTGTAGTAGCGGTGAACGCCGGCCGCAGCCTGTGCGATTTCTTCCGTGCTGGCGCCTTGGGCATGGGCCAGCTTGACGGCGACGCCGGTGAAGTGACGAATGCGCTGATGGCAGCCCACCAGCAGGTCAACCGCGTCCTCGGTCTTGGGTTGCTGAACGGGAGCAAGGGGTGCAATCTGATTCAACATGTCCATTCATTATCGCGCAGAAAGGCAGGGGCCAGCGAGTAAGTGGTAGTGGCAAAGATTCGATGAATGCGCAGAGGAACATACAAGCGACCAACTGACTACTGACTACTGACTACTGACTACTGACTACGCTACTGACTACTGGCCACTGACAACTGTCTTCCGCTACTTCTCAAACTTCATTTCCACAGTGACCTGCACTGGTACGGCCTGTCCATTCTTCTCCGCCGGATGAAATTTCCATTTCTTCACCGTACTCACGGCGCTGGTCTCGAAGGCGTGTTCATCGCTGCGCAGTACCCGGACCACCTCGACACGTCCTTTAGCGTTGATGCCAACCAGCATAACGACCGTCCCTTGCTGCTCCACATCGGCAGGCAGATCAGGAAACTTCGGATCAGGTGCGTGTGTTGCTTTCGGCGGCTTCATGCCCTTGGTAACGCGCTGAAACTGCGAAAAAGTCTGGTCGTCGGAAAAATCGGCGGATGAAGTTGAGAGAGTGGATGAAGATTCCGGGCGCACATTGCCAGTCTGCGCCCGAACTGGGGCGGTAAGAAATGACAGAGCGATGGACAGAGTTATCAGCGTGAGAATACGCATCAAGTTCCCTGAGTTGTGCAAAAGGTATGGCTATCTTAAATGGGGGCAATCCGAATCGAAAGCTGTGCTGGAAATGCTTGGAACTCCGAGAGGGAAGGTGTCTCCAGGGAGATGGCGAAGCCGTTTTCGACGGCGTGCTGTAAACTGAGAGTACCGGTTCCGAAGCCCTCCGTTTGCCTTGTCGCACGCGGTTTTCCCAACAGGAAGGACACTAGGTTTTGAGCAAGAGTCTTCGCAACATCGCCATCATCGCGCACGTGGACCACGGCAAGACCACGCTGGTGGACGCCATGCTGAACCAGAGCGGCACCTTTCGCGCCAATGAGACCCACGTCGAGCGCGTGATGGACTCCAACGAGCTGGAGCGCGAGCGCGGCATCACCATCCTGGCCAAGAACACGGCCATTTTCTACCATCGACATCAAGATCAACATCGTGGACACGCCCGGCCACAGCGATTTCGGCGGCGAAGTGGAGCGCGCGCTGAAGATGGTGGACGGCGTGATGCTGCTGGTGGACGCCAGCGAAGGCCCGCTGCCGCAGACGCGTTACGTGTTGAGCAAGGCGCTGGAAGCCAAGCTGCCGCCGATCCTGGTGATCAACAAGATTGATCGTCCCGACGCGCGTCCGCAGGAAGTGCTCAACGAGGTGTATGACCTGTTCATCGATCTCGACGCGGCGGAAGACCAGCTCGACTTTCCCGTGCTCTACACCAACGCCAGAGCTGGGCACGGCCACGACCGACATAGACGAGCCGGGCGAGAATCTGCAGCCCGCTGTTCGACGCCATCGTGGATACGATTCCCCTGCCGACCGGCGATGCTGATGGGCCGCTGCAAATACTGGTCGCCAATCTCGACTACAGCGACTATCTTGGCCGCCTGGCAATCGCGCGCGTGTTCAACGGCACGCTGCGCACCGGCGAAGACGTTGCCATCGCCAAGCGCGACGGGTCGATGGAGAAGATCAAGATTACCAAGCTGTTCTCGTTTTCCGGCCTGAAGCGGACCGACATCGTCGCCACCGAGTTGGGCGACATCGTGGCGGTTGCCGGAGTGACTGGCATCAACATCGGCGAGACCATTACGGACATCGAGAATCCGGCGCCTCTGCCGGTTACCACCATCGACGAGCCGACCATCGCTATCCAGTTTATGGTGAACACCTCGCCATTCGCGGGGCGCGAAGGCCAGTACGTTACCTCGCGCAATCTGCGCGAGCGGCTGGAAAAAGAGCTGCTGACCAACGTTTCGCTGCGGGTGGAAGACGCCGAGAGCACCGACTCGTTCAAGGTGATGGGCCGCGGCGAGCTGCAACTGGCGATTCTGATTGAGATGATGCGGCGCGAAGGCTTCGAGCTGGCGGTGGGCAAACCCGAGATCGTGACCAAGCACGTTGACGGCAAGCTGATGGAGCCGGTGGAGCGGCTGACCATCGACGTTCCCGAGTCGTTTGTCGGCGTGGTGATCGAGAAGCTGGGCGCGCGCAAGGCGCAGATGCAGAAGATGCACAACCATGGCTACGGCCGGGTGCGCATGGAGTTCGTTATCCCCAGCCGCGGGCTGATTGGTCTGCGCAGCGAGTTGCTGACCGACACGCGCGGCACCATCGTGATGAACTCGTTGTTCGACGGCTACACCGAGTGGCAGGGCGATATCCCACATCGTGTGACCGGCGCTCTGGTCGCCGACCGCGGCGGGCACACCACGGCCTATGCGCTGTGGGGCCTGCAGGAGCGCGGCGAAATGTTCGTTGGTCCGGGAGTGGAAGTTTACGAAGGCATGGTGGTGGGCGAGAACTCGCGCGACAACGATCTGGTGGTGAACATTGTCCGCGAAAAGAAGCTGACCAACATGCGCTCCTCCACGGCTGACGATGCCATCCGCCTGGTGCCGTTCAAGAACCTGAATCTGGAGCAGGCGATCGAGTTCATTGCCGACGATGAACTGGTCGAGATCACGCCGAAATCGTTGCGCCTGCGCAAGAAAATTCTTCAGGAGAACCGGCGCCCGCGGCGCAATGCCCAGCCGGCTGGAGTGGAAGCGCAATAATGTTCGGGCGAGACGGCTCAAGCGATTCGTTTGTCTGCAATGAATCGAGCTTGGAAGGGGCACCGCTTTAGTCCGCTCCGCGGTGCCAGCTACTCGTAGCGCAAGGCTTCGACCGGATCCAGGCGCGAGGCTTTCACCGCCGGATAGATTCCGAAGAACAGGCCGACGCTCATCGCCATCAACACCGCGGCGATTACCGCCCAGATGGGCACCGAAGTCGGCATCGAAGGAAAGATCAGCGGCAAGCATGGCGGCTGCGGCTATCCCCACCAGCACTCCGGCCAGCCCGCCCAGTCCGGTCAGCACGACGGCTTCGGTCAGGAACTGGCGGATTACGTCGCCCCGCCGCGCGCCAATTGCTTTGCGGACGCCGATCTCGTGGGTGCGTTCGGTTACCGACATCAGCATGATGTTCATCACGCCGACGCCGCCCACCAGCAAGCCAATCGAGCTGACGACGATGGTCATCAGCGCTACCGTGCTCATGATCTGGCGGAAGTTGTCGGCGATGGCTTCGGCGCTGGTCATGCCGAAATTGTCGGGCTTATTGAAGGGCACATTGCGGCGGCGGCGCAACAGGCCGCGGATCTCGTCTTCGGCGGCATCCTTGAAGCCGGGATAGGCCTCGGCGCCGATGAAATGCTCGTCGTCTGCGGGGTAGTGCTTGCGATAGGCGTTGTACGGAACCTTGACGGTGCGGTCGGCGGTCTCATCCTTGAAGAGCTGTCCCTTGCGCTTCTCCAACACGCCGATCACCTGGTACGGAACGCCGTCCACCAGAATGGTTTTGCCGAGGCCGTCGTGAGCGGGGAAGAAAGTTCTTGTCGATTTCGTCGCCGATGACCGCGACGTCCATGCTGTGGGAGTCTTCAAACTCGGTAAAGAAGCGGCCTTGCGACACGTGCGCGTTGTACACATCCGGATAGGAAGTGGTGGCGCCGCTGTAATCGAGGTTGGAGATTTCCTTCGAGCCGTAGCGCGCGACCATTAGAGCCCCCGGCCCTCCCCGTTGGTCGGGATTGAACGCGGGCAAAACCTCCGCAGTCACGTACTTGACGTGCGGGCACTCGTCCTGGATGGCCTTGGCGTCTTCCAGAGTCAGCGGCTTGCGGGCGCGCTGTTCCGCTGTCATGCGTCCGAAAGAAATGCCCATGTCGAAGCGGAAAATAAACAGCGTATTGGTGCCGTAATCGTCGAGATAACCTTCCACGTCGCGGCTGACGCCGACCAGGATGGAGGCGACGAAGATCATGGCGGCGACGCCAATCACCACCCCCAGCACGGTTAGGAAGGAGCGGGTCTTGTGCTCGCGCACCGTCTCCAGCGCCATTCGCGAATTTTCACCAAAGTGCATCCGCATAGGAAACCAGTGGCTAGTGGTTAGTGGTTAGTGGTGCTAGTGGATTAGTGGACATCGACATTGGCTCTATAACCTCATCCCCTCGCAGGGCCAGGCCAATAGTGAATAAACGCGTTCGTCGCATTGCCTTCACTAGCCACTATCCACTAGCCACTAGCCACTTAGTTCTCATACCGCAACGCCTCGATTGGGTCCAGTCGCGCCGCCTTGCGCGCGGGATAGACGCCAAAGAACACTCCCACCGCTGACGAGATCCCGATCGCCAGGACCACCGCCGAGATGGGCACCGCCATCGGCACCGGGGTTGTACTGCGCACGATGACCGACAGAATCCATGCAATCAGCACGCCGATGGCGCCGCCCACTACTGCCATTACCGTGGATTCAACCAGGAACTGCAGCAAAATGTCGCGCTTCTTCGCTCCCAGCGACTTGCGTATGCCGATCTCCCGGGTCCGTTCGGTGACCGAGGCCAGCATCACGTTCATGATTACGACGCCGCCGATCACCAGGAAAATTGAGACCAGTCCCACCATACCGGAGGCCAGCGTGCCGGTGAGGTTCTTCCACAGGCCCATCAAGCTGTCACTGGCCAGGATGCCGAAGTTGTCCTCGTCGTTGGGCGCCAGATGGCGGCGGGCCCGCATCAACACCCGGGCTTCTTCCTTGGTGCGTGCCATCCACTCCGCCCCGCGGGCCTGAATGTTGACGCTCAACGAATTGTTGCGCCCGTACATCTTCAGCCAGGTCTCGATGGGTATATAGACGAAGTTGTCCTGCGATTGTCCGAAGGTGTTGCCGATTTTTTTTGCCACCCCGACCACCTGGAACTCCTCCCCATCGACCGCGATAGTTTTGCCTATAGGATCGACGTTGGCGAAGAGCTTGTCGGCCACATCGGCGCCGATCATGCAAATCATGGCGCGATGCTGATTGTCGCTGTCGGTGATATACCGTCCGGTCGCGACCTCTTCCACGTCCATGTCCCCAATGTTGGCGGTCACTCCCCGGATATCGACATCCTCCAGGTTTTGCCGCTCGGCACGGACCTTTGCCGTGCGCCGCACTTCCACGCCAACGGCTTGTGCGAGCTTGAGATTGTCGCGCAGCGCCTCATAGTCTTCCCAGGTGATATCGCGATTACGGCGGGTCGCCTTCAGCAACTCCTTGGAATCGCTGATGATGGGAAACTTGTGGATCAGAAAAACGTTGGATCCCAGGTTGGCGACGCGGCTGGCAAAATAGCCGTTCATCCCGCTGATGAGAGCGACCACCAGGATCAGCGTGGAGACTGACAGAATGATGCCCAGCAGCATGAGGAACGAGCGCAGCTTGTGCGCCCGCATGGTTTGCAGCGCGATCAGCGTGGGCTCGCGGAAGAAGCTGCCGTGGCGAAGCGTGCGTTTAGAAGTTGAAGAATCCATGCACCGAACCGCAGAGTTTGGGTACTTTCAAGTCTCCTGCCAACACCAATGCATCCCTAGATACGTGAAATGCCGGTGACTTGTTTCAGTAGATACAGTTTAATCCTGAGATCGCGCGGCCTGGCGGCGCCGCTGTACGTGGTAGCTCCGCCGAATGCGCTAATTCCTCCCGGCGGCGCGGAGTTGTTCTTCGCTCGCCGGCGATGTCAGGGCAGCTTCCCCGGCGGTCTCCAGCCTTCTTCCCTGGGAACTAAACCTGGGCAGGTGGATCAGCCCCCAATGGTGGAGCGCAAACTGGAGAGTCGTACCCATCACGCCCATGCCGTAGGTGACGCTGCGGCGAAAATTGATGGACGACGCCTCTTCAAAGTACTTGGTCGGGCAGGAGACCTCGCCAATGCGAAATCCGAAGTGCACACATTGCGCCAACATCTGGTTGTCGAACACGAAGTCAGGAGAATTTTCCAGCAGCGGCAGCTCGGTCAAGACCTTTCGGCTAAACGCGCGATAGCCGGTGTGATACTCGGAGAGCTTGACGCCCAGGAAGAGGTTCTCGAAAGCCGTCAAGAAGCGGTTGGAGATGTATTTGTACAGCGGCATACCGCCATGCAACGCCTGGCCACCTATGATTCGCGAGCCCAGCACCACGTCATAGACATCGTAAGCCACCATGCTGGCCAGGGCGGTGATGAGCAGCGGAGTGTATTGATAGTCCGGATGGACCATCACCACGACGTCGGCGCCGGCGGCCAGGGCTTCGCGGTAGCAGGTCTGTTGGTTCCCGCCGTAGCCAAGGTTCCGGTCGTGCTCAAACACGGTCAGTCCCAACCGACGGGCCACGGCGACGGTCTGGTCCTTGCTGTAATCGTCCACCAGGATGCGGATGTCCACCAGGTCAGGTATCTCGCGGACCGTCGCTTCCAGCGTGCTCTCCGCGTTGTAGGCCGGCATCACGACCGCTACGCGTTTCCCGTTGATCATCGGATGTCTCTTGAGGGTCCCCTAGCAATCCTTGTACATCATACCGCGCCTGCTGGAGATGACATGTCCTAAGAGTTGTCATCACGAGCGAAGCGAGGGATCTGCTTTTTTGCATTTCCCGGACGAAAAGCAGATTCCTCGCACCCAAACCCAGGGCGCTCGTAATGACAATTCTTAAGTTACAGTGGACCATTCTTTATTCTGCTAATCTGAAAAGCTCTCCATGCATTCTGCCCTCACCGCTGTTGCCGTGCTTTGTGCGCTGCTGGCCGTGGCCGGCGCGGCATACTTCGCGATGTGCATTGTCGCGGCCAGGCGCTTCCGGCGCGAGTGCTCCCATCGTCATAGTGGCGAGATGCGCGTCACTCCTCCAGTCAGTGTCCTGAAGTCGCTAAAGGGGCTCGACCCTCACATGTACAGCGCCTTTCGCAGCCATTGCCTGCTCGAATACCCGGAGTACGAAGTGTTGTTCGGCGTCAGCGATGCCCACGATCCGGCGCTGGCTCTGGTCGAGAAACTGCGCGAAGAGTTTCCGCAAACGAAGTTGCGAGTCGTGCACTGTCCTCTGGAGCTGGGCCTCAATGGCAAAGTCAGCAATCTCGCCCAAATGCTGCCGCAGGCCCGCTACGAGTACATCATCATCAACGACAGTGACATCCTGGTCCCGCGCGACTATCTACTGCGCGTGCTGGCGCCGCTGGCGCAGCCGGGAGTCGGCATGGTCACGGCGCTCTACCGCGGACTAGCGGGCAAGACGCTGGGCTCACGGCTCGAAGCGCTGGGGCTTAGCACCGACTTCAGCGGTGGTGTGTTGGTCGCGCGCGCTCTGGAGGGAGGCCTTCGTTTCGCACTGGGAGCGACCATAGCCACCACCAAGACCGTACTGCGCGAAATCGGCGGCTTGGAGCCGCTCGCCGACTACCTCGGTGACGATTACGAACTCGGTGCGCGCACCTCAGCCGCGGGTTATCAAGTGCGGTTGGCCGATATCGTTATTGAGACTGCGTTGCCCGATTACAGCTTTCGCGATTTCTGGGCGCACCAGTTGCGCTGGGCGCGTAACGTCAAAGACCGCCGCGGGGCGCAGTATTTTGGGTTGATCGTGACCTTCGGCCTGATTTGGGCGGCGCTGGCAGTGCTGGCCGCTCCGCACGCGTGGTGGACATGGCTGGTTCTCGCCGTTACCGTCGCTCTCCGTTTGATAGCAGCCGTCGTGATTGGCCGGGGGGTGCTCGCCGATCCGCAGGTTCTACCAGGCCTATGGCTGCTGCCTCTGCGTGACTTGCTTGCTCTGGCCATCTGGTTGGTCAGCTACTTCGGGGACGAAGTGGAATGGCGCGGGATGCGCTTCAGGCTGCATCGCGGAAAGCTCGAACGGAATTAGCCGAGCTTAATCATGCCCCTGCGGCAGGCTGTGAGTAAGCGGGCTGACAGGGCGCTGCTCGGGCGTAATTCTTCCTTCATCGCCAAACTGGTAGGTTTCCCCGCGCCAGAAAAATGTCTTGCCTGTGAAGCTAGCAGCCCACACCCCGAATCCCAGCAGGTCGCGCAACGGGTATAGCCAGCACAACCACAGAGAACGGCGGTCGCGCATGATTCCCCAGCCCACCACCAGCGCCAGCAACATGCGATTCAGCCATGCCATAAGGAACAACTCGAAACCGGTATGACGGCCAAAGCTGTGACCCATTCCCAGCAGCAGCGCCAGCAAGCCAAACGGAACCGCATAGGTGAGACCCGACCCGACATGTCCCAGCGGGCGTGAGAAGCGGGTGCTCTTCATCCAGCGCAACTGGTCTCCGAGTGTCCTAAGGAGCGAGCGGCTGGTGAGCACGTGCCCCACCTTGTAATGCGACAACACAATTTCATAACCGGCCACCGCGATGCGATTGCCGAGCACGAAGTCGTCAGAATAAAAATGCGCGGTCTCGCGAATGCCACCGATAGCTTCTACCGCCTTGCGCCGGACCGCCATCGCGGCGCCCAAGGCAAATTTCATGCCGTCCACCATCCCCGCCACGAGGACGCCGGAAGGCATCTCGATCGACATTCCCAGGGCCTCGAGCTTTGACCACAGACCGCGAGCCGGAATGCCTTCATAAAGACAGGTTACTAACCCCACCTTCGGATTCAGCAAGGGCGGTATCACATTGCGCAGGAAGTCGGAGCCAACCAGAACATCGCTATCGCTGATAACCAGGAACTCATCGGCGGAAGAAGCGATCATCTGGCTCAGCGAGTAGACCTTGGCATTAGGCCACGGCGGCTCACCGGAAACCACGACTCGCGTCTGCACCTGCGGGTACTTGGCCTGTAGCCGGTGGACCACGCTGAGTGCCCGGTCCGCGCCGCTGCGGAGGCCGAAGATGATCGCAAAGTTCGGGTAATCCTGACGGAAGAAGCTCTCCAAGTTCTCCTCGAGCCTCGGTTCCATACCGTAAAGCGGCTTCAGGATAGTTACTGGAGGCAATTCCCGCAGCGGGACGCCCAGCACTTGCTGCCGTTGGGTCCGGCACGTCATCGCGTAACGGACGGCCGCAAATAAAACCATCCCCAGAAAGACGGTCGAGGTCAGCGAGCCCATCAGGGCGATGGACCACAGCAGTTGCCGCAACAGGTGCCACGCAGGAGCGGCGACCGCCATCGCAAACAGGACTGGGTATATAGGAGCTATCAAATGTGCTCTCTCAGGCCGCTGGGGATCCGTCCTGAGCGGCGCATGGGAACCAAAGCCGGTTCCTGCCTGGCTCGGTCGAATGTGAGGTGATCTCCCCAGAGCATTTATTCTAACGATTGCTTGTCAGTATCTCTCAATTTGCTGGGTAAGGCCACTGTTTCTGCGGCAACGCCCGGTTCATGAGAATAAGCTTTCCGCCGCTGCGCGCCAGGTGGTAGCTGCCACTCTGCTTAACGAATAGCGGCACATTGTCTTCCTCCACCCACAGGAAAACGCGCTTCGGGCCTTTCCACAGGGCATGGAGCGATGCGTCATCCTCAAAGATGGAGGGTGCGTCCGGAAAGAGCGCGCCATAGTACATGTTGCCCTCATCACGGGAGTTCACGATGTGAATGGGCTGGCGCAGATAGAAGTTTAATGTGGAGGCGTCCTCATAGGTCCCATTGACCACCAGTACGTCGCCAGGCCGGTACTCCTGCTCAATGGCATCGGCAAGTTTTTTTGAGGAAAGGATGGGAGAAAACATTACCAATCCCTGATGCACGGCAAAAAGCACGAACACCATCATAATGGTCAACGCCCAGTTGCCGGCCTGGGCAAAATTGCGCCGCCGGTACAACAGGTTCAGAAGAGTGCCCACCAACAAGGCAATTGAGAATGTCGCCAGCGGTCCGCGAAAGAGTCCCAGCGCCCGAGGAGTGAGATCGAAAAGGTGTCCCAAGGCCAGCGCGTATTCGTTTGGGTTCTTCCTGAGCAGGTCGGCGAGGTCGGTGTCGGCGGGCATATTTTTGCTCTGCATCAGCAAGAACACCGCGGCTGCGAAGATTACAACCGAGAGGACGAGTAACACCATCGACCCGATTCGCCCACTACGCCGCAATGTCGAAGCAGCGGGCGATTCCTCCTCCCGTTGCAGCCAGCCGCCGATCAGCAAAGCCAGTCCAGGCAGCGCAGGGATGGCGTAATACTCCTGGCGAGTCGAGAAGCTGAAGAACACCAGTATCACTGCCGCCCAGATTGCGTATAGCAGCATGGCCCGTCGTCGCCGATCCATCCCACTACGCCACGCGCTCCAGCGACGCGGGACTTGTGCCAGGGCCTGGAAGACGAATGCCGACCAGGGAAACAGCCACACCAGCGTCAGTCCCCAGAAAACTATCAGCGGAACCGTGTCGTAATCGGGTGGCACACGCTTGTTCAGATAGCGAAGAAACTGCTCATTGATGAAGTAGAACCAGAGGAAGCCCCGCGATTGTCCCGCGGCGGGGTTTTCCAGTGCGGCCGCGATATGCCACGGTGCGGCAATAACCAGCAGCACGGCGAAGCTGGAGAGCAGCCGCATGCGCAGCAGGTGCCTAAGATTTCCGGTCAGAATCAGATAAAGCCCAATAATTGCCGCCGGAAATACCAGGCCGATCAGTCCCTTGGTAAGAACGTTCAGGGCCGCGGTCGCCGCCAATCCCCAGCACGAAGAAACCGAGGGAGGCTGTTCGTCCAAAGTTCGCAGGAAGAAGTCAAAACCGAGCGTGAGCCACAACCCCACCAGCAGGTCTGGAATGATAATGCGAGTGAAGATGTAGGGCCCGACCGATACGACCAGCACCATGGCTGCCCAGAAACCCGCACGCTCTCCCAGCGTCCGTTTGCCCAGGGAGAAAGTGGCCAGCAGCAGCGCCAGCACGCCCAGCGCGAGTGGCAACCGGGCCGCCCAGTCCCTGGCTCCGAAAACCGTGTAGCTGGCCGCCATACTCCAGTACATCAACGGCGCTTTTTCCAGATAGCGGACCCCGTCAATGTAGAGCGTGGTCCAGTCGTGGCGGACGAGCAACTCGCGCGCCGCTTCAGCATGGATGGAATCTGCGTCGTCCAGCAGCGGCGGCGAAAACAGGCCGGGGATGTAAACCACGGCCCACAGCAGCACGATCCAAATCCAACGGTATCGTGGCGAAAGAGAGTGGCTAGGGGCTTCGTTGGAGTCGGAACCGGCGGTTGCTGTTCGGACGGGAAAAGAGCTCATTCCTAGTTTGACAGAAGTCCATTATAAGGGAGGCACCGCCGCTGGAAAGGTGGTGCTAGCCCGCTAACCGGGGTATGGTTCGCGTGGCCCAGCCCCGCGACTCATCTACGCCGCCGGCGGTACGTTGGGCACGTCGAGCAATCCCAGTTCCTGCTCGAAAGGCAGGAATACCGAAAACGCCGTCCCACTTTTGCCGGCTCGCATGCGGCTGGCGAGATGAACTGTCCCTTCATGCTTGTCAATGATGCCGCGGCTCACCCAAAGGCCCAACCCCGTACCTTTTTCACCTTTGGTGGTAAAGAAGGGAGCGAAAAGGTTCTTGCGGACCCCGGCCGCGATGCCTGCGCCAGTGTCAAGTATGGTTATCCGTACCCCCCGGCGCGCCAGATCGGCGGTGAGACTGGATTGGCGCAAATGCAGAATTAGCCTGCCTCCGTTGGGCATCGCGTCGAGAGCATTACCGACAAGATTGGAAAACACCTGCCGCAGTTCGCCGGGAAATCCTCGCACCAGAGGCACCGTTTCGAAACGCTGCTCTACGTCGATGTGGGCCTGGCGGATTTGCGGCGCAAATAGGACCAGCACGCTTTGCAACACATCAGCAAGATTCACCTCCACCGGGGCTTGCGCCTCGCGGTGGAAGGTCAGGAGTTGTCCGGTGATCTGCGCGATGCGGGCCAGTTCCTCACTGGCAAGCTCCAGGTAGTGACTCGTCATGTTTTCGGAGTGCTGCTCGTGGCGCAGCAGGTAAATAAGGTTGGAAACCGTGTCGAGCGGGTTGCGAATCTCGTGCGCGATGGTGGCCGACAGGCGTCCAGCCGACGCCAGGCGTTCGCTGGAGCGTAAGGTCTGCTCCGTCTGGCGGCGTTGCGTGATATCGCGAAAGACCAGCACAATTCCGGCGAGCTGGTTGCGATCGTTGAGGATCGGCGATCCGGTCAGTTCGACCGGATACTCCTGGCCGGAACGGCTTATGAGGGCAACGTGGCTGGAAACGTTTACCACTCCCTGCGAGTGGCGAACCAGCGCGACCGAATCTTCCAGTTCGGTCCGGGTTCTTTCGTCGATGATGCGCAACACTTCGCGCAATGGCCGTCCGCGGGCTGCTTGGTAGTCCCAGCCGGTCAGCTTTTCGGCGACGGGATTGATGAACGACACTGCCCCCAAAGCGTCGGTGGAGACCACTGCGTCACCCAGACTCTTGAGCGTGATCTGCAACAACTCACGGCTTTCTTGCAAAAGCTGTGTCTTCTCCGCTTCGGCTTTCAGATGCTTATCGTAGGTGGAAGAAAGCGCGACCAACTCGCGTCGGGTCAGCGTGAATAGCAGGAGAACCGTGACGAGCGCCAGCACTATGGCGGTGGCGATCACAACATTACTGAGAAGCGTGGCACGATGGTAGCGCACTTCATGCAACTGTTGCTCCGTATCCAGTATCTCGTGCTGCTTGGCGCGGACCTGGTCCATCAGTTGTTCCCCGGCAGTGAATTCCTGGGAGGAGAGAGAGCGAGCACCCGGTTGCTGCAACAACTGCTCGGAATATTGGATCCAGCGGAGGTCAAGATCGCGAAGTTCTTGCAGGCGGCGCTGCTGGCCAGGATTGTCGCTGGTGAGGTGGTCCAAGACCGCCAACTGTTCGGGCACTCCTTCCCTGGCCGTGTTATAGGCCTCCAGAAAAGACTGGTCGCCAGTCAGGTAGAAGCCACGTAGTCCGGACTCCATGTCCAGCATGTATCCCATCAACTGCCTGACATTGACCATGGCTTCGTCGGTGTGGTCGACCCACCCAAAAGAGGCAGTCAGCCCAACGATCTCAACCACCAGAGTGGCGGTGAGCAGCAGCAGTAACACCACCGGTATCAGAACCGTGCGGCGCAGCAGTCTCTGGAAACTGCGTTGATCCATATCAGGCTCGTCAAGGTACGGCAGTTATGGCGCGAGAGTCCTGATGATACAGCATCCTTGTGGCTCGTCAGAAGAGAGATGTGGTTCAACCGGCAGGGGAAACATTCCGGCCCACAGTCAGGCAGTGCGATCAGCCGGGTTCGCGAGGGGCCGGCGGCGCTTAGCGAAGCAGAGTCGTGGGATCGGGATCAGCGGGAACTCCGTCCGGCAACACGGCGGCGGACTCTTCGGTAGTGTCACCTTCTCCCGGCGCCAGGAAAAGATTCTGTTCGATGCCATGTTGCTTGGTGTACAGCTCGTAGTAGCGGCCACCGAACTGATAAAGCGATTGGTGGTTGCCGTGCTCGACGATTCGTCCTTCCTCGACCACCAGGATCTGGTCCGCCCGGCGAATGGTGGAGAGCCGGTGCGCGATGACAAACGTGGTGCGCCCTTGCATCAGGTACGAGAGTCCTTCCTGAATCAAGGCTTCCGACTCGGAGTCGAGACTCGAGGTGGCTTCATCGAGAATCAGAATGCGCGGGTTCGCCAGGATGGCGCGGGCGATCGAGACCCGCTGGCGCTGCCCGCCAGACAGCTTCACTCCCCGCTCGCCGATGACGGTGTCGTACTTCAGTTCATACTTCTCCGCGAATTCGTCCACGCGGGCGATGGCGCACGCCCGCAGGATCTCCTGTTCCGTCGCATTGGGCTTGGAAAAGGCCACGTTCTCGCGAATGCTTCCGTCAAACAGAAACGAGTCCTGCAAGACCATGCCCAGTTGGGTGCGGTACGACTCCAGCCGGACGGTGGAAAGATCGACGGAATCCACCAGAATTTTGCCCTGGTTAGGGGCATGAAAGGCGGCAATCAACCCGATAATGGTGGACTTGCCCGATCCCGACGATCCTACCAGCGCCGTCACCGTACCCGCACGCGCACCAAACGAGATGTCGTGCAGCACGGTTTTCTTTTGCTCGTAGGCAAAGGTGACATCCTGGAACACGACGTCGCCGCGTATCTCAGGAAGCGTGACTGTCCGGTTGGGGTCTTCGTTTTCGGGGATTTCGTCGAGAACCTCGCGGGTGCGTTCCAACCCGGCGAGCGCCTCCGTGATCTGGGTGCCGATGCCAACAACCTGGAACAATGGTGCGGCCAGGTATCCCAGGAACATGGTGTAGGTGAAGAAGCCGCCCAGCGTCAGCTTACCCGCGAGAATCTGGCGGGTTCCCATGAACATGACAATCGCCCCGATGATGCCCATGAGAGTGGAAGACGACAGGCTCATAACCGAAGTCGCGGTCAGGGTGCGAAAGACGTTTTGCAGCAGGCGCTCCACTCCCGAGCTGAACACCTCGTGCTCACGCTGCTCGGCGTGATAGCCCTTCACGACCCGCACTCCCCCCAGCGATTCTGTCAGGCGGCCCGTGACTTCGGCGTTGATCTTGGCGCGCTCCCGGAAGATGGGACGAATGGTCTGAAAGGCCTTGCGCAACCCGAATCCAAAGATACCCAGAAATCCGAAGGCGATGGCGGTCATTACCGGGCTGATCCGGATCAGGACGGCGAAGGCAATGACTGCGGTGAGCAATCCACCGGCAAAGTCCACCAACCCGGTGCCGATGAGGTTGCGCACGCCTTCCACGTCGCTCATGATGCGCGAAACCAACATGCCGGTCTTGTTGGCGTCGTAATAGGCAACCGACAGTCGCCCGACGTGCTCCTGCACCCGCCGGCGCAATTCGGCGATGAGCTTCTGCGCCGCCTTGGAGAGGGTCTGGGTCAGCGCAAACGACGTCAGGCCCTGGATGAGGGTTGCCACCAGGACCACTCCCACCAGCGGATAGAGCAGCTTGAAATGCCGCTTCCCGATGATGTCGTCCACCAGGTACTTGGTGGAAGCCGGCAGCACAAGCCCCGAGACGCGGTTCACGATCATCAATCCCAAGCCGAGTGTGAGGAGGGCGCGGCGGGGCCGGACAAGTTGCCAGACTTCGGGCAGGGCCTTGAAGATCTCGGTCTTCTTTGCCGGCTTGGATGATTTGAAATCCATGATAAAGGTTAAGAGACTTGGATTCGCGAGATAGCTGATTGGGTTCGGAACTGCCGCACACGAATGTATTAGGTATCGGCAGCTCTGGAGAAAGTGTTCCTCTCAGTGCCTGTCCGTCCGGCCAGCGATGGTCGGACTCCGCGGGAGAAGCAAAAATGCATCGCAACTGGAGCACTATGCTGCGCTAAGAGCCATCGGATGAAAGCAAGATTGACTGGAGTGGATGGCTGAGAGTAGTAAGATCGAAAAACCTTTTTTCGCGCAGAAGACTTCTCGCCATCACGAGTTCGACTTCGGGCGCTGAGTTGATTTCGCACAAACGAAAAGGCCACCCGGCAACAGGGCGGCCTTCTCTTCAAGGGAGAATAGTTCCAACGGAGGTTTAACCGTCAAAACTTTCTGCACAAATACTAGGGTCGCGGAAAACCCCGTGTCAAGCAATTTCTAGGACTTAAACTGCTGCATTTTCAACTACTTACATAATATTTAGGGAATTACCGGAAATTGGCCGAAAACGGCCGGGTTCCGTTAATTTTATCGTAAACATATTATTTTCAATGAGTTAGTAGAACTATACGGCTATCGCAGATGCAGTTGAATGATCTCGACATCCTCGGGGCGATCGAAGACGCGGTGAGGAAAAAGACGCTGCATCAAGATGCGAATGCCGCCAAAAAAAATCCCGAAGATCAGAGATATCAACAGAATGATCCCGGTCAGCGCAAACACTCCGAGGATTAGATTACCGATGTTGTCGCGCTTGCTCATTGAAGTCGCTTCGTTCCACGTAACCTCGGCATCGTAGTTTACGGAGTTGAGAAGCGCATGTGCCTCGCTGCTCCCGACCGCGCCGGTTACGACATCGACCAAGGGTCCGCTGCGCCTTACCAACAGAGAGTTCGGAGCCGCCTGCTCAGCGCTTTGCAAAGCACGGAGGCGCTCAACGGCGATCTGCGGTGTCGGATACTGAATCAAGGTGAGGGTGAGCGGCCCGCTCTTGGACGAATAGTCCTGAATCAGAATTTCAGGATCATGACTGAAGTCAACCTGCTCGGGAATGAGTGGCCCCTTCTGCGCAACCAATGCCTGCGGGCCAAGGATATATTTGGCCGAGTTTTCCACAGCACCGCTCTTCGGCAAGTACCCGGGAAGACTTGGCAGGTTTGCGGCTGAAGCCTTCGCGGCCGGCAGCATGCCTGCGAGTTCCCGCAATTCAGCCGCGGACATTTCAGTCAGGCGGTCGAAATTGGCGTCCACCAGAACGTTGTCGCGGAAGAACAGGACGCGCTGGTTCGTCGAGGCGGCCTTCGTCCCGATCCGTTCCGTTCCCATTGCCGGTTGGCGATAAAACGTGAAGGCCCCATAAGCCCCGGTCGCGTCGTTGAATCTTGCCGCCTTCACGGTTAGCTTGCGGCCATCTGCGCGGGTGTAGGTTACCGTCTCCGCGTCGGCGAAGCCGTACTCTTGCAAGACTGCGGGATAGGCAGCATCGGCTTTTGCCGGATCGGTGGTTGACTGCACCGGGCCAGCCTTGGTCCAACCGGCGAAGGACTGCGGCAGGAAGTCGTTGGGGTCGGATGCAAATGCAAGATTCCCCAACCAGGGGAGCAAAACAGCGGCGATGAGAAAGCGTTTCATGAGACAGGACTGCATGGAAGGTCAAACATCCACAGAATTAGACTACTGCGACAGGGGCAAAGTTTCCAGACACAGCCGTCAGCAATCAGCATTCAGCAATCAGCAAAAAATTGCCCGATCGGCACCTTTGGCCGCGCCGGCAGGTAGCCCGCGATAGTTTGGCTGAGTGCTGAGTGCTGCGTGCTGAGCTCTACTCTCCGCTGGCCTTGCTGAGCCTGGACGCCACTTTCACGCCGCTGAGCCCACCCGCATATTTCGCGATGCCCTTGTAGAGCGACTCCGCGATTTTTTGCCGGTATTCGGGAGTTTCCAGCTTGGCAGCGTCGGTAGGATTGGAAACAAAGGAGATCTCCGCCAGGATGCTGGGCATGTTGGCGCCGATCAGCACCACGAAGGGCGCTTTCTTGACGCCGCGGTCGCGCAGCGTGGAGTGCCTGCCGGCCAGGCCGCCGTAAAGCGATTGCTGAACGTCGCTGGCCAGCTCATGCGATTCCTCGATCTTGTCCTTCAACGTGATCTTCTTGACCAGGTCCTGGAGCTCGAAGATGGATTTTTCGGAGACGGCGTTTTCTCGCGCGGCGACTTCCAGCGCACCCGGATCGGAGGTGAAGTTCAGGTAGTAGGTCTCAACTCCGCGGGCGGATGGGTCGCGGCTGGAATTTGCATGGACCGAAATAAACAGGTCAGCCTGATGCTCGTTGGCGACGGCGGTCCGCGTTTCCAGCGGGATGAAAGTGTCGTCATCGCGGGTGTAGATCACGTCGGCGCCAAGACGAGTTTCCAATAAGCGGCCCAGACGCAAGGCTACGTCGAGAACCAGGTCTTTCTCCATGAGTCCGTTAGGACCGATGGTTCCGGTGTCGTGACCGCCGTGCCCGGCATCCACCACGATGCGTCCAATCTTGAGTCCCAAGGCACGGGTCAGGCTGCGTTCTCCGGCGGACGTAGGTTCGGCCTCGTGGGCCAAAGGCACGCCGAAAGCTGCGACTTTGCTCGTCTTCTTACGGCCCTTGGCGCGAGGCGCCACCGCCACAGCGGTTGGAGCTGTCGTTGGCCGAGTCGTGGCCTTCAGTTCCGGACCCTTGGAATCTCGTGAACCGGAGAAGAGCGGGTCGTTCGGATTGACTGTGCGGGCCGCGGCGGTCTGGGTTGCTTTCGGGCGCGCGGCTTTGCCGATGACGACATCGCCGGAGGCAGGTCATCCGTACTGACCTCATCGTTTTCGTCCACGACGACTTTGCGATGCGGAGGGTTGGACGACGCCGTAGCGACGGTGGGGGTTGCGCGGGTTGGACCGATTGGTTGCGTGACGGCATGGGCGCTGTCGTCGCCGCTGGCGGTCTTGGGGGCGGCCTTCTTTGTCGCGTTGCTTTCGCGGGAAGACTTCGCAGTCGTCCCGACCTTGCGGCCGGACGGTCCCACCTCCTCCGCATTGCTAGCTGCGGGGTTGTCCAACTGCGCTACTTGTGTTTTGGCATGAGGCTGGCGCCCGTGGATATCAATGATAAGACGGTATGGGTTGGGCAGCAGGAACGCCGAGTAGTCGGAGACATCTGCAACCTCGAGAACGATGCGAGTATATCCCGGCTGATACTGCGCCACCCGGATCTTCTTCAGGAAGCCGTCTTCCACCTCGAAGCTCTTGCCGACCAGGACCGACGCCAGCTTGGTGTCGGGCAGATCGAAGAAGATGCGGTCCGGGTGGGGAACGCGCCCCACTTCGTACTTCACTTCCCGGTCCACATCAATCGCCACCCGTGTGTAATCCGGAGTAGACCAGTGACGGATTCCGGTCACCACAGGCAATGCCGACTTCTTCATGACCGTGGCTTGCGAAACGATTTCGGTGGCCGGCGTTTCTTCCGGTTCGGTGCGCGCTTCCTCGACAGGCTTCCTGGCCGGCTTGGGTTGGTTCAACTCCGCCAGCGCCTGCCTCGCTTCCCGAGCCAGGGACTGGCGCGGATAGCGGCGCAGGAACTCCGCGAAGGTCTTGCGCGCGTCGCCGTGGTCCCCGAGGTCTTGGGCGTAGATCTGGCCAATCGTGAACAGCGCCTGGAAGCGGTACCTGCTGCCCGGATACTCCCGCCGCAAGAATTCATATTGACGGATGGCCGAATGCAGGTCTTTCTCGCCGGGTTCGAACTGGCGGCCCATGGCCGCCAGAATCTCGGCCACCGCGATCACGCTGACATCGGCTTTGCTGGACGCGGGCGCCACATAATAGACCTTGCGATAGGCGTCGGCGACGCGCCGGTAGTCGCGACGGGTGCGTTCCTCCGCCGGACGGCCATTTAGCGATTCGCGCATCCGCTCAGCCTTCTCATACTGGCTAGCGGCTTCCTGCTTGCGACTGGCCGCACTCCAGGCGAAGCCGTTTTGGTCCGCGCTGGCCAGCAGTAGCAGCAAGACCATGGCGCTCAATGCTTTGAAGTAGAGCCTCCTGCGGAAATGACAGAGTGAGGAAGGACGGTTCGCGGATGCCACCGCGCTTCGTGCGGAGAAGAGCGTCGCCATATGGACATGGTTGCGGATACTCTCCCGCCACAGCCGCCAATTCAGCGCGACTAACGGCCGGGTGCAATCCGGCGGAGCCTTTATCGTTCAGAGCACTTCAATTATAGGGGCGGACGGACCCGGCACAAGCGCGAAAGCAGGCGGAATCAGGGGAGTGACCCCACCCAAGGAACGCCTGCCAAGCCGATTAGGCGCGTGGGGGGGCGGGCTCTTGAAACAGACCTCTGATCTGCGGTTGCATCAAGTACCAGATAATAAGGACGCTGATGGCAATTCGGAACAGGCGAAAGCCGCCAAGAAACAGGCTAGGATGAAGCCCCATGAAGAGCAATCCGGGAAGAGAAATCACCAGCGCGACGGCAGCCAGCCCGATGGATAGAATGCGCCCCCACTCGCGCAGGCTCCAAATTCCGTAACCAGCGGCGGCGGCGATAAGCGCGAAAAACACGAAGAAGACGGCCCCGGCCATCCCAATCAGGAGGCCGATACCCAGACCACCTGCGGCGCTGCCGTGACCCGCGCCAAACATGGCGCCGAGCACGCTGCCGCCAATGGCCAGCGAAACGGCAAGAGAGACCAGGAACAACGCGCTCACCAAGTGATACAGCGCAATCAGGATAATTCCCGTCGGGCGCATGGCCAATTCTCCTATCTGAGTAAATTAGGCGGGACAGTATGTGAAGCGGCGAAGTAAGTCAAGCGCGAGTGTTTGGGTATACTCTTCTCACGCCCATGCCCACCAAGCTGGAAGAGATCATTGCCGCCACCCGAGAACGGGTTGCCGTCGCCAAGACTTCGGCCGATCTCCGGGCGCTTGGCGAGGCGGCGGAGCGGCATCAGCCCCGCGGGTTCCGCGAAAGTTTGCGACGGGGGTCGGAGTCAGGCATTACGGTGATTGCAGAGCTAAAAAAGGCGTCGCCATCCAAAGGGTTGATTCGCGCGGATTTCCCGGTGGCCGAACTGGCCCGAGAGTTGGAAGACGCTGGAGCCGCAGCCCTCTCGGTGTTGACCAACGAACGATTCTTTCAGGGCTCGCTGGAGAATCTGGAGATCGCATCGCAAGCGACCCGGCTTCCCTGTCTGCGGAAAGACTTCATCATCGATGAGTTCCCGTTGCTGGAAGCGCGGGCCCATCGCGCCGATGCCGTACTGCTCATCGTTGCCGCTCTCACGCAGACGGAGCTGGCCAACCTGCAACGGCGCGCGACCCAATTGGATCTGGATGTGCTTTGCGAGGTGCACGATGGCGCGGAATTGCAGCGTGCTCTCGACGCCGGCTGCGAAACCATCGGCGTGAACAACCGGGACTTGCACACCTTTCGAGTTGACTTGAACACGTCGCTGCGATTGGCCGAGTTGATGCCTCCCGGAGTAGTCAAGGTCGCTGAGAGCGGTATCGAATCTGGGGAAGACGTTGCCAGTTTGCGGGAGGCAGGATTCGATGCGTTTCTGATCGGCGAATCCCTGATGCGTGCGCCGCGTCCCGGCGTGGCATTGCAGGCGCTGCTGGCGCATGCGGTAGCGGCCCGATGATTTGGGTAAAGATTTGCGCGACCACGAACTTGGGCGACGCGAAGGCCAGCCTGGCTGCCGGTGCCGATGCTTTGGGGTTTATCTTCTCTCCGAGTTCGCGGCGAATCGACATCGCCCAGGCGGCGGAGATCATCTCCAGCCTGACCGACGACATCGAGAAGATCGGCGTTTTCGTGAACCAGACACCCTCGCAGGTTGCCGAGGTTGCCGAGCGAGCGGGATTGACCGGGGTCCAGCTTCACGGGGATGAGCCGGCGGACCAGATGGCGGAATATCGGCAGGCGGTCGGACAACGCAAGATCATCAAGACGCTGCAAGCACGAGAATTGCTGAATTCGCCAGACAGTCTGAATGGCTATCTGCGATTCCGCCAAGATATTGACGCGATTCTTCTGGATGCCGGTTCGCCCAGCCAGCGCGGCGGGACAGGGCAGACCTTCGATTGGGCCGCCGCTGCGCCGATTGTGGCCCGGGTTCGCGCACAAATGCCGGTGATCATCGCCGGAGGCTTGAACCCCGGGAACGTCGCCGAAGCCATCCGGTTGTTTGCGCCTTGGGGGGTGGATGTGGTGTCGGGCGTCGAGCACGAAACCGGAAGGAAGGACGAAGCCAAGCTGCGCAGCTTCGTCGGCGCGGCGCGTCAAACCCAGGCAGCATTGCGGTAGGAGCATTGCGGTAGAAGGGACCATGGAAGAAACAATCAGCAAGGTGCAGAGTTCTACGGCGAGTCCACCGGTCGGCAACCAGGGCAAAGGGCCGCGTGTGCGTGTCGTCCCGGGACGATTTGGTTCCTATGGCGGGCGCTACGTTCCTGAAACTTTGATGGCAGCGCTGCAGGAGCTCGAGGCTGCCTATGCAGTGGCGCGCAAAGACAAGGCGTTTCGCGACGAATTCCACCGGCTGCTGGACGATTTCGCGGGGCGTCCGACACCGCTGTTTCTGGCTGAGCGGCTCACCCAAGAGCTTGGTGGCGCGAAGATCTATCTGAAGCGGGAAGATCTGTTGCACACCGGCGCGCACAAGATCAACAACTGCATCGGCCAGGCGCTGCTGGCCCGGCGCATGGGCAAACACCGGATCATCGCCGAGACCGGCGCCGGCCAGCACGGAGTTGCGACCGCGACCGTGTGCGCGCTCTTTGGCATGGAGTGCGTGGTCTACATGGGGACGGAAGACATGCGGCGGCAGGAACTGAACGTCTTCCGCATGAAGCTGCTGGGTGCCGAGGTGCGCGGCGTGGACTCGGGCTCGCGCACTTTGAAGGATGCCATCAATGAAGCCATGCGCGACTGGGTGACCAATGTCCGCACTACGCACTACCTTCTGGGCAGCGTGTTGGGAGCGCATCCTTATCCGACGATGGTGCGCGACTTCCATCGCGTCATCGGCCAGGAAGCCCGCAAGCAGATACTGAAGTCCGAGGGCCGGCTGCCTTCCGCGATTATTGCGTGCGTGGGTGGCGGCTCGAATGCGATTGGCGTTTTCTACGAATTCATCAAGGACCGCGAAGTGAAACTGATTGGCGTGGAAGCCGGCGGGCGCGGCCGCGCGCTGGGAGAGCATGCGGCGCGATTCGACGGCGGGGGGCCGGGCGTACTGCAGGGGACCTATTCTTACGTCCTGCAAGACCAGGGCGGGCAGATCGCATTGACGCATTCCGTTTCAGCCGGACTCGATTACCCGGCGATCGGTCCCGAACATGCCTGGCTGCACGATCAGGGACGCGCGGAGTATGTGTCGGCCAGCGATCAAGAGGCGCTCGACGCCTGCCTCAAGCTGGCGCGGATGGAGGGCATTATTCCTGCCCTGGAGTCGGCGCACGCGATTGCCGAGTGCATCAAGCGAGCGCCGCAGATGGACAAGTCGGACATCGTGATCGTCAACGTGTCGGGCCGCGGCGATAAAGATATCGGGATTTTGCGGGAGAATGTGGCGTTTTGAGGGCAGACCTTGTGGGTCGAGCTACTATAGGGGTCCTTCGACTCCAGCGGCCAACAACTGGCCGCTTTCGCTCAGGATGACAGAGTATGCGAATAATGGCATAGCAAGAACAAAGTGACATAGTAAGCTAAAGGTGACATAACAAGATAAGAGTGACAGCTTGAACTAGGGAGCAAATTGGCAATTTTCTTCAAGAAACGGCCTGGCTTGGTGGCCTACATCACCTGCGGCGACCCAAGTCTGGACACATCACGCGAGGTCGCCTTGGCGGCCATTCGCGCGGGCGCGGAAGTGATCGAACTGGGCGTGCCCTTCAGCGATCCGGTGGCCGACGGCCCGGTGATCCAGCGCGCCAGCGAGCGGGCGTTACAGCATGGGACCAGTCTGATCGGGGTTCTCGAGGTCGCAAAGCAAATCCGGCAGCAGTCGAAGGCTGGATTGATTATCTTCTCGTACCTCAATCCCATTTTGCAGTTTGGGCTGGAGAAATTTTGCGCGGCTGCCGCCGAAGCTGGCGCAGACGGCGCGCTGGTGACCGATTTGCCGGTGGAAGAGGCAGGAGAATATTTACGCGCCATGAAGGCGCATAAACTGGCACCCGTGTTTCTCGCTGCGCCCACTAGCCCGGAGAAGCGCTTGCGCGAGGTGGCGAAGAATTCGCGCGGATTCGTGTATGCGATTTCGCGCACCGGCATTACGGGTACGCGGCAAGAGCTTACAGCTGACGCCCGATCGTTGGTCGAGCGGCTGAGAGTTCACACCGAATTGCCCATCGCCGTTGGGTTTGGGGTCTCGACTCCCGAGCAATTCGCCGAGGTCGGGAGTTTCGCCGATGCGGCGGTAGTGGGCAGCGCGATTGTGCAGAGAATCGAAGAAAATCCGGGGCGGGAAGCAGCGGCTGTGTCACAATTTCTATCATCCCTTACCGGAACGGCGCAGGAAGCCGCCGGCAGAAGTTAGGTTTGCGAATCGGCGTGCCACGAGGCAATAGGCCATGGACATTGAGGATTGGCGCCAAAAAATCGATGATCTCGACCGCCAACTGGTGCGGCTGATCAGCGAGCGCGCCCAATGCGCTCTGGAGATCGGCCGACTCAAGCGCGACTCAGCGATGCCCATCTATGAGCCGGACCGCGAGAGGCTCATCTTCCGGAACATCGCGCGCGCCAACGCAGGCCCATTGTCAGACGTGCAATTGCGCCAGGTTTACGAGCGCCTGGTGGACGTGATGCGGCAGATTCAGCGGGACGAGATGGCTCCGGAAGCGGAAAGTGATTAGTGGCTAGTGGCAGTTAGTGGCTACAGCGTGTTTCATAAATAGGTTCGGCCTCACATCAGGTACTTATGCGTGAGGCAGGTGAACTGGTGAGCTTCTGTCATGAAGAAACGGCAGAAGCTGTTGACGGACGAGCAGTGGGAGCTGATTGGGCCATTACTTCCCGAACCAAAGCGTCGGCGGGACAACCGGGGCCGACCGTGGGCGTTGAACCGGGCCTGTTTGGAAGGCATTCTGTGGATTCTGCAAACCGGTGCCGCTTGGCGGTTCCTGCCCGAGGAGTTTCCTTCGCCCTCGACCTGCTGGCGGCGGCTGAAGCAATGGGAAGAGGAAGGCGTTTGGCTGGAGGCATGGCGTGCCCTGCTGGGGGCTCTGGATGAAGAGGGCCTGCTGAAATGGGACGAGACCTTCCTGGACGGCAGCTTCGCCCCGGCCAAAAAGGGGGCCTCGCGGTGGGTAAAACCAAGCGGGGCAAGGGCACGAAGTGGATGGTACTGGTCGACGGTCAAGGTCTTCCGCTGGGAGTTCGGCTGGAAAGTGCCTCTCCGGCAGAAGTTACGCTTGCGGAAGCCACGCTCGCCGCAGTCCGCGTGCCTCGTCCCAAGGGCCGGCCGCGGCAAAAGCCCGAGCGCGTAATCGCCGACCGTGGCTACGACTCTGACCCGCTGCGCCAGCGACTGAAGAAGCGAGGCATCGAACTGATTGCGCCCTATCGCAAGAACAACAAGCAACGGCGCTTCGAAGATGGACGTAAACTGCGGCGTTATGTTCGCCGCTGGATTGTGGAGCGAACCAACGCTTGGCTTGGTCAATTCCGCCGGTTGCTGGTTCGTCATGAGCATCTACTCTCCACCTACCGCGCCTTCTTCTATCTCGCGTGCTTCTGGATTACGCTGAGGCACTGTTTATGAAACACGCTCTAGTGATTAGTTTCGGGAGCGTCACAGGTTGGTTCATATTGCTAAGGGCTAAAAGCTAAGGGGCTAAAGGCGAACTCATGATTGTTGCGATGTTGGAACATGCCAGTGAAGACCAGATTCAGCGGGTGACCGATCACCTGATGCGGATGGGCTTTGCTGTGCATCGCACTACGGGTGCGCGGCAGAGTGTCCTTGCCGCAGTGGGCAAGCGCATCGACTTCGATACGCGTGACCTCGAGGTATTGGCGGGAGTAGAGCGCGTGCACCGTATCAGCGCGCCCTACAAGCTGGCGGGGCGCCAGTTCCACGAACACGACACCGTCGTCAAGCTTCCCAACGGGGTCGAAGTCGGCGGTAAAGAAGTGGTGGTGATGGCCGGCCCGTGCTCGGTGGAGTCGCAGGAGCAACTGTTTACCGCGGCCGAGTTGGTGGGCAAGGCCGGCGCCAAGGTCCTGCGCGGCGGCGCCTTCAAACCGCGCAGCTCGCCTTACACCTTTCAGGGGCTCGGACTGGAGGCGCTGAAACTGCTGCGGGAAGCTGGCGATCGCTTTGGCCTGGCGGTGATCAGCGAGGTCATGGAGATCTCGCAGATCGAACTCATGCTGCCGTACATCGACATCTTCCAGGTGGGGGCGCGCAACATGCAGAACTTCAACCTGCTGCGCGAGTTAGGCAAAGTGCGCAAACCAGTGCTGCTGAAGCGCGGCATCGCGGCGACCATCGAGGAGATGCTGCTCTCGGCCGAGTACATCCTGTCCGGAGGCAACTACCAGATCATCCTGTGCGAACGCGGCATTCGCACCTTCGAAACCTACACCCGCAACACGCTCGACATATCGGCGATTCCCATTGTGCACAAGTTGTCGCACCTGCCGATTACCTCCGATCCTTCGCATGGAACCGGATTGCGCGACAAGGTCGCGCCTATGGCATGTGCCTCGCTTGCCGCCGGGGCCGACGCCTTGCTGATCGAGGTGCATCCGTCGCCCGACGAGGCGCTGTCGGATGGCGCGCAGTCGCTCTATCCGCAACAGTTTGCCGAACTGATGGAGCAGTTGCGGATGATCGCTCCGGCGGTGGGCCGAACGATCGCGTAGGTCCCGCCATGGCGATTCGGCAGATCATGATCGTGGGAACGGGCCTGATCGGCGGCTCTTTCGGGCTTGCCCTTCGCCAGCAGGGTTTCCCGGGGACCCTGGTTGGCTGTGACCGGCCCGAGGTGCTGGACGCTGCTCTCGTCCGAGGCGCGATTGATCGCGGGGACGCCGACGTAAGGCAAGCGGCCCAAGGCTGCGATGTCGTAGTCCTTGCCACACCGATTGGCGGCATTCTTTCCACCTTCGAAAAACTGGCCCCCACGCTTTCTCCCGGTACGCTGGTCACCGATGCCGGCAGCACCAAGGTACAGTTGGTCGAACGCGCGCGCATGGCGTTCGGCGCGGAGGCGGGAATCCGCGTGCTCCCCGGACATCCCATGGCCGGCAAGGAACGCGGCGGCATCGAGAACGCGGATGCCGATCTGTTTCGCGACACGGTGTGGCTGATCACGCCGATCAACGCTGAACAGCAGTACACCGAGCGGCAGCAAGAGTACCTGGAACTGCTGGAGTCAATCGGGGCACGGGTGATTGCGATGGACCCGGAACGGCATGATCGCCTGTGCGCGTGGATCAGCCAACTGCCGCAGATGATCGCCACGGCGCTGGCTTCTGTACTGCGCGACGAACTGGGAGAGGACGAAGCGATCAAGGAAATCGGCGGCCGGGCTTTGCGGGAAATGACGCGGATTGCCAGCAGCCCCTACTCGATGTGGCGCGACATCGCGCTTACCAACAGCCAGAACATCGAGGAAGCGCTGCTGCGCTTTGAGCAGCAATTGGCGCATCTGCGCGAGAACCTGCGCGGGCCGGGGCTGCGGGAGATGTTCGAGAGCGCCAACAAGTTTGGGAAAGGCAAAGGTTAGGGTCTGGGGGCTAGAGGTTAATTGTCAGCTACGTTAGAGGTTGAGCTATCTTAACGCTCAAAGTAATTCGATTGGTTCGGTGCCTATGACGAGAATTAGCAAGGTATTTTCCAGTGTCCAGTGTATTGCGATCATTGTTCTTCTCGGTTGTACTGGCGGTAAAGTACTGTCTCAAACCCAGCCACCCAACACCGAAAAAGGAAGTGCTTATTTTCCCTTATCCGTCGGTAATCAGTGGCAGTACGTACTTGCCGGACCTTCTAAAAGCGCTGCTTCAAGTATCAAATGGAGTGTTAGACAAAGGGAGCTCGTTCATGGGGTCACGGTCTACCACCTGTGGCTAAAACCACCCAAAGGTGATGAGCCTCTGAACCTCGCCGAGGTACAGGGCGGCATTCTGGAATTTGACAGCGACAGATTTGTCCTGAAAAGCCCTCTTTACAAGGGAGAACAATGGAGATCCACGTCTCGTAGCCTCCGAGCCAATTCCAAGTCGGACGCCTTAGAAGTAATCTCCGCGGGAAAAACGTGTTCAGTCGGAGAGCACGCGTTTGCTGACTGCGCTACCGTGCAGGAGGTTGACGAAGCGAACGACATCACATCTCTCACGACATATGCGCGGGGAGTTGGCCCCGTTAAGTACGTGTACTTCAAGCCGGCCCACTCCAGGAGAGTTGATACCACACTAACCATCAAATCGTGGAAGATTCAATGAGGGTAAGTGAACATGCAAACAGCTTCCCTCCACAGCCCGGATTGCGGGTCACGAGCGCGGCAGGTAGAATCGTCAGTCCTTGAGAATCCACTATGGCAATGAACAAAGTAGTTGCGAACGCTGACGAGGCCGTTCACGACATCAAAGATGGCGACACGCTGATGATCGGGGGCTTCGGCCTGTGCGGGATCCCCGAGAACCTGATCCGCGCGCTGGTCAAAAAAGGCGTGAAGGACCTGAACACCATCAGCAACAATGTGGGAATTGATGACTTTGGGCTGGGGCTGATGCTGGCCGCTGGCCAGATCAAATCGCACAAGGGAAGCTATGTCGGCGAAAACCGTCTGCTGGAAGAGATGGTGTTGACCGGGCGCATCGATCTGGAGCTCATTCCGCAGGGCACCTTCGCCGAACGCATCCGCGCTGGCGGGGCGGGTATTCCGGCGCTTCTACACTCCGGCGGGATTCGGGACGGTGGTTGCCGAGGGCAAAGAGACGCGCGAGTTCGATGGCCGGCCGTATGTGCTGGAGCGGGCCCTGAAAGCGGATTTCGCGCTCATCAAAGCCTGGAAGGGCGACCGCTGGGGCAATCTGGTGTACCGCAAGACGGCACAGAATTTCAATCCCATGATGGCAACGGCAGCCAAGGTGACCATCGTCGAAGTCGAGCACCTGGTCGAGCCCGGAGAAATCGAGCCGGACCAGGTACATACCCCCAGCGTTTACGTGCAGCGCATCTTCCAGGGGACAAACTACGAGAAACGCATCGAGCGGCGAACGGTGCGAAAAGCGTAAGGTAGGGCCGGCCTTGAGACCGGCGTCAAAGACTAAGAACGAATACCGAAAATCAGGACTAACACTATGGCGACCCCTCCAATTACGAAGCAGAAGGACACCGAAAAGCGCGATCGCATCGTGAAGCGCGTGGCCCGCGAATTGCGCGATGGCTTCTACGTCAACCTCGGAATCGGCATGCCCACGCTGGTGGCCAACTGCGTGCCGCCGGGCATGGAAGTTGTGTTGCAAAGCGAGAACGGCATGCTGGGCGTTGGGCCGTACCCGCTGGCGGGCGAGGAAGACGCCGACCTGATCAACGCCGGCAAGGAAACGGTGACGGAAATTCCGGGCACGGCATTTTTCTCCAGCGCCGAATCGTTTGCCATGATCCGCGGCGGCCACATTGACCTGAGCGTCCTCGGCGCCATGGAAGTGGATGAAGAGGGCAATCTGGCCAACTGGATGATTCCCGGCAAGATGGTGAAAGGCATGGGCGGCGCGATGGACCTGGTCGCCAGCGCCCGGCGGGTGATCGTGGCCATGGAGCACACCACCAAGGATGGCGCGCCAAAGATCTTGAAGCGCTGCACTCTGCCGATCACCGGGCTGCGGGTGGTGGATAACATCGTCACCGAGATGGCGTACCTACGGGTGACGCAGAGCGGCCTGGTTCTGGAAGAGATTGCGCCCGGTCTCACGGCGGATGACGTCCAGCGCGCCACCGAGGCGCCGCTGATGGTTAGCCCGGAGCTGAAGACGATGGAGTTCTGACCGGCTGCGGAAAAGAAAAGCAGATTCCTCGCTTCGCTCGTAATGACAATTCCATATGCGAACTAAATTCGCAAACATTTTAGCCCGTTCAGGATGACAACGTAGGGTAATTCCGCATGTTGTCGCGCTACACGCTGACCGGCTGCTTCACCGGCACCGGCGTCAGCCAGCCGAAGCGGTCTTCGGCGGTGCCGTTCACGATCCCATAAAACTCCTTGCGAACCGTCTTGGTGATGGGGCCGGCAGACGCCGTGGCCGACCGTGATCTTGTCGACCGAGCGGATGGGCGTGATCTCGGCCGCCGTACCGCTGAAGAACAGTTCGTCGCAGATGTACAGCATCTCGCGGGGAATGATCTGCTCGATCACCGGAATCCCCAGCTCGTGCGCAATGTGCAGCACCGAGTTGCGGGTAATGCCCGGCAGAACGCTATTGCCCAGCGGCGGTGTGTAGATGCGGTCTTTGTGGACCACGAAGATGTTCTCGCCCGAACCCTCGCTGACGTAGCCGTTGACGTCGAGCGCGATGCCCTCGGCTGTAGCCGTTCACGATGGCTTCCATCTTGATGAGCTGCGAGTTCATGTAGTTGGCGCCGGCCTTGGCCATGGTCGGCATGGTGTTGGGCGCCAGGCGCGTCCAGGACGAGACGCAAACGTCCACGCCATCGTCGCAATCGGCGCGCGCCCAGATACTTGCCCCATTCGTAATTGGCGATGTAAACCTCGGTGGGCGAGTTGAACGGGTTGACGCCAACCTGGCCATAGCCGCGCAGCACGATGGGCCGGATGTAGCAGGGCGAAACTTTGTTGGCAGCCACCAGTTCCACCGCCGCCTGGCAGAGTTCGTCGAGCGAGTAAGTCCACGTCGATGCGATAGATCTTGCACGACTGGAGCAGGCGCAGCATGTGGTCGCGCAGGCGGAAAATCGCCGGGCCCTTCGGGTCTGGTAGCAGCGAATGCCTTCAAAGACCGACGAGCCGTAGTTGACCACGTGGGCCATCACGTGGATGCTTTGCGTCATCCCAGGGAATCAGTTGCCCGTTGTGCCACACGTAGTTCACTTGCTTTGATGGCCATTCTGGCGCTCCTTCAAATAATCGGAGTGGTACACCTGTTACGCTGCGGACCGGACGTGCAGACAACAGAAGACGCTCACTCCGAAAGCCAACGTTGCGGCGATCGGTGACGGTGAGCATCAGGAATTCAGCTTAACTCGGAATTATAACTGACGTTCGACCACCTCGAAGCCAGAGTTTTCTGCCGCGCTCGAGGCATGCGGACGCCAGCCCACGTAGAATGGATGCAGGCAGCGGCGCAACCGGCTACGGAATTCGTGCGGGAAATTATGGCCGTCTGTCACCGCGACTGGCGCTGCCGGGCTCGCCAGAGGCATTTACAATGGCAGGTACGGCCACTTCAGCCTGGGAGACACCTGCATCCGCACCTACAACCTCTGCATCGTCGGCTTTGGCAACGTCGGCAAGGCCTTCGTCGCACTTCTCCAGAGAAAAGAGCAGGAACTCCGCAACCGCTACGGCATTGCTTGCCGGATAACCGGCGTGGCTTCGCGGCGGCTGGGCTGGCTGGCGGCGCCGAGGGCTTCGCTCCGGAGAAACTGCTGGCGCGCAGATTTCGCCGGCGCGCAGATCGGCAGGCGACGTTCACGACTGGCTGCGGACTGGCCAAAGCCGACGCGATGTTCGAGGTCACCTCGCTCAATGCCACGACCGGCGCAGCCAGCGATCGACTCACATCACGGGCGGCGCTCGAGGCCGGGGCCCACGCCATCAGCGCCAACAAAGGTCCGGTGGTGCATGCCTATCGCGAGCTGACGGATTTGGCGGCGGCGAAGGAGCTCGGCGGTTCCTGTTTGAGTCGGCCATGATGGACGGCGTGCCGATCTTTTCGCTTTTTCGCGAGACCCTGCCGGCGCTCGAGGTCCGCGGCTTTCGCGGGGTCCTGAATTCCACGACCAACGTCGTTCTGGAAGGCATGGAAGCGGGGATGAGCTTCGACGAAGCGGTCCGCGAAGCGCAGAGGTTGGGAGTGGCGGAATCCGATCCAACTGACGATATCGAAGGCGTCGATGCTGCGGTGAAGGTTGTGGCGCTGACCACGTGCTGATGGACGCCGATCTGAAGCTGGACGATGTGCGCCGCCAGGGTATCCGCGGAATATCGGCGGAGCAGTTGCGCGAAGCGCGAGACGGCGGCGAAGCTTGGAAGCTGGTCTGCAGCGCCAGGCGGGCAGACGGACGGGCGCGTCGCGGCGTCGGTCGCTCCTGAGCGGCTCAAGCTTTCGATCCGCTGGCACCGGTGCAAGGAACGTCGCCGGTCATCAGCTTTGAAACTGACATTTTCCCCGAACTCATCATTACCGAGCAGGACCCCGGCCCGGAGGCGACCGCGTACGGCCTGCTGGCCGATTTCCTGACCGCGGTCAGGAGTCCATAGTATGTCTTCCAGTGCAAGAATCGCCGCTCCGCGCGCAAGTCTGGACATCGCAGTGGGTGCGGCAGCAGTTTCCTTCGCTGCAGCAGACGGTGAACGGCCAGCCGGCTGTTTTCTTCGACGCGCCCGGCGGTACCCAGGTGCCGCAGCGCGTGATCGACGCTATCGCCAATTACCTGTCGCGAGTCAACGCGAACACCGGCGGGGCGTTCGTCACCAGCCAGCGCACCGACCAGATGATCGCCGACGCGCGCGCCGCGATGGCCGACTTCTTCAATTGCGCGACCGACGAGGTGGTCTTCGGCGCCAACATGACCACGCTGACCTTCGCGCTGAGCCGCGCCATTGGCCGCGAATTGAAGAGCGGCGACGAGTTGCTGGTCACCTGCCTCGACCATGACGCGAATGTCTCGCCCTGGGTCTGCCTGGAAGAGCGCGGCGTGAAGGTGCGCACCGCCGACATCAAGCCTGTCGACTGCACGCTTGACATGTTCGACTTGTCGGCGAAAATCCGCCGCAACACGCGGCTGGTGGCCGTCGGCTGGGCGGCCAATGCCGTGGGCACCATCAACGATGTCACGAGATTGTGCGGCTGGCGCACGCCGCGGGCGCGATGGCCTTCCTTGACGCGGTGCATTACGCGCCGCATGGGCCGATTGATGTGCGGGCGCTGGATTGCGACTTTCTGGCCTGCTCCAGCTACAAGTTCTTTGGCCCGCACCTCGGCATTCTTTACGGCAAGCGCGAGCTGCTGCAGCGGCTGCGTCCCTACAAACTTCGCGCCTGCACCGAGCAGTTGCCCGACCGCTGGGAAACGGGTACGCAGAACCATGAATGCCTGGCGGGCCTGATTGCAGCCATCGACTACATCGCCGATGTCGGGCGGCATCACGACCCCGAAGTGAAGACGCGGCGCGAGGCGATCCTGGCGGCGTATGAAGTTTTTCAGCAGCATGAGCGCGAACTGGTCGGAGCAATTGATCGCCGGGTTGCTGGCGATTCCCGGGACTCACGTTCTACGGCATCAAGGATCCGAGCGAAGTTCGATCAGCGCACCCCGACGGTGGCGATCCGCATGGAGGGCTACACGCCGCGAGAACTGGCGGAGCGCCTCGGCGAGCGCGGTATCTTCACCTGGGATGGAAACTATTACGCCATCGACCTCGCCGAGCGGCTGGGCGTGCAGGACAGCGGCGGCATGCTGCGCATCGGCCTAGCTCACTACAACACCGCGGAGGAAGTGGAGCGGCTGCTGGCAGGAGTTGCGGGATCGTGTAGCATCAGCAACTAGCAATGAACGTGCCGGTCATCCTGCGCGATGCCTTGAATACGTCTATTCGACCGCTCATTTGCGGATTGGTCGAGCCTCATCGTAGGATCCGTGTTTATCGCGTGAAAATGCTGGATGTGCCGAACGTAGATCCCTCGAACTCCGCTCGCTCCGCTCGGGATGACAGAGGCTAAATTTCTGACGCTGACTGCTGAATGCTGCATCGACATTCTCGCGGTTGATTTATAATCCGCCCGTCCCCAAGAGGAGAGGACCGGGATGCGCGGCGTGCCTCGCTGGTTGGCAGTGTTGGCCGTAGTCGCGATAGCGGCGGTTGTGTGCGCATTCACCGTGCGTCGCGCCTGACGCCCGCAACCTTGCGCTGCAACTCTCCGAACCCGCGCTTCCCGCCGACGGTTTTACCTCCACGGAACTCAAGATTCAGTCCTCCAACGGCCGCGATCTGCGCGGACTTGCAGGTCACGAGTGGAGGATCCGCATCGCGCAGCGGTGGAGGTCGGTGATCGATTCGGTCGCAAGGGCGGCATGAGCGAACGCGTCGCTGCGTGCCGGGGTGATCGCCGGGAGAGACTGAAGCTGCGGCATCGCCGCTCCTGGATTTGCTCCACAGGAGATCACCCTGCGAACGACGCTCGACACCAGCGACGCGGTTGGTGACGGTACGCCGGACTTCCTGCGCCTGCACGATCCTGCCGACCGCGCCGCGTTTCGCCGGTGGTTCACCTTGCTGGCGGAAGCGCAGTATTACCGCGGTCGGGCTCTGCCCGCGGAGATCGATGACTGTGCGGCGCTATTGCGCTTCGCCTATCGCGAGTCGCTTGCGCGCAGCATGATTCCATGTGGGCGCACGCCATGGCGCTGCCCGTTCCAGCCTCGGCAAACGATGTCCGGCAATATCAATATCCGTACACTCCGCTGGCGGCGGCACTGTTCCGGGTCCGCGGCGGAAGCTTCGAAGCCGCCGATCTCAAGGACGGAGCTTTCGCGCAGTTCGCCGATGTGGAGACCCTCTGGCGGCTACAACACGTTTCGTGTGGCCGGGACTTGACGCGCGCTCGCCCGGGTGATCTGCTGTTCTTTCACCAGGACGGCGGGAAGATGCCCTTCCACGCCATGATTTTTCTCGGGCGCAGCCAGATCGAGCCGGCAGACGAGCAGTTCGTCGTCTATCACACCGGGCCGAGCGGCAACGCGCCGGGGGAAATGCGCCGCTGGTCACGTTGCGCGAACTGATGAACTATCCCGACGCTCGCTGGCGGCCGATGTCCTCCAACCCCGGCTTCCTGGGTGTGTATCGGTGGAATATTTTGCGGGGCAGGCGGACTGAAGTGCGCGCTGACGATCTCGCGTATTATCGGTCGCGCAGTGCTCTTGCTACTGTTACGCACCTCATCGCCTGCCCTCGTGTCGCCCAGGATCCCGATCGCCGACACTGAGCCGCATCGTCTTCTCGCTCACCAGCGAACGCACCTACCTGCCGGGCGAAAAGCCGGAGATCTCCGTCTACGCCCACAACGTCAGCGCGCTGGAGTTCCGCGTCTATCGCGTAAACGATCCGGTGAAGTTCTTCAGCCAGATGCAGGAGCTGCACAACTTCGGCGGGCGCGGTCCGGCGATGCCGAAACAGGCGCGCACCTGGCTGGAAAAGTTTCACGCCTGGAAGCACCGCATCTGGGCGTGGTTCCGCGACTTCATCCGCGCACAGTTTTCGCCCGAGTCGCGCCACAAGATTCGCCTGTGGGAGACGGGCAAGACGGCGAGAAGAAGCCGGGGCCGAAGGTCGAAAGCTACGCGCAGGTCCCGGTGCTCAACCAGCAGCAAGTGGTCTCGGTGTGGAAGTGGACGGTGCCCTCGCATGAGCGCTGGGAGAGCCAGACCGTCAACGATCCCGGTCAGCGACAAGGGCGTGTACCTGGTGGAGGCCACCAATGGCACGCTGCGCGCCTACACCATCATCGTCGTCACCGAGATCGCGATCATCACCAAGGCTGCGCCGGGCCGGCTGATGAGCTTCGTCGTCGACCGCCGCAGCGGCGATCCCGATTGCCGGAACCATGGTGCGGGTGTGGGTCGACCAGAAGGAAGTTGCCGCCAAGAACACCGACCAGCAGGGCCTGTTGGACACCACGCTCAACCGAGGCCAAGCCGGAAAACGTTGCGGTGCTGGCGACCAGCGCCAGACCAGTTCGCGATTAATACGCCCGGCGCATGGAACCTGGGCGACGGTCCCGACGCCAGCCTGCGGGCTACACCTACACCGACCGGCCGGTGTATCGGCCCGGTGACATCGTGCACTTCAAGACCATCGTGCGCGCCCAGACGACGAGCGGCTACGTGATTCCGCAAGACCGCGAGCTGCGGCTGGAACTGCGCGATCCGCAGAGCTACCAGACCATCTGGCAGCAGACCGTGAAACTCTCCGACATGGGCACGGCGGACTGGGATTACGCCATTCCCGCCGACGCGAACCTCGGCTTCTATTACCTCTCGATGCAGATGGGCGAGCGCTACGTCGAAGGCACCAGCTTCTCGGTGGAGGACTACAAGAAGCCCGAGTACCAGGTGAAGGTGACGGCGCAGACGCCGCGCGTGCTGCAAGGGCCAGCCGATCAAGGCGACGATCGACGCGCGCTATTACTTTGGCGAGCCGGTCGCCAACGCCAAGGTGAAGTGGGTGGTGCACACCTCGAACTACTGGCCGTTGGGACGCGACGAAGGCGACGACGAAGCCGGCGCAGGTCAGGAGGGCGATAATTCCGAAGGTGACAACCCAGACGCAGACGACAACTACGGTGGCGAGCAGGAGAGCGAGAAGAGCGGCACGCTCGATGCCGACGGCAAGCTGCAAATCACGATTCCCGACCAAAGTTGACAGCAAGAAGCGGGACCTGGTCTATCGCATCGAGGCGCGCGTGACCGATGCCGGCAACCGCGAGATCGCGGGACACGGTTTCGCGCTCGCGACCTACGGCAGCTTCTTCCTGACTGCCGAGCCGAACTCGTACGTTTACACCCAGGGCAGCACGGCGACTGTCACTATCACCGCGCAGGACTATGACAAGAAGCCGGTGCAGACGCGCGTTCCGAGTGGAGATGAATCGCTGGGACTGGCGCAAGGGCGCGGGCCAGTCCGTCACCACGACGCAGGGACAAACCGACGCCAGCGGCAAGGCGCAGGTCAAGCTCACCATCCCCGATGCGGGCGAGTTCCGCGTGCGCGTGAGCGCAACGACGCCGGAGAAGTCGCGAGGTCGAGACCACTGCATACCTGTGGGCTCCGGGCGAGAGCCCGTGGTGGAGCGGGCCCGCCGCAGGAGCGCGTGCAGATTGTCCCCGACAAGAAGACCTATCAGCCGGGCGACACGGCGCATGTGCTGATCGTCACCGGCAAAGAGCCGGCGTCGGTGCTGGTGACGGCGGAAGGCAACGGACTCTACTCCGGGCAGGTGATCAAGAGCAGCGGCGGCAGCATCACGGTGGATGTCCCGGTCAAGCCGGAGTACGCACCGAACTTCTATGTGGCGGCGGTGTTCATCCGCGGCAACAAGCTGTACCAGGGATCGAAGAGCCTGACCGTGCCGCCTACGCAGCACGAACTGAATGTGCAACTGCTGCCCTCCAAGCCGCAGTATCAGCCGGGCGAAGCGGCGAGCTACACCATCAAGGCGACCGATTCCAGCGGCAAGCCGGTGGCGGCGGAGTTCAGCCTGGGCGTGGTGGATGAGGCCATCTACGCCATTAAGCCGGAAACCGCGGGCAGCATCATGAACGCGTTTTATGGCCGCGTCTATTCGAAGGTCAGCACCGAGACCTCGCTGACCTATTACTTCAGCGGGCAGGCGGGCAAGCGCGCGATGCAGTTGGCCAACGTGCGCTCGTCGAAACGCGCATGGCGCAGCTCAAGCCCGAGCGCCTGGTGCAACCCAAGGTCCGCAAGGCTTTCCCTGACACCGCGTACTGGGTGGCCGACGTGCGCACCGGCAGCAACGGACAGGCCACGGTGCACTTCGATTATCCCGACGCCATCACGTCGTGGCGCGCGACCACGCGCGGCGTCACGCAGGACACCAAGGTCGGCAGCGCGGTGGTGAACACCATCGTGCGCAAGAACCTGATGGTGCGGCTGGTGGTGCCGCGCTTCTTCCGCCGCGGCGACGAGATCACGCTCTCGACCATCGTGCAGAACTATCTGCCGACCGACAAAGTCGGCGCATGTCTCGATGGAATTCGACGGGCCTGCAGGTGCTCGAGTGGCGGCCAACAGAATGTGAATGTGCCCAGCCGTGGACTGATGAAGGTGGACTACCGCGTCCGCGTGCTCGACGTGGATTCAGCGCGGGTGCTGGGCAAAGCGCTGACCGACGTCGAGAGCGACGCGATGGAACTGACGCTGCCGGTGGTTCCCTTCGGCGTGAAGCTGGCGGTGGCGAAGTCGGGATCGGTCGCGGTCGCAGGCAGAAGCGACACGGTACAGCCGCTGACCTTCCCGGCGGGCGCCGAGGTCGGGAACGCGCAAGCTGACGATTAGCGTAACGCCGTCGATTGCGGGCACGGTGTTCGCCGCCCTCGACTTTCTGACGTCCTATCCCTATGGCTGCACCGAACAGACCATGTCGAGCTTCCTGCCCGATGTGCTGGTGGCAAACGCACTGAAGAAGCTGGGAGTGAAGTCGAACATCGATCCGCAAGTGCTGAACAAGCAGGTGCAGGCGGGCCTCGACCGCCTCTACAACTATCAACATCCCGACGGCGGCTGGGGCTGGTGGCAGACCGACGATAGCCAGCCATTCATGACGGCGTACGTATCTGGCCGGGCTAAGCCAGGCGAAGGCGGCGGGATTCGACGTCAAGCAGGACGCGATGGACCGCGGAGCGCGGCTGGCTGCGTCCGCAGTTCGATCGGTCGGAGAAGGTCAAGACCGACCTGCGCGCCTACATGGCTTACGCTCTGGTGTTGAGCGGAACGCATGATACGGCAGTACTCGATTCGGTGTGGAACCAGCGCTCGACGCTAACCGCCTACGGCCAGGCGCTGCTTGGACTGGCCATGCTGGAGATGAACGATGGCCGCGCCAACGACTTGAGCAAGCAAATTGAAGCCGAGGCGAAACAGGACGACTCGCAAGCCTGGTGGCCGAGCGACAACAACTATCTGATGGATTTCTACGGCGACACGACGCCGCGAGACAACCGCGTACGCGCTGAAACTTCTGGACCACACCGACGCAGAGCAGCCCGCTGCTGCCGAAGGCCGCGGTTTACCTGGTGAACCATCGCGACCAGGGCTACTACTGGGATTCGACCGAGCAGACGGCGATGGTGATCTACGGGCTGACCGATTACCTGGAACGCACGCAAAGAGTTGCAGCCGAACTACAGCGTCGAGATGCAGGTGAACGGCAAGACGGTAGCCGACGAAGAAATTCACCGCGGCCGACGCGCTGGCTCCGGCGACCACGATTGCGCTGAATGAATCGCAACTGGCATCGGGAACGAACCAGATTCGGATTGCGAAGATCGGGGAGGGACGGCTGTACTGGTCGGCGCGCGGAGAGTACTACTCCAACGAGTCGAAGGTGGTGAACACCGGCAGCTTCAAGCTCAGTGTGGCGCGCGAATATTACCGGCTGTCGCTCGCAACAGAAGGACGGCCGCGTCGTGTATCACCTCGATAAACTCACGGGAGCGGTGCAGGTGGGCGACACGCTGGCGGTGCGCCTTACCGTCGGCGGAAATGTTTGGAGGTACCTGATGATCGAGGACCCGATCCCCTCAGGGACCGAGTCGATTGCGCGTGACGATCTGTACGAATTGGATGAGCGTCCTGATTGGTGGGGCCGCTGGTACAGCAATCGCGAACTGCGCGACGATCGCACTACCTTCTTCAACCTGTACTTCCCGCAAGGGCAGCATGAATATGTGTACCTGCTGAAGGTGGTGAACCCCGGCACTCTTCCGCGTGAGCCCGACCAGCGTGGAACCGATGTATCAGCCCGAGTATCTTTCGACCAGCGATGCGATTGACGGTGACGGTGAAATGACCGCGAAACATAGTGGCGTGGCGAAGTTGTGGCTGCTGAACCTGGTCGGCAATGCCGCGCTGCTGGCTGCCGTTTATTTCTGGCTGCTGATGCCGGATGCGCATGGCTGGCAGGTGGCAGGCTCCGCGCTGATCGCGGTGGTGGTCATCTTCTGCGGAGTGTGGCTGCGCGCCGGGACGTTCGCCTATTTCCGGGTTGCAGAGTTTCGCGACAATGCAACTTTGTGGCGCGCCTTTCGCCATGCTCTGCGGCACATGATTGCGCTGGCGGTGTGGGCTGCCAGTTTTGCGGCGCTGGTGTGGCTGCTATGGAATCTCCGGACCTACACGCCGCAGGCGGCGGTCTGGATCCGGCAGAAGTGGAACGCTGGGCCGCCCCCACGAAATGTGATGCGCGATCTCAACTGGTTGATCTTATTCAAGGTCTGGGTGCTCATGCCGGCGATTTGGCTGCCTATCGCGAGCACGGTTGCGGCCGCCGGATTCCGACTGAAGCGCATGGCGCGATCCCTGCGCGTCTTGCTGCGGCCAGTGTACTGGGTATGGTTCTGTGCGCTGATGCTGGTCGGGGCGTATGTTCCGTACCGACTGGTGCGGTGGATCCCCGACCTCAGCGACCTGCGCAAACAGGCTTGGAGCATGGGTCTGCGATTCTTCCTGGCTTATGTTCTGTTAATTACCGCATGGGTGGCGCTGTTGTTGGTCGTCGGTACGCGAGTGGAGAAAGAAGATCCTGAGCCGATTGTGCTGGGCTCTGACTCGATGGCAATTGTGGACTCCGCCATTCCCGAGGGGCAATAGGGTACTCAAGCACGACGCTTGGACGCGACATTGTTCAGTCTTCTTTTTCGACGAAATGCCGCGATTTCCCGGTCGATCTGTCGCATGGTCAGGGTTGACTTTTTGTTGCGTTTGGCTTCGGCCCGAATTGCCGCCATGACGCTCGGCTCAGGAGCAACGGCCTTCGAGAAGTCTTTGACCCGCATAATCACCTTATTCTAAATGGCAATAGGCGCTGAGTCCCACTCGCCGCCAGGTTGGCGGGCAAGCCGTTCTGCACCCAATCGAGCAAGGCTGCTTTGCCGTGCTGTCGCGCCAGTTGTGCCACCCGCGCACGGGCGCCGGCGTAAGCGTGTCGTAATTCTTCCTCGCTCGCCGGGGCCCGGAGCACCTTCTCCAGGCTGTTCAAATCGTTGAAGTTCTCGCTTGCCTTTGAAGAGGCGTTCGGCGCGGTGAGGTACAGCACCAGCCCTTCACGGAACCAGAGCGGCGTACCCGGGAGCGCGTATGCGTCGATCAGCATGTGCAACAGTTCGTGGCGAATGGTGCTCTCCAGCGTGCCCGCCTCGCGCAACACGTCGGAGGGTTGCATCTGGATGGTGCGCCCGCGAGTGGAAGCTGCCACCCATCCCGGCTCGCCCGTAGAGTTGCGGAAAGCTGCAACTGTCGGATAAATCTTCAGGCGTGGAGAAGCGCGATAAAGCAGCCCAGTATTTTCTTCGGACTCATGCATGAATCCGGTCGCCAGCGGCAAGAGAGAGCGGTCACGATCGGGACGAGTGGTGAGCAACGCGACATCTTCGTTGGCAAGCTGCTGCCACGGTATGCCCTGCGCGCTGATGCCCAAGCGCGTCCCCGGGTAGTAGAAGCTGAGGATCTCGCGATAGGAATGACCCTCCTCGCCCATGACTTCAGCGCCCACCTGGCACATTCCAACCCCGTGCCCGGAGCCCCGGCCATGAAAGGCTATGCGGTCGCCTGCGTCGCTTACGTCGTACCAGTTGCTCTTCATGCGGTCCCATCCAATGTGACGGCCGATGGCCGAGCGGAACGTCAGCGCTGGCACCGTGATGGCAGCGCTGCCGGTAACGCAAAGAAACTCGACGCGTCCGCTGGGCGTGCGATGCAGCACGGATACCGAACGCAGAGTGCCAGGAACTACGATGCCATCGGCCGCGAGAGCACGCTGCAACTCGCGCTTGGCAACTTCGGTGCGCCATTGCGTGCTCCCGTTGCGCAAGCAGTACTGGTCCGAGTGCTGGACCAGGAAGGGTGCGCGCGGCTCATTGCTGCCGAGAACAAAGCGCCCGTCCTCAGTGGTGCCTCCGCAGTTGGCGTGATAATAAGTGGCCGCCGGTTCGCCGTCATACCAGAGGACCTGGCCCGCGGTGGCGTCGGCGATGCCGCGCAAATGGGCGTCAATGCCGGCGATGCGCAAGTCCTGGCAATGGGTGGTGTCGCAGAAGTCGAATCCTTCCAGGGCATGGCGGCTGCCAAAATGCATCGCGTAAGTGCGCGCCGCAATCGCCATGGCCTTAAGCGCCTCATCGGACTTGAAGTTTCCTGTTTCTCCGGCGAGCACACCCGCGATGTACTCCTCCATCGGCATGAATGCGGTGATGAGCAGGTGGCTGTCACTAGCGCGAATCTCAATGGGAAAATCGGCTCGCAGTGGCGGATCGCCTATAGCGTTCATTTGATACGTACCGGTCACGCGAATTTCAGAGAAGAACAACTTGTTGCCTTCGACCCCGATTCTCGATCCTGTGGCGTGCACTGCGGCAGCCGCGATAGCGGTCGTTTTGCAGGTTGCACAGCTCCGCATCTGTGCTCGACCGGCATCGGCGCGAATTCGCAATTCGCGCGGCGGATGCAGGTACCACAGCCGTACTCGCACGGTTTGCGGAAACCCAGTACGCGACGCTTTGGCAGCGTCGTGCTCGCCCAACACAGCGCCGCCCGCTGTTGACAGCACGAGCAGCAGACCGATCTGCGGCAGCCAGCGCTTCACTTCCCTGCTCCCTTTGCGATCGCGGCGACCCCAGCACTGTGGTCAACCGCGAAGGCCGCAAATATCTCGCGTGCAACACTGGCCGCATCCGTGCCGCCGTGCCCTTTTTCCAGGAAGACGACCAGCGCGATCTGCGGATTCTCAGCGGGCGCATAGCCGGCAAACCAGGCATGCGTCCATGGACCTTCGTCAGCCATCGCCGTTCCGGTCTTACCCGCGATTTTCACCGGCCCATTCGGCTGGGCCACCTGACCCATACCGTAGGTAACCGACTGTTGCAGACCTTCAAAAATCGGGGAGAATTTTCCATTGGGGTCGGCCTGGGCAAGTTTCGCCAGATTGAGATAGCCATGCAGCAACTCCAGCGGCGTTACGCTGATTCCCCACTCGCCAATGGCTTGCAGTTGCAATTGCTCCGATGAATGGCTGAGCGCAAGGTTTCCGGCGGCTTCATCCGGCGAGAGTCCTGTGCGAGAACTGAAGCCGGTCTGCACGAAGCTGTCGCGCAATTGCGCGGGGGTCAGGCGCGTTGCGACGGTCGTGAAGTACGAATTGCAGGAGTACGCCAGCGCACTAGCTGGGACCAGCGGCCCCGGTGTCGGCGGATGGGAGCAATCGAGTCGGTGGCGGCCAATGGAAACCGTGCGTTTGCACATGAGCGCGGTGTGCGCGTCGAGTTTTCCCGCTTGCAGGAGCGCCAGCAGCGTGAAGGGTTTAATACTGGAGCCGGGATGCACTACGCGACGCGCGGCTACATTGAGATGGTAAGCCGCAAGGAGGTGTCCCGATTGGACATCGACGACCACAGCTGCGCCACGACGACCCGCCATTGCGTGCACAACCGCTGTCGGCAAGGCTGAAATGCCTGACTCGCCTGCAACGATTGGCAATACCGCGAAGCACACAACGCTCACTGCGAAGCATCGGCAGGCCAGGTTCAGGCGGGGCATGCCTTGATTGTAAGGGCGTAGGGCAAGCGCGGCGTCATGTAGCTCCGAGGCGAACCGTGACTGACACCCCTCGCCACGTTCCCAACAGTGGGGGCAACCTCAGTCGGGCAAGCAGGAGGACGCATCGGGGCTGTTGCAAGCTGGACTCGAAAGCCTACAATTAACCTAGCGAGACATGGTTACGTGGAGGTCGCCATGATGGAACTCCGGTTGACCGCGGAAGAAGAAGACCTGCTTCTAAATCTCCTGCAAGAGCATCAGACCCATTTGTTGCGAGAGATCGCCAAAGCCGATCACCACGAATTCAGGGACCGATTGCGTAAGCGCTGTACGGTGCTGGAGGTAATCCTCGATAAGCTGCAGGCGCCGGTACACGCAGCGGCCTGAAGCTGTGTTGACAGAGCTCTCCTGATTTCTTCTGAGGGAATGCCCGTGCCGGTCGCATTGCCGTGTCCGTTGCCGGATTCTCCCGCAGTCACGGCACCAGCACGATCTTTCCGTGTGCGCCTGACGGCTTCATGATCTCAACATGAGCGCGCGGCGCTTCGGCGAGTGGAATCCGCTGCCCGATCACCGGACGCAGCGTTCCATTCTCCAGGCCCGCGACCAGAGCGGCGTGCATGACCTTATATTCCTGCTCGGAAGTGTTCATCAGGGTCAGGCCACGGATGTCCGCGTCCCTCGCCATGGTGTCCCGCGGATTGATCTCGATTGTGCCGCGGCTTCCGATTACCGCCACCCGCCCCTTCTTGGCCAGCACCGTGAGGTCCTTAGCCAGATTCTTGTTGGCCAGCATCTCCAGGATGACGTCCACGCCACGGCCATCGGTGAGCTTCATCAACTCGTCGAGATAACCCTCGGACGCATGGTTGAGAACATGATGGGCGCCCTCCTTGCTCACCAATTCGAGGCCGCGCTCGCTGCCCGCCGTACCGATGACGGTCATACCGGCGGCGCGTGCCAATTGCACGGCTGCGCTACCGACTCCGCCGCTCGCACCGTGAACCAAGACGGTCTCCGCGGGCTTGGCCTCGGCACGCTGAACCAATCCACGATACGCCGTGCCGTAGGGAACGCCCATGGCGGCGCCCTGTTCGAAGCTCACGGTGTCGGGCAGGCGATGCACCTGGGCTTCGCCGCATAGGACCTGCTCGGCGTACGTGCCGCTGTTAGTGAGAGTGGTATAGACGCGGTCGCCGGCCTTCACTCGCTTGACGCCTGATCCGACAGCCATGACGACACCACCGGCGTCCGTGCCCGGAGTGTAGGGCAGATTCGGTTTCATCGCGTAGGTTCCGGTACGAACATAAGCCTCCACCGGGTTTACGCCAGCAGCATGAATGCGCACCACAACTTGTCCCGGACCGGGCTGAAGATCTGGGACGTCCTCCAGCTTCATGACTTCAGGACCGCCGAACTCGTGGACCCGGATCGCTTTCACCATTTCCTCCTGCGCACAAATTTCCCATCAGATTCTACCCAGAGCCGGTCAAGTTTGCATGTGGTGATGGCTACGATCACGGAAAAGTAGTAGACCAATTGCGAAAAATCTTCTTGCCGACGCCATTGGTGTCGGTTAATCTTCTTCATCTCCTGCGAGATAACTTGTTTGCCAGAAGGATGGGGCAACCGCTGCCGGCGGGCTGGGGTGGGCCGCGGCAATTCCGGATGCCGAAAGATTACAGCATGAAAGCAGTGCGTGGGATATTGGTCCTATGGGTGGCAATGGCGCCTGCCGTGCCGGCCCTCTTCGCCCAGGATCGGACGCTCGCCCGCCTGGAGCGCGAAAGCGTCCCTGAAGTCACTCGTCCCCGCGTCGAGGCGCGCGGCGGCTCGCTTGGAAAAGTCTCGCCTCACTCTGAACCGCTTTCCGAATCGGTGCTTTCGCGCTCCGCTGCGACTGCGATGTTTGTGAATGCCAACCTGGTCCGCGCGCGCCACCTTGCCGAACGCGCCTGGCGACGCGACCATCGCGACGCCGAGGCGCTATTTGTGCAGATGGAAGCCGCCGCCATGCAGGCCGATCATGCGACCATGCTCAATGCCGCCCTGCGTCTGTGCGAAATCGGTGGCGCGGCCAACCAGGATCCACGGATTCGGTTAGCGGCGGTTCGTGTCCGCGAGGCGGCAGCCAATACGCCCGAGTTTCGAGCGGCCATTCCCCGCGTGCAAACGCTGCTGGCAAACTCCAGCGAGGATTGGCCGGAACTGAGTGCTGCCCTGCTACGTGCCGCGATGGATGGAGTTCCGCGACTCGCGCCCGGAGCCCTGGCGCGCGCGTCCGGCATTTTGACCGAGTGGCGCATTGTGGGTCCGTTGGGACGGCACCCGTTGCTCGACTTCGACCAGATGTCGATATCGCCGAATGACGATTTGACGCTGGCGTCTTATGACAACCGCGCGGTTGAGAATTTCCAATTTCCCGACGGAATCATTAGCCTTCCTCCCTATCTCTCGCCTCGCGGAACCTTCTACGCGGCTGCGCATTTTGCCTCGCTCGCACCGGGAGCCTGGACGGTGCGCTTCGAAAGCGTTGGGCCGCTCGAAATTTACGTGGATGGCAAGCGGGTATTGCGGCAAGAGGCCGGCCTGCGCGGAAAACACGTTCGCGGCTCCGCCACGGTCGAAGTCCTGGCCGGTCCACACCGGGTATTGGCGAAATTCTCCGGCGCGGCTACGCCACTGAGGATAGCGGTATCCCCGCTCGCCTCGGAGGTGTCCACTCCACTACGGGCCAAGCTGTCCGTGGAGGAGTTGACTTACGATCTGGCTGCGGCTGCCTACGCCGCCGGGGAGTTTGGGACGGCGATCGAGCAAATCAAGGCGCTGCCCTCTGCCTCACATTCAGCTGCATTGCAGTTTCTTTTGGCACAGTCGTGGACGCGCGAAAATCCCACCGCGCCAGAAGGTCTCCAAACCTGGAACCGTGTCCTGTTACTGGCGCCCGGAGCTTTAGCTACGGAGCAGGCGCTCGGCGAAGGGGCATTGGCTGACGGTCACCTGGTTGAGGCGGCCAAGTTTGCCAGACGTGTCCTGGCAGCGAGCCCCAACGACATCAGCGCGCTGGAGACATTGGGCGGCGTAATCGACGGCGATCCGGGTCTCGCAGATTCCGGGGACGAAACGGGGCTGATCTGGTCGCGGCGTTCGGCGGAACATCCGTCGTGTGAAACGTTCAACCAGGCAATAACGTTCTATCGCAGCCAGCGGCAATTCCCAGAGGCGGCCGCTGCGCAGCAGAAGTTGGACGGCTGCGCTCCCGAGTCGCTGGCGTATGCGCAGTCGTTGGCCAGCCAGGGACGTCATGGCCAAGCCGCACGGGCGTTACAGCAATTGCTGGCGGCGGCCCCGTTGAACCGTTCCGCGCGCCTGATGCTGGTTCGCGAGTTGCAACTAGCCGGCGACGATTCCGCCGCGGCACGCGCAGCCGTCGCATGGCTGCGGATTGCGCCCAATGCCTCGGCATACCGTCGCCTGGCCGCTGCCGGTAGTAGCAACGACCCAACGGCGGACGCCAAACAGTTCTACGGCCCTTATCGTCGCGATGCCGTCCAACTGATGCAGGCCAATGCCGCGCGCTTCTCTGGCGCACCTGTTGTGCTGGTGAATGATCATGTTGCGATTCTGCGGCCCGATGGCAGCGTCTCGCTGTACGTTCACACGACTACTCGCTTTTCAAGTGCAGAGGACATCCAGCGTTTGGGAAGAGCAGGTTTCCCGCACGGCGCTCAAGTCTTGCAACTGCAAACTTTCCATTCCGACGGCAGTGTCACCGCAATGAAACCTGAGCCGGAGAATCCGGGTAGCGCGCTGGCCGTGCTCTCGCCGGGGGATGCGGTCGATGAGGAATACGTGGTGAACTACGCCGGCGACGGGGGCATCCCGGAACATCCTGAAGCTTTCCAATTCGTCTTTGGGCACTTCGACGAGAAGGTCCTGAGCGCACGCTTCGTAGTGCTGACACCTGCCGGGCAAGCTGACCGCGGTGTGGTGATTGCCTCCAGCGATGCTCCACGGCTGGTAGCGCGAGTGAAGGACCACATGTTGGCACGTATCTGGGAGCAGAGCGAAGTATCGGTGACGACGGCTGGATTGGTGCTGCCCAACAAAGGTCTTGCCATCGTGCGGGTGGTCGAGCAGGAGAATGGATGGACGGTGCCCAGCGATGCCGAGCACCACCGCCGCATCGAAACCATCCATCCCGGGCCGCGATTCGAGGAGTCGTCAGGAAAAGTTGAACGCGGCAATGACCAATCGCCCAAAGCTAGAAAACTCTGACCCTCCTCCAATTCTGGGGAATGTTCTAACCCGACAGGTTTGACGACCACCGGCAAGACGGATATGGCCGCTTCCCGTTAGACTAAAGCCAGAGGTTTTGCATGGCCCTGACCCAGGAAGATGTCATCTCAGCGCTCAAAGAGTGTTACGACCCGGAGATCCCAGTTAACATCGTTGACCTCGGTTTGATTTATGAAGTTCGGATGAAACCAACGGAAGTCAACAACCTGCAAGGCGAAGATGTTGAAGTCGAAATGACGTTGACGGCCCCGGGCTGCCCCTCTTCCCAAGACATCAGCAACCAGGTCCAGCAGCGCCTGCTGCGAATGGCGGGCGTGTCCAACGCCACGGTAAACATTGTGTGGTATCCACAGTGGACGCCCGAGCGGATCAGTCCCGAGGCGCGCAAGCAATTGGGAATTGAGTGAAAGTTAAGGGTCGCGCCGAAGATTTCCCACCTGCGGCACACCTGCTGGTTCGCTCAAATTGACGAAGGCAGCTCTGCTCGAGTTGCTGATCTTGGTCGGCCTGGAAGGCAAGACCTCACGCACCGTGCGCGCGCAAATCGCGCCAGGCGCTGACGCTCCGCCGCTCCGCTTTCTCGGCAAAGCCTTCTCCAATTTTTTGCAGCGTGGAGAAAATCTGCGCGCCCTTTTGCAGGTAGTCAGGGGCGCTTTCCCACACCGCTTCGAACTTCTCGGGATACTCTGAGGCCAGGACCGCCAGACCAGCCGCCGCAAAAGCCATTCCGAGAGGGCGGCGGCGGGCGATGACCAGCACGGCGCCGACGCCGATGGAGCCAAATACGATTGCTTTCTTCCAACTCTGCATGGTTCACCTCAAGCGATGCGCCGCAGGCACCGCGCAATAGGTTAGAGCCGTTCCGGAGTCCCGCCGTTGTCTGCCCAATACTACTCATACCGCAATGCAACCATTGGATCTACTTTCGTGGCCCGCCGCGCCGGAAGGTAGCAAGCCAGTAGCGCTGCCCCAACCAGCAGCAGTGTCACCCCGGCGAGAGTCAGCGGATCGGTGGCAGTCACGCCAAACAGCAGCGACTCCACGGTGCGGGTAAGGGCCAGCGCCCCGGCAATCCCAATCGCCACCCCAATCAAGATTGTGCGCAATCCCTGGCCCAGGATCATCCTGAGAACGTCGCCGGAACCTGCACCGAGGGCGACCCGCACGCCAATTTCGTGGGTGCGGCGGCTGACCGAATAGGCCATCACGCCAAATACCCCTGCCGTGGCCAGCAGCAGCGCGGTGATTCCGAAGAAGCCGACGAGAACGACATTGAATCGCCGCGAGCCCAGCGAAGCTGAATAGATTTGCGAAAACGTCCGGAATCGCGCCGGAATCTCTGGGTTGAGGTCCTGCAGGATTCGGCGCGCGGCCGCTGTGACTGACCGCGTGTCGGCATCGCTTAGCATCGTTACGGTGATCGCCGGGCGGGGCCGCTGGAACAAATTTACGTAAACGGTCGGACGCGGCGGCGCATCGAGGCCATATTCATGAGTGTCGCCCACGATCCCGACGATAGTCAGCAAACGCAAGTCGCCATCCATGTTTCCAAACTCAATGGTGTGGCCGATTGGGTCCTGATTTGGCCAACGGTCGCGCGCCAGCGATTCGCTGATCACGGCGACGTGCGGAGCATTCGCGCCGTCGCGCTGGTCGAAGATTCGCCCGCGAATCAACGGAATTCCGAGGACCTGGAAGTATCCCTCGGTGACGACGCCGAAGTCCGCATTGCCGATGCGCTCTTTTTGTTGGAACAGTGGCGCAAGACCGTCCGCGGTCTTGGGGACCTCAGCTTGCGTCATTGGCAGAAACATCCCGTCGGGAAGACCACCATCCATGGGCAGGCCGCTCGTCGCGCCAACCTTGCGCACTCCCGGGATTTGTTTGAGCCGGTCAATCAGGTGTGCAAAGAAAATTGCCTGACCTGCCGTGGCTTTCGGATCGTCCACCCACGGAAGCGAGACGTCCATGGTGACAATGTTGTCCACCCGGAACCCGGGATTCACTTCGAGCACTTTCATCAGGCTGCGCCCGAGCAATCCCGCCCCGACCACAAGAACCAAGGTGATGGCGATCTGCGCTGCCACGATTGCCAGGCCAACGCGCTGGCTGCTTTGTGATCCGGCTTGTCCACGCCCGCCTTCCGCCAGGCCCTGGCGCGGGTCCCCGGAAGTCGCGCGCGCGGCGGTGAACGTCCCCAGGCCGGCGGCGACCGCGGTGGAAAGGAAGAACGCGAACCCAAGTACCGGAATACTGATCGAGACGCTGTCCAAGCGCGGCAGATTCCCCGGCGCCAGCGCCACCAATCCCTTCACGCCCAAGAACGCTCCGAGCACGCCCAGGCCCCCGCCGACCAGCGACAGCAGCAAAGCTTCGGTAAGGAATTGACGCATCAGTCGCCCGCGCACCGCACCGAGCGCGCTGCGAATGGCGAGCTCACGCTCTCTCGCCGACGCTTGTGCCAGCAGCAAATTCGCCACGTTGGCGCAGGCCACCAGCAGCAGAAATCCCACCGCGCCGAGCAGCACCAGCAGTGGAGAGCGGACCTTGCCGGTAATCGCGTCTTGTAGCGAGGTGGCGATTCCATCTTTCAGAAGATAGTCGCCTTGCTCGCTCGAGGCGTCGTGAATGCGTCGCGCTATCGCGCTAATGTCTTGATTCGCTTGCTCGACCGTCACCCCGTCGCGAAGACGCCCGACGGCAGAATAGTTGTGCGACGTGCGGCTTGGATTTTCGCCGTCCAAATCGGCCGGCAGCCATAGCTCTGCGTCTGCCGGAAAACGAAACCCGGCAGGGAGCACGCCGATCACGGAGAATAGCGCGCCATCAATCTTCAGGTGCGACTGCGAGAGGTCCCGCGGCGATCCGAGATACTGCTTCCAATATCCTTGGCTGACAAGAACGGTGGGACCGGCCCCTTTTTTCGCGTCGCTGGCGCTGAAATCCCGTCCCAGGATCGGCTGCATACCGAAGACCTTGAGAAAGTCGGGGGAGACGCGCGCAATCGTTGTGCGCGTCGGCTGCGAAGCACCCGAAACCGATGCAATGTCGTCACTGTACTTCGCAATCGCCTGGAAGCTGCGGTTTTGATCGCGAAAGTCGTCGAAGTTCGGGTCGGCCAGGCGCGACGGCCTGCCCTTCGAGGTGACCTCGAAGAGGGCCATGATCCGGTTGGAATCGGGGTACGGTAGCGGGCGCAGCAACGCGCCGTATACCACGCTGAAAATTGCCGTGGTGGCGCCGATGGCCAGTGCGAGCATAAAGACCATGAGTGCGGGGACGCCTGGGTTCTTGCCGAGCACGCGCGCGGCGTATCGGAAGTCCTGCCAGAGTCCACCCATGTTCACCTCGGTCCAAACCTTCTCGCGCACCCGCGCGGAGTTTCGCCCCGGAATCTTCAGGCCGTTAATGAGGTTCGCTAACGTCTGCCAGATACTTGCATTTGCAACGGTTCATTGTAAGCCAGATGCGCGAGGAGGTTCGCAGGCAGATCGGCGTCCAAGGTAAGAATGTTTTGGGTAGCCAAAGTCTAGAGGCTTGGGTCGGCAGGAACTCTGGCGCGCCCGGAGAGATTCGAACTCCCGACCTATTGCTCCGGAGGGTCGCCGCGGCGACCTCTATCCAGCTGAGCTACGGGCGCGCTAGGAACACTAGGAATGCGGTGGGCTGTTGTTGAGGCCGCTTTGGCAAGGACGGCCATCCCTTCATCACGTCCCTTGCCCGTTTTGAGGTGGCGCTCGCGCTTCATTGCTTGGGTACGAAACGAAAAGGTTTCGAAATATAGAAGTTGCCACGGGGCACCATGGCGAGTCGAGGTCGTCATACCGGAATTGTGCTCTGCTAAACGACGGCTTAAGTCAGAAGTGTGGCCGGTATATAAACGACCGGTCTTGTCGCTGCGGAGAATGTACGTGAAGAACATTCGGACTTGGCGCACCGGTTGTCGGGGAACAAACTCCCGAGCTCCCGACCAGCGGAAACTTACTGGCGCGCCCGGAGAGATTCGAACTCCCGACCTATTGCTCCGGAGGCAATCGCTCTATCCAGCTGAGCTACGGGCGCGCTCCTGGAAAATTATACACGCGCCACGCTGATGGCCGCGTGGGCGCACTACCATTGCGGCCCGCGCCTACAAGTCAGGGCAGGCCCCTGCAATTCCGCCTTACCCACCTGCAGCCATTAGTCCGTGTGCTTCAATTTCATGCCAGCCTTGTTGGCCTCCAGAAACTCGCGAAGCTGATCGACCTGATCGAGCAACCGGATCCATTGCTCGTAATAAAGGGTGACCGGGAATCGTCCCAGGCCATATACGCTCATCCCGCCCTTTTCGCTGACCTTAAATTCCAGACTGCCCCGCTTACGCCCCTGAGTCTTTTCCAACTCCGCGACTCTGGCTTTCAGTTCTTCGTAACTTGGTTCGGCCATATTGATTTCCCCTCGAAATAACTAAGCGCGAATCATTGCCCCCACGTGTCAGACGGAATCGCCAGCCAGCCGACCATCCGCGAGGAGCGATCGAGTCCATCGTACCTGTTTTGCGCCGATTGTGAATGTGCGCTAGTGCACAGAGTGATGTTCAGGGGACGCGAATCCGGCTGGACTGGGCGCACATCGGTTGTGTTTTAATCATCTCACTGGGTGAGGACATGCGGTTGCCTGATCCATTGCGGAGGACCATCTGGGGTTGCCGGGCATTGGTGTGGCTGGCGAGCTGGCTGGTGCCGCGCGGACCACGCCGCGAATGGCGCGCCTTGCGGTACGGACAACTGTGGCATTGGTGCCACTTCCTGGCCGAATCAGGCCAGCTTAGTCGCGAGAAAAAGCTCGAACTGGCAAGATACTGTTGGGGCTTATTCTTCGAGGCCTTCTGGTCCCGCTACGAGCGCGAGGGATTCCTGCGCCGGGCCGATCAGGTGCGGCGCTCACCTGCAAGTTGCCTGACAGCGATTGTTGTGCTGCTGGTGGTGATGATCTGGGGAGGCGGGTTCATCCCGTTTGCCCGGTCGCTATTTTCATCCGCCGTCTCTGTTCCGGAGCGGGTCTGCATCGTCAGCCTGAATGGCAAGTTCAGGCGTTTCCGCTCCGAGACGCTGCTGGATCTTGCTTCCGCATGGAGAACGAGCAAGTTGCTCGACGCCGTCGCGCCTTACTCGTGGGGGCCCGGCAAGCTGGCAGCGGGCAAGCGGACGGTACCGATATTATCCGCCCGAGTTGCTCCCGACTTCTTCGACATTCTGGGCGTAAAGGCAACGCTGGGGCGCGCATTTGAAGGCGGCGATGGGCAGCGCTGTGCCAACTGTGTCGTACTCAGCAACGAACTCTGGGCCCTTCAGTTCAAGAGTAGCCGGGATGCGATCGGCCGGCGAATCGTGGTGGACGGCAACGAGAAAGTCATCCTTGGAGTTCTGCCTCGCAATTTCCGCCTGGTCTCCTCCGGCATAGGAGTCTGGACTTTGCTACAGCGTGTTTCATAAATAGGTTCGGCCTCACATCAGGTACTTATGCGTGAGGCAGGTGAACTGGTGAGCTTCTGTCATGAAGAAACGGCAGAAGCTGTTGACGGACGAGCAGTGGGAGCTGATTGGGCCATTACTTCCCGAACCAAAGCGTCGGCGGGACAACCGGGGCCGACCGTGGGCGTTGAACCGGGCCTGTTTGGAAGGCATTCTGTGGATTCTGCAAACCGGTGCCGCTTGGCGGTTCCTGCCCGAGGAGTTTCCTTCGCCCTCGACCTGCTGGCGGCGGCTGAAGCAATGGGAAGAGGAAGGCGTCTGGCTGGAGGCATGGCGTGCCCTGCTGGGGGCTCTGGATGAAGAGGGCCTGCTGAAATGGGACGAGACCTTCCTGGACGGCAGCTTCGCCCCGGCCAAAAAGGGGGCCTCGCGGTGGGTAAAACCAAGCGGGGCAAGGGCACGAAGTGGATGGTACTGGTCGACGGTCAAGGTCTTCCGCTGGGAGTTCGGCTGGAAAGTGCCTCTCCGGCAGAAGTTACGCTTGCGGAAGCCACGCTCGCCGCAGTCCGCGTGCCTCGTCCCAAGGGCCGGCCGCGGCAAAAGCCCGAGCGCGTAATCGCCGACCGTGGCTACGACTCTGACCCGCTGCGCCAGCGACTGAAGAAGCGAGGCATCGAACTGATTGCGCCCTATCGCAAGAACAACAAGCAACGGCGCTTCGAAGATGGACGTAAACTGCGGCGTTATGTTCGCCGCTGGATTGTGGAGCGAACCAACGCTTGGCTTGGTCAATTCCGCCGGTTGCTGGTTCGTCATGAGCATCTACTCTCCACCTACCGCGCCTTCTTCTATCTCGCGTGCTTCTGGATTACGCTGAGGCACTGTTTATGAAACACGCTCTAGACTCAGCCTCGCCACCGTTCACCAACTTCGTCGAACGGATCGGCGCTGTCGCCTTGATGAAACCGGAAGCGACAGACGCACGAGTGGAATCCGATCTCACCGACCTAAGCGAAAATGCCGGGTATATTTTCCCGGCGTCCCTGCTGGTGGTCACCTCGGCCAAGGCCGAGATGCGCCGTACTCTTGCCTCCTACTTCTTGTTCCTGATGCTGGCGATGGCAAGCGCAGTTGCGATTGTGTACGCGCGGCGCCAGGGCGCAGGGTCGGGGCCTGCCCGGTTGAGCTGGGGTCAACGCTGCCGCGGGTGGGCCTTCTTTGTGGTGAAGTCGGCACTGTTGCTGATCGCCGCCTGCCTGCTGGCTTGGATGGGCAGTCACTCGCTGGCGGTTTTCCTGGTTGGATCGGCTTATCCAATCGCGGATGGCGTGGCCTTGTGGCTGTTTCTGATTCTTTCGATTGCTCCCTTGTCCTGGTCGATTCGCGACCAACAAAAGCGCTGCCGTGTCTGCTTACGGCTCCTGGGCATTCCGATCCGAATCGGCGCTCCGGGCAGCATCTTGTTCAACTGGTCAGGAACGGAAATGGTTTGCCCCAAGGGCCACGGGATCCTCTACCTGCCGGATTCCGAGGCCCAGTGGATGGAAGGCGACCGCTGGAGCAACTTGGACGATTCCTGGGCCGGCCTGTTCCGCGGGGAATGAAGCCAGCTTTTTTCAGCAGCCCGTCAGGCCGGGAACGCGCGAACGCCCAATGCCTGGCGAACTGCATTCGACAAATCCGCAACGCTGAATGGTTTTTGCAGAAATGCACTACCCTGCGACAGGATGTCGTGTCGGGCCGCACTGTCTTCGGTGTAGCCTGACATGAACAGCATTCGCAGGGCTGGGTGACGCCGGCCCAGTTGGCCCGCCAGTTCATAGCCTCCCATGTCCGGCATCACCAGGTCGCTAAGAACAAGATCGATTTTGCCGTGCAGATCGTCGCAAACCTTCAGTGCAGCCTCTCCATTCTCAGCTTCGACGACCTGGTAGCCCAACTGCTGCAAACACTCGCGAACGTTGCCGCGAATCGTGGCTTCGTCTTCGACGATCAGTATGGTTTGCCCGCTTGGCTCCGGGTAGGTGTCGCTGCGCACCAGCGAATCTTCCAACGGCGCCTTAATCGCGGGGAAGTACAGTTTGAAGGTTGTGCCATGGCCCGGTTCGCTGTAAACCCAGATGTACCCACCGCTCTGTTTCACAATTCCGTAGACGATGGAGAGCCCCAGGCCGGTGCCTTTGCCTACTTCTTTGGTAGTGAAGAAAGGATCGAAAATGTGAGGCAGGACCGACTTGTCGATGCCGGTTCCGCTGTCGATAACTGCCAACATCACGTAGCGGCCGGGTTGAACGGGTGGATGCCCCTGGGTGTAGGCATTGTCCAAGGCGACGTTGGAAGTTTCCAGATGAAGGATGCCGCCCTCGGGCATGGCGTCGCGCGCGTTGACCGCCAGGTTGAGAATCACCTGTCCCACCTGATCGGGATCCAAGCGGGAATTCTCCAGCGTGTCACACAGTTTGGTCACCAGTCGAATGTCTTCTCCGATGATCCGGCGCAACATGCGCGAGGTCTCGCTTACCACCGAGTTCACGTTGATGACGCGGACCTGCATAATCTGTTGCCGACCGAGTGCCAGCATCTGCCGGGTGAGGGCTGCGGCACGGTCGGCCGCCTCGGAAACTTGCAACAGCGACTTGCTGAGCGGGTTATCAGGGGTGATTTGAGCCAGCATCAATTCTGTCGACAGCTTGATCACGACCAGAATGTTATTGAAATCGTGCGCTATACCTCCCGCCAGTCTGCCTACCGCTTCCAGTTTCTGCACCTGGCGGACCTGGCGCTCCAACGCGCTCTGCTGGGTCATGTCCTCGACGTAATCGGCGAAGTACTCCTTATTGGTATTCGGATCGCGAGTGAGCGAACCAGAAATTCGTACCGGCACGGTGCTTCCATCACGCCGTACCATGCTGACTTCCTGACCCTGAACTCTGGCATCTCGCCTCAGCACCTCAAGCAGCCGGCCGCGTTCCTTAAGGTGCGAATAAACCTGGGTTGAGATTTTCAGGCCCAAGGCTTCGTCGAGACTGTATCCGCCCAGGATCTTCAGCATCGCTGGATTCAAGGATTCAAAACGGTCCTCGGCGAGCGCACACCGGGAGATACCAAAAGGTGCGCTGTCCACCAGTGACTGGAGAGAGGCCTGCGATTGCCTCAGCGCCTCCTCCGTAAGCTGGCGTTGTGAGTCGCGCGAGCGGGCCGATTCGGCGGCCAATTCCTGGCGCAGGCGCACCCGTTCCCGATCGCAGCTAAGCTTGCGTTGGAGCAACCAAAGCAATGCTCCAGCCTCAATCAGGAGCGCGGAGATGAAGATAACGATGAGCGGCATCCGGCCACACCCGCACAATAACGATGGCGTCGCTTCCGAAGTCCGTAATCCTGCCGTACAACCTACGGAATTCTTCCGGCGCTCGTCGAGTGTTTGCCTGCCACAGATTGCGTCGAGGGTCTCTTGCGATCGATCAGGCCACTACAGTCAGCTGTGCACGACTACGGCAAGGCACCGCATCCTTCCGTGGCCATCAACCCGCCGGACGCGACGGCGGGGAGTGACTTCAGCTACTTCATAGCAGTTGTGCCACGTCGCTGGCGGTGATTCACGACACACGTCGATGTGTTAAGCGCGACTTCTCCGTGCAAATCCATGGCGGATTACCAACCGCGGGGGCGGCTCAGTTTAGAGGTCCGAGGCAGACGCCACCGCCCCAGCCCATCCCTGTGGGGTGTGAGAAAAGAGACCGGCCTGAAGCGCCGCGCTACGTGGGCGGCAGCCCACACTGGAATCAGCCGCCCGGCGCAAGCGCTGAGGCGGGCCTCGTCTGGCGGCGGTTTGCCGGCCTCGAAGCGCGCTCGCTGTCACCGTCTCAACCTTTCTCCCCCTGCTACAATGCAGGCGAAAACCCTCCGCAGGTCCAGGGTTTCGGGGCGAATGCGGAGCGGGCGGAGTCTGCTTAATTCGATCGAACTTCTGGCCATGTTTTTTCGTATAAGTCTTTAGCAGTGAGTGGGATTGGGCCAGGAGTCACGCCCCTTGGGAGCGCTGATTGGACGATATCCAAGCCGTCAATGCCCTCGTCCGTCGCTGTGTCGCAGGCGACGCTGCGGCTTGGCAGGACATCGTTCAGCAGTATCATCGCCGGATCTATAACATCTGCTATCGCTTTTCGGGATCGCCCGACGATGCGGCTGACCTGACCCAGGAAGTGTTCATCAAAATGTATCGCACGCTCAGCACCTTCGACACCACGCGCGCAGCGTTTATGACCTGGGTCACGACGGTCACTCGAAACCTTCTGGTGGACCACTTTCGCAAGGGAAAGTATGACCGGGTTACCGACTCGCTGGATGCCACGCCAGGCAACCAGGACGATGGCCTGACCCTGGCCGAGAAGCTGCAAGACCCCACTGCCGGTCCTGAAGCCCGGGTGCGGAGCCAGGAGGCGCAGAAGCTAGTCCATGAAGCCCTGCGGAAGCTGTCGCCGGAGCTGCGGGAGGCGGTTATTCTGCGCGATCTTCAAGATATGGACTACAAAGACATTGCCCTAGTGCTCAAAGTGCCTGAAGGCACTGTGAAAAGTCGCATAAATCGGGGGCGAACGGAACTTGCGAGGCTGTTACAACGTAGTTACAGGCAGGTGAGTTGATGAACCGCGAGAACCAATCCGGGATGCAATGCGTCGAGTGCGAAAGCCTGTTGGCGGAAGCCATCGATGGCGCGTTGCACGGCTCTACGCTGGCCGCGTTTGAGGGTCACCGGCAGTCCTGCCCGGCATGTCGCGCAATGGTCGAAGAGGCCATGGCGGGCATGCATTGGCTGAAGGGGCTGGACGAGGTTGAGCCGCCGCGCCATCTGGTGCACAACATTCTGACGCAGACCATAGGGGCGCTTCCGTCGGAGCACGCCGTAGTGCCGCAGCGCGGCGATGGCTGGCTCGATAAGCTCAAGAACCGGCTAACGCCGATCTTCGCTCCGGTCGCAACCCCGCGCTTCGCCATGTCGTTTGGCATGGCATTTTTCTCCATCACCCTGCTGCTCAGCATCGCTGGGCTCCATATCAGCGATCTGCGGCGGCTCGACTTGAGCTCCAAGGGCATTGCCAAGACTTATTACTCTACCCAGGCGCGCGTGATTCGTTACTACGACAACATTCGCCTGGTGTATGAGATCGAGTCGCGGGTGCGCGACTTGCGCCGGGTCGCGACTCCGGAGAAGCAGCAGCAGCAAGAAGCAACGCCCAAGAGCCAACCCAAAAGCGATAACCGACAGGACAAGAATCGGCAAAACCAGAACTACAGCCGCGACGGAAACCAGCCTGAGCTGGCCGCGTCTCCGGCTGGGAATGAACAAGGAATGAATAAAGTAACCAGTCAGGCCCGGCTGAACAGGAGAACCGCATGAACTGCGCCAATCATGTCGATGTTTCCGCCGTCGCTTTCTGCCGTACGTGTGGGAAACCACTGTGCACGAGCTGCGCGCGCGACGTCCGGGGCGTTGTCTATTGCGAGGAATGTTTGGCCGCGCACTTAAGCGGCACCATGCCGCCACCCGGTACTGCTGCCGTGCCGCCGGGTGCGCAGCCGGGAACCGGGGCTGGAAACCCTCGCCTGGCCGCGCTCCTGGGATTCATTCCCGGGGTCGGCGCCATGTACAACGGCGAATATGCCAAGGGCTTCGTGCACGTGCTGATCTTCGCCACCTTGATCTGGATGGCCGCGCACGTAAATGGCATCTTCGGTTTGGGCATCGCCGCGTTCGTAATCTACATGCCGATTGAGGCATACCAGACAGCGCGCGCCCGTCAACTGGGCTTGCCGGCGCCTGATCCCCTCGGCCTTAACCACCTGTTCTCGGCAGCGGGGCCGACGCCGAACCGAGGTGCAACTGTAGTTGCCGGCGCAGTACCTATGACGGGAAGCACTCCGGCAGCAGCCCCAGAGGGGCAGCCCATAGATGCTGAATGCTGCCCGCCGTCGCGAGTACCGATTGGCGCTTTCATTCTGATCGGTTTGGGTGTGCTGTTCCTGCTTAACGAGATGGACGTGCTGAACCTTGATCGTGTATGGCGGTTTTGGCCGCTCGTGCTCATCGCTGTCGGCATTCGCGTGCTGATGCGGCGGCGCGGGATGGGCTGGTGAGGAGGGCGTCATGAGATTCCGGTATAACCCTTATTGTTCGTGCAGTCGTTGCCGTGCTCATGGGTTCATGGGTCCTGTTGTGCTGATCACTCTTGGAGTGCTGTTCCTCCTTGACCAGTTAGGGCACACGCATTGGATGGACTTTGGCAGCACCTGGCCGGCGCTGCTGATCGTGATCGGCCTGGTCATGTTCCTGCAACACAACGCGTCCATCGAAGGTCATGTGCCCCGTGATTACCCCGGGACGGTACAACCCGGTTGGCAGGGACAGCCGATGCCTCCGTATCCGCCGCCGCCAGTGGTAACGCCGCCGCCGGTCCCTCCGTCCGGCGCAATCGCGACGGATACAAATTGGAAGGATCCTAACGATCCGGAGGTGCGCCATGGCTAGCCAGAATACTTATCCGCCACCGCCTCAACCGCCACCACCGCCACCGCAGTATCAGTATCCGGCGCCGCAGTATCGCTACCGGCGCTCGATCGCGGGTCCGCTGGTGTTGATCGTGATCGGCCTGCTGTTTCTGCTGCGGAATTTTGGGATGCGGTTTCCCATCTGGCACTTCTTCGGTCACTGGTGGCCCCTGCTGCTCATTCTGTGGGGCGTCATAGCTCTGATTGAGCACACCACCTCGCAGCGCATGGGCTACCGCACCCGTCATCTCGGCGCCGGAGGCATTGTGTTGTTGATATTTCTGGTGGCCTTGGGGGTCTCCGCGCACCACTCGTCGGACATCGACTGGGGTGGGGTCCGCGATCAGATCCAGATGGACGACGATCTGGGCGGCCTCTTCGGCACGGCCTATACCTTCGACGACACGGTGCAGCAGGCGTTTCCCGCGCACGGCAATTTACGCGTGGTCTGCGATCACGGCAGCCTGAATATCGCATCCGCCGATGACAACACCTTGCGGGTTGTCGTCCACAAGAAGGTGTACGCGCAAAGCCAGAACGACGCCAATAAATACAACGACGGGACCAAGCCCCAGATCACGGTGAGCGGAAATTCCGTGGTGCTGAACGCCAACACCAACGGGGCCGGCGAACACGGAGTGCAGGCCGATATGGACATCTTCGTGCCCCGTGACGCGACCCTGGATATTGCCAGCAAACGCGGCGACGTAACCGTCAATGACCGCAAGGCGGATGTAAAGGTGTCGCTACAGCACGGCGACGTTACCTTGAACGATATCAGCGGCACCGGCAACATCAGCTTGCAGAAGGGTTCGGTGCGGGCCTCCAAGATTGCTGGGGATCTCGATGTGGACGGCAACATTGACAATGTGACCATCGATGAGGTGGGCGGTGCGGTCCATCTTAACGGCGACTTCTTCGAAGATATCCGCCTCAGTAAGATCGCCAAGACCGTGACCTTCAAGTCATCCCGGTCGGACATGCAGATCGCCTCCGTGCCGGGCGATCTGGAAATCGCCGGTGATGAGGTGCGCGGCAGCGATTTAAGCGGTCCCAGCCGTCTCGTCACCCGGTCCAAGGACATTCACATCGAGAATGTCTCCGGTGACTTGCAGTTGGAGACCACCAATGGCGATATCGAAGTGCGCGCGGCCGATAAGCTGCCGCTGGGACGAATCAACATTTCGAACAAGCGCGGCGACATCTCGCTGGTGTTGCCGGCCAACGCGGGATTCCAGATGCAGGCCAACACCAGCAAGGGCAATATCACCTCCGAGTTCGAGGCTGTGAAGGTCGACGAAAGCAACGGCTCGGCCCGGGCGTCGGGCGCCGTCGGCAACGGTGTGAGCAAGCTGCAAATCAACACCGATACCGGCGACATCCGGATAACCAAGGGATGAGGCAAGTGGTCAGTGGATAGAGTTGCGATGTCCGGATGACGAAGAGATGGTTTTCGTTCACCACAGAGACACAGAGGCACGGAGCAATCCGTGCTTCTGTTGTGGTTTTCAGTGGGCCTGATACTGTATCATTTATGGTACATACTTGGAGTAAGTGAGGCAGAGTGCTGCAGGAGAATGTGCCTGAACTACCTGTACGCTTCTACCGGACCAGTGTCGGCAGAGAACCGGCGCTTGAGTGGCTGCGGAGCCTCGATAAGGAAGACCGCCGCGTGATTGGGCTGGATTTGATGAGAGTGCAATTTGGATGGCCCATTGGAATGCCTTTGGTGCGAAATCTGAAGGAAGGACTATGGGAGTTACGCTCGACGCTGCCGAGCCGGCGGATTGCACGGTTGCTCTTATGCTTCCACGAAAACAAGCTGGTGGTGCTTCACGGTTTCATCAAGAAAACGCAGAAAACCCCGGCGGAAGATCTGAACCTCGCGAAACAACGGATGAAAGAGGTGACTCGATGAAAAGGAAAAACCCTCACATTGGCTCGTCGCTGGATGAGTTCTTGAAAGAGGAAGGCATCCTTGAGGAAACCCGTGCCGCCGCTCTCAAAGAAACGCTCGCATGGCAGGTGCAGAGAGCGATGAAGAAGGAGAAAATCAACAAGGTGCAAATGGCCAAACGTATGAAAACCAGCCGGGCAGCTCTGGACCGCTTACTTGATCCCGCTAACGCCTCGGTAACCTTGCAGACGCTGTGCAGAGCGGCGCGGGCCATCGGGCGGGACCTTCGGATCGAGCTTATTTGAGCCGCGTTTTCGCGTGATACAGGGACTTCACTGAGTACTACCCCACTAACCACTAACCACTTTCCACACCAGCCCTTCCACCTCAGCCACCACATCGTCAATGCTCTTGTGGGTGGTATCGATGTGCACCGCGTCCGGCGCGGCGACCAGCGGCGATGCCGAACGCGTGCGATCGCGCTGATCGCGCGCAGCCAGCTCCGCCACCACGTGTTGCGTCTCTTCGGGGGAACGCGATCCGCTCTGCAAGACGCGCCGCTCCGCGCGAACGCTTTCCTCGGCATCGAGAAAGATTTTCAGGTCGGCATTAGGAAACACGGCGGTGCCGATGTCGCGGCCTTCCATCACCACGCCACCGTCCAGTCCCAACGCACGTTGGCGCTTCACCATCACCTCGCGTACCTGCGGGTGGATGGAAACGCGCGATGCCGCCGCGGTGACATCTGTGTCGCGTATCCGCCGTGAAACGTCGCGACCATCCAGCAGCACGCGGTTCCCTTCCCCGCAAGGTTGGAGTTCGATCGCGGTGCCGGCCGCCAACTGCCGCAGCGCTTCGCCATCGTCCAGCGAGACCTGCTGCTCCATTGCCTTCAGCGCCAGGGCGCGATACATGGCGCCGCTCTCCAGGTTCGCGTAACCGAGCTTCTTCGCCAGGCGCGCGGCGATGGTGCTCTTCCCGGAGCCGGCGGGGCCGTCGATGGCGATCACCAACTTGCGGGCGGTAGTCATTCCTTGCCGGTATCCTTCGCGGGAGGGACTGGTCTGATGGGCGATGCCGATGGCGATCTTCTGGGCCGACGCTGTACCAGGGGCTTACCGGGTTGGGGTGGGTACGGTGCGAAGCGCGGCTGGAGTTTAAACTTCCGCTCAACTGGATGCACCGGTGGCACCTCCAAGGAGGAGACCTGCAGCAGGACGCGGCCGGCAACGTGGACGAAACTCAGTTCACGCGCAGCTTGCAGCGCGCTGACCGCCTCGCGGACTCGCGCCCGACCGATGAGGTTGGAGAAGAAGTGTTCCACCTCCTCCTGCTGGGCGGCCAAGACACAATCAAGATATTTCGAAACCAGCGCCGTCAGCGATTCTGCCACCGAGACGTGCATGCCTTCTTTAACCGCCTCGGGTGACCAGCGGAAAAGGACATCCCAGAACACACCCTTCTCCTGAGAGTAATCCACGCGGGTGATGCGCAGCTTGGCCCACAATTCGTCGAGCGCGCGATCCAGCGCCGCAGCGGAAATGTCGCCGCCCAGCACCTCGCGCAACCGGTATTCGGAGATCGGCCCTTCCTTCTGGATTATGTGAAACGCATCAACCGCCAGCGGAGAGTATTCCGAACGCGCCCCTGCTTTCGGCGCCTGCCGCGGGTTTCGATCTCCTACCAGTCCGTAAAAATAGGGAAAAACCGAGGCCGAAACGATGAAGTTGTTATCGGGAAAGACGTTCGCCTCATACCCAGCCTTCTCGCGCAGCAGGCGGACCATGAGGTCCTTGGCCTGGCGAGCGCTAGCATCGGCAAACGCCATCTGCCGGGCGGGCAGATGCTCGTCGCTGCCGGCATACGCGCCCACGAAAGTTGGCGCCAGTATCGCAGGCCGTTGCGGGTAAAGCAGGCAAAATCCCACCGAATCGATGAATTCGCGCGCCTCGTCCAGCGTGCGGATAGGCCGCCCGTTCAAGCGCCACTTTTCCCGGCGCAGCTCCTGTAGTTGCTGTTCGTGCATAAGAAGCAGCTATCAGCCGTCAGCTTTCAGCCATCAGCCCAATAGTCCGCGGATGCGCAGCTCGAGATGGACAGGTCGCTTCAGCTCGAAAGCAAACCTGCAGTTTAGAAAGCTGACGGCTGAAAGCTGATAGCTGACGGCTTGTTTTAGATTCTCTTGAACGCCCGCTGAATGTCCTTAACAGAATACCGCAGAACCACTGGCCGGCCATGCGGACAGCTCATGGGACAATCGGTTTTCGCCAACTCGCTCAGCAGCCACTCCATCTTGTTCTGTTCCAGCGGCATGTTGACCTTGATCGCGGCATGGCACGCAATACTGGCGGCGATGCTGGTGCGAATCCTTTCCAGGTTCAGCACCTGTTCCTCACGCTCGAATTGCTCCAGGATTTCGTGCAGCATGTGCTCGACGTCACCTGCCGTAACTCCGGCCGCCGTGGTCTTGACGGCAATGGTGCGCGAGCCAAACGGTTCCACCTCAAAGCCGTTGCGATTCAGTTCGTCGGAGATCTCGGCGAAGACCGACATCTGGCCCGGAGTCAACTCGACGATGAGCGGCATCAGCAGTTGCTGCTTCTCGGGAGACTCGGCCAGGCGCAGCTTGCAGATCTTCTCGAACAGAATGCGTTCATGCGCGACGTGCTGGTCGATGATCCACAGGCCCTGCGGATTGATCGCCAGGATGAAAGAGTCGCGAATCTGGCCAACGGGACGAAGCGTGCTCAACGAATCCAACCCGGCAGGTGCATCGTCGTCCGCAATTACGGCAGAGCATCCGTCGGCGCCCCGCGCCATGGTCGCAGTGCCTGCCACCGGACCTCCAAACGTCTGCGGAGCGAAGCGGGCCACCGAAACAGCCGCATTTCCTTCGACGGCAAATCCGCCGCCTTCGAACCGCAACCGCTCATTGAATGGCGGGGCCTCGGGCGGATGCAGCGCAAACGCCGCATCGGCAGCGGTCACCTGCAACTCGTCAGTCGCAGAGTCGCGCGCCCCCGAAGTTAGCGAAGGCGAAGCCGAGGGTTGAGCATGGATCTCCGTCGTGAACGCGGGCACGGGGCGGGTCTTCATCAGGACAGCGCGCACCGAATCGCGAATGAAGTCGTGCAGCACCGAGGATTGCCGAAAGCGCACCTCGGTCTTGGAGGGATGCACGTTGACGTCAACCTCGCTGAACGGCATCTCCAGGAACAACAGCACGACCGGGAAAACGGTGGGCGGAATGATGTTGCGATAAGCCTCGGTGAGGGCATGCTGCACCACGCGATCGCGAATCAGGCGGCCATTGACGAAGATGAAAATCGAATTGCGGTTAAGCTTCTGAATCTCCGGCCGGGAAACAAAGCCGTGCAGTTTTACGTCTCCGGCAACCGGTACCTCGTAGCCTTCTTCGCGCCGCCACGGCGGAGGCTGCGGCAGGCCCACGTGCGACAACGGCAGTAGCGCGCTCAGCGGAATCAACTGATCGAGCGTCTCCTTGCCAAACACCTGGTAGATACGTTGCGCGTGGTCGGCCACCGGCGGGGCAATCAACATGGCATTGGTCGCCGAGTGCAGTTCCCAATGCATTTCGGGATGGGCCAGGGCGTAGTGGGTCACCAGCGATGCGATGTGCGACAACTCGGTGGATTCAGCCTTCAGGAATTTTCGCCGGGCGGGTATGTTGAAGAACAGATCGCGCACCGTGATGCACGTGCCCAGAGGCAGTCCCGCTTCCTCCACGGTCAGCAGCTTCCCGCCGGCGATCTCGACCACCGTACCGGCAGCGTCTTCGGGGGCATGGGTTTCCAAACGCAGGCGGCTGACAGAAGCCATTGACGGCAGCGCCTCTCCGCGAAATCCCAGGGTTGCAATCTTCAGCAGGTCGTCGGCATTGCGGATCTTGGAGGTGGCGTGGCGCTCGAACGCCAACATGGCATCGTCGCGCACCATGCCGCAGCCGTCGTCCGTTACCTGGATCAGTTTCTTGCCGCCGGCTTCCACCGTCACCCGGATACGGCGCGCCCCGGCATCCAACGCATTCTCCAACAGCTCCTTGACGACCGACGCGGGGCGCTCCACCACTTCGCCGGCGGCGATCTTGTTGGCTACGTTTTCGGACAGAACGTGGATGCGGCCCATGCGTTTAAGAGTAATTCACCACAGAGGCACAGAGACACAGAGAAAGTATTTTAGTTTCCAGTTTCAGGTCTCAAGCGAAGTCAGCGGGACTTCTAACTGGACAGCGGACTGAAAGGCCGAATCTCCCGGGACTACGCCAATTCCGAAAACACCATAAACTGAGCTAATGCAAGCAGAGCTCGATCAGCTTTGTGTGGTATTAGTTGCCCCGCGCAACCCGCTCAATATCGGGGCGGCGGCCCGTGCCATGAGCAACTTCGGTTTTCTGCACCTGCGGGTGGTGAATCCCTATGCGGTCGCTTTTCGCGAGGCCCGCTCCGCCGTCGGCGCCTCGGAATTGCTGGCCAATGCCCAGGAGTACCCGAGCCTGGCCGACGCGATTGCCGATTGCACGCTGGTAGTGGGTACGACCGCAGTCCGGCATCGCGAACTGCTACATCCCCTCAAGCGGCTGGAGCAGGGGGCGCGAGTGATCCGCAAACATCTCGGGTCCGGCCGGGTGGCGCTGGTGTTCGGCACGGAGAAGTTTGGCCTGGCGACAAAGGACCTCAGTCACTGCCACTGGCTGATGCGCATTCCCACGCGGGAAGAGCATATCTCCATGAACCTCGGGCAGGCAGTAGCGGTCTGCCTGTACGAACTAAGGCGCGATGCCAAAGCTGCACCGCAGACGGAGAAACTGAAGCGCGCTACTGCGGGCGAAGTCGAGCGCATCAGCGAAGTATTGCTGGAGGCCCTGCGCGCCAGCGGGTATGTGAATCCCCGCGTTGAAGCCTCGACCGAGGACAAGGTACGCCGCCTGGTGCGCCGGCTGAACCTGCAAGCCGGAGACGCCGAACTTTGGCTGGGCATGCTGCGACAATTACTGTGGAAGATTCGCGCCGGCGGCGAGAAACACTCCTAGCCTGAATTATTCATCAGCACATTTTCTCGTCTGTCATCCTGAGCGACGAGTCCGGTCGCTTTTCGTTTGTCATCCTGTCTATAACAACGACGGCGGTGTCAAGGGCGCACGAAAGCGGCGACGCCCACGGTTTTAAAGTAGCGCCATTTCGCTCTAGTGGAAAACACCATCTCTGCATAGGACCAAGACTCGCGCGCTACGAGAATCACTGATGGCAGCCTTCGCTCCACCAACCATCTATTCGGTTTGTTTCACCAACCATGATTCTTGTCTTCGAACTCCCAGACCCTTCTGGGAGGCAGGGGGCCCACTCAAGTGACCGGTCTTATTCCGACACCACAGGATGACTCGGGCTGCCCTGCGTGCGAGCGGCGGCGTAGGGTTGTTGGCTGCGCCACATCCAGTACAACCGCACCGCCAATTTGCGCGCCACCATGACCTTGGCCACGGCCGAATGCTTGCGGTGCTTCAGCCGCTGATAAGCGCGCTTCAATTCTGGGACCAGGCGCGCCGCGCTCTGTCCCGCTTCCACCAACAAACTGCGTACCAGGGGATTGCCTTGCTTGCTGATGCGGCCCAACCGCTGCCGCCCGCCACTGGAATGCTCGGCCGGATTCAGCCCCAGATAGCTGACCACCTGGCGGCTGTGGGCGAAGCGCTCGATCCGGCCCAGCGTCAGCGCGAAGGCCAGGCTGGTAATGGGACCGACTCCGGGATGGGTCTGCAACAGCCGCGCCACGGAATTCTTCTTCGCCTCCTGCTGAGCGGCGAGGTCCAACTCGGCGATGCGGCGATCCAACTCATCCAGCAACTGCAGCGAATCGTCGCGTCGCTTTGCCGTCCACCCGCTCAGCGGCAGGGCTTCCAGCAACTGGCGTCCCGCCGCGCTCCACAGCTTGCGCTTTTGCTGCACTCCCTGATTCAGCGCCAGATGCTGCAACTGGTTTTTCACCTGTCGCCGCATGGCCACCAATTTGTGGCGATGCAACAGCAGTTGCCGCAGGTCGCGCTGCTCCAGGCTCGGCACCCACAGCTCGGGAAACTGGCCTTCCAGCAACAGCCGCAACAGCAGAGCGGCATCGCGCCGGTCGGTCTTTTGCTTGCGCACTTCCCGGGCCCGGATCTGGGCGGCGTCGCCCAGGCGCAACTCGTGGCCCAGCTCGGCCAGCAAGCGCTCAAACCACAAGGTGTTGCCGCAAGCCTCCATGCCCACGATCACCGGGCCTTGCAGCCCAGCGTAGAACGGTCGCGCCTCGGCCGCGGTCAGCTTCCGTTCCGTGTACTCGCCTGTTTCCGTGTCGACCATGGCAATTTGTTGGAAACTCGGATGGAAATCACAGCCTATAATCTTCATGACGGCTCCTTTCGTCCGAGTCTTGGCCTTTTGCGAGAACAAGTTTACTCGGCACGGTTGCGAGCCGTCGTTGTTATGAAATCAAGCGACGAGCGTAGCGAGGAGTCGAAGGAACCCTATGGCTGCCAGCAATCCTGGACTTGCTGTGGTGCGGGCGGCCTCGCTCTGATTTCTTGCAACTATAGAGGCCCTTCGACTCCTCCTCACGACGTTCGGGGTCGCTCAGGATGACAGACGCTTCAAGAGATTGTCTCCTTGTCACGCAAAAAGGGCGCACCTGCGCGGTGCGCCCCTTCTCGATGCTGGACGGTGGTTAACGCCCAAAATATTTGGCGTTGCGCTCGGTGTATTCTTTCCACTTCTCGGGCAGATCGTCGAGCGCGAAAATCGCCGAAACCGGGCACACCGGCACACACGCGCCGCAATCAATGCACTCGACCGGATCGATGTACAGCATCTCTTCGGTCGGGAACTTGTCGCTATCCTTCTTGGGGTGGATGCAGTCCACCGGACAGGCATCGACGCAGGCCGTATCCTTGGTGCCGATACAAGGTTCCGCGATCACATAAGCCATAAAGCGGTGTCTCCTCTAGTCTCTCAAATGGAGCAATTCCGGCTGGGCAGTAAAAACGATACTACCAAAAATCCCGGTTCCTGACATCCAGAGCAAATGTCAGGTAGTATCTCAGCTTAGGCGTTGTATGAAACAGGTGGAGGTACCATGCAAACTGACCCACTACCCACGCCCGGTAGTGTCCTATTAGAAAGTTGCTGAGTTCATGGAGACTCGGGCGTACAATGTTGGGCCGTGGCCGAACACAAAGACCCATCGCAATTGCTCGGAGAGGGGTTACGTGAGGCCGCAATTCTGATTGCAGTTCTGTATCCCCTAGAAACGATTGTAAGCGCCCAATTCGACCCAAAACGAGAAATTGATTGGTCATATGTCGTGTTGGCGTGGGTGTTTTCTGGAATCCTGTTCTGGTGGGGTATCATCTTAGAGGGAAGGGACGAATGAGCACCTTTGGTCCATTGCTTGGCACATTTGGATTTTTTGCGGCTGTGTTCTTGGTAGGGAAAGTCCTTCAGCACGCCGAGAGAAAAAAAAAGGCCGCACTTCGCCAACAAAAAGGTGGGGTCGGCTTTGCGGCCCAACCGCCTCAGTCGCTCGGACAATTGTCTCAATCTCAAGTTGGCCTAGCCCAGTCTCAGTCATTGCGCTGACTTCGGGGTTTCTGGGTCCACATTGACGCTCATTGGCAGCTTGATGTCTGTTCTGATCTCGCCGTTTGTTTTCTCGTAATTCTCAATGACCTTAGTCAGTTGATCTCGTAGAATTTTGGTCAAACGCCAACTCAAGGTGACACCAGCATCTTCCACCGTTGCCCCCTGAAATTCTGGGCCTGGGTTAGGGTGCTCAGGATTGGCCGCAACATGGGCCAACCGCAGGCGAACATCATCCAATGACCATGTGACATGTAGGGAATTTGCGTAGATGTTTATGACGCCCTGGGGCGACTGAATCCAGGGCAACATGAGCGGCTTTACCGAATTGTCGTGTGTATCGTTCATGCTCCAATCTCCCAACAGCTACCTTGATCGTTCCGTACCGGCTTCCTCAAGCCTTCGCTAGCATTGTTAAGCGCGAGATCACCTGTACCCAGAGTGTTTGCAGCCCCCTCGTCTACCTTTGCGACGATTTGAGATCTGGCCTGAGCTTCCGCGGGGTTGGTGAAGGCTTCGTCTTTCTCAATGGGAAGAGGGTTGAAGCGATCTTGCGAAAAGTTATTCTCCCATGTAAGCATTTCGCTATAGGGGACAAATTCCACCTTTAGGCCCACCCGCAATGCAGCAGCTAAACGGATCAGCGTTTCAATGTTAAAGCTAACCTCGCCAGACCGCTCCATAGCAGAGATTCGCGATTGCTTCATTTCAGCTTCGTTCCCAAGTTCCTCTTGCTTCATCTCGCGGCGGAGTCTTAACCCCCGTAGCTGCGACGGAAGCAGCACGTTTAGTTTTGAGCGGATGTAGGACTCTCGGGCCTTGCGACTGTCAAAGAGTTTAGAAATCAGAGAGGACCTGCCTCGCATTGGTCGTACCCATCCCTTCCTTTAGCGCTTTGGCTCTCTTTATCGCCGTTTCAATCGCGTCGTGGGGTTCGTAGACCTTGCCTTTGTGATAACAACCAGCTAGAAGGATGACAATCTTGCTGCCCGCAAACACGCCGAGCATCCGATATTGACGATCTTCCGAGAAAAACCCGATCTCCCAAATCCTGTGCTTCCTAGCCTTGCCTTGCAAGTACCTTCGCCAAGTTGTCCAGTTGAGATGATTCTCAGTTTTCGCCATGTCCTTCAGCGCGGAGTTGAGCGTTTCGTAAACCTCATCCGGCTGTTGATCGCACCATGACTCGATAGGGTTATTACCGTTGGGATAGACGAAATCCTCAAAGGCCCAAGTCTGCGACTTGGCCTGACGAAACTCTATCACTTTTTTATTATGTGTCAACGTTTTTCTCTTGACACGGTAATATCATTTTTTTATGATATCCAACATGAAAAGAAAGGCCAGCGAATTCAATGCGTTACATGAACCGCTGGCCCTAGCTCTTTGTGGGGCTATCCGTGGGGAGACGGCCATCGCTGTGACAGGCAGGCCCGTCGCCGGTTCAATCCCGACTAGCTCCAGCACTTACTAAACGCCCAACCCGTAGCTGGTAACTGCGAGCTGGGCTTGCCTCTGGATTGCGGCCAAAGGCAGGGTTTGCACCCGCTGTCATTTTAGCCGCTTGCCAGAAGAAAGCAAGGGCGAAATGACATGCCACAATTGCCAAACCGAATGCAAGCGGTTCGGCAGAAACAAAGCCGGGCATCAACGCTTCCGCTGTCGCCAGTGTTCCCGCACGTTCACGGAATCAGGTCTGCGTCCTCTTGGAGATATGCGCCTTCCCTTAGATCGCGCCCGACTCTGCCTACAACTTTTGCTAGAGGGAAACTCGATTCGGAGCACAGAACGCATTACGAACGTGCATCGTGACACGATTCTCAACCTGCTAGAAGTGGCTGGGCTTCGTGCTGAAAAATTGTTATCAGAGAGCATTCGCGGAATACGTGTGAGAGACGTGGAATGCGACGAAATTTGGGGCTGGGTAGGCATGAAGGAAAAGAATAAGATTATCGACACTGACCTGCTCGGAGACGCCTATTGCTTCGTCGGCATGGAGCGCAACACAAAACTGATTCTGGCTTGGCACCTTGGTCGGCGAACGGCGCACGATACGCGGCTGTTCATGGAGAAGCTTCGGGATGCGACCAGTGGCCGGTTCCAAATGACTACCGATGCCTTCCCGCCATATCCGAACGCTGTGGAGCGCAGCTTCGGAATCGACATCGACTATGCTCAAATGCAAAAGGTCTATGCTGCCGCTCGGGACGGAGAACAGCGGTACTCGCCAGCGGAAGTTGTCGATGTCCAGGTCGTGCCCAGAGTCGGGATGCCGGATTACGAGCGGATTTGTACATCTCATATCGAACGGCAAAATCTTTCGATTCGCATGGGAATGCGCCGCATGACGCGGCTCACCAATGCATTCAGCAAGAAATGGGCTAATCTGCGGTACGCTTATGCGTTGTGGTTTGCGTTCTACAATTTCTGCCGGACACATCGTTCGCTGCGCATCACGCCCGCGATGGAGAGCGGCTTGACCGATCACGCTTGGACGCTGGCGGAGTTAATTGGGGCAGCAACTCCGTAATAGGACACTACCCCACGCCCCGCCTGCCTTGACACTGTTCTCCCATGAATTTATCCTTGATGTTTGCCGTAAGAACGATCCTGCCCGTCTGTACCTGCCAGCGTTTCCCGTTCAGGAGCTTGGCCTGCCAGACCCGGTTCCGCCGGAGCGCAGGGCTATTCTGGGCGTTTTCTTAGGCGGGGTGCGGTTATGCTGATTCGGGTTCGGGAACTGGAACTCCGTAACTTGGAGTTCGACGAAAACTATCAGCCCGGCGCCATCGAGTTTGGTCCCGACTTCCGGCAGATTGGCCCGTTGCACAGCGTAGGCCGTGCCGAGCTGATCGTCGAGCATCGCGGGCACCATCAGAACGTGGAAGACATCCGGCTGGTAGGCAAGGTGGAGGCGCAGTTGGAGTTCAGCTGCGCGCGCTGCCTGGAGCCGGTGGGCGAGGACGTGAACTGGGCCTTCGACCTGATCTACCGGCCGTTAGGGGTGGATCGCCGCGCCGATGAGGTGGCGATCACCGAGGCCGAGACCGAGATCGGGTATTATCAAGGCGAGGGTCTCTTGCTGGAGGATGCGCTGCGCGAGCAGGTGTTGCTGGCCACGCCGGTCAGGGCCCTGTGTCGCGAGGATTGCAAGGGATTATGTCCGCATTGCGGCTGCAATCTGAACGTCGAGCGATGCCATTGTGAGCAACATCTTAGCGACCCTCGTTGGGAAGCATTGAACGAAATCAAGAAGAAGCTGCAAAGCTAAAGTTCTGACCGCACGGGCAGCCCGAGCGGTCCTGGTACGAGGTTTGAATGCCTAATCCGAAACGACGTCATTCCCAGGCGCGTACGTCCAAGCGCCGCTCCCACGATCATCTGACGGCGCAGTCGTTGTCCGAGTGCCCCAACTGTCACGAGCGCAAATTGCCGCATCGCACCTGCCCGAAGTGCGGTTACTATAAGGGGCGCGAGGTCATCGAGGTCGCGGAGACCACCAGCTAGCTCGGATGCGTGGTATTTTCCGGCGAAACCTGGGCAGTAGATCCCAGCAGGGCCGGTCGCGCTTCGACTTGGACTGCTTGCTCGGTTTGACGGTTACGAAGGTTCGCAACTGACAGGCAAACATGCCAACCACCATCGCAGTTGACGCCATGGGCTCGGACCGCGCGCCCAAACCCGAAGTGGAAGGCGCCATTCTGGCGGCGCGCCACTACGACGTGGAAGTCCTGCTGGTGGGCAAAGAGGACCTGGTCCGCGCCGAACTCGACCTGCACCCATTCTGGCGCAGGCTCCCCATTCGCCTCGTCAATGCTCGGGAAGTCGTCGGCATGCACGAGAAGGCGGCGCAGGCGGTGCGCAGCAAGCGTGACTCGTCCCTGCGTGTCGGCCTTCGCCTGGTGCGCGACGGCAAGGCCGCCGGTTTCGTCACCGCCGGCAACACCGGCGCGGCCATGGCAACCGCCAAAATGGTCCTGGGCGCAATCCCCGGCGTGGACCGTCCCGCACTGGCCGCGGTATTTCCTACCGCGCAAGGCACGGCCACCATCCTCATCGACGTCGGCGCTAATGTCGATTCCAAGCCGCAAAACCTGCAGCAGTTCGCCATCATGGGCGACATTTACTTCCGTAGCATCTTTGGAGGGAAGTTTCCCAGCGCCGAGCATCCGCGTGTAGGTTTGCTTTCCATCGGCGAGGAAGAAAGCAAGGGCAACGAACTTACCCGCGAAGCCTACAAGCTGCTTAAAGAGCTGCCCATGAATTTCGTCGGCAACGTTGAGGGGCGCGATCTCTACAACGGGAAAGCCGATGTGTTGGTGTGCGATGGGTTTGTCGGCAACGTGGCGCTGAAGATTTCCGAGGGCATGGTGGAGACGGTGCGCTTTCTGCTGAAGCAATCGTTGCAAGCTACAATCAGCAGCCAGGTGGGCTACCTGCTGTCGCGCAAGGCCTTTGCCGATTTCAAGAAGCGCCTCGACTACTCCGAGTATGGCGGCGCGCCGCTGCTGGGGCTGAAGGGCGTGTGCATCGTTAGCCACGGGTCGTCGAACTCGAACGCCATTAAAAACGCGGTGCGGGTGGCGACGGAGTTTGCCAACAGCCAGCTTAATGACGTAATTCAGGAGCGCATTGCCGCTGCCGGCAAGAACCTGAACAATCACGCCGCCGACATGGCCGCAGCCGGGCCCATTGGCAGCAGCCCGGTGTAGCGCGGGCGTGGAAAGTGTCTTTGCTGGCTCTAGTAGTTCAGGAACATAATGGCCTCACACACCTCTCCCATCGCATTTCTGTTTCCCGGACAAGGTTCGCAAGCGGTTGGCATGGGCAAGGAACTCGCCGCCCTGTATCCGGTGGCGAAGGAGACGTTCGACGAAGCCGACGATGCTCTCGGCTACAAACTTTCGCAACTCTGCTTCGAAGGCCCCGAAGACCGGCTTAAACTGACCGAGATTACGCAGCCGGCCATTCTGACGGTGTCGGTTGCGGCGTGGCGCGTGCTTCAGTCCAAAGCGATCGCTCCTGCTTACGTTGCCGGGCACAGCCTGGGAGAATATTCGGCGCAAGTGGCGGCGGGTAGCCTGTCGTTTGCCGACGCGGTGCGCACTGTCCGCAATCGGGGAAAGTACATGCAGGAGGCGGTGCCGGTCGGCGTCGGCGCCATGGCCGCCGTCCTCGCACTGTCCAGCGAAAAGGTGCAACAGGCATGCGAAGAGGCGGCGCAGGGAGAGGTCTGCCAGGCGGCGAACCTGAACTCACCCGAGCAGACCGTCATATCCGGCAACAAAACGGCGGTCGAGCGCGCGGCCGAGTTGGCCAAACATCGGGGAGCCAAGCGTGCCATCATGCTTCCGGTCAGCGCCCCCTTCCATTGCGCGCTGATGCAGCCCGCGCAGGACAGGCTGGCAAAGGACCTGCACGCTCTAACGTTTCATGCTCCCGCAATTCCCTTGATGTGCAATGTGGATGCGAGTCTAGTCACGACCGGCGAACAGGCGCGCGATGCGCTCATACGCCAGGTAACGGGGACAGTGCAGTGGCATGAGTCCATGCACAAGTTGGTGGCGCTCGGAGTGCACAACTTTGTAGAGGTTGGCCCCGGCAAGGTGCTGTGCGGACTGCTGCGCCAGATTGATCGCTCGCGCGCCTGCGTGAACGTGGAAGACGAAGGCTCGCTTCAGAAGACGGTAACCCACTTCAGCGCAGCCTCAGCAAAACCGGATTAGTCGCTGTTCGCCATTCGATCTTCGCGGTTGGAAGACCGGTTCCGTTTGCAATGAAAAGCGAAGGGCGAAAAGCGAACAGCGGCTTCTAATACGGGGAGAAACCCAGCGTCTTGTCGTCGTTCTGCACCCAGATGTGGGCTTTGTCGCTGACCCGGTCGTTGACAGTAACCACTACAACCACTCCACTGGCGGTAGCAAACGGCGAGCCACTGTAGCCTTTTGGCACCGCTGCGCCATCAATGTGATGACTCTTGATGGTGCCCCATTCGCCACCCGGGCCCCAATCCTTGTAGAAGTCGTTGAACGGATAACGTGCATACTTGTCGCGATGTTGTTTCCAGTCCGGATCGTGCATCCAGACGCCATAGGCTTTCTCGTAGCTCTGCTGCTGGAGGGCATCGAAGAACTGGTCCACGGCCCGCTCTTCCGGCCAAAAGCGGAACATCCACCAGAGGACGCCGATGACGATGACGGCGCCGATGATCGCCAGGACCACCAGGCGCTTCTTGCGCGCGCGCGCCGCATCATAGGGTTGGGCTTCGAACAGGGTCATGGCAAATCACAGTGTACTCGTTGCCATGGGAAGCGACGCAAGCCAAGGCCCGCTCTACCCAAGGTTTCGAAGGCTATTTCAGGGCCTGTAATCGCTGACTAGCCATCTGTGCCACCGGGCTGGAAGGGTTCTCCTTCTGCATCTGCTGATACAGCTTGCGTGCCTCATCCGGCTGTCCCCCTTCCTCGTAGAGCGAGGCCAGTAGAAATTGTGCGGTGCTCTTGCCCACGGACAGGGTTGGATGATCGGCGAGCTGCTGGTAGATTTCGATGGCCTGGGAATCGCGGTTGGTGTCGTGATAGATGGAAGCCAGCACCAACTTTGCCAGGCTGGCGATCTCTGCATAACGGCTGCCCGCCACCTCTTTCAGGTTTTTCTCGGCGGCGGCATTGTCGCCCATATCGTGCAGAGTGATGCCTGCGAAGTAGCGGGCCACTCGTCCGGACTGGGTCAAGGAATACTTGTCGGCAATGCGCGTGAAATCGGCATTGGCGGCCTTGGCCCGCTCTTGGGAGGAGCCGAAGCTCAACACGTCCGGCGTGGCGGGCGTGTCGGCGGGACGAATGGGAGCGTCGTACTTTTGAATGGCCCCCGCCAGTTCGCTACTGGCCTGCTGGTCACGATAGTTTATGTAGGCCCAACCGCCGACGAGAACGGCCAGAAGTACCACTACGGCCACTACGGCAACAGTGACCGTGGAACGGTTCTCGACCGCCCAGGAGATGGTTTCGGTGGTGGATGTTCTGAACGAGTCCTGCTTAAGTTGATGTCGAGTATAACTGCGCACGAATGGTCCTTATCTGGTGTGTCACAAGGTGGGAAAAGCTAAGTTTAGCAGGCAGGAGAATCGGGGGTCAAACTGGGCGCGGGGTAGGCCATAAGGAGAAGTGCCATAGGTGGTCGGTGTCGAGCGAACTGCAGCGGCCTGCAGAGACTGGCGGAAGTGCCGGAAAAGCAGGTTCCCCGCAGGCTGCACTTCACCCTGACAAGCGCAAAAGCGACGCTGTTACGGATACCTCAGGGGCTAAAGCCCAGCCTTTCATACCAGGCGTTTACGGACGGCCTGAAGGCCGTCCCTTTCAAAGCACCAGACTCAATCGGAGCTTCCCTAAAGTGTGCCAACCCCAAAGCGGGGCTGGAATTGACCCCGCTCAGAACCTGCTGATGTGGATGCTGCCGTCGCCGGTGGTGATTTCCAGCAGCCGTCCACCGCCGTTTAACTTGCCACGAACGCGCGAGCGCTCGATCGATCCGTTCACCGTCACCGGCATGTCGAGTTGGATGTGGCCGTCGCCGGTATGGGCGTAAAGCTCGGCGGCAAAGTCTTGCGGAAGCCGGGCTTCTACCCTGCCGTCGCTGGTGTGAATCAGCCAGCCATTGCTCATCTTCGAGCCTGGCCGCACGGTGAGGTCAATGTGTCCATCGCCGGTGCGCAGGTCAACCTCGGTCAGCACGCCGTCGATGGTCATGTGTCCATCGCCGGTATGGGCGTGCAGCCCTCCGGTGAAGTTGCGCACCTGAATGTGTCCGTCATCGGTATCGATGCGGGCCTGCCCGGTGGTGCCATCGACTGCGATGTGCCCGTCGCCAGAATGCAAATCGAGAGCGGTTTCCGAGGGAACCTGCACTTCGATGCGAACGCCCTGGTGCATGCCGATGTGAATGCCCCAATGATTCGGCACATGAACTTGCAGGTCCACTTTGTCGGCGTCCTGGCGCTCGGTGACGCGCACGCCGGTACCGCCGATGCTGTACTCCTGGGCGATCACTCGCACTGAGACGGAGCGACTGGCTCCGCGCGTGATCTCCACCGAAGCGTCATTGGTGTCCACCCGCAGGCTGGGCTTGTCGCCGACCTGGTAAGTCTTGGTCCATTCCTCGGCGAAGGCGGAAACCGCCAGCACCGAGAGGCATAGCAGAGTAATCAGGAAGGTTTTTCGCACAGAACTCCTCCTCGCTGATTGTTACGAGGAGGAGTCTGCGTTTGTTCCGTAGTAGTGGTTGCGAATCAGGAGATACGGAAGCACAGGTTGCGGTGCCCGGGGCATGCGCTACTCTAGCGGAGTGGAACTTCGCGCACGCCCCGCGCTAGCATCGCTCCCTGCTTGCTGGAATAGACGCTCCGGCGGAAAAAGGGTTAGCATCAGCGGCTGTACTGGTTTTGCTTTTTCTCCGCGTGGCGCTCCAGGCCAAGTTGGATCAGCCGGTCCATCAGTTCGGGATAATCGATGCCGGTCGCGGCCCACATCTTGGGATACATGCTGATGGACGTAAAGCCGGGAATGGTATTGACTTCGTTGACGTACATTTTGCCCCGGCGTGGATCCATGAGAAAGTCCACGCGCGCCATGCCGGCGCAATCCACGGCCTTGAAAGCCGCGACCGCGAGTTGCTGCACTTCCTTTTGTTTTGCTTTGGGAAGCTTGGCCGGGATGATCGACTCCGATCCCTCCACCAGGTACTTGGCGTCATAGTCGTAGAACTCTTTCACGGGCACAATCTCGCCGGGAAAAGAAGCGATCGGGTTGTCATTTCCGAGCACGGAACATTCGATCTCGCGGGCCTTGCCTTTTGTGCCGCCGACGCCCTGCTCGATCACCAGCTTGCGATCGTAGCGCGCCGCCTCGTCCATGGCTGCGGCGAGTTCGCCGGGGTTGTGCACTTTGCTGATTCCGACCGACGAGCCCAGGTTTGCCGGCTTCACGAACACCGGATACTTCAGCGCGGTTTCGATCTGTTTGCGCGCCTTCTTTGGTTGCGCTTGCCACGCGCTGCGCAGAACCGTGACATGCTTCACGATGGGCAGTCCGGCGTCGCGGAAGAGCCGCTTCATCACGTCCTTGTCCATGCCGGCGGCGGAGCCCAGCACGCCCGCGCCGACGTAGGCGATGTCGGCGAGCTCAAGTAAGCCTTGGATGGTGCCATCTTCGCCGAAGGTGCCGTGCAAAACCGGAAAGATGATGTCCACGTCAATCGAATTGGGTGCGGAGTGCAGTTCAGTAGAGTGCGTCTCAAACGGCATCAGCGCGGAGTGGTTCTCGCCTGGCATCGGCGGCACGACCACCGCTTCCCCTTTGGCCAGGACGGCAGCGGCGGAAGTGGTCTCGGGATCGCCGGCACGCAGATGACGCGGCTCGGGTGTGGCCGGAGCCTTGCCTTGCAGCAGGCGCTCGGCGTGCGCCGCGGTAACCCATCGGCCTTCTTTGGTGATGCCGATGGGAACAACGTCGTATTTGTTCTTGTCGATTGCGTTCAGGACCGAGGCCGCCGACAGCAGCGAGACTTCGTGCTCGCCGCTGCGCCCGCCAAACAGGACACCTACCCGGAGTTTAGTCATGACTTGATCTTAGCGCGTCAAAGTCCTAACGATGCAGATCAGCGGTAAACATCGCGACGATGTCCGACCGCCAATACCACTACGATTAGGCGATCGTCTTCGATATTGCAGATGGCGCGGTAATCGCCTATTCGATATCTCCACAAACCAACTTTGTCGCCGGTGAGCGCCTTGCCCAATTGCCGTGGATTTTCCGCCGTCAAAACTCGGGTACGGAAATAGCCCAAGATGCGCTGTTGGATGGGCGGGTCGAGTTCTCGAATCTGTTTCTGCGCGGTCAGTTGAAACTCAACGGTCCAAGCCAAGTTCGCGCTCCAAGTCCTCCAGCGAAATCCTCGGCTCGTTTCGTTCGAGGGCGGCCATGCCTAACAAGTAGTCTTCGCGATCCTCCAGATACTGTCGTATTGCGAGCTTTGCATAGTAGCTCTTGCTGCGCCCGGTTTCTTTAGCCAGCCGTTCCAAGCGCTTTTCCAGTTCAGGATCTAGTCGGATGCCAAGCATAATTCTGCTCCACGCCGTCTTAGATGTTAAACATGTTTAACAGGTCGCAGCAAGTGCGGATGTCACAAGATCTTCTTTCCAAACGCCGACAGGGCCAGCTCAACTGCCAACTCCGCCGTCTGGTTGCGCTCATCGAGCACCGGATTCACTTCCACCAATTCGAAGCTGAGCATGCGCCCATGGTCAGCGATGATCTCCATCGCCAGGTGTCCCTCTCGATAGGTGGCCCCACCCCAGACGGGCGTGCCCACTCCGGGAGCATCTTCGGGATCGATCCAGTCCAGATCGAGCGAAACGTGATAGCCCACGGTGCCGCGCCCGGCAATGCGGAGGGCCTCTTCCATGACTGCGCGCATACCGCGCTCATCAATGTCGCGCATAGTCAGGACATGAACGCCTGACTTGCGGATGTTTTCGCGCTCGTAGTTGTCGACATCGCGAACGCCAACCAGCACGCAGTTGCCGGGCCGTACCTTGGGACTGAAGCCGTAGAGGTCGGTGAGTGGCGATGGGAACAGTCCCATGATGGCGCCCAACGGCATGCCATGCACATTGCCACTGGGTGAGCTGCCGGGGGTGTTGATATCCGTGTGCGCATCAATCCATAGCAGCCCGATGCGCTGGTTCTTGCGGCGATAAAATTCGGCCACGCCAGACACCGTCCCGGCGGCAATGGAATGATCGCCACCGAGCACCACGGGGATTTTTCCGGCCTCCAAGGTTTTCACCACGAGCTCAGCTTCTTTCGAGCAGGTCGCGGTGATCTCCTTCAAGTACTTGGCATTGGGATCGCCGGGCAGCTCAGTTTCCGCCATGGCGACATCCACGTTGCCGACGTCCTCGACATCGTAGCCCAGAGCCTCAAGCTTGGATTCGAGTCCGGCGACGCGCATCGCCGAGGGACCCATATCAACCCCACGCCGCGACTGGCCGAGGTCCAGGGGCACGCCAATAATGCGAATGTGCTTGGTGTCGACGTTTAGCAATGGCTTGGTAATCGGGCTGGTTGCCATAAAGATTCCCCGTCAAGTCGAACTCCCACATTGTCGTACCACAAAGTCGTACATGCAATCTGCCGTTACGGATACAAGCGGTGCAATGTACGCGGGAAGGGAATGGTCTCGCGCACGTGCTCCAATCCGCATATCCAGGCCACGGCACGCTCAATGCCCATGCCGAATCCGGCGTGCGGAACCCCGCCGAACTTGCGCAAGTCGAGATACCACTTGAACGCTTCCTCCGGCAGTTCGTGCTCATGAATGCGCTTCAGCAGCAGGTCGTAGGACCCAATGCGCTGCGAGCCGCCGATGATTTCTCCGTAACCCTCCGGCGCCAGCACATCCACACAGAGGGCAAACTCCGGCCGCTCTGGATCAGGCTCCATGTAGAACGCTTTGATGGCCGCCGGATAGCGATGCACCATCACCGGCCGGTCGAATTGCGACGAGATATAGGTTTCATCCGGCGAGCCGAAGTCACCGCCCCACTCGAACTTGTTTTCGACCAGGCCCTTGGCATGGCCTTCCTGCAACATCTGCACGGCCTCGTCGTAGGAGATGCGCGGAAACGGCGTGGCCATCTTCTCCAGCTTGCTGAGGTCGCGGCCAATGGTCTCCAATTCGGGGCGCCGCTTCTCCAGACAGCGCTTGACGATAAAGGTGATGAACTCTTCCGCCAGCGTCATCAGGTCGTCAAGCGTGGCGAAGGCGATTTCCGGCTCGACCATCCAGAATTCGGTGAGGTGACGGCGCGTCTTCGATTTCTCCGCGCGAAAGGTTGGCCCAAAGCTGTACACCTTGCCAAGAGCCATCGCGGTGGCTTCGATATAGAGCTGTCCCGATTGCGTGAGGTAAGCCTGCTCGTCGAAGTAATCCACCGGAAACAGCGTGGTGGTGCCTTCGCAAGCTGCGGGCGTGAGAATCGGTGGATCGGTGAGAGTGAATCCGTGGTCGTCGAAATAGTCGCGCGCCGCCTTGATGATCTCGGCGCGAACCCGCAGGATCGCGGCCTGACGGGGCGAGCGCAGCCAAAGATGGCGGTGCTCCATGAGGAAATCGACGCCGTGCTCTTTGGGAGAGATGGGATAAGGATCGTCCGGGTTGACGCGCTGCACGACCTGAGCGTCCGTCACGTCCATCTCGTAGCCGCCGGGCGCGCGTTTGTCGGCGCGCACCTTGCCGGTGACGATCACACTAGACTCCTGGGTCAGACCTTTAATGGAATCGAAGAGTTCGGGCGAGACAGCATTTTTTGCGACCACGCCCTGGATGATGCCGCTGCCGTCGCGAAAGATGGGAAAGAGTAGCTTCCCGCTCTCGCGCAGGTTGTAGAGCCAGCCACGAATGGTGACGGTCTGGCCTTCGTGCTGGCCGATTTCGCGGATGGTGGTGACGGGCACTTTCTCCACCTCTGTTTTTGCAAGTGTGTTCATGAGTTCCTAAATTCGCAACCGCGATAGAATGACTCTAGGAGCTTACTATGCCGCTTGACTGGTCACAATGTCCCGCCGTCGAAAGCATACCGGGCAAGGTGAGTGGGGCCTGGGTTTTCCGAGGAACTCGCATGCCCGTTTCCATCGTGTTCGAGAATCTTGAAGACGGCATGACGATTGATGAAGTGATGGAACAGTTCGACGTCACCCCCGAACAGGTCCACGCGGTGCTAGAGTTCGTCACGCGCAGTCTGGACAGGCAGCCCACTTTTATCGGGGAAGTGGAGAAAGGCCTGGCCGCCGCCGATCGTGGAGAGTTTATCGAACACGAAGAGATTGGCAAGATCATTGATGGCCGGTATCCCGGTTGATGGGTACTTGTGTCAAGCCGCCCGGGGGCACAAAAGCAGATCCCTCGCGGACTAAAGTCCGCTCGTGATGACAAGAATAAAGGGCCACAACGGCGCACCTAAAGGTGCGCCCCTTCTAAATGCGCCGAACTTCTAGAGCGCATTGAAATTCAGGTCTTTCATCAGCCCAGCTCATTGCTGTCCAAGTTAGCTGAGGAGCCGGCTCGGCGCTGCTGAAAATGCGGGACATAATCATCCTCTCCTGCCTTCGCACAAAACAGGTTGGCCCCTCGAAAATTCGGTTCTCCTGATGGATGCTGTCTAGATTGCAGCTCCCGAAATCGTCGATTTGGCCACAATGGTTTCCTGGCGAAGTGGGCTGCTGTCTAACTACTGCCAGACCATCTCCAGTTGTTCGGGCAGCGCTTCGGCAACTCCGGGGCTTGAAAGGGATGATCGATCCACACCCACAAGTCACGGTAGACGAACAACTGCTGCCGCAGCAGCGCCACCAGATTCGAAAGCGACCAGCCGAAGGTGGCCTTCAACTGCAGGTACTTGATCAGCAACATGGCAATCAACGCCGCCCAGACTTGCGTCTTCAGGGCATTGGCGTCAAGTCCCGATGAAGGTCTTCACCCGAAGATTTTGCTTTAAGGCTTTGAAAAACAGCTCGATCTGCCAGCGCTGCTGGTACACCTCCGCCACCGTCGCGGCAGCCAAGGTCAGGTGGTTGGTCAGAAACACCAGTACCCGGTCCTGCTCTTCGTCGTAGAACTCGATGCGGCGGAAATAGCATTCCTGACCGTCCCGCGCCTGCTGGTAAAAGCAAATCACCTTGTCGCGCAGCAGGCCCTTCCGATGTCGGCAGCTCCGCTCCTGCAACACCATGTGATCGGCGTTCTCCTTCATCCTGGTGACGAAGTACACGCCCTCTTGGCTCAGATCGGCGAACCACCCGTAATCAAGGTAGCCGCGATCATGACCAGCAGGGTCCCCGGCTCATAGCGCAGTTGTCTGCGCTACCCGCAATCTCATGCTGCTTGCCCTCGGCGATCACCGCATAGCAGGGTAGGAAACCGTCGTCATCCAGCAACAGGTGCAGCTTGACCGCCCCTTTAGTGCAGCGAATCGCGCCCAATCGAAAACGCTGCGCACAGATCGATCACCGTCGCGTCCATACTGATCAGCTTGTGTTAGAACCCCTCACGACGCGTTCTCCAGCTTCCCGAACGCCTCCGCCATCTTCTCCGAGACCTTCTCCCCCTCTACGCCTTCGATCTCCAATAGCACCGGCGGCACGTGTGGTGCGGTCCGCAATAGCTCCATCGTCGCTTTCCAATCGATGGTGCCAGCTCCCGGCCAGAGGTGCGAATCGTGGTCCTGGTTATTGTCGTGCACGTGCGTCGAGCGGATGCGGTCCTTCAACACTTCAAACGCTTGCGGCACACTCGACATAATGTGGGCGTGGCCGACGTCGAAGCAGACGCCGATATCGTCGAAGCGCCCGGCATGAAGCAGGTCCAGCAACGTCTCCGGGGTCGAAAGCTCGTTGGGAATGTTTTCCACCAGCAATTGCACGCCCAGCGGTTTGGCGAAAGCGTGCAAGTGTTCGAGAGAACCCATGGCGGCATCCACTTTGTGCTGGTCCGCTTCTTCGTGGCCGATGCCGACGTGCTGTACCAGAAACTGAAATGGCGCCTGTTCGGCCACCTCGATGGCGCGCTTGATTTCATCTGTAGCCGCGACGCGCTGAAGCTTCTCAACCGACGCAATGTTGATGTGGGTCGCGCCGGCGCGGCCCCAATCTTCGTCGGGATGCATGGGCGAGTGCATGGAGTGGAACGTCACTCCGGTGCTGCGAAACCAGCTCGCGATCTGCCTGATGTGCTGCCGGTCGGTGTAATTGAAGTGCCCGCGCGCGGCAAAGATCTCGATCGCCTCCGCGCCGCCGGAGACCATCTGATCGAGCAGGCCGGGATGCAGCCGTTCCCCCCTGGCGTAGATCAGAGTGGACATGGCGCGGCGCATCAGAATCCAACCGCCTTTCCGTTATTGCGCCCATCACTGGCGCCCAGGCGCTCGCCGGTGTCGGAGTCAATCTCAATGCACTGCGCATCGCCCCAATATTCCGGCTTCGCTCGCCGCCGCTGCCCGGGAAGGGAGTCGAGGCTCGCATTGGCTGCCACCTTGTGTCCCATGTGCTCGAGAATGCGAACCGTGTCGGGCGAGAAGCCCACTCTCTCCAGTTTGATTTCGTCGGGCAGCCACTGATCATGGAAGCGGGGCGCGTTCACCGCCTGCTGAATGTTTAGTCCGTAATCCACCACGCCCATCAGCACATTGGCGACCGTAGTGATGATGGTGGGGCCACCCTCGGCGCCGAGAACCAGGAAAAGCTTGCCGCCTTTGAGCACGATGGTCGGCGCCATGGCGGACAGCGGCCGCTTGCCGGGACCAATGGCATTCGCGGGGCCCTGAATCAGTCCGAACATGTTGGGTACGCCTGCTTTGGAGGCGAAATCGTCCATCTCATCGTTGAGTAGGAAGCCGAGGCCCTCGGCGGTGACGTGCGAGCCAAAGCTTTCGTTCAGCGTGGTCGTGACAGATACTGCGTTGCCCTCGGGGTCGACTACTGAATAGTGAGTGGTGTGAACCGGTTCCAGCAGCTTCTTCGGCTGGGGATGCGAACGGGCATAGCTGTCCAGTTGCGAGAACACGGAAGGCCGCCGCAGTCCGGCGCTGGGGGTGGCGCGGCGCAGCGGGATGGTTTCGCGCCAGGCGTTGGCGTAACGCTTGTCCAGCAGTTGCGCAACCGGAATCTTGGAAAAATCAGGGTCCCCGAGAAACTCGGCGCGGTCAAAAAATGCGCGCTGATAAGCCTCGGCGATGAGATGAATGCTCTGGGCCGAACCTTCACCCTGCTTGCCGAGGTCGTAGCCTTCGAGGATATTGAGACTCTCGACCAGGGTGACGCCTCCGGAAGACGGCGGGGGAGCGCCGATGATCTCGTAGCCGCGATAAGTGCCGCGAATCGGTTGCCGCTCCTTCACTTCGTACTGGGCAAGGTCCTCGGCAGTGACTAGGCCGCCGCCCTTCTCGATGGCCGCCGCCAGTTCACGCGCCAGCACGCCATGGTAGAAGTCGTCAGGGTTTTCAGCGATGCGCTCCAGAGTCTTGGCCAGCTCCGGCTGCTTGAAAACATCGCCCTGCTGGTAGAAGTTGCCGTCGCGCTGAAAGATGCGATGCGATTCGGGAAACTTTGCCAGGTTGGGATCGTGGAGCGACCTCGCCGCTTGGTAGTCGAGCACGTAGCCGTCACGCGCCAGCCGAATCGCAGGTTCCATTACCTGCTTCAGCGTCAGCTTGCCCCAATGCTTCTGCGCGTACACCAGGCCCGCTACCGAACCGGGGACGCCGATCGACTTGTAGCCGAAAATACTCATGCCTGGGACAACATTGCCCTGGGCGTCCAGATACATATTCGCTGTGGCTTTGGCTGGAGCTTTCTCGCGGAAGTCGAGGAAGTGGACCTCGCCGTCGGCCCGGCGAAACAGCAGGAAGCCCCCTCCACCGATATTGCCTGCCTGGGGAAGCACCACGGCGAGGGCGAAACCGACGGCCACCGAGGCATCCACGGCGTTGCCGCCCTGCCGCATGATCGCGGCGCCCGCCTCGGATGCTTCAGGTTGCAGCGTGGCCACCATGGCTTTGGGGGCGTGGACCGGATGCATCCCATTGCCGGCTAAAACCTGGGCGCAAAGCCCCAGCGCGAGTATGACTGGCAGAAATTGGCGTCTTAACTTCATAAAATAACGCGGGACAAACCGAATGCCTGGCCGCTCAAATGCGTTCGGCGCAAGAGGTTAGGATCATGCGAATACAAAACTTGAGGCTAGACCACGGCCTCTGACAGAGTCAACTGCACTCGAAGTTTTTGGCCGTTGAGTGAGTTTAGCCGATCAAATTCTGGTGATACCATGAAGCCAAGAATACCCGGCACCGTCGACGGGCATTTCGGAAAGAGTTGGGGTAGGAAAACCATGACTATCACCGCAAAGTACGAGGATGGCGTCTTCAAGCCCCATGAGGACGTGGCTATCAACGAAGGGACCATCGTCGAGGTGCGCGTTCCTTCGTACGCCGACCGCCTCAAGGCGAAATCCCGCTGTGTCCGGGACTTTGCCTTTTACGGTATGTGGAGGGACCGCACTGATATCGGCGACAGTGTGGATTACATCAGCAATCTGCGCGTCTAACTCTAAACGGGCTTGTGAACTCGTCGGCGGTCTCAGAGGACCGGAACCCAGATGAATGGGCCGCGTCTCTCTTGTGCAAGAGGAGGGGTTCGTTATATATCTAGCTCACCCGACAGGCACCATGCAGACCTCCATTTTCTCGGTTGACGTTGAAGACTGGTTCCATATCCTGGACGACCCCAGTGTGCCTGCCATCGACCAGTGGGCGGGGCTGCCGTCCCGCGTGGAGAGGAATTTCAGCAAGCTGTTGGACCTGTTCAGCGAAAAGAATGTTCAGGTGACCTGCTTCTTCCTGGGATGGGTGGCCGAACGTTTCCCTCACCTGGTGAAGCAGGCCGCGAGCCGGGGACATGAAGTCGCATCGCACGGTTATGGGCATCGACTGGTGTACGAACTGAGCCGAGCCGAGTTTTATGAGGATGTCCGTGGCGCGCGCCTGCTGTTGGAAGACATCGCTGGGGCGGAGGTAGTGGGCTACCGAGCGCCCGGCTTTTCCACCACCGAGGAAACGCCGTGGTTCTTCGATGCGCTGACGGAGGCCGGCTACCAGTACGATTCCTCAGTATTTCCGGCGCAGCGGTCACACGGCGGCATGCCAAATGGGCGGCGCGAGCCTCACCGCATCGGCCAGCAGGATGCGCTGTTGGAGCTCCCGATCACCGTTGCCGATCTGATGGGTAAGCCGATGTGTTTCTTCGGCGGAGGATACTTGCGGTTGTTCCCCTATTGGTTGATTCGTAAGATGGCGCTGCGTGTGCTTAACGAAGGCCGACCGGTGGTCTTCTATGTCCATCCCCGCGAGATCGACCCGGCACATCCCCGGCTTCCCATGGGCCGGATACGCCGCTTCAAGTCGTACGTTAATCTGGAGACCACGGAAGTGAAGCTCCGCCGGATACTTCAGGATTTTCCCGTGACCACGTTTAAGAACGTCCTGAGCAATTACCCCCAATTGGCCAATACTCATGTCGCTTGATCGAACCCAAACCTTCTTCCATAAATACGCCAACGATTTTGACGCCATTTACGGCAATCAAAATGGTCCCCTTGATCGTGTGATCAATCGACTGTTCCGCAAGAGCATGAGACTGCGCTTCGAGAAGTCGATTGCCGGCTGCAACCCAATTGAAGGCAAGAGCGTACTCGATGTGGGATGTGGGCCGGGCCACTACTCGATTACCGTGGCCCAGCGCGGCGCCGCGCGGGTAGTCGGAATCGACTTTGCCGAAGGCATGCTGCGGCTGGCCACGGAACACTCCAAGCAGGTCGGCGTCGGCGATCGCTGCAAGTTCATGGTCGCCGATTTCTACCAGTATGCTCCGCAGGAGCTGTTCGACTACGTCATCGTGATGGGCTTCATGGACTACATGCCCGATCCAGCCAAAGTAGTCGCCAAGGTCTTATCGCTGACCAAAGACAAGGCGTTCTTCTCATTTCCCGTCGCCGGCGGACTGCTGGGATGGCAGCGCAGCCTGCGCTATAAGAAGCGCTGCGATCTATTCCTTTACAGCGAAGATCAATTGAAGCAGATCTTCGCGCAATTCCCCGAGGCCACGGCGACCATTGAGCCGATCAGCCGCGACTATTTCGTGACGCTGACTCGCAACCGGAAAGTAGCCTGAAATCAGGCCAGTTTCAGAGTTTATCCGCAGCGAACACGGCGCTGAAGCTGGATTATTCATCAGCTACGTAGTTTTTTGTGTCATCCTGAGCGACGAGGTCGCCGTGGCGACCGAGGAGTCGAAGGAACCCTTTGCCACCAGCCATCTCAAAACTTGTTGCTGCGCCACACGGACACACTGTGATTTCTCGCAGCTATAGGGGTCCTTCGACTCCGCGCCCGCCCGACCCGCAAAGAAGCGGGTCGGAAATTCCTTACGGGCGCTCCGCTCAGGATGACACATCGCGTTCGATTGGCCTCAGACTCCGGTACTGGTCGGTATCTTCGGCTTAGCTGGTTCTGTTGGCTGGGGAGGCCCCCCCGTTGCACTCCGGTACGATACTTCTTTCCACATACTCGTAGGCGTTACGAAATACACCCGCACAGCGGCGAGCGAGGCGGCCATTAAAACCACGAACGTCCGAATGGGAGACGTCAACTTCTTCAGCGGGAAACGGTCGGGCACAAGCGAATCGAGCACCGCCAATCCATAGAACGCCACCTGCCCCCACATTGCCAGGCTCCGCCAAAACGGTGGCAGGCCGATGGTCGCCAGGGCGATGGCGATCATGCAATACGGCACTACAATGCGTCCGTATTTGGCAGACAAGAAATGAAACCGCATCCGGTTCCGGGAGCCCAGCAGTTCGGGCATGATCTTCGAGCATCTGGTACAAACCCGCCTGCAGCCGCACCTTGCGGCGAAACTCGGATTGCAGGACGGTGGGAAAGTCGTACATCGTGGCCGTCGGCTCGTACAGGATTCGGTAGCCTTGAAAGAACGCCTTCAGCGGCACATAAACATCATCGAGCAGCGTGCCGGGCGGAAGCGGCGTCCACAGCGAGCGGCGCATGGCAGCGAAGGCGCCACTGTAGCCGAAGGTCGAGTCGATGCGCGTGAGGCGCTGGCGGATCCAATCCTCGTAACGCCAATAAGCGCTGGTGGTCGCCTCCTCGTGGATGTCTCCTTCGACGATGACCGTTCTGGGACTGACCGCCCCGACCTTGGGATCGCCGAAGCAGGCGATGATATTGCGCAAGCAGTCGGGATCGAGCGTCTGGCGGACGTCATTGAGCACCAGGATTTCGCCTGCAACCAGGGGAACGGCAGCATTCAGGGCCGCGGCCTTGCCGCCGTGCGGAACGCGCAGAAAGCGCACTCCCTGGCTGGCGAAGCTGCGCGCGATTTCGTCGGTGCGGTCGGTTGAGCCGTCGGAAACCACCAGGATGTCCATCAGATCGCGGGGATAGTTGAGGCTCAAGATCGTCTTCAGCTTGCGCTCGAGAAATTTCTCTCCGTTGTAGACGGCGATCACAAAAGAAACAGTGCGAAGCTGATCGTCCTTGTGAACAGGATTGTTGGCGCGCCTGGCCATCCAGCCCAGCAGCAGCGGATAGCCGAACAGCGCATAGAACATGGTGGCGCAGGCGAGGGCGAAGACGGTGATCGAGAGAATCTGCATCAACCCTTTTTTCTGCGTCGAGAGTAGCCCACGGGTTCCACCGAGTCAAACCATTACGGCGGACGGGACGCTGCCCTGTATCGTTTCGGCTACTTGCTTCATCCAAACGATTTTGGCGGGCTCTCCTTTCATTCAGAACCCTAGACTTCCCCACTTCGCACAAGGAGAATTATGAAAGCAGCCATCGTTAAGGAACCAAAATCGCCTATCGTTCTCGAAGATCGTCCCATTCCTGAGCCAAAGTCCGGCGAAGTGCTGATTCGGGTTCATGCCTGTGGGGTATGCCACAGCGACCTCATGGTGCAGCAAGGACTTTTTCCTTTTGCGAAGTATCCCATGGTTCCCGGGACATGAAGTCGCCGGCGTGGTTGAGAAGATTGGGCCGGGCGTGACTTGGCCCCAGTGGGCGACCGCGTCGGCATGGCGTGGCTGTTCTCCTCCTGCGGACACTGCAAGATGTGCGTGCAGGGCGACGAGGTGCTGTGTCTCATCTCCCATGAGGTCACGGGAGTCAACCAAGGACGGCGGCTATCAGGAGTACATGATCGCGCCTGCCGCGTATGTTGCTCCGATTCCCGACGGATTGGATTTTGCCGAGGCCGGTCCGCTGATGTGCGCCGGACTGACCGTGTTCAACGGAATGCGTAACGCCGGATTCCAGCCCGGACAGAAAGTAGCGGTCATCGGACTCGGCGGATTGGGACATCTCGGCGTGCTCTACGCCAAAGCGATGGGCGCGCGCGTGGCGGTCATCTCCAATACACCCGACAAGGAAGCCGAGGCGCGCGAGACTACGGCGCCGAGTATTTCATCAACACGAAAAGCGAAGAAGGCCGGCGATGCGCTGAAGGAGTGGGACGGCGGAGCCGACATCATTCTGGCAACAGCGCCCAGCTCGGAAGCCGCGACCGACGCCTTCCCCGGCCTGGCGCCGGATGGCACGCTGGTCGTGCTCGGGGTGGGACGCGGGCGAAATCAAGGCATCTCCGATGGACCTGGTCGGCGGGCGCCGCCACCTGATGGGTTCGCCCTCAGGCAGCCGCAAAGACATTCGGGCCACGCTGGACTTCTCCGTGCACAATCACGTGCGTGCCGCATATCACCAAGTTCCCGCTGGAAGATGCGGGCAAAGCGCTGGAGTTGATGCACGCAAGGCAAGTTGCGGGGACGGGCGGTGCTGGTGCTGCGCTGAGGCACGCAGATTAGCGGCCTGTTTGAGGCGATATAATGTTCGTTTGCTGCAAGCTCGCAGTTCCAGCTATACATCCCGCGGAAGGACAATATGCCAACAGATGTAGTCATGCCCCAGATGGGGGAATCGATCTTTGAAGGAACCATCACCAAGTGGCTGAAGCAGCCGGGCGAGAAAGTTCAACGCGACGAGCCGCTGTTCGAAATCTCCACCGACAAGGTTGACGCGGAGATTCCCGCGCCCGCTTCCGGCACCTTGCAGGACATCAAGGTTCAGGCCGGCGCGACCGTCCAGGTGAACACCGTCGTGGGCACCATCGCGGCCGAAGGTGAAGCGGCGGCCGGCTCCGCCGCCTGCTGCGGCGCACAGCACCGGCGAAACCGACTGCAGGAGGAGACGGCAGCCGCTCCGCCCAGACCGAAGTCGGCACAGCCCCCGAGGGGTGCAAGGAGCCTGCCAAGAAATACCGGCCGATCTCTCGACGGACGAGAAAGATGGATTGGAGCGCCAGCAGCAGGGCGCCGTCCTCGAGTATGCCGAAGCGGGCGAGCAGGGACGCGTGCGTTCCAGCCCGCTGGTGCGGAGGATTGCGAAAGAAAACAACGTCGATCTGACGCAGGTTCCTGGAACCGGACTTGGCGGCCGCATCACCAAGGAAGACATCGAGTCGTTCATCGCCAAGCACGGCGCAGCGTGCGGCCCAGCCCGCTGCTTCCGCACAACCGGCGGCGCCACTACCAGTCGCGGCTTCTGCCTGCCCGCCGCGCCAGCCGCGCCTGCGGTGACGGCGCCTCTGCAGCCGGTCGGCGGCGTTACCCCCGGCGAGATCGTGCCCATGTCGGTCATGCGCAAGAAGATTGCCGAGCACATGGTGATGTCGAAGCGCACCAGCGCGCACGTGCACGGTGTCTTCGAGGTGGACGTGACCCGCATCGTGAAGTTGCGCGAGAAGATGAAGGCGAAGTTCGAGCAGGCCACCGGCAACAAGCTCACCTTCACGCCGTTCTTTGCGCGCGCCGTGGTGCACGGCATTCGCAAGTGGCCCATCATCAACTCGTCGGTGGAAGGCGACAACATCCACTACCACGCCTCACATCAACCTCGGCATCGCCGTCGCGCTCGACTGGGGACTGATCGTGCCGGTGGTGAAGAACGCCGAGGAGCGCAGCTTCGTGGGCCTGCAGCGCGCCATCACCGACCTGGGCGAGCGTGCCCGCACCAAGAAGCTGAAGCCCGACGAGGTGCAGGGCGGGACGTTCACCATCACCAACCCTGGCATCTTTGGCGCGAAATTCGGAATGCCGATCATCAACCAGCCGCAGGTCGCCATCATGGGCGTGGGCGGCATCGAAAAGAAGCCGGTGGTGGTCACCGACAAGGACGGCAACGACTCCATCGCCATCCGCTCGATGATGCACCTGAGCATTGGCTACGACCATCGCATCATCGACGGCGCGGTGGCCGACCAGTTCATGGCCGAGGTGAAGCAGTTCCTGGAGAACTGGAACGAAGAGTTGCTGTAAGCAGGTCAGCCGTCAGTTGTGAGCCGTCAGCCGAGAGCAACGGCAGGCCGGGAAGCCCTGCCATTTTACTTCGAGCGGCTCGATGGCGGGTCGGTGATTCTGAGATTGGCGGTGCTCGATCTCAAACCGCTGGCAGCAATTGCCAGGCTGCGCGGCGAAGTTTTTCCAGGATTTCGATCTTCTCGGAAAAACTGAGTGCTGCCAGCTTTTTCCGCATCTCTGGTTACTCATTCGCGTCCTTTGAGATCTTGCTCTCGAATTGCTTCCATTTGAATATCCCGCCCGGAGTACCAGTCGACACGTCCCTCGGCCACTCATTCTGCCCGCACTGGTAGAATCCTGCTATATGGATTTCACCTGCTGTTGGGGCGATGTCGGAAGGCTGGCTTGGTATTCCAAGCGAAGAGGATATCGCACGCCGGAATCTTTTCCTGGGTCTGGCAGCGGACAGCAAGCGCATCATGAGTTCTTTCGCCGGCGACCGCCGCGGAGGTGGCCACGGGCCGGAGGGCGACGGGCCCGTGCTGGTGATGCCTCCCCAGCATGCCCCGAAGCGGCCGAACCTCTGGATGAAGCGGCTCTGGCTGGTGGTTTTTGTGCTGTTTTGCCTGGAAGTCGGCATCATTCTGACCGTGCTGCCCTGGACCCGCATCTGGACAGAGAATTCGCTGCTGCTGGGACACCCGCAAATCCAGGAATTCCTGCATCAAAATTTTGTGCGCGGCCTGGTCAGCGGACTGGGCCTGGTTGACATTTGGATGGGAATCGCCGAAGCCATTCGCTATCGCGAGGGCCCTGAGGCGTGAAGCATTCTCCCGGGCGGCGCTATCGTGCGAAAGGGGCACGTTCATCCTACGTTCTCATCGGACTGTTATAAGAACTTCCATGCCTGACAAGAAAGACGAGCATCAACGCCACAATCGCGCGCCGCTGGCTTACGAGAACAAGAAATTTCTCAACAGCCCGGACGGCCGCATTCTGCGTATTCTTGCCGAATACCAGGAGCCGCTGACCCGCTTTCGCCGTGAACGCATCCAGGACACCATCGTCTTCTTCGGTTCCGCGCGCTTCCATAGCCGCTCCCAGGCAGAAGAAGCCTTGCAGGTGCTGGACAAGCCCGCCTCCGCCAAGCTGGCGCCCGCGGACGAGCAGCAGCGCATCCGGCGCGCCAAGGCCGATGTCGAGATGGCGCGTTACTACGAAGACGCGCGCAAGCTGGCCTTTCTGGTCACCCAGTGGACGAAGATCATCAGCCAGCCACGCCATCGATTTGTGATCTGCACCGGCGGAGGGCCGGGAATCATGGAAGCCGCCAACCTGGGCGCCTCCGAAGCCGGCGGCAAGACCATCGGGATGAACATCAACCTGCCCTTCGAGCAGATGCCCAACCGGCTACATCACGCCCGAACTGAATTTCGAGTTCCACTACTTCTTCATGCGTAAGCTGTGGTTCGCCTACCTGGCCAAGGCGCTGGTGGTGTTCCCCGGCGGGTTTGGCACCTTCGACGAGCTCTTCGAGTTGCTGACCCTGGCGCAAACCGAAAAGCTGGCCAAGAACATCTGCATCGTGATCTACGGCAAAGATTATTGGGACCGCGTGATTAACTTTCAGGCGCTGGTTGACTCAGGAACCATCTCGCCCAAGGACCTGGAATTGTTTCACTGGGCCAATGCCCCGGAGGAAGCTTTCGAGATATTGCACTCGGAGCTGACGCAGCACCATCTGGACCAGTGGAACACGCGCGACAAAGAGCCGGAAATTGCGAAGACCAGACCGTAGTTTTCTTACCACTGAGACGCAGACGCACAGAGAAACGGGAGCCTTTTCAACCGCGGAGAACACTGAGACCACGAAGGACAGCAGGAATTAGATCCGTGATATCCGGGTTCTGGTGTCAAGAAAATCTCTCTTCTCCTTTTCTTGTCCCTATGGCTCTGTGTTTCGGTGGCTTGCAGGTCTCCGTGCTCTCCGTGGTAAGGGGTTCTTTGTGCCCTCCATAATGAATAAGACTTGCGCGCGATCTGGATCCATCTTTGTGCCAGTCGGGTTTTGTCGCGGCCACGGCACTTTCGGTCGCTCGCAAGATTTCACTCGAACGGCGTAAACTGTTGGCCGCATGTCATTAATTTTAGACGTGGCCGGCCTGACCGATGTAGGACGGGTGCGAGCATCGAACGAAGACAATTTCGGCTACGACGAGCGGCTCGGCATTTTTGTGGTATGCGACGGAATGGGCGGACATGCAGCGGGGGAAATTGCCAGCCAGATTGCGGTCGATACCATTCTGGCTTACTTTCGGGAGCACGCAGCCCACAGTCGAGGACAACGCCTTCCTGGATGACGCTCCGGTTGGAGCGCGTTTGCTCGCCGAAGCTGTCAAGAAGGCCAACGACGCCATTCTGAATTACGCAGAAGCGCAATAAGAACATTACCGGGATGGGAACCACCCTGGTGGCGGCCCGCTTCTCGGAGGGATTTTCAGTATTGCCAATGTGGGCGACAGCCGCATCTACCTGTTTCGCGAAGGGCAATTGCTTCAGTTGACCGAGGACCACTCCCTGGTGATGGAGCAGGTACGCCGCGGAATGCTCACTCTGGAAGAGGCCAAACGCTCGTCGGTGCAGAACATCATTACCCGCGCCCTGGGCACCGACGAAACTACGCTTCCCGATCTGGGCGAATTTCCGGCGCAGGATGGCGACATCCTGGTGCTGACCACCGACGGCGTACTGCGCCACGTTGCGGACGAGGAGATGCAGACACCATTCTGCTGCAACTCCCTTCGCTGGAAGCTGCCTGCCAAACCCTGATCGATGCCGCCAATGAAGGCGGCGGAGAAGACAACGCAACTTGCGTTCTGGTCCGTGTGCGAAAAGGGAAAACGGTTGACGGCCAAAAGAAGGAAGGCTAGCCTTCTCTAATCGGCTGAGCTCCGTGTCGCCTGCTCTGCTACACTCAAATGCTTTGCAGAGTCCAGTTCAACCTGCCATTAAGCCGCGGATCAACGCCGCTTGCCGCACCAACTTGGTGGTGTACGCATCGCCATCCTGCTCGGCCTGTTCTCCGGCTGGGTCAATCAGAAGGTTGACGACGCTCTGCTCACCGCGCTTTGCGTGCTCGCTTTCACCATGATGCTGGGCGTGTGGAAGTCGCGGCGCCCGTGGCGCTGGGTGCTGCTGGTATGGGTGGGCGTTCCCATTGTGCTTGCCTATTACCACTTTATCGTGAACTGGCCCCACGATCGCGGCCAGGTGTACGGGGCCTTTCTGCAATTGCTGGCAGCCAGCGCCGGTGGCTTCGGCGGCCACTTCATGCGCCAGATGATTGACCATGTGTTCTTGAAGCAGGAAGACTAACGTTCTCGTGGTGGGACCGCGAATGCTGGCCGTCAGCATTTAGAAAAATAAAACCACGGATTCCCACGGATAAACGCGGATCTCAAGAAGACTTCATCTTATCCGTGAGAATCCGTGAAAATCCGTGGTTCAGACTTCCCCGTAACGCTCCCGCATGAATTCGGTCATGGCCTCATAGGCAGCGCTCAGCACTGGTTCCTGCGGCAGGAACACGATGCGAATGTGCCGCGTCCCAGGTTTTTCGCCGAAGCCGGAGCCGTGTACCACCAGCACGTGCTTCTGCTTCAGCAGGTCGGTCACGAACGCAAGGTCCTCCTCAGGAATGTCCAGCGAGGGATGCGCGTAGAACGCGCCTTTGGGAGCGACCAGCTTCACCCGCGGCGTCCGTTTCGCCCACTCGACCGTAAGATCGGCGCGCCGCCGTAGTTTGTCGCGAACCTCAACCAGGTGGTCCTGCGGGCCTTCCAATGCCGGCCCGATGGCGTGCTGGAACGGATGCGGTGCAGACAGGCGCGCGCGCAGCAAGCGGTGCACGGCCTCCATGTAAGAATGCAGCACATCGCGCGGTCCGGTGGCAATCGCCCATCCAATTCGCCAGCCGGGTACCAGGTATGCCTTGGAAAGTCCGTTGAAGGTCACCACCGGAACATCCTGCGCCAGGGTTGCGATCGAAATGTGTTTCGCACCCGGATCAAAGATGAGCTTGTCGTAGATCTCGTCGGCGAAAACAATCAGCCCGTGCCGGCGGGCGAGTTCGAGAACTTTTTCGAGCGTGCGCTTCGAGTACACTGCGCCCGTCGGGTTGTTGGGATTGATCAGCAGGACGGCCTTGGTGCGCGAGTTGATCTTGCGCTCCATGTCGGCAACGTCGGGCTGCCAGGCGTTGTCTTCGTCCAGATCGTAGGCGTTGGCCGGGCAATCCAGCTTGGCCATGATGGCGCCGTACAGTGGATATTCCGGACTCGGCGTCAGCACGTTGTCGCCGGGATTGAGCAGCGCGGTCAGGCAACTGTCAATCACTTCCCCGCTGCCGATTCCGACGAAGATGCTCTGGATCTCGCGGAAGCCGTTGCGCTCGGCTTCGCGGTGGATCGCCTCCACCGCCGGCTTGATGCCCAGCGAATCGGCATACCCGTTGTAGCCATCGCGCATGGCCTTCAGCACCGCTTCAATCATGTGTGGCGGGGTAGCAAAGTCGTATTTACAGGGATCGCCGATGTTGAGGTAGAGGATCTTGTGGCCTTCGCGGGCCACCTCGTCGGCGACCACGGCCAGATCGCGAATCGCGTAGCGCACGTTGGCCATGCGGGTCGCGGCCATAACTTTGGAGGTTTCTTGAGTAGCCATAAGTACGTTCCTCGCTAATAATTGTCATCCCCTAGCGGAGCAGAGTCGAGGGACCTGATGTTTCCCCGCGGTACCCGGGCGCTGTTGCGATCCAACCGCGGATCCTTCGACTGCGGCGGCCAAACCCAGGCCGCCTCCGCTCAGGATGACAATTCTGTCATTGTCTCCTTATTCCGGCCGGTCGATCTGCGCCCTCTGCAGTTTGTCGGAGTAATCCACGTACACCGACTTCCACTCGGTGTAGAAATCGATCGCGCCGATTCCGCCTTCGCGATGGCCGTTGCCCGTGGCCTTCACGCCGCCGAAGGGCAGATGCACCTCGGCGCCGATCGTCGGCGCGTTGATGTAGGTGATGCCGGCGTACAGATCGCGCATCGCCGTGAACGCCTTGTTCACGTCCTTGGTGTAGATCGACGACGACAACCCGTACTCGATGTCGTTGGCGATCTCGATCGCGTTCTCCAGCCCATCGCACGGGATGATGGAAACCACCGGCCCGAAGATTTCTTCCTGCGCGATGCGCATCTTCGGATCGACATCCGCGAACACCGTGGGCGCGACGAACCAGCCGTGGTTGTACGCCTCGCCTTCCAGGCGATGTCCGCCGCACAGCATCTTCGCGCCTTCGTCCTTGCCGATCTTGATGTACTTCAGGTCCGTCTCCATCTGGCTGGAGTTGACTGCCGGGCCCATGTCCACGCTCTCGTCGAGACCGTTGCCGACCTTCAGCTTTTTGGCGCGCGCCACCAGTTCATCCACGAACTTCTTGTACACGCCCTTCTGGACGATGATGCGGCTGGTCGCGGTGCAGCGCTGGCCGGTGGTGCCGAACGCGCCCCACAGCGCGCCTTCCAGCGCGAGGTCGAGGTTGGCATCGTCGAGCACGATCATCGGGTTCTTGCCGCCCAGCTCCAGCGAGCAATGCTTGAACGTCTTCGCCGCTTCCTGGCCAACGATGCGGCCCACCGCCGTCGATCCGGTCAGCGAAACCGCGCGCACCTCCGGATGCTCGACCATCGGCGTGCCAACTTCGCCGCCGAATCCGGTGACGATATTGACCACGCCCGCGGGAATGCCGGCGTCGTGCAGCGTCTTGCACGAAGTTCAAGGTCGAGAGCGGCGTGTCCTGCGCGGGCTTGATGACCGCGGTGTTGCCGGCGACCAGCGCGGGAAACAGCTTCCACGACGGGATCGCCATGGGGAAGTTCCACGGCGTGATCATGGCGCAGACGCCCAGCGGCTGGCGGATGGCCATGGCAAACTTGTTGGGCAGCTCCGACGGCACGGTCGGCCCGAACAGTCGGCGGCCTTCGCCGGCGGTGTAGTAGCCGCAGTCGATGGCCTCCTGCACGTCGCCGCGGGTCTCCTTGATGACCTTGCCCATCTCGCGGGTCATGTCGCGCGCGTACTCTTCCTTGCGCGCGATCAGCAGCTCGGAAGCCTTGTACAGCATCTCGGCGCGGCGCGGCGCCGGCACCAGACGCCACTTCTTGAACGCCTGCTTGGCGGTCTCGATGGCGTGGTCTACGTCTTCCTTGCCCGATTTCTGGAAGATGCCGACCACTTCGCGCGTGTCGGCGGGATTAAGGTTCTCAAAGGTGCGGCCGGTGCGGCTCTCCACCCACTCGCCGCCAATAAAGTTCTTGAAGACCTTGGTTTTAGCGCCGGCGTGAACGCCTGCGCGGTTTCTGTTCCATAGTAGCCATAAGATTGCCCTCCGCAGCGAACTGCAAACCTTAATCGTAAAGGGTGGACATGAGGGACGCAACTGCGCCTGACCGCCATGTGATAATTACAAGGAAGTAACAATCGTTGCCGCAAATGAAAAGCGAGCAACAGCATGGCCGATGAGAAGGCCGACAGGACCCGCTTTCGCGGCGTCAATTCCTATTCTTGAATCGCGTTTTGTTGGCGCGGTTTCAGCAGACCCTATCAAGAGGCATTCATGGCAAGAATTCAGCGGGCAATTCTGAGCGTGACCGACAAGACCGGACTGGTCGAGTTTGCGCGCAAACTTTCGGCGTTCCACGTGGAACTGGTTTCAACCGGAGGGACCGCCAAACTGTTGCGCGATTCCGGTATCGCGGTCAAAGACATCTCGGAGCTTACCGGCTTTCCGGAAATGCTGGATGGCCGAGTCAAGACACTTCATCCCAAAGTGCACGGAGGAATTCTCCACGTTCGCAAGAATGAAAAGCATGTGGCGGCGGTGAAGCAGCATGACATTCAACCCATCGACATGGTGGTGGTAAATCTCTACGCCTTCGAAAAAACTGCCGCAAAACCGGGAGTCGAGTTCGAGGACGTCATCGAAAACATCGACATCGGGGGCCCGTCGATGGTGCGCTCGGCAGCCAAGAATTTCCAGGACGTTGCCATCGTGACCTCGCCGGCTGACTATGAAGCGATTGCGCAAGAAATGCAGAGCAACGGCGGATCGCTCTCGCTGCAAACAAAATGGCGACTGGCGCAAAAAGCATTCGCCACCACTGCGGCCTACGACTCCGCGATCGCCTCAACTCTTGAGCGCATTGGCGCTCCCGAGAGCGATGGCGAAAAGTTTGACCTCGCCGGCGGCAGCGGCTTTCCCGAAACTCTGCGGCTTACCTTCCACAAGGCCTTCGATTTGCGCTACGGCGAAAACCCGCATCAGAAGGCGGCGCTGTACTCCGACGGCTCGGGCAAGGGCATTGCCAATGGCAAGCCGTTACAAGGCAAGGAGCTCAGCTACAACAACATTGTTGACTTGCAGGCGGCGTGGGACCTGGCGCAGGAATTCGAGGAGCCGGTGTGCGCCATCATCAAGCACACCAATCCCTGCGGAACCGCGGTGGGCGCCACGCTGGCGGAGGCTTACCAGCGCGCCCTGGAGTGCGACCCGGTGTCGGCGTATGGCAGCGTGGTTGGCGTGAACCGGCCAGTCGATCGCGAGACGGCAACCGAGATGGCGAAGCTGTTTGTGGAGGCGATTGCTGCGGAACGGTTCGATCCGGCGGCGCGCGAAATCCTCGCCGCCAAGAAGAATCTCCGCCTGGTCGAGGTCGTTCCCATGGAGCAGAAGTGGGTGCTCAAGAACGTCTCGGGCGGCGTCCTCCTACAGGACAACGACATGCGGCCGTTGACGGAGGCGGAGCTCAAAGTTGCCAGCGAACGCAAACCCACCGAGCAGGAAATGCGCGACCTGCTGTTCGCGTGGAAGGTCTGCAAGCACGTTAAGTCCAATGCGATTCTCTATGCGCGCAACGGCCAGACCACCGGCGTCGGCGCGGGGCAGATGAGCCGTGTGGACTCGGCGAAGATCGGCGCCATGAAGTCGGTGCTCGGCATCGAGGGATCGGTTGCCGCCTCCGACGCGTTCTTCCCGTTTCCTGACGGCGTCGAGGAGATTGCCAAGGCGGGCGCGACCGCCATCATCCAGCCCGGGGGCTCGGTGCGCGATCAGGAAGTGATTGATGCGGCGAACCGGCTGGGCCTGGCGATGGTGTTCACCGGAGTAAGACACTTCCGGCACTGAAGCCTTCGCTCGGCAATAGAGTTTTCGGTTGGTGTCGTCCTTTGCCAGAGTCTATACCAATAATATATACTCTCCTCGGAGACAGCTGTATGACGAAAATCGCCAAGTTATTCCGCAACGGAAACAGCCAGGCGGTTCGTCTGCCTCAGGAGATGCGGTTCAAAGGCGACCGGGTGCGCGTTCGAAAGGTTGGCGACACGGTGGTTTTGGAGCCAGTCATCACCAACGTTGAGGAATGGTTTGCGGAAATGGACCGGCATCCTGCCGCCGATGCCTTCGAGGGAGATTGGCGAAATCAGCCGAAGGCTCCTAAACGCAAAATCTTCGAATGAACTACTTCCTCGACACAAGTGCATGCGTAGCTATTCTGCGTCGAAAACCAGATTCTGTCCGCATCCAAGCCCAAAGGGCGATGCGGCACGGCTCAACCCTATCGATCTCGTCTGTTGTGCTGCACGAACTCTGGTATGGAGTGTTCAAAGGCTCCAGGGTCCAGGACAACGTACAGCAATTACAGGCCTTTCTTGCCTGGGGAGTCGAGGTCCTCCGTTTTGACGAAGACGATGCCCGGCTCTCCGGCAAAATCAGGGCGGACCTCGAAGCCCGTGGAACGACCATCGGCGCCTACGACACGCTCATTGGCGGTCAGTGCCTTCGTCACGGGTTGACCTTAGTAACTAACAACGTCTCCGAATTCTCCCGAATCCCTGGTCTCATGTTCGTCGATTGGACGAAATAGCCTACCTCTTTCTCGCCGCCACCACCCGCGGAATGCCTTGCAAGTCGGGCACGACGCGGGCGTCCTCCCACATTGTGGGACTCAGCAAATTCACTACTTCGTCGCGCATGGAGTAGCCGATCTCCAGCGCTAACCAGCCTCCGGATTTCAGAGCGCGGTGTGCCTGCTCAATCAGCGGGCCAATCACATCGGTCCCGTGCAGGCCGGCGAAGACGGCCATCCTTGGCTCGAACTCCTGCACCGACCTCTGCACCTTGTCGGCTTCGCTGAAAGCGACGTATGGCGGATTGCTGACCACGAAATCAAAATCACGAATCAGGAGAGCGGTCCCTCGACTCGCACTAAGGTCCTCCTCGGGATGACAGCGGGCATCAGGGATGACAGGCTCGAGGATGTCAGCTCGCAGGAACCTCACCCGCTTATCGAGTTGCAGCCGGACCGCATTGGCGCGCGCTATTTCCAGCGCCTCGGCCGAGAGATCGACGGCATAGACTTCGGCGTCCGGCAACTCGTGTGCCAGTGCCAGCGCGATGCATCCCGAACCTGTGCCCACATCCACCAGCTTGGGACGCTTGACTCCGCGCGCAAGCTCCAGCACAGTCTCGACGAGATGCTCGGTTTCGGGACGCGGAATCAACACCGCCGGCGAGACCACGAAATCCAAGCCCCAGAATTCCTGGTGCCCGGTGATGTACTGCGACGGCATGCCGGTCGCGCGCTGGGCGAGCACTTCTTCGTATCGCGCCGCTTCTTCCGCAGTGAGTTCGCGCTCGGGATGCGCGTACAGGTAGGCACGATCGGCGCCGAGGACGAACATCAGCAGCACCTCGGCGTTCATGCGCGGCGAGCCCACGTCAGCAGCGTCGAGACGTTCGACCGCGGACGCGAGCGCTTGTTTCAGTTGCACGGGATCAGGCCGTGACCTCCATCTCCTGCTTCATTTTCTCGGCCTGGAAGTGCGTGATCAGCGCGTCGATCATGGGCTGAATGCGGCCGTCCATGAACTCCGGCAGCTGGTGCGCAGTGAAGCCGATGCGATGATCGGTGACGCGGTTCTGCGGGAAGTTGTAGGTGCGGATCTTCTCGCTGCGGTCGCCGCTGCCCACCATCGCCTTGCGCTCCTTGGCCAGCGCGTCCTGCTGCTTTTGCTGCTCCATTTCGTACAGGCGGGCGCGCAGCACGCGCATTCCCTTTTCGCGATTCTTGATCTGCGACTTCTCGTCCTGGCAGCTCACCACCGTGTTGGTCGGCAAATGCGTAATGCGGACGGCCGAGTACGTCGTGTTCACCGATTGCCCGCCCGGCCCGGAGGAGCAGAAGGTGTCGATGCGAATGTCTTTGGCCTCGATCTTGATGTCCACGTCTTCGGCTTCGGGCAGCACCGCGACGGTCACCGCGGAAGTGTGCACGCGGCCCTGGGTCTCGGTCTGCGGAACGCGCTGCACGCGATGCACGCCGCTCTCGTATTTCATGCGCGAGTACACGCCCTGGCCTTCGATGATGGCGATCACTTCCTTCAGCCCGCCGACGCTCGACTCCGAGGTCGAAAGCACTTCCACTTTCCAGCGCTGGCTCTCGGCGTAGCGCGTGTACATGCGGAAGATCTCGGCCGCGAACAAGGTGGCCTCGTCGCCGCCGGTGCCGGCGCGGATTTCGAGCATCACGTTCTTCTCGTCATTCGGGTCCTTGGGCAGCAGCAGCACCTTCAGATCTTCCTCGACCTGGTGAACTCGTTCCTCGAGTTGGGTCAGCTCATCCTGCGCGTAGGCGCGCATCTCGGGATCGCTCTCCTCGGCCAGCATGGCCTTGCTCTCCTGGATGCCGCGAGTCAGGTCTTTGTACTCGCGATACTTCTCCACGATGGGCGCCAATTCGCTGTGGGCTTTGGCGGTCTTCTGGAAGCGCGCCGAGTCGGAGACGATATCCGGCGAAGACAGAGCTCTGTTGAGCTCTTCGTACTTCAGTTCGGTTTGGTCAAGACGTTCAAACATGGCGTACCAGCTTCATTGTACGTTCTTAGTGTGTCATCCTGAGCGGAGGCGTCGCCGAATTTGCGACGCCGGAGTCGAAGGACCCTATTGCAACAAGGAATTCTCGCTCCAAATAGGGGTGCTTCGACTCGCGCGGCAAAACCGTCCGCGCTCGCTCAGCATGACAACTCTTTGGGTGATGCGCATTGCGACACGGCTGAAGCCGCGTCTCTTGAAAGCTGTAATCGAATCGGGAATCGCAGTTCGTCGCGGCGGGCGCCGCTAGGCAATCACCAGTTCGCCGCCGCGCTGTTTCTCCAACTCCATGGCCTCGTTCAAGGCGGCGATGGCGGTCTCGACCTGGTCATCCGCGGGAGGCTGCGTGGTGATGCGCTGCAGCCACAGTCCGGGCTTGGTAAGCACCGCGAACAAAGACGAGCCGTGCTTGGCGGCGAAGCGGATCAACTCGTACGACAGCCCCGCGATGACCGGCAGCAGCGCGATGCGGAAGGCGAAGCGCGCCCAGAAGGTTGTGGCCGGAATCATCATGTAGATGACCATCGCGATCAGCATCACGGTCATCAGGAAGCTGGTGCCGCAGCGGGGATGAAACGTTGAATAGGACTGCGCGTTCTGGATGGTCATCGGACCGCGCGACTCGAACGCGAACACCGTTTTATGTTCGGCGCCGTGATACTGAAAAACGCGGCGAATGTCGGGCCAACGCGAGATGCCCCAGATGAAGAGCAGGAAAAGTGCGATGCGGATCACGCCGTCCACAATGTTGAAAACGATCTGATTGCCGAAAGCCGGATACGCATTCTTCAGCTTGGTGGCCGCCAGCAACGGCACAAACTTGTACATGAAAATGAAGAACCCGAGCGAAAGCACGACATTGAGGGCAAGGGCCCAGCCCGGCACCTCGGTTTTCTTCTCGTCTTCGGCGCTCAGCTCGCCGATGGCGACGTTGGCGGAATAGCGCAGAGCGCGGAAGCCCAGCCCCATCGCCTGGCCGAGCGTCATCACCCCACGGACCACCGGCCAGCCCATCCATTTGTGCTTTTCCGAGGGCCGTTCGAGCGGCTCCGAGTGCGTCGCCAGGGTGCCATCAGGCCTGCGGATGCAGATGCCCCAGGCATGGGGCGAGCGCATCATCACGCCCTCCAGCACGGCTTGCCCGCCGACCAGGGTTTCCTCCCCGCTCTCCAAAGCCGGCAAGAGTTGGACGGCCGCTAAAAAACGCAGATGGCGACGTAAAGACTGCATGGTGATTGGATGTTCCTCGAAGGGAGTACGGCGCACAATCGCGCTAGCTTAGAGTAAGCAGCGCGGCGGGAGATGTCAATGCGCGATCATGGGCCGGTGGGTCAGCTTTCGTCTTGCCGACCACTCTACCTCTGCGCCGTCACTTAGTAATTCCTGCAAAACGAATCCGCATGCGTCGTTTCGAGTTCAATCTGAGCCGCAATTGAGGCATAATACTGCCTCCCTGGGAGGACGGCTGCGATGCTGTGGCGAAGACCTACATTAGCTCTTATCTCTAAACTTTGCTTAATTCTGGGTTCGTTGGGATTTGCAATTACACTTCCAGGTATCGGCACGACGGTTTACGCAGAGGCTACCTCAGGGCCGCAGCGGGTCGAGGCCAATTCCAATCCGATCCCTGCTGGCGTTTTGGCCAACGGGGTGCTCACCATCAACCTCGAGGTGCGGGAGGGTGAATGGTTTCCTGAAGACGAACATGGTCCTAGCGTGAAGATCTTCGCGTTGGCAGAACGAGGGAAGCCGGCGCAGGTCCCGGGACCGCTGATTCGAGTTCGCGAAGGCACAACCATCCACGCTCAGGTGCACAACCTGCTCCCTGCAGCAGTGGTCATGCATGGCATGCATTCACGTCCGGGCAAAACAGACGATGTCCTCAACGTTCCTTCTGGCGAAACACGCGACGTCACATTTCTGGCAGGCGAGCCTGGCGCTTATTACTACTGGGCAAGCGCGGGCGGAGATATATTGAATGGTCGTCCGTATAAGGATGACAGCCAACTGTGCGGGGCGTTCGTTGTGGATCCCGTGGGCAGGGGTTCGCCTGACCGCGTTTTTGTGATTAGCGTCTGGCGCGACAGGCTGCGGCCCGAGGAATCACTCGACATTCCTGTCATTAACGGCAAGTCGTGGCCCTATACCGAGCGGCTTGAGTATACGGCAGGGACCGAAGTGCGTTGGCGCTGGCTCAACGCGAGCGGCCTGGTGCACCCCATGCATATGCACGGTTCGTATTTTCGCGTTGACAGCCTGGGCGACGGCGAACGCGACAACGCCTTACCGGCCGCGCAGCGTAGGTTGGTGGCAACCCAACTGATGCCCGTGGGGGGCACCATGACCACGTATTGGCAGCCCAATGAGCCGGGCCGCTGGATCTTTCATTGCCACATTCTGACTCACATCTCGCCAGACACCATGATGCTCCGCCAGAGTCCGAGCACCGGACACCCAAACATGTCGCACGACAGCTCGGAGCATGAAATGGCTGGGCTGGTCCTAGGGATCACCATTCTGCCTCGGCCGGGAGATTCCACACCTCCGATGCCGCCGAAGCCTCGGCGCAGGCTCGATTTAGTGATCGACAACCAGCAAGGCGGCGCGAATCCCAAAGGATACTCGCTGAGCGAACGTGGCAAGCCGGCCAGCGGCGTAAGCGCTCCGGGACCTACGCTGGTGCTCACCCGGGGAGAGCCCGTGGCCATTCGTGTCATTAATCGATTGAGCGAACCCACTTCGGTTCACTGGCATGGCATCGAGTTGCAGAGCTACTACGATGGAGTCCCCGGCTGGCTATCAGAAGCAAGTCACCCCGATGATTCAGCCCGGGAAGTCGTTCGACGTTTACTTTAATCCTCCACGGGCCGGAACTTTCATCTATCACACTCACATGAACGACCTGTCGCAGTTAAGCTCAGGCCTCTACGGCACCATAGTTGTGTTGCCACCCGGTGAAACTTTCCAACCGGAAACCGATAGGGTCTTCATCATGAGTCGCAATGGAATGCGCAAAGATGGAGAGTTCCTCCTGAATGGCGCGACCAAGCCGCAACCGCAACAGTGGCATGCTGGCGTCCAGTACCGTCTTCGCTTCATCGACATCAACGCCAACAACACTGTGAAGATAACCTTGACTCAAAACGGCACTCCCGTCGTGTGGAGGTCGCTCGCCAAGGATGGCGCCGACCTATCTGCAGAGCAGGCGGTTACTGGTCCGGCATCATTTCTGATTGCCCCTGGCGAAACCTACGATTTCCAGGTTCGACCGGAGCGGGAGGGCGACATGGAACTCACGCTCGAGATCGTCTTGTTGAAGGAGAAATTGACGCAGACCATTCGGCTGGAGCCTGGCGGGCCGCGCTAATTGGCGGCGCCAAACACGGTCCTCGATCTCTTCCTGCGCAGCTTTTGGGCCGTCTGTCCGGGTACGGGAGACTCAGTGTACCGCTCACTGCGCATTGTTGGCGGATGACGGGCAACCCAGAAACTGACCCGTTTTGATATGAGCCAAAGACTTGGTGGATATCCACTCTGCGCCCTGTTCCTAAGCCGCCGTTCTAGTCGTACACCGTGAACTCAAAGCTCTTCTTCGAGCGCACCGGGCCCTGCGCGGCGTCCACCGCAAGGTTCCACGCGCCCGACATATCCATGTTCTTCATCGCAGCCTCGTAATCGCCGTTGCCCTTGGACGCGAACTTGACCTGGGTTGTGCCCATATCCATCTCCTTCATCCTAAGAACGCCATTTACCTCCGCGTCGGTGACCGGCTGCGCATGGTCGTCGGTGATATGCAGCGTGAAGGTCAGAGGCTTGGCCATGCGGGGATGGTCCGGAGAAACCTTCAACTCCATATGCCACGGGCCGGCCTCGCTGGAAGTAGCAGGGGTGGCTTTCTGCTTTTCCGGCACACTCGCTTTCTGGCTACAGCCCAGAGCGAAGGCCAGAATCGCAGCGAGAGCCCCACATGTCAGACGGCGCAGATGAATGGACAAACAGCTTCTCCGGTTCCGCTTCAATGGGAGTGACCGTGTTCGTGGGCCGGGCTGATGGGGATGACGCAGCCGTCCGCCACCTCGCAAACCGCCAACTCGAACTGAATGGTGGTGTGATGGATGTGGAAGCGTTCGCCCATTTGCTCGCGAATCAGGCGCAGAATCCCCTCGCTTTCGGACGCGGGCATGTCGGCGATGGCTACGTGGCAGGAGAGCGAGTGGGTATCGCTGCCGATGCTCCACACGTGCAGGTCGTGCACATCGTTCACCCCCGGAATAGCGCGGATGATCTCCTCAATGCGCTGCAGTTCCATGCCGCTGGGCGTGCCTTCCAGCAGGATGTTGAGGCTCTCGCGGATGATCCCGATGGAGGACCAGAGGATCATGACGCCGATGCCCACCGAAAGTGCAGGGTCGATCCAGCGCTCGCCGGTGAGGGCAATCATGATGCCGCCCGCGATTACGGCGGCGGTGGACAAGGTGTCGCCAATCTCGTGCAGCAGCGCGCTGCGCAGGTTGATGTCGCGATGGCCGCGCATTAGCAGGAGCGCGATCGCTCCGTTCATGACGACTCCCGCGGCTGCCACCCAGATCATGATGCCGGCGTGCACATCCACCGGAGCCTGCAAGCGGCGGAAGGCTTCGTAGAGGATGTAGAAGGCGATCAGTACCAGGGAGAGGCCGTTGACGAAGGCCACCAGCACGCCCGCGCGGCGGTAGCCGAAGGTTTTACGCGCGCTAGGCGGCCGGCCTTGCAAATAGACGGCGCCCCAGGACATCAGCAGAGCGACGAAATCGGAGAGATTGTGTCCGGCCTCCGAGAGCAGCGCCAGGCTATGCGCGCGCAGCCCGGCAACCACCAGCAGCACGATGTAGGCGAGCGTGACCACCAGCGAAATCCGCAGCACTCGCGCGGTCGTCGCGCTCCTTGTATCGCTGGCATGCACGTGCATAGATCCAGTTTAAGAGCGGGATTGCGATCTGTTCAACCTGAGGCCGGCGGGTCAGCTTTGGAGGGAGTTTGCCGTGGTCACCTGCACCTGTGACCAGCGCACTTTCGTCGGCGCCATTCCTGGGTCACTCTGCTTGTGTCATTTCAAGGAGCCCTCATGCGGAAGACCGTTATGTCGCTTGCTGTGGTTATGTTCGTGGTGGTCTCGCTGCTCGATCTACACGCCGCCAGCCTGGCGGGGGTCACCCTGCCGGACACGGAGCAGGTCGGGAGCACCAAGCTGGTGCTCAATGGCCTGGGATTGCGGACCAAGATCATCGTGAAGGTTTACGTCGCGGGGCTCTATCTTGAGCAGAAGTCGTCGGACCCCGGCGCCATCCTCAAGGCCGACGCACCCAAGCGGATCGTCATGCACTTCGTGCACAGCGCCAGCAAGAGCCAAATGGCCGATGCCTTCAACGACTCGTTCAAGGACAATTCGCCGGATGCTGTGAAGACGATGAAGGCCGACATCGACCGCCTGCTCGGCGCGCTCGAGCCCGTCAAGCCGGGCGACGAAATGGTCTTCACCTACGTTCCGGGCACGGGCACGACCTTCGCCATCAACGGCGCCGACAAGCTGACCATTGCCGGTCCCGCCTTCGGCCCCGTGCTGTTCTCGGTGTGGCTCGGGCCCAAGCCGCCCAATGCTGACCTGAAAAAGGGGATGCTCGGCCAGTAGATGCTTCATTAGCCGAAATTTGGCCATTGCGCGACTGCCGGTCGCAGCGGAGAATGATCTTGCTTCCCATTTGCGGTCGCAATCGCGGTTTTGCGCCCACACCACCACGGCGGCTGCACCCCATCGGAGGAATCGTGCATTCCACTGGCCGCCCGATTTGTGCTCTTCTGCTCGCTGTTTTTCTCCCCTACGCGCCTCTATCTGGCGCTCAACAACCTGCTCCGCAACCGCCCGCGACATCTTCAGCTTCCAACCAGCTGGTGCTCGATAAAGGTACTCCGGTCAAGCTTCACTTAAAACGCGACCTCAGCTCGGCGGATGCCAAGGAAGGCGACAAGATCGATTTCGAAGTCTCCGAGGAAGTGAAAGTCGGCGACGTCGTTGTAATACCCAAGGGCAACCCGGCCGTGGGCACCGTGACTGACGTCCAGGCCGCACGGCGTATGGGGCGCGGCGGAAAACTCGATATCGAGATTGACTATGTGGTCCTCGGCGACGGCGAGCAAGCCACGCTCTGGGCAGTGAAAGAAAGAAGCGGTGATGGTAACGTCGGAGATAACGGCCCCATTGTTAAGAGATCTTTAGTGTTTGGGCCTGTAGCTCCTTTCATTCTTCTCGTGCCGGGAGAGGACGCCATGATTCCGCGGGACGCCGAAATCACGGGCTATGTGGTCGCCGCCATGCAACTTGACCCCGGAAAGTTTACGGCTACATCCAACAGCGCTGCGGTACTCTCGAATCCGACTACTGCCCAGTTGGAAATCACCTCGGACCCTTCGGGGGCGGAGGTCTCGATCGACGGAAATTTTGTGGGTCGCACTCCTTCGCAAATTGAGATTGCACAAGGTCTGCATACCATCACCATCTCCAAGGCACGCTGCCGGACCTGGCAGCGCAAACTTGAGGTCTCTGCCGGAAAAATGACTCTGACTGCGACTCTGTACCCGGCAACCCTCAAGTTTCGCTTCTGAAAACCTCCACCAACCCGAGTTGAAGGGGCACACCTTTAGAGCCTGCCCTGAGCAAAGTCGAAGGGTGCGCTGTTAGACTCTTCATTTTTGTCATCACGAGCGGGCTTCAGCCCGCGAGGGATCTGCTTTTCCGACTTTTTCCCCAGCCCCCTATATCAACTTGTCACATCCACCTGTGACCAGCACCCTTCCATCGCCGCCACTGCTGGGTCACTCTTCTCCGTGTACCCGCGCCCCCTCGGAGGAATCATGCATTCCACTGGCCGCCCGATTTGTGCTCTGTTGCTTTGTGCCCTTCTCTCGTATGCGCCCTTTTCAGATGCTCGACAACCTGCTCCGCAACAGACCACAGCATCTTCAACCTATAACAAATTCGCGCTCGATGATGGCACCCCCATCAAGCTCCGCTTGAACCGCAATCTCAGCTCAGCCGACGCGAAGACTGGCGACAACATCGACTTCGAAGTGCTGGAAGAAGTAAAGGTCAACGATGTCGTTGTCATACCTAAGGGCAATGTTGCCCTCGGCACAGTAACTGCTGCCGAGCACAAGCGGCGCATGGCGCGGGGCGGAAAGCTCGACATAGAAATCGACTACGTCAAGCTCGCAGATGGCGAGAAAGCGGCAGTCAGGGCGGTAAAGGAAACGAAGGGGGGCGGGCACACAGGAGCAATGACCGGCGCAATCGTCGCGACGAGCTTGGTAGTTTGGCCTGCCGCGCCGTTCTTTCTTTTCATGCACGGCAAAGACACCACAATCCCCAAGGGCACCGAGATCACTGCCTATGTAAATGGCAACATGCCGCTTGATCTCGCCAAATTTGCACCTGTCGCGCCTGCACCTACCAATGTTGCGCCATTATCCGCAAGAACTTCGCAGAGCACCCCGACGAACGCTCAGCTTCAGATCACCTCGAACCCAGCCGGAGGCGAGATCTCCGTTGACGGCAATTTTGTCGGAGATACGCCTTCAGAACTCGCCGTTGCCACAGGAGTTCACACGATTTCGGTTTCGAAGCATGGTTACAAGCCCTGGGAACGGCAGCTTACGGTGTCAAGCGGGAGGGTCTCGGTCGCGGCTGAACTGGAACGATAGCGATCTTATCCCCTGGCGACATTCCGCGAACCGACGCGATGGTCGCCGCAACCGTACAGCCGTGCCCTTTTAACGAGAGGAAAAAGCAGCATGTTTGGCCGAACTATTGTCGCTCTAATCTGTGCACTCTTGATTGTCGTACCATTTTCGGGGGCACAACAACCTACGCCTCAAGTCCTACCTCACCCCGCAACCGGCGGAAGCTCGACCAAATTTCTTCTCGCAGATGGCACGCCGATTAGGCTTCGCCTAAAACGGGATCTCAGCTCGTCTGTTGCTAAAACAGGCGACAACATCGACTTCGAAGTTTCGGAAGAAGTGAAAGTTGGCGAGGTGGTTGTAATACCAAGGGGCAACCCAGCCATTGGTACGGTGACTGCCGCCCAGAGTGCACGACGCATGGCGCGGAGAGGAAAACTCAGTATAGAGATTGACTATGTGAGACTCGCAGATGGTGAGAAAGCGACACTCCGGGCAGTTGAAGGAAGGAATGGCGAAGGCCATGTCGGAGATATGGTCGGGGCCATGGTCGTGACCGGATTAGTATTTGCGCCTGTAGCTCCGCTCCTTCTTTTCATGCCGGGAGAGGACTCCATGATTCCGAGGGATACCGAAATCACTGGCTATGTGAACGGCACGATGCAACTTGAGTCAGCAAAGTTCAAAACTACTCCTGTGCCACCTACCATTACGCGATTACAAATCACGTCAAACCCTTCTGGGGCGGAGGTTTCGGTCGATGGGAATTTCGTGGGTAGCACGCCTTCGGAAATTGAGATCGCACAAGGTTTGCATACGATCACCATTTCCAAAACACGCTGCCGGACCTGGGAGCGCACCCTTGAGGTATCTGCCGGCAAAGTGACCGTGGCCGCAACTCTGTACCCGACAGCGATCAAGCTTCGCTGAGAATGTCCACAAAACCGCAGGTCCAGCCTGGGTTACGGGGAGTTGGGTGAATGAAGCGTACCGCCTGGGGGGCACCGGGCGGTAACTGGACACTCCTTTGCAAAGTGTGTGTCGCGTCACTTCAAGCAGATGGCGGAGGGGCAAACGTGTACCCGCGAACTCTGTCGTGCCCATGTTCTCTCATATGGACGAGATACATTCCGGGATTGCCTACCAATCGGATCTCATGCGAGTTCAAGAGATTGATGATGCGGCTGCGCCAAATGGGAAGTTTCTTTTGGTAAAAGTCGTAGTCGATGCCGGCACTGTATGGATTCGCGGCATGCATGATTACTCCGCAGCGTCCGTATACCTCAACAAATTCTTTGTCGCTCAGGTAATCAGGATCGCGCTTTCTCAACCCGTGCTTTATACCGGGTTGGTCAGATGGCACTTCCACGACAGGCTGTGGATAGAAGTCAGGGTTAATTCTCGATAACGATTTTAGAAGTTCGCCGGCGTTCCAGTGTTTTGCAAAATCTGAATACACCGCTGAGTAGGCTTCTTTGTTTGCTATCAGCGAACCGAAAGCAATGAGTTCAAGAACCTTGCGAAGCTGCAAGCAACCAGTCTCCACCGTCGTGGGGACATAGATCGCACTACCCTGTCCCATGAGAAAGAAGTCGATGACAGTCATTCGCCGCTTGATCTCTTCCATCACGGTACAGTACTTTTCGATGTCCGCTTCGGGCATGTCTCAATCTTAGCCGAGTTCTATAAAAGGGGATGTCAAGAGAAAACACTTTTCCCTTGGCCTGGTGCCTCAGGTTCGTGTCCGCTCTTTAGACGCTAACCTGGGAGTCACTGTACCCGGGATGCGTGTGGCCCTCGCACAGCCAATACTGCGAAGGTTGAATTGACTCCTACCCATTCGCCAATCCCCACCCTTTCGCCAAAAGAAGGCGAAAAGGATGGGGCACCCAAGAAGACGAAGAGAGTGGGGCCTCCAGCACTCGGCAGAATCAGGCCGCGCAGACCGCGATTCGCGCGGACCGAGTGCGGGGCTTGGCTTTTACAACGATTTCGACATCCTGTCCCAGCGCCACCAAAAAGCGCATCAGCCGCTCCACGGAGAAGCCTTCCAGCTTGTAATGCAGCAGGGCGGAGACCTTTGGCTGATTGATTTCCAGCGCCACCGCGACTTCGGCCTGGGTAAGCCTACGCCGTTCCACGATCCTATTGATGGCGGCCCCAAGACGGGCTTTGGTGTCGAGCTCTGCGGCATCCGGCAGCCCCATGTCGGCAAAGACATTGCCGCTGCTGGGTATCACACGTTGCGTGGTTGCTTTAGCCATATCTCCCCTCGTAGTCCCGTTGCGCCAACTTTAGACGATCGCGCACCAGTGCAACATCGGATTGCCTGGTCTCGATGCCGCGCGGCGACTTCTTCTGAAAGACGTGCAAAACATAGACGGCCTGTGCAAAGCGGACTGTGTAGATCGCCCTATACGTGTCGCCATCATGGTCTTTGACAACCTCCAGAATTCCCGGCCCCTCGCCCTTCCACGGTTTAGCTGCCCGGTGTTTGCCCCCGTACTGCGCCGCGCTTAACGCAAATCCGACGCTGCGCTGAACATCGGAAGGGAATCGAGTAATGTCTTTCAGCGAAGAGCCGACCCAATAAAGCGGTTTTTCGCCCGGGACGGGTGGCCGTGTCATGATTATCCCACTTCTAGGATATTGTGTCGAGCACAATCCTGAACGAATTGATGGTAAACCCTGTACTCGCCGGGTGCCCCATCCTTGCCGCGCGGCGACAGGGTGGGAATCGCGGAACGCTCCCCGTCAGAAGATCCCTTCTTTCTCCAAGGTAGCTTCACGCCAAAGATGGGAACATCAGTGAAATTGGGGACGGAGCAAACTCCATCCCCAATCTCCTTTTTGTGATTATCCGCCGCCGGGTCCGTCGTGGCAGTCGTAACAACTGACCTTGTCGCCCGGGTTGTAGGTTTTGTGTCCACCGTCATCGATGGTGAAGCTCCGCGCTGCCGTGACCTGCGACAGGAAGCTGCCGCGGAAGTCGGAGCCGTGACAGTAGGCGCACTCTGCTCGACCAAGCCGCTCAACGTAGTCGTGATGGCTGGTAACCCACGACTGGCCGACGGTGTGTACAGTGTGCGGGCCGCCGTTGCCCGAGACCGGCAATTGCGTATGACATACCGTACATTCTGCGATCTTGCCGGTGTGGCCCTGCAGGTTCTGGCTGTAAATGTTGTCATTCGGTTGCGACGTGGGGAACTCGGAGTGCGGAGACCCATGACAACCGGAACAGTAGAGTTGGCCGTGCCCGGAGCTGTAGCGAAACAAACTGGTTCCGGGAAGCGGTTTGTTGGGATTGGTGGCAAACGTCGGGTCGGTCGACACTCGCCAGTGTCCCGGAGAATCGAAGGTGGAGGTGTAGCGTTGGCTGTTGGTGTGGCACATCTGGCAAGCCGGCAGGTCCAACCAGCCGCGACGAGTTTGCTGGCCGACCAAGCTCAGGTTTCCGTGGCAATTCTGGCAGGTTGTATTGCGCATGGCGCCGCGTTGGCATCTTGTCTGCGGCCCCGGATGGCATAGATAACAGGACTTCAGCGGATCGGTCTGGTTGTCCAGACTCATCCCGTTGTCCAGGTTTAGTTGCGGGCCGTGCAGGGTGTGCATCGCCGAGGTCATCGCCAGTATTCCCGGCAGGCCCGGCGCTCCCAGAGCATTGGTGGAATGGCAGGCGGCGCATAGCACGGAGGTTCCCGACTTTGCCGTCTGATAAAGCGTCGTCTGGTACACGTATCCTTTCTGGCGTAATTGCAGCAGGTATTGCATGATCCTGAATCGGTCGTCGTGCTTCTTCAGGATGTTCAGCTTCACATCCTTCGCCGGGTCGGGATTGTTTTCCCATCCGGATGCCGGCTTCGCGTAGGGATCGCTACCTGAGGCGTGACACTTGCTGCAGGTCATTTCATCGCTGACGGAGAGAACGATCTTGGCGGTTGCCAAGACGTTCCCCGCTGCATCGCGGGCCACGATCTTCGCCATCGAAAAGGGATTGCGGTTGCCCCGGTCGTCGTACGGCATCGTGGGGATGCCATCGGCCGTCCAGTAAGCATTGGTGCTGTCGTAGGTGAGCCGATGCGGGGTCAGGTTCTGCACCGAGTTCCCCGTCAGCCCGATGTCGGGAGGAGGACTGACCAGGAACAGGACTCTCACCCAGCTCCAGAAGTTTGTCTTGGTGGAACTGATGGTATTGATGGAGCCGGTCGGATCAGCCGTGGCCTCATAGGTGATGGTGACTCCGCTGCTGATCCTCAGCGGTGGTTCGCCCATCTGGATGAGTTGGGCGTGGCTGACGTTGTAGGGTGGCAGGACGGCAAAGATCGAATAGTCCTTGCCATCCATGCAGTGCATGCCAAGCTCGCTCCAGGCCAGCAGCTTGTAAGGGCAAATATATACTTGACACACAAAATCCTTTCTGCTATTCTCGCATCAGATAGAACGAGAGGGCAAAGAAAATGGCGAACATCAAACAGCCCCAAGTCCCTGCAAGAAGCGATTGCTTATTTCTCCGATCCCGAACTTGCTTTCGTTTACGCGGTCAATCTGCGCTGGCCGGGAAAGAAGATAGCCTGTCCACGATGTGGCGGCGAGCAAGCACTCGTTTCTGCGGACTCGGCTGATGTGGTTGTGCAAGGGATGCAAGAAGCAATTCAGCGTTAAAGTCGGAACCATCTTCGAGGATTCTCCGCTCGGCATGGACAAGTGGATGACGGCCTTCTGGATGGTTGTCAACTGCAAGAACGGAGTCAGCAGCGCAGAGATGGCGCGCACTCTCAAGATCACGCAGAAGTCGGCATGGTTCATGCTTCACCGAGTACGTGAAGTTCTCAAGAACAATACTCCGTTGAAAAGCTCGGCGGTACCGGCGGAGCCGTGGAAAGCGACGAAACTTTTGTCGGCCCGAACTCCCTACAAGATGCACCAAGAACGTAAAGCCCAAGCTGTACGAGATTCAGGGGCGCGGTATGGCGTGGCGATATGTTCATTCGGCAAGACCGCCGTGCATCGGAATGCTTGATCGTGATGCCCGCGAGATTCGAGCGAAGGTGCTTCCAAATGTGCAGCGGGAAACCTTGCAAAACGAAATTCTGAAGCAATATCGAATACGGGAGCAAGGTTTACACGGACTCACGCTGTTGGCTACGACAATTTCGGCAAGACGTACGTCCACGAAGTTGTGAACCATGCTGTGCGAGTACGTGAACGGGCAAGTCCACACGAACGGGCTGGAGAATTTCTGGAGCCTGTTTAAGCGCAATCTGCGCGGGACTTACGTATCGTGTTGAACCGTTCCATCTTGATCGTTACCTCGATGAGCAAGTGTTCCGTTTTAACAACCGTGGCGGCAAGAAACGCGAAGAACGAATTACGGATTCCGACCGCTTCACTAAGGCCATGTCACAGGCATCCGGCAAGCGCCTCACCTATGCCGTACTAACGGGCAAGGGGGTTGACTCGCTCCACCATTCGGCGGCAGCACAGGGGCAAGAAGAGCCCGTTCTAGCCCTTGTCACTGCCGGGCGCTCTTGCGGCGCTTAGGCTTCGGCTTTGCCGGAGCCTTTTCCTTTGGAATCTGAAACGCCGCCTTCATCGCGAACTCGAAGTTTTGACTTGCTTTCGGCCCTTCTTTGTATTCTGCTTTACGTTTCACCATAAGTAAGCCTTGTGAATAAGAAACAACGCAAGAAACGCGAGAGAGAGGCCCGTCAACACACAGAGGATACCGCACACTGCGCGGTGCTCAGAGAAGAAGAACGGGCCGATATAAAGAGCACCGAACATGCCGGGAACCCAAAAGATGAAAGCGATGGAAAGAACAATCCATCTTGGATGTGGCGAATCGGCGAATTCTTCCGTAGAAACAGCTCGGCAGTAATCGCTCTTTTCACGGTAATACTCGCCTTCCTTGCCATTGTTCAGATTTCCGTCTACAACGCTCAGCTTGACTTGGGGAAGCAGCAGTTCGTGGTCTCCCAGCGATCTTACGTAACTATGGGAAGAAAAGATGGAGTAGTCGCCGACTTTGTAGTTCCCAAGAACCCGCAACAGAATGCCGAACTGATCGTGTTCTTTCAGAACACCGGTCATCTTCCAGCAAAATTTGCTTGGAGTGCGAGTGTTTCGTTTTTGGGGGAGGGAAGCAAAGGGAAAGTCTGGCCTGCAAATTACGCATCCATCCGCCGGGATGTATCCATTGCCACACAGAACCAGGACCCAAAAGGATGGATCGAATCGGTTCGCGCGGCGAAACGTCTGTGATAGCTGGCGACTCCACATTTATATCCACGCTCGGCAAAATCTCGCAGAAAGATCTTGCCAATTTGCCCTTTAATGATCCGAGCCTTCTGATAATGGGATCCTATCAATATTGCGACGAAGTCGAACTAACTCCGCCCACAGCTTTGCTCTGCGATACCGGAATGACGCTCCCGTAAGCGGCCTCAGCTTTCATCTGGCGATGGATCAGGCAATCCCAATCCTTCCACTTCCCCCGCCGAGTAATGGACTCGAAGCTCTGTCCCCCTGCGCCACGTACTCCGAAGAAGAGATAGAGGACAAACAGCGATGGAACAAGAAACCAGAAGGTCGATGGGAAAAGTTTAAGCGCTGGGCGCACTTGTAGTGCGGCCCTGTCACGGAGCTTAAGTATACTCGGCTTTGTGAGCCAAGTATATACTTGCCCTTGTAAGTAGCTGGCGCGAGCATGCCCGGGGCGGAGCCGGAGCGCTTGGAAGGCGGTGACAAGTTGGTTCTGGAATCCTTTGGCTCAACGCCTTGGGGACTCGCTATGGAAGTGCCGCAAAAGCACACGGAAATCAGTGCAAGTGCAGCCATTCGTAATCGCATATAGGCCTCCACATGTAAATCCTTAGCTAGCTAAGGGTTGGCGACTAAATAGCTCCCAATTTACGGTGGCGGTGACGAAAGGCTTTTACAACGGGAAATGGCGCAAAAACGGCAGTACAACGGCCCAGATTGGGGATGACTATACTTTGCCGATTGCCGAGCGTGATGTGACCTGGGTCACATATGCGCGTGACAAGGATTGGCGGTTGGCATCCAGCGCTTCGCCGGTTGCCGCATCCTTGTCGCGCAGCGACAGGATGGGAATCGCGCAGTTGTGGCCGGTGGCAATGCCCTCTATTTCTTGCACCCTACGCTCGTGCCCGCCGCAACCGCCGGCAGCGGCGATAACTTTGCCGCGGTCAGCATCGCGTTGAACGCCGCAACGTCCTGTTCGCTCAGTTGCCGCCAGCTCGCCAGATCCTTATCGAGCGCGTCGCAGTTCTGTTGCACCGCTGCCCGGACAGTGTCGCCCGGACGGATGTCGGCGCTGTTCACGCTGAAAATCAGCCTGGTTAAATCGCGGTTCACCGGCCCGAAGCCCGGCGCCGTCCGCGTGCCCTTCTCAACGGCGTCGATCTTCTTGTCCAGGGACTCGGCCGCGTCTTTTGTCTGCTCCAACTCGGGGCTTATCTGCTGCAGGTCGGCGCCGTTCAAGATTTTTTGCCGCTCCGCTAAATCCGTGCGCAACGCCGCGACCTGCCGATAGGCATCGTAGCTCGCCTTCATGCCTCGCGTAATCTCTTGCGCCAGATCGAGCTGCTCCACCAGGCCCGATTGCGGGGTATGGACACGCGGATCAAGCTCAATGGTCAATGGTTGCCGCAGCGTCTGGCCGGCCGCGCGCAGCTCCAGTGTGTAGTTTCCCGGCACAACCAGCGGTCCCTGCGGTTGCACGCGCGGAGTCTGTCCGGCGATCGTGTGGTCGGCAAATGTGTACTCGGTGTAGCCCAGCAGCTCACCATAGTAGCCATAGGGAAGTGAAAGCGGAGGCGGATAACGAAGGTCCCAAGCGAAGCGATTCACCCCCGTAGCTTTGGGCAAAGCCACCGCAGGCGCAAACCAGTAATTGGGAGCGTTCGCGGGACCAAGGTCCGGAGGCTTCGCTTCACTGGAGAACTGGGCAACTTCGCCTCCCTTGTCGTCGAAGATCGTCAGCGTAAGCTCGCCGGTCGGCGCCGACTTCAGGAAGTAATCAAGGATGGCTCCATCGGGTGGATTTTTTCCCGCCGGAGTTTCCACCGGATACGGCGTGTCCTGAAAGTTCTCCCAGCGCACGCGCATGGCGGTGGCAGGACGAAACAGGTAGGCATCGCTGGCAGCGATCTGCGGGCTGATCTCGCGCAGCGGCGTGACGTCGTCCAGGATCCACAAGGCGCGTCCGAAAGTTGAGATGACCAGATCGTTGGCGTGGACCGCGAGATCGGTTACCGGCGTCACCGGCAGATTCAGTTGCAGAGACTGCCAATGCTCGCCGTCGTCCCACGAAACCAGGACGCCGGTATCGGTCCCGGCATAAAGCAGCCCTTTGCGCTGGGGATCCTCGCGCACCACGCGGACCATCTCGCGCGCGGGAAATCCGTTGACGATCTTCTGCCAGGTGTGGCCGTAATCGTGAGTGCGAGCGACGTACGGCGGAGTCGATTCGCGGGTGGCGCCCGCCACCAGGTAGGCGGTGGCGGCGTCATGATGCGAGGCTTCGACCTCGAGGATTTCCAGCGGCTCGGTCAATTTTGGCGGCGAGACGTTTTGCCAGGTGGCTCCGGCATCGCGAGTGAGCTGGACCATCCGGTTGCTGGTCCCGGCCCACATCACTCCCGGCTGCACTTCGGAGGGCGATAGTGTCGTGAGAGTGGGTGGACGCGGCTTGTCGGAATCCCGCTTAGGCTCTTCTTCGTTTTCTGTGTCTTTGTAACCCGTCAAGTCAGGGCTGATCGGCTGCCAGCTCAGTCCATGGTCCGACGTTTTGAGCACAAGCTGGGCCCCCAAATAAAGCGTGGACGGGTCCTGCGGTGAAAACACCAGAGGCGGCATGGCTGCGGTACGATACTTTTCACCCCGCTGGAATACCGTAGCGATTTGACCGGTGGCCTTATCGAATCGGATTACGGAGCCAAACCACCCTCCGCTGTACACCCAATTGGGATTCAGCGGATCGGGAGTGATGAAGGCATATTCAAAGCCGCCGATGGAAAACCAATCCTGGGCCATGATTTCGCCGTAATCGCTGCGACTGAGAATGCCGGCGGTGCCGCTGTCCTGCTGCGCCGCATAGACGCGATAGGGGAACGCGTCATCGGTGGAGACGTGATAGAACTGCCCGGTCGGCTGGTTGTACCAGGAACTCCAACTCTGGCCGCTATCCACGCTGATAATCGCGCCTTGATCGACTCCTGCCATCATGCGAGCTGAGTTTCGCGGGTCGATCCACAGGACGTGGAAGTCGTCGCCGCTGGGAGCTCCGGCAAAAGCTTCGAAGGTGTGTCCGCCGTCGCTGGAGCGATACATCGAGGTCTGCGCGACGTAGAGAACATCGGGATTCCGCGGGTCAACAAAGATCCGGCTGAAGTATCCGTTGCCGAGCACGCGCGGGTCCCTGGTGGACTGTTGCCACGAGGCTCCGCCGTCGTCCGAACGAAAGAACCCCTGCTCTACAATCGCGTACAGCCGCCGGCCATTGGTTCCGGGAGCCGCGGCAATGCCCAATCTTCCCCAACCTTTGTCCGGCAGACCCTTGCTCACGAGAGGATTCCAGGTTGAACCCTCGTCCGTGGACCTGACGATCTCCGAAGTAGCGGGCACCTCGGAGTCACCCGACCCGGAAGCCGGCCGGTAAAGCACCGCATAGAGCGTGCGCGGATCGCTGGGATCGGAACAGAGATCGACGACGCCGAGTGTATCGTCGTTCGCCAGCACCTTCTTCCAGGTTTTCCCGCCATCCATGGTCTTGAAGATTCCACGGTTGGCTGTCTTTGCCGATGCGGGCAACGGCCGCCACAGGATTCCGAATCCGATGGAATTAGTGCCTACGATAACGATGTCCGGATTCTGCGCGTCGACAACCAGCTCCTGGATGTAAGGCACGTCCCGCAAGCCCACGTTCGTCCAGGTTTCGCCACCGTCCGCCGATCGGTAAAGCCCATTACCGGCCGTCTGCTCACCCGTGCCTACGTAGATCACGTTGGAATTCGATGGAGCCACGGCAACAGCTCCAATGGAAGCGACTCGTTGCGAATCGAAGATGGGACGCCAGGTCTGTCCGCTATTGTTGGTCTTCCAGACGCCGCCTCCCGGTGTACCGAAATAGTAGGTATCGGGATGGCCCGGCACACCTGCTACGGCCGTGACTCGACCGGCGCGAAAAGGGCCGATCAGCCGCCACTGCATGGCGGAGAATTGGTTGCTGTTGATCTCCTGCCCGCGAGCGAAGTTGAGCGGTAAAACCGTCAGGAATGCCATCAGTAGTAGAAGGGATCGCAGATATGGTTCACGCCAGCTTAGAGTCACGTGGATTCAGATCTCCTGTTCAGGCAAGACTAGCATGAGGCTGTCACGATGCGGGAAGGCCCTGATCCGGACACAACACGCTGAAGGTTCTGCGACAAAATGCCGATAAGAGAAGTGCGAGTATTCCCCTGTTGTATGGGGGAGGGTGAATATATCGCCGCAAGGGGACCACCATTCCAGGCAGGTATGGGGCCCCTTGTCGTTTTAGTGCGTTTCTTGGCCGCAAGAAAAACAGGCTCCAGCCCGGTGAATGGACTGGAGCCTTGGTTCTTTGACAGCGGCGCCCGCGAATTACCGCTTCGACTGACCGCGGGCCAGCTTTTTCACCTTGCGCTTGGCCGAGCCGCGGGCATAGGTGCGGGGCGCTTTCGGGGCGGCTTTCTTGCGCGCGGTGCGCTTCACCTTCTTGCGTTCCAACTTGTCGGTAATGCTCTTGGTATTTGCCATGAATTCTGCGTTCCTTTATGTGACGGGGCTTACGCCTTTTCCAATTGGGCGTATTTCTCGACCAGCTTTTTCAAACCGAATCTAGGAAATTGTACCGTAATCTTCGCATCTTCCCCGTCTCCCTCGCGTTTATACACCGTGCCTTCGCCATATTTTGGATGACGGACGCGCTGCCCGGGCCGGAATCCGGTGCGCCCGGTCGGCTGGGAAATCTCGACTTTGGGCCGCGAAAACTTCTTGCCACGCGAGGCGAAGAACTCCGCAATATTATCGATGGAGTTGTAGCTTGGCCCGCTATATTGGCTGCGTTGCGGCTTGTTGCGACGCTCGTGCGCCGGGCGTTGATCTTCATCTTCGTACGCGTAATGCCTGCCAGTCGCATGATCGCCGCTCGGCGCGTACGCCGGCCTTCGCGGTGATCCCAGGTCCTGGAGCAGCGCCTGGGGAATTTCCTCCAGAAAGCGCGAGGCTACGCTGGGCTCGGGCATGTCGGTGCCGTAGCGTCGCCGATAGCGCGCGCGGGACAGAATCAGCGTGTGCATGGCGCGGGTCATGCCGACGTAACACAGTCGCCGCTCTTCCTCGATGTCGTCAGGGGCGAGCAGCGTGCGGGAATGGGGAAACAGCCTCTCCTCCAGCCCAATCAGGAAGACCAACGGGAACTCCAGCCCTTTGGCTGCGTGCAAGGTCATCAGGGTGACGCGCGCGTTCTCGTCGTAATCGTCGGCATCGCTGACCAACGCGGCATGGTCGAGAAACTCGTTCAGCGTCTCGCCGCGATCGCGCGAGTCCATGGCCGCGTTCACCAGTTCGTGCAAGTTCTCGATGCGGGCCAGCGCCTCGGGCGTGTCCTCCTGCTCAAGCTGCTTGATGTAGCCCGTGCGGTCAATCAGGAACTTCAACAGCTCTGCCGTGGACGCCGGATCTCCTGGCGCGCGAAATCCTTCGACCCGCTCTGGCTGCTCGTCATTCTCTTTTTGATTGTCATCCCGACCGGAGGTGGCCTGCTGTTGGCCGCCGGAGTGGAGGGACCTGCTGTCCTCCGCAGCGGCAGAAACCATCGGTTCTTTTTCATCAAACATCTCCGGCGAGAAATCGATAGCGTGCTGCAAGTCTGCCTCGTCCTCGGCAACCGCAGCAGTCGCGGCGGCGGTTGGTTCGGCGGTTTCGCTGACTCGCTCGCGAAATGTGCCCAGGTGCATGGCCCGGGCATCGTCGATCAGCTGCTTAAAACTCTCGAGCGCCGACAAGGCCCGCAAGGGAAGAAGCCTTCGCTCAAGTATCTCGTTGATCGCCCCCCACATGGAAGTCCCGGTCTCCAGCGCAATACGCTCGATGGTTTCAAGCGTGTTTTTTCCGATTCCGCGCGTCGGCGTATTGATTACGCGCTGCACTGCGATGGAATCATCCGGATTTTGCAGAACTTTGAGGTACGAGATCATGTCCTTGATCTCGGCGCGCTCATAAAAACTAAAGCCTCCCACAACGTGGTAGTTCAGCTGATAGCGGCGCATGGCCTCTTCCACCAGGCGCGACTGCGAATTGGTGCGGTATAGGACCGCAGCCCGCGGGACCTCGCCGTTCCCGCTCTCCGCCTGCCCCCTCTCCGCCTGCCGAAGATACTTGGCAATGTAATCCGCCGCAAAAAGCGCTTCATTCTCGCCGTCCGGGGCCTCGTAATATCCAATCTGCGCGCCGCCGCTGCGCTCGGTCCACAGGGTCTTGCCTTTTCGTCTGACATTGTGGGACACCACCGCCGAGGCCGCCTCCAGGATGTTCTGGGTGGAGCGGTAATTCTGCTCCAGGCGGATGATGCGCGCCTCGGGAAAGTCCTGCTCGAACTCCAGAATGTTGCGAATGTCGGCGCCGCGCCAGGAGTAGATGCTCTGGTCCTCATCGCCTACGGCGCAAACGTTTTGTTCGCTGCCGGCCAGCAGGCGCATTAATTCGTATTGCGGACGGTTGGTGTCCTGGTATTCGTCCACCTGAAGGTAACGATAGCGGCGGTTGTAACGCTCGCGCGTCTCGCCTGACGCCTTCAGCACGCGCACCGCATACAGCAGCAGGTCGTCAAAATCGAGGGCATTCGACTTCGCCAGCTCCTGCCGGTAAACCTCGTAAATATGGGCCACGCGCTCGGTCTTCGGGTCGCCCGATTGCAGGTAAACTTCCTGCGGATCGAGCATGTGGTTCTTGGCCCACGAGATGCGCGCCAGCACGTTGCGCGGGGTCAACTGCTTGTCATCGACGCCAAGACGGCGCATGGCGGCCTTCACCACGTTTTGCTGGTCAGCCTCGTCATAGATGACGAAATCCTTGCGATAGCCTTTGCCGCCGACTTGCAGCACGTCAATATCGCGCCGCAGCATGCGCACGCAAAACGAGTGGAAGGTGGAAATCAGCGGCTTGGCCAACGAGCGGGCGCCCACCAGCGATTCCACGCGGCTGGCCATTTCGCCGGCCGCCTTGTTGGTGAAGGTGACCGCCAGGATGGAGTCGGGTGACACGCCGACGCCGTCAATCAGGTGGGCGATGCGATAGGTGATGACGCGCGTCTTGCCGCTGCCCGCTCCCGCCAGGATCAGCACCGGTCCGCTGACCGCCTCAACGGCTTCACGTTGTTGCGGATTCAAATTTTGGAAATAGGACGGCAAACTTTAGGTTACTCGATAGAGGCCCGTTGACCACAGAGGCACAGGGACACAGAGATTATAAAGGTATTTTTACTCAGGGCTTTCTCTGTACCTCTGTGTCTCTGTGGTTATTTCAATTGGGCTTGCTGCCAACCACGGGAGCATCCATGGCGCGGTGCGCCTTGCACTCGGCGCAGGGACAATGCTCGCGCAGAAACTGCCAGGAATAGATGCCGTGCTGGTGGCCATCGTTCCACGAGAAACGAATGGCATATTTGCCCACCGGCTCAACCTCGGTCGGCCGCGCCGCGGCCTTGAACATGGGCAACTGCCCGGCAATGGGCTTCAGCGGATCGCCCGGCTGGCGGCCATCCTTGCTGCGCTCTTCCTCGCACAACGCACACGGGCAGGCATCGCGCAGGAAGGGAAAGCTGTACACGCTGCGATGCCCGTCCTTCCACTCGATCTCCATGCCGGTGCCGGTGGTGACGTTGACTTTGCACGATTTCGGAATTGCGACTGGATCCATGATGATGCCTGGCTCGCGACCAGCGGGAGCACTCTCTAGTATCGCAGAAAAAGTAATTCACCACAGAGACACAGAGGCACAGAGAATGGGTTAGGTTGGGATTGTTCGTCACTCGCCTGTTGAGAGGATTGCTACTATAACGGCGATTTCTCGGCAGTTATCTCACGGAGCCAGCTCTAGCGACGTTTTTCCAGACAACCTCGTTACAATTGAAGCAGCTGGGTACTTTCCGATCCGCGGACAGAATGCGTTGGAATCATGACTAGAGCGAGTAACGCAGTAAAACTTAAAAAGCGAGCCGAATCCGTCATGAAGGAAGAACGTTGGCTCGATGCAATCGAACTCCTGAAAAGCAGCCGGAATCTGCTCGAACAGAATTGGCAGCTGTTGTGGAACCTCGGATGGTGCTATTTCAAACTCGCACAGATGGATAAGGCACAGAAGTACCTAACTCAAGCCACCGAGCTTGCCCCAGAAAGTCCCACGTGCAAGTGGGCGCTCGGAATGGTCCATCTCGAGAAGAAGCGGTACAAGAAAGCCGAAGCCGTCCTTTTCGAATCTCTCCGAATAAAGGAAACTCATTCCGCTCGCATCGGCTTGGCGCTGGCCTATCTCGCGCAAGGAAAGGTAGCGGAAGCGGAAGATACTCACCTTGAAGGAATAAGACAGAAGCCGGGAAGGAGCGAAAAATACGAGTCTTATGCAGCATTTCTTTCCGATGTTGGACGCGAGGAGGAAGCTGAAAAGATGAATCGAAAGGCTGAAGAATTGCGGCGCATCCAATGATTGGTGGCGACAGGAGCCCATTTCACTTCGACTCAGCAAAGCCCTCCCATCGCAGAAAAGCACACGCAACAAGGCCCGGATTGTTTTCCGGGCCTTGTGCATCACCTCCGTCGGCGCTGGCAGTTTTGCCAGTCACTCTAAAGGGCGCTTACGCATGGGACGGGACTTACCGGCGATCGTCACCATCGTGACCACGGCGGTCTCGGTCGCGGTCCCTGCCATAAGCGTGCCAGTAGCCGTAGCGGTCGTACCATCCATCGACTCGCCCGCGATACGGAGTTACGTAATATCCATTCCCGTAGTTGGGATTGGCGTAGTAATACTGACCGCGGTACTTGTTCCCGTCACGATTACGGTAGTTGCGGTCATCGCGGTCACCATCTCCATTGCCGCCACGATGATCGTTCCAGTCGGTCAGGCGGAGCAGGCCGGCCTGGCTCGGGTTGAACGTCGCCTGTACGATCCGGGTGTTCTGCCGATCGTTGACGGCGGTTCGAGTTTGTGCCGCTGAGGTCGTCGCAAGAGTTCCTGCGCTCAGGGCCAGGAGTAGCACGTAATTCAGTTGCTTTTTCATTGGTAGCCTCCGAGTCCCTTTCTTTCCCTTTTGAGGGGGCGCACTGTAATTCGCTTTCGTACTTGCAAACACCGGGTGCGATGAGAAGTTGATGGCAATGCGCGGAGTTCACTCTTCTTAACAGAGCGCAGGAACAATTTGCGGAAAGTGGAGCGATTTACCCAGCGAAGCGGAAGAATGTACCCAGAAAACTGAAGGCAAGCTTAAGCGTCTGAGGGTTGTCGGCAGGTCCGCTCCCAATGGTGCTAGTCTTATAAGGCCGCAAGGGGTGCTGACGTACGCCAAGCGGGATACGAAAGGAGTCTCCATGGCCATGAAGAACTTGCTTTTAATCGTGCTCGCTGTTGCCTCTGCCGCTCCGCTGTGCGCCCAGCAATCGGTGATGATCAAGGAGCCGGCGGGGCAGTGCTATCTGGACTTGAAGTCGAGCCTGCCGGAAGCTATCCGTTGGGATGACGAACAGATGATGGTGACCAGTCGACCGGTGCTGACGACGGCCGCGGGGAGCGTTGAGGTGGTTGCCCGAATCTTCCCCGAGCACGCGGTGGACAAGAAGACCAAGGAGAAGGTGGAGACGTGTCAGCTCGTGGTTGGGGTCAACGCTCCACAACATTCCACCGCCTGGAATGCCGCCAATAGCAGTTGGCTCTTCCGGAACGCTAGTCTGATGAAGGCCAGAATCGAGAGCGTTATGAAGGCGCGGAAGAAAAAGGGTGATTAACAGCGCCCCAAGACTGGCACTGACGTTTGGTTGAATTCTCCGTGCTCTCCGTGTCTCAGTGATGAAATTCGGAGGCTACATCACGATCTCTTTCACCTTGCGCGCTATGGGGTGCTGCATTTCTTCGAGATCGCCCTTCACCAGATTCAGGCCGTACACACACGATTCGAACTCGCGCGCCAGTTTGGCAAACAGTGGCGACAGGCGGGCGTATTCGAACTGGTCGAACTTGGAGACGATGTAATAGCTCTCTTTGCCCGCCCGGATGAAATCGATAAAGTTTTCCAGCCGCTGCCGCCGCAGTCGGTAGTGGTTGACGCTCTCGGGAAACATGCCGGAGAAGAACAAGGTGTAATCGCCAATGTGCTTGCGGACCTGGCGCTCGCGGTCAAACGACGGCGCCGGCCCGTAGATGGGGTCGGCCTGTAGCAGCATCTCGCCCACGTCGTGCAGCGGACGCCCTGCGGCGTCGCAAATCTTGAACAATTGCTCGCACTCGCAAAATTCCGCAAGCACGTTGACCACGTAATCCTTGACCTCGGGATCGCGCAATCCAATGTCGCGATCGAAGTGCTGGTCGATCAATTCGGTGAACAACTGCTGCAGCGCGTGCGATTCTGGAATCATGGCTTTAGGTGATCTCCTCCGGTTGCCATCTCACATCAAGCTGTGATGCGAGTTCATAGCGCACTTCTCTTTTCAGTGCAAGCGTTTCTTCGCCAGGCACCGTGACTTGGCGGGTTCGCTTCCGGCGTCGCCGCCACGCCCGCGCGCTCTGCGACCGGTCTTCTTCCAGGGGGCATGATGATTTTGAGTGCTGTTTATGCGGGTTTGGTTTGCTGATCCCTGCAAAAAAGAGGTACATTCCGAAGCGCCTGTTAGCAGAAGATGGCGTTGGATGCCAAAATTCGAGGCCACCCGCCGGCGTGCCCGATGGGACGCTCTTATGGCACAATGCCGCATCTACGGAGGCACCGTAATGGAACGCAGAATATCTCGGGCAACTCTCCTTACGAGCCGATTGTCGGCTTCTCGCGCGCCGTAAAAGTGGGGCCCTTCGTCTCGGTTGCCGGCACGGTCGCCACCGGTCCCGACGGTAAGATCGTCGGAGGCGGCGACATGTACGCGCAAGCCGCGCAGACCTTGAAGAACATCGGCCGCGCGCTGGAGCAGGCCGGCGCCAGCTTCCGCGATGTGGTGCGCACGCGGATGTTCGTAACCAACATCAGCCAGTGGGAGGAGGTCGGGCGGGCGCATGGCGACGTGTTTCGCGACATTCGCCCAGCAGCCACCATGGTGGAAGTCTCATCGCTGATCGACCCCGAGATGCTCGTCGAGATCGAAGTGGACGCCATCATCGCGTCGGAGATGAAATGAGGAACTGGTCACTAGCAACTAGCCACTAGCAACTAGTCGAGGAGCAACCATGAAAAATTTCACCTGTACCATCGTTGTCCTGCTGCTCTCGTTGTCCGCAATCGCCCAAACGAATCCGGCGGCGCCGCCGCAGGTCACTGTAATTCGCGCCGGGACCCTCATCGACCCGCGCGCGAACCAACCTAAGCACAACCAGATGATCGTGGTTCGTGGCGACAAAATTGAAGCCGTCGGCGACGCCGCTTCCATCCAGGTTCCTGCCGGCGCCAAGGTCATCGACCTGTCGAACGCCACCGTGCTGCCCGGGCTGATCGAGTCGCACACCCACATCTTTCTCCAGGGAGAAGACCCGGCCCTGGGCGGCTACGACATTCAACTGCTGAAGTTTCCGCTGGCTTACCGGGCGGCGCGCGCAACGGTTTCGGCGCGGCGCGCCCTGGAGCAGGGCTTCACCACCATCCGCGACATGGAAACCGAGGGCGCCGGTTACGGCGATGTGGGAATCAGGATGGCGGTCGAACAGGGCTACATCCCCGGACCGCGCATCATCACCACCACGCGCGGCATTTCGACCACCGGCGGCTATCCCCTGGAAGGCTACGCGCCCGAGGTCCAGGTCCCCAAGGGAGTTCAGATCATCGACGGTCCAGTGGCGGCGCGCAAGGCGGCGCGCGAACAAATGGACCACGGCGCCGACTGGATCAAGGTCTACATGACGCATCGTTCGTGGGCCGACAAGAACGGCCACCTGGTCTCGCAGCCAACGCTTACCGTGGAAGAGTTGAAGGCCATTGTGGACGAGGCCCACGGTTGGGGACGCAAGGTCGCCTGCCACGCCTACAACGGCGAGGGCCTGCACCGCGCGCTCGACGGCGGATGCGACTCCATCGAGCACGGGCTCGGGCTCGACGATGCTGCCATCGCGCAGATGAAGCGGCAGGGCACGTGGTACTGCCCGACCATCGCCATTTACTACAAGGATTGGGCGCCGGAAAACACGCCCGCAGGTGTGCGCGACCGCGCGCGCGCCGCAGAGCACGAACAGTCGTTCAAGAAGGCGCTGGGGGCGGGGATCAAGATCGTCTTTGGCACCGATGTGGGCGGCTTCCCCTGGACGGAGCCGATCGCGCAGGAATTTCCCTACATGGTGAAGTTCGGCATGTCGCCGATGGAGGCGATCCGCGCGGCGACGGTCAGTCCGGCGGAAATGCTGAATATGACCGGCCAGATCGGCGTCATCGCGCCGGGAGCCTACGCCGACGTGATCGCCGTCTCGGGCGATCCGCTGCACGACATCAGTGAGCTGGGGCGGGTGAAGTTCGTGATGCACAAGGGGCAGGTGTTTAAGGCGGAGTGAAGACGCTGTTCGCTGTTCGCTTTTCGCCCTTCGCTTTTCGCTGTTCGCCATACGGCCGCCAGCCTGATCGCGATATTTAGCGCAGTTTCACCTTTGGTGGATAGGATGGAGCACCGCTTTACGCTGGATTATTCATGAACTTGAAGATGTCATCCTGTCAGCAGGAGGCGGAGAAAAATTCCGTGGCGCGCTTGTTGCAGACTCATCCCCGAGTCGGTCCCATCACCAGCTTGGCCTTTGCGCTGACCCTGGGCCGCATCGAGCGCTTTGCTCACAGCCGCCAGGTAGTCAGCTATCTGGGGCCGAATCCGGCCGAGCATTCCAGTGGCGGGCGGCAGCGCACGCCAAATCTGCGGTAAGTAGCTGATGCAAAAGGATGAAGCCAACTGTTGGCCGCCAACATCTAAGTTAAACAGGGACATAGAAAGATGCCCGAATTGTGGCGCGACTCAGTTCGGGTGGTTACCGGCGTTTTGTGGTTCGCGAAATAAGTCTTGGTTGGCGGTGAGGCTTATGATAAACTCCGTAAGTTTCTACGTCTGTAGGTACTGCTGTACCGTTCCCGCCGTGGTGTGCATGGAAGAAGAGCGCCGCTCAACCGGCGCCTTTTAAGAGGAAACTCCGCTTGGCTCTTGAAGATAAGTTCGACGACATCAAAAAATTGATCGATGCGGGAAAAGAAAAAGGCTACCTCACGTACAACGAGGTCAACGACCTTATCCCCCACGACTTGCATTCGCCCGACGACCTTGAGGACCTGCTGACCACCATCGGCACGCAAGGCATTGACGTGCTCGAAGGCCCCAAGCTCCCCGGCTCGCTGGACAAGAAGTTCGATGCCGAACTGGAAGCGGGCGAAGATGTTGAACTCGATCTTACCCCCGGTGCGCTGGAAAAAACCAACGACCCCGTTCGTATGTATCTGCGCGAGATGGGCACGGTGCCGCTGCTCACCCGCGAAGGCGAAGTGGAGATCGCCAAGCGCATCGAGCGCGGGCAGTTGCGGGTGCTGAAAGCGCTGTCGCGCTCGGCCATCGTAATTCGCGAAATCGTTGCCATCGGCGAGGACCTGAAGCGCGGCGTGCGCTCCGTCAAGGAAATCGTGCTCTTCGACGAAGAGGAGATCACGGAAGAAGTGGTCCTTAACCGCCTGAAGGACATCACCGGCAGGATCGACGAGCTGGCCAAGCACTACAAGAAGTCGAGCCAGCTCATCGAAAAGCTCGCCGGCATTCCGCAGAAGAAACGGCCGAAGGAGTACCGCCGCCACCTTTGGGCGCTGGGACGCCAGCAGGTTGCGGTATCGCAAGTCATCCGCAGGCTGGGCTTCACCAACAACGAGCGCAAGCGCCTGATCGACCGGGTCAACAAGACCGTCGACAGCATGCGCGGGCTCGACAAGCAGGCGGTGAACTTCGAAAAGCGCGCCGATCAATCACGCGCCGAGGAAACCAGGAAGGAACTGCGCAAGCAGGTGCGGCAGATTCGCGCCGACCTGGAGCGCATGGAGCACGATGCCGGCGCCAACTTCGCCGAACTGAAGCGCACCCAGCGCGAAATCGTGCAGGGCGACGTGGATGCCGAGTACGCCAAGCGGGAGCTGATCGAAGCCAACCTGCGACTGGTGGTCTCCATCGCCAAGAAGTACACCAATCGCGGCCTGCAGTTCCTCGACCTGATTCAGGAGGGCAACATCGGCCTGATGAAAGCGGTGGACAAGTTCGAATACCGCCGCGGCTACAAGTTCTCGACCTATGCCACGTGGTGGATCCGCCAGGCCATCACTCGCGCCATTGCCGACCAGGCGCGCACCATCCGCATTCCGGTGCACATGATCGAGACCATCAACAAGCTGATCCGCACTTCGCGGCAGTTGGTGCAGGAGCTGGGCCGCGAGCCCACCTCGGAAGAGATCGCCAAGCGCATGGACATTCCGGTGGCCAAGGTGCGCAAGGTGCTCAAGATCGCGCAGGAACCGATCTCGCTGGAGACGCCCATCGGCGAAGAAGAAGATTCGCATCTGGGCGACTTCATCGAAGATCGCGCTGTGGTGTCGCCGGCGGAAGCGGTGATCAACGTCAACCTCAAGGAGCAGACGGCGCAGGTGCTACGCACGCTCACCCCCCGCGAGGAGAAGGTGATCAAAATGCGCTTCGGCCTGGAGGACGGCTCCGAGCACACGCTGGAAGAAGTGGGCCAGTCGTTTGCGGTCACCCGCGAACGCATCCGCCAAATCGAGGCCAAGGCGCTGCGCAAGCTGCGGCATCCCTCCCGCTCGCGGAAGCTGCGAGCGTTTATGGACGGGGTACACGATTAGAAGCAGTAGTCAGTTGCCAGTTGTCAGTTGCCAGTTGTCAGTGAGCGGGGCGCGATGAGCGTCCCGTTTTTATTGTGCCGCTGAGGAATTGTTGCGCTGCTAATGAAGGAGAAGCCGGCCGCACGGCGCGGTAGGGATTAGTTGCAGCAATTGATTCCATGACAATGTCGGCTCCCACGCCCGAGTAAAGTTGGTGGTGGCAAAACCAACCAACGGGCTCGGGAGAAAGGAGCCGAACGATGATCATTATAGGAGTAGATTTTCACCCCGAGTTTCAGCAAATCGCAATGGTGGACACGGAGACTGGAGAGCTGCAGGAGCGGCGCCTCAAGCATCCGAACGAAGCCGAGAGCTTTTACCAGGAGCTTGTGAGCCGATCGGCCCAGGTGCGAGTGGGTATGGAGGCCAGTGGACACGGGCGCTGGTTCGAGCGGCTGATGGGTGTGTTGCAGATCGAGCTGTGGATCGGAGATGCCGCCGAGATCCGAACCAAGCGCGTACGGAAGCAGAAGACCGATCGGCAAGACGCCCAGCTCATCTTGAAGCTGATGCTGAAGGACGACTTTCCGAAGATCTGGGTACCGAGCTGGGAGAACCGTGATCTGCGGCAACTGCTATGGCATCGGCACCGCATGGTGCAGGCGCGTACACGGATCATGAATCAGTTGCAGGCGGTGGCGCTGAACGAAGGTCTGCGGTGTAAGAAGCGGTTGTGGCGGACGGAACGCCAGCAACTGGAATCATTCCAGTTGGCTCCGTGGGCCAGCCGGCGACGGCGCGATCTGTTGGAGTTGCTGGACCGGTTGAATCCAACTATCGCGGAGCTGAGCCAGGCACTGGAACAGGAAGTGGAGAAGCTACCTGAGGCACAGCGACTGGCGACCCATCCCGGCGTTGGTCCACTCACCGCGATGGCCTTCGTGCTAATCATCGGGGAAGCGGAACGCTTTCAATGTGGGAAGCAGGTGGCCAGCTATCTCGGTCTGGTTCCAATGGAAGACTCCAGCGGCAATCGCCGACGGTTGGGACATATCACCAAGCAAGGCAGTTCGATATTGCGCTTCCTGCTGGTGGAGGCGGCGCAGGTAACAGTGCGCAGTCTTCCGGAATGGCGTAGCCGATACTTTCACCTGATGATGCGGCGGGGACGGAAGATCGCCAAGATCGCCATGGCGCGGCGACTGGCTGTCTGTCTGTTCTGGATGATGCGCCAGAGATGGGATTATCAGCAGTGGATTGAGTTCGGTTCGCACGCGGGGCAGCCCGAAAATCGCCATGGTGTGCAGTAGAACACCGAGTTATTGAGTGGGCACCCCGCTCCTCTTCATCGGAGGAGTTCGAACTGGTAATCATGATCGCAGTTGCGATCGAAGAGATGCATGGGTCGGACCGAGTTCTGACCTGAGAGGATTACAGGGCGAGCCGTGGTTGGTTGGGACAGAGTTTTTTCAACTAGAGCGAAGTGGCGCTTTCTCTAAAGCGGATGCCGAACTACGCTCTTGACAACGCCGACATTGTCAGAGAGGCGATTTATCGCGTGTCTCTCGGAACAGATTAGCCGGCCGCAGTTTTACAACTTTTGTTCTGCTCCCGCGTTTAAATAAGCAGGTGCCTTCAGACGGAGAGTGGTCGATCTGAGGCAGAGGAAGAAGAAATGCGTTATCTAAAGTATTTGGCGTTGCTGGCAGTGTTGATGGTTCCACTGGCCTACTCGCAGGCCCAGATTGGCGTGGCGATCGGCGTCGGGCCGGGATACTACGGCGGGCCGGGGTACTACGGCGGGCCGCCAGTGTGCACCTACGGCTACTACGGATATCCACCTTATGCGTGTGCGCCTTATGGCTACTACGGACCTAACTGGTTTGTTGGCGGACTGTTCATCGGCGCCGGGCCATGGTACGGGGGATACTACGGCCGTGGCGGCTACTACCGTGGTGGCTACTACGGCCGCGGCGGCTATTGGGGTCGTGGTGGCCACTGGGGTCGTGGCGGCTGGGGCCAAGGTCGCGCCGGTTACGGTGGCTATAACGGCCACGGTGGCTATGGCTACGCTCGCGGCGCCTACGGACGCGGCGCCTACGGTGGACGCGGCTATGCCGGGGGCGGCTACCGTGCCGGTGCCGGCGGCTTCCACGGCGGCAGTGGGTTCCACGGCGGCGGCGGGCACGGCGGCGGCCGTCGTTGATGCTGATGAAGAGGAATTGGTCCCAGAGATCGCAATGAAGACGCGACCGGAAAATCTATCTCTCGTCTTGCTGATGTTAGTGCTGGCGGCCGGCTCGGCTGCGGCCCAAATCAGACCGTACCCATATAACCGGCCGGAAAGAACGGCTCGCGTGCAGTATATGTCGGGGCAAGTATCGGAGGCGCCCTGTGAAGGCAACGACTGGGTTGCAGCCGCCCTTAATCGGCCGCTGCAGCCCCCTATCTGTATCTGGGCAGACAAGGACGCGCGCGCCGAATTGAACGTGGGTTACGCGTTTATCCGAATGGGCGCGGAGACCAGTGTCAGCCTGAACGCCGTAAACCGAAGCACCGTGCAATTCAAGGTCAATCAAGGCGTCGCTAGCCTTTCGGTCCGATATCTCTTTCCTGGCGAAATCTATGAGATTGATACTCCCAACGCCACGCTGACCCTGATGAAGGCGGGGGTGTATCGCATCACTGTTCTTCCCGATCAGGACCAAACCTTGGTGACGGTGAGGAAAGGCTCTATTACTGCGACCGGGCAAGGCCCCTCGGTGAAGATAAATGCCGGCCAGCAGGTGCGGTTTCAAAACAAAGCTTCTATCCAGCGCACCACGGAAAAAGCTCCACCGCCCGATGGATTCGATGATTGGGTCAAGGTGCGTGACCAACGACTATGGGGTCCTCCACCGTTTGGGGTTTATTTCGGCTATCCGCCGTTCTACGGGCCGCCCGGATTCTGGGTACGGTAGTGACACGCGCTCCAGCTTGAAGCAATGCCTTCACGGAGTCCTCACTTCCAGCGGACGGAGTGCACGATTGAGCAGGGGCTAGTGGCTAGTGATTAGTGGCTAGAGAGCGGGGCGCGATGAGCGCCCCGTTTCTTCATGCCGGGGCACGGTTCGTGTCAGGGCACGACAGTCGTGCCGATGAGGCTTCCCTATTCCCATCCCGAGCGGGCTTCAGCCCGCGAGGGATTCTGGCCTGAAGTTGTGCCCCAGAGCCTGCCCTGAGCCCGCCGAAGGTTTAGCGTCCAAACGATGGACGCGAGCCTGGGGTACCAGGCTCCGCCCATAAAAAAGTCATATACTTGTATATAATACATGCTTATTAAAATATAGCTTGACTTTATACTTCAGTAGAGGTATGTATATATCCAGAGATTGGGATGCCTAAGACCCCTAGGATAGACAATGAGGTGCTAGTCGCAGCCGGTTTGGACACGATGGGTCGGATAGGGAAGCCCCTTACAAAAATCCCAGGCTTCGGTCGCGCCATGATGTATAGCCTTCCAAATGGTGAGCGGGTTCGAGTGAGAACCTGTAACGACCACATCCTGATCGTTGTTGCCGACAATCCGGCAGCCGATGCAAAGCTGAACGTTGAGGGTACGGAATGGCTGCTGATTGTTATGCCTGAAGTAGAACGCACGCCTGGGAAGGTCATGGCTTATCTAGTGCCGACTCAGGTGGCCGTCGAGGCGGCCCGACTCACGCATCGGACATGGCTTGAAACGAACCCGAACACCCGGGGCAGCAATACGACCTGGAACCTGTGGTTTGACGAGAACGGCCCATCGAAAGCCAACGACTTCGCTAACAAGTGGAAGCAATATCTACTGAACTCGGACGATGTCAGAGCAAATGAAATCGCGCTCAATGATGCTAGTCAGACAGGGAGTGTCAAAGCAGAGGTCGAGGCCGCCCGCCAGCGGATCTCGAAGGCTGCGGGCGTTTCACCGTCAGCTGTGAAGATCACCATCGAATTCGGCGCTTGAACCTGTTCATAGGGACGCCACCGCCCAAGTGGTGGGGCATGAGAGCTAGGCAGGATGATGGATTCTAAAAGAGGCTTCGAACCTGGTCAGTACATGAACGTGAGTCAGGACCATCTCGTGGTCGTGGCGCTCTGGTATGTCATACAGGATCAAAAACAGGCTTCATTCGAGAACCTGGTCGCGGAAGCATACCTGTCATTCCCCGAACGATTCCATTTGGAGGGGTACCCCGAATGGCCCAATGCGCACGTCATTGGAAAGGCTTGGGTTCGATGTAGAACCGATAAGAAGTGGATCACGGGTTCGGCGGCAACTGGCTTCGGCGTGACGCCGCTTGGCGAAGAGGTCGCCAGAAAGACGCTGGCCAAGTTGAAAGGGAAGAAGTCCGAGGCTGTGACTGAGAGGCCGGGAAGTCGCCAAACGATATCGTCGCGCGTGGCACTGGCAGTCGAAAGCAGTCCCGCATTTCAGAAGTTCAATGTGGACGGTATGGACTCGGTTTCAGAGTACGACTTCTGTGAGGTGCTTTATTGCACATTGGAAAGCACTCCGGAAACTGTGAACAAGAACTTCGAGGTGGTCAGGCAGCAGGTAACGGCGTATGGAAGAAGGGACCTCGCTGCCTTTCTAGATCAGTTGAGGGCGAAGTTCGCCGCGAAGTTCACTGGAAAACGATCTCGGGGCGGCTTGATGCCCCAGAAGAAGGAGCACTAGATGACCCCTGCCACAACAGTCCGACGTGTGAAGATCAGGGCGGGTAAGCGGGCGTTCAAGATGCTCGCGGACCAGGCGATCGGCCATGACTTGGTCAAGGGCTTGCTGGAACTGATTACCAACGCCGACGAAAGCTATGCCCGTCTCGAAGCAGCGGGGCTCACGACTAGCGGCAGGATCGAAGTGGAAATCGACCGCCGCCCAAGGAAGAAGGAAACTGTTCTTAGGGTGATCGATTGGGCCGAAGGCATGGATGACGCTCAACTTGAACGATGTGTCGGCGGTTACGGGGAGGACACCAGCGGCAACATTGGACGTGGTGTTTTCGGTATGGGCCTCAAGGACACGATCAATGCTTTCGGCGAAGCGATCATCACCTCGTTTAAGCATGGCAGCAGGTACCGATGCAGTCTGACCAATGTTGAGGATTTGGCCCTGGAATCATCGCGACCCGTCAGTCGGGCCGACAAGAACGAGTTCCGCAACACCGACGGAGGCACGGTTGTTGAGATTGAAGTCAATAATCCTGAGGTAAGAATTCCTTTCGTTGATTCTTTGCGGTCTCAACTCCAGATGCACGTTTGTCTGCGCGGAATCATGACCGACCGAGCACGAACGGTGGTCCTCCGCGATCTTCGCAGCGGCAGCGCGGATGAACTGAGATATCTCACGCCAGATAGCGAATTGCTGATCGATCACTTGGAATTGTCTCTCCCTTCATACCCACACATAAAGCCGACGCTGACGCTTCGGCGCGCGATTGGGGCCGAAGCTCTGTCACAGAGCGGCTCGGCGCGGACCGGCGGCGTTTTCGTCGTGAGCAAACGGACTTATCACGAAGCCACGCTATTTGGATTCGACGAAGATCCGCATGCCGCCAGACTCTTCGGTGAACTCCGCTGTGATGAGATCTACGACCTGCAAGCGCGCGGCGAGCCCATCGTCGACAAGAATCGCGACGGACTGAAGAAGACCCATTCCCTAACCAAGGAGCTATTTGAGGCGGCACGCAAAGTAGTCGAGGGCATTGTTCTTGAGGAAAGGAACAGGGAGAAAGAAAAACAACGGAATCTTGAACAGGAGAGCACGCTACGTCGCTTTCGGGAAGCCATAAAGAGCCTGAATGACATCGCCCGCCGAGAACTTCAGTTGGGAGGTGCGGGAACCGGCGCTGGGCAAAAGACACTGCCGGAACCTAGAGCGCCACAAGATGGGTTAGAGTTTGTACCTGATACCTACAGGATAGTTGTGTCGGAAAGAGACTCGTTGAAGCTGCGGATTCAGGTAACTTACCCCAAAAAGTCCCCTCGTCCCGCCTTGCAGATTCGCCGGATGCCCAATCCTTGTCCGGACCGCACCTGCGGACAGGATGAGAGGAATAAATAGACTGTCGCCGGCCTAGTGCCTGGTGCCCCAAAATTCGCCCTTCTTTTGGGCGAACACTTCGCTCAGGGCAGGCTCCTTCGGCAGGCCGCTGAAAAACTCTTTGTGAGGCATATGCCGCCGGCTGAAGCCGGCTCCGGATGACAAAAATGAAGGGCCTAGACGCTGGCCTGAAGGCCAGCTCTACCTTACTTGGTCCGCGACGCGGAGTTTTTCAGCAGGCGCTGGGGCACCTGCACTTGGCCAATGAGATATACTTCTGTTCACTGGCTTGGGCGCAGGTGGTCGGAGCTTCAAATCCTCTCGGCTCGACCAATTACTTCTCTGCTTTCAATTCGCCCGCCCAACGTCGATTGACTCGATGACCGTTACTCTCCATCTCGCACCTGAAGTCGAAGCCGGACTCATAAAGCAGGCCCAAGCCAACGGAATGGCCGTTGAGGAATATCTTCTCTCGGTGGTAGAGAGCGCAGTCCTCAAATCGCCTCAGAAAGAACTGTCAGGGGAAGAACGAGCGGCTGCATTTGAGGCATGGTCAGTGGGGCATCGGCACACCGCTCCTTTATCGGATTACGCCGTCAGTCGCGAGGGCATTTATGAAGGCCGCAATCACTAATGCGTGTCCTTGTCGATACCAATATTCTCCTCCGAAGCGCCCAGCCCAACCATCCGCTTTGCTCGCCAGCCACGCAGGCCGTGGCGAAGCTTATGCGCGACCAGCATGGCCTTTTCGTGTGCGCCCAGAACATTGCTGAATTTTGGAACGTGGCGACCAGGCCCGCTGAGGTGAACGGCCTCGGATTTTCGCATGAAGAGGTTCTTCAGGAACTCAGCAACATTGAAAGTTTGTTCACTTTGCTGCCCGACATTCCGGCGATCTATACCACTTGGAAGAGGATTGTAGAGAATCACCGCGTCCAGGGCATCAAGGTCTACGATGCGCGGCTCGTAGCAGTGATGACCGTCCACGGAGTCGAGAATCTGCTAACGTTCAACGCTGCGGACTTTAAGCGTTACAGCGGCACCACCGTTCTTCAGCCTTATTCGGTGCTTGCCTGAGTTCGTCTCCCCGACCTTTGCGACGAACATGGCGCCCGAGCCAGGTTAGCGTCCAAAAGAAGGACGCGAACCTGGGGCACCGGGCGACGGGCTGACTACGCCGCCGCTTGCACGGCTCTCTTATATGCGGGGGCGAACACCTCTCGGGCAAATTGCGCGAATGTAACTTTGCCGGTGCGTTTTTGTTCGCCTTTGAATTGCTGGATTTTGGGGTATGCCTCTTCCATTTCCACCAGCAGCGCTGCCATCTCCGGCGACATTCCGCTCTGGCCCATTGCGGCCTTCAACTTGTCGCCCGGGATGGTAACCACGCGGATTTGTTTCCCGATGGCCTGGCCGGCAATGCGAGCCCACTCGTCCAACGAAATCTCCTGCGGGCCCACGATATCGACCACGTGATGGCCGTCGATGGGTTTGAGCAGAAACTCAGCAGCAACCTCAGCGATGTCCTGGGTGGCGATGAAAGGCGCTTTCACGGATCCCGGGAGCGTCGTGTAGATGGCCCCCTGCGCGACAATCGTCGGCAGCGAGAAAAACACGTTCTCCATGAACTCGTTTGGGCGCAGCGAGACGATGTTCTTGCCGGCAGCACGGAACTTCTCTTCCGTTTCGTAGTGTCCAACAATCGGCCCCGTGCCACTGGGCAGGAACGCTCCTGCACTCGAAAGCTGGACCACGTGCAGATCGGGAAGCTTGCGGATCACGCTGGCTCCCGCCTCGGCCATGCGGCGGGCCGTGCCCAACGGATCGTGCGAGGTCATCTCCGCAGGCGTCAGCCAGAACAGCGCGTCGGCGCCACGCACCGCCTGCTCAACAACCGCGGGATCGCCGTGCTCACCAGCGATGACCTTGGCACCGCGGCTGGCTAGATCTTTCACTTTTTCGGGATGCCGGGCTATCAGCGTGACATCCGACTTGCGGTCAAGAAGTATGTTGGCGAGTTTGCTGCCGATGTGGCCGGTAGGAGTGGTAACTACAATCTTCATGATTTTTCTCCTTAGCCATTAATGATGTGCAGGCTTTGTCTCTCGCTTCAGAAAAAGGCAGCTGCTTACCTGTCAGACGGTGCAGAACCGCCGATTTGCTTTGGTCGTGATCAGGGAACGGAGCCTGGTGCCCCAGTTCGCTCGTCTTGTGGGCTAACCCTTCGGCAGGCTCAGGGCAGGCTCTGGGGTTGGTGCGAGGTGCCTGCGGGAACAACAAATTTGTGGCGGTCGCGGTTGAGGGTGAAATGACAGCGGATCAGTGTTTCCACCCGGCTTCTATAATTCTCTGCTTGTCCGTCTTGTCCGTGGTCTGCTGGTCGGCGGCGAGGACGGGCGAAAGATATCAGCCTCCCGCCCGCAATCCGAAGGGCTACACCGAGGCCGATGTTCCCCGGCTCATCAAAGAAGCGCGTGCCGGGAAGCCGCGCCGCAGGGTGCGGCAGGACGAAGGCCGGCTCGATTTCGGCTGCATCGCCGCCTATGGAACCTTCGGTTGCGAGGGGGCAAACTGCGTTTCCTCGGCCCCACATGACAAAGCGACTACATGCTTTCTCCTCGAACTCATCACCCGACTACAAAGAATGGGCACCGCCCCGCCATCGACATGGCTGCCTATGCTGCCTGGCTTGTCCGCGAGAACTGACCGGTGTACTATCGCACATCCACTGATAAGAACGCATTTCACGCCTACCTGGAAGCACATTATCCGGGGGATGGTGGGGAGACGTGGTCTGCGATTCTTTGGGAGAGTGGGTCCCGCGCCCGCAGACAGAAAGATGAGCAGCAGACTACGGACAAGCGGAGAATTATAGAAACCGGGTGGAAATACTGATCCGCTGTCATTTCACCCTCAACCGCGACCGTCACAAATTTGTTGGTTCCCGCAGGCACTGAAACTAAACTCCATAGGAGGAGGCACATCGATGAAAAGAATGATTGGGCTCCTTTCGGGATTGTTGTTCGTTCTGGGATCACTAGGACCGATGGCGGCGCAGGAACAGGCGCAGTCCGGTGCCGCGATGCACCGCCCGCCAAAAGTGCTGTTGATTATCCGCGAGTTCCTCAAGCCGGGAAAAGCAGGCATGACGCATGAGAAGTCGGAGAGCGCATTCGTGCAGGCGTTTACCCACGCCAACTGGCCAACCCACTACCTGGCCGTGGATTCCATGTCGGGTAAGTCACGGGCGTTGTTCCTGGTGGGCTACGACTCGATGGCAGCCTGGGAGAAAGACAACCGCGCAACCGAGAAAAACGCGGCGCTGAGCGCTGCCGTGGACCGAGCCACGGCCGCCGACAGCAATCTGCTGGACGCGGTCGATCAGGGCGTCTTCACCTTTAACGAGGACTACAGCCTGCGCTCCGACGTGAACATAGCTCAAATGCGTTATTTCGAAATTGAAGTCTTCCGCATCCGTCCGGGACACCACAAGGACTGGGACGACGCCGTCAAGATGGTGAAGGCGGCTTACGAAAAGGCAATGCCGGACGCGCACTGGGCCACGTTCGAAAACGTCTATGGCGCACCAGGCGGCACCTACCTGGTGTTTACGCCGATGAAGTCGCTCGCCGAGGCGGACCAAATGATGGGCGAAGACAAGAAGTTCATGGCCGCGATGGGCGCGGAAGGCATGAGGAGGCTGAGTGAATTGTCGGCGGCGGCAATTGAATTCAGTGAAACTAACTTGTTCGCCTTTAATCCGCGCGAGAGCTATGTCTCGCCCGAATGGGTGAAGGCCGATCCAGAATTCTGGAAGCCCAAAACGATGATGGGCACTGCGGCCAAGAAGCGGGCGGAAAAACCGGAACCCAAACCGTAAGAGCGGGTGAAGCACGCCCTTGGCAGGCTGCGGAAAGAACCGAAAACGCAGGTCCTTTCGATCAGGGCCGCGCCGCGCGGCCCTCCCTCGGGATGGCAATATTAGGATGTGACACCCGCGCGGGTAAAACAATTTTGAAATTGGACTGACGTGCCTTGCGTTATTTCAACGATTGCAGGTAAGCCACCACCGCCTCGGCGTCGGCACGATTCATCTTGTACTGCGGCATGGGCGGACGCGCCGGCTGTCCATTGGGAGCCAGTCCGGTCATGAAGAACTGGACCGCATTCTCGTGGTTCCAGCCTTGCAGTCCGGCGATGTTGGGTGAGGTGTCGGCCCAGACTGGCATCGGCACCGTGGGCGCGAAATCCAGCTTCTTGCCCTGCAGCCACTTGCCTGGGATGAATTCGCCCTTCTCGTTCATGGGAGTATGGCAATCGCCGCACTGACCGATGGCCTTCACCAAATACTGGCCGTGCGCAATCTGCTGTTGCTTGGAGCTACCCTTGCCTGGGGCGGCAGAGCTGTGGTTCACGATCGTCATGGCCAATATTCCCACGGCTATCGCTACAATCATTCGATTTTTCATTCACCCTCCATTGTGTTTTGTGCAGACTCTTGTTCCGGCTTCCATCGCTACCTGTGGAAAAGCCCGCACCTTCCAAGGTACCATCGGCTTCTTCAGCAGCCTCTGAAGCCGAATTCAGACGCAACTCTCAAATGCACCGCTTCCACCCCGCTACGAAGCGGTGCTCCACCCGGACACACCAACTAGGAATCGCGCTAAAGCAACTGGCGCGAAGCATCGTCGGGCGATTCCGGATCGAACCGCACCAGGGCTAACTCTGGCCCGTCGTGCGCGCCGTTAATGCATAGCGTGCGGCCCAGTCTGGTTTTCCATTGGCCGGTCAGGCGGGCCGCTTCGTGTACATGCCCATGCAAGGTGAGCAGCGGCTGGCGCTGCTCGATCAATCGCCTCACCGCAATACTCCCGACGTGCACGTCCAAGGCAACGTGCTCATACATCTTTCCGTCAAGCGCGGCGCGATCCAGCGGGGTGTCGTACGGCGGAGTATGGAACAGGAAGATGGCGCGGTCCATGGGATCGTCATTCACCAGCGAGTCGAGGTCCTTGGCGATGGTCTGCCACTTGACGTCACTCTCCCCGGTGGCCACGCTGCGCCGCCCTTCTTCGGGAGAGATGCAGCCCGGATCGACATAACGTGACACATCATAGCGCTCCCAATCCTTCAGCAAAAACGGGGTGGGGGGGACACAGGCGTAGCCATAGACATCGAAGCCCGCGAACCCGGCCTTCCGTCCATGCATGTAGCTCCATAGGCCGTTGCTGGCGGCATTGAGGATTTCAGGCTCCTCACTGCGCGGATCGTCATTCCCCAAGATCACGAAGAGCGAAGGGTACGCTCTTTCCAATGCATCGCGGAGCCTCATGAAACTGGGGACCAGGTAGTCGCTGACGAAGTCCGGGTGCTCGGTGTCAGTGGCCATCAAGAACGACGATCCGCTAGGCAGTAAGTCGCCACCAAGGAACACGGCGTTGGGGCGTTCGGCGACGATGGCAGCGAATAGCTTTTCGTACCGGTCCGCGTGACCGTGAAGGTCCGTAACGAAGAAACAGAGAGGCAATCCTACCTTCGAATCTGGGATGACCGATCGCTTTACGCGCTCAGCGTGCGGCGCGGTAGCAGATCCCCGACCGTATCGGTTCTACGGTTTCGGTTTTTGAAACGAGACGTCGGACTCGGCGCCGGGTCGCGGCGTCCAGTCCAGACTGTAGTACTGGCCACGATTTCGGGCCCACGGGTCAAACGAGTTCACCACATTGCTGAGCTCCCCTTGCAGCTCGGGTATGTTGCGCAGCAGTATCCGCTTCAGCGGGAGCACCGGCTGCTTATGGCCGTTGGGCGTACCGTTTTCCATGACCTCGGGTCCCGGCCCATTATTCATCACCCAATTGACTCCCAACGTCGTATAGAACTCGGGCCGGAAGGAAGAGGTGAAAAAGCGGTCGCTGAATAGCCGGCGTGACGCATTGAGGATGAACACCACGAATTGGGTCTCCGAAATCGCGAAGCCATGCGGGCGAGTGAATTCGGCCAAGTAGCCCACTACCGTATCCACGTCCTCAATGTTATCCACCAGGCTTCCCGGGGGATGTCCCAGGCAGTCGTTGATGGGCGTTCCATCCGGGTTGCGCTGCGCGTCCGTGATTACCTTGGAGGCGTCACACACGTGCTGGCCATAGACCTCGCGCATGGTCTTCACCGCTTCCAGTTGTCGCGCGTGCTCCGCCGAATCGAGAGGGAGCGAGCGGTCGAGAAAGTCATCGAAACTGGTCAATTGGCGAAGGCCATACTGCCGGCGGAATTCATTAAAGCGCGGCACTCCGCGCTCGCGATCGCGAATAATGTCGAGCGCGACCACGTCAATTTGCTGGGTCGGGCTGTCGAGGCGCCCGATTTTCAGGTTCTGCAGAAACATGGGCGAGTTGTTCAGGATTAGCAGGCCCAATCGCTGCCGGCCGAGTGTGAGGCCCCAATTCGCCATCCCATTTGCGCGCATGAAAGGAGTTGCTTTTCCCTGGAAGGTCTCGACCACCGGGACCTTCTTCGCAATCTTGTTGGGGTCCTTATCGAGTTCGCGGTACTCGAGCAAATCCGGCACCAGCGGGTGCAGCCGGTACACCGATACAAATTCCTCTGGGAAGTTAAACGGCGATCCAAAATGATTCACGCCGCCGTTGGTGTACTTGGGGTCGGACATGTCGTAGCCCGGCGCCTTGCTGCCAAGACCAAAAATTCCCGGGCCCGAGGCAAACACCGAATACCATTGAGAGGCTTTGACGACGTCCTTCGATTTTCCGAAGTTATTCACCACGATGTTGTTCAACACCGTTGAAACCTCGCCACCGCCTTCCCCCAGAAGTCCATTCCAGTTGGCGTTCATTCCCTTGTACAGCGGCTCGTCATAAAGAAGTTGGGGCGTCCATTCGGTGGTGTGGATCTTGGCAATCTCGGCGGCGACCACCAGGCGCGCCACTTCAAAAAGCTCGTCTGGGGTCACATCTTTGTAGCGGATGGTTTGCTTCGGATTCGCAGGATTGCGCAGCCCGGAGTCTGCATCAGGCGTCTGCGCGGCCACGTGCTCAAATTCGGCGACAAACGAATTATGTTCCCGGGCAAACAAGTTGTGGAGAAAACTCAGGCCTATGGTCCAGTTATCGGCAAATCCGGTGGCCTCCTGACCAGCCCACTCCGGGTTGATCGGGTCGGTTGCCGAAAACACGGGCAGGTATCCCAGACCGTTGTGCCCTTCAACCGGCTCCAGCAACAACCGTGCCCGGTCTTTCGGATCGCGTTTGACCCTCTGGCGCGAACGGTCGTCGAAACCGTAAAGTTGCGATGCATCCCACCACGCCGTGTTGGTGTTGGTCATGGTCTTCGGGGCACGCGTCAGATAGGTACGATCTCCCTGTTTGAACGTGGCAGGTGGCGAGTCCTGCGCGACGTATCCCTTGTCGATGCGGTCGCCTGGCCGGCATCCGAGCTGTGCGACCTGTTCGGGCGTCAACGGCTGCGCGACACCGTTGACCAACTGGGTTTCGCAACCCACCTTCATGTACTCGGTTGCGTTGTGTCCTTCCTCCAGGTGCGAGAACCAGTCATGGGTCATGAACTGAATCCAATAGGCCGCGAGCACGTTGAAGAATGGCGCTTTCAGGTAGTCACAGTTGGCGAGGGGCGAATCATCCGGAAGGCCATAGCCATTTGCGCAAGCCTTCGGGTCCGATTGCAATCGCGTAAATAGCCTGCGGCTGATGACCTGCGGATCGGGTTTGAGAAGGGAAAGCCGGTCGCCATGCCGGTTGCGTGCCAAGTCGTTCAGCCCCATTTCGGGGAATGAGGCTTCAAACTCGACATTGCGCGCAAACAGTGTCCCGGTTGAACCCATCAATGGATTCACGATGTCGTTGCAGATTCCATCCACGGTTCGCCAGCGGATCAAATCGCCCTTGCACACCTGCTGCCCGGCTCCGCCAACGTCGTTATAGTGCGGATTTCCCGGCGAAAGCCGCATCTGTGGCCAGGTCTTTAGCGCCGAACCACCCACGCCTCCGCGGCCGCTGACGAAAGTCTGATACGTGCCGCTATTGTCGAACAGGTTGAACTTGATCAACTCGATTCGTTGGTATTCGAGATCCAGCAGCGCTCCAGTGACTCCTCGTTGAGTGGGCAGATTACTGTTAAGGAATCCCGAAGGCAGCGAAGCCATGTCGCCCGTGCCCCAATAGTGCGACCAATCCACCCACGGCGTATCGCGGAACAGCAGGGCTTGATGACCTCCGCGGCACAGGGCGGTGGCTTCCGTCACTTTTCCTTCGAAGCGCAGATCGCGCGTAGGGGCGATCTTGCGAAAACCCTTCAGCGCTGCCTGGGCGCAGGCGGCTAAGGCGTCGGCTTCTTCCTTCTTGCCCGAAAACCTGGGTGCGTCCGGCTGCACACCTTCGGCGAGCGCCGGCGCTATCGGGACCTTTCCAGAGTGAGACGGCGCTTGCGCCTCGGCCAGCCCGAGCGCAAGAAACAGGCAGATTGAAAAACGCAGATACCTCACCCTAATCCTCCAGGTCTTGTGGCGTTGTCAACCCCAATCGAGGCCACACAATATTATGAAGCCGGTTGAGAATGCAAGGATTTTTCTGTTTTCGTGAGGCGCCCTCATCGGGTTGCAATGCCATCAAACCCAACGGGAACGCGCCTTCGGTGCCGCCGTAGCGCCGGCCCCTCAAGGGCACACCGCGGTCGGCGAGTTCCGCGGTGAGAGTCACACCTCCGTGTGACATGCATCACATGCATTGCGGCCGTTGCTGTTAAACTGAAATTGCTGAAATGTCCCGCAGCTCTAAACTCGTTGGCTTGATCCTAGTGCTCACGCTGGGGGCGTTGCCATCGCTTGGCCTTGCAGCCGCGTGTACGCGGATGCCAAATTCTCACCCTTGCTGTCATCCCAAATTGACTCCGCAGGAGTCAATGGCAATGAACGGCCCGGAAGCGCCCGCTCCGTGTTGCCAGTTTTCATCGGGCCGGGCGGAGCCTGCAACCGAGTTGCAGATCCAAGCACCCACCTCGCGTGCGTACCGGCCAATCGTAACAGCGGCACCGCTGGCGGGTCGTCCCGCACAATTGGAAATTAGCGCGGAGCAGGTCCGCGGGGCCCCTCTCCCTCCGGCACAGTCCTCACTTTGCACCTTCCTTATTTAGCTCCTGCTCGAAGTGTCTCTGTCGTTCGGGCGTTCTGCGCCTGAGATACATCCCTCTTTCGAATTGACGAGATTAAACCATGAGCAGGTTAGGATTCTTTCTCCTGGCGAGTCTGCTGGCTTTGCCCGCGCCCGCACAGGAATTGCCGACGACCCAAGACGTCGCCCTACAGGCCGGTCCAACAGATACGGTTGACCAATCGCACTCATCGCAAGTCCTCACCCTGGAAGAAGTGGTTAGCGAGGCGCTGGCGAAGAATCCCGGAGTGCAGAGCGCCGAGCACTCCGTCGCGGCACTAAGGCACAAAATCCCGCAAGCCAAAAGTCTGCCTGATCCCGACGTCTCTGTAGGCTGGATGGGCAATCTCACGCCATTCAGCGTGCAGGAAGGCGATCCCTCCAGTTATCGCGGCATCGGGGTGATGCAGAGCATACCGTATCCGGGCAAATTGAAATTGCGTGGCCAGATCGCCGCCAAGGATGTGGACGCGGCGCAATGGGACTACGAGGCGGTCCGCCGTCGCATTACGGCCGACGTGAAGGTGGCCTACTACGATTACTTCTTCTACGACAAGGCGCTGGAGATAACCCTGAAAGACAAAGATCTGCTGCAGAAATTGTCGAGCATTTCGGAGGCCCGCTATCGCGTGGGCAAAGGCATGCAACAGGACGTGCTTAGGTCGCAAGTGGAGATAACGCTGTTGTTGCAGAGGATTACCGTGCTGAAGCAACAGCGTGCGACGGCCCAGGCAAGACTGAACACCTTCATGGCCCGCGATCCCGGCTCGCCACTGCCGCCTGCCGCCAGCGTCGAACCAGCGGCGCTGAACGAAAAGCTCGATGCGCTCTACGCGTTGGCGGCGAAGAACGACACATCGCTGCAGCGGGAACAACAAATGGTCGAGAAAAGCCAGTTGGCCACGCAACTAGCGCATAAGGACTACCTGCCCGATTTCGGGGTCGCCTACATGTACCAGCAGCGGCCCAATATGCCGGACATGAACGGCATGACATTCACGATCAATGTGCCGATCTTCTACAAAACCAAGCAGCGCGAAGACGTCAGGCAGGCGAAGGAAGAAACGATCAGCGCCGAGCGCAGCCGGGATAACCGTAAAAACGAACTGCAGTTCGAGCTGAAACAGAATTACCTTTCTGCCGAAGCGTCGAAACAACTGCTCGATCTCTACTCGAAAGCGGTTGTGCCGCAATCGTCGTTGGCGCTGGAGTCGTCGATGTCAGCCTACGAGGTCGGTAATGTCGACTTTCTCACGGTGCTGTCGAACTTCAGCACGATTCTGAATTACGAAGTGGACTACTACCGCGAACTTGCCAATTATCAGGCTGCGCTGGCGCGCATGGAAAGCCTGGCCGGCATGGAACTGACTTCGGCACGACAGTTGCCGTCCGATGGCGGAGCCAACTCCGCGAAATGAAGGAGCAAAAAAACATGAACAACAGATCATTACGAATCGGCGCTCTGGTTCTCGCCGTCATGGCTGCGCTCGGGGCCGTTTACGGCCGGCGTGTGCTGGCCTGGCAGGACCCTCATGCTGCTCACGGGAGCGCTCAGGGCCCATCGGGACAGCGAACGATCCTCTATTACTATGACGCCATGAATCCGCAGCACCACTATGACAAGCCCGGGAAAGCGCCCGACGGCATGGACCTGGTGCCGCAATACACGGAGACCAACGCCACGGGCAATAACGCCGCGCAGTCCAGCACACAATCGGCTGCGCCGGGCGAGCGCAAGGTCCTTTATTGGTATGATCCCATGCACCCGGCCTACAAGGCCGATAAGCCCGGGATCGCTCCCGATTGCGGCATGCAACTTGTCCCCAAGTACGCGGACGAGCAAGCCAGCCTGGCGAAAATGCCTGCGGGCACGGTCATGATTCCGCCTGAGAAGCAGCAACTGATCGGCGTCCGCACCGGCAAGGTGGAAAGGCGATCGCTGGTGCGCACCATACACACCACCGCTCAGATCACGGCAAATGAAACCAAAATTGCGCACATTCACGTCAAGGTGAGCGGCTGGATCGACAAGGTCTATGTGGACTATGTCGGTCAACTGGTGAAAAAGGGACAACCCCTGTTCACGCTTTACAGTCCCGACCTGGTGGCAACCCAGGACGAATACCTGATCGCGAGGCGTGGACAGGCATCCCTGGGAAGCTCGCCCTTTCCGGAAGTCTCCGATGGCTCGAATTCACTGTTCCGGGCGGCGCGCGACCGGCTTAAGTTGTGGGACATCAGCGACGAGCAAATCAAGAAGCTGGATGAAACCGGGGAGGTCACCAAGAACCTGACCTTTTACTCGCCGACCACGGGCTTTGTAACCGATCGCAAGGCGTTTCCCCAGACTTCGGTGACTTCCGATACCGAGTTGTACACGATCTCCGATCTGTCGACTATTTGGGCAAACGCTGACGTATACGAATACGAAGTTCCGTACATCCGACTGGGCCAGCCGGTGGAATTGCAGCTCAGCTATTATCCCGGACGCACATGGCACGGAAAGGTCAGCTACATCTACCCGGTGGTTGACGCACAGGCCCATACCGTGAAGGTCCGCATCGAGCTTCCCAACCCTAAGTTGGAACTGAAACCGCAGATGTTTGCCGATGCGCAACTGAAAGTCGACTACGGCACCAAGGTTGTTGTGCCGGCGGAGGCCGTGCTGGATTCCGGCAATGAGCAGATTGTTTTCGTAGTGCATGACGGCGGCAATTTCGAGCTGCGCCGGATCACGATGGGGCCACAGTTCGACAATCTCATCGTTGTGCTGTCCGGATTGAAACCCGGCGAACAAATCGTGGTTTCCGGCAACTTCCTGATCGATTCCGAGAGCCGCCTGAAGAGCGCCATGGGCGGAATGCAGCACTGAGGAGGACAAGATGAGCGCACAGAAAAAGACAGGGCTTGCGGTACTTGGCCTCGTAGTGTTGGGGATGTTTGGTCTGGGCTGGTACGAGTACAGGGAGTTCCGCGCTCCGAAAGAGTGTGGCTTTTGCCAGCGTCCCTTGCAGGAAAAACTGCGCGTCGTGGTCGAGATCGGTGGCCAGCGGAGGGAAGCGTGCTGTCCACAATGCGCCGTAAGCGAATCGCGCCAGGAGCACAAGCCTGTACGGCTGATATCGGTACGCGACTACTCGACCGCGAAGGTCATTGACCCGGCGCAAGCGTATTACGTCAATCACAGCCGCGCCCTCGCCTGCACTCACGACAGCATGCACATGGATGAGATGAAGCACACCGAGCAGTTGATCTTTGACCGTTGCTCGCCCGGCGCTTTTGCCTTCGCAAAGAAGGAAGATGCGGAAGCCTTTATCGCCCAAAACGGCGGGCAGCTCCTGAGCATGGAGCAGCTGCTGGGAGAGGCGAACGACCCAATGATCAACAAGATTATTGAATTCTCGGCAAAGCGGAAGTTCCTGGTGTTCCTGCTGGTGGGCGCTGCCGTCCTTTTCGGCTGGCACGCCATGAAGAACACCAAGCTCGACGCCATTCCCGACCTTTCCGACACGCAGGTAATTGTGTACTCCAAATGGGACCGCAGCCCTGACATCATCGAAGACCAGGTGACCTACCCAATCACCTCGGCCTTGCTGGGCATGCCCAAGGTGAAGGACATCCGCGGCTTCAGCGACTTCGGCTATTCCTACGTCTACATCATCTTTGACGAAGGCACGGACATCTATTGGGCGCGCTCACGCACGCTGGAGTATCTCAACTCGGTCACGCCCCGCCTGCCAAAAGGCGTGAATGTTGAACTGGCGAAGGATGCCACGGCGGTCGGATGGATTTTCGAGTACGCCCTTGTGGATACCGGTGGCCAGTACAGCCTGGCGCAGATGCGCACCTACCAGGACTGGTACCTGGGCTATGCACTGGAGTCGGTGCCAGGGGTGGCGGAGGTCGCAACCGCCGGCGGATTCGTTCGCGAATACCAGGTCAATGTCGATCCCAATAGGCTGCTGGGTTACAAGATCCCGATCGACATGGTGGTAAACGCCATTCAGAAGGGAAACAACGATGTGGGTGCGCGGCTGGTGGAAATGAGCGGCCGCGAGTACATGGTGCGAGGACGAGGGTACATCAAGTCGCTGAAAGACGTGGGCGACATCGTCATTATGTACAACCCACAGACGGGCACTCCGGTGCTGGTACGTGACGTCGCCACCGTGACCTTCGGTCCGGAAATGAGGCGCGGCGCAGTTGAGCTCGATGGACGAGGCGAAACCGTCGGCGGCGTGGTCATCATGCGGTTCGGGGAGAACGCCGAAAAGACAATCGAGCGCGTGAAGGCCAAATTAGCTGATATCGAGCCCACGCTGCCCAAGGGTCTGAAGATCGTCACCACCTACGACCGATCGGAGCTGATCGACAACGCCATCGACAACTTGAGGCACACGCTGATCGAAGAAATTCTCATCGTGAGCCTGATCATCCTTATCTTCCTTTGGCATTTTCCCAGTGCGATCATCCCCATCATTACCATTCCGATCACGGTCATTCTGATCTTTATTCCCATTCAGATGAGCGGCATGACCGCGAACATCATGTCGCTGGGGGGAATCGCGGTGGCGATCGGCGCCATGGTGGACGCCGCTATCGTGGTGGTGGAGCAGACCCATAAGAAACTTGAGCATTGGGAAGCGGAAGGGCGACCGGGCGATTACCACAATGTCGTAATTTCTGCCGTAAAAGAGGTTGGTGGCCCCAGCTTCTTTGCGTTGCTGGTGATCGCCGTCGCCTTCCTGCCGGTATTCACTCTGGAAGCGCAAGAAGGCCGTCTGTTTAAGCCCCTGGCCTACACCAAGAATTTCGCCATGGTGATCGCGGCGGTGCTGGCGATCACGCTTGATCCCGCGATGCGGCTGCTGTTTACCCACATGCAGAACTTCAACATCCGGCCGCGCTGGTTGGGGAAGGTGGTGAACGCGATTCTGGTGGGCAAGATCCGCAAGCGAAGACCATCATTTCATCAGCCGTCCCATGATGAAGGTGTATCACCCGGTGGTTGAATTTGTGCTGGAGCACAAGTGGAAAACCATCGCTGTGGCCGTGCTCGCCATGGCGGTCACGGTACCCGTCTTCTTCAAGCTGGGCTCCGAGTTCATGCCTCCACTCGATGAGGGCACCCTGCTGTACATGCCATCCACGCTGCCCGGCATCTCGGTGACGGAAGCATCTCGCATTCTGCAAGTGCAGGACAAGATCATCAAGGGCTTTCCGGAAGTCGAAACGGTATTCGGCAAAGCGGGCCGAGTTGAAAGCTCAACCGATCCAGCTCCCTATTCGATGATGGAAACCGTCATCGTGCTCAAACCGCAAGATCAGTGGCCGACACGTCCGCGCTGGTACTCCAGTTGGGCCCCCAAATGGGTGAAGGACGTTTTACGCCGCATCTGGCCCGACCACCAGTCAACCCAGGAACTGGTTTACGGCGCAGAAGGCATGAATGACGCTTTGCAGATCCCAGGCATGGCCAACGCCTGGACCATGCCCATCAAAGCTCGCATCGACATGCTCACCACCGGGGTGCGCACGCCTGTCGGAGTGAAGGTACTTGGTTCCGATCTCGGGGAAATTCAGAAGATCGGCGAACAAATCGAGATGGCTTTGAAGGATGTCAAAGGAACCACCAGTGTCTTTGCCGAACGCACCTCTGGCGGATACTTCCTCGACTTCACCCTGAAGCGCGACCAGTTGGCGCGTTACGGGCTGACGATTGATGCCGCCAATGACGTGCTGGTGTCGGCCGTCGGTGGGGAACCGGTCACCACAACGGTCGAAGGCCGCGAGCGATACCCGGTAAATGTGCGTTACCTGCGCGACTATCGCAGCGATCTTGAAGCGCTAAGACGGGTGTTGGTTTCCACTCCCTCTGGCGCTCAGATACCCATGGGACAAATCGCCGACCTTACGGTCAAGACCGGGCCTGGCATGATCCGCGATGAAAATGGGCGGCTCAGCGGCTACGTGTACGTGGATGTATCCGGCCGCGACATCGGCGGCTACGTCACCGACGCGAAACGGGTGATCGCAGAGAAGGTCAGCGTTCCACCGGGCTACCAACTGGAATGGAGCGGTCAGTACGAGTCGATGGAGCGCGTTAAAGAGCGGCTCAAGATCGTGCTGCCCATCACCTTGCTCATCGTCTTTCTGTTGCTGTACTTCAACACCGGTTCGGTCACGAAGACTACGATCATCCTGTCAGCAGTGCCGTTCTCGGCCATCGGCGCGGTCTGGCTGCTCTACCTGCTGAACTACAACATGAGCATCGCGGTGTGGGTCGGGCTTATCGCACTACTTGGGGTCGATGCCGAAACCGCCGTCTTCATGCTGCTCTATCTTGATCTCGCCTATAACGACGCCATCCGTAAGGGCGAAATGCGCAACTGGGACGATCTGCGCGAGGCCATCGTGAACGGCGCCGTCAAACGGCTTCGTCCCAAGGTGATGACGGTGGCTTGCATGTTGTTCGGCTTGCTGCCGCTGATGTGGTCCTCGGGAAGCGGGGCCGATGTGATGAAGAGAATCGCCGCACCCATGGTGGGCGGCATCATTACCTCTTTCCTGATGGAACTTGTGGTTTATCCGCCGGTCTATGCGATTTGGAAATGGAACTGGGAGGTCAAGCCAGCCCTGAAGAAAAACCCAGCGGGTGTGCAACTCGCTCCGGCAAACGAGGTGGGGAATGCATAAGGCAGTTCTTACTGGTGCGGCCCTGGTCCTGGCTGCGCTTTGTGTATCAGGGGCTGAAGCCCAGTCCAAAGTGGCAGCTACTGCTTCAGTGCCCGTTGCTGAACAGTTCTCCGCCTTGCACGAGGTGCTGGACCGCACAGCGAACGGCCTGCTTGCCGATGCGGTGGCGCGCATGGCCGATGCCGCCAATGACAGTCACGGAAGTGTTCCGCCGCACTCACCTGAATTAGTGGTACGGAACTTCGATCAGAAATATCGCCCGAATCTGTCCCCCAGCGCCACTGCAGCGCTTAGACGCCTGGATCAGCTTCGCCCGGCGCTGAATCGCATCCTGGAAAGCGAGGGCATCCCGCAGGAGATGGCCTCCGTCGTCATGGTGGAAAGTGGCGGCAGGAGCACTGCGCTGTCACCCAAAGGCGCACTTGGCCTCTGGCAGTTGATGCCCGACACCGCTCGTCGATATGGGCTTGTCGTCACTGCTTCAAGGGATGAGAGATTGGATGTGGAGAAGTCCACTCGCGTGGCGGCACGCTATTTGCGCGACCTCTACCAGCAGTTCGGTTCCTGGCCTCTTGCCCTTGCCGCTTACAACGCTGGCGAGCAGAGGGTCCAACGAGCAGTCGCACGCGCCGGCATAGCCGATTTCCTTCAACTGAGCAGCCTGCGCTTGCTGCCACCAGAGACCCGTAACTACGTGCCAGCAGTGCTCTCAGCCATGCAACTGCTTGGCGTCTCGCACCTACCGGATGGGCCCCGGCAGACCGCAAAGCAGAGCGATTCCAACGGAATCATCTTCGCGGTTCCGGGTGCACAACCGTGAGGTCCGGACCGAGGCGTGCCGAGCGTCGCTGAATGCTCGGCGTTGCCGAAGAATCCTTGCATCACAGTTATCCAGTTGTCCACGTGTTGAGCCCACAGAATTCACTTGCGTGCCCGAAATATCAGGACGAGAGCGATGATCAGCACCACTCCTAATACCCAAATCCAAACCGCATTTCCACCCATGTTCCAACCTTGCATGCCATTTTCGTGCACGAAACCTCCTCCTGAACTGCTGTTTGGGAATATGGAACGCTGTCAGACTCACTTCTTCTGATCGTCCATCATCCCTTTGTTTTTCTTCATCGTCTGCATGTGGTCTGCCATAGTTTGCAGGTAGGCAACTATCGCCTGCTGCAGTTCCATCTGGCTCTTCATGCTGGCTTGTTCGGTTTCCATGTGGCTCTTCATGGCGGCATCGGCGGCAGCCATCTTCGTCATGGTGTCCTTCATCAGGGTCTGTATCTGGTCCATCTGCGCACTCATCTGCTCCATCTGAGCTTTCATGCTCATCATGTCCGTGCCGGGACCTTGCATGGCATTCTGGGCCTGCAGCGGCGCACCGTAAAAGCCCATTAACAATAGCGCGAGAATCGACACGAACAGCAGTTTTGTCATTGTCATTGTCATTGTCATTGCTTCATCTCCCAAGTGTGCTGAAATTAATTATTGATAAACGGGCGTGGACAGAACGCCTAAGCACAGATCGTTCCGGTCGCCAAAGAACTCCTAATTATGTCCGGCGGCACTGGTATGCCTGTTAACGCGCTAGGTTGCTATAAGCCGCCAAAAATAACAGCGATCGATAGTCCCAACCCAAATATCACAAACGAGAGGATTGTCATCCAAGTAAGCATTCTGCTTGATACCGACTCCGCATCGCCGTCCATTGGTGGCTTGTTTTTTTGTTGCACGGCGCCAGTAGTGGAATCGCTGGGCGAGTGATTGTCATGCATATCTCCATGCGCTCCACCCTTTACAGACTCGTTGGGTGATCGCACCGTCATCATGCCGTGCTTCATGTGGCGGGACACCAACCACCAATTCATGGGATACGCGGTGATGAAACCAACAAGAAGAGCCATGGACATAATGAACCAGAATGCCGGCCGAGATGGATCGTGGCTCGCTGGGGCGTTCTTCATTGCCAAAGTCATCGTAGGCACCATGCCGGCCATGAGGCAGTTCATAGACAGCAACTCCGGAAAGAAAGTGCTGGAGAGGGCACGCATATATGAACCACCTGCCATGTCCCGCATGAACAGAGATTGGAAGACACTCCATCCGAAGCCGAAGCCTAACGCGTACTCCAGCGCAATATCTGTAATTTTGGAGAAATGAAATAAGGTGGCGATGACAGCGCCCGCCAAGATTCCCACGCCATCGCCGGCTACACAATGCATGGTCGAACCCAGAACTTGTCGCCAGCGTGCCGCGACGTAGCGTTCGTGCAGCCCAGGTAGTGGCTCACGGCAACCTAGTACATACAAAAATGCACCCAGTGGTCCCGTGTACGCAGTGAGTAGGATGAATCCCCACTTGAGAACCGGCGATTCCGGCGTGGTACGAATGTCAACCACAACAAACAACAGGGATAGCGCGGTAAGAACAAACCACAGAAGCATCACGCCATCGAGCACTTTGATCCCCCTGTGTTTTTGCACCTAATCTGCAATAAGACATTTCCCATAGAACTTCGCCACGCCAGCCTCATAGACGCTTCCTGGCTGCAAATCCGCAACGGCCTCGTTCCACTCCTCAGGGTCTGGGCGGATATTTCTCGAGGTAAAAATATCCCGCAGCAATCTCTTCCTCCGTGAAATACGGGAAGGAAGGCATTTGTGGTCCTCCCATCGTCATCATCATTCCTGAAGAGCCGTTTTGTACCTGGTGTGTTATGGAGCTTAGTGACTGTTCCTCGGGTAGGCTGGCGAGAGAGGGAGTGAGACTGCGCATCATGGCCATGTGGCCTCCACCCGGACCGGTGGCATCATGGCAAATATGGCAGGTGCCTTTGACCATATGTTCGCCCACGCGTGCGGCGGATTCGGTTACAAGCCGGGCGACGTGATTACCGGCTGGAACGTCAGCAAGTTGATCCAGGTACGCAAGCAAAGCCTCCACTTCATCTCCACGCAGGTGATTGAATGCCGGCATTGTCTTGCCCCCGTTCTGTAGCCGATCTCGCAGGCTCTTTTCCGCTTCAGCGGCCATCTCTTTGGCCATCTCATCGCTGATCTCCGTTCCCCTGGCTTTCATACGCCGCTGGATCATCGCACGAGATGCCGCTTGTACTGGCCCGATCAGAGAGTTGATCTCCGGCGGCGATCCCGCTCCGTTCGGGCCGTGACAGGAACGGCAGTTAAGGCGATACAGGTCTGCTCCAGCCAGCACGAAAGGCTCGTTTAATACTTCGCCCGCTTGACTCGGTGCTGAGCGCGACAACGGAAGGAATTTCCGCATCGTCGCGCGGAGTCCATTCATTGTTTCCGCTTGCGGCTCGCGCCGCCTACTAGCCGGAACGGACTGGGTCCCACCCATTTGGCCCATGTGGGTTTGCGACAAAGTGCGTCCCAGGTGCTTCAGCCAGCTTGGGCCGGTCACAGCGGACACCGCATAGGCTACGGAAGTTGGCGGCGAAGCGTTCGCTTCCGCGCCCGCTTGTTTGTTGTCTCCTCGCCCAGAACTGCACCCAACCAGCAGCCCAAAGAAAACGAAAGTTAATGACAACGTTCTGAGCTGCATGACCTAATCCTCCCGCTCGGACAAGAGCTCTGTGGTTCGAACTTTGGAACCATTCGTCAGGCGCATCCGCACTGTCGCACAAAGCCTCAGTCATCTTTGGATCTAGCCGCAGCAGCCAGCGCCGCTTTTCGGCGTTCCCGCGGACTTGCTCAAGTATTGGTCCGGCTTAAGATCGAACTTCTCTTTGCACTGCGAGTTGCAGAAGTAATACGTCTGCCCTTTGTACTCGGTTTGTCCGGCGGCACTAGCCGTCTCTATGTCCATGCCGCACACCGGATCTTTTACAGCTGTTGTGCTATTCATTGGGATTTCTCCTTTGTTTGTGAACTCGATTGCAGGTTAATGTTGATTGGCCGGTTTTAGCGACCGACTATGCGCTGCCAGTGCCTGCGCGTCGTTTGGAAATCGCCTGCGCAGCGCACCTGGACAAATCCTAACAATCGTGGGGCCGTTTCTTCCGAGCAAAAGTGACCACTGTCGCCCCGCCCATCGCATGTACCCTCCGTTCGCGCCGGCGTCGATTTTGGCCATGTCGGATCCAGATCTCGCGCTATTCGTCAAACAGTGAGCAGAACGGAACAGTGTTGCTCTCGCCAGCGCGGTATAAACTATTAGCTGCAATTTCGATCCAAAGGTTTCCTGGATCCGATTTCGTTCGGGGTGAGGATTTCGTAACCGCGTATCTTCGTCTCGCCATTCACCGAAGAAACACAACGCTACTGGTTTACCGCGACCGAATTGTTGCGAAGGAACGCCGTATGGCACGCACCGTGGAAATCACCGAGTTACTGCTCCGAGAAGCGCAACAGAGCCTGCTGGAAACCAGCATGGCCCTTGAAGACGTGGTCCCTGTGTTTGAAGACTTGGATAACGCGAGCTATTGGTCGGTGGAGTGTTGGGGCGGGACGAGACGGTGCTCCGCGAGTACATCCGGCGCAGGAAGAAGAGGACAAGCGATTGGACCAAATCAACCTGTGGCGCTAATCGGCCACCGGAACGGTGGCCCAAACCTCGAGGCCGCGTTAGCGACCCCGGCCAGCCGCTTTGAGCGCTCACAATCTAAAGCTCACGGCTCTGCCGGGGGATACTTACTGAGGGGTGGGATTTTCCAGGTTGTACAATTGGAATAATGGGTAGCGGTGCAGTTTGAAATTGCGCGGCAAAAAGTACAGCCCGCGAGGTGAGTCACGAGCTGTACTTGCCAGCAGGGAAATTTGTCGGAGATCGCCGGGAACGCCTTCCTCGGGGGTATCTCCCCCAGAACCGGCGTTGCCATGGACTCCCCCTACTCCGGGTTATTACAAGTATTTAGCGCTGTGCTAATACAAGCATATTACGCTGTTTAGATACAAGTCAATAATGCTGTGTTACCGCAAGTATTTAATGAATTTAATTGTAGAAGTGCATTTAATTACAGTCATTTAGAAATGCCGTCACACACGCAATCGCAGCCCCGCGAGTCGCCCGCGCACCGGCTAAACCTCCTTCTGGGGTCTGAATTGGCGGGGCCCGCAGACACCGGATACAGCAGGTCGCCAAGAACACAGATGTCGATCTCGTGATTGGGTGTGTTGATACGCGCAAAGCCCGGCGTGCCATCGACAGGTGGGCACTACATTCCCGGGTCCTGTACTGGCTGGAACTTGGCAACAATGCTGCCAGCGGGCAGTTCGTCCTCGGCCAGCCGAATAATTCGGCGAATAGGAAAAAAGAAGCATCGCCTGCCGGCTGTCAGTGAGCTGTTCCCAGAAATCACCATACTGGACCCGCAGGACGACGATCAGCCGTCTTGTAGCGAGGCGGAAGCGCTGACCGGCCAGGAACCATTCATCAACCAGAATCTCGCCTACCAGGCTTTAGGCATGCTCACACAACTGCTGCGCCATGGAGCTTTGTCGTATCAGGGAGGCTTTTGCAACTTGGCTACTGGACAGCTTGTGTCTCTTCCAATTCGACACAAAGAGAATCGCAGTGGTCCCACACGCAATAGAACGGCTTGAAAAAATAGAGAGTGACCAGCACAGTCCCGCATTGAACAGTTGGTCCCCCGGCTTACGCATTTCTCAACGCTCTTTGAACACGTACTCGTGTTGCGCGTCTCGGATGGTCAACGTTCGCTTGGGCCCGGCGCCCACTAAAAACTCAAAACCCATGATACCGGGTGCAATGGTAATGAAGGAAATTGTGCCGTCGGGGTTTTTGCGACGCGATCGCCTCTTGGTGTGGATCATGGTCATGATTATGATCTCTTCAGATCTCGGGTGTTTTGTCTCACTTTCGTAAGTTTCATCAGGGCTTCGTGTTACAAGGGCGGTTGCACGAGTGGAAGCTCCGTGCTACAACCGAAACGCAGGGACAAGTTGCCCGGAAAGTAAAGCAGGATGAACGACCAGACGACAGAAGCGCCAGGTTTCATGAGCCTTTACCGTCGCGCCTTTGCGGAATACGGAACTCAGGCTCTCTGGAATAAGCGGCTGCTTGACGCACCGACGCAAGAGGACGCCCTCGTCGTGGCGCGTGCCTTGCGCATCGAGGGCGACTGTGAAGCACGGCGTCTGGCGGAACAGATCGAGCAGGCGTGCCGTGCCGCTCTCTAAGATTCAAACCGAGGTTCTCCGGCTACTCGCGGCACAGCGGGACCCGGAGAGCTACGTCGCGGGAGCTACCCCGTTGAACCGCGATGCGGCACGTTATTCCGGCGACATCGACGTTTTCCATGATCGCGAGGAACGAGTTGCCGCGGCCGCCATTAACGACGCGAAGGCACTCGAAGCGGGAGGTTACGGTGTCAGGTGGTTGCGGCAATTGCCCCTGATCTATACCGCCGAGGTCACGCGGCAGGATGCCAGCACGCGCCTTGAATGGATTGTTGACAGCGATTTCCGGTTCTTCCCGACAATGCGGGATGAGACTTTCGGCTACGTTCTGCACCCGGTTGACCTTGCGCTGAATAAGGTGATGGCCGCAGCTGGGCGGCGTGAGGTGCGTGACCTTGTTGACCTCGTGACGATCCACGAAACCATCCTCCCGCTTGGTGCCGTTGATCTGGGCAGCCGTCGAGAAGTCGCCCGGATTCACCCCCGAGGGGCTGATTGCCGAGATTCGCCGCAATGCTAACCATCCCGCCGCCGAATGGCGTGCTCTCATCACCACGGAACCTCTCGATCCCCAACTGATTACAAAGCAAGCTGCGTGCCGCTCTCGACGATGCGGAAGCCTTCGTGATGCGGATGCCCTCGGAGAAACTGGGCTTGCTGTTTTTGCAGGGCAGCAAGAGTCGTGCAGCCGGACCCCACCCGCTTGGAAAGCTATCAAACCCACGCCGGACAGACGGCGGGGGCAATGGCCGACTAACAGTGAAATCACCGCCGCCATGCTCGAGCGTTACACCAAAAAGCCACGCCGCTAGAACATATGACATACGGCCATGCTTGCTCATAGACCGATGACCAGACCGTGTCCTGCAACTTACTGCCTGGAAGCGGGCCGCATGCAAAACCGTTTTCCAGGCGATGCTGGGGTCGGACAAGTGTCGAGGGTACTGCCTGGAAATGATCTGTGCGGACTTTCTCGCCGGCGCCTCGATGGACGAAGGAAATCCGGAGACTCCTTCCGCAATCCATCTCACGCTACTACAATTTCCTGCCCAGTCCTCAACAGGAGGCTTTTCGATCTGAGGTCGCCGGGCAAGCCTCGTGAAGCAAATCTCATCCAAGAGCCCGCGACTGAAACTCGATGCCAACGAGCTATCGCGACTGGCTTTGATGGATGCCGTTTTGCCATCGGCTTGCGGAACAGCCATGACAAGTCCTTCCGGCTTAGTCATGCACCGTCGGCCTGAGATTATGGCGAGCTCGCCATAACCTCAGTTATGCGCAGCAACTAAATATGAGAAGCAGGCGTGCGAACTCCGCGATCAGCGCATCCTCGCGTGCGATTTTCCTCCGCATAATTTGAAGCTATCCGCTCTGTTCCTTCGTACATGACGCAGGAGGAACACAATCAACCCCCGTGACAACCTCGGAGAAGATCGAAGAACGGCTCAACTGGTTTCGGACGCGTCTCAAAGAAACGAAGCATACGCCAAGAACGCAACGACGCTACCTCCAGGTGGCACGCCACTTTCTGTTGTTTCTGGACAAGCGATCGGTGACGTTGGAAACTGCGGCGCCTCCCGATGTGTCCGCATTCGTCCACCACGAACTCATTCTTTACAGACGGCAGCAAGGTCGGCCGCCAAGAAACGTAGTGGACTGGCGATGTGGTCTAACGCCAGGCATTCATTACTTGCTGCGGTTGGTCCAGGGAGTGTGGCCGCCGACGCGTCCGGAGCAGCCCTGGCTGGCGCGACTGAAAGAGGAGTTGCAACGTGACCTTGCGAACCCGAAAAACCGTGCGGTCCACCTTCGTCGCTGCAGGGACTTCCTCAGACACTTGGAGACGCAGGGCACCTGTATAGAAGAAGCGCAAGCTATTCACGTGACCAGCTTCGCTGAAGCCAAGCTCACGGCTTATCGGAAGCGGCACAATCGATCCCCGCGGTACACGCAGCGTTGGAAGGTCGCTATCGGATCGCCTGTCCGACGGCTGCTGCGACTGGTCCACGGTTGCTGGCCACCCGGCAGTCGGCCTGATCCCTCACTGGAGCGGTTTCGACAGCTTCTCACCGAACAGCGTTTCCAGCCCGCGGTGATCCCAGCCCAGGTATCTGCGGTCCGCGTATTCCTGCGCTTCTTACAGAGCCACTCGATTGCGATAGAAGCGGTAACACCCGAGGACGTGACATCGTACCTGGAATCGCGGCTCGCCGAGTTTGAGCGCAAGTACAAACGGCATCCTCGGAGTGTGACCATATGGCGCTACTGGCGGACTGGTCCGATTCGGCGCTACTTGCAGTTGGTCCGTGGGCAGTGGCCGCCAGAGAAACCTATCGTTGGTGAGCTCGATGTGTTCCGGCGCCAGGTCTGCACGGGCTATGGGCATTGGCTCACTGATTTACACGGGTTGTCGCAAGAGACCCTGCAAAAGAACGGGCATGCCGCAGGCGTGTTTCTCCAGTGGTTAGGGGATCGCGCCAGCTTGAAGTCGCTGCGTACCCTGACGGTCGCTGACATCGATGCATTCCTTGCCTGGCGGAACCAGGGGTTGAGAAGAGCGACCCGATGTGGAGTGGTGAACTGTCTGCGCAGCTTCCTGCGTTTCCTCTATGCGGAGGGATTCATTGAGCGGGACCTCGCGATCGCAGTAAATCGTCCTATCCTCTATCGCAATGAAAACATTCCGTCGGCATTCACCGATGAGCAGGTCAAACAGCTTCAAGACTGCACGCGCAACGATCCCACACCGCTTGGATTGCGCGACCACGCCATGCTGCTCCTGGTGGTTACGTACGGACTGCGCGCCGGCGAAGTGGTTCGCCTGAAGCTGGAAGACATTAACTGGCGCCGCGACCAACTAAGGATAAAGCAGTCGAAGACAGGTGCCGACTTGCTGTTGCCACTCATGCCCGCAGTTGGCCAGGCCATCCTCAACTACCTCCGCAAGGGACGACCGCAGACATCTCTGCGAGAGGTTTTCATCAAGGTAAAAGCACCTCTCGGTCCCTTTGCCCGTGGGTCCAGTCTTTACACGGTGTTCGGCCGTCGCATCCGGCAGGCCGGTATCAAGACCGAAGGCAAGCGCGGACCACACGCCATCCGCTACGCGCGGGCAATGAGCCTGTTGCGGGCGAACGTTTCGCTGAAGTCGATTGGCGACGTTTTGGGCCATCGCTCCTCTGCTGCAACGCAGGTGTATCTGAAGCTGGCAACCGAGGACTTGCGATCGGTGGCGCTGGCCGTGCCTGGGGAGACGGAATGAGCAAGGCGTGGCCTGATCGAGAACTGGCTCTGCTGCGGCGATACGTGGCTGAGTTGGAACTAGATCGCGATGGACCGCGCGCCGGGAAGCCGTACGAATCTGTTCTCCGCCGCTTTCAGACGTTCGTGATCGAGCGCTCTGCCCAAGGATCGCTGAACAGAAAGATGGTAGAGGCCTGGCTGCGCGAGTGTGTGAATCGGTCAACGCTGGACATGGCTATCCGACGGGCGCAGATCGTTTCCGGCTTTCTGGATTGGCTTGTCCGCGGCGGCTACCTGGCTGCAAACCCGTTCGCTGAGATCCGGTGCGTGTGCCGGCGACAGTCCACCGCCGCCATTGTGCGTGCGCTGGTGAGCCCTGATCCGAACTTGGCCTTGGAGCACCTTCGCGGCCTTCCTCGCTTCGGAAGCCATCTCGGGCCCATCATCCAGGCCCACGTGAAACGCATGAAGACGCTCGGGCTCCGTTATCACGAGAGCCCGTTCCTGCGCTTCGATGAGTTCCTTCAGCGCCGGCCGGGTGCCGCGAAGGAATCCTTGGCGACTGTGGTGGAAGAGTACGCCAAGCTGGCGCCATCGCCCGCCGCCCACATGGAACGCGTGAAGGTGGGACGCGCCATTGCCAGGTCTCTGCAGCGCGGCGATTCAACGGCCATGCTGATGAAACGCGACCGCATGATCGTGCGCGAAGCCCTTCGCCGACGAAAGAAACCGTACATCTTTACCAGGGAACAACTCCAGCACTTGTTCCAATCCGCAAAGGAATATCCCTCACCGAAGGCTTCTCTGCGGCCACTGTGCTTGTACACCATGTTCGTTCTGGCTTATTGTGCCGGACTCCGAATGGCAGAGATCGTCGGCCTTCGCCTCGGCGACATTCGCGAGGCCAGCGACACCATCGACATTCGAGATACGAAGTTCTTTAAGTCACGGCGGCTTCCGTTGAGCCCGAGCGCCATGGCAGTCCTACGCCGCTACCTGCTGGCCCGACGCCAAGCGCTCGCTCCCACCGATGCTGACAGCCCTGTGTTCTGGCACCAGAAGGGCGGCTACGCCTACATCACTGCCAACCACCTGATGCGCCGTGTGATGCGCAGCGCCGGACTCAAACCCGCTACAGGTCGCGCCGGTCCGCGGATCCATGATCTGCGACACAGCTTCGTCGTGCATCGGATGATCGAGTGGTACCGGGAAGACATCAATGTCCAGGCCAGGCTGCCTTACCTCTGGACCTACCTCGGCCATCGTGACCTGCACTCCACCCTGGTTTACATCACGATCACCCAGGAACTGCTGCATCGCGCCAGCGAGCGGTTTCGGGTCTTCGGCGCCCATGTCGTGAAGCCTCATGAGGAGACATAACGTGAAAACAAGCAACGCCTTGCTGCATCTGCTGCATGCCTATTTTCATGACTGGATGGCCGGCCAGCGGAGTGCATCACGTCATACCATCCTTTCTTATAGAGACACGTGGCGGCTGTTTCTGCGCTTCGTGGCGAAGCGTAACCAGCGTGACGTTGCGCGGCTCACCTTGGCTGATCTGAGCGACCAGCAAGTGCTCGCCTTTCTGGACGATCTTGAGAAGACCCACGGTAGGACCATTAGCACTCGGAACTGCCGGCTTGCCGCGCTCCACAGCTTCTTCGGGTTCGTCGCTGATCGAGACCCGCTGGCCGCCGGGCAGTGCGCGGCGGTTCTGCGCATTCCGAACAAACGTGCTCCGAAACGGACCGGCGCTTATCTGGAGTCAGAAGAACTGGTGGTGCTTATGGCCCAGCCTGATCGGAAGACCAAGCTCGGCGAGCGTGACCATGTTTTACTGGCCGTCCTCTATAACACCGGTGCTCGCATTGCGGAGGCACTCAATGTTCGCCTCAGCGACATTCGTCTGGATTCTCCGGCACAGGTGCGTGTTTGGGGAAAAGGACGTAAAGAGCGCATCTCGCCTTTGTGGCCGGAAACGGTTGAGCTTTTGGTCGCGTTTTTGAAGCGAAACCCCGTTGGCCCCGGCGAAGTGATATTCCGCAACCGCTACGGCAACCCCCTGGGTGCTTCCGGTGTGCGCTTTCGTCTCAAGCGGTACCTTCAGGCGGCCGCGCAAAAAGCTCCTCGACTCAGCGAGAAACGGGTTTCTCCCCACACTCTGCGGCACACGGCTGCCGTTCACCTGCTTGCCTCGGGCGTCGATGTCACCATCATCAGGGACTGGATGGGCCACGTCAGCTTGGACACGACAAACCTTTACGCACAAGCCAACCTGGAGACGAAACGACAGGCCCTCGAAAAAGCTGATGGTGTGTTGCGGCCGACGCCGACACCTCGTTGGAAGCGGGACGCCGATCTGCTGGCATGGCTCGACTCCCTCTGAGCCAGTTGCCCATGGACAGGGCGATATCGTCCCAACCTGCCGGTGGCCAGTTGAGGCGAAATTATGGCGAGCAAAAGCGATCCTGAGCCCTCTCTTGCAGGCATCTCCGCCGGTTTGCTGCTCATAAATATATGCTGCGCATAACTGAGAGTCTTCGTTTGCGAGAACCTTGCGTTTCACGGGGAATATACTCCCGTGCTCGCGAAGCATTCCAAGCACTTCTCGCTGGAAGACAGCCTGGCCATCGGCGTCGATCGGATGCAGAGGAACTTTGGTCCTTTGAAGCAACAGGTGGACGAGTGGCGTGCCTTGCAGCTGTCCACGGCTTCTGCCAAGCTGCTGATCTACCAGGCGTTCATCGAGGACGAATTGGGGTTTCCGAAGCACCTGGCGCGGCGGGTGCACGAGCTGTACTTTCAGCCCGTGCATGAGGAGTTCCAGCCGAGAACGATGTGGAGTCTCTCGAACGCTTTCACCAGCGCGTTCAAGGAACTGGAAGCAATTCCTCAGTACAAAGCGACGGCGAAGCTGGCGGGATTTCTGCAATCCGTCCGGCCTTCGTAATGCCGATTGGAAATGCCAGGGTACGGTCCCGACGTCGTGCCGCCCGTCTCGGCCTATTGCAGAAGATGGGAAGGCGGAGGGACGGAGAGGCCGTACGTTGTCGGTGGTCACATCGGCGTAATTTTGCGACGGCACGCTCTAGGGCGCTTGCGCCACACCAGTTGTGATCGCTGCGAAATCCCGAGTGCCTATCAAGGGGACCGTTTAGGAGAGTTCACCGCATGATGAGCAAAGAAAACCAAGCTTTCCTGTTTCAGATCTGGATGGCAGTGCCAACACATCACATCCGAGTATCCGATCAACCTCGCCTGGAATGTGAAAGTCCGGTCACTCTTACACTACTTAATCACGGCGGAAAGGAGGTGTCTTTGCGATTGACAAGCACCATTGAGTCCACGTGCTCGGTTTGCCTACCTCTGACGAATGTTCCGTGATGAGCGGCACGACGGAGAATGTCCGCTTCAACCGCTTTGCCAATGGCGGATGCTGTGCTAAGCGCCGCCGGGAAGAAGAAGGCTGAGAGTCTTTGATAGGTTGAGTTTGCGAAGATCAACGAGTCAGAGGAGGACTCAGCCTTGACAGGTATGCGCTTTCTCGCTTTTTGCGCTCTTTCAGGCTTTGGGGTTGCCGAGCGCATGCCCGCGGTTCAGCTGTTGGGGCCAGTTCGTCGCCATGCTGTTCTGCCATCTGGGCCGGGCGAAGTCCCTGCGCGAGATTTGCGGCGGCCTGGCCGCCAGTGAGGGAAGCTGCGGCACTTGGGATTGCCGCAGCGCCTGCGCGCTCCACCCTGGCCTACGCCAATGAACACCGGCCGTGGCAGTCTACGAAGATCTGTTCCGCAGCTTCTCACCCGCTGCCGGGGTTGGCCATGCAGCATCGCGGGCTGCGCAAGTTCCGGTTCAAACACAAGCTGCTCAGTCTGGACGCGACGGTGATCGATCTGTGCGCCGCGTTTTCGACTGGGCGTGTTCCGCCGCACTAAAGGGGCGGTGAAGCTGCACCTGTTGCTGGATCACGACGGTTTCCTCCCCTGCTATGCGGTGATCACCGAGGGCCGCGGCATGAGATCACGGTGGCCCGACACTGCGCTTCGAGCCTGGACCATCCTCGTTATCGATCGTGGCTACGTCGATTACGACTGGTTCGCCGAGCTGAGCCAACAGGGCGTGTTCTTCGTCACCCGGATGAAGGACAACGCCGTTTACGCGGTGTTGCAGGAGCGGGAGCTGCCACGCCGCAAGGGCCTGCTGCGCGACGAGATGATTTCCTTTTACCAGCAGGCGCGCACGGCACGATGCTATTTCCTCCGCATCGAGGTCTACGACCAAGAGCAGGACCGGGTACTCGTGTTTCTGACCAACCACCTGACCTTGGCGCCGCGACGATCGCGGAGTCTACCGGCAGCGCTGGCAGATCGAGCTGTTCTTCAAAGCGCTCAAGCAAAACCTGCGAGTCAAAACCTTCGTGGGGACTCAGCCAACGCCCTGCAGATCCAGATCTGGACGGCTCTGATCGCGCTGTTGGTGCTCAAGTACCTGCAGCTGCGTCCACCTTCGGCTGGTCTCTGTCCAATCTCGTGGCGTTGCTGCGCCAGCAGTTGTCCGTCTATCGCGACTTGTGGGTGTGGATTTCATCCCTTTCAAGCCCCGGAGTTGCCCGAAGCGCTGCCCGAACAACTGAGAAACAATATCTATTGGAGTCCCGCAACCGGCGCGTGGGACATCTATGGCGCAATCTATGCCGGATGGAGCAGCAATGGCGGCCCTCTGGGGCCACTCGGCCTCCCCATCTCCGGAGAGACGGACACCCCTTCGCTGCCGAATCTGCCTTTCCTCGGCAATCTCCCAAAAGGCCGATTCCATGACTTCGAGCGCGGAGTAATCGTTTGGTATCCCAGCGGCCCCTACGCCAACGCGCACACGGTGCAAGGCGTGCAACTGCACGTAAAACGGTACGACTGCAACGAAAAATTCAATGTGCAAATCAACATCGAGGCCACCCCGGCAAATGGTGCGCATGCTCTCTCTCCATGAGTCCCCATAGGTTGCAGGATGTTGTAGTTCATGGTCACGGTGCCTTCTTCGTCGTCCTTGCCAATCGTTCTTTCATGGATGCACAGCATCCAGATGCTCACCTGCGTGTTGCCATGAACCAGCGGGCCGGTAAGGAGGGTGGACGGGGAGACGTCGGGTCCACCGGGGTCATAATCTCCGTCGGCGGGCATACGCCCGTGATTCACGTTAGGGGGAACGGCGCATTCACAGCCACCTTTAACATGGAGCCGTTCCCACCACCTGCCCGGTATCCCTCGACCCCGAGCAGTTTCGCTACCAGCTCTTCTGGCCGTTCCACAACATCAATACCGACCAACTCAGTTGGAAGACGTATTCCGACACCTTTGCCGATGTGTCTGAGACGGACAAGCACATAGATCTCAATCCGCTCTCCTTCAAGCTGCATCTCTTTGAGATCGCCTTCTACGAGTTGGTGTACAAATCTCTGGCGCAACACGGGACTTGCTTCGGCTTCTGCCTGGAATCGATCTACGCTCGCGAAAACCGCTCCCTCTTCATCGAACCGATATATACCCAAAACAGTTATCACAAGAACGGAAAGCTGCTCGATTCCACCGGTGTGGAACTCATCACCGTCACCGATAACGTCGTCCCCTGCCAGGAGAACGCGGAAGTGGTTAATGAAGCCAGCATCATGCATGGCTATCAACTGGGGGCATCGCTGATTGCGTGGTTTCTGGGAGGAGCGGTGACGGGAAGCCTGCACCAGCCAACCGACGCCTTCTACTCCAGCCGTGATTCCTTCAATCCAACGATTGGCCCATCATCTCCGTCTCATCCGGCAGTGATCTGAGTCAGACCGGCGCACGTCCTGGTTCCCGTATCAAGTGGTCGCCTCCGCAGGGCGGTGATCTCACCATATCGGTTGCTAATATCAACGACCCGCGCTCCGGTGGCCCAGCGATACCGCCAACAATGATCCCAACGAACTTCGTTACCATCAATCCCACCGAGAATTCCTATTCTTTTGACATGCATCCCGATCAGGGTGTCGCCGGAGTGTGGTTTGGCTCGCCCACTACTGGCGGGCCGCTTCTTGCCTATTCCCTATTCCAAGCTCAATTCACAACCGGTCACTCCGGGCGATGCCATTTTCGCCCTTATCGCCGGCGGCATTCTTCTCATTTGCGCGGGCGATGCCGCAGACCTCCCAGATCACCGACGAGCACGGACACACCTTCTACACCATTGTCCGACAGCGCAGCTCCCAAGGCATTCGTCAAGATGCCCACCGCTGATCGCCAAGACGCACTTCGCTCGACTGGTCCCCGCGCGGCCCTCCCGGCATCCTCGATGTCGTTCAACCGCCTTCACGGTAAACGCGTCAACACCGACCCCGCAACCCGCATTCCGAGTATGGCGCGGGTCCCGCTGCATCATTCCAGCTCCACTCGGTTCGCATCTCTCGCTGGCAAGCGCAGCGGTTGATTGTCAATCCTGGGCAGCGACAGATCGGTATCCGCTTGAGACGCAGTGCGCCGGAAGCTCTACTCATCTCGAGCGGCCACAGATCGCGAGCATGGAAGCCAAGTCGCCGCTCGCAGGCCAGCAACTGGCAGCCGGAGGCGCCCGCGTCGCCGAACATTTCATGCTCAGAGCGCCTCTGCCGCAAGCACAGCTCGTAGCGCAGCCCAGCCTTACCTTCTCCCTCGAACCCCAGGCCGACGGAAGCTACGAATGGGCGATCCTCACTCCACGCATGTCCGCCACCATCTCCTCCCCTTGCTCGATGGGAGCAGCGGATGCGATCCAGGTGGACTCAGTCGGCGCAGGCGATCAAGCGGTGACCCTGACGGTTCCCGCGGGCGCTCCTGCTAAAACCGTCAACATGGCGGTCGGAGGTTTCTCAGGGGGCGATGCTTCCGAGCGCAGATGGTACGAGTTGCTCAACCTGAACCTTGCATCCGGACATGTGATCTCTGCCCAAGTCAACAATCGTGGCGGCGAGTTGCTGCTGCAAAACACCGGACCGGCCACTGCATTTGAATTGCGCGTTCACTATGGAATGGATCCCGCGAAAGTTGCGGTGCGCTCCTCGGTTTCGCTGGATGCAGATATGGCGGTCCACATTGCTCCTCAGGAGTGGAACGTCGCTTCCATCGCGAATGTCGCCATTCAGATGACCACGTTCAATGCTGCGACCGGTGCCCAGATTAGGCAGTCGCAGCTCTGAAGTTATGTCGGAACCATGAGCTCGTGGTGAGTAGGGATCTTTCGGCCCGCTATAGACAAAATTGTAACTGTCAGATCCCCAAAAGAACCGCGAACTTCAATCGCTTTCAACGAGCGGTGGAGGCAGAGTATCGGGGCGAAAGCATGCCTTTTACACCTCGTGCCTATCTCGGAGGCAAAACTGTACCGGAATCGGGGCAATAAGAACGAGCGAACAGGAGCCAAGGGAGCTAAGAGCGACGTTACACCCAAGCTCTTCTACGCAGCGCTGCCGCGCTGACAGCAGTTGGTCCTGATGAGACATACTCTCGTATGGCAGAAAGACATTAAAGACGGTTCCGCAGTGACCTCTACTCGTGTGCTTCGAACGCGAATCGAGCCGCCGTGCTTGAGGATGATTCCGCTGCTGACCCACAGTCCAAGTCCGGTGCCATTCTCTCCCTTGGTGGTGAAGAACGGCTCGAAAATCCTCTCCCGGTTCTCTGGGGAGATGCCCGCTCCATTGTCGGCGATCACTGCCCGAACCCCCGGTCGCCCGCCGCCGTTCCATTCGCGTGAAGTATATACGTGCAAGGTATGGTGCCACCCTTAGAGACCGCCTCGATCGCATTTCGCACAACATTCGCGAATACCTGACGGATCTCTTCAGAAAATGCCCAGATGGTGACGTCGCCTTCATACCGCTTCACAACCGAGATATCGTTGCTTCTGATCAGGGGAGCGTAAAGATCTAAGACGTTGTTCAGCACCTCCGGAAGATTCACCGGCGCTGGTTTCAAGGACTCTCTGTGAAAAGCGAGCATCTGTTTGGTGATATGCGCTGCCCTCTGAAGTTCCTCCTCGGCAAGACGGACGTATTGCCGGGCGGTGCTGTCGAGACTCTCATTGAGTTGGAGCAAGTAAGCGAGATTGGTCAGCGACTCTAACGGATTGTTGATTTCATGGGCAATTGCTGCCGCCAGCCTCCCCGTCGCAGACAGTTTTTCAGCCTTCCTGAGTGCCTCCTCTGCTTGCTTGCGACTGCCAATGTCGCGCCCAATTGCTGCCGCTCCCACAACTTTTCCGGCTGTATTAAAGATGGGAGAAATGCTCAAAGACACATCAATTCGGGTCCCGTCCTTTTTCTGGCGGACAGTCTCGTAGTGCTCGACTCGCTCACCCTTCCTCAGCTTCCGCATAATTTCGGGAAAATCATCGGATCGTTCTGGCGGCATTAGCAGGGCAATCGATTTCCCAATCATTTCCTCTGACGAGTAGCCATAGAGTTGCTCGGCGCCGCGGTTCCAATGTGTTATTTTCCCATCCATGTCCTTGCTGTTGATCGCGTCAGTGGACGATTCCACAATTGCAGCCAATTGAAGACGCGCCTCTCGGAAGACCTGGTCACGGATGAATTGTTCCCGTTCGCTTTCCAGATTCTCCCGTTCCGCGATGACAGCCGCCAAGGCTCAAACCTGACAACGAAAGCACTCCAAAAAAGGCCTGCAGCAGAAACGCATTAGTCAGCGGCTGTATCCTGCGCGAAAGGCCCAAAGCCGAGTGCTGTTTCTCGCCGTGGCTATGACCGCGATGACCAGAGTTGCTAAGACGCACACCCACTCACTCCAAAGCGAATCGCTGCCCACAGAACGAAAGGAAAAACGGCGAACGCCAGGACGTGCAGTTGATCGGTGAGCAATCTCTGGTCACTGAAAATGATGTAACGGACGCCAAGCCCAGTAATGCGAGCAGCACCGCGAATTCCGCGATGCGAGCCCTCCTGCGAATCTTCAACAGCCTGGGTAGCGTCAGCAGCAGAGGCGCCACCAACAGGATGCCCATGGCGTCTCCAAGCCAATAGATCAGCCATGCTGAAGCGGCGCCCGACCAGGGGCGCACCCGGGTTGCGAAGAGGAATCGTAACCCCAACCGAAGCGCTCACCATGGTGCTGCCCAGTCGCCCCGTAGGCTATCAACGCAAGAGCATCGCGCAAGCGGGACAACGAAACATCGAAATTGGTGCAGGCGACGGAGCAGAAAGGCTCCCGTCAAGGCCGCCAGCGTGTTTCCACATGCAAGTCCGACGGCGGCAAGATGGGGAATTGCCGCTCCAATTAACCAGAAATGCCGCAGACGGCGATGCCCGGCCAAATTCGATAACCAAAGAGCAGCACTGCGCTCAGGGCGACGCCGGATGCGGGCCACACAGGCGAAATGTTATTACTGGTAAACGGAGTGGAAAGGCCGATCTTTCCGGCGACAAGATATGCGGCAAAAACGCCCAGTATCCGAACCGCAGTAGCCGCCAAATGATCGCATCAGGACGTTGGTTTGATCTTTAGTTGGAGACATAGGAACACAGCTCTCCATCTTTCGAAGCAATCGCAACGGGTCCCAGGCTCCATGGGTCCGTCGGTCCCGGGCGATTCAGTTTATCATATCCAAACCCTTTGCAATCCAAACTTGGTCGGTAGCCGCTCCATTCCACCTTGAAATGGGTCGTCGGTTGAACGTGCAAGCGGCGCCAATTCCGGTCGGCTCTTTTTTGTATGCGGGAGGAGTACAGGCGGCACGGCAGCGCGGCGCTGAAGTAAGAAGCAATCAGAGCGCGAGGGGTGTCAGTTAGACCGGATGGGAAAAAAACCTGAGGATGGGATCCTGCCAGTCGAGCCTCTCCCTCTCGTTTCCGGAATACTCCTAGCGGTCAGAACCACGCTATACAAAGCGCTGCTGTCCAAGGAAAGGGCCTCCTGGATCGAAAACTCGGCCACGTTTAGTTTTGATGAACCACAGGCGTGCTGCTTACCCGACAGTGATTTTATTCCTCCCGTCGGATTTGCTGACATACATCAACTGGTCAGCCCTCTTAATTGCGCCCTGTACAGAGTCTTCTCGGGTGACAAGCGTAGCCCCAACTGAAACCGTCACAGAAATGCGAGAGTCGTCGCTTAGAACCCCCGACTCTGCGACCAAACTACGGCACCGTTCGGCCAGATCGCGAAGCAATTCCGCATTCACGTCGAACAAAACCGCCAAGAACTCCTCGCCGCCCCAGCGTCCCACGATGTCGTTTTCCCTTAGACTTTTCGTCATCGTTTGAGAAATGGCCTTAAGGACCCCGTCGCCTACATCATGTCCGTGTCGGTCGTTCACTTGCTTGAAGTGATCTACATCAAACATCAGCAGTCCGAAGGGTCGCCCAAACTGCAGCAGTTCCTCCAACGATTGTTTCACCTTCATTTCCACGTAACGTCGATTGGGAAGACAGGTCAAATTGTCGCGGAATGCCATCCCCTCTAGCTCGTGAACTCGCCTTTCGACCTGCTTCCTCGCAGAAACATCATTGAATACCTCGACAGCACCCACGATCTGTCCTGATCGGTTCGTTATCGGAGCCACCCTCACGCAGACCGGGACTCTGTGCCCGAGCTTATGTCTGAGGAAGACATCAGCCTCCCTGCGCTGGCCGTCGAGGAGCGTACTGGTCAGCGGGCAACCGTTTGTGCAAAGAACGCAGCCCTTCTCATCAACGTGCCCCAAGAAATTGTCGTAACAGTGCCTTTGCACCGCTTCGCGAGCTGAGTACCCCGTCAAGTTTTCAGCGCCTCGGTTCCAATAGGTGATCGTCCGCTCCGCATCGACAAAATAAACTCCGTCGAAGATGCTATCCAGCAGCTTTGCGTGAAATGAAGATAGTTCGTCACCGATAGGCGCAAAGAGCTCACCGGCGTCGTCGAATTGTGGAACAAGTCTCTTCATCTAGCCACACTCCCTACTTCGCCATCCCAAAGACGAGCATCGAACAGCCACCTCGCTTCTTATCACTCAAAATCGTCTTTCAACTCTCCGCGTTAGTGACTAGCACACTGTCGCTCCGAACACCGGAGCGCGCGTTCCATCTGCCTTGTGCAACGTCGCCATCGTTTCCTTGCGGCTCCATTTGAGAGTCGCATCGCTCTGCGAGAGTGCTGGAATTGTCTTTCCATGGGTCGGGCTGGAAAAAAGGCCGGAGAAATCTTCTCCCTCGACACCCGCCAGAATCTCACGCCTGCGACGAACGTTTGTCGGTGACCTCTGTCACATAGCGATATGACGGTCCTAGAGGAGAAAAGGGACGGCTCCGATTCATGATGCCGGGCGTTGAGCGACCCGCCATAGTTGTTGTAAACAGATGGGATGAGAAGGCCGGTCTCCGAACGGGATGCTGTACGCTCCCAAGTTATCGACGCGCTCGAAGCGCAAGAGATAAAGGAGACCGGCAATGAAGAAGAGTAGCACTGCGGCGGTAGCGAGCAAGAAGAATTTTAGTCAGAAACTGACCATCGGTTTGGACCTGGGCGATCGCTCCAGCTGGTATTGCGTGCTCGATGAAGCTGGGAAGTGATTGACGAACAGAAGCTGGGCACGACGCCGAAAGCGATGAAGGAACGCTTCGCGGCCATGCCACGCAGTCGAGTAGCACTGGAGACGGGGACGCACTCACCGTGGGTGAGCCGCCTGTTGAGCGAACTGGGACATGAAGTGATCGTGGCGCATGCCCGCAACGTGCGGCTGATCGGAGAGAGCCGGCGCAAGGATGATCGGCTGGATGCCAGGACGCTGGCCCGACTGGCACGCATCGATCCGCAGTTACTGGCTCCGGTGAAGCATCGCAGTGCCCAAGCGCAAGCCGACCTGACGGTGATCCGGGCGCGAGCCAGCCTGGTGCGGGCGCGGACGGCGCTGGTGAACACAGCGCGAGGACTGACCAAGTCCTATGGCGAGCGCATACGCGGCTGCAATCCGCGCAACCTGGATAAGGAAAAAGCTCAGACCCTCAGCCCGGAACTACAAGCCGCGCTGGGACCGCTGCTGCAGGCGCTGGAGTCGCTGAGTGAGCGCATTGCCGAGTACAACCGACAGATCGAGCCATTGCGCAGCAGAGCTATCCGCAAACTGCGCTGCTGAAGCAGGTGAAGGGAGTGGGCACGCTGATCGCGTTGACCTACGTGCTGACGCTGGAAGATCCGCATCGCTTCCGCAAGAGCCGTGATGTGGGTTGCTATGCCGGACTGCAACCGGGCCGCAGAAACTCCGGGCAGAGCGAACCGCAGATGCACATCAGCAAAGAGGGCGATCCCTATCTGCGAACGTTGTTGGTGCAGGCGGCGCAGCACATCCTGGGACCGTTTGGAGCCGACAGCGATCTGCGACGATGGGGGCTGAGGCTGGCCGAGCGTGGCGGCAAGAGCGGCAAGAAACGAGCCATCATCGCTACCGCTCGTAAGCTGGCGGTCCTGCTGCATCGACTGTGGGTGAGTGGAGAAGTTTACGAGCCATTCCACAACACTGAAGCGAACTGATGGCGACAGCAGCTTAGTTTGAGCGAAGTACAGCCGAAGCCCAAAGCCGAGTTCCGGTGACTGCGTCTATCGCCTGGCCCACTTCTAGCTTCGTACGAGGAAGAGAGGTCGCCTAACAGGTGGCAGCACCGGCTGAAACGAGAACACCCAACTTGCACCGGGCGAAAATCGCTCACCAAGAGTGCGGATGGAAGGGTGGCGACAGTGGTGATCGGACATGAGGGCTTGGCGTAGCAGAGATTTTTCTTTTTCTTCTTACCGGCACGGTGGCAGAGCGGTCCTCGCCGTCAAGGGTTCGCTTGCGCCGCACAGAACGCGCCCTTGACGGCTCCGGGCCGCTCTGCAAAACCGCCGCTAAGAAGAAAAAGAAAAATAGGGAGGAAGAACCTTGACACTGACCGGCCTTCTCATGGAAGGCGATTACACAACCAATCTCGCAACCACTGTCTGATATCTTGACCCGGTCGTAAAATGTGGGTCACTGGAGATCGATCTGCACGGGTATCATCCACGAGACATTGTGTGGAGCGGAGTGTATTGAACGCCTTAGTAAAGGCAAGAAACTGGGTCCGGGATTGTTTGCAGCGATTCTGCACATTCGCTCCAGGTAACCACCTACTGCGAAAGGAGATTCCCTGGACACCAGTCCACGCCAGGGAACTCCGGAGAATGATAAGCGGGCAGCCTCTGAATCAGCATATGGGGTTCGAATCCCTGGGGGCAGCCAAATTCTTGTCGGCACTTACCCCTGCGGACTTCCGCAAAAACCGCAGTTCCGAAGGAAGTTCTCCGCTGCATTCGTATTTTTTCTTTGTGGCCTGCCTGACACAGCGTGTCGCTGGTGACAGGAACCATCTTGATTTCGTCTCGATAAGCGCTTTGTTTTCTATACGTCAACATTGGTACGTCCCATGCACTCCTCACATCGCGAGTGGTTGCGAAAGATGATGAGATGCGGACATCGAACGGCTAGACAGGTAATCGGCTACAAGGAGTGATTTCCTCTCCGATCACTGAAATGTCAGAGCCGAAATCCCAAGAACTGGGATTTCGAGGGCATCAATCATGCGCGCAGGTCAATATGTCGGGATATCCGCCAAATATATAAGGTGGTCTGCGGCCACAAAATCCTAGAATGCGGTGATGCGAGCGGTGAATTGCACCTGCCGGGCGCTTCCCAAATGGTTGGTGTCGGGAGCGAAATCTCCTGCCCTGCGCCGTAAATCGGCGCCCCGCCTAGACCGTTGAACATCGTAATGGCTCCCTGGGCACTTCGAAAGAACCCGTGCGTACCGATGCGGTCGGTGAAGTATCCGGCTGCCGCGCCATCGTCGTTGATGCTGACCGCCACGGTATGGGCCGAGCCGGGAGCGTCGAAGGTGTTCACGATGCCCGAGGCGCTACGCACGAACGCCGTGCATACCCGTGGCGTCGCTGTAATAGCCGGCAGTCGCGCCCCATCGATTAATGCTGTAGGCGACGGTGTACTGTGACAGCCCGATATCGAAGGAGGAGATTGCACCCACAGCAGTGCGCACGAAAGCATGCGTGCCGCTCGCGTTCGAGTAGTAACCGGTGACCATCCCGCCCACATTGATACTTTGCGCAGCGGTAGCGGTCGCTGCCGGGACATCGAATGCCATGATCTGGCCTGCCGCCGTTCGGACGAAGCTGTGCGTCTTGCCCGCTGCGTCGGCGTAAACGCCCGTTGTCGTGCCGGCGTCGTTAAGTCCGTAGGCGTCCGTTGAGACGGCTCCCGGTACATTGAAGACGGCGTAGGTTTGTGACCAGCTCACAGTTGCGAGGAGCAAGAAACCCAACAGAAGAGCGAGGCGGTTCTTGCCTACGCATACTAAACTATCTTGAATCGACATTGATATCCTCCGAAGCCTTTGGCAATGGTTTGCCGTCTACGTGAGACGGGCACGTGCGGTAGGAACACAGACCTGCGGTTTCCGGCAGGCCCAGGGGGCATTTACTGCACACCCGAAGTTAAGGAGAGGTAATGCTGCAGCTCGACTGACAGTGGAGGCGGTTAGGGTGATTCCTAGTACGGGATGCAGTAGTACTGACGTCACAGCAATTTCTTCTACGAGCGCGTTAGAATGCGCTGGAGCAAACTTTACGATTTGCATGAAATCTTCTCATCGAACGGACGTTGGAGGCCATAACGCTATGAGTGCGCAGGAACTTGACTTGGATCATCCTACGGGTGTTGGATCGCGGATTCTGGCTTCGTCCATTACCTTGTTCGCGGCAATTGCGACTTTGATCGCCTTCGACATCATGGGGGATTACCGTTCTGGGATAGAACCAAGCCACGTGCTGTTCGAGGGCACAATCATGGCCTTCGCGCTCGCCGGAGTCGTCATCATGTGGCTGCAATTCAGGGCGGTACATTTGTGGGCCAGGCAGCTGTCGGCGGACCTGGAGGTCGCCCGGCGCGAAGCGCAGCACTTCCGCGAAGAGGCGCACGAGGCACTACGCGGATTGGGAGAGGCCATCGATAACCAGTTCACGCGCTGGAGTCTTTCGCCCGCCAAGCGAGAGATTGGTTTGTTGCTGCTCAAGGGATTGAGTCACAAGGAAGGCGCCGAGCTGCGGTCGACGACGGAGACGACGATCCGGCAACAGGCGTTGGCGGTGTATCGGAAATCAGGATTGCGGAGCCGGGTAGGACTCTCGGCGTTTTTCCTGGAAGACCTGTTGTTACCGGTCGCCCAACGGTGATGGCCGGCCACAAAGTAACTCGGGGGGCGGATTCGGCGACCACATCCTCAGGGGCACGATGTCCGGCTAGAGCCGATAAATAGTTTACGATTTTCATTTGTGAAGCAATGAGGGCTAACAAGAACGCGGGGGTCCAAATGACGAAGCTTTGGGTTTTCCTTCCGGCCGTGCTCGTTCTGGCCTCTGCACTTGCGACAATGGCCGAGGGTAAGGCTTCTGGCGGGCCTGAAACCGTTGCAGTGCATAACGGGCCGGTCACGCTGCACGCGCTGATCTGGCGCCCTCAGGGCCGCGGCCCGTTTCCCGCGATCCTGCTCAATCACGGCAGTGGCCGCACCCCTGAAGAACTAAACGGCTCGGGCCGTACGAGCAGCAGGCTTACATACTCGGACCCATGTTCGCTCGCCATGGATGGGCGCTGGCTGTATATATGGATCGCTTGGCCACAGAATTGCACACCGTTTGTACAAAGCGACGCGAACTGGGCGACAAGAATGGGTGTTCCGTCAACAAAGCCTCGCCCTGAACCCTAAAGTGGGTAACCGCCCAGTTCGTCCCGCGCCTCTTCGACCACACAGCGGTAAGGAAGACGAAAAGCATGCGTCCTCTCAGAGTAATCGTTGTTGATGATGACCCCGATACGTGCTCATTTCTTCAGGCGGTCTTCGGAGCCGAAGGGCACCAATGTGATGTGTTCCTATCCGCGTCTGACGCCGAGCAGCACCTTTGCAAGAACCCCGCGGACTTGGCTCTGGTGGACGTGTACTTGGGCACCGACAATGGCGTGGACTTGGTGCAACGGTTCAGAGAACTGCAACCTGATCTCCACGCAGTAGTGATGACCGCGCAGGTGAGCCTCGAAACCGCGGCTCGGTCGCTGGCCGAGGGGGCGGTGGACTATGTGAGCAAGCCACTGGACATCAGCCGCATTCGCGAGCTGTGCCGGCGTACAGCGGAGCAAGCAAAGCATGCTACACGACGGCCGGTTGCCGAGTTGCCTCCGCAAGTCAGTCCCACCGCGATGGTAGGAAAGAGTCCGCGCATGCTGGAAGTCTTCAAGGACATTGGGCGGGTCGCTTCCAGCAACGCAAACGTGTTGATCACCGGGGCCAGCGGCACGGGGAAAGAACTCGTGGCGCGCGCGATTCATCTGCACTCGAAACGTGCGACAGCAGCCATTCATACCCGTCAATTGCGGATCCCTCACCGAAACCATTCTGGAAAGTGAGTTGTTCGGACACGAGAAGGGAGCCTTTACCGGCGCCGAGCGGCTGCACAAAGGATTGGTGGAAACCAGCAGCGGCGGAACTCTGTTCCTGGATGAGGTGACGGAAACCGCCCTCAGTTTTCAGGTAAAGCTGCTGCGCGTCATTCAAGAGCAGCAGGTGCGCCGGGTTGGCTCCAACTCCAGTATCCCCGTGGATGCTCGTATCATCGCTGCGTCGAATCGCGATGTTCCTGACCTCATGCGGCGAGGACTGTTTCGCGAAGACCTTTATTACCGGCTGAGCGTGGTGCAGATCGCGGTACCTTCGCTGGAAGAGCGGCGGGAAGACATCCCGCTGCTGATCGCGCACTTTCTGCAGCAATTCACCCTCAAAAATGACCGGGCGGTCACCATTGACCAGGAAGCAATCGAGTACCTGCAGGCCCAGAGCTGGCCGGGCAATGTTCGCGAGTTAGAAAACACCATCAACCGACTGGCGATATTTGCCGGGACGGGGCGGATATCCACGCTCGACGCGAAAGCCGAGGCCCAGCGTATGGTGCGGAACGATCGTCAAGTGCGCGACCTCGCTGCCGCGCCGGACCGGCTGCTTGAGTTGGAGCGGCAACACATCATTCACATATTGAAAGCGACGCATGGCAATAAGTCGGAAGCTGCCCGGCGGCTCGGCATCGAGCGTAAAACGTTGTACAAGAAAGCCGTGCGTCTGGGCATCAATCTGCAATCAGTGGAAGAGCCATGACTACTACGCGGCCCCGGCGACGAGAGTGGTGGCGCACGTTGTCGCTTGCGGCCATCCTGTTTCTGATAGTGATGGCGGTCACTGCGATTCCGGTGGTGTGGGATTTTCAGGTGCGGATTGCGGATACCTACTTCCGCACCGCGCCTCCTCCCCTGCAACCGTCGCCCGTTGTGGTTGTACTGATCGACGACGAAAGCCTGCGGGAGTACGGTCGCTGGCCGTGGTCGCGGGAGAGGGTCGCGGAGTTGCTACGCAATCTCGATCGAGCAGGGGCCCGGGTGATCGGGCTCGACATACTCTTCTCCGAGCCGCAATCGGCGGCCATCGACCGAGAGTTGGCCGATGCCTTGCGCGAAAACCGGCGCACCGTCGTCGTGGACAAGATCGGGATATATCCGGATGGACCGCGCTGGATCGAGCCGCTGCCAGTGTTGGCTGATGCTGCTCTAGGTGTCGGACACGCACAAGCGGTGCTGGACAGCGACGGGGTATGCCGCCGCTTCCCGCTCCGTGAGCTGACAATTGATGGGCCCCGCCTGGCGTTTGCGCTGGAGGCTGCGCGCCACATCGACGCGCCGCGGACCGCACAATTTCTTGCGTCGTACGGCATTAGCGAGCGGAACAATGATTCGGCAATCACCGCCGCCGCTCCTGTGCTGGCGCCAATTTACTTCCGCCGCGACGCCTTTCAGACTCTTTCGGCGGCAGCGGTGCTGCAAGGGCGCGACCTCGCCAACTTGCGCGGCCGGCCGGTTCTTGTCGGTTTTGGTCCGACCGAGATCGCAGACCGGCTGAGCACTCCGTTGACCGGACAATGGCCCGCTTCCGGGGTCGAAATTCACGCGCAGATACTGGACAGCGTATTGAGCGGCCGCACCTTGCACTCCGTGCCGCCGTTGGCAACCCTTGTCCTGCTTTTTGCGACGTGCGTTGGTGCGGTGCTTTTCTTCCGCAACCGAAAAGGTTGGCACGTTGTCCTCTGGGCGGCGTGCCTGGGAGCCATCGTCTATTTCGCCGGATGGTCGGCGTTTGTGCTGGGATCGAGAATTCTCGCTGTCGGTCCCATGCTCCTGGCTGTCATCTTCGCACCTGTGGCCGTGTACGCCGCCGACTTCGTGCTGGTGGAGCGGAGCGTCCGCAAACAGATGCAGCTGTTGCGCCAATGGTTAGTGCAGCATCGGCGATACGAATTGCGCGACGATCCCGACGACATCGCCCGGAATCTCGAGGTGCTTCAGGAGTTGCAGATTCAGCTCGGGTCACTTTACGAACTACATGAAACCCTGCTCGAGGCTACCCGAGATGCTATCGCAATCTTCGATACTGACGGCAAGTTAATTCTGCAGAACCGAATCTTCGCCAGAATATTCCGCAGCCATCAGCAACTCACGAGCCTGCACGAGGTGGAGGCCGAGGTCCAGTGGCTTGAGCAAGAGGCCCGTTTGCAGGAAGGAAACACCGTCGAAAGCGAGGCCTACATTGGAAACGAGCTGTATTCGATGCGTCTTGTGCCCCTTCCGCCAACCACGTTGTCGCCAAAAGGGGGGATTATCTGGATCCTCACCAGCCTGAAGGCGCGTGATGAGCGCGACCGATCGCGCGCCGAAGCGCTGGGCTTTATCACCCATGAATTGCGCACTCCTCTCACATCGATTCAGGGTTTTGCTGAACTGATGGTGCAATATCCGAATTCTCCGCAATGCGTGGGCGCTCCCGAGACGATCTTTCGCGAATCGAAACGCTTGCTGGCGCTCATCTACAGCTACCTCGATGTTCTGCGGCTTGACGCTGGGGCCAGGCCACTGCAGCGAGAAGATGTTCCGGTGAAGGACGTTGTGCGTCAGATATTCGAGATTCTGCGGCCGCTCGCCGCTTCCAACCAGATGAAATTGACATGGCAGGGTGAAGATACGATGTCCGCCTCTGGCGACAGCGCTTTGCTGAGCGGAGCCGTGCTGAATGTGGTCAGTAACGCGATCAAGTACGGCGAGCCAGGAAGCGAAATTTGCGTGGCCTGCGCGCAACGCGAGGACTTGGTGGCAATTTCTGTCCACAACTACGGCAAGCCCATTAACAGCGTCGATCTTCCCCACCTGTTCTCTCCCTACTACCGCGGCAGCGATGAGCGCGGCAGCGTACCGGGATGGGGACTTGGTCTTGCCTTTGTCAAACGGATCGCGGAAAGACACGGAGGCAGCGTGCATGTGGAGAGCTCCGACGCCGGTACCACTTTCACGATCCATTTGCCGGCGGCAATGCCCGTGGTTGCCGTAAGGGGTGGTTGATGAAAACAAAACGGGTTGTGCATCTGTCTTTGTTGCTGTTTACGCTCACCGGTTTGGCCACTGCGCAAGCGGCCCAAAGTGAGCCGGTGGCGCTGGTGTCCGGCTCCGCTGTCATCGCAGACCTGAAGGGCGACGTGATGCTGAAATCCGCACAGGGCACCGCAGTAGCAGCGCAAAGAGGCCAGGTTTTGCCCGCCGAATCCAGCATCGAAACCGCCAAGGGAAGCCTGCTGTTGAGCCTGCAGGATGGATCGCAGGTACTGGTCAAGCCACATAGCCGCGTGGTCCTGAAGGCCCCGGAACAGTCGCAAGGAAACTTCCTGCAACTTTTTATCGGCAACATCATGGCGAAAGTTCAGAAGCGGTTCGGCAACGCTCCCTCCTTTCGCATGGGGACCCCGACTGCCGTGATCACGGTCCGTGGCACGCGCTTCTCGGTTGAGGTCACGAAGAATAATAAGACGATCGTGCAGGTATATGAGGGATTAGTCGAGGTTGTCGGACTTGCCATGCCGAACCATCCGATACTGATCAAACCAGGCTTCTACACTCAGGTTGAAAACGATCGTCCACCACAAAGTCCCCGCGAAATGCAGGGTATTGAGGGGCCAGGTGGACGAGGCGCTGAGGGTGAAGGCGAATCACCGTCTCAACGCAACCAGGGCACTGGGGAGGCAAGAGAACGCAATGTTCCGCAAGGAACGAATCCTGCTCAGCAGGGCGAACGCACACAGCAACCCAAATCCGAAGGTCCGGATTAGCGGCGTCGGGCAGCGACAACGCAACGTCAATTCTTCGCAAGGCGCGTGGGTTCGCTGGGAACTCATAGTGGGTCCAAACGACACACCTTCACCTGATTCTTGGCCGGCGCATAACGATTATTCAGTGCCGGACAAGCAATGGCCAGCCTCGCGATTTTGAGTTGTCATCACGACCGGCCTTTAGCCGTGACGGATCTGCTGTTTGCCCGGGCGTGATTTTCACCGTAAACAACAGCAGATTCCTCGCTTGGCTCGTAATGACAAGTCCAGAAGCGAATTGTCAATTCCAACCTCCTCGGCAATTCTCAATCCGCTTATCCCTCTCAAGAATGGCCATGCAAGTGCATTAACGAAGTTGCACAGCAAGATGTGGTTCCCTGGCCAACCATACCAAGCTCCGACGATTTGCCTTGATCACAAGAAAAATGGAACCGCTCGGAAGTGCATAAGGGCGCCAAGGACCACTCGCCAGGGGATGGAATTGCAACCGCCGAAGGGAGACACGCCGAATCCGCAGCCTGCAATGCCTTCGCCCGTGGAAGCGTGGTTCTGCGTTCCCCGGGCGCGGCAGATCTTCTGGCTGTTCGTGCTTGGGATCATGCTGGTTGTACTGGGCGTGCTGGCTTCTCCGCTGCACGCGCAGATCTCTCCGGGGGCACTCTCGCGAGCGCATCACAACCTCGACGGCCCGGCCGGGTGCGTGCGCTGCCATGCCGTCTCGCCCGGTTCGCCGACTTTTCTTTGCCTCGACTGCCATCAGGAAATCGCCGCCCGGCTGAAGCAGAAACGCGGCATGCATCCGGCATCTACATGGCGGAACCGAAAGCCTCGTGCGTGCGCTGCCACTCGGAGCACAACGGCGCGAACTTCAGCCTGCTGCACTGGGACCCGTCGCCGGCAAAGTTCGATCACGCGAAGACAGGCTTCGCGCTCGATGGTAAACACGCTGGGCTCACGTGCAACAAGTGCCACAACGCCGCCAATGTCGGCCAGCTGGATCGCACGGCGCTGCAGGTAAAGGACCCCAATCGAACTTACCTGGGCCTTTCTCGCAACTGCGTCACCTGCCATGAAGACAAGCACAAGGGGCAGCTCGGCGCCAACTGTCTGCAATGCCATAACAATCAGGACTGGAAAGAGGCACGCAGCTTCGATCATTCGAAGACGAAGTTCGCGTTGACCGGGCTGCATCGCCAGGTGACTTGCCAGAAGTGTCACGCAGCCAGCCGCCGACGGTGTGCCGAAGTATGTCGGGCTCAAGTTCGATCGCTGTGCGGCGTGCCACAACGATCCGCATCGCGGAGAATTCAAGCAAGGCTGCGAATCCTGCCACAGCACTTCCACCTGGAAGCAAAGCTCGTTCGTCGCCCAGTTCGACCACTCCAAGACGAAGTACCCGCTTGCTGGGCAAGCACCTCGATGTGCGTTGCGACGCCTGCCATCGCAGTGGAGATTTCAAGACCCCGATCGCGCACAATGCCTGCGCCGACTGCCACAAGCCCGATCCGCATGGTGGGCAATTCCTGGCGCGCGCAGACGGAGGCCGCTGCGAATCCTGCCACTCGGTGGACGGCTTCAAGCCGGCGAAATATTCCGTGGCCGACCACAAGAGCCACGGCGTTTCCTCTGCGCGCAAAGCACGCCGAAGTGGCCTGCGCGAAGTGCCATGTGCCAGCGGGCCGCGCCACCGTGTTCAAAATCAAGGCGTCGGGATGCGTCGACTGCCATCAGGACGTACACCGCAACCAGTTCGCCGCGCGCTCCTTACTTCAACCGTTGCGAGCAGTGCCACAACGAAACCACGTTCCACTCTGCGGGATTCGACTTGGCGCGTCATCAGCAGACCCGCTTCGTGCTTACCGGCAGTCACGTCGCAGTCGCCTGCATCGACTGCCACAAGCCGCGGAGAGCGGTCGCTAGCGCTCTCTACCATTTCGACGTCCTGAGCTGCACGACCTGCCACGCCGACCCGCATAAGGGCCAGTTTGCCGCGCGCATGGCAAGCGCCGACGCCAACGGCAGGCCGCTGGGCTGCGAGGCTTGCCACTCGACCAAAGACGTGGAGCGACCTTTCGCGTTTTGACCACGGAGCCACGGCGTTCGTGCTGACCGGCACGCATCGCGCCGTGGACTGCGCCGCTTGTCATCGTCCGCCCAACCTGGAACGCAAGCTGCTGAATGTGAATTTCAAGTCAGCGCCATCGCAATGTGAAGACTGTCACGAAGAAGTCGCATGGCTTGCAATTCGCACGCTCGGGCACCGTCACCCGCTGCGCGGACTGTCACCTCACCGGCAAGTGGAAACCCTCGCTGATCGATCATGACAAAACCGCGTTTCCCCTGAAAGGAGGACACCAGAACGTTCGCTGCGGCGCCTGCCACAAGGACGTTCGGCAGGTCGAGGGAAAGAACGTCCTGTTCTATAAGCCAACGCCGGTCCAGTGCTCTGCGTGCCATGGCAACGCAATTGCGAAGATCGCGATGTGAGCGAGCATGATGAACCAGAACGTGAGACAACGACTCGGTGCCGACACTGATACCATTGGTTTTCTCGCTGCTTGGAGTGTTGCTGCCGATGCCCGGTGGGCCAGCAGTCGCAGGCGATCCCGCGCGCACAGGTCAGAAGTCCGCACGGGAACCTCAACATGCCTTGCGAGAACTGCCACACCTTCACCTCGTGGCGGCCCCTCCGCAGCATCCCCGAGTTCAATCACGATAAAACCAGGTATCCGCTGCGCGGCATGCACGCCAACGTGAGTTGCATGCAGTGCCACACCAGCCTGGTGTTCAGCAACGTGGGAATGCGCTGCAAGGATTGCCACGCCGATCTGCATCGCGGACAGTTTGGCGCGGGTTGCGAACAATGTCATACGGTGCGGGGTGGCGGGTTTCGCTGTCGCCGATTCAACAGCATCAGAACCGCTTCCCGCTGATCGGCGCCCATGCCGCAGTGGAATGCGACGCCTGCCACAAGAACGCGGCGGTCGGGCAATTCCAAGGACTGTCGGTGAACTGCTACTCCTGCCACCAGATCGCAGTATCAGAATGCGGTGCCCGATCACAAGGCGACGGGTTTCCCGCCCACGTGCCAGAACTGCCATTCCTCGGTGGATACCTGGCTGGGAGCGAAGTTCGATCACGCGAAGTTTACCGGCTTCGCTTTGACGGGAATGCATGCCACGCTGGATTGCACGGCGTGCCATGTCGGCGGCCGTTACAAAGGGACGCCTGCCAATTGTTACAGCTGCCACTCCAAGGAATTCAACGCGACAAACAATCCGAACCACGACGGTTCCGCACGACTGCGCAACCTGTCACTCCACGGCCTGGAGCCAGTTCGATCACGCCAAACCCGCTCTTGCCATGCTGCCGTCCTGCACCTCTGCCACATTAACGGCAATTTCCGGTACGCCGACTGATTCGCCCGTCACATCGCGACTACAACGACTATCCAACCATAAGGCCTCTGGGATCCCCACTACTTGCGTTTGCCATATCCAACGGATGGATTCCGGCGGTGTTTGACACTCCAAGACCAATTCCCACTCACCGGTCTGCATGCCACGGTGGCCTGCACGGCGTGCCACATCAACGGCAGGTATGCTGGCACGCCGACGGACTGCGCGTCATGCCACATCACCGACTACAACAAAACCACCAACCCCAACCACAAGGCTGGCCGGATTTCCGACCGATTGCTCGATTTGCCATTCGACCAGCGGATGGACTCCGGCTCGCTTCGACCACTCCAAGACGAAGTTCCCGCTCACCGGCAAGCACGCTACGCTCCCCTGCGTCGCCTGCCACGTGAATGGGAACTTCTCCAACTTGCCGACCACGTGCGTGTCGTGCCACCTCAATGACTACAACGGCACCACCGATCCGAACCACAAGGCGGCTGGCTTTCCCACCGACTGCCAGGTCTGCCACTCCACCAGCTCCTGGCAGGGAGCGCAGTTCGACCATAACAAGACCCGATTCCCGCTGACCGGCGCGCACATCACCGTGCCTTGCGCGAAGTGTCACATCAACGGCGTATACCAAGGCACGCCCACCGACTGCTACTCGTGTCACAAGGCGGATTACCTGGGCACCAACAATCCCAACCATGTGGCGGCGCACTTTCCAACGACCTGCGCGACCTGCCACACCACGGCAACCTGGCTGGGAGCAGTCTTCAATCACACCTGGTTCCCCATCTACTCGGGGACCCATGCGGGCCGTTGGATGACCTGCGGCGACTGCCACATCAACTCCGGCTGACTATTCGGCTTTCTCCTGCATCACCTGCCACGAGCACAGCCAACAGAATACTGACCCCAAACACACGCGAGTGCGGGGCTACGTGTACAACGCCACCAGTTGCTACTCGTGCCACCCCACCGGACAGGGAGGTGGATAACCATGGTCCAGCCGCATGACTTCCGTGCTGCTCTTGCTGACGTGGTCGATGCAGCTTGGTGTTGCGCAAAATCACTCAGCCGGCTGCCACCGCCAGGATATTGCGCAACCCACAGCACCCGTTGAAATGCATACGACGTTCCGCGTGCGCTACGTCAACGGCGCCAATGTGTATGTCGAAGGAGGCCGCAGCGCGGGATTGACGGAAGGCACCCACCTGGTGGTTCGTGCAGGCGCGGCTTCCACCGCAGCGCCGTCACACGGCAGCGAATCGCATCCGACCGCAAACGCAGAGAAAACTTCGGACGATGCTTCCGGCCTGAGCACGATCGCCGAACTGAAGGTCGTGGCCGTGGCAGAAACCTCCGCCGTCTGTGAAGTGATCTCGTCCACACGTCCGCTGGTGGCCGGCGACATGGCCACGCTGCCGCAGGAGGAGATCGAGAAGCTGGTGGAGAAGCACGCCCTGAGCAACACCCGCAACTATCCCGCCGTCGTGAGCTTCACCGAAGGCGATCCCATGGACGAAGATGTGCGCGACGCCATACCCCGGCCCCCTTTGCCCGAAGTGAACCGCGCTCAGGGCCGCATCGGCTTCGACTTCAGCACCATACACAATGGCGGGGCATTCAGTTCGTCCTCAACCACCACCGGGGTGGTCTTGCGCGCCGACATCACCCGGATCAACGGCACGCATTGGAACTTGAACGGGTACTGGCGCGGGGGATTGACTTCGACCAGCAGCCAAAACCAACCAACGCTGCAGGACCTGCTTAACCGCACCTACACCATAAGCCTGACCTACCAGAATCCCGGACTCGCGTTGGGTCGCCGGAGTGGGGCGCTTATACCTGCCCTGGGCGAGCAGCCTGAACTCCTTTGACGGCGGCTACTTCGGCAGGCGGATGTCAGACCGCGTGACCGCCGGAATATTCGGCGGATTGGCATCCGACCCGACTGCGTTGAGCTACGACCCCAACCGCCGTATCGCCGGTGGCTTCACCAACATCAGCGGCGGCAGTTACGACGACGTGCACTACAGCAGTACCTTTGGCGGCGGAGTAGGGATGCTGAAGTGGAGCGTGGACCGGCCGTTTGTCTTTACTGAAAACACGATTGACTACAAGCGCGTTTTTTCGATTTACGAGGCGCTGCTACTTGACCGGCCTCGGACCGGACCGGGCGTGACCCCGGTCGGTGCTGGTGTGGCCAGCAGCTTTGTGACCTTGCGGGTTCAGCCCCACCCGCGTATCAGCATCGACTTCAACCATAGCTACTTTCGCGATGTTCCCACCTACGATCCGCAACTGGTGGGAACTGGTTTGCTCGACAAGTATCTGTTTCAGGGCTTCAGTGCAGGGGTGCGGGTGGAGGCTCCCGCGCACATCACGCTGTACACCGAGATAGGCCGCAGCAACGTGAGCGGCGATGCGAAGGCCTCCTGGAACACCATGTATGGCATCACCTTCAACCGCATCTGGAAGACTGGGATCCGCCTGGACGCCCGCTACTCGAATTTCAACAGCCCGTTTGCCCAGGGCGACTATCGTTCCGTTCTCCGCTCTCGCGGAGCTTTCAAGGAGTCTTTTCAGTTCCAAGTTCAGGCCGGACTGCAGAAGTTCATCTCACCGGTGTCGAAAGACAATGGCTCGCGCTTTCTCAACGCCTAGGGCGAATGTTTCCTGGGCCGCCACTACTTCATCGATACCGGCTTCACCATTTCGCGGGGCGCGTTACAGAACTACAACCAGGTGTACACCACCTTCGGTTATCGCTTCGATAATCGCTGGAAGCGGGAGGCGGCAAGTGCGACGCAAAAGTAAAGACCGGTTCGGCTGGGGTCTGTTGGTCATGACGCTTTGCATTGCTGTGTGCGCCGGCGGCCCGGGCCACGGATGCCGAACGCCATCGTGGACCGAGCCAGCCGTCAGGTAACCGCGTTTCTGGACCAGATGTCCGATGTGAAGTGTTCCGAGCACGTGACCCAACTCAAGCTCGACAAGAACGGGCACACGGCCTACCAGCAGAACAACAACTTCGATTACCTGGTGCTTCTGCAAGGGTCCGGCGATGAGTTGCTGCTGAATGAGTCACGCCTTGGCCGACCCGCATAACGAGCAGCGCAACAAGAAAAACGTTCCCCTGCTGATCACCAACGGCTTCTCGATGCTGATGCTCATCTTTCATCCTTACTACCGCAACAGCTTCGAGTTCGCTGCCGATGCCCGACGAGATGTTCGCCGGTCATCGCATCGCCCAAATCCGCTTCACCCACATTTCCGGGACCCGCACGCCGGCGGCGCTGGCCGTGCGCGGCAGGGAGTTTCCTCTTGAATTGACCGGCACAGCCTGGATCGAGGCGGAAACTGGACAAGTGGCCAAGCTCAAGGTTGGCCTGGCGCGAGACATGAGCGATGTCGGATTGAAATCGCTTTCTGCCGAGATTGACTACGACCCGGTTGCAGCTTCCCGGCTGGACCCAGACCTATCGCTTTCCCTCCGTGGCCACGGTCGAGGTGGAAACCTTGCGCCAGCGCTGGCGGAATGTTCATCGCTTCACCAACTACAAGCGCTTTCTGGTCGACACCTCGGTTTCGGTGGCTGACCCGGAGCAGAAAAAATGAGCGCTCCGGCCAGCATCATGAACTCGCGTTTCGCTGCAGCCTGCCGGCGAACGCGCCCACCGGATGCGGCTTCACGTCGCCGCGGTAACAGCGGTCGCCACCGTTGTCGTGCTCGCTGTCTACGGATGGAACTACTATCTGCTGGCGGCGGCGGAGCGCCCATTCTCTCCCAAGCACGATTTGCTGAAGCCCAGCGGCTCCATCGCCATCAAGCTGGGAATCACCGGGCGTCATGTTGTTCCTGATGATCTTCCTTTATCCGCTGCGTAAGCGCATCAAGTGGCTGGGCAGGATTGGGTCGGCGAAACATTGGCTCGACTTCCACGTGATCGCCGGCCTCACCGCTCCCGTACTGATCGCGTTTCACGCATCGTTCAAGTTTCGTGGCATCGCGGGCATCGCGTTCTGGATCATGCTGTCGGTCGCGATCAGTGGCGTCATCGGAAGGTACATCTATGCGCAGATCCCGCGCTCCTTGTCCTCTGCCGAGCTGTCGCTAAAGGAATTGGCCGAAATCGAGGAGGAACTGGCCAGGGATCTTTCTGCCCAGAGCCCGCTCTCGGCGCAGGATTTCGCGCCCTTGCTACAGGTCCCAACTCCAGCGCAGGTGCGGGAGATGCCGCTGTACCGCGCCATTCTGCTGATGATCGTGCTCGATGTCCGCCGTCCCTTTCACATCGCGCGGCTGCGTATTCGCGTGCTGGGATGGAGCCGGGTACTGCCGTACTTCGGAGGACTGATCCGCACATCACACGAGGACCTGGAGCGGGCCATCCGCGTCGCGCGAAGCAAGGCTGCGCTCTCCAAGCGGATTGCCTTCCTCTCGCGCTCGCAACAGGTGTTTCACCTGTGGCACGTCATTCATCGTCCCTTCAGCTATTCGTTTGCAGTGCTGGCACTTGTTCACATCGTGGTCGTTGTTGCTCTGGGATTTGTGTGATCGACGATGGAAACACTGCTGACATTCCTGCTCGCCGGGGCCATCACCCTGTTTTTCGTGCGCGGCTATCTGAAGAAGCTGACCACGCCGAAAGCAGCTCGCGCGGCCTCTGAACCCGCCGCTCCCAAGGCGATGCGGCCGTGCCCGCGTTGCGGCCAGTCCATGGAGAAGGGCTCCGCCTTCTGCCGCCATTGCGGCGCCGCCATGGCTATGTGGACGGTACACGACGCCGCGGCACGATCACCCGGCGCAGGAGAAAAACCAAGCGGGACTGCTAAACCCGTCATCAATGCGTCGATGTGCATTGGGTGCGGCAGTTGCGTGCACGTGTGTCCCGAGACCGGCACGCTGGAGCTCGAAGCCGGCAAGGCGATTCTGGCCCACCCCGAGCGCTGCACCGGACATGCCAAGTGCGCCGAGGTTTGTCCGACGCAAGCCATCACGCTTTCCATTGGTGGCGTGCTGCAGACCATGCGCGTACCTTCGGTGCGCGAGAACTTTGAAACCAATGTGCCTGGCGTCTTCATTGTCGGCGAGTTGTCGGGCATGGGACTGATCAAGACCGCGGTAAACGAGGGCAAGTTGGTAGTCGATCACCTGCGTGATCGTCTGAACTCGGTTGGCAGCGAAGAAAGCGGCGAGGTGTACGACGTCGCCATCGTCGGAGCTGGCCCCGCGGGTCTGAGCGCCTCGTTGACTGCACAACAATATGGCTTGCGCTACATCACTCTTGGAGCAAGGTGAGATCGCGTCCACCATCCGGCAATATCCGCGGCAGAAGTTCCTGATGGCCGAGCCCATTCAGATTCCGCTGTATGGGACCTTGTACGTGGGCGATGGCACCAAGGAAGCTTTGCTGGCGGTTTGGGAAACCATCATCGCTAACACCGGCGTGCAGATTCGAACCAACGAAAAAGTGGAGGTCGTGCGAAAGAAATTCGTCCAGCTTCCATGTCAAGACCACTCGTGACGAGTATCTGGCACGCTATGTCGTCCTCGCTCTCGGCAAGCGAGGCAGTCCGCGCAAGCTGGGCGTCGAAGGCGAGGACCTGCCCAAGCTCTCGTACAAGTTGATCGAAGCCGATAGTTATTGCGATAAAGACATCCTTGTGGTCGGCGGCGGAGATTCGGCGGTTGAAGCTGCGCTCGCCCTGAGCCGGTCGGGGAAAGAACAACGTCGTGTTGTCCTATCGTGGCGATTCGTTTCGGCGCGGCACGCGAACGCAATCGCGAGCATTTGTTGCAAGCGCAACGCGAGGGACGCTTGCGTGTGATACTGAATTCAAATGTTGAGCGCATTACCGCGGAAGAGGTCATCGTCAACGATTCCCTGGGACAAAACACTCTCCACAACGATTTCGTCTTTGCTCTGATTGGAGGAGACGCACCCGAGGAGTTTCTTCAGAAGATCGGAATTGATATCGTCGAAAAGGCCATCGGGGACCTGTGAACTGCAATTCGCGCCCCGGCTTCGCAGCCGATCAGCAGCGCATCAGGTGATCGTCCTTACCAGATGTGGACGCGTTCAGGTCGGTCGGGTCGTAACCGCCACGTCGACCAACATTTTCAAGAGTGGCGATACGAACCCAGAGTTGGTCCTAGGGATGGCAAGAACCTGTTCGTTTTCGACAGTCTCTCAAGGAGGCGTGGGGAGCCTTCCCGCGACGGACATACATTCTTCGCTCGCCGCATTCTGGCGTTTTCACCTGAGCGGAGGCGCCGGCGGTTCCATGTGCCACTGCGCAAATGCGACTTTTACGACGACAGGGCACTGTGCCGGGACGTGCGTCGCAAGCTCGAGTTCTGGCTTGATCCAGCCGCCCTACGTACGCTTTGGGATCGTACGTGGAACCAGTGGAAACATTTGTTGGGAACAAAGATGGAGGTCGATGGCACGTTCGTTCAAACCGGCAAATACCGCAAGCGCAGCGGCGAGTGGGGTTTCGTTACTTGGGAAACTGCATTACCGAGCCGGCTGGAGGTGAAGCTCCCAGCCGGATTCCAGCAACAACTGGAGGCCGCGCGAACGACCTATCTCCGCTTCGGTCAGTACTCTCGGATTCTTGATCAGATCCGGCTGCACCTGGAACATGGGGCCGTTGAGCGAGGCGAGCTGGAACGAATGTGTTCCGAGATGCGTCTTCCCGGAGACTTTGATGTCACCCAAATCAACTGGCGTTCAGATTACGATCCGTTCTTCTATCGCCAGCTCTCACGCCGGGCACGCCGGACCTACCCGTTTCGCGAAGAATACATCTTCGACGTTGAGAAAGCTGTCGTTGTTGAAACCCCTCAGCTCGGCCACGCGACTTATGTGTTCGCCAAACCTCGGAATATGGACAGTTTTCTTGTCCTGTATACCAAGATCACCAAGGACGACATTCGGAGGAACCGCAACAATGCCGCCGAGCGGCTCGGATTTCTGGGACGCGTCATCCACGGTACGAATCCCAGAGTTTGGCTCCAGGAGATCAGTCAGCGCTTGGGTGAGGCAATCGACTAAGGTAGCTATTGGAGTGTGATTCGCGAACGGCACGTGCCGCATTTCCCGGGGCGAATGCGATTCTGCCCCCAGTCAAAGTGCGATTGGTAAAATATTGCTCCGACGCAATCGGGCTGAGACTTCGCCATCCGTTCCTGTCGCCATCAGCGAACAGAAACTGAGATGGCTGGCCTTGGCAACGAGAGTTTCGCCGCCCGCTAACGGCTCCTGCCGTTTCCATTCGCTGCCAATGACTACGCCCGTTTGACGACCCTTAAATTGGGGAGTAACAACAGCGCTGGAGAGGCACGGTTGTATCTAGCGCGAAAACTGGCCATAGCAAGGTACCGCCGATCACCAACCGGCACGCAAATTCCAACCGCCGGCAACAAAAGCTTGGAGGTCCCAATGGAAAATTCGAACCAGAACTCCGCACCGCCAATTCTGGCAATGGCGCCCTTATCGTTCGAGCCGCTTCTTGACTCGGATGAGGCTGCAGCCCTGCTCAAAATTCATCCCAAAACGCTGCAGCGCCTGGCCCGAAATGGCGAGATCTGCGGCGTACACGTCGGCAAATTGTGGCGATTCCGTGTCTCCGCTCTAAACGACTGGCTCAACCGCAAGATCGCCTGATGATGATATCCCCTTCAGGTCGTCAGCAACATGTCGCGGTAAAGGCACCAAAAGGGGGTGCGACACCGAATGGTTGTACGCCGGCGATGTGAGTGGGTGGTTTCGTGCTAGATTCACAGTGTCATCTGCGCCGCACTCAGGAGGTTCGTGAATGAACCGAGTGAAGCGGCGGTCGAAGTACCAGTACGGAACGCTGACACTGGAAAAGCGCTCCCGAGGGCCGGACGTATGGGTTTACCGTTTCGTCGAATTCGAAGCAGGGCGGAAACGGCGCCGCAAGACCATCGTCGGTACCCAGGAGCAGTACCCAACCCGGGCGGCAGCCGAGCGTGCGAGCGAGCATCTGCGGCTGTCAGCCAATCCCGAAACCCTCAACCCGGAATTCCCGACCATGGGTGGCCTGATCGATCGCTATATCGAGCAGATACTCCGTCCCTGTCTCGACGTTCCTCTTGGCGGCGTGCAGGACAGCGCGGCGCCAATGTCCTTCCAGTGCGCGA